>JAIPBH010000016.1 GCA_021739635.1 Flavobacteriaceae bacterium | reverse complement strand
TTTTTCGTAAAACTTCCAATATTCTTTCGTAATTTGCATTTAAGTTGTTCATTATTAATGTTTTGTGGTTAAAACAAGTTACTGATTATCAGTAAGATGAACAACTTTTTTCTTTTAAATCATAATGCACAACGGGTTTTATTAATAAGTATTGTATTACAACACCATACATTTAGAAAGCGTATCTTGATAAATAGCTTCATATTGGGGTACTATTTGGTGAAGATCAAATTTTAAGGCTTCTTTGCGTGCGTTTTTTTTAAAGGTTTCAAGACGCTTTTTATCTTTTAAAATATATAGTGCATTTTTTGTCATATCATCTACATCACCAACATTACTTAAAAATCCTGAAACTCCATGAATATTAACTTCTGGTATTCCACCTGTGTTACTAGATATTACAGCAACACTTGAAGCCATTGCTTCTAAAGCAGCCAATCCAAAACTTTCGGTTTCTGATGGCAACAAAAACAAATCACTATAGCAAAGTATTTTATCTATTTCATTACTTTTTCCAAAGAAAATAACCTTATCTAAAATTCCAAGTTTTTGACACTGTAACTCTATATACTCACGTTCTGGACCTTCACCAACCAGCATTAATTTTGCAGGTATTTCCTTTTGAATATTATAAAAAATTGAAATAACATCTTTTACTCGTTTTACGGGTCTAAGATTACTAATATGAGTAATAATACGTTCCTCTTCTTTTGCCATCATAACACGTTGACAACCTGAAAATTCGTTACTATATTTATCTAAATCTATAAAATTTGGAACGACTGATATCTCTTTTCTAATATCAAATAAACGCAACGTATCCTCTTTTAAACTTTGAGAAACTGCTGTAACAGCATCAGACTTATTAATACTAAAAGTAACAGCAGGTTTATAAAAAGGATGGCTACCAACTAGTGTAATATCTGTGCCATGCAATGTTGTAACTATAGGAACAAAAATACCTTCTTCTTGAAGCATTTTTTTAGCCATATAAGCGGCATACGCGTGTGGAATGGCATAATGCACGTGTAAAATTTCAATGTTGTGAAGTTTTACCATATCAACTAATTTACTTGATAGTGCTAACTCATATGGTTGATAATGAAATAAAGGATATTCGGGAACTGTTACCTCATGATAATGAACATTATTACTTAACAACTCTAATCTAACGGGTTGATTATAGGTTATAAAATGAATTTCATGTCCGCGTTTTGAAAGTTCTAAACCTAATTCTGTAGCAACAACGCCACTACCTCCAAATGTAGGATAACAAACTATTCCTATTTTCATAATTTTTTTGTTTTAAATAGTATTTAAACCATCATGTTTTTAATCTTCAATTGCCTCATAAATAAGACGTTGAATTTCTGTTCTGATTCCTTCTTTAAGAAGTAAATTTTGTTCTGAATTAGGATACGTTCTATTGGCTAAAAATACATAAACAATTTCTTTTTCAGGATCAGCCCAAGCATACGTACCAGTAAAACCTGAATGCCCAAAACTAGTCATAGAAACGCATCCACAAGTTGGCCCATCTTTACCTAATTGTGGTTTATCAAAGCCAATGCCTCTTCTAACATCTTTATTGCAAAAATAACAGGTATTAAATTTATCAATAGTTTCTGGTTTTAAATAACGTTTTCCGCCATAAAAACCTTTTTGTAAATACATCTGCATAATTTTTGCTACATCATTGGCATTACTAAAAATTCCTGCATGACCACCAACGCCATTTTGCATAGCTGCACCCATATCATGAACATATCCTTGAATTTCTTGATATCTGAAATAATCATCAATCTCAGTTGGGACAATATTTTTGTTACTTATTTTATGATACGGATTATACATGGTTAAATTGGCTCCTAAAGATTCAAAAAAATGATCTTGTGCTAGTTCATCCAAAGGTTTGTCGTAATGTGTTTCAATAAATTTCTTTAAAATAAAATAAGGCAAATCACTATACTTATATTGTTGCTTAGTTAATAATTTACTGTCTTTAATTAGTTTTTGTATAGTATCTTGATAATCAGACCTTAAATACAAATTATTAGCAACCTGAATATTAAACTTTCCAATAGGTTCGCTCCTATAATATTTTTCACTAGGCTTTTTTGTAATTGAATCTAAAGTTGCTTTATAAAATGGAATCCAAGGAGTAAGTTCGGCATAATGAGACATCATTTGCTTAATAGTAATATCTTTTTTATTGGAGTTTTTATATTGTGGCAACAACTCAGATAATTTAGTATTTAATGATACAATGCCTTGTTCTTCTAATTCCATGAGTAATGGCAAAGTTCCCAATATTTTAGTTAACGAGGCTACATCATAAATATCATTTGATGTTACAAGTTCCTTACCTTCATAAGTGTGTTTACCAAAATTTTTATTATAAATTACTTTTCCTTTTCTAGCAATTAACAACTGAATACCTGGAGTCATTTTATTATTTATTGCATGCTGCGCTACAGAATCTATTTTTTTAAGTTTTTTTGAACTCATTCCAACACGTTCGGGAATGGTATAGCTTAATCTTTTTATAGAATTGTTTATAATTCCATCGCCAACTTTAAAAAATTCTCCAACAGAAACTGGCAAACTACCTTTTGAAGGTAACGCTCCAAAAATTAATTGTGCAGATTTTTGCTGAGCAATTTCACTATTTTGATAGCTCACTACCATGCTTTCAATATTTTCAATGGTATGAAAATCTGATAATACATAAGGCTTTACAAACACGTCTAAAATGACCGTGTGATTTCTTGCAATTTCATATAACCAAACTAATTCTTGATCTGAAAATTCATAGTTTTTCCATGGACTCGCATTTGATCTATGAAACCCAATAATGACTGTATTGTATGGTTGCAATTGGGTTAATAATTCATCTAATTTATCTGCCTTGATTTCATGAACTTTGGCATACTTTTTTAATTCGTCAAAAAATGCCTTACCGCTGTCATCACCCATTTTTACATAAGCTATAGATTTAGTTTCCAATCGTTTTAAAGGCAATAAATTTGCTTTGTTTTTTACAATAGTTAATGCGTCTTCTATAATATCTTCATACAGAACATCATCCTTTATTCTATTTAAATCATCTACTAAATGATGTAATTCAATAGGTTTATATTGATTTAATCCTACTTTAAATTTTGCTTTTAAAATTTTCTTAACTGAATATTCTAAACGTGCTTCAGTAATCATTCCTTCATAATAAGCATTCATAATTTTGGTAATTCCTATTTTTGGATTCTCTGACATAAGTAAGATATCATTTCCTGCTAAAAAAGCGGCTAAATCAATCGCTCCAGATTCATCAAAATTAGCAACACCTTTCATACTAAGAGCATCTGAAATAATGAGGCCTTTAAATCCTAATGAATTTTTTAAAATATCTGTAATTATATGATTTGATAAGGATGAAGGATAGTTGTTTTGGGACTCTAAACTAGGCACGTTCAAATGGGCCACCATAACGCTAGAAAGCCCTTCTTTAATCAATTTTTTATACGGATATATTTCAACAGAATCAATACGCTTTGCATCAAAATCAATTGTAGGCAATGTTTTATGAGAATCGGTTTCTGTATCACCATGACCAGGAAAATGTTTTGCATTAGCCAAAACTCCTGCACTTTGGATGCCTTTCATAAAAGCCAAAGCCTTTTCAGTTACATTATCTCTATCTTCACCAAAAGAACGATTTCCGATAATTGGATTTTTTGGATTTGTGTTGATATCAACAACAGGAGCAAAATTTAAATGAACACCTAAACGCTTGCAATGCTCACCAATTTGTCTTCCAGTTTGCTCTATTAGCTTATTATTTTTTACAGCACCAAGCGTCATATTCCAAGGAAAGGCAAAAGTTGAGTCTAACCTCATGCTTAAGCCCCATTCTGCATCCATACTAACTAGTAAAGGAATTTTTGAGATGCTTTGTAATTCATTATCTAATTTAGCTTGCTTCACAGGATCTCCTTTTGAAAAAATAATGCCTCCAATGTTGTAATCATTGATTAATTCAATAATAGAGTCTTTATCATTTTCGTCTTGATTAGAAAAAACCTGAACAGTAAATAATTGGCCTACTTTTTCTTTAAGTGTTAACGTATTATAAATACTATCAACCCACACTTGCTGTGCATGTTCATTTACAGATATTAAAGGATCTTTTGAGTTTTGAGAAAACGTGAAATTGACAATAAAAAATAAAAATATAGAATGTTTTAAATAAGGCATAAGAAAGTATTAATCACAGTTATTTTGCTAACAACAGTTAACATATAAAACTATGCCAAAATACTACTTTTAGAATGAAGAATAAAAGACTTTATGATAGATTTATAATAACATTATAAACAACTAATCCATAGTAAATTTGAATCCAGCCGAAATGATATTTGCTTTTAAACCAGTATTCCTTTGATAATTATTATACTTTAAATCAATGTTTTTTAAACCAAACTTCCAAATATGGCATTTAGCAAAAATATCTGCATATCCAATACCAAACCCATATTGATTAGCATTAAATTTTGATAAATCATAATCTGAAGTATAATAATCATTAGTTGATAGGTTTTGCTCGTAAGGAGCAAAATAATCAGCGGCCGTTTGATCATAATATCTATAAGATGGATACAATGTAAATTTAGAACTTATTTTTATGGGTAATTCAACACTAGCGGTATTCGATTTAATTCCCCAATCATCTGTATAATATCTGTAATATGTTCTTAAAACAAAGGTTTCATTTAAATAATAATTAAAAGTCATACCAATTGGAAACTTCAAACGACTACTTGGCATACGCTCTATATCATCAGCTAATTGAAATACATCTTTATTTGAATTTAATGTGTAATTTGGAATACTGTTTGCGTTTCCTATATAGTAATTAGCTACATCAGCAAAATAAACACGTTGCATAGGATTAGACAACCAACCTTGTTGTTTAACCACATCAAAAAACAAGGAAAACTGTGCATTTTTACTCAATATTTGAGAAAAACTAAATGATAAAGAATAAGAATTCCTTGATTTGTCAGTTATACCTTTATAATTATTTGGATTCCAAATTGGAGTGGAATTTCCAGATTTATCTATAGCAATACCAGTTTCATCAAAAATAGGTACATTTCTAAAAAGTCCGGAATTTAAATTTCCATTTACTCCCAAATACCATTGTAATTCAATAGGATATCTTGGACTCCAAGTATCTAAATATATTTTTGTGCTTATACCAAGTGTTGTGTTTTTATCGTTAAACAATTTAGTTAAACCACCACCAAATCCAATTGAAGAATAATCAAACTCAGTAGCAAAAGAAACATCTGCATTCCATATTGTATTTCTGTCATCAGAACTATGTGAATAATCAGCATTTAAATTAGCCCAAATGTCTGACTTAGATGCTCCAGATGAAGCAACCCAAGGACTACCAATAATATTTGAAGGAACAGTTTGCGAATTAATTTCATCTCCTTCTCCACCAAAATTAAATGGATTTAAATTACTTGATGATGCCGAAGAGTATGCTGAAAATCCAGCATCAACTGTTAATACATCATCATCATTCAATGGCACGCTAATAACAATTGTTGGAGTAAAATCTGTTAAATGCTCGTCACCAATCCCTCCAGTAACAGAGGCATTATTTCCATCTTGAGTGTAGTAACTTGTTAAAAAATCTACTTCAGCTGTCTCTAAAACTCTTTTTTTATATGATCCTTGATCTTCTTGAGCAAAAGTAAATGATGTAAACACCAAAAATAATAGTACTACTTTAAATATTGTTTTCATTTGAATTTTGATACTAATTAATGTTTTTTTTAAATAGATTAATTGCAACCACAACCACCACCAGATTTTCCACCATTTGCTCCAGAAGCTCCTTCTCTATACACCTGAAAATTAGTTTCAAATCGATCAGACTTTTTCCGAACTAATGCCATATCAGGGTCATTCAAGTTTACTTTATCATATTCCTTCACAGCCATGCAAGATGTAAAAGAAATAGCTGCAAAAACTACTATAATCAGTTTTTTCATAATTAATTCAACTGTTTTAAATTTATATTTTTTGAAGTGTGCACTTTATTGTTTTTATCAACAATTATACATTCTACTCCGTTTAATTGATTTATAAAATCTAAGCCAACATCAACACCCATAACAAAAAGTGAAGTTGCCAGAGCATCTGCCAATTCTGCATTTGCTGTAAATATGGATGCACTTAAAATTCCTGTGCTTG
Organism: Flavobacteriaceae bacterium; assembly: GCA_021739635.1. Taxonomy (GTDB): domain Bacteria; phylum Bacteroidota; class Bacteroidia; order Flavobacteriales; family Flavobacteriaceae; genus Yeosuana. The sequence continues at coordinate 62,198 of JAIPBH010000016.1, read as the reverse complement.
GATAACCAGTTCTTGGGTCAATGATGTGAGTATATAATACTCCATTAAAACTTACATATTTTTCATAATTACCAGAAGTAACAACTGCCGAGTTATAAACTGGCATCCATGAAAACACCTTTTCTTTATTAATTGGGTTAACAATTGCTACCATCCAATCTTTACCATCTGGCTGTTTTCCCCAAGTATTTAAATCGCCAGAAGCATTTATAATTCCTGCCTTTACGCCTTTAATTTTAAGTAATTCTTTTGCTTTATCTGCTGCATAACCTTTACCTATAGCTCCAAAACCAATCTTCATTCCGCTTAATTTTAAAAAAACAGAATGATTAGTTTCGTCTAAAATGATATTTTGATATCCTACTTTAGAAACAGAATTCTTTATTGATTCTTCACTCGGCATTTCTCTCATGCTTCCATCAAACTTCCAAACTTTATCCATAGAAGCGTAACTAATATCAAATGCTCCTTCTGTCAATTTTGAAATTTTAATAGCTCTTTGAATTAAATTAAAAAGCTCTAAATCTACCACAACAGGTTTTATTCCAGCATTTTTATTAATAGATGATGTTTGAGATAATGAATCCCATGAGGATATCAATTTTTCAATTCTTGAAATTTCATTTACAGCAATATCAATATTATCATCTGCTTCAATTTGATTTTCTGCTATAACAGAAATATCAAAACGACTTCCCATAAGCTTTAAAGTTCTTGTATAAACTTGTTGGGAAAATGAAAGTGTAGAAAATAAAAATAATATTACAATGAAAGTGTTTTTCAAAGTGATGTTTCAAATGATGTTAGCTTTTTATAATAGTCATTGGGACTTAGCTTTTGGTATCCTGTTTTTCCTAAAACTTTTCCATTTTTATCTAAAACAACCACTAATGGAAAAAATCCTTGGCTATTATACATTTCTGCCAGTTTAGTGTTTTGAGCAGTCATATCATCAGATAATTTATTAGCTTTCTTTCTGGGAAAGTCTGCTTTAAACATTATAAAATGATTTTTTGAAAGATTTTGAAATTCAGAAGAACTCCATATTTCCTTATCTAACTTCATACATGGTGCACACCAATCTGAACCTTGAAAAACTAAAACAATATTATGATTACTTTTTGATGCTAGTGCTTTAGCATTCTCAAAATTTGTCTGCCATTCTTGAGCAAAAACATGGCCAGTAATTAAGAATACAAAAATTACAATGAATTTACATTTCATTTTGTTATTTATTATGTAGAAACAAGATAGAAACGTATCTTGTCTACTTGTATTGCAATATGTAGTATTAAATAATTGTTAATTTAAAAATCTACTGTGCCAACTTTCACTTGCAGGAACTTCCCAATTTTCTTTAAATTCTGCAATGTTGTTAACCAAATTATTAAAAACAATGGTGTTTTTTGACACGGCTTTTTCTTTAGCCATTTTTTTAAAATCAATCAGTGTTTTATAAGCTACAAACTCACCTTGCTTATATGACACATTCATTTTATCTAATAAATCAACTGAAAAATCTTTTTCTAATTGCTGAATAAAATTAACTGAAGCATCTATAGAACATCCGGTAGCATGATTTAATTCTTGGTTTAAACCTAATACTATAAAACGTTTATATTTAATACAATAGCCTGCTTCCAAATCACCTCCATGAGCTGTCCAGTTAGAAATAAATGTTTCTAATCTTGAACTTATTTCTTCAATTTCTTGGTCAGAAAAAGAACGGTTTGCTTGGTAAATCCAAACTCTTGATTCGTTAGGTAATATGTTAAAATCTACTAGCATTTTTTTATTTATAAATCTTGTGCATTTGCAATTAATTCGGCTATATCCATTACAGTAATTTGACCTTCTTTTTCTTTTGCCTTAATACCATCTGTCATCATGGTATTACAAAAAGGGCAACCAGCAGCAATAATTTCTGGTTTTATATCTAAGGCTTGTTCTGTACGTTCAATATTTACTTCTTTATCACCTTTTTCTGCATCTTTAAACATTTGAGCTCCACCAGCACCACAACATAAGCCTGTTTTTTTGCAGTTTTTCATTTCGACTAATTCTGCTTCAAGCTTAATAATTAAATCTCTAGGAGCCTCATAAATATTGTTTGCTCTTCCTAAATAACATGGGTCATGAAATGTGATGCGCTTTCCTTTAAATTTACCTCCTTCAATAGTTAATCTTCCTTCATCCAATAGACTTTTCAAGAATTCTGTATGATGCATTACTTCATAATTTCCTCCAAGTTGAGGATACTCATTTTTTAATGTATTGAAGCAATGTGGACAGGCTGTTACTATTTTTTTTATTTCATAGGCATTCATTACTTCAATGTTAGTAACGGCTTGCATTTGGAATAAAAATTCATTTCCAGCACGTTTTGCTGGATCACCAGTACAACTTTCTTCAGTTCCCAACACTGCAAATTCTACTTGCGCTTTATTTAGAAGTTTTACAAAAGCTTTGGTTATTTTTTTTGCTCTATCATCAAAACTTCCTGCGCAGCCAACCCAAAATAGTACTTCGGGTTGTTTGCCTTGAGCCATAAAATCTGCCATGGTTGGCACGTTAAGTAATTCGCTCATATTATTAGGTTTATATTGACTTTTTTTATGCGTTAGGGATTGTAGCGGCATCCTTTTGCCTAAGCAAAAGATATAGCGAAAAGCCCGACCCTTGTGGTAACGCCTTTATTGTTTTATTCGTTTTTCCAGTTTATTCTATCCATTTGATTGTATGGCCATGGTGCGCCATTATTTTCTATATTAGTCATCATATTATTTAATTCTACTGGTGCTGCAGACTGTTCCATAACAAGAAAACGACGCATGTCTAAAATGATTGACAACGGATTGATGCTAACCGGACAAGCTTCAACGCAGGCATTGCATGAGGTACAAGCCCAAAGTTCTTCTCTTGTTATATAGTTGTCTAACAGTTGTTTGCCGTCGTCTACAAAAGTTCCTTTATTAGCATCTATATTTTTTCCAACTTCTTCTAAACGGTCTCTAGTATCCATCATTATTTTGCGAGGCGACAGTTTTTTACCGGTTAGATTTGCTGGGCATTCGCTGGTGCATCGTCCACATTCTGTACAAGTGTAAGCATTTAAAAGTTGTACCCAGTTTAAATCTTGTACATCACTAGCGCCAAATTTTGCGGGCATTTCTGTATCATCAGTTGGTGATGTTGCAGGGTAAATGGTGGCATCCATCATCATTTTTACTTCTTTTGTTACCGCTTCAAGGTTGTTAAATTGCCCTTTTGGTTTTAAACTAGCATAAAATGTGTTTGGGAATGCTAAGAGAATATGTAAATGTTTTGAAAAATAGAGATAGTTTAAGAATACTAAAATGCCTATAATATGCATCCACCATGCTGTTCTTTCTATGGTATGCAATGCTGTTTCAGAAAGTCCGTTAAAGAATGGCGCTATAAATTGACTGATAAAGTTTCCTGAATTCATGGTTTGGAAATGCACATCGGTAGCATTCATAACCAAAAACAAGGTCATTAAAACCATTTCAAAATACAAAATGTAGTTAGCATCATTTTTTGGCCAACTGGTCATTTCACTCTTCCAGAACCTATTTAGTTTTATAATGTTTCTTCTAATCCAAAAAACAATCACTGCAATAAAAACTAAAAGGGCTAAAATTTCAAAAGCACCAATTAAAACTCCGTACAATACGCCTATTGAAGAAAAAATTCTATGACTTCCTATTAAGCCATCAATAATAATTTCTAGGACTTCTATATTGATAATTACAAAACCAACATAAACAATAATATGTAAAAACCCTGCAATTGGGCGACTTACCATTTTACTTTGCCCAAGTGCAATCATAGTCATGTTTTTCCAACGTTGTGATGTGTTATCACTTACGTCAACATCATGACCTAATTTAATGTTGCGTATTAGTTTTTTTACATTTCTTGTAAAATAACCAACTCCAACAATAAGTGCTATTGCAAATAGAACATTTGGTAAGTAATTCATTGCTTTTTATTTAGTTTCAGAATCTCCGTAAGGAATTTCCTTTTTTGATAAAACCCTAAAATAACGTTTTGGATGCAACTTAATATCTCTTAACAACTCTTCAATTTCTTTTGAAGCGCCTTCAAGATTTTTGTATAATGTTTCATCTTTAAGTAATTTACCCATAGAGCCTTCTCCGTTATTTAAACCAGCAAGAAGCGTGTTTACATTTGATAATGTGGTATTTAAAGACTCAACCGTTTGACCCAAATTTGCTTGTTTTAATTGAGCAGTTATTTGTGATAACTCAGTGCTTGTGGTTTTAAAATTCTCAAGAATGGTATTAATGTTTTTATCGTTTTCTGAGACGACTCCATTAATAGAATATGCCAAATTTTTATAAGCAGTTAATGTAGCATTAAGTTCCTGAATAGTCTTTTTTAAGCCAGCATCAGACTCATCAATTACAATTTTATTAATGTTACCTAAAAGAGTATCTGTTGATTTTAAAGTGGAATCTAAATTATCACTTAAACCCGAGAAGTTTTTTGAAAGCGTTCTTATAAGACCCATTTCTACCTCAGATTTTAAAACATCGCCAGGCTTAGCAATATCTTGATCATAGGCTAAAATAATAGAAATAGCATTGCCGCCCATTAACCCAGTTTCATACAAACGAATGGTACTATTTTTAGAAAATTTTAACTGTTCATTAACTGAAAAAGCAATTCTTGTTTTGCCTGTTTTGTAATCGTATATAATGTCTTGAACTTTTCCAACGGTATTTCCTTTAAGTGTAACTACTGAAGATTTATTTAACGCGTTATAATCAAATTCAGTATAGTAAATATTGTCTGGCTCAAATAAATTTATTCCTTTAAGATAATTAAACCCAAAAATAAAAAGGATAATTCCTAGTAATACAAGTATGGCAGTTTTAACTTCTTTTGATATTTTCAAAGCTTTGTTTTTTTTATTAAAAACAAATTTAAAATAAATTTAAAAACAATACGGTTAATTAGTAGATGTTTTTAAAGCTTCAGATAAAGGAATTCTATTACCATCTTTAAAAGCAACAATAAAACTAGATTTATATCCTTTAGATTTTGCTTTTTCTTCTAATTCTTTTGCTTTATTATAGCTTGAAGTTGCTCCAGAGTAATATTTATATAGGTTACTTTCAAAGTCAAATGAAATATCTTCAAGTTTTTTAAAATTATATGGTTTTGGCTCAATTTTGGTTGAACCAGCTGCTATTTGAACTTTATAAATAATACCTGTATCGTTTTGTTTTAATGGTTCATTAATTTCTGAAATTTGATTAGAATTTGAGTTTTCATGATAATTATAGTCGCCTACATTTCCATCTATAGTATGTTTATACTCAAAAATAGCATCTGTAATTGCCGTTGATATTTCTTTTTGTCCGGTATCAGAATTTAAATATTTACCTTCATCTTTATAAGTTAAAAAGCCGATTTCCACTAATACACTAGGCATAACTGTTTGATGAAGCACAATAAAACCAGCTTGTTTAACACCTCTGCTTTTTCGTTTTAATTTGTTAGTAAACTTATTTTGGATAAAACTTGCCAATTGAATGCTTTGATCTAAATATTCTTCTTGTGCTAAGGTTAAACCTATAACAGATTCTGGCGAATTTGGGTCAAAACCTCCATATTTACTTTCATAATCATTTTCAAGAAAAATTACAGAGTTCTCTTTTTTTGCAACTTCAAAATTTGTATGGTTTCGGTGAGTTCCTAACACAAAAGTTTCTGTTCCATGAGCATCTGAATGATGAGCATTGCAGTGAACAGATACAAACAAATCAGCATTAGCTTTATTGGCAATTTGACCTCTTACAAATAAATCAATAAAAACATCTTTATCTCTGGTATATATCACTTTTATATTTGGGTTCTTTTCAAGTTGTTTACCAACTTCTAAAACTACTTTAAGAGCAATATCTTTCTCTTTGTAACCATTGCCAACGTTACCTGGGTCATTACCACCATGACCAGCATCAAGAACAACAACGAACTGCTGTGGTTTACCTTTATCTTTTGAAACAAAAGAAGAAAATGTTAATACTAATATAAAAGATACGAAAAGTAATAGTTTATGCGTTTTCATATGCAAATAGTTATTGTTTTAGAGGTCATATTGTATCGACTAATTTTCATTGGTATTTACTTGCAAGCAAACTTATGGTTAAAGGCGATTTCATATGTATTTTAACAACTTAAAATCTAAGTTTATTTTATTTAAATTTTTATTTGATAAAGAAATAATCACAAAAAAAATATATGTAATTTTGGCTTTTCAAAAACCGAGCCATACTTTTACAAAAATACATTTAAAAGCATTGCATACAAACAACTTTAAACTACTTTTTGCATTAAGTTTTACAGTGTTTATAAACATGTTTAGCTTTGCTCAAGATATACCTAAAAAAGCCACTTCTATACAACCAACTGTAAAAGACAGCATTGTTCTTGATATTAAAGATTTATCAAAATTAGAAGTTTCAGAAAAAAAACAAGATTCAGCTTTTAAAGATACCTTAAAACCTAAAAAGAAAGATCTTTTAGAACATATTGTTGATTATAAAGCAACTGATTTTACGTCATTTAACCAAAAGCAACAAAAACTATATTTATATAATCAAGCCGAAATAACATATGGCGATATGAATATTAAAGCAGGTAATATTATTATAGATTACAGCAAAAATGAAGTATATGCCAAAGGAATTAAAGATAGTATAGGAGACTATTCTCAATCTCCAGTATTTACTCAAGGAACCAATGTGGTAGAACCAGATTCTATATTATTTAATACAAAAACTCAAAAAGCGCTTATCTACAACTCAAAAACAGAACAATCTGGTGGTACTGTTATAGCTGAAATCACAAAAAAAGAAAATGATTCTGTCTATTTTATTGCCAGAGGAAAATATACAACAGCACAAGATTTAGAAGATCCTGAATATTACATTTTATTAAGAAAAGCTAAAGTTGTTCCCGGTAAAAAAATTGTTACAGGTTTGGCAAACTTATTTATTTATAATGTGCCAACTCCTTTAGGGTTACCTTTTGGATTTTTCCCGCAATCTGAAAAACAAACTTCTGGAATTTTATTTCCAACCTTTGGTGAACAAAACCAACGAGGGTATTTTTTACAAAATGGCGGTTACTATTTTGCTATTAATGATTTTGTAGATTTAGCGGTTTTAGGAGATTATTATACTAATGGTAGTTATGGTTTTAGGGCAGAAAGCAATTATGCATTTCGCTACAAGTTTAGAGGAAATTTTGGGTTTCGGTATGAAAATTTAATTAATAGTGAAAGGGGTTTTCCTGATTATTCAAAATCTACGGTTTACAACTTACGTTGGTCACATAGTAAAGATGGTAAATCTAGCCCAAACTCTCGTTTCTCAGCATCAGTAAACCTTGGTAGTAGTACCTATTACAAAACATCTTTAAATCAAGTGAATACAGGCAGTTTTTTAAATAACACACTATCATCATCTGTATCGTATTCAAAATCGTTTCAAGGAGATCCTCAAGTTAATATTAGCTTAACGGCAACACATTCTCAAAACACAAATACAGAACAGATTAACATGACACTTCCAACGTTTCAAGGCAGTGTTGGACGAATTTTTCCGTTTGCACCTAAAACAGGTTCTAAAAAAGGTATCATACAAAACATTAATCTTCAATATAATGTTAGAGGAGAAAATAGAATTCAAACAACTGATTCTTTATTCTTTAAAAAAGAAATGTTTCAAGATGCTAAAGCAGGGTTTCAACATTCTATTCCTTTAAGTACCAATTTTAAGGTTTTTAAATATTTTAGTTTAAGTGCCAGCACTAATTATAACGAAGTATGGACTTTTAAAACAATTAAAAAATCTTATGATCAAACACAAAGAACTGCTATTACAGAAACCATAAATGGATTTGACACTTTTAGAACTTATAACTTTAGTACAAGTATAGGAACAACTATTTACGGTATGTTTGATTTTAAAAAGGAAGGAAAAGACCCTAAAATTCAAGCTATCAGGCATGTTATGAGGCCATCAATAAGCTACAACATAAATCCTGCTTTTGATAAGTATTATGATTCTTATGAAGTAGTTAGTGCTGATGGTTTAACAACAAGTGAAATTGATTATTCTCGTTTTGAACAAGGTATATTTGGTTCGCCTAATAAAAACTTTTCAAGTTCCATGGGTATATCATTATCGAATAATTTTGAAGCCAAAGTAAAAGATAGAGATAGTACGGTAACAGAAGCAAAAAAAATAACTCTACTTAATAACTTAAACTTTTCAACATCATACAATTTTGCAGGTGATTCTTTGCAATGGAGCCCTGTTAGAATGACAGGCGGGACACAACTTTTTAAAAATAAAATGAGTATAAATTTTGGCGCTACTTTAGACCCATATGCGCTTGATAATAACAATAACAAAATTGGCAAATTTAATATTGATAATGGCGGAAGCCTTTTTAGATTAACCAGCGCCAATCTTACCTTAAATTATTCGTTTTCTAGTAAAAAAGATGATAAAAACAAAAATGACTCTGGAATACAAGAAAACCTAAACAGTGGTGGCCGTGATGATGATTTGTTTGGGCTTCCTGACGGGCAAACAACTAGCCGATTTGATGATGATAAAAAAGATGGTGAAGAAGAAAAAGTGAGTCAGTTTTACAATTTTAAAATTCCATGGAGCGTACGTGTTGCATATGCTGTAAATTATAATAATTCTAGACGGCAAAATGAAATATCGTCACATTCATTAATGTTTTCTGGTGATATTGAACTTTCACCAAAATGGTCTCTTGGAGCTTCATCAGGCTATGATTTAAAAAATCAAGGTTTTACTTATACACAATTACGCTTTGAACGAGATTTGTTAAGTTGGCGAATGAATTTTAGTTGGGTTCCGTTTAGTTCAAGAGCCTCTTGGTACTTTTTTATTGGTATAAAATCAAATATCTTGAAAGATCTTAAATATGATAAGAGAAATCAACCAGATATTCAACTTTAATGATGAAAATTTGTTTTACCATAACTCATAACATAAAAAAATCATGAGAAAAATTATCATTACTCCAAACGCTCCAGCTCCTATTGGCCCTTATAACCAAGCCATATTAAAAGGAAATACATTATATACATCTGGTCAAATTGCTATAAATCCTGAAAATGACGAATTAGTTTTAAATGATATAAAATCTGAAACTAACCAAGTCATGAAAAATTTAAAAGCCGTTTTAAAGGCTGCCGAAATGACTTTTGACGATGTTGTTAAAGCCACCATATTCATTTCTGATATGAATGACTTTGTACAAATAAATGAAGTATATGGAAGTTATTTAAACGAAGAAAATGCACCTGCAAGAGAAACCGTTCAAGTGGCAAAGCTTCCAAAAAATGTTCATGTTGAAATAAGTATGATTGCCATTAAGTAACTTAATTTTCAATGCTTTTTGGAGCATATTTAACTAATAATTCTTTAAGTTTTTCTGATTCAATTGGTTTAGCTAAAAAATCATCAATTCCTGCTTTTTTTGCATTTTCTATATCTTCTTCAAAAGCACTTGCAGATACTGCTATTATTGGAATTTTGTTTTCTTTATATTTTTCGCTGGCTTTAATTAATTTTGTGGCTTCATATCCATCCATTTCTGGCATAAAAATATCCATAAAAACCATGTCAAAATCTAAAATATTAAAAAGCTTTACTGCATCTGAACCGTTTTTCACAAAGGTACAGTCAGCGCCTTGCTGTTCTAAAAGAAACTTGATAACTTTTTGATTCATAATATTATCTTCAGCTACAAGTACCGTAAATTTATAGTCAAATCTATTTAATAATATAGAGCTTGGTTCAACTTTTTCTCTCTCAAGATTTAGCGTTTTTTGAAGTTGAATACTAAAATAAAAAATGGAGCCTTCATTTTCTTTACTTTCAAGTTTAAGCTCTCCACCCATTAAATTTATAAGCTGACAAGATGCTGTAAGCCCTAAACCTGTTCCACCATAATAATCTATAATAGACAGACTATTTTTTTCAGACTCATTCAAAATGCGTTTTGCTTTTTCAGGTGAAATACCAATTCCAGTATCCTTTACATAAAAGGTAACTATTTGAAAATCATCTGGTCCAACCGTTTGATCTATAATTAATGAAATTTTACCAGCGTTTGTAAATTTAATAGCATTGCTCATTAAATTGGTTAAAATCTGTTTAATTCTTTTAAGATCACCTAATAACAAAAACTTTTGGTTTTCATCTGATAAAAATTTGAATTCAAACTCTAAACGATTATCCCAAGCTTCATATTCAAAAACTTTTATAAGTTTAGATAAATCTGACTTTAAATCAATAGCTGATAATTCTAGCTCTACTTTTCCTTTTTCAACTTTTGAATTATCTAAAATCATATTTACCAACTGCAAAACATGTTCAGAAGAGTATTCAGCAATTTCAAGTTGTATTTGTTGTTCTGTTGTTAACTCACTTTTCTTTAGCATATTTATCATACCTAAAACCGAGTTTAAAGGTGTGCGAATTTCATAACTCATATTGGCTAAGAAAACAGATTTATAATCACATGTTTTAATAGCTTCATCTAAATCAGATTCTAGCCTACGTAGTTTAGATTTAAGTGATTCAAAAGTTTTATCTAGATTGTTAACATCTTCAATACTAGAGTTCAATGATTTTTGACTAAGGTCATCTAAATTGTTAGCTTTTTCATTTAACTTATCTAAATCTCTGGTCATTCTGTAACCCAAAAAATACACCATAGCTAAAAGCATCATTGCTATTAGAATAAATAATAACAGCGTATTTTTTTTAAAATCATTATTTTTAATATAAATGTTTTGACTGATTTTAATAGCTAGAGAATCTAGTTTTTCAGATATGTGTAAAATATTAATGCCGCTTTTAAAAGATGATTTCTCAATTAAAATTAATTCTTTTATTATAACATTAATTTCATCATCAAAATGAAAAAAATGGCTATTTAACTCGCTTTTAAGAGTTTCTAATTTTAATTTATTTCTGTTTATAGTTGAATTAAATGTTTTAAAAGGAGTAGCACTTTGAGAAGATTCTTTAAAATCCTGATTTATTTCTAATAAAGAAGATTGAAGGTTTAAAGTGTTTTTAGAAATATCAAATTTAATATCATTTAATTTTTCAACTAAAGAATCTAAATCATCAATTTTTTTTTGCATTTGAGAATACCCAATAAAAAGTAAAATCAATACCAAAATAAAAGTAAAAAAAATCAATGTTATCCTTACTTTAAAGGATTGCATTGATTGAAAAAGAAATGCCATCTTTAATCGATTTTTCACAAACTTATTTATAATTGATGTAATTCCCAAAACTAATAGAGCTATAAGTTTTAATATAATTTACTGTTTTTTCTAATCTATTCATCTTAAAGGTACTACTAAAATTTAACTTCTTAATTATATAAATTATTACTTTTAAATTAAAAACTCAACTTTAAAAATAATACATTTGAAAGTCCTTTAATTTGATAGAAAATGCGCATAGAATATGATTTAAAGCTAGGTTTTAAAGATGTAATGATAAGACCTAAACGTTCAACCTTAAAAAGTAGATCACAAGTTAATTTAGATAGAGAGTTTAAATTTTTACATAGTCCTTTTACTTGGGAAGGTGTTCCTATTATGGCTGCCAATATGGATACTGTTGGCACGTTTGAGATGGCTAAAGCTTTAGCTAGCAAAAAATTATTTACGGCTATTCACAAACATTATTCTATTGATGATTGGAATCATTTTTTTGCAAATTCTCCTAAAGGAATTGAAAACTATTTAGCAATAAGTACTGGAACTGGTAAAAAAGATTCTGAAAAATTAGCAGAAACCTTTTCATCAAACCCACAATTAAAATTTATATGTATTGATGTAGCCAATGGCTATTCTGAGCATTTTGCAAATTTTGTTAAGAAAACAAGAGATCAATATCCTGATAAAGTGATTATTGCAGGAAATGTAGTTACTGGTGAAATGGTTGAAGAATTACTACTATCTGGAGCTGATATTATAAAAGTTGGTATTGGGCCAGGTTCTGTTTGTACTACAAGAGTTAAAACTGGAGTTGGCTATCCACAATTATCTGCAATTATTGAATGTGCCGATGCAGCTCACGGATTAGGCGGTCAAATTATAAGTGATGGAGGTTGTACAACACCTGGCGATGTTGCTAAAGCATTTGGAGCTGGTGCAGATTTTGTAATGCTTGGAGGTATGCTTGCTGGACATGACGAAAGTGGTGGAGAAATCATTGAACGTAATGGAAAATCATATAGAAAATTTTATGGAATGAGTTCATCAACAGCCATGGAAAAACATATTGGTGGCGTTGCTGAATATAGAGCTAGTGAAGGCAAAACTGTTGAAATACCATACAGAGGAAATGTTGAATCAACCTTACAAGATGTTTTAGGTGGTTTAAGAAGTACTTGTACATATGTTGGTGCTCAACGTTTAAAAGAACTTACCAAGCGAACAACATTTATAAGAGTAGCAGAACAAGAAAACAAAGTGTATGAGTAATATCTTCACTATATAAGGGTAAATAAACTTTTTTTAATCTAATTAAACCCTTTACTTTTAATAGTCTTTTTTAAAGTATTCAAAAGGTTTTTAATAATTGTGTAAAAAACCATTAGCAACTTTTGATTATTTCATTGTCAAATATGCGATTACAACAGTTTAAAATTAAAATTTTATTGATTATATAAAACTTAAATGCTATGTTAAAAATTAATATATTACTAACTAGTAATTTGTAAATTAGGCCATATAAACATGTTAATAAAGAGCTCTTTATTTATAATAAGCACATCCGTTTTCATAAAAAAAAACGTTTAAATTGCGCTCTTGATAAAACCAATTAATTTATGGCTTTAAAAATTGTTATTTCTCATAAAACCAAATATAAATACGATCGTCCGGTATCGTTATCACCTCACATTTTTAGATTACGGCCTGCGCCTCACAGCAGAACACCTATAGAAGCATACTCCATAAAAATAGAACCAAAAAATCAGTTTTTTAACTGGCAACAAGATCCATTTGGAAATTATCTTGCGCGTTTAGTTTTTCCTGAAAAAACAACAGAATTATCAATTGATGTTGAAATTATAGCCGACTTAAAAACTATCAATCCGTTTGATTTTTTTGTTGAAGAATACGCAGAAGAATTTCCTTTTGAATACAATGAAACCGTAAAAAAAGAGCTTCTTCCCTATCTTGAAATTACCGATAACGGCACACTTTTAAATGATTTTATAAAAACCATTGATTATACACCAAGAAAAACCATTTATTTTTTAATTGATATTAATAGAAAAATATATGAATATTTAAGTTACAACATTCGAATGGAACCAGGTGTTCAATCTTGTGAAGAAACGTTGCAACGAAAAAATGGTTCCTGTAGAGATTTTGCTTGGTTATTTGTTCAAACATTACGACATCTGGGTTTTGGAGCTCGTTTTGTATCTGGATATATTGTACAGTTAAAATCTGATGAAAAATCTTTAGATGGTCCTTCTGGTCCTGAAGCAGATTTTACAGATTTGCATGCTTGGGCAGAAGTTTACATTCCTGGTGCTGGCTGGATTGGCTTTGATGCTACTTCAGGATTACTTGCTGGTGAAGGACACATTCCTTTGGCTTGTACCCCATCATTTGAAAGTGCAGCTCCTGTTTCTGGTCTTACTGATGTTTGTGAAACAGAATTCTTTTTTGAAAACTCAGTAAAGCGTATTTTTGAATCTCCAAGAGTTACTAAACCATACACCGACGAACAATGGAAAGCCATTTATAAATTAGGTTTTAAAGTTGAAAAAGAGTTAGAAAAAGGAGATGTTCGCCTTACTATGGGTGGAGAACCAACTTTTGTATCTATTGATGATATGGAATCTCCAGAATGGAATACCGATGCTGATGGGCCACACAAACGTGAACTTGCTAAAAATTTAGCGGCCAGATTATATGATAAATTTGGTGAAGGTGGTTTTTTACATCAGGCTCAAGGTAAATGGTATCCAGGAGAACCACTACCACGTTGGCAAATTGAGATTTGTTGGAGAAAAGACGGAAAACCAATTTGGCATAACAAAAAACTACTATCATTATTTTCTGAGAATCCAACAATACCCAAAGATTCTGATAAGTCATTCTTAAAAACGCTTACTAAATATCTTGCTATAACAGATAAATATATCATTCCTTCATATGAAGATTCTTTTTATTTTCTGTGGCAAGAAGGTAATTTACCAATTGATATTGACCCAACAAAAGAGGATGGTAATCTTTTAGTTAAAAACAAATTAAAAGATATTTTAAATGAAGGAACTTCAAAACCTATAGGTTATGTTTTACCTTTAAATAATTCTAAAGGAAAGTGGTACACTAGTGAATGGACTTTTAGAAGAACCCATTTATTCCTAATACCTGGTAATTCTCCAATTGGGTTACGATTACCTTTAAATGCATTAATAATAAAACCTGAACAAGGCGAGTTTCCTGTTTATATTCCCGACAATTTTTCAAAAAAGAAACCTTTTCCTAGTTATAAACTTATTGTTTCAAAACGAGTAAAAGAAACAAAAAAAACCAAACTTAGCGAAAGCTCAGAAAACTATTTTATAAGAACAGGCCTTTGTGCAGAAATTAGAGAAGGAAAACTATATTTATTTTTACCTCCTTTAGATAGTGCAGAAATATTTTTAGATTTATTGGCATCTATTGAAGCAACCTCAAAAGAACTTAAAATACCCGTCATTTTAGAAGGTTATGACGCACCAAAAGACCATAGATTAGAATCCTTAAAAATTACTCCCGATCCTGGTGTTATTGAAGTAAATATAGCTCCGATAAAAAACTGGGAAGAACTTGTAAATAACACGTTTACTTTATACAATCAAGCAAAACAATCGCGCTTAGGCACTGAAAAATTTATGCTTGATGGTAAACACACAGGAACAGGTGGAGGAAATCATGTTACGTTAGGTGGCATTACACCTGCTGATAGCCCTTTGCTACGAAAACCAAGTTTACTAAGAAGTTTATTAACCTTTTGGCAACACCATCCTGGATTATCATATTTATTTTCTGGAGCATTTATAGGAGCAACCAGTCAAGCTCCAAGAATTGATGAAGCCAGAATGGAAAATTTATATGAACTTGAAATAGCTTTCAATCAAATTCCAAAAAATGGTGAAGTCCCTTTTTGGTTAACCGATAGATTGTTTAGACATTTATTAACAGACCTTACTGGTAATACGCATCGCTCTGAGTTTTGCATTGACAAGCTATACTCTCCAGATTCATCCTCAGGAAGATTAGGTATTTTAGAGCTTCGTGCTTTTGATATGCCACCTCATGCCCAAATGAGTTTAATGCAAAATTTATTAGTTAGAACCCTAGTAGCTTGGTTTTGGAAAAAACCTTATGAGCATAACTTAGTACGTTGGGGAACAGAATTGCATGATAAATTCTTAATTGAACATTTTGTTAGAGAAGATATAAAAGATATTGTTAATCAACTTAATAAAGCTGGATACAAGTTTAGTGAAGATTGGTTTAATCCATTTTTTGAATTTAGATTTCCTCTACATGGCATGGTTGAAATTAATAATATTCATTTAGAATTGCGTGCAGGAATTGAGCCTTGGAATGTTTTAGGAGAAGAAATGACTGGCGGAGGAACTGCTAGATATGTAGATTCTTCTGTTGAACGTGTTCAGGTAAAAGTTTCTAATTTTAATAATGACCGATATGTATTAAGCTGTAACGGTGTTAAAGTAAATCTTAATAAAACACCTGTTAAAGAAGAATATGTTGCTGGAATTAGATATAAAGCTTGGAATCCTTATTCAGCATTGCATCCAACTATAGGTGTAGATACACCATTAGTTTTTGATATTGTTGATACATGGAATAGACGCTCCATAGGTGGCTGCACCTATTTTGTGGCACATCCAGGTGGAAGATCTTATGAAACCTATCCAATAAATAGCTTTGAAGCAGAATCAAGAAGAATTAATCGTTTTTGGGGATTTGGTCATTCACAAGGTGACATAGAATCTGTTGAAGAAATCAATCAAGATTCAAAAAAATCTAATAAAAACGTTATTGAACAAGCAGCATTAAAAAAATTCAAGTATAAAGAGTTACCAATTAATTCTGAATTTCCAAACACACTTGATTTAAGAAAAAAATAATTAGCCATAAATGACAACCCATTCAAACATACTTTTCCAAAATTATTTTTCTGATTTTAAGAATTATGACGAAGTATTAAAATCTGATATGAAAATTAATTCAAATTGGGAAAAATTACTTAATAATCTTACAGAAATGGGTGTTGAAAAATTGATCTCCAAGCAAAATGAGGTTAATTGGTTAATGGCAGAAAATGGAGTAACTTATAATGTTTATAATGACCCAAAAGGATTACATCGCCCTTGGAATTTAAATATTGTTCCTTTTATCTTACATCAAAAAGAATGGGAAACTGTTGAAAAAGGCATAAAACAACGTGCAGAAGTATTAAATCTTATTTTAAAAGATATTTACGGCGAAAGACAACTTATAAAAAAGGGTATTATTCCGCATGAAGTTATTTTTGCGCATCGTGGATTTTTAAGACAATGCGATCAAATTCAATATAAAACTGCAAAAAATTTACTAATTCACTCGGCTGATTTAGCCAGAGGACCAGATGGACGCATGTGGGTTGTTAATGATAGAACACAAGCACCTTCTGGTATGGGTTATGCCTTAGAAAACAGATATTCTATAAGTAAAATCTTCCCTGATGCTTTTAAAAACATCAATGTTATTCAAGCATCTGATTTTTTTTCAGATTTCAATCAAATGCTTGTAGATGCTGCTCCTCAAAACAAGCAAGATCCAAATATTATTATACTTACGCCTGGACCGCTTAATGAAACATATTTTGAGCATGCTTACCTATCAACTTATCTTGGGTATCCACTAGTAACAGGAAATGATTTGGTAGTACGCAATAGTAAAGTGTACATGAAATCATTAAAAGGATTAAAACAAGTTGATGTTATTTTAAGACGTGTTGATGACATTTTTATGGATCCTTTAGAACTAAAAGAAGATTCTTATTTAGGTGTAGTTGGTTTATTAGATGTTATTAGAGAACAAAACGTAACCGTTGTAAATCCAATAGGTAGTGGTATTTTAGAAAATTCCGGACTCATACCTTTTATGAACAGCATTTGCAAATATTTTTTAAATGAAGACCTCATTTTGCCTCAAATAGCTTCTTGGTGGTGCGGACAAGAAAAAGAGAAAAACTATGTTTTAAATAATTTACCACAACTTGTAGTTAAACGTATTGATAGATCTAATAGAGAAAATATATTTTTCTGTGAATTTTTAAATGAAACACAATTAAATAATCTTAAAAAGGCAATACAATCAAATCCTTATAATTTTGTTGCTCAAGAAAGAATTTCATTCTCAACTGCTCCAGATTTTGTTAAAGACCATTTAGAACCCAGAAAAGTTATGTGCAGAACCTTTGCTATTGCCAAAAAAGATAGCTACAGTGTGATGCCTGGTGGTTTGGTTAGAGTTGCTGCAGAACGAGAAGAATTATATGTTTCAAACCAACGAGGTGGAATTAGTAAAGATTTTTGGGTACTTAGTGATGAAGAGCAAACTAATATTCAAAATTATAGTTGGGACAATTCATGCAAAATAACAATTTCTGACATTAATGATTTACCTAGTAATACGGCTGAAAACCTATTTTGGTCTGGCAGATATCTTGGCAGAGCTTTAGTTACAGCAAGGTTTTTAAGAATGACACTCAATAAAATGAGTAATACGCATTTTGACGGCAAGAAAACAGAAGTTGAAAGCTTGCAGTATATTTTTCAAGCTGTCACAAATATTACATCTACATTTCCTGGTTTTGTAGGAAAAGGAAAAGAAGATGTTTTAAATAATCCATTAAAAGAAATTCGCTCTCTTATAATGGATGATAAACGCTTAGGAAGTTTTGCTCAATCTTTAAACAGTTTTAATAATTCATATTACTCATTAAGAAACCTGTGGTCAAAAGATATGTGGCGTGTTTTTGAAAGTATTCAAAAATTGTGGAGAAAATTTAAAGAAGAAAATGACTATTCTATTCCTGAGCTCACAAAATTATTAGACCGTATTATAACACGATTAATTGCATTTATGGGGTTAATAGAAGAAAGTATTATGGTTGAACAAGGCCTTTTACTTTATTTTATTGGTTTACAAACTGAGCAAGCCATGATGAATATTGCAAAATGTAGAGCATTGCTAGTTTTTAATTATGATGAACAATTACAATATGAAATTTTAGAATCTTTGCTAACAAGTCATGAAAGTTTAAATATTTATAGATATAGTTATAGATCTTACTTAAGTATTGAAAATGTTATTAATTTTATTCTTTTAGATAAAAATTATCCAAAATCATTAAAGTATCAACTTAAAAGGATTCAAAAAGATATTGATAGATTACCGCATTCAACAAATAATAATGATTTTACAGATTGTCAAAAAAATATTTATAAAGCTAACTCAACAATAAAATGTTTGAATATTTTTGATTTATTAAAAGTAAATAATGATGGTAGTTTAAGGCAAAACCTAGATGATTCTCTTTCTGAATTAAGTGATTTATTACACGAAACATCCTTATCTATTTCTAATACTTATTTTAATCATTCTTATCAACAAACTCAATTAGTAAATCAAAATTTTCCAATATAAATCATGGTTTTTAAACTTTCACATACCACAAGTTATAAATATGAAAATGGTGTTACATTTTGTCATAATATAGCTACTTTAAAACCAAAAACTATGATTGGTCAAACGTTAATTGACTATAAATTAGAGATAAGTCCTACACCAACAGAGATTTCAGAAAAAGTAGATTTTTTTGGAAATACTGTCACTAGATTTTCAATTCAGAAACATCACAATGAATTAAAAGTAACAGCTATTAGTCAGGTTTTAAAAGACAGTAGCTTATTGCCTAATATTATTTCTAATCCAGCAAGACATATTACATTACAAGATGCATTAGTTGCTTTAAAAGGCCATGATACAGACATTTTAGATGCTAAACAATTCGCTTTTGAATCGGTTCTAATTTCAAATATTAACTCAGAAATTAAAGACTATGCAGAAGTTTCATTTAAACCAAATAGGTCTGTTTTTGACGCTTCATATGAATTAATGCAACGCATATATAAAGATTTTGAATTTGATCCAGAATTCACTAATGTAGCAACACCAATACATGAAGTAATGAAAGAAAAAAAAGGTGTTTGTCAGGATTTTGCTCAAATAGCTATTGCTTGTCTCCGCTCAGTTGGTCTAGCTGCAAAATATGTTAGTGGTTATATAGAAACCATTCCACCAGCAGGAAAAGAGAAACTTGTTGGAGCCGATGCATCTCACGCTTGGTTTTCTGTTTATATTCCAACTTTTGGATGGGTTGATTTTGACCCAACAAATAATCAAATTCCTAAAAATCAACATATTGTAGTATCTTGGGGAAGAGATTATTATGATGTACCACCTTTAAAAGGAGTTATTTATAGTACAGGAAAAAACAAAATGGAAGTTTCTGTAGATATTAGACCTTCAATTTAATAAATAAAAAAAGATGAGATAACTCATCTTTTTTTTTGTATTTAATTCTTTTTTTAAACTATTTCAAGCTTTTTGTGTGAAAAGAAACTAAACCTTCGATAGGTCTTCTTTCAAAATTACCAGTTTTAAAGCCCATTTCTTCTGCTATCTCTTTAATTTCTTGTTGAGAAAAATAAGCTATTGAGCCAGCAAAATGTACTGGAACAGTTTTAACTTCTTCCTTATATTGCATTATAAAATTTTTCACAAAAAGTCTAATACCATCTTTTATAACTTCTCTAATATATTCTGAATCTCTATTTAAAAACATAAATTCAGCAAAATTGGCTAAATATGCATTAGGATTTGGTTGTTTATAAATATTATACTTAATATAATCAGCTTCTAAATTATATTTAGTAGAAAAAGCAACCCTAATATCATCTGGCATGTGATTAAAATAATAATCTCTAATTAATTGTTTTCCATAAAAATTTCCTGAAGCATCATCCATTAAAATATAGCCTAAAGATTGAACTTTTTGATGCAATTTTTTACCATCATAATAACTGCAGTTTGAACCTGTACCCATAATACAAACTACGGCAGCTTCATTATCATTATTAATAGTCGCATAAACTGCAGCCATGGTGTCTTCTTCAACCTTAACTTCAGCGTTAACAAATACTTCTCTCAAAACATTTGCTACTAATTCTTTACCTCGATCAGTTCCACAACCAGCACCATAAAAAAATACATGAGTAACAATATCCTTATTGGCCTTTAGATCAGGATTTTTTTTAATTGTTTTCTTTAGTTTTTTTTCTGTTAAAATTTCAGGATTGAGACCTTTAGTACGCATTTTTTCCAATAATTGGTCTCCATTTTTATCAACTGCTATCCAATCACACTTGGTAGAACCGCTATCAACAATTAAAATCATAAGCTTGTTTTAAAGAAAAACTCCATAAACTACTGTATTTAAAATTACAATAAATTATGGAGTCATTAATAATTATTTTTATTTGAAATTATATTTTACTGATATATTGAGCAAGGTCAACTAATTTAGTAGAATAACCAAATTCATTATCATACCAAGATACTAATTTAAAAAAATTATCGTTTAAAGCAATACTTGCATCAGCATCAAAAACACTTGTCATTGATTCTGAAACAAAATCTTGAGAAACTACAGCTTCTTCAGTGTATCCTAAAATACCTTTTAAGTCTGTTTCTGAAGCTTTCTTTAAAGCAGCTTTTACTTCAGCCCAAGTTGCAGATTTTTCAGTTCTAACAGTTAAATCTACCACTGAAACATCTGGAGTTGGTACTCTAAAAGACATACCTGTTAATTTTCCATTTAATGCAGGAATAACTTTTCCAACTGCTTTTGCAGCTCCAGTTGAAGAAGGTATAATATTAGCTAAAGCACTTCTTCCACCTCTCCAATCTTTTCTTGATGGTCCATCAACAGTTAATTGTGTAGCTGTTGTTGCATGAACAGTTGTCATTAATCCTTCAATAATTCCGAAATTATCATTAATAACTTTTGCTAATGGTGCTAAACAGTTTGTAGTACAAGAAGCATTAGATACAATGGTATGAGCAGCAGTAATTTCTTTATGGTTAACTCCCATAACAAACATTGGGGCATCAGCAGATGGAGCTGAAATAGCTACTTTTTTAGCACCAGCAGTAATATGCTTTTGTGCACCTTCTAAACTTGTGAAAATACCTGTACAATCTAAAACAACTTTAGCACCTACAGCATTCCATTTTAAATCTTCTGGATTACGTTCTGCAGTAATTCTTATTTCACTACCGTTTACTACTAGATTACCATTTTTTACTTCAACAGTTCCATTAAATTTACCATGAACTGAATCAAACTTTAATAAGTAAGCTAAATGTTCTACATCTAAAAGATCATTTATTCCTACTATTTCAATATCAGGCCTTGAGGCAGCTACTCTAAAAGCTATTCTTCCAATTCTACCAAATCCGTTAATTCCTAATTTTAATTTTGACATTTTATTAATATTAATTTGTTAAGTGGCCATAATTTCAGACACACGCAATAATTCTAAATTTATTTTTGATTTTCCTTTAATTGCACTTTCTAATGGTGTTAATACCATTTCATTATTAACTAATCCAACCATGTAATTGGTTTTTCCAGCCATTAATGATTCAACAGCTTTTACACCCATTCTACTTGCTAAAACACGATCAAAACATGATGGTGCTCCACCTCGTTGCATGTGTCCAAGTACAGAAACTCGCACATCATAACCTTCCATGTTTTCATCAACATAGTCTTTCAATTCAAAGACGCTTTTTCCTATTTTATCGCCTTCAGCAACAATAACTATGCTTGAAGATTTACCTGAAGCTCTACTTCTTCTTAATGATTCAACCAATCTATCTAAACCTAGATCTTCTTCTGGTATTAAAATTTCTTCAGCGCCTGCGCCAACACCTACATTAAGAGCTATGTGACCAACATCACGACCCATTACTTCGATAAAAAATAATCTATTGTGTGAACTGGCTGTATCTCTAATTTTGTCAATGGCTTCTACAACTGTATTTAAAGCGGTATCAAAACCTAATGTATGGGTAGTTCCGTAAATATCATTATCAATAGTTCCTGGAATTCCTATAACTGGAAAACCAAATTCTTGATTAAATATCATTCCTCCAGTAAAAGTTCCATCTCCACCAATTAAGACTAAGGCATCAATATTTTTATTTTTTATTTGGGTATATGCTAATTCTCTTCCTTCTTTAGTTCTAAAACCTTTTGATCTGGCAGATTTTAAAATAGTTCCTCCTTTGTTTATAATATCTTTAACACTTCTGGCATTCATTTCTTTAAAATCGCCTTCAATCAAGCCTTCATATCCGCGATAAACTCCAACGCATTCGATGTCATGATAAGCACAAGTTCTAACAACAGATCTGATAGCTGCATTCATACCTGGAGAATCGCCTCCAGAAGTTAAAACACCTATTTTTTTAATTGTATTTGACATTCATTCTATAATTATATAGTAAAATTACTAAACAAAAATTAGATAACTAATAGCATTTTAGTTTTTTTATGCGAGTGCCAAAACTACAACGTTTTAGTTAATAAAAAACATTTTTTTTTATTAATTTAATATTTGAAACATGCAAATTCTATCAATTTTCTTTTTTTTGTGAATTTTTAACACTTATAAATTCTGGTATCGAATTTTCAGCTTTTTCATCAGGTTCTTGTTCAGTTATTTTAGTGTTTTTCTTAGGCTTTGTGAATAATTTTTGAAGTAATTCTTTAAAAGTATCAAAATCTACATTGTATGAAATACCTACACCTTGTGTATACCCTATTTCTTCACCAAAATTACGAATGCTATTTTCTCTATTGAATACTTTAGCTCTTAATGTTCCTTCTTCATTTAATAAAAACTCAATTTGAACATCACCTGCAACAACGGTTTGGGTTTCTCCGCCAACTGGTACTCCAACTTTACCATTAATAAGTACTCTGTCACTTATTTGGGTTTGCAGAGTTAGGTCAAATCTATCATCTGTTTTATAATCTGGCCTATTCTCACCAACTTCATAATTTATACCTACATTAAATTTACTATCATCACTAGAAAAAATACTATTTACAATACCATTTAAACGCTCTGCAATGGTGCCTGAAAAATTAAGTTCACTTAAACCTTTTGAAAAAGCACCGGTTGATAATAAGTAAAGTGCTTGATTTTGTCTGTCTTCAGTAGATTCAAGTCTATATTGTAATTCTGATTTTAATGTTGAATTTACATTAGGAAATTCAAATTCAAAACTTGGTTCTGGTTGTTCTAATTCACCTGTTAAAATAATATTTAACTCGACTGGAATGCTTCTGTTAATAGGATTATCTAGTAATGGCGATGGGTTTGCTTGTGTTTTATAAATAGCTTCAATATTGATATTGGCTTTTAATGGATCTCCATTCCAATCAATAGTTCCACCTGGCTGTGCTATAAATTTCTTGGCAACCAAACCACCAAAAGCAAAATTATAAACGCCTTCAAACACAGAAAAGTCACCAAACATATTAAACTTTCCATTGGTGTTTATTTCTACTAAAATACCGCCTCTTCCTCTACCTTTTAGTCCGTGACCTGTATCTTTATTTATAATAATTTCAATCTCAGCATCTTCGGTTATGTCTAAATCAAAATCAAGCTCAAGTCCTTTAATTTCATTAAAAATAAGTTCAACGCCATTTTGCCTTGCTAATTTTTCATCTGGACTTAAAAAATGTATATATGAATTATCGCCAAACGACTCTGAGTCACTTAATGGAATTTTAAAAACTGTTCCTGACTTGGTTTCACCGGTTACATTGATAACTAATTGGTCTGCTGGGCCTTTTATTGAAGCTGTACCACCTACAAATCCGGTTCCATAATATAAAGCTTCCTCTGTTTCTGTAGTATTTAAAATTAATAGTCTTGGTGTATTTAAATCAAAATTTAAATTCCAATCAGATAAATTAACATGACTTAAAGAACCATTAAGTTGTCCTTTAGACTTAAATTTTGTGTCTGTTAATTGAAGTTTATTAAAAATAAAACTTTGATTTTTTAAAGCTATAACAGTATTATCTGCAATATCATAATCAACATTTAAATAAGGTATTTTAAATCCTGCTTTATTTGCTATAAGATCTCCACTTACATCAGGCTTTTTTAAATTTCCTGAAACTTTTGTTTTACCTGTAACTGTGCCTCTTATATTACTTAAAACATCTTGCAATAATGGATTTAAAGGTGATAAATTAAACTTATTAAATATTAGGTCAATATCAATATTTGAGTTGTTTTTTGATACATCTATATTTCCAACAGCGCTGAATGATTTTGATATATCATCTTTTATTGTAACATCAACCAAGTAATTTGTTAAATTTTCATTGCCTTCAATATTTGCATTGAATGAGCCTAATTTATAATCATTTACCTTAAAATCATCAATGGTAATAGTAGAGTTTGGTAAATAATTCCCTTTCTTTTGAAGTATATCAAGTTTGCCGTTTACGCTACCAGCAAATGATAAACTATCAATATTGGGAGTGATTTTTGCTAAATCAACATTTTTAAATTTTAAATGAATATCTTTTTGAGTAGAGTCTTTTAAAAATCCGGATAATTGAATTTCTTCGTTTTTATGATTTATTCTAATATTATCAATTTCAAAAGAAGACAAATTTTTATCAAATGAAATTTTATTGAAACTATCTTTATTTTCATTTATAAACCAAACATGATCCTTAATAGTTATATCAGACTTTTTAAAACCAACGACTGATTTGTTTTCTTCATTAATAGTATGGTAAAAACTTAAATTATAAATGTCGTTATTTTTATTTCCACCTTTAAATTCAGATCGTATAAATAATGTATCATTAACGGTTACATTGATAAGATTAAATTTTGATACATTATAGTATTTGGTTTTAATACTATCAACTTCTATATAGGTATTAAAAAGTGGGTTATTATTATCTACTTGCAACTCTATATTGTTGGCAAAATAATCTAAATATTTAATTTCTGGAGATTTAAAGGTGAGTTGAAATCCTTTTTCATTACTTTCAACTTGACCTCTTATAAATGTATTTTTTCCTAACTTGATTTCAGGATAAAACACTTCAATAATTTTATTATAAATTTTAAAATTAAATTTGATTGATTGGTTTTTCTTTACCTTGTTTGGAATGTAATTTGTATAAATACTACCAATGGCATTTTCAAAGAGTTTTGAAATATCATTAAAAACAAACTCACCGCTCATGGTGCCTTCCATAATATCAGGCGAATTAATTTGAATGAATCTAGTTTTGTCTTCAAAACGAGAAGATATAGCAAATTCATTAAAACGATAGGTGTCAATTTGGTTTTTATATGATGTGTTTTTAAATGCTATTTGCCCATAGGCGTCATCTAAATCACTAGCATTCATATTCATTCTCACATTACTTTGAAAAATTGAAATACTATCATTTTTAACAAAGTTTAAATCTTTTAAATTTGCATAAAACACATTGGCTTCAAAATCATACTTTTTTATCTTTTCAGAAAAATCAACAAGGCCATTAAAATTTAATTTTAAATTTTTGTCGTTTACAATTAAATTTCCATCAAAAATTCTGTTTTTTACATTTCCGGCTACTTTAATATCTTCATAATTGTAATTATTAAATTCCATTTCAAAAACATCTCCTTTAACTTGTGTGTTAATAGTTTCTGCAACAAAACCTGTTCCATTAACATCAACATCTAAAGTAACGTTTCCAAAATTTGGATCTTCTATTAATGTGCCCAAATCAAAATCTATAAGCATTAAATTTCCTTTGTAAGAAGCATTATCAATATTGTTGATTCTGGTCATGCTTAAATTAGAATCAATAAATCCTAAATCGGTTTCAATACTTAAATCGGCTAGAATTGTTGATGGTGTTAATTCTGTTTGCCCATCTAAAGTAAAGGTTCCAAAGCGGTCAAATGAAGAAGGTATAGATAATCCTAAAACATTGGGTAAAAGGGCTTTTAAATCTTTATATGTAGAGGTTAAATTGCTAAATTTAGCCATCATATAAAAATTATTTTCCTCTTTGTTGAATAAGTTTTTAAAATTAAAATTTCCAATAATTTTTGAGTTAGTACTTGTATTTAAATTTAAATTATTGGCATATAAATTATTTAATGTTCCTGATAAATCTACACTAAATGCGGCATGTTGGTTTTCTCCAAATTCATTATAAAAAGTGTTTAACTCATTAAGTAGAATGTTGGCATCTGTAAACTTAGCTGATATTTTAACTTTGTCTTCAAAAAATTTAAAATCTTCTCTGTTGTATGAAAATTTTAAATCGCCTTTCAAAATAGAATTTGTAGTTTTAATTTCTAAGTTAGCAAAGGTCATATCTTGAAGTGTGTACGAGAAATTTGTCATCATATTTTTAATAACAACTCCTCTACTATCTTTAAGTGCAAGTGTATTAATTCTGGCACTCACGTCGCTTCCATTAATTAAAAAATTGGTAGCGTTAATGTTTAAATCTTTAAAATCAAGAATTTTTTTGGTTTCTCTATTTTCATCGGTAAGTTTAAAAATACCTTCATAAATTGAAACGTCACTTGATGATAATAAAAAATCGCTTTTCTCTGTTCTAGGGTTATCATCATCAAATTTGGCTACAAAAACATCAAGATTGGTATCTTTTTCACCTTGATATGTTTTAACATTAAATAGCAAACCATAAATATCTATATCACCAAAAACCAACCTGCCGTTAATTAAGTTTCTAACACTTAAAATAGATGTATTAAGTTCTGTTATGCTAATTAAAGTGTCTTGTTTAAAATCTTCTATGTAAATATTCTTAAGTTCAACATCGCCATTAAACTGCAAACCTACTTTGTCAATATTAATATTGGTACCAAAATCTCCATTAATTCTATTTGTAGCATAATTCCCTATTCTAGTTTGAACTGCTGGAATAGATAATATCAACACCAAAATGATGAATAATAACAGTAAAATAGCTGCTATTTTTGATATTATTTTTAGAAACTTTTTGATAGTTGTTAAAGTTATTATTTAATTAAGAAAAAACTATTTTTGTAATTACGAATAAAAGAATAAAAAAAGACTTTTATTTAAATCCAAAATTAACAATTATTGTGCCTAATTCTAATTAATGTCTGAACAAAATATTTATATACTAGGAATTGAATCATCATGTGATGATACGGCTGCGGCTGTAATACATAATGGTAAGATTTTAAGTAACGTTATTGCCAACCAAAAAATACATGAAGCATATGGTGGTGTTGTGCCAGAATTAGCCTCAAGAGCACATCAACAAAACATTGTTCCCGTGGTGTCACAAGCTTTAACAAAAGCTAATATTACAAAAAATCAACTTCATGCTATAGCTTTTACAAGAGGCCCAGGCTTGATGGGTTCACTTTTAGTAGGCACATCTTTTGCAAAATCATTAGCGTATGGTTTAAACATTCCTTTGGTTGATGTTAACCATATGCAAGCACATATTTTAGCTCATTTTATTGATGAAGAAGGATTTAACAAACCACCATTTCCGTTTATAGGAATGACCATTTCTGGAGGACATACACAAATTGTTAAGGTTTCTAGCTTTTTTGATATGGAAGTTATTGGCGAAACCATTGACGATGCTGTTGGAGAAGCTTTTGATAAAAGCGGTAAAATACTAGGCTTAGGTTATCCTGCCGGACCAATTATTGATAAATTAGCCAAATTAGGAAACCCTAAAAAGTTTCAATTTACAAAACCAAAAGTAGATGGTTTAAATTTTAGTTTCTCTGGTTTAAAAACTGCTATTTTATATTTTATTCAAACTGAAACAAAAGCAAATCCTAATTTTATTGAAGAAAACTTGAATGATATTTGTGCCTCAATTCAATACACAATTATTGAAATTTTAATTGATAAATTAAAACTAGCTACTAAAAAAACAGGAATTAAACATATAGCCATTGGTGGTGGCGTTTCAGCTAATTCTGGAATTAGACAAGCTTTAAAAGATGGCGAACATAAATTTGGATGGACAACCTATGTTCCAAAATTTGAATTTACAACAGATAATGCTGCCATGATTGCTATTGTTGGCTATTTAAAATTTTTAGATAACACGTTTGCCAATCAAAGTGTTACAGCATCTGCTAGGTTAAAAATTTAATTCTATTATTAGGTTATAAACAATTATATCTTAAAACTAAATACAATATCCATATCATAAATCATTATTAAAACTAAATTTGAAAATAAAAATTATTAAAATTATATGATGATTAAAGCAGGCCTCACATTTATATTGATTGTATTTTCGTTAACTATTTCAGCTCAAAATGAAACAGAAAAAGAGCTATTAACAATTGAAAACACTGAGCTTGCCGAAAAATTTATAAGCACAAAATCAACTCATAAAAATCAACTTATTGTTTTTAATGAAGAAATGCATAAATCTGTTTTAGCAAAAGAGCTGTTTAAATTATCAAAAGGTGTTGTTAAAACAAGCATTAACGATAATGAAAAGGTTTATTATAAAATTGTAGAGAAAAATTTCATACCATATTACAGAGTATCCTATATATTTTTTGATGGAAATCAAATAAAACCCAGCGAAATTAATTCTGTAAGAGAAAAAATTATAAAAAGCTATAAATCAGGAACTGATTTTGACTTTTTAGCAAAACAATATTCTATGGATAAAAACGCTACACGAGGTGGCGATTCTGGATGGTTTAAAGAAGGAGATTCAAAATATGCTTTTGAAAAATTTATTATTACTGATAATCATGATATTGATGATATTTTCACAATTGATACACCTTCAAATAATGGATATTATGTGATTTTAAAGACCTTTGAACCTAAAAATATTGCTGAAATAAAAGTTTTAAAAATTACTGAACCCAACAATTAATGCAACTTTTTTATAATCCTGAAATATCTGAACACACCAAACAGCTTTCTTTTGACAAAGAAGAAAGTAAACACATTGTAAAAGTTTTACGAAAAACAAGTGGTGATGTTTTATATATAACTAATGGAAATGGCTGGTTGTTTACAGCTGAAATAACGATTCCTGATATAAAGAATTGCGTAGCAAAAATTATATCAAAAGAATTAAAACAAAAACATAAGTATCATTTGCATTTGGCGGTAGCACCAACAAAAATGAATGATCGTTATGAATGGTTTTTAGAAAAAGCTACTGAAATTGGTATTGATTCCATTACGCCTATTATTTGCGACCATAGTGAACGAAAAATTATAAAATTAGATAGGTTTGAAAAAATAATACAATCTGCCATGAAACAATCTTTAAGTTGCTATTTACCTAAACTTAATGAGGCCATGCTGTTTAAAGATTTTATGAATCAACCATTTAACGGGCAATTGCTAATAGCACATTGTGAAGAAACAGATAAAAAATCACTTAAAAATGAGATTGAAAAAAACATGAATATTACCATTTTAATTGGACCTGAAGGTGATTTTAGTGTTAAAGAAATTGAAATGGCTTTAAAAAAGAATTTTATTCCTGTAACTTTGGGAGAAACCAGATTGCGAACAGAAACTGCGGCTATTGTAGCATGTCATAGTGTGGCTTTTATAAACGAATAACATGAAAAAGATAGTTGTTTTTTGCGCTTTTTATTTTTCAATTTTCTCTTTATCTGCTCAAGAAATAGCACTTTTAAAGTATAAAGGTGGAGGAGATTGGTATGCTAACCCTACATCATTACCTAATTTAATTAAGTTTTGCAACACCAACATAAACACCAAAATCAACCCTAAACCACAAACAGTTGAAGTTGGTAGTCCTGATATTTTTGAATTTCCTTTTTTGCACATGACAGGCCATGGAAATATGTTTTTTACAGATGATGAAGCTGAAAATCTTAGAAATTATTTAATTTCTGGTGGATTTTTACATATTGATGACAACTATGGCATGCAACCTTATCTTGTTAAAGAACTAAAAAAGGTATTTCCAGACAAAGAATTGGTTGAACTTCCTGCCAATCACCCAATTTTCAACAATATTTATAAATTCCCTGATGGATTACCAAAAATTCATGAACATGATGCTAAACGTGCGCAAGCATTTGGAATATTTTATGAAGATAGATTAGTATTACTATTTACTTATGAATGTGATTTAGGTGATGGTTGGGAAAATGAAGAAGTACATAATGACCCATTTGAAGTAAGAGAAAAAGCCTTAAAAATGGGAGCCAATATAGTAAAATACGCTTTTGAAAATTAATAAAACAAACGCCATTTGCAACTCAATCATTACAATACAAACTTTAAAAAGCAAAGCTTTCCTATTATTTTAGTTTCTGAAAATGTAACTAATGCACCAAATATTGGTAGTTTATTTAGAATGGCTGATGCCTTTGGTATTGAAAAATTAATTCTTTGCGGTGAGCATATTTCTTTAGGTAGAAAAACGGCAAAAACTTCAAGAGCCACAGAAAAAGTAGTAAATCATGAGTTTTCTACATCTGCTTTAAACGTAGTTTTAAATTTAAAAAATCAAGGTTTTCAAATTATATCTTTAGAAATTACAACACAAAGTAAACCACTTCATCTATTTAATTTTTTAAAAGACAAACCTATAGCATTAATTATTGGAGATGAAAATTTTGGAATTTCAGAAGCCATTCTTAATCTATCAAATCATATTATACATATTGATATGTTTGGGCAAAATAGTAGTATGAATGTTGTACAAGCTACTAATATAGCTTTATACGAAATCACCAAGCAACTTATGTAATCTGTTTTATTATCTTTACAAAATGAACTCAAAAATTATAGCAAATGGTATTTTAAGAGCTTTAGGTATTATTTTTGCTATAGTGTTATTATTATACTTTTTTTATAAAGTACAATCTGTAATTGTTTATTTAGCTATTGCCGTTGTTATTTCTTTAATTGGCAGACCTATTGTTTTATTTTTAGAAAAACGGTTAAAGTTTAAAAACACCATTGCGGTTGTCGTTTCCATGCTACTTCTTATTAGTTTGTTTGTTGGTTTGGTATTGCTTTTTATTCCATTAATTATCAAGCAAGGCCATAACCTTTCTCTATTAGATATAAATAAATTACAGACTAATGTTGAAAATCTGTACCAACAAGTTATTTCTTATTTTAAAGTAAATAATATCAATATTGAGCAATCATTTCAAGATTCAAGTTTGCTTTCAAAAATTGATTATTCTATCATACCAGATTTTTTTAATTCAGTTATTAGCGGATTAGGAAGTTTTAGCGTTGGTTTGTTTTCAGTACTTTTTATTTCTTTTTTCTTTTTAAAAGACAGCAAACTATTTGAAAACGGACTTTTAGTTTTTATACCAAAATCCAAAGAAAAGCGCTTAACAAACTCTTTAAACACAATTAAAGATTTACTTTCAAGATATTTTGTTGGTCTTATTTTTCAAATTTTAATCATCTTTTTAATTTATACTATAGGATTACTTATTGTAGGTGTTGAAAATGCTGTGGTCATTGCTTTTTTGTGTGCACTTTTAAATCTCATTCCTTATATTGGCCCTTTAATAGGTTGTTTTTTAATGCTTACTCTAACAATGACTAGTAATCTTGATCAGGGTTTTGTTGCTGCTATTTTTACAAAAACTTTATGGGTGTTTTTAGTTTTTATCATAGGGCAATTAATTGATAATTTTTTTAGTCAGCCATTTATATTTTCTAAAAGTGTTAAGTCACATCCGTTAGAAATTTTTTTAATAATTTTAATTTCAGGAGTTTTATTTGGCGTTGTTGGTCTTATTGTTGCAGTTCCTGCTTATACAGCAATTAAAGTGATTTTAAAGGAGTTTTTAGCAGAAAATGATATTGTAAAAAAACTTACCAAAGACTTATAATTTTAGTTTGAATAAAGAAATATTAAATATTGATATTCAGACTTTTATAACTAATAGTTTAGATAAAAATATTACTTCTATTATATTAAAAGGCACATCATTTTCATCTGTAAATACTAAAGAAATTATTGAGCAAATAGAAGCTAAAAATAAATGTGAATACAAATTGCCAACTTGGTTTCAAACTAAAAATATTTATTATCCAAATAAATTAAATATTGAGCAAACATCTTCTGAAATAACGGCTTCTTACAAGTCTAAATTAATTTATGGAGAACATATTATAGATTTAACAGGAGGTTTTGGTGTTGATTGTTATTACTTTTCAAAACAATTTAAGCAAGTAGTTCATTGTGAATTAGATATGCATTTATCTAAATTGGTTAGTTATAATTACAAACAACTTGGTGTTAATTCCATTGATACAAAAAACATAGATGGCATTCAATTTTTAAGCACAAATAATAAATTATTTGACTGGATTTATGCAGATCCATCAAGAAGACACGATACTAAGGGTAAAGTATTTTTTTTAAATGATTGCCTGCCAAACATTCCTGAACACTTAAATAATCTATTTAAGTACACTAAAAATATCATGATTAAATCATCTCCATTACTTGATATATCAATAGGTATTAACGAATTGAAGTTTGTAAAAACAATTCATGTAGTTGCTGTTAATAATGAAGTAAAAGAATTAATCTGGATTTTAGAAAAAGGATTTACAAATGAAATTGAAATTAAAACAGTTAATCTTACCAAAAACAAAGATGTTCATTTTGACTTTTTTTTGGAAGTAGAAAAGAACCAAGAATCATTATATTCTAAGCCACTCACTTATTTATATGAACCCAATGCAGCTATTTTAAAGGCTGGTGCATTTAATTCAACATCAAATCTGTTAAATGTTTTTAAACTTCAAAAACATTCACATTTATATACAAGTAAAAATCTTATTGATTTTCCAGGAAGACGTTTTAAAATAGACGCTATATTGCCTTATAATACCAAAGAAATTAAAACCTTAGGATTAAAAAAAGCAAATGTTACTACAAGAAATTTTCCTGATAGTGTTGAGATAATTAGAAAAAAACTAGCTTTAAAAGATGGCGGAGATGTCTATTTGTTTTTTACTACTGATTTTGAATTAAACAAAATTGTTATTGTTTCAACAAAAATTTAAAATGCGTTCATGGCAGTAAATGTTTTTGCTTTTCGGTTTTCATAATGCCTTTAACAGTTTTAAAAACCTGACTTTTAAGTTTTCTATATTCTTTAAAATATTTTTTTACTGCAATTAAAAGACTTCTATGTTTTTCTTTATAAAATGCTTCTTCTTGTAGTTGATTTTTACCATCAACCATAATTTTGAGTTCTTTTTCATGAATCATAATGGCATTAACAAGTTCGGTATTTTTAATTCGAAGTAATTTAATTAACGACACAATTTCTATACTATTTGCAAAATTTTTTGTATCAATTAATTGCAACGTAAAAAGTTTAATCAAATCTTCAAAAAAGTGTTCTTCGTCTTTAATAAAACGCAATTCGGACAACCATCTGCTTGATTCTTCGTGCATTAATTCTGCATTTAACCATTCAATGTGTTTTGGTGTATTACTAATTATTTTCATGATGATAAAGATTAAATAAAATTGACATCTTTAATTTTCAATTTTATGCATCAATGTAATACAATATTAATTTAAAAAAAATGACATATGTTAGCAACTAGAAACTTTAACAAGTATGAGACTTTCGTTAAATAAGTTTTTTCTATGTTTTAAAATACTATTAAAGTAATTTTAGAATTCAAACTAATATTTTTTCTAGTTTGATTAAAATAAAAAGTGTTAAATAAAAAAAAGGACAATTGACAAAATCCTTCCTAAATTTGCCTACTGTCCTTCTTAAAATTGCTATTAACATTAAGTTGTACTAAAGTAGTTTTTTTTAATGTAATAAAACATGACAAATGTTAGGTTTTGTATTTTTTTACTCGTGAAGAACTAAAAAAGGAATGTCTGTATGATAACTTATTTCTTTAACTGTTGGATGAAATAAAATACGTTGAAAATAATTTAAGTTTTTGGCTACCATAGTAATTAAGTTAACTTTATTTTTTTCAACAAAAGTTTGAATGGCAGATTCAATATGATTGTTATTTAAATTAAAAAAATTATAATTATAATTAACAAAATAATCTTCTAAATAGCCTTTATTAATTTCTTGGTCTAAGTTTAAATTTATTTTTTTCTTATTAATATGCAAAACGTTTATTGACGATTTATACATATCTAATAATTCAATAATTGGTTGTAATAGGTTGCTTGAATAGAATGAAGAAAAATCTGTTGGAAACGCTATGACACTTGGTTTTATATATTTTGCGTTTTCTGGAACTACTAGAGTTGAGCATCTAACTCTTGTAATAACATCGCCTGTGTTACTTCCTATAATAAGTTTTTTAAGTCCAGAAGCGCCTTTTGTGCCCATTACAATCATGTCTATTTTCTTTTCAACAACATGTTTTCTTATGGAATCAATAAAATAGTTATAATCGGTTAATCCAAAAAACTTATGATTTTCATTTGTAGATATATTTGTAATGCGCTTTAAAACCTCATTTAATTTAGTTTTAGTAGGTTTAATATATGTAGCTTCAATAACGGTTTGAGAAGGCAAATAAGTAGTTTCAGCAACAACAAATGTGTTAATTTGATCTACATATAATAAATAAAAGTTACAAGTTGAATTTTCAAAAAAATGAATAGCATACTCAATGGCATTCCATGAATTTTCTGAAAAATCAGTAGGTATTAATATATTCCTCATTCTTTGCAATCAACTTTTAATCAAAAACAAAAATATAAGGGTATATCATTTCAAAAAATGATATAAATCATATTTGGATGTACTGTAATATTATTAGTTAACTTGTTGAAGCTTTTGCAAGTCTAAAATTTTAATATTTCTAGCTTCAATTTCAATAAGTCCATCTTTTTTAAAGCTTGATAAGGTTCTAATTAACGTTTCTGTAGCTATGCCTGCAACACTTGCTAAGTCATTTCTTGAAATCCTGATTGGCTCACCAGATTTGTTGTTTAATTTTTCGGCAAATTTTAATATAGTAGTAGCCGTTTTTTTATTTACAGAACTATAGGCCATATCTAACAATTGGTCTCTGGCACCAGAAAGGTTGTCTGTTAATAATTGAATAAGTTCAAGTGTTATTTTATGATTATTATCTAAAACATCTTTTAGCTCTTGCTTTGAAACACCAACTAGTTCTGTGTCTTTTATAGCAGTAGCTGACTCTTGATAAGGAACGTTTTGAGTAAAAGATGTGTATCCAAACAACTCATCTTCTTGATATAAATTTGTGGTAAGTTCTTTACCATCATGGTCAAACTTAAAGTTTTTTACAACGCCTTTTCTTATTAAAAAAATATAGTTTGAGTTATTTCCTTCTTCATATATAATGTCCCCTTTTGAAAAAAGAAATGTTTTGCCATTATCATCAAAGAAATTTTTTAAATCGTTTAGGGTTCTAATGTCATCATAAACTTCACTATCGTTAGCATTAAATGTTTTGGCTTCTCTTTCGTCATGAAGAATAGCCGTTTTAGCTATTCTGCTTTCAATAGCACTTATTAGCTCATCTTCATTAAATGGTTTTGTAATATAATCATCAGCACCAAGATCCATTCCTTTTCTAACATCTTGTCTTTCTGTTTTTGCTGATAGAAAAATAAAAGGGATATATTTTGTGATATCATTTTTTGATAAATTTTCTAAAACGCCATAACCGTCAAGTTCTGGCATCATAATATCACAAATTATAATACTAGGAAGATATTTTTTTGCAACTTCAACTCCTGCTCTTCCATTTGAAGCTGTTTCAACTTGATAACCTGATAATTCTAGAAGTTCTGCAGTATTTTCTCTTAAAACTACATCGTCTTCTATTAGTAATACTTTTTTAATCATAAAGCTTTATTTGGTATGGTAACAGTAAATGTTGTTCCTTTATTCTCTTCACTTACAAATTTAATTTTTCCGCCTAAATTTTCTAAATGTGTTTTTACAATATTTAATCCAATGCCAGTACCTTGAGTTAGTAAGGCATTTTCAGCTCTAAAATAACGATTAAATATGTTTTTTTGATCTTTTTCTGGAATTCCAATTCCTTTGTCTTTAATTATAAAGCTGGTTTTCTCATAATCATGCCTTACATCTATAACAATATTAGTGTTTTCAGGTGAATATTTTAATGAGTTATGGACTAAATTGGACAATGTTAATTCAATAATTTTTTCATCTTGATACAGTGAAATATCGTCTATATTATCTGGGTATTTAATTCTTTGCCCTTCTTTTAATAACAAATTACAATTATAAACTACTTCATTAATAACTTTACTAAGTTTAAATTCACTAAAATTATATTTTATTTTACCTGTTTCAAGCTTATCAATTGATAAAAAGTCATTGAGTATGTTGTTTAAGTAATGAACTCTATCTGTAATAGTTTTTAAATGCTTATCTCTATTGTCTTGCTGCTCTGTTAACTTATACTTACCCAAAAGCATAGTTGATGTTAAAATACCACTTAAAGGTGTTTTAAACTCATGTGAAACTAAAGATAAAAATTTTGTTTTAAGCTCATTAAGTTCAATTTCTCTTTTTAAAGCTATTTTTGTTTTTCTCTCTGCTTCTATTCGTTTTATATTTTCTGCTTCTAATCTACTATTAACTGCTTTGAGTTCATCTATGGCATTGTTAAGTTCTTGAGTACGCCTCAACACTTTATCTTCTAGTTGCTGATTTAACTCAATGATTTCTTGCTCATGCTTTTTTCTAATTGAAACATTAATAACTAAAGCCATCACATAAGTTTCACCATAAGCATTGAAAGGGTTAAGTCCAATTTCTAAAGGAAAAATAGTAGAATCTTTTCTAATTCCATTGAGGTCTCTACCATTACCCATTTTACGGCTAACGTTTTGTTTTATAAAACCATTAAAATGCCCTGTATGACCTAAATGATAATTTTTTGGTATTAAAACATTGAGATGCTTACCTATTAGTTCTTTATTTTCATAACCAAACATTTGTTCTGCTGAAATGTTAGTTGCAACAATATTTTGAGATGCGTCAACAACTATAACACCTTCAGAAACGGCTTCAAAAAGTAAATTAAAAACATCCTGATCTTTCTGAAACATTTATTTATTGGTTTGAAAATTTTAAAGTTTAAAAGTACGAAAAAAAAATATAGACTTTAAGTATAAGAATGGTTCAAAATTATTAAATATTAGTAATTATTTAAACTGTTTTTTGTTTTAAAATTTTTAACTTAACATGTTCTTTTCATTATACTGATAAATAAATGATTATAAAAAATGAAACAATCATTCCAAAATATTATTAATTCTGAAACACCTATTCTTGTAGATTTTTTTGCTGAATGGTGTAACCCATGTAAAATTTTAGCTCCAATTCTTAAAGAGGTTAAAGCTGAACTTGGTGACTTAATAAAGATTATCAAAATTGATGTTGATAAAAACCAAGCCTTGTCAGCTAAATATCAAGTACGTGGTGTGCCAACTATGATACTTTTTAAAAATGGCGTTCAGATTTGGAAACAATCTGGTGTTATGGATAAAAACCAGATTGTTTCAATAATAAAGTCGAATATATAATCCTTATATATGATTTTAGTCATAGTATAGTATTTTAATATAAACTATATTGAGTATAATTCATCTCTGATTTTTTAATTACTTAAAAACCAAATTAATAATGAGTGATAGCATTTTAAAAAAAGATTGTATTCAAATACTCAACAATAATTATATAGCCCACTTAGCCTATATACATAATAATGTGCCTTTTATTTTACCTATTACTTATTATTTTGACCAAAAAGAGAATATAATAATAAGCTATTCTAATGAAGGGCATAAAATTAATGCTATGAGATTAAATCCTATTGTAGCTTTACAATTTGAAGAAATTAATTCAATAAATAATTGGAAATCTGTTCAAATAATTGGTGAATTTGAAGAACTTAATGGAAGTGAAGCTAAAATGCAACTTCATAAATTTGCTCAAAATGTAAAAAGTATCATGGCAAAAAAAGAAAATATAAATGCAGAACTAATAAGTTCTTTTTCAAGTAAATTAAATACAGGCTCTATACCTATTGTTTACAGAATTAAAATTAAAGAAATTTTAGGTAAGCAAAAATTCTGAAAATATTAATTTTAAATTTCTTATAACTATTTAAAAGTTCGCTTAACTTTTTCGTTTTAATTTATTTGTATTAGTAATAAAAGACTAACAAAAGTCATGATTATCTACAATTTCAAAGCGTAAATTTGTTATTATTAATATAAACAATAAACAGATTTAAAATCAATCTTTACATATTTAATTCTAATTTATTTTAATCTGTCTAACTAACTTTTAAATTATGAAATCGTTACTTTTCTCAGTCTTTTTTTTAAGTTTTTCTGCTATGATGTTTTCACAAGCAGGACACATTATGCAAGGAGTAGGTGCTGTTAATATGTCAATGGGAGGCGCTTCTACAGCACAACCATTAGATATTTCTGGAGCACTTCAATGGAATCCTGCTGCCATATCAGTTTTTGATGATAAGATATTAAAACTTGATATTGGTTTATTTTATTCTTCACCTGAGCTATCATCTTCATTACCAGCAGGAATGTTGGGTCCAGGAGCACCAAGTGTAAGTGGTACAACAAAAGACGATAGAGGTGTTTCACCTATGCCAGCTTTAGCCATGGTTTGGGGTAAAGAAGGAAGTAAACATACTTTTGGATTATCTGCTTTTGGAATTAGTGGATTTGGAGTTACTTTTCCTGAAGAAGGCAACAATCCTTTTAACCCGGCTTTTAATCCTATGGTAAATTCAAATCCAATAAACTATCCACAAAATGCAGGAGGATTTGGACATATAGAATCAGATTATATGCTTTTACAAGTTGGTGCTACTTGGGCCTACGAATTATCTGATAAATTCTCTGTTGGGATACAACCAACAATCAATTATTCGTCATTAGAATTATCACCAAATCCAACAGCAAACCCTTCTCTTACAGCTGGATATCCTTCAACTAATAAAGCAACAGCTGTTGGTTTTGGAGCTCAATTTGGAATGTTTTATGATACAGGAAATGGTTTAAAATTTGGTGCTGCATATAAAATGCCTCAAACATTCCTTAAATTTAAATTTGAAGACACTTATTTAGATAACAGTAGCTCTAAAAACGAATTTCAAATGGACTATCCTGGAATTTTGTCTTTTGGATTGGGATACTCAAAAGGCAATGTTGATTTTGCTTTAGATTTTAGAAGAGTATTTTACGAAGAAACTGCAGGGTTTATGAATTCAGGCTGGACTAATACTGCTTCAGTAGCTGGTTTTGGATGGAAAAATATTAGTGTTCTTTCTACAGGTTTACAATATAAAGGAATTAATAAATTACCATTACGTATTGGCTATACTTATAGTTCTAACCCAATTCCTGAAGAAATAACTTTTTTTAACATTCCAGCCACAGCAGTAATTAAAAATGCTTATCAATTTGGTTTTAGTTATGAAGTTAACAATAGTTGGAAGCTAGATGCTGTTTACCATTATGGAGATAGTAATGGATCAACTGAAGGGCAAATACTTTCACCATTTATGATTTCTTCTAGTAATCCTTTAGGAGCTATTCCTGGTTCATCTGTTTCTTATAAAATGACAACTTCTATGGTACAGCTTGGTATAAGTTATACTTTTAATAAATAAAATTTAATTCTAATTAAGAAGTTAAAGTCTATAAACAAAAAAGACTGCCAAATTTGGCAGTCTTTTTTGTTTAGCGTTATTAATATTTTATAATAAATTGATTAATAAGAAATTTAAAACTAAGTATTAATATCTAAGACTTTAATTTTATTTCTGGTAGAAATAATTTTTCCTTCGTCTTGTAATTGCTTAATAATTCTAGAAATTACTACTCTTGAAGTATTCATGTCATTTGCAAGTTCTTGGTGTGTAACTTGTAATATTTTTTTGTTATTTCTTTTAACCTTATCTGTTAAATATTTAAATAACCGTTCATGCAAGTTGGTGAATGCTAAACCATCTATAGACTCTAGCATTTCCATTAATCTAAAATGGTAACTGTCAATAATGTAACGTCTCCAAGATTTATATGTTACTAACCATTCATCAATTATATCAACCGGAATAAAAACTGCAGACATATCTGTTTCAATAATAACCTCAAAAACACTTTTTTTGCTTTCAATACAGTTAATAAAAGAAACGGCACAAGTATCACCAGGTTTCAAATAATACAAAACCAATTCTCCATCAATCTTTATATGCCTTATAACCTTTGCTGTACCTTCAAAAATTAATGGAATATGTGTTAAATCGTCTCCAATATCAATTAAAAGTTGACCGGATTTCATTGTATTAAAATGACCAACTTTTATGATTTCTTGAATTAATTTTTCTTCAAAGACTTTTGAAAAGTGGTTAATAAATTTTTCTTTTAATATGATATCTTTATTATTCAATTTTTATATAATTATTTTTATTAAAAGAATATAGAATTTGTAATAGATTAACAACCTCCTTCAGCAGCTTTTTTCTTTTTCTTTTGAACTGTAATCACCTTTTTAATAGGTTCTTTTTTGTCTGTTTCGGTATTAGTGGTTTTCAAATTTTTAGTTGATTCATCTATGAATGCTTTAATATCTGCAATTGGTTTTTCAATTTCACTTTGGCTTGTAATTAATTTATTTTGCAAATAATTATTCTCAACCGCCAACAATTTAAGATTATCATATCCTAATTGATACAATAAAAGAAAAGGGATATTAGCTTCTTGAGGGTTTTTTCCATATATAACAACTGTTTTTTTATTGTCTTTAAATTCCTTAAATAGTTCTTGATTTTCTTGGCTTAAAATATCTGGTGTTGAAATATTAATAGCATTTTTTAAATATCCTTTATCATATTCAAATTGGCTTCTTACATCTATTAATATGATGTTTGGATTATTAATCTCATTTAATGAAATTAAATAATTATTAGCCGTTAATTTTTCTAATGTGACTTTGGTGTTAATTGCATACATATTTTTAGGACGTTCAAAAGTTAACACACCTATTAATATGGCTAATATAAAAAGTGTTGAAACTATTGATATACGTTTTACTTTTTCTAACTCTTTCATAATAGAAATTCTTATAAAGTTTTAAAATTAACAACCACCTTCAGCTGCTTTTTTCTTTTTCTTTTGAACTGTAATGACTTGTTTAGGAGTTTCTGTTTTTAAACTAGAATCATCAGTTATTACCTGGTCTGGGTACGCTACTCCAAAATACATGCTAGAGGCTTTACGTGTTGTATATAATTCAAATGCTTGATCTGGCATATCGTCATTTGGTTTTGTAGGGTTAATTATAGTAGTAAACCATTTATTTAAACCACCATTTAAAACTCGTAAGTTTTTAAAACCTAATCTATCACACAACATCCATGCTTGATCTGCATAAAAATTATCATTAGAAAAAAAGATGACATCAAACTCATTTTGATTTAAATAAGCTATAGATTCTTCATCAAATATTTTTTTAAGAGGAATGTTAATAGCATTTGGGAGCGAATAATTATTATAACTTTCTTCATCTCTTACATCAATTAATATAAAAGAAGGGTCTTGGTTAATAATTTTATTGGCAATTTGATCTGTAGATATATATCTTTCAGCACTATTTGCATGACTTAATAATGCTTCAGATTTGATACCTTCTTGCTTTTGATATTTAGGTAGTAAAACCAAGCCTCCTGCAAGCACTAAAAAAATTATTGCTAAAATTTTGTACCTGAAAGATGCTACTTTGGCAATCTTCTTTTTATCCATTGTACTATCGTTTTATTAGTAAAACACACTTTTAATTTTTTTTCTAACTATATCGGATATTGCAAATGCAACAATTGCTATCATTGAAAAAATAAATATCACCCAATAGGGATTCCAACCAAATGAATCAATTAAGGTTACATTTCCCAAAAAATAACCATTATAAATAGGTTCAAAAAAAGGATATAGCTCTGAAAATAAAAATACTCCAATCATGATTCCTGCTACATAAACCCAAGCATCTAATTTTCCTATAGCTACAGCACATAAACTTGTACCTGGACAAAAACCACCAGCTACAAAACCTATTCCCATAATAATACCACCTATAATTGCTCCCCATAAATAGGTAGGATGCACGTATAATTGATTGATATCTAGATAGCCTAAATAGTCCATATAATAAAGTCCTATTACAGATACTGCTGCCGCTGTAAAAAATACTTTTAATACTGCAAAATCATAGCCATAAAATACACCTGCAAGCTTTCTTGAAGATGAAAATCCTGAGGATTCTAAAACAAAGCCAAAAACAATACCAATAAAAATGGCTATTATACTATCCCATTCAATAGGAATCATACCGTTAGGAATTAATGGTCCCATAATTATATTTTTTATTTAATTAAATCCAATTTTTTCTAAAAAAGTAAGCAGCAGCATATGCCGAACCAAAAATGGCTAACATAGTTAAAAAGCCTCCAGACGATAATACGGCCATACCACTAAGAGCAGCTCCACTTGTACATCCACGAGCAATTTGAGCTCCTAACCCAAATAATACTCCTCCAGCAAGAGCAAAAACGAGTCTGCGTTTACGAGTTATTTTTGGTGAATGTTGTACTCTCCATTTAATTCTGCCAGCTAAACCACCTGAAATAAAAGCCCCAATTAAAACTCCTAAAGTTTCAAAAACCAACCATGTGTTCATTGGCGAATTATCTTTACTGATAAACTTGCTATAATATTCATTGTTTTCGGCATGTGTGGGTGCTACTTTATCAACTATGGTGACAACACTGCTTTTCATGGCGCCACTTGCACCTAAACCTCTACCTGTTAGATAAAAGGTGAATATGATTAAAATCCCTAACAAAAAACCACCATAATATGGATTCCAATACACGTGTTTATTTGTTTTACTATCTGTTTTCATTTGTTTAAAATTATTTGTTTTTTAATGATCAAAAGAAATGCCTTTTTAAACCTTATATTGTTTTACAAAACTTACTAATATGCATTTCATAACTAATTATTTTAATAAAGGTATCGTGTTAATTGACCTGCTTCAATCATAACAAATCGGAAAATAAGTCCTCCAAGAATAACCAAAAGTGCAGGTACAATCACTGGTACTTTATATCCTAAAAGCTCAATAGATTCTAATATAGCTGGAACTAAAAGACCTAGTAATACTACAAACCCAAAGAACATTAAGGTAAATTCACCTCCAACCAATAAGTCCATTGCTTCAAGTTGAACTTGAGAACCGGCATAATATCCCATAATCATATGGACAATTAAGGCTAATTCTATAATGATTAGTCCTAAATCTATTTTGCCAAACATATGTCTCTCTTCAACACTTTTTGAAATTAAAATAATAGCTGCTGCGCCAGTTGATAACCCGGAAGTTAAAAACAATGGGCCAAGAATGGCATTGTTCCATAAAGGTCTGGCATTAAAGGCTGATAACAAAATTCCGGTATAAACACCTAAAATTATTGATAATGGAATTAACGCATAAGCTATATAGATTCTATTAGTTTTAATAAATTGCTCAAAGGTTTTTAAGAATTTAAAACGTTTAAACAAGTTTAATTTAGACTCTATTTTAGAATACGATTCTCTGTAATAACTAAAAGTCCAAAGAAATGATAGAGGAGTAACTATCATTAAAACCCATGCACCCCAAGACATTGGCGATTCAATTCTAAAAGTTGTATATAATTGCCATGTGTATAAAGGATGTGTTAAATCATACACCAAAGCCAATAAACCTAAAGATAAAGCTATTGGAGGCACAATAGAAGCTATTTTTACTGCTGCCGGATATTCTTTTTCCTTTCCTAAAACATAAAATAAGGCTGCAAAAAATAATATGCCTGCAGCAAGTCCACCTAAAAACAAATAGAGTGCTATTGGCCAATGCCAAATTTGTAATGATGGGTCTATATTTGGAATATGTCTTCCACTTGTAAATAATTCTTCTTGCATAATCTGAATACTTT
Organism: Flavobacteriaceae bacterium; assembly: GCA_021739635.1. Classification (GTDB taxonomy): domain Bacteria; phylum Bacteroidota; class Bacteroidia; order Flavobacteriales; family Flavobacteriaceae; genus Yeosuana. The sequence goes on along the minus strand of JAIPBH010000016.1, from coordinate 17,785 downwards.
AAATTAGGTAAAACACGTGTGGATTAGTTCCTGCTTCAGGCGCTAAAGTTTTGTAATTTCTATTTTTTAATAATTGTGAAACTTCGCTATTTGGATTATCTAAGTCTCCAAAATACATGCATTTAGTAGGACAAACAGATACACAAGCAGGAAGCTGACCTTTTTCTAATCTATGGTGACAGAAGGTACACTTATCTACATAACCATCAGGATGTTGGTAACGAGCATCGTATGGGCATGATTCTATACAAGCACCACAACCTATACATTCATTTGCAGTAACTAATACTATACCACCATCAACAATATGACTAGCGCCTGTTGGGCAACATCTTACACAAGGTGCATTATCACAATGATTACATCTTTCAGATTTTAATTCTAATTCTACTTTTGGATAAGAACCACTAACAGATTCAGTAATCCAATCTCTACAATATCCATGTGGTACGTTGTTTTCTGTTTGACAAGCCACAACACAATCACTACATCCAACACATTTTAAGGTGTCTATTACCATTGCATATCTCATATCTCTGAATTTTTATGTGGATCTTCTGTTAAAATGGACACAAAATTTCCTCTAAGTCCTGTGCCACCCATAAGTGGATCTACTACTGTTTGTGATATCAATTCAGTATCACTTATCCCTTTTCCAAAAGCTCTAGATAATTTTTCATTATTATGCCCAAAACCATGATACATATAGACTGAATCCCAGCGTATTCTTTCAGTAACTCTAACTTTTATTGAAAATGTTGAAAGAATTCCGTCTTGATTTTTTAACCAAACTTCTTGATTCTTTTTCAATCCTAATACTCTAGCAACTTTTGGATTAACCCACAAAGTGTTTTCACTTTTTAAATCACTTAAATTAGGATTATTAATAGTTCTACTAAAGGTATGCATAGGTGATCTGCCATAATTTAATCTATAAAACCCTTGAGGTGGTTCTGGATGTGCTGTATAAACAGGCATAGGATCAAATCCTTTTTCGGTAAGTTGATGTGAATAAAACTCTATTTTACCGCTAGGTGTTGCAAATTCATAATCTTGTCCTTCTTCTAAAAATAATGGTCCTGATACTCTATCAAAATTTTTAACCCCAATTTTTTTCATTTCATCTAAAGAAGTTCCTAGCTTATTAAGTTGCCATTCTATAACTTCCTCATAATCATTGTAATTAAAATAGTCACCTAAGCCTAAACGATTACCAATTTCTTTACTTATCCACCAAGCTGGTTTAGTGTTATATTTAGGTTTTACTGCTGGAATTCGTACAGCTATTGAAGGTGTTCTGTTTGTTGCAGAACGGATATCATCATAACGTTCTAAATAGGTACATTCTGGCAGTACAACATCGGCATAACCAGTAATTTCCATTGGCATGGTATCTATAACAACCAAGAATTCTACAGCGTTAATAGCCTCAATGGTTTTTTCTCTTTGAGGTAAGGTATTAATCAAATTAGTTCCGGCAATCATCCAAGCCTTTATTGGATATTTATTGTCTGTACTAGGAAGTGTAGCTTTTATTAATTCTGAAGTAATTCCCATTTCGGCAAACGGATATTGTTCTCCAATGTCTTTCCAACCCCATTTTGGTTCTGGATATTCTGGATGCGGATATTTTGGCAGTTTTAAACTTTCTTTAAAATAAAAACCTCCTCTATTTCCCCAAGAACCTAACAAACCATTTAAAATAGCAATAGCTCTTTCTCTTTGAGAATCATCACCATACCAAACTACATGCCTTCCAGGATGTACAATCACAGAAGGTGCAGCAGCAGCCATAACACGTGCTGTTTTTCTTATATCTTCAGGTTTTATAGTTGTAATACCATACGCCCATTCTGGTGTAAATTGTTTAACATGAGCTTTTAACTGATCAAACCCAGAAGTATATTTTTCAACATAATCTTTATTGTATAAGCCTTCTTCTATTAAAACATGCATCCAAGAAAGTAATAAGGCTATGTCTGTAGCTGGCTTAATGGCTAACCAATGTTTTGATTTGCTTGCTGCTGTTGAAAGTCTTGGATCTACTGTAATTATTGTAGCGCCATTGTCAATAGCATCAGACATTTCTTGAACTTGGGAGTTGTGCATGTTTTCTCCAATATGCGACCCAATTAACACTAAACATTTAGTATCTCTAATATCTGTTGGTTCTGGTGAACCAATCCAAGATCCAAAGGTTAATCCAAACCCAGTTTCTCTTGGACCTCTACATTGAGCATAAGCAGGTTCAGCAATAGTATCTGACCCATATGCTTTAAATAAATGTTCTAAATGACTTCCTGGTGAACCATGCTTAAGCAAAGCAAATGATTCTGCCCCATATTTTTCTTTTATACCTTTAAATTTAGAAGCAATCAAGTCTAACGCTTCTTCCCAACTTGCTTCTCTATAGGTTTCTTGTCCATTAATTGTTGTTCTAATTAATGGTGTTTTTAATCTGTCTTCATCACTGTACATACCAACGCCACCTGTTCCTCTTGGACAAAGGCGACCGTTACAATGGGTATCATCTTCATTTCCTATAATTTTTTTAATATCGCCTTCTTCATCGGTATAAGCCCAAGCAGCACATTTCCAAAAGCAAACTTCACAATAGGTAGCAGATCTTACAAATTTTTTAGCAATGTTTTCTTTCACAGCGGTATCTAAAATTGGGTTCACACCAAACATTTTAAATGCGCCAGAAGTTGTTGCTAAACCTCCTAACCCTAAGGCTGAAATTTTTATAAATTTTCGTCTAGAAGCGGTCATAATTATAACTGTTTTTCTGATGTAAAGATATTTCTATATGTTATTTTATATTATGATAAAAGTCATATAATCAGCATTTTATGTGTAACAAATGTTACATAACTATATTTATTTTTTTAGTAACCCTGAATTTCAAATCGTTAGAATTATAAATTATTGTAACTTTGAAAAGGCTCATTAATGAATGAAAAAAAAATACGTTTTTCTTGGTATATTTACAGTGGTTATTTTACTGATTACTACGCTTTTCTATGTAATAAACAAGGGTTTTTATCTATCACCTTTTGATACCAATCCATATACTAATATTGAAGTTGCCAATGAGGAATCTTGTTTGCAATGTCATCAAAATACAACTGGTTTTTCAAATTATCATAATCCAGAACTTATAGGTTGTGCTAGTTGTCATTTAGGAAATACCTCTTCATTAGATAAAAATGAAGCCCATAAAGGCATGATTTTAATTCCGGGCAATTTAGCAGATGCTAAAGAAACTTGTGGAAAATGTCATATAGAAGAATTAAATAAAATTAATAGTTCATTAATGACCACCAATAGTGGCATTATTGCTATTGACAAATTTATTTTTGGAGAAACAAATCATCCAAACCATCAATTTCATATAAAAGATATAAAAAATTCAGCTTCAGAAAAACACATTAGAGATTTGTGTGCTAACTGTCATTTAGGTGCTGAGAAAACTGAATATGGTGAAATTACTCAAGAAAGTCGAGGTGGTGGCTGTAATGCGTGTCATTTAAATTATTCTGAGGAAGCTAAAAATGATTTAAAAAATTATTTGGCTTCAAACAAAACAGTATTACCCAAATTTCATCCTTCAACTACTGTTTTTGTTAATAATACGCATTGTTTTGGTTGTCATAGCAGATCAAGTAGAATTTCTACAAATTACGAAGGACTTCAAGAAACTTTGTTGGATGAGAAAGATATTGCAGATAATGATTTATATACAGTATTACAAGACAAACGTGTTTATAAACACATGGATCAAGATGTACATCATACAAAAGGTTTGTTGTGTATAGATTGTCATTCTTCGCATGAAGTTATGGGAAACGGCAAATTGTACACCCATGAAGAAGATGCTGTAGCATTGCAATGTGTAGATTGTCATTTTAAAGAAAAACCTAATACTATTCCCTATGACTCATTAGATTCTGAAAGTCTTTTAGTGTTTCTGCACAGAGATTATAAACATTCAAACAAAGAAATATTAATTGCTAAAAAAGATGGTCATCCATTAGTAAATACCTATGTTGACTCTATAGGACATGCATTTTTAATTGGAAAAGGCGATGGCAAACTTCATAATTTAAAACCCCAATCAAAGGTTTGTTCAAGAGACAAAGCTCATGAAAACGTAAGTTGTAGTGCGTGTCATTCATCTTGGACATCTCGATGTATTGGTTGCCATAATCAATATGACGAAAATGAACCAAAAGCTTTTGATTTATTAGATAAAAAATTTGTAAAAGGACAATGGAAAGAATATGTCGCTGAGTTTTCATCTTCAAAACCTGCTATAGGAGTTAGAGAACATAAAGGTAAAAGAGTTTTTGAACCAGCTATTCCTGGGATGATTTTAACTATTGATAAAGGAAGTTTTTCTGGTAAAACTGGTAATGATATTTCATTTCACAGACTGTATGCACCAAATTCTCCTCATACCACAACCAAACAAGTACGTGATTGTAAATCTTGTCATTCTAATTCAGTCACATTAGGCTATGGTCAAGGTTCTTTAAAATATGAAATTAATAATAGAAAAGGTGAATGGGTTTTTACTCCTGAATATGCTTTAAATAGTTATGACAATCTACCTGAAGATGCCTGGATTCCTTTCTTAAAACCCGTTGATAAAACTGTTATTCAATCTACAAGAACAGATTTCAGGCCTTTTAATCTAGAAGAACAAAAACGAATGCTTTTAGTTGGCGCTTGTTTGCAATGCCATAAAGATGATTCAAAAGTGATGAAACAAACTTTGGAGTTTGGATTACAACCTATTTTGAAAAAGTTAAGTGCTAAATGTGCTTTGCCTGATAAATAATCTTAACCACCAATAGTAATCATGCTCCGATTATTATTATGAAGTTTTGGTTCTTGAAGTTTTTCTAAAGTATCCATGCCTCCGCGAACTTTTAACTTTGCCAAAACAGCTTTTTTAATGATGGGCTCAATAGATTTTCCTGTTCTTAAACTTGTTAATAAATCAGATTCTGTTGAAGAAAATAAGCAGTTTTTAAGTTGACCGTTGGCTGTTAAACGTAGTCTGTTACAAGAATCGCAAAACGGATTGGTTACCGAACTTATTATAGCAAAACTTCCTTTAAAACCTTTTATTTTATAGTTTTTAGATGTATCATTGGGTGCATCTTGAAGTCTTTCAATATCCGTTTCTTGAAAAGATGTGTTTACAATGTCCATAACTTCTGCATACGATACCATGTTGCTTAAATCCCATTTATTGCCATCAAAAGGCATAAATTCAATAAAGCGAATAGAAACAGGCAAGTTTTTAGTAAGCTTAATAAAATCAATAATTTCATTATCATTAACACCTTTCATCAACACGGCATTTATTTTGACGTTAAAGCCTTCCTTTACCAACAAGAATATATTTTTATACACAATATCAAACTCATCTCTTAGGGTAATTTCTTTAAATTTTTTAGAGATTAAAGTATCTAGACTTAAATTGATATTATTGACATGGTGTTTTTTTAGAATATCAATAAATTTATGAATGATAACTGCGTTGCTTGTTATTGATAATTCTACTGGCAAAGACGCTAATTTTTCTAAAATAAAAGGAATATCTTTTCTAATTAATGGCTCGCCACCTGTTAATCGTATTTTGGTAACTCCATGTTTTACAAAGGTTTTTGCAATTTCATAAATCTCCTCATAAGTCATAATATGACTTTTAGGAGTTAGTTGTACACCTTCTGCAGGCATACAATAGAAACAACGCAAATTACAGCGTTCCACTAATGAAATACGCAAATAGGTATGATTTCTCTCGTGTGAATCTTGCAGTATGTTATTTTGATTAGTCATTTAATCGTGGCTTGCACCTTTTAATATTCTGAAAATATGTAAAACCGATGGGAAAATTGCATCCATAGATTCTTTTGCTCCATTGGTTGAACCAGGTAATCCTAAAACTAAAGTGTTTTTCAAGGTTCCGGCAATACTTCTTGATAACATGGAAAAAGGTGTTCTATCTTGTCCATAATTACGAATGGCTTCTTCTATACCTGGAATTCTTCTATCTAAAATTGTTGATAAAGCTTCTGGTGTTACATCTCTGGTTGATAGTCCGGTTCCACCTGTATAAATAATTAAATCCACTCCTTGAGCTTGGTATGTTTTTGCTTTTTCTTGAATGATGTCTTTTTCATCTGGAATGATAATATAATCGGCTATTTTCACATAACATTCTTCCAATTTTTTAATAATTGCTTTTCCTGCTCTATCTTCTTTTTGCCCTGCCGAAATAGTATCTGAACAGACAATCACAGCAGCGGTTAAATCTTTTCTAAATTTATCTGTAAAATCTGATTTTCCTCCCTTTTTACTAATCAATTTAATATGATGTATTTCAATGCCTTTATCAATTGGTTTTAACATGTCATACATATTTAACGCAACAACACTAGCGCCATGCATAGCTTCTACCTCAACACCCGTTTTATAAATAGTTTTCACTGTGAAAATTACCGTTATTTCTAATCCGTTTATTTCATAATCCACACTCGTAAATTCTATAGGTAACGGATGGCAATCAGGCAAAATATCCGGTGTTCTTTTAACGCCAAGTAATCCTGCTGCTTTGCTCATGGCAAATACATTGCCCTTAGGAACTGTATCGTTTTGAATAGCGGTGATTGTTTCCTGTTTACTTACTTTAACAATAGCTTGTGCAACAGCGGTTCTTAATGTGCTACTTTTATATGTGATATCTACCATAATAACTTAACTATTTACTTTCCATTGATGTGAATTATCTTCAAAAATTTCTTTCCCAAAAACAGGAACTTTAGACTTAATTTCCTCTACAATAAACTCTAAAGCATCAAAAACTGCTTTTCTGTGTGGAGACGACACAAAAACAAACAAACAAATTTCACCTGCATTAACAGTGCCTAAACTATGGTAAATATGCATACACGTGAGTTCAAATTTTTCAAATGCTGCTTCTCTAATCTCATGAAATTTAGCATTTGCCATATCTTCATAAGCCGTATATTCTATAGCTGCTACTATTTTATTATCAATAACATCTGCCCTAACCTGTCCCAAAAAAATATTATGAGCGCCAATGCTAATTTTAGTTTGATGTTTGGCAATGGATTCTCCTATAAATTCTGAAGAAATAGCGCCTTGTATAAAAACACTTTTAATTTTTTTATCACTCATTTGATACTTGTTTATTTGATTTTTTTAAATACTTATTTATTTCTAAAGCACCTTCTTTAATACTATAGCAATTATGTATGTTATGTTTTTTAAATAGAAAGACAGCCATTTTACTTCGAATTCCAGATTGACAAAAGACTACTTTTTTCTTATCCTTTTCTACTAAATCTAGATTTTCTAAAAAGGCACTTAAAGGAAGATGTATTACATTCAGACCTTTTATTTTAGGTTGTTCATGAGCTTCTCTCACATCAATAAACTGTATGTTTTTATTATTCCAAACTTCTTTAATTGAAATTTCTACACTTTGAGAGTCACAATGGACTTCACTCTTCTGATTTTTAAAATCCGACTTGTTCTTCAAAACTTTTTGAATTTCATTTTCAGACTTTTTAATATTAAGTATCGAAGTTTGATAGGATAAAGCATCATAGCACAATAATTTCCCTGAAAGAATACTGCCAATACCCAAAATGATTTTAAGAACTTCATTAGCTTGCATGGTTCCTATAATACCCGGCAACACGCCTAAAACACCTATTTCTGAACAATTTGGAACTGTATCCTTTTTTGGTTTGTTTGGAAATGCACATCTGTAAGTTGGTCCGTTTTCATAATTAAAAACCGACACTTGCCCTTGAAATTTATATATAGCCCCAAAAACCAACGGTTTACCTGTTATAACGCATCCATCATTTATAAGATATCGTGTTTCAAAATTATCTGTGCCATCAACTATAATATCATATTGATTGAATAAGTCAATTGCATTTTGAAACGTTAACATTTCAAGATACGCCTTTATAGTAATAGTATCATTTAAATCTTGTAATCTACTTTTTGCCTCTTCAGCTTTATTTTTACCCAAAGATGATGTTCCAAATAATACTTGACGTTGTAGATTAGATTTTTCAACAACATCAAAATCAATAATTCCAATTGTACCAACACCTGCGGCTGCAAGGTATTGTAAAACCGGACAACCCAATCCACCAGCTCCAACCACTAAAACTTTAGCGCTTAGCAATTTATTTTGACCTATTTGACCAATTTCAGAAAGTATAATATGTCTGTTATATCTATCCATATTTTATCCACCGGAAAAAGGTGGTAATAAAACTAATTCGTTGCTTAATAGTTTTGTATCAAATGACACTAACTCCTGGTTTTGCGCCACTTGAAAGTCTTTGTTTATTAAGTTTGGGTATTTTATGCAAAGTTCTTCTAATAACTCAGAAATAAGAGTTTTTGAAAAATCAATAGTCTCTTCTTCGCATTTAGTGACTTCTGAGAGCAATCCGAAATATTTAATTGTTACTTTCATTTACTATTTGTTCTAATTCTTCGGGTGTATTAATATTTTCTGTAAAAGTGTCTAATTTAGAACTTAAGACTATGTTTTTCACTTTACATTGATTGATAGCCACTTGCAATCGGCGTTCATCATTTTGTAAAAGTTGATAGAATGTTGTTTCACAATTTTTTTTATACAAAGCTATCAATGGCATAAATTTACCACGACTTACTATTTGAATAACATCTGAATTGCCATCTTGAGCTTCAATCAATTGTTCTAAAATCTCTATTTTTATTAAAGGGATATCACAACTCAAAACTAAATTATAGGCTGTTTTTGATTGATGTAATCCTGAATAGATTCCTGCTAAAGGGCCAGCATTTTTAATTACATCTTCAACACGTTTTAGTCCAAAAACATCATAATCAACATTATTTGAAACAATCATTATTTGAGAAACTAAAGGTTGTAAAGCAGAAATACTATACTCAATAAATAACGTTCCATTTAGCTTTAAAAAACCTTTATCTGTTCCCATGCGAGAACTTTTTCCTCCAGCTAAAATAATACCCGTAATATCTTCTTTTTTTATCATATTTAGGTAAAAAATAATTTAACACATGCTATAACCAATACAAAAGCAAGTATATAGCGTAGATTTTGATTGTTAATTTTTTTACTTCCAAAGTAACCACCAAAAATACCTCCTATTAATGCTATTGCAACTAAAATAAAGGAATCCATATTTAAACTAATCCCTGTGCTTAATTGCCCTATTAAACCAGATGCAGAATTAACCCAAATAAATAAGGCTGATACTGCTGCGGCTTCTTTCATTTTACCCCAATGCAACAATAAAATAACTGGAGTTAATATAATACCGCCACCAATACCTATTAAACCCGAGAAAAACCCAATAATTCCTCCAACTACTAAACCTTGCCAAAGCTTTACTTGTTTTATAGTATCGCTTTCTTTTCCAAAAACATTCAACATTTTCAGGATAGCAAAAACCAATAAAACAGCTAATATTTTTTTGTAGATAGAGGCATCAATTTCAATAGTTCCACCTAAAAAAGCCAATGGAATTGACGTTAAAGCAAATGAAATGAATAATTTTTTATTGAAATATCCTTCTTTATAGTAATAGTAAAACGAAATACCAGCTACAAATAAATTCAATAAGAGTGCTGTTGGTTTCATAGTTTCTGGAGCAAAAGAGAATAATGCCATCATCGCTAAATAACCACTAGCACCACCATGTCCCACACTAGAATATAGAAAGGAAATGATAGGCAGCATAATTAAAAACAAGTAAATATTATCTAACTGTAGCATATTATAAACTTTTGATTTTTTCTAGTTGCTTATCTAAAAACTCCCAACAATTTTTATTCATATCATCAAAGGCAGTTATTAAAGACTTACCATAAGGTGTTAACGCTGTGCCGCCACCACCTTTGCCGCCAATACTGTTGATGGTTACGGGTTTTTTAGATATTTTATTAACGGCATCTATTAAATGCCAAGCTTTTTTATAGGAAATATGTGTAGATTTTGCAGCTTTTGATAATGAACCCGTTTCTTCAATGGCTTTTAATAATTGGATTTTTCCTTCGCCCAGAAATTCTTCTCCGTCAAGTTCAATCCAAATTCTGCTTTTTATTTTACAGTTCATCGCACAATTTTTAAACAGGAAGCAACATGACTTCAATAATATCATCTGTACAAAACTTTTCATTTTCTCCAGACATTTTAACTAAAGCATTTGATATGGCATAGGTTTGCAACATGGCCGAACTTTGACCTTCTAAAATTGTGACTTTACCTTCATCATAATATGCTTTTAAAAGCAATGGTCTGTCTCCAATTTTCACATAATTTAAAGTAGATTTAGCGAATATTTTAACCAAACCTTTACCTTCAAATCCAGACAGTTTTTGCAAAGCCACAAAAACGTACATATAAAAGCAGGTTAAAGCAGCAGCCGGATTTCCTGGAAGAGCAAACAACAGTGTGTTATCTTTTTTTCCGAAGAACAAAGGCTTTCCGGGTTTTTGATTTACTTTATAAAAAATTTCTTCAACGTTTAATTCGTTTAATGCTTTGCCTACAAAATCGTAATCGCCCACAGAAATTCCTCCGCTAATAATTACTAAATCATTTTTAGCAATCACTTCATTCAATTTGGAATAGGTGTCATCATAATCATCCTTAATTTTATGAACAGAAACGCTATCAAATGCAAGACTTAATAATGCCGTTTGAAGCATTTTAGAATTACTTTCATATATTTTACCATAGGTTAAAGGTTCTCCTGCTTCAATGAGTTCATTGCCAGTGGTAATAAGGGCAATGGAAGGTTTTTTATAAACTGAAACTTCGCTTATTCCTAACGAGCATAAATAACCTATGGCTGCAGGCGTTAATTTTGTGCCTTTTTTTAAAGCTAATGCACCTTTTTTAACTTGTTCTCCTATTTGACGAATATTGTATTCTATTGAAGGTTTACTTACAATCGTTATTTCATTTCCGTTAACCACGACTTTTTCTTGCATAATAACGGCATTTGCTGAATCTGGAACGGCAGCTCCTGTAAAAATTCTAACAGCTTCACCTTGGTTTAATTTTGGTTGATGGCTGTCACCTGCTTTAACTTCTCCAATGAGTGAATATGTGAAATCATCATGTAAATTTAACGCGTAACCATCCATAGCGGATTGCCTAAATGGTGGCATGTTTATAGGTGAATACACATCTTTAAACAAAGTTGAATTATTAGCTTTTTCAATTGAAACAGTGACTCCATTAGAGATTTCTTCACTGTTTAATTTAACTGCTTGTAAAGCATCTTCAATACTAATCATTGCTATATATCGTTATGTCAAAACAAATATAACGAAATAGTTTGTTACTTAATTATGACTTTTATCATTTGATAAAAATTTTGGTAAAAAATAATTCTTAACCATTAGAAACTTTAACTTTAAATCTCCTAGAAAATATTTTACCTTTATTACATTATTTAATGGAAAAAGATATTGCATAAACTAGATTAGAATTGGAAAAATATATTAACACGTTTATAACTGCTTTTAATGGAACTGTTGATTGGACATGGAAATCAATACTCTTTGAAGTGCCTTGGTATACTAATTATTTTTGGGGACTTATTGTAATTTCTGTAATTGTTTGGCTTTTAGAAATTGCTTTTCCTTGGAGAAAAAACCAATCTATTATAAGAAAAGATTTTTGGTTGGATGCTTTTTATATGTTCTTTAATTTTTTTGTATTTTCTATTGTTATTAGTGGATTTTACAAGGTAATAGGATTGTTTTTTAATGATATTAATATAACAACCAAAAGCTTAGCCATATTAAATATTTCAGAATGGGCAATGTGGCTACAACTACTCGTATTTTTTATTATTCTTGATTTTGTACAGTGGTTTACGCATGTTTTATTGCATACATATCCATTTTTATGGAATTTTCATAAAGTGCACCATAGTGTTAAAGAAATGGGATTTGCTGCTCACTTAAGATATCATTGGATGGAAAACATTCTTTATAAACCTCTAAAAACATTTGGAGTTATGATACTAGGTGGTTTTGAACCTAATCAGGCATATATTATACATTTTATAACCATTGTCATTGGTCATTTAAATCATTCCAATATTAAAATTACTTATGGCCCATTGAAGTATATTTTTAACAATCCGGTAATGCATTTATACCATCATGCTTATACTTTACCAAAAGGAAAACATGGAATTAATTACGGAATAAGTTTAAGTGTTTGGGATTATATTTTTAAAACAAATTACATTCCTGAAGATAGTGGTACTATAAAATTAGGTTTTGAAGGAGATGATACATTTCCGCATGATTTTATTAATCAGAACCTTTACGGATTTAAAAAAGGACAAAAATAACTTGTCCTTTTTTATAATATTATAGATTCTTTTAATAAGGATTTATAAACTTTTCAATTTCAGATATAGAAATTTTTGGATTAGCTCCTTCACTTTGTGCAACTAAAGCTCCAACAGCACAAGCAAAATTTATGGCTTGTTGTGGATGAACATTATTTAATAATTGACTTATTAGTGATCCTAAAAATGAATCTCCTGCTCCAACGGTATCTTTTACTTTAATAAGATATCCACTATTATAATAAAATTGGTCGTTATATAATAATACGGCTCCGTGATGGCCTTTAGTAACGCAAATATGTTTTGTTCCTGTTTTTTCTGAAATAAAATGAATATTTTGTTCCAATGATAAGTATTTTGAACCTAAAAAAGCGCTTACCTCATACAATTCATCATCATTAAATTTTATAAAATTTGCTTTATTCATCAAATGTATTAAAAGCTCTTTGGTATAATATGGCGCTCTTAAATTCAAATCAAAAATATTATATGATGAGACTTCAATAAGCTCAAACAAGGTTTTTTTTGAAATCTCATCTCTAGCAACTAAGCTTCCAAAAACAAAAGCGTCAGAATTAGCTACAAGGGTTTTCAGTTCGTCATTCATAACAATTGAATCCCAAGCACGTGGAAACGTAATCTCGTAAGTTGCTGAGCCTTTTTCATTTAAAGTTACTTGAACTTTACCGGTTTCTAAATGATTATGCACTTGAATGAATTCAGTTTTTACTCCGTTTTCAGCGATATAATCTAAAAGTAATTTTCCGTGTTTATCTTTACCTATGGCGCTAATCATGAAAACCTCATGATTAAGTGAATTTAATCGTAATGCTACATTTAACGGTGCGCCTCCAATTTTTTCATGAGTTGGAAACACATCCCACAAAACTTCTCCAAAACAAGTTATTTTAGACATATATATTTTTTACAAATTATTAAATACTTCTATTTATAGATTGAATTTCAAAATTACTAACTTTTACAGTTTCCTTTGGAGATATTTCAAATTGAGTAAAATTTTCTGTTGGAAATATTTGATTGGTCATTACAAATTTACCATTGTTTATAAAAATTTCAATAGAAGATGCATCTAAAACTATTTTGAAAGACAATGTATCTAATTTTCCAATTGTCATGGTTTGATTTGAGCTTAATACATATTTTTCATTAAAATCAACTAAACCAGAACGACTTCTGTCTAATTTTATTAAGCCTTCGCTTTTGTTATAACTAATATTAAAAGATTCGTTTTTACTATTTGAGAACGTAATATGAATTTCTTCTTGTACTTCAGTAGTAAATGACATCATGCTTTCTTGTAAATTATGATAACTAAAGTTATAAGGGAAATTGCCTGTTATTGTACTTTTAGAAATAGTGCTTTTTAAGTTATCAAAGCCACTAATTACATTACTTTTTAAATAATAACTTTCATCTTCTTTTATCAATGAAAGTTCTCTTGGCAAAGTCATGGCACTTCTCCATTTTTCAGTAGGTGTTGTTGTAGCGTAATTCCAATTACTCATCCAACCTATAAATATGCGTTTGTCATTGGGTTCATTATTAAATGTAATACCTGCGTAATTATCTGTTCCATAATCAATCCATTGACTTGATTTTTGAGTAGTAGTAAATGTTGTTCCATCATAATCTCCAACAAAATACCGTGTTCCAGAGCCGCTATTTGGAGCACCATCACCATGGCTTATTATGAGTACCCATTTTTCATCATGTGTTCCTTCAACTTTTAATTTAAATAAATCTGGACATTCCCAAACTCCTAATGGTGGATTATCTTCAAATCTAAACTCACTTATTTTTTTCCAGTTTTTAATATTTGGTGATTCATAAAACTCAACATGGTCTTTAGCGACTAAAACCATTTGCCAAATAGATTTTTCATCATTCCAAAACATTTTTGGATCACGAAAATCTTTTATTCCAGGGTTTTGAATTACTGGATTATGTTCATATTTCTTCCACGTTTCTCCTTCATCATTACTATAGGCTATACCTTGCGTTTGAAATAATATGTTGCCTTCTTTTTCTTTTATTGGGTCATGATATGTATAAATTGCTATCATAGCATCTTTACCAAAACCTGTTGTATTATTTTTATCGATTACGGCACTTCCAGAAAATATATAACCAAGACTATCAGGATATAAAGCAACTGGCCTATGAACCCAATGTAATAGGTCTTTACTCTTGGCATGACCCCAATGCATAGGTCCCCAAACAGTACTATCGGGATAATATTGATAAAATAAATGATAATAACCATTGTGATAAACCAGCCCATTAGGGTCATTCATCCACTTTTCTTTAGGTGTAAAGTGAAACTGTGGACGATATTTTTCAATGTCAGTTGACTTAACGTCCAATCCAGTTTGAAGAATAATTTCTTTAGGTTTTGATTCATTTTTACAAGCAAAAACACAGATAACTATTAATACATACAATAAATTTTTCATATCTATAAACTTAAAAAAACAAATATTGATTTAACATTTTTTTTGATAAAAATAGACAAACCTAAATTAAACGCCATTAAAATAAATTATAAATTAAATGTATTACAATTTTGTTTAGTGTTTATTTAAAAGCTACAATATTCAATGATTTCAAAAAAAATTATTAAAATTTAACACAATATTAAATTATTGAAAATCAACATATTAATTATTTTGTATAAAAAATAATATACATTTCAACGATTTTTTTTGCTTTTCATGGATGTTTTATGAAAATATTTTTATATTCGCAGTGTAAATTGCTTAAAATAATCCTTCCATGAAAAAAATTACCTTCCTATTTGGTATGCTATTTTTACTTGCATTCCAAATTTATTCACAAAACCCAAATAAAATAAAAGCTGAAAAATATTTATCTGTCAAGGGTGAACTAACTTTTACATTTAAAGTAAAAAATAAAGCAGAGATAGAGACTTTTACAAAAAATCTATCAATTGTAAATTACAACCCTAAAACTAATAAAGTGTTAGCTTGGGCTAATGAAAAACAATTTAGAGATTTTGAATCATTAAATATTCCTTTTGAAATTCCTGTAAGCGAAAATGAAGTAGATGAAGCATTTATTTATGATAACAAAGTAACTGCTAAGAATACAAACAAGACAAACAAATTTGCTGCAAATACTCTATCATTTCCTGTTTCAACATATCCAACCTATGCACAATATGCACAACAAATGCAAGATTTTGAAAATTCATTCCCTGCATTGGTTAAAAAAATTAGTTTAGGAAATACTACTGAAAATGATGGGAAAGAGTTGCTTTTTGTAAAAATTTCTGATAATGTTAATACAGATGAACAAGAGCCAAAATTAATGCTTACTTCATCAATGCATGGTGATGAAATTGCTGGTTATCCAATGATGTTAAGCTTAATAGATTACATATTAACTGTTTATGCTGATACTGGTCATTCTGATCATGCTAGAATAAAAAATTTAGTTGAAAACTCTGAAATTTGGATTAATCCAAGTGCTAATCCAGATGGAACATACTACGGAAGCCCAGGAAACACATCTGTAACTGGTTCTAGAAGAGGTAACTATAACAATATAGATTTAAACAGAAACTATCCTGATAATGTAGCAGGAGCTCATTATGATGGTAATGCTTACCAAACAGAAACTTTAGCTTTTATGGCACTAGCCGATGCTGAACATTTTGTGATTTCTGCTAACTTTCATGGAGGAACAGAATTGGTTAATTATCCTTTTGATAATGCTTATGTAAGTCAATATACCCATCCTGATGGAAATTGGTTTGAATTTACAGGTGTTGAATACGCTACACATGCCCAAAACGATAGCAATACATTAGGAGACATGACATATATGACCGCAGATGATGATAGTAATATATATCCTAGTCCTGGCGTAACTCATGGAGCTGAATGGTATCGTGTTTATGGTGGAAGACAAGATTACATGAATTACTATAAACAATGTAAAGAAATTACAATAGAATTATCAGATACTAAAATTTTACCTGCAAGTCAATTAGTTAATTATTGGTTATTCAATAAAAATTCCCTTCTAGATTTCTTAACTCAAGGAACATATGGTTTTAGAGGTGTTGTGAAAGATGCTGTTTCAGGAAACCCTATCAATGCGACAGTTAAAATTGTTGGGCACGATAATTATGGCTCTCATACTTTTACAGATATTTCTCATGGAGATTACTACAGACCTATAAAAGCTGGAACATATGATATTATATATGAGTCAGATTGTTACCAATCATTTACTTTAACAAATCAAACAATTGCAGATTATGAAACTAAAGTATTAGCTGATGTTTTATTAACTCCTGTAGCGTCAGCCTTACCAAACGGCTTATCTGCATCAAGCATTACAACAAATTCAGCATCGATATCATGGAATTCTGCTTCTGGGAACACCTTTGATTTGAGGTACAGAGAAATTGGAAGTTCAACATGGATTGATGTTTTAGGCCTTTCATCATCTCCTCATAACTTAACAGGTTTAACTGTTTCTACTAATTATGAATTTCAGGTAAGAAGTGTTTGTGCTAGTTCTACTTCGGCCTACTCCAATTCTACAAATTTTGCTACAACTGCTATTGTTTATTGTTCTTCAAACAGCACAAATTCAAGTCGTGGCTATATAGGAAATGTTTCATTTGGAACAATTAATAATACAACTAGTTATGGATCTGGTGGTTATTCTGATTTTACATCGTCAAGTACAAATGTTACAATTGGTTCTACTTACACCATTTCTATTGGCAAAATAATTTCAGGTACTCGTACTACAGCAATCAATGTATGGATTGATTACAATAAAGACGGAGATTTTAGTGATCTTGGTGAACAGATAGTAACTAGTGCTGCATCACTAACTACTCCTATAACCGGAAATATTACAATTCCTTTAACAGCTTCAATTGGTTCTACAAGAATGAGAGTCTCACTTAGAAATGGAGGAACACCTCCGTCTTGTAGTTCATTTACATATGGTGAAGTAGAAGATTATACTATAAATATGGTTAGTAATTTAAGCACTTGGTATGCTGATACAGATAATGATACATTTGGAAACCCTAATGTAAGTCAAGAAGCTGTAAATCAACCTATTGGTTATGTTGCTAATAATTCTGATTGTGATGATTCTAATGCAACTATTAACCCTAATACCGTGTGGTATATTGGTGTGGATGCCGATAGTGATGGCTTCTTTGGAAGTACAACCTCTGTAACGCAGTGTCTGTCACCTGGTGCTGGTTATGCGCTAGCGGCTCAAACTACTGATGATTGTGATGATTCTAATGCAACTATCAACCCTAA
>JAIPBH010000023.1 GCA_021739635.1 Flavobacteriaceae bacterium | reverse complement strand
AGTTCGCCTTTTTCTACTTGCAAAATAACAGCTAATTTAAAGCCCAAATTATAATCACGCTGACTACGCTTTTCTGGTCTGTTTTCTGATCTATTCATAATAAGTCGATTTTATGTCAACTTATTTCAGGACGGGACAATTTGTAAAATAAAAAAGCCTCGATTTGTCGAGGCTTCTTCATTAAAAATGTAATAAAAGTTATTTAACAATAATCTTTTTTGTTACTAAACTGTTTTCAGTTTTAATTTTCACAAAATATAAACCACTAGTTAAATTAAGTTGAATTTTTTCAGAAGTAATGATACCTTCTTTTACTAATTTCCCTGTAGATTCATAAATACTATATGACGCGTTTAGTAAATTTTTAGACACCGTAATATAATCTGTAGCTGGGTTAGGAAAAACATTAATAATTTCTTTAACATTGCTGCCAATCGATAAGGTTGTTGGATCTAAACTGTATAATTCGTTTCCAGTAGTTCCATCATCACCTTCAAAATATAATTTCCCATTTAAAACAGCAATATCATCAATGTCAAAAATAGTACTACTTATTCTTTCAGTTATTGTACCATCTGTTCTAAATAAATATTTTAAGGAATTATCTGCAACTTGACCGGCATAATATAAATGTCCATTTAATGAAGCATAATCACTTGGGTTATGGTCATTAATGGTTCCGCCAGTTATATTGCTTATATTAGTGATAGTATCACCTACAGGATCATATACCCAAAGTTGGTCTCCAGAAGTACCTGTATCACCTTCAAAATATAATTTGCCATTCCATTCAAATAAACTAGTTACACCGGTTAAGGATGCTGCTGCAGAAACAGCATTTGTGCCTACAGTAGTTCCGTCTGTTTTCCATAAAACATCTAAAGCTTCAAAATATACTTCACTATTTAAAACAACGAAATTACTGATACCAGAATCTGTTGCATCACCAGTAATGTCTTTAATTAAGGTATACGCATCTGTGGCTGGATTATATTCATATAACTCTCTTCCTACAGTAGGATCGTCAGTTGCTGTAAATCCATATCCTATAATTTTATTATTTAATGCTGTAAATGCAGCACCAATAAAATTAACATCTTCGGTACCAACATTAGCCACTTTTACTTGAGTTGTTCCGTTAAATTCATACAACCCATTTGAATCTGTAGTTACTATATAATATATTAAGCCATTTAATTCAATTGGATTAAACACAAATCCTCCACCAGTTGCCAAAGTTCCAGATTCTGTTCCATCTGTAACATGTAAAACATTTCCTGAGCCAGTATTTGCAGAAAAATATAGACTGCCATTATAATTAAAAAAGAAGCTAGGAGAAGAACTAGCTGAACCTGATCTTAAGTCTTTAATAAATACTGTTCCTCCAGAAGTTCCATCGGTTGCCCAAAGTTCTTTTCCTAGATCAACACTGCCTGGAGAATTTGTTCCTGTTGCATCATCGCCGCCAAAATATAACTTATTGTTAAATAGAGTTAATTCAGAAGGTAATGAATTTCCTGTGCCACTATTAATGTCTTTTAAAAGTGTTACTTGCGCATTCATTGCAAATGCACTTGCAATGGTTAAAAAAGTTAGTAATTGTTTTCTCATAATTTTAAGTTTTAATTAATTATTATTTATTGTGGTAATGTTGGTATTAAGGTTCGGCTATTATTAGAACTTAAAGTTTCTAAAAATGCTAATAAAGCTTGTATTTCGGTCTTATCTAAACTCAATTTTTTAAGAATAGGTGAGGTGTTTGGTAAAAGAGAATCTCGTTCTGTGCCTAAATATTTTTGTTGTATAGGTGCTGGATTTCCTAAATTATATAGTTCTACAACATCTAATAAGCTTGGGAAATGACCATTGTGCATCCAAGGGCTAGTTCTAGTTACTTCTCTTAAAGTTGGGGTTCTAAATTTACCTATATCTTCTTTGTTTTTGGTTACATTATATCTACCAAAATCTTCATTTTTGGTTCCAAATAATGTTTGTCCATCATTATGAAATTGATTGTCGCTAAAGTAAGGCGTATTATGACAATTGATACATCTTGCTTTTGTACGGAATAAGTGTAATCCTAAAACCTCTTGGTTATTAAACTTTGTTGAGTCTCCTTCAACAAATTTATCGAATTTTGTTTTATAGCTGTTTACGGTTCTCTCAAATGTAGCAATGGCGTATTGAATGCGCTTTAAAGAGATAGAATCATTCCCAAATGCTTTTTTGAATAATGGTTTGTAACCTTGTATGTCTGAAATTTTATCTACAGCTATATTCAGTTTTTCATTCATCTCTAAAGGGTCTCCAATAGGAAATCTTGCTTGATCTTCTAAACTAGTAGCACGCCCATCCCAGAAAAGTAAATGTGCAAATCCAGAGTTTAAAATAGTCATGGAATTTCTGCCTCCAGTTTGTCTATCATGTCCAAAGGCACGTGTTGAATTATCTGTCCATGCCAACTCTGGGTTATGACAAGATGCACATGCAATTTGTCCACTTACAGAAAGTCTTGGGTCAAAAAATAATATTTTGCCAAGTTTAGCCTTTTCTTCTGAATATGGATTATAATCTGGATATGTTACTTTTGGTAAAGCTCCAATATCTTGAAATGAATTTTTATCTACTAAACTATCCAAATGTGGTTTGGGCCATGTTGTTGGGTCTCCACTTGAATAAAGTGCTTTTAATTCATTTATGTTAGTATACCGTTCTTGTTTATTTACTTTAACAAAAGCAATAAGACAAAAACTTGTAACTAATAGTATTATTAACTTTAATTTCATGGTCTATAATGTATATTCAGTTACACAATTACTAGTGGTTAAATCTTGAGGATCTGGATAACTATTATTATTATATAGTAAATATTCAGCAGTTATAGTACCTCCAAAAAGTATATCGTTTGTAACTTTTAATTGAAATTTAAGTTCAAATAATCCTGGACTATACTCTTCATAAGTTCCATCTCCAGAAATTGCAATACTATAAGAATTACCATTTGTACCAGCTATGGTTATGTATTGAGGAATTACCAATACAGTTCCTTTTGTTGTGCTATTTCCGTTTTCAGGAAAAAACTCTAAAGCTGGATTCACGTCAAAACCGGGAGAGTTTATACCTGATGTGGACTCATTACTAAACCATCGTTTTAAATTAAAAGAATTGGTTGTGGTAGTAATGGTATTTGGAGTTTTAAAACCAATTTTAAAGGCATCATGATATATATCGTCTGATGGATCCGTTGTTCCCTTGTCATCATAAAGTATGGCGTTAGGGTTGTCTGCAGAAACAACAATAGGATATGTAAAAGCATTATAGCTTGTCCATTGGCATATACCATCTTTGTTAAAGTCATTCCACGTTTCGCCGTAAGTTCTGTAAAATTGATCAGCTAAATTGTAAAAATGTGATGCTGTGTTAACACTAATATCTCTTTGAGTTTTTATAGGCTTTACAACTTGTAACGTTTTATTTCCTGTTGCTAAATAACCATTGTTATCAATTAAATTTATGACGGTTTGATAAAATACATCATCATTTTGAATGTTCTCGTTTAGTTTGATTTTGTAAGTTATACTTGTATCGTCCTGCTTTTCTTTTGAAAGTGTATAATCAAATCCGTTCAAAAAGGTAAAAATGTCATTCTCATTAATTTCATTTTCAAAATATCCTAAGGGAAAATTTACTTTAAAAAATACTTCTTCTCCACTATCACCATTTATTTCTATTCTATTTTTTTCAAGAGTGTATTGAAATGAAGGTTCAGAAAAGTTTATAGTTAGCTCATTGTTTGGTTCTAATACATTAGGAATCCCAATACTTATTTTTTCATTACTAACACTTGTTAGGCTTAGTTTTAGTTGTTGTAGTTTTGAGAAATCCCATCTGTTATTAATACTTACATAAATAGTATCAACTAACTTATTGGGTGAAAAAGTCAAAGTTGATTGTGGAGTAATTGTTAAATCAATATCACCTACAATACTTGAATTAAAGGTAGCAGTTGTAGCATCAGTAATTTTTGTTGATGATATGGCAACCGGTATTTTTAAGGTTCTCACATTGTTTTTTTCATATAACGATACAGCCACAAGACCGCCGCTTATTTCAGGATATTCTAAAACCTGATTATTAGAATTAACCAAAAGAAAAAATCTTATATATGCACCATCTGAATCATCAAAAAGTTTATTTGAATCATCTTTACTGCAAGAAAGAACAAGTATGCAAAAAAGTAATATGTTGAATATTTTAGTAGCCTTCATTTTGTTGAATATTTTCATTTAAATCTGTACTTGATGATGGAATTGGTAACACAAAATAATTGGATGGGTAAGTTAAACTACAAACACTTCCTGTGCATCCTAAATTTCTTGTTACATCTTTTTTAAATCTTACAATGTCAAACAATAAATGACCTTCAAAAGCCAGTTCGCGTCTACGCTCTAAAAAGATGTCATTTAAAATTGTAGCGGTAGTATTTAATGCTAATAAGTTAGAGCGTTCTCTAATGGTATTTAAATCTATTAAGGCGTCATCTAAATTGTTTAATCTTGCATTGGCTTCAGCTCGTATCAAATACATCTCAGATAATCTGATAAAAGTAGTTCCTGGTTTTCCTTGAAACTTCTTGGTGAAATAATAAGGGATGTCTGTTTTTATATTATTGATAATAGTCGGTAGATTTTGTTGTAAAAACATATTAGTTCTTATATCGGCAGATTCATAAAGCTGAAGAAGATCTCCAGAAGCAACATAATTAGCGTAATTGGCATTAGAATTATATATGAAATGTTCAGAAATACTTGATGATACATTCCCTTCAGAAGTTCTAGGAGCCGAAAATTCTAAAATAACTTCGCTTATTGGGTCTTCATCAAATTCCCATTCAGCTACATAGTTTTCCTTGCTGGTTAATGAAATTCCGGAGGTTGAAATTACATTATCTGATAATGTAAATGCTTTTTCCCAATCATTCATTTGCAGTGCTATTCTTGCATATAAAGTCTTTGTAGTTGTTGGGTTAAAGTAAGAATATAAAGGACCTGTTAGTGTTTGCGTATTTGTATATAAGTTTAAAGCAGTATCTAAATCAGATTTTAATAGATTGTAAGTTTCATTTAAGGTTAATCTGGAAGGAAAATCTACTCCTGCAATTATTGGTGAAGTATTATAAACAATTCCTAAATGTGAACCAATGGTAGTAAAATTATAATTCTGAGCATAGTGAATGGTAACTTGATAATGCGCAAAAGCTCTTATAGTTAGTAATTCAGCTTGTAATTGATTTTTTTCATTATCTGAAAGAAAAGTAAAGGTATCAAAATAAGATAATAATACATTTGTTTGATTGATGATATCATATAAATCAGCATAATAACCAGCATAATCTGACCCTTGTTCTTGGTCTGAAAAATTGTAACTACTTTCAATTATTGATGGTGTTGTCACGAAGAAATTTACTCTAGATGGAGTAAATGTAATGTTGCCACCTTGCACATCGGCATAAATGACTTCTCTTGAAGAAAGTAATGCTTCAATATCTCTATAAATTCCATTTATAGCCATTAGGATACCTTCTTTTGAAGACAGTTGCTCTTTTATTGAAATCTGTTGGTCTGGTTCCTGATCCAGAAAATCACTACAAGCATAAAAACTCAAGAAAAAACAAAGCACGTATATATAATTCTTTTTCATAGCTTAAAATGTGGTGTTAATTCCAAAGGTTATTGTTCTCATTTCAGGATATGTGTTTCTAAATTCAGCAACACCATTTTTTCCTTTCGGACTTTTATCTTTAAACCAATAACATAAATTGGAACCGTTTACAAAAAAGTTTAATGAATTGATAGGCAACTTGTATTTATTTACAGGAAGATTGTAGCTTATATTAACCGATTTTAGTTTAATGTTGCTGGTATCAAACAAATATTTTGTAGAGTTTGATATGATACGATTATTATCTGAAACTATTGGATGTATGGCATTATCACCTTGTTGATACCATGCGTCTTCAAAAACATTGACGCTTATATTTCTATTGGTTAAAATGCGGTAGTTATCGAAAATAGTTCTATCTACTAAAACATCACCACCATGAGTATATGACATAATAACACTTAGGGTTATATTTTTGAAATTAAATGTATTATTAAATCCACCGTAAAAATCAGGTTGTGAATCACCAATAGGCACCCAACTTGAAGAATTAAATTGACTAGCAACGGTTGCAGAATCATAAATCTGGCCATCAATATTAAACAATTCACGTCCTGTAGCGGGATCAATTCCTATAAAATCATAACCCCAAAGGGCTGAAGTAGGATAACCTATGGTTTGAGATCGAGCAACTTCAGCACTTGAAAAGGCAGAACCTAAACCTGTTAGAGATGTTATTTTATTTTCAATTTTGGTGATATTAAAATTTGATTTCCATGAAAAATCTTTGCTTTTAAACCAATCAGCCTGAAAGCTAAACTCAATACCCTGATTGTACATGGCGGCGCCATTTATTTCGGCAGAGCCAAAACCTGATTCAATTATCACATCTCTTGTAACTATTTGATCTTCTATGTTATCTCTAAAAAAATCAGTCGTAATTTTAAATTTGTTAAGGAAGTTAAAATCAAGACCAACATTAAATTTTTTATTGACTTCCCAACCTAAATTTGGGTTTGGCGCAGAAGATATATTTCCATAATTTAATCCGTTATACCCTGTTTGTGTATCACTTATAGTATATAAACCTAAAGCTCTGTATGAGCCAATTCTGGAGTTACCAGTTGTTCCATAACTTATTCTTAAACGTAAAAAATCAACAATTCTACTGCTTTTAAAAAAATCTTCATTACTAATATTCCAACTAGCACCTAATCCTCCATTATAAGCAGTATTGTTATCAGATCCAAAAGCTGAACTTTGGTCAACTCTAAAGTTTGCAAGAAGGAAATATTTTTTATTGTAATTGTAATTTAATTGCGTGAAGGCAGAACGACCTGTGTTTTCTGAGCTATCAACCTCGTAATCTTGTTCAGTAGCCATGCTAATGGGTTGTGGTGTTTCAAAATTATCAAATCCATCGCCACGGGCATATGAAAATTCTACGCTTTCACTTCGTGCTTCTACTCCTAAAATGGCATCAAAACCATGTATTTTGCTAAATAATGTGTTATAAGATAATGAAGCATTCCAGTTCCAACGGCGGGTATTTCGATCTCGTAAAAGACGTCTTCCTTGCAGGCCACTATTAAAATTTCCAGAACCGTTTAACCCAGAAAAGAATTTATCTTCATCTTTATTGGAAGCATCCAATCCAAAAAGTGTGGAAATCTTCAAATTATCTAAAATGCTATAATCCAGTTTTATGCTCCCTAAAATCGCAAATGTTTTTGAATTCGCTTTGTTTTGTTTAGACACGGCAATTGGATTGCCATAGGTTGGAAATGGGGTATAATCGCCATTCTCATCAAAAGCAGGAATGTTAGGAGGTAAGGCAAAAGCGTATAAGGTGTTTGGGTCGTCTTTAATTGTTAATGAAGGCGATAGGCGTAAACTAAAACTAAATTTATTGTTGTTATAGTCAGCCGACAAAGATGTGTTTAGTTTTTCAAATGTGTTTTCTTTTTGAGCTTCATCGGTAAATTGATAGCCTAAATTAGCTCTGTATCCCCAATGACCACTTCCCCCAGAAGCACCAAAATTGTAACGGCTAAAGGTGCCAGTTTTGTTTAATAAATCAAACCAATTGGTATTAACACCATTCCAAGGTTTTACATTGTTTAAATTACCACTATTGGTATGGTAGGCATTTAAAACAGATTGATATTGTTCACCGTTTAAATATTTCATACCATTAAAAGCAGAGGTAACCCCTGTTTGCGCTGAAGCTGAATATTTAAGTTTTCCTTTTTTTCCAGATTTTGTGGTAATAATAATAACACCATTGGCAGCATCTGCACCATACAAGCCTACTGCTGCGGCATCTTTTAAAATATTAAAACTTTCAATATCTTCTATACCTACTCGTGCTAAAGGGTTTAAAATATTTTCAGAAAGGTTTCCTGTGCCAACATCAAAAAAGTTATTGCCATCTAGGCCTATTTCTTCAGATAAAATAATACCATCTACAATAATTAATGGTTGGGTAGAGGTGCCAACTACATTTCCTGATAAAGGAGTTAAGGAGCCTTGACCTCTAATATTTATTGAAGCAGCTTCACCCAATCTTGGATTAACTTCTATTAATACACCTGCCACTTGTCCTTCTAATAATTCATCAAATGTTACTGCAGGTTGTTCAATAGAAATATCTTCTGGATTTACGGTTACAATACTTCCAACAACTTCTTGTTTAAGTTTTTTTGTTCCATAAGAAGATGTTATTACAACTTGTTCTAATTGATCTGCAGATTCTTCTAGGTAAATAGTAAATTGAGACGTATTACCCACTTTTACAACCTTAGTTTCCATACCTAAATAAGATACTTCAAGTTCTAGATTTTCAATGTCATCAGATTTTAAAAGATATGTAAATTCACCATCTATATTAGTGATTGCTCCTGCAGATTTACCTTTAATTAGTACCGTAGCTCCGGTAAGAGGGAAATTATCAACTGTACTAATAACTTTACCCTTAATTAAACGCTCCTTGATTTCATTTGAGCCAACTTTGAGATTTGTTTTTTTTTCAGTTAGCAGTATTTGATTGTTACTTAGTACATAAGTGATTTGAGAATCTATAAAAAGTAGTTTTAGGGTTTCTTCAAGTGTTTTACTATCAACATTAATGCTATACTTTTTGGTACTATCTATTTTGTTTGAATTATAAATAACTCTATAAGTAGTTTGCTTTTCTAACGCCTTAATAATGCTACTAAGTGGTTGGTCTTTTAAATTTAAATTTATAGAACCAGATTGAGAAAAACCAATTAAACCACAAAACAAAAAAAGAAATGTTAGGATGGTTTTTGCAAAAGAGGGATGTATTTTTTTAGTCATATTAAAGGGAAGGCTTTTAATTGGCTTTTTTTATTTCTATTTTGTTTTGATTAATTGAATACTCAAAAGGTGTGTCAATTTTAAATAAGTCAAAAAGACTTTTTATATCGGCATCTTTTATTTTTATGGCCCCAGTGAAATGCTGATTTGCTAATGAATCATTAAGATTTGTTATATTAATATTAAATGAGCGTTCTAGTTTTTTAGCTATTGTAGAGAAATACGCATCATTAAAAATAAGCTCTCCTTTAACCCAAGCTATGTATTCGTTAACATCAACTTTTTTAGTTTCAAATGTTTTTAAACTTTCATTCCAGGTTCCTTTAAAATTAGGAGACAATATGATTTGATTTGATGTGTTAGAATCTTCAGATAGTCGCACAGAGCCTTCTAATAATTCACAATGTGTATAAGCATCATCTTCATAAGCACTAACATTAAATACTGTTCCTAAAACTTCAATATTTATCTTATTTGAATGAACTATGAATGGCTGTTTTGTATTCTTTGTCACTTCAAAAAATGCTTCCCCGGTTAGATAAACTTCTCTATTTGTACTTTCAACAAATTGTTCAGGAAATTTAAAAACAGTTCCTGCATTTAAATGCACAACAGTTCCATCTGATAATGTTAACTTAAATGTTTTACCATAAGGGATTTTTAATGTGTTGTAGGTGATTTCTTTACTGGATGCGTTGGCTTGATAAATAATTTCATTGGCCTGTTGTTTTCCAAGTATATTACCTTTATTATCAACAATTATTTCTTGTTGAGTTTGGTTTAAATGCTTTATAGAGCCATTACCTAATTCTAAAACAACTTCATTTGCCGTTGGAATACTAGTTTTTTGGCCTAAATAAATAATTCTTCCTATTCCAAAAACAATAATAAGAATGGCAGCATACTTTAATAAATCAAAACGCTTTCTTCGTATTGTTTGCTTTTTAATAGTACTCCAGGAGCTTACTTTTTGATTACTCAATGAAGCGGTTAAAACCCATGCCTTTTTTAGTTCAATAAATTGCTTTTTGTTTTCTTCTGAAGCATCTA
Source organism: Flavobacteriaceae bacterium (assembly GCA_021739635.1). GTDB lineage: Bacteria > Bacteroidota > Bacteroidia > Flavobacteriales > Flavobacteriaceae > Yeosuana. The sequence continues at coordinate 1,204 of JAIPBH010000023.1, read as the reverse complement.
TCCATTCAAAAATTAACGTTACTTCTTTTTCTGAAGCTTCATTGTTAAGATATTTTAATAATAACTCGGGATTCATAGGGTTTGTTAAATTTGAATTATATTCAGGTTTTTCTTAGAAACACAGAGAATATAATTAGCTTTATAATATAAGTACACTTATAATATTGAAAACCCTTGAAAATTTTTAATAATTATATAAAATAAGAGTAATGAGGATTGATGGAAGGTAGTTTGATAATTTTACCTTTAAAACTTTTAATGCTTTTGTTATATGAGCTTCTACCGTTTTTACTGTCAAATCTAGTTCATCAGCAATCTCTTTGTTTTTTTTATTTTGAAAGCGCTTTTTAACAAAAATTTCTTTTGTTTTATCGGGAAGATCTTCTATTGATTTTAATATTAATGTTTCTAATTCAGATATTGACATAGCGTCAAAATCTAAAGCATTTAAAACTTGAATATTCAAAAGTTTTTCCTGATCATTCAGTTTTTTATTCTTGTATTTTTCTTTGACTTTATTATGTCTAATATGGTTCAGGCTTTTAGATTTTGCATATGTATATAAAAAGGATTTAATGCCATTTGTAGTCTCAATATGTTCTCTATTAATCCAAAGGTTTATAAAGGATTCTTGAGTTATTTCCTTAGCATCTTCTATATCTGAAACAAATTCTACAGAAAAGCCTAAAACACCATTAAAATATTTTTCAAAGAAATATTCAAAAGCTAAATCATTGCCTTTTTTAAAGGCGTTAAATTGTAGTAATTCGTTAGCGTTGTTATTCATTTAAGAAAATGAGTTAATTATAATAATGTAACTTTATTACTTAGAATAGTTTGAAATAATAGTTTTTGAATTTGAGCTAAAAATACAATATTTAAACATATTAGAACAAAATAAGAAACACTCTAGTTATTGTTCTTATTATAAATTGTTCAATACCTCATTTCCGTATTCAAGCGTGACTAACGAGTCGCCAACTAACTGTGAAGACAATGGCCACTAGCATATGAGTTTTTACCCATCAATTTTAAAAAGTGAAACTGTTAAAATTTATGGTGGGTTATGAAATGTTTGGTTCACCACAAAGAGATATTACGGCCGAAATAGCTACTAAAAGGCTTAAAGAATTAATTTAATCATTAAACAAAAATTATTTCGTTAAATTCATAATTAATTTATTAAATTGGTCTAAATAATTTA
>JAIPBH010000015.1 GCA_021739635.1 Flavobacteriaceae bacterium | reverse complement strand
AAGTCTTTTGAGGGTTTTAAAACCAGGGTACTAGCTAAGATAACTGCTTTGACTGTTGTTCAGTATATCAATAAATTTATCTTTGATAGAAATATTAACAATATTAAAATCAGCATTATTTAAAATGCACAACGGGTAAAGATATTTGTAAAACAATTAATATTTAAATTAAAACAACACCATGAAAAACTTAATAATCACACTTTTTTTAGCAGCCCTTAGCACACAAGGTTTCTTTGCCCAAACGTCTGCAGAACAAGAAATCATTGAGCTTTCAAAAAATAAATGGCAATGGATGGCCGATAAGAATGTTGGAAAACTTGCCAACTTATTTGATGACAAATCAAAATTTGTACATATGAGCGGGACTTGGAAAAAAGATAGAGAACTTGAAATTATAGAATCGGGTAGTATTTGGTATAAGAACGCAGATATACACGATGTAACAGTAGAAGTATTTGATAATACAGCCATTGTTTGGAACCGCATTACCTTGCAAGCACATGTTAGAGGCAATGATGTATCGACCGAGTTTACCGTAACGGAAGTTTACAAAAAAGACGATAATGATTGGAAATTATTAGCCTTAACATTTAGCAGTGTGAGAGATACTCACGTGATAGAGCATTAATAAAATTTATTTAAAAATAAAAATCATATATATATGAAATCTAAATTATTAGCCATAACATTATTTTTTATCGCAATGTTTTCTGGATTTGCTCAAACAACAGATTTAAAAGAAGAAATTATCCAACTTTCAAAAGATAAATGGCAATGGATGTCCGACAAAAATATAAACACTTTAAATAATCTGTTTCACAGTCAGTCTGTTTTTGTACATATGGGCGGAAGTTGGGGAAAAGAACAAGAACTCGCCATTATTGAAAGCGGTGGCATTTGGTACAAAAAAGCAACCATTCATGAGGTTTCAGTTGAAATAATAGACCAAACGGCTATTGTTTTAAACCATATTACGTTAATAGCAGAAGTTGGTGGCAATGAAGTTGCCAACCCATTTGAGGTTACCGAAGTGTACATAAATACAGAAGGCTCATGGAAATTAGCATCGCTTTCGTTTACAAAATTATTAAAGTAATCTTCACGCTTTCAGTTAAGTAACTACCATACTATTATGATAAAAAAATTAGTGCTTTTTTGCGCCTTGGTATTTCCATGCGTTATTTTTTCACAGGAGGAAAAATCAAAAACCAAAATAATTGATGACATTTCAGGCTCTGTTTCAGTTACTAATAACGGTATTTCATTAGTCCCAACCTTTTCTTTAGGAGATCCTGCGGCACAATTTAATTTAAAGTTAGCGAAAAAAAACTTTAGCTTTGAACCCGAAATGCGCTTTGCTTTAGAAGGGAAGCCTTGGAGTTTCCTGTTTTGGTTTCGCCATCAAACTATAAAAACAGAAAAATTTAAAATGCGTTTAGGAATTCATCCAGCACTTAATTTTCGTAGTGTAACTGTTATTGAAAATGAAACTGAAAGAACGCTTATTGAAAGCCGCAGATATCTAGCGGCAGAAGTAGTGCCTAGTTATAAACTTTCAGAAAATACCTCAATTGGCATATATTACCTTATTTCAAAAGGTTTTGACGATGGACTAAAAAACGGTCATTTTCTTTCTTTAAATATGGGTTTTAGTAACATTCCAATTGCAAAAAACGGAGCTTATTATTTGAATTTTACGCCTCAAATATATTATCTCAATTTAGACCTTATTGATGGTATTTATACATCTGCATTTATTACGCTTGCAAAAAACGAGTTTCCTTTTTCCTTGCAATTTATTTTAAATGAAAAACTCAATTCTAATATTGTTTCAAAGGATTTTGTTTGGAATATATCTTTGGCTTTTACGTTTTGATTTTATGAATTTATCAACCCCTTAACCTCATCTAAGTTAAGGCCTCCATAATTACCTGAACTCATTAACAATAATGCTTTATTATCAAAGTTTTGAGAGAATAGGAAATTTTTAAAATCGTTTGGGTTGGTATATATAATTAAATCGTCACGCTCAAATGCATTGGCAATTTGCTCGTGGGTAACTTCTTTGAGTTTTTTAATTTCAACGGCGTGGGGCGAGTAAAACACCACGGCAACATCGGCGGCATCTAGTGCGCCTTTGTATTCTTTTAAAAATTCGGTGTTTAAACTGCTGTAGGTATGCAATTCTAAGCAGGCCACCAACGTTCTATTGGCATATTGCTCTTTTACAGCTTTGGTAGTGGCTTCTACTTTGCTTGGAGAATGGGCAAAATCTTTATAGGCCACACTCGTTTTACTTTCAGCAATTTTTTCAAGACGTTTGCTGGCACCTTTAAAGGTAGCAATAGCTTCATAAAAAGCTTCTTCATCTATACCCATGTGTTGGCAAATCCATTTAGCACCCGCTAAATTATTTAAATTATGCTTTCCAAACACTTCAATAGGCAATGGACCTTCTGGAGTTTCAAGAAGTGTTTGTCCGTTTTCAACCGTATAATTAGGTGTTTTATAAGGTAATTTCCGAATGGCATTTTCACTAGCTACTACCACACGTTTCACTTCTAGGTCTTCTTCATTATAGGTTATGCTTCCACCACTTACTATAGAATCTACAAAAATGCGAAACTGCTCTACATAATTATCATAAGTTGGAAATACATTAATATGGTCCCAAGCAATGCCACTTAACAAAGCGATATTGGGTTTGTATAAATGAAATTTTGGGCGTCTATCTATGGGCGAACTTAAATACTCGTCGCCTTCAAGAACCATAAAATCGTTTTCTTCGGTTAGTTTTACCATCACGTCAAACCCTTCCAATTGCGCGCCCACCATATAATCTACATCTTTATCATGGTAATGCATGACGTGAAGAATCATGGAGGTAATGGTTGTTTTACCGTGGCTCCCACCAATAACCACACGGGTTTTGTTTTTAGATTGTTCGTATAAAAACTCGGGGTAGCTGTATATTTTTAAGCCTAATTCTTGGGCTTTCAATAATTCGGGGTTATCGGCTTTGGCGTGCATGCCTAACACGATAGCATTTAAACCTGTATGAATTTTTTCGGGATACCAACCATAGGTTTCTGGCAATAAGCCTTTAGCATTTAAGCGCGATTTTGAGGGTTCGAAAATCTCATCATCGCTCCCTGTAACTTGGTAACCTTTATTGTGTAATGCTAATGCTAAATTATGCATGGCAGAGCCACCAATAGCTATAAAATGTACGTTCATGTATTAAGTATAAAGTTGTAAAGTTACAAAGTTTTAAAGTTAAAAAAAACGCACGTTTGCAAAGTAATTATTGTAAAATGGGACCGATACTGAAAACCGCAGATGGGTTTGCGTTAGCGATTGAAGTGGCATCCTTTTTTGAGGCACGAAAAAAAGATATAACTGAAAGCGCGACCCAAAGGGTAACGCCCAACTATTAAAGCTTTAATATTTTTTGTTTTTCTTGTTTAAAGTGCTTTATGTTTGGTAATTCGGCAAGTGCTAAATCTATATACTTTAATGCTGCTGTTTTATTTTTTTTGTGTGCATAAATTTGGGATAGCCTGTAATGCGCCCAAGCTTTTGGAACACCATCTTCTGGAGAATAATTTTTTAGATACGTTTGCAAACATTGTACGCCTTTTTGAAGTTCTATATTATATTCTGCTGCTACTTTGCCCATTTGATAGCGCAAGGCATTACGTTGGTGTTTTTCATTGGCAACTTCTAAATTTGCTAGGGCTTTTTCTGGTTGCTTTTGCTTTTCGTAAAATGTTGTGAGTTTGTCATAACACCATAATGAACCTCCTTCTGTTATGGCCATTTTATAGTATTTTTCGGCAAGTTCTGGTTCCTCATCATATTCATATATGTAGCCTTTTGCCAAATAACCATCAACTTTTGAAAGGTTTTCAAGTTCTTGTGCATATTTTAGTGATTTGCTTTTACTACCACCTAAAATACCGGGTAATTTCATATAAAATTCTACTAAAGCCCAGCGCGTATTAATATGCTTTGGGTCTAATTTAGCTGCTTTTAGAAACGAATTTTCAATATTGCTAATCATTCCTAAAGCAGTTAACTTACTAACAGCCAATGCTTTCATACCCATAGCACCACCATATTTATAATGATAATTAGCACTGTTTTGATTGGTATTTACAAGTTTTTTATAGTTTTCAATGGCATTATCCCATTTTCCTTGTTGCCCATATGTATCGCCTAAAAGTTCAATGCCTTTTAAGTCGTTAGGAAATTTTATTAAATACAGAGTTAATTGAATTTCAGCTTTGTCAAACTTTTTTTGTTTCAAATAACTATCAATACTATCTAGCGGAGTTTGGCTAAATGTTAGTATTGGAAAAAGTAATAGGTAAATAAATTTTCTCATAATGCAATTTGGGTTACAAAACTCACTATTTTTTTAACTAAAAAAAACTAAATTCACTCTTCAAACGAAGCTTTTCATTCCTTTATTGTTTTTTGGAATAGCTTTTGAGAGTAATTTAGTTCCAAATTAAGACAAATGAAACAAAGTATATTTTTTTTAACAATTTTTTTGCTTACTAACATTTGCAATAGCCAAAATTCTGATTATAAAAATCTTTGGGAACAAGTTGAAAAACATGAAATTGATGGTTTACCAAAATCGGCTTTAACTATAGTAGAGCAAATTTTAGTGCTTGCAAAAAAAGATAACAACGAGCCGCAACTCATAAAAACCATGTTTTACAAAAGCAAATTTGCCTTGGTTTTAGAAGAAAATGCCCAATTAAACATCATAAACGATTTTAAGAAACACATTGAAATCAGCACATTTCCAACAAAAAACATATTAGAAAGTTTACTCGCCAACATGTATTGGCAATATTTTAACCAAAACCGTTGGCAATTTTATAATAGAACTAAAACTGAAGAAAAAGTAAATACTGAAGACTTTAGAACATGGGATTTACAAACCCTTTTTAATGAAATACATATTCATTATCAAAAATCCTTACTAAATGGGTTAATGCTTCAATTAAAACCTTTAAATAATTATGATGACATATTGAATCTTCAAAAAGATTCTAAAATTTACAGACCTACCTTATTTGATTTCTTAAACCACGAAGCTTTAAATTTTTATAAAACCAGTGAAACCAATATTGCAAAACCTGTTTATAAATTTGAGATAGATAATCCGCAATTTTTAGGGGATGCTTCTACATTTTCCAATATAAAATTAATATCTAAAGATTCCACATCTTTACAGTTACAGGCTTTAAAAATTTATCAAAATCTCATTCAATTTCATTTAAAAGATACAGAACCTTTCGCTTTCGCGGATGTGAATATAGAACGCTTAAAATTCGTGAATCAGTATGGGACATTTAGTGATAAAGAAGCTCTTTTATTGCAAGCGTTTACAACTGAAAAAGACCAACTAAAAGCACATGCCGTTTCTGGGTTGTACGATTTTGAAGTAGCTTCTATATATTACCAACAAAGTCAGCAGTATCAACCAAAAACAAAAGAAGAAAACCGTTGGAAAGCCAAAGACGCCATGGCTATTTGCAATGCTGTTATTGAAACATTCCCAAAAAGCAAAGCAGCGGAAAAATGTGCCATTTTAAAAGAGCAAATGCTTCAGCAAAACTTGCAAATTACTACCGAAGACTTTTTACCCATTCAAAAACAAGCGCGTTTGTTGGTTAGTTATAAAAATTTAGACACGCTTCAATTTAAAATATTCAAACTAACACCAAAACAACTAGAACAATTCAATAAAGTTTACCAAAAGGAAGAACAATTGGCATTTATTAAAAAACTAGCTGTTTTTAACCAATGGGAAAGCAAACTTAGAAACGAGCTTGATTATCAAAATCATACCACCGAAATTGCCATACCTAAACTTAATAATGGCACCTTTTTAATTTTTGCTTCAACAGAAAATGATGCTGAAACTTTTGCGTTTTCAACCATTCAAGTCACCAATTTAGCCTTGGTTGAAACTGAAACTGAAGACCATAAAATATTTCAAGTTATTGATAGAACTAACGGAAAACCAATGGCAAATGCTGCTGTAGAATTAAGTTTTAATAAAAACAACGCTAAAAACACCCAAAAAGAAAATTTTACAACCAATAGTTTTGGCGAAATCAAAATTGAAAAAACCAATGACCGCTATAGAAATCTAAGTGCCAAAGTTGTGTTTGGTAACGATACTGCCTATTTTGGAGATTATTATGTAAACCAATATTACAAAAGAGAAAAAGCAAAAACCGAGTTTAAAGCCTTTTTGTTTACAGATAGAAGCATATACCGCCCAGGACAAACCGTTTATTTTAAAGCCATTGCATTAAAAACGAATCCGAATACTGGAAAATCGGAAGTGGTTTCAAACGAACCTATGTATGCAACTTTATATGATGTTAATGATGAAGAAATTAAAGAACTAGAATTTAAAACCAATGCATTCGGTTCGGTTTCGGGCGCATTTATATTACCAAATTCTGGCTTAAATGGCGAATATTATATTGAATTTGATGGTGATGAAGAAGATTTTTTCTTAGAACATTATTTTTCTGTTGAAGAATACAAACGCCCAAAATTTGAAACCAAATTCAATCCCGTTACTGAAAGCTACAAAGTCAACGATTCCGTAACCGTAAAAGGAACAGCGTTGGCGTATGCAGGCAGTAATATTACCAATGCCAAAGTGGTGTACCGTGTGCATAGAAAAGTAGAATATCCGCGTTGGTATTTTTGGTCGCGACCATCATTTTTTAGTGAACCACAAGAAATCACGCATGGCGAAAGCACTACCAACGACAAAGGTGAATTTGAAATCACTTTTAAAGCCATTCCCGATGCAAGTGTAAATAAAACCAATCTGCCCATTTTTAATTATGAAATTACTGCCGATGTCACCGATTTAAATGGTGAGACCAGAAGTACCACTACTATTGTAAATGTGGGCTATCATGCATTAATTGCCAAGATGACTATTAGTGAAAAACTTTATAAAACTAACAAAGAGAATAACATTATAATAGATACTAAAAACTTAAATGGCGAATTTGTTACTGCAAAAGGTTCCGTTAAAATTTATAAACTTGAAGCTCCAAAAGATGTATTAAGACATCGCCCTTGGGCAGCTCCAGATTATCAGGATTTTTCTGAAGAAGCTTTTAAAAATTTGTTTTCTCATGACGCTTATACCAACGAAGATAATTCTGAAAATTGGAAAAAAGGCACTTTAGTTTTTGATAAACCATTTGACACCGAAACATCAAAAAAGCTTACTTTAGGTAACATCAAAAAATGGAAATCTGGCAGATACCTTATCATATTAGAAAGTACAGATAAGTTTGGTCAATTGGTAAAAGACGAAATTAAAACCACACTATATAGTAATGAAGATAACACTTTGGCAGACAATCAATTGTTTAGTATTACAACTGATAAAACTTCATATAAAGCAGGTGATAATGCTTTAATAAGCTTAAGTTCTGCTTCAGAAAATCTTCAAGTGACTGTTAATGTTGAAAAAAACCATAAAGTTGTTAACACATATGTTATTCAACTAAACAACAACAAAAAACATCTCAAGATTCCTGTTACTAAAGATGATGTAGGTGGATTTGCAATTCATTATAGTTTTGCAGCTTATAATAGTTTTCAAACTGGCACCGAAATAATTTCAGTTCCTTATCCTAAAACCGATTTAGAAATTGAAACCATCACCTTTAGAGATAAATTACAACCAGGAACTGATGAAACTTGGAGTTTTAAAATTAAAGGTCCACAAGGCGATAAAGTGTCTGCCGAATTATTAGCAAGCATGTATGATGCTTCTTTAGACCAGTTTAAAACCCATTCTTGGGATTTCATCCCAATTAACAAACCTATTTATTATTCATATAACCAAAGTAATGCCTACCAGAGTTTTGGCACACAAAATTTTAGAGTTTATAATGAACGATTGGATATAAATTATTCTCAACAATATTATGACCAATTAAATTGGTTTGGGTTTTATTTTGAAAACAGAAACATGTTTATTAGAGGTCAAGCAAGTATTTCTAATGCTTTAAGTGGAAGAGTGGCTGGTGTACAAATCGTTGAAGATAGCTCTAGTTTGGATGAAGTAGTTGTAACTGGTTATGGCGAAATGAAGAAAGAATCTCAAGATGATGCTCTGATTAAAGGCGCAAGTTTGAATATCATTCCTCCACCGCCACCAATCTCTAATGAAGAAAAATCTGATTTTGACAACGTTCAAATTCGTAAAAATCTTCAAGAAACAGCCTTTTTCTTTCCACAATTACAAACCGATCAAGATGGTAATATAAGTTTTAGTTTTACTACTCCAGAGGCTTTAACCCAATGGAAATTGCAATTATTAGCACACACAAAAGCTTTAGAAAGTACCACTAAAACTTTAACTACGGTTACTCAAAAAGAACTCATGGTCATTCCTAACACACCACGTTTTTTACGTCAAGGTGACCAAATTATTATCAGTTCAAAAATTGCTAATCTTACAGACAAACAACTTTCAGGACAAGCCATTTTAATGTTGACAGATGCCGTTACTGGAAATGAAGCGAATGCAAAACTCAGCAATTTAGAAAACAATAAATCGTTTACCGTTGATGCCAAAGGTAACACACAAGTATCTTGGAGCATAACTATTCCAGATGATATAGATACTGTTCAATATAAAATTTTAGCAAAAGCTGGTGATTTTAGTGATGGCGAACAAAATGTACTTCCGGTTTTGAGTAATCGCCTGTTAGTTACTGAAACGTTGCCGATGTGGATTCGTAGTAACGAAACTAGAACGTTCACTTTAGATAAACTTAAAAACACTTCGACTGCGCTCAGTGCAGGCTCTACCTCATCAACGCTTAAAAATCACAAGTTAACTTTGGAAATCACTTCAAATCCAGCGTGGTATGCGGTTCAGGCACTTCCCTATTTAATGGAGTACCCTTACGAATGTAATGAGCAAACGTTTTCTCGTTTTTACGCCAATGCTTTGGCAAGTTATATAGCAAATAGCAACCCAAGAATTCAGGAAGTGTTCAATCAATGGAAATCTCAAGATGTGTTAATTTCCAACCTTGAAAAAAATGAGGACTTAAAATCTATTTTGATTCAAGAAACACCTTGGTTGCGTGATGCCCAAAGTGAGACCGAACAGAAAAAACGGATTGCTTTACTATTCGATTTAAACAAAATGACTAATGAATTACAATCTGCAAAACGTAAACTGGAAAGTAATCAACTAAGCAATGGTGCATGGGCTTGGTTTAATGGCGGACGTGAAAACAGATACATTACCCAACACATCATTACGGGTTTTGGCCATCTAAAACAGCTTAAAGTTGAAACCAATGAAGAGTCTAAAATGATTGAAAAAGCTATTAATTATCTAGATTCTAAATTTGTAAAAGAATATAAAGACATTAGAAAATATGACGCCAAAGTCGATTTAAGCAAAGACCATTTAAGTGATACACAATTGCATTATTTATATATGCGAAGCTTCTATCCTGAGATTAAAAAATCAAAAGAAGTTGAGGAAATCACAAATTATTATCAAACACAAATTCAAAAATATTGGTTAAGTCGTTCACTATATGCTAAAGGTTTAATGGCTTTAATTTCAGAAAGATTAGATGATAAATCAACAGCTTCTAAAATTTTAAAATCTTTAAAAGAAACAAGTATCACTAATGATGAATTGGGGATGTATTGGAAAGAGAACGCCAGTTCATGGTATTGGTACCAGGCACCAATTGAGACACAAGCTTTGCTTATTGAAGCATTTTCTGAAATTGAAAATGATACTAAAACCATTGATAACTTAAAAATATGGCTTCTTAAAAACAAGCAAACCAGCCAATGGAAAACTACTAAAGCAACTACTGAAGCTGTTTATGCATTATTGCTTCAAGGTAGTGATTGGTTAAGTGTAACCGATATGGTTGACGTTGTAATTGGCGGGCAAAAAATTGAACCTTCCAAATTAGAAAATTTAAAAGTAGAAGCTGGAACAGGTTATTATAAAACCTCTTGGTCTGCTTCTGAAATTAAACCAGAAATGGCAGATGTTACTTTAACTAAAAAAGGTGATGGTATTGCTTGGGGAAATTTATACTGGCAATATTTTGAAGATTTAGACAAAATAACTTCAGCTGAAACCCCACTTAAATTGAAGAAAAAGCTGTTCCTTAAAAAGAATACGGATATGGGCGAACAAATTTCGGAAATCAATGAAAATACTGATTTAAAAGTCGGTGATTTGGTTCGTGTTCGCATTGAATTACAAAGTGACAGACCTATGGAATTTGTCCACATGAAAGATATGCGTGCAGCAGGATTAGAACCTGTAAATGTACTTTCTGAATATAAATGGCAAGATGGATTGGGCTATTATGAAAGCACCAAAGATGCCTCCACTAATTTCTTTTTCGATTATTTACCCAAAGGGGTTTATGTTTTTGAATACGATTTGAGAGTAAATAATGCTGGAAATATGATTAATGGCATTACCACCATCCAAAGTATGTATGCTCCAGAATTTAGTAGTCATAGTGAAGGTATTCGTCTGCTTGTTAACTAAATGTTTACCAATGTATTGTAAAAATTATTATCTTTCATTTAACTAACTAAAAAATATTTTATTTATGAACAAAGTACTAACTGTAATCCGAATTATTTTTGGAATTTTAATTGCCATTTTTGGGGCAAACAAATTTTTAAATTTCATGCCAGCTCCTGAGGAAATGCCAGAAGCTGTTATGAATTATATGAAGGCACTAATGAGTACAAAAACATTAGAAATTGTAGGTGCCGTAGAATTAATTGCAGGTCTATCATTTATTTTTAATAAATATGGAGCGCTTATGGCTATTATTTTAATGAGCGTTTCCATTAATGCAGTGTTGTTTCACGTGTTTTTAAGTCCTGCAGACCATCTAGGAGCCTTTATATTATTAATTTTAAACATTGTTATGCTCTATGCATACAAAGACAAGTATAAAGATTTACTAAAAGGATAAACTTTGAGATATAGAGAGGTTTTTTAAGCCTCTCTATATTATTGATTTGGTGGATATTGAGACAATATTTTTTCAGCGATGGCTTTTAACTGCTCTTCTCGCTCTTTTGGTATTCTGTTTGGATTATAAGAGGATTCACTAACAGCTTGCCAAAACAATTGTTTTAAATTTTCATCAACAAAATCGATAGTAATTTGCCTACTTGCATTTGGTTGACCTATAGGCAAGCCAATTGAGATGCCGCCTCCCATATTTCTTCCACCACCACCTAAACCAACACCAACCGTATTACGTTGCACCGCTTGAATTGTACTGCTTTTTATATCAATAAAAAAATCTGGGGTTTCAGAAAAAGTAATTCCTAAGCTTTCTAATTTGGCATCTAAAGATTCTAAAAACCGCTTAGTATCCAATTCACTTAAGCCAGTTTTCATATCACTATAATAGTTGTAAGTTTTGTATTTGGAAAAATTAGTTCCTTTATCAAAATCATAACTCACACGAATTGGAGCGCAAGATATAACGGCAAAAGTCAAAATTATAATTAGTAATTTTTTCATGGTTTTATTTTTAATTTAAAGTTAATCAAAAATTATTCCACGTGCTTGGTTTTGAGTGAAGATTTTATGTTAAAACCTTAGCTATTAAGCATTTTCCAAAGCATATCTTTTAACTCGGTCAATCCTTGTTGTGCAACGGATGAAATAAAAACATATGGTATTGGCAATTCATTATCAAGTTCTTTCTTTAGCTCAGCTTTTAACTCATCATCAAGCATATCGCATTTTGAAATAGCTATAATGCGCTCTTTATCAAGCATTTCTGGATTATATCTACGCAACTCATCTAAAAGAATATCATATTGTTTTTTAATATCTTTAGCATCAGCAGGTATTAAAAATAATAGAATGGAATTACGTTCAATATGACGCAAAAAGTAGTGACCTAAGCCTTTTCCTTCTGCTGCGCCTTCAATAATTCCAGGAATATCTGCCATAACAAAGGTTTGAAAATCACGATATTCAACAATCCCTAAATTAGGTTTAAGAGTTGTAAATTCATAATCAGCAATCTTCGGTTTTGCAGAAGTTACTACAGAAAGTAAGGTAGATTTTCCAGCATTTGGAAAGCCAACCAAACCAACATCGGCCAATACTTTTAGCTCCAAAGTGATATGTCTTTCTTCCAAAGGAATTCCTGGTTGAGCATATCGAGGCGTTTGATTTGTTGCAGTTCTAAAATGCCAGTTGCCAAGTCCGCCTTTTCCTCCTTTTGCTATAATTTTTTCTTCATTGTGTTCAGTGATTTCAAAAATAATTTCATCACTTTCTGTGTCACGAACAACGGTTCCTAAAGGAACATCTACATAAACATCTTCGCCATCAGCTCCAAAACTCCTGCTACTAGCACCATGTTCACCATGGCCAGCTTTAATATGCTTTTTGAATTTTAAATGTAGAAGTGTCCATAGATTAGAATTTCCACGAATAATAACATGGCCGCCACGACCACCATCACCTCCATCTGGCCCGCCTTTTTCAATAAATTTTTCTCTATGTAAATGTGATGATCCTTTACCTCCATTTCCTGAGGTCACATACATTTTTACGTAATCAACAAAATTTCCTTCTGTCATAAGAGTTGAGTTTAAATTTTTTAAGTTTAAAAGATAAAGTTTAAACTCTTTGAAGTATTATTATAGTTTATCAATTACATGACTTAAACGAGCAGTAATATCTTTAATACTACCTACGCCATCAACTCCAAAATATTTGTTTTGTGTTGAATAGTAGTTTTTCAAAATAGCTGTTTTGTTATAATACTCTGTTATTCTATTTCTAATAATAGATTCATCTGCATCATCTGGTCTTCCACTGGTTTTTCCTCGTTCTAATAAGCGTTTTACCAAAACTTCATCATCAACTTCTAAGGCAATCATAGCACTTATTTCAGAATCTTTACTTTCCATTAATTTACCTAGTGCATCTGCCTGTGCGTTGGTTCTTGGAAATCCATCAAAAATAAATCCATTTGAATTTGCATTCTTTTCAACTTCAGCGTTTAACATATCAATAGTTACTTGGTCTGGAACCAGTTCTCCTTTATCCATATATGATTTGGCTAACATTCCTAAAGCCGTTTCATTTTTTATATTAAAACGAAATACATCTCCTGTAGAAATATGTATCAAATTGTATTTTTCCTTTAAAAAATCAGCTTGAGTTCCTTTGCCTGCTCCTGGAGGACCAAATAGCACTAAATTTGTCATGTGTTGTGGTTCTTTTATTTGATAAACTTCTGGTAAATTTCTTCCTAATCCATCGTAGTCCAATCCGTAACCTACAATGAATTTGTTAGGAATTTCCATACCAATATAATGTAATTTAAAATCTTTTTTATAGGCATCAGGTTTGTAAAATAAAGTGGCTATTTTAAGCGACTTAACCTGTTCATTTTTAAAAATTCTATGAATTTCTGCCAAGGTATTACCTGTATCAATAATGTCTTCTAAAATAACAACTGTTCTTCCTTTTAAATCTTGGGTCAAACCAATTAACCTCTGAATATCTTCAGTTGATTTTACACCTTCATAAGAGGCTAATTTAATAAAGGTAACTTCACAAGGTTTTGGATATTTTTTAACAAAATCACTTACAAGCATAAATGACCCATTTAAAACCCCAACAAAAACAGGTATTTCATCTCCTATATCTGTATATATTTCGTTAGCTAAACGCTCTAATGCAAACTCTATTTCTTCTGCAGAAATAAATGGTTTAAAATACTTGTCATGAAGTTTTATTTCCATTATCGTTTTTTTTGAAAGTTGCAAAGTTAAGGAATTGATTGACTAATACCGATTTTTTGATTTACGAATTAGGAAGTAATTTCATATTTAAGTGTATTTTTGCGTATCCTTAATTTATTTTAGTAAAAAATAAGTACATGAATTACTTTTCTTCAAATTTCAAACTTGGTATCCTTGGTGGTGGACAATTAGGCAAAATGTTGCTTTATGATACCAGAAAATTTGATATTTACACCTGTGTTTTAGATGCCAGTAATGAAGCTCCTTGTAAAATAGCATGTAACGAATTCTATCAAGGAGATTTAATGGATTATAATGCTGTTTACAACTTTGGAAAAAAGGTAGATGTTCTTACTATTGAAATTGAAAATGTGAATGTTGATGCATTAGAAGACCTAGAAAAAGAAGGTGTAAAAGTATATCCAAATTCAAAAACATTACGTATCATTCAAAATAAAGCATCACAAAAATTGTTCTATGTTGATCATGATTTGCCAACAGCGCCTTTTTCACGTTTTGCATATACTTCTGAAATTAAAGAAGCTATAAATCATGGTGGTTTAAGTTTACCTTTTGTTTGGAAAAGTGCCCAATTTGGTTATGACGGTACTGGTGTAAAAATCGTTAAAAATTTTTTAGATTTAGAAGGTCTTCCAAACGTAGAATGTATTGCCGAAACCTTAGTGCCTTTTAAAAACGAATTAGCCGTTATTGTAGCTAGAAATGTTTCTGGTGAAACAAAAACCTATCCGGTTGTTGAGATGGAATTTCATCCAGAAGCGAACCAAGTGGAATATGTGATTTGTCCAGCCAGAATTCCTGAAGCTGTTGCAAAAAAAGCCGAAGACATTGCCTTAAAAGTATCAGCTGCTTTTAATCATGTTGGACTTTTAGCGGTTGAAATGTTTCAAACAAACGATGATGAGATTTTAATTAATGAAGTGGCTCCAAGACCTCATAATTCTGGGCACCAAACCATTGAAGCCAGTTATACTTCACAATTCGAACAACATCTTAGAGCTATTTTAAATTTACCTTTAGGAAGAACTGATAGTAAAGTTGGTGGTGTTATGGTAAATCTTGTTGGATCTGAAGGATATCATGGAGATGTTGTTTACCAAAACATAGAAGCTATTATGCATATGGATGGTGTAACTCCACATATTTATGGTAAAAAACAAACTCGCCCTTTTAGAAAAATGGGGCATGTAACTATAGTTCATCAAGATTTAAGTGAAGCAAGAAAAATTGCAGAAAACGTAAAAAACACTATAAAAGTCATCTCTAAATAATAAATTAATCATGAGTAAAGTAGGAGTTATCATGGGAAGCAAAAGCGATCTTCCTGTAATGCAAGAAGCCGTAGACATTTTAAAAAGTTTTGACATTGATGTTGAAGTTGATATTGTATCAGCCCACAGAACACCCGAAAAATTATTTGATTATGGCAAATACGCGCATACCAAAGGTTTTTCAGTTATCATTGCTGGTGCTGGTGGTGCTGCACATTTACCAGGCATGATTGCCTCTTTATCACCACTTCCAGTTATTGGAGTTCCTATAAAAAGCAGTAATTCAGTTGATGGATGGGACTCTATACTTTCAATTCTTCAAATGCCAGGTGGAGTTCCTGTTGCAACTGTAGCACTTAACGGAGCAAAAAACGCAGGTATTTTAGCAGCTCAAATAGTTGGCTCTAATAATTCAATAGTATTAGAAAAAATTATTACTTATAAAGAAGAGCTAAAGCAAATAGTTATCAAATCTTCTCAAGATTTAAAATAAAAAAACCCCGAACAAAATTCGAGGTTTCTTTGGATATTAATTTGAATTAGTCACTTTTCAAAAACAATATCGACAAATATAAATAAAAAAAATAAACTATGCATGCATAGTAGTTTAATTTTCTAAAAAATGACCCAAAATATCTTACTAGAACCTTTTAAAATGGCATTTGGTACTGCTCCTTTTTCAAAAATAAAGAATGAAGACTTTCTACCTGCTTTTAAACTGGCAATTCAAAAAGCTAAAGCAGAAATTGATAGTATTGTAAACAATTCTGAAGTTCCTACATTTAAAAACACCATTGAAGCACTAGATTTTTCAGGAGAACAATTAGACAGAATTTCAAGTATATTTTTCAATCTTAATTCAGCAGAAACTAATGATGCTATTCAAAAAATAGCTCAGGAAGTTTCTCCGCTTTTATCTGAATTTAGTAATGATGTTGCACTAAATAACGATTTATTTAAACGAGTTAAAGCTGTTTACAATGCCAAAGAAACTTTAAATTTAACTACAGAACAAAGCACCTTACTCGAAAAAAAATACAAAAGCTTTTCAAGAAACGGCGCTAATTTACCAGAAGACAAAAAACTAATCCTAAGAGACATTGACAAAAAATTAAGCCAGCTTAAACTAAAATTTGGAGAAAATGTTTTAGCCGAAACCAATAAGTACGAAATGCTTATTACAAACGAAAACGACCTATCTGGTTTGCCAGAAGGCGCTATTGAAGCCGCTAAACAATTAGCCGAATCAAAAAATAAAAACGGCTGGTTATTTACACTAGATTATCCTAGTTATATTCCTTTTATAACTTATGCAGATAACAGGGAATTACGTAAAAAAATAGCCATAGCATCTGGACAAAAAGCATTCAACAATGATGAATTAGATAATCAAGAACATGTATTAAACATTGCAAAGCTTCGTTTTGAAAGAGCGCAGCTTTTAGGCTATAAAACGCATGCTCACTTTGTTTTAGAAGAACGTATGGCAAAAACTCCTGAAAAAGTTACCTCTTTTTTAAATGAACTTTTAGAAAAAGCCAAACCAGCTGCAAAGCAAGAGTTTGAAGAATTAGAAGCTTTTGCTAAAAATTTAGACGGTATTGAACATTTAGAAAAATGGGATGGCGCATATTTTGCCGAAAAGCTAAAGCAAAAAATGTTCGATTTAGATGATGAAAAACTGAAGCCTTATTTTAAATTAGAAAATGTTATTGATGGTGTTTTTACTATTTCAAAAAAATTATATGGTTTAAGTTTTGAAGAAATAAATACTATTGATAAATATCATGATGATGTATTAACCTATAAAGTCACCAATGAAGAAGGCAATTTAGTTTCCATTTTTTATGCTGATTTTTTTCCTAGACCAGGAAAACGTAACGGTGCGTGGATGACTTCTTTTAAACCTCAAAGTATTAAAAATGGCATTAATGAACGTCCTCATATATCAATAGTTTGCAACTTCACCAAACCAACAAAAAGCAAACCTTCTTTGTTAACTTTTAATGAAGTAACCACGCTATTTCATGAGTTTGGCCATGCTTTGCATGGTATGCTAGCAAATACAACCTACCCAAGTTTGTCTGGGACTAGTGTGTTTTGGGATTTTGTTGAATTACCAAGTCAAATATTTGAGAACTGGTGTTATGAAAAAGAAGCCTTAGAATTGTTTGCTAAACATTATGAGACTGGAGAAGTCATTCCTATGGATTTGGTTGAAAAAATTAAAGCTTCTTCAACGTTTCATGAAGGGATGCAAACGCTTCGTCAATTAAGTTTTGGATTGTTAGATATGAGTTGGCACGGACAAGACCCAACACAAATTACCAATGTAAAAAACCATGAAACCAAAGCTTTTGAAAGCACCAAGTTATATCCAGATGTAGCAAAAAATTGTATGAGCACCTCTTTTTCTCATATTTTCCAAGGTGGATATTCTTCAGGATACTACAGTTATAAATGGGCAGAAGTATTAGATGCCGATGCTTTTGAATATTTCAAAGAAAAAGGTATATTTAATAAAAATATTTCCATCAAATTTAAAGACCATGTACTTTCTCAAGGCGGAACTGAAGACCCAATGGTGCTTTATAAACGTTTTAGAGGGCAAGAACCTAAACCTGAAGCTTTATTGAAAAGAGCTGGACTATTATTAAAATAATTTTTAAATTTAACCACTATTTAATTTTTTCCTTTTGATAAAAAAAAATTACAAAATATCATTCTCATTGATATTATTCATCTTTTTCATTTCATGTTCAAATAATGACATTAATGTTTTAACAACATCAACATGTTATGACGGTATACAGAATGGCGATGAAACAGGAGTTGATTGTGGTGGTAGTTGTAGTACACCTTGTATTCCGGACAACGCGCTTGAAGGGGTTTTGATTACTAGAATGGTGTTAAGTGCAAATATTGAATATAAATTAATTGGCCCATTAATCATTAGAGATGGAGCGACTTTAGAAATAGAAGCAGGAACTGTTATAAAAGCACAAAAAAACAAAAACGCCTATATTGCTGTAGCACAAGGAGGAAAAATTTATATATGGGGAAATGAAAACAATCCGGTTGTAATAACTTCAGACGAAGAAAATCCTGCACCTGGCGATTGGGGTGGAATTGTAATTTGTGGCAAAGCTCCAACAAATAATGGCATGAATGCTAGGTCTGAACTTGTAGATTTTTTTTATGGAGGGACAAATACAGAACTTTCATCTGGTATTATAAAATATTTAAGATTAGAGTACACAGGCGAGAGTTTTACATCGTCTAAAAGATTTAATGCCATAACGTTTTATGGCGTAGGGTCTTTTACAACTGTTGAAAACATACAAGCCTATGAAAGTTTAGGCAATGGTTTTGAAATTGTTGGAGGTACAATCAATGCAAAGCAGTTAATTTCAACAAATACTGAAATTAATGGTGTTAAGGTAACAGGTGGTTGGAATGGTTTTGGTAACTCTTGGTATATATCTGGAGCAAATAATTCAGGAATAACTTTAGAAAATAATGATACAGATGCAGTTGCTCTTCCCCTTACGACAGGCAATCTTTATAATATGTCTATTATTGGTCCATTTTCAAATAGTGCTTTAAATTATACAAATGGTGGAGGCATTTTTAATATTGATGAAATATACACTTCAAATATTAATTTAGGTATAAATATAAATAGCACACTTGAAAGTTCATTAGTTGAAAATGGAGATTTGAATATTAATAATATTGAATTTGCTAATTCTGACAACAATTTAATAAAAACAAATTTCTCTGGGTCTAATAGTTTTTTTGTTGAAGGTAACTCTAACGGAGCAGGAAACGCTGAGCAAAAACCAAACTGGGCTAATAATTGGTCTATTGGGTTATAGATTATGAATTAATTACTCATCTACCAAAAAAGTCTTGTTTAATAAAATTGGCAAACCATCTTCTGTAAAACCCTTTAAAACTATTTCAAATTCACCATTTACATCTGAAGTATAAAAATCAAATTTTGCCTGCTTATCTATTATACTAAATTGTGGTATCCAAAGTAATTGTTGTCTATCATCAGGTATTCTTGAATTTATAGTTTCACTATTATAAATCTGATAAAAATATTTCTTTTTTATTTGTGGTTTAAAAATCTCTGAAACGTTAACAAAACTATCTAAGCTTAAATCATCAATACCTTTAATCGTTTTAATTTCTATTGCACCTTGAAAAACTTCAAGCCCAAATACAAATCTATCTCTATAAACATTAATTTTCTCAATATCATAAGCATTAAAATTCAATAATTTAGTTGAATTTTGAATCATAATTCCATCAACAAAAACTAGTGGTTTTACTCCAGTATTTGTGCCAAAATTGAATGCTTGTATTGCAAAAACATACTCATCATTACCAACTTTTTTAATAGATATATTTTTTACAATTTCATTTATGGTTTCCTTTAGTGTAGGAAATCTGGTATAATTATCAAGATTGTACGATTCAACTTGTTTGTTTTGAAATAATTTTTCCGTTTTATATAAAAGAAGTGAATCGGGCTTAAATTTGAAATAAGCACTTTCAATTTGATTATGTATGCTTTGTTCTAAAATCTCGTCTTTCCAAACAGGGTTTATTTGAAAATCATTAAATTGGAGATTAGATTGATTTACAGATTGATAATTAAGTAATTTTACATCATAAGCATCTTTATCAAAACCTAAAACTTGCAAATACATTTTATCGCCTGTGTAAAAATCATCTAAATTCACAAAAAACTCTCCGTTTTTATTGGTTTCAACTATCTTAAAAAAGTATTCATCACCTGGTATTGAAATTGCTATTTTTAAATTATTAACAGGTAAGTTATTACTTTTTGAATTAACTACACCTGAATAAAGTTCACCACGAAGCTCTGGCAAACTCACTTTATTACCACTTAAATTTGAAATTTTAATAAAATTATTTCCATTAATTACATTTGAAAACTCATTCAATTTTTTTTGAGGAATATTAAATTTTACTTTTTTTCTTACGGAAATGGAATAAACTCCTTTTAAGTTTATATTTTCATCTTCAGTATTAACCAATACTGAAACTTTTTCTCTTTTCTTAAACGTATTACTATTTAAACTTAACTGTACTGAATCTTCAATTTTATCTTCTTTTAAGGTACTTTCTGTATTTATAAGTTTGTTTTCAAAGAATTCTCTGCTAACTGAATCAGTAATTTTAATTGGTTTTATGTAAGTTTCTTTATTTGTTTTGTATGGATTAATAATATTGATATCGGCAACAAACATTGAGTTAGTATTCATCATTAAACTAGTGTAAGCAATTAATTTATAATTGCCAGAAGTAACATTTACTGGAATAAAAAAATCAGAATATCCTTTGCCTTTTTCTAGGTTAATTTTGTGTTTAAATATGGTTGCTTCATTTTTACCAATTAATTCAACATACGCAACTTTACTTATCTCACTTAATTGTTTTGAATTATTATTAAAGCAATAAACTGAATAATAAAAATATTCTCCTGTTAATAATAGGTTGGAATTAAAACTAACAAAAACAGATTCTTGAGGAATAGAGATGTCCTGAGCTACCTGTTTACTGCTATCATCAATACTTATTTGACTAAAAGAAGCATTGATGATAGCAGTAAATAATAATATTAATATTTTGTTTCTCATTTTTAATTTTATTCTTCCCAAAAATCTGGCACTTTATTACTTCCTAAAGTAGTGCAATCTCCACATTCTTCTTTAACCAATAAAAAACCACCTCCTCCAGGAATCTGGTTCGTATTAAAGTCGTAAAAACGCATGGTTTGCGATTTAATCACATTCGTTTGGTCTCTCTCTCCTTTAAACCCTTCAGATGTGGGAGCTTCTAAAAAACAACTGGTCACGTAAGGTGGCAAATCTTCGTTAGGGAAAAAATCTTCATAATTGAAAAATAAGCGTTTTTCAGCTACTGTTGACACTTCAAAAAAGCCAGCAATATTTTCAGATGGGTTATCTATTGAAAATATATTTCCTGCCAAAAATCCAGGTTGATCTTCAGAAAAAATATTATTGGAAGATTGTGACAACCCTTTTAAAGTTTCATAATATGAAAAGCTTTCTGGAGTTTGCACATACTGTTTTACCAATATACTATATCTGTAAGATAACATGTAATTATCTCTATTAATAAACCTGATATTATGTTTTTTCAATCTGTCTTCTATGAGTCCATTAGTGCTAGCAATAACAATATCTTTGGCATTGTTAGTGCCGTAACAAACACGCTCTTCTCGTTCTCTTAAAATAACAGCAAAATAATCTTGTAATTCACCCTCGCCAATTAAAAAGACATCATACGGACTCCAGTAAGGTGCAATAATTTTATACGTTTCAATATAATCATGTCTGTAATATTTTGAATTACCCGTTGGATCATAACTATCTACATAAATGGCCATTCCTTCTTCACCGTTATCATTTATAATACGTTCTACATACACTTTATCAATTGATGTGCTGCTCACTGGTAATTGCATAGATTTAGAGCTGTAATTTTTTCCATTGGCAGTAGTTATTAGCAAGGTATAATTCTTTTGCATTTCTGCTGCAAATGGTTGTAAAGACTCATATGTTCCTGGCTTTGTTTCTTCAAATATAAATTCTAGTCCATCATTTGTTTTAATCAAAACATAAGCATTAGTTTCTGCTTGTGGTCCATCTTCTTCAAAACGATATGAACGAGTAAGAGTTAATTTTTGTGTTTTATTTTCATTCGTTATTATAGCATTTACTACAAGCACGTCATCAAAATTTGGTATATCTCCTTGATAAGGCTCAACACAAGCCACAATTAAAAACATACTTAATATGAAGGTTATTAAACTTCTATTAAAAATGAATTGTTGCTTTATAATTTTTATTGAATTGCCTTTTTCCATTTTACTAAAAACTGATGTTATAGGTTATTGATGGCACTGGCACATTAAATATTGAACTTTGTAATGCTTTTATCTCTCCATTATTGTTAACAAAAAAAACTGAATACGGATTATTTCTACTTAGCACATTATAGATTGAAAGACTCCAAAAACTGTGAGCTAATTTATTTTTTTTGTGATTGCCTTCAAAATTAAAACCTAAATCTAATCTGTAATAATCTGGTATCCTGAATTGGTTTCTATCACTATAAAGTACATATTCAGCATTGTTAAATTGATAATTACCCGTTGGAAATGTTACAGGTCTACCTGTTTGATACACAAAATTACTAGATAAACTTATGCGTTGTGTAAATTTGTAATTTAATACTAAACTTACATCATGTGGTTTATCAAAATTAGCAGGGTAATATTTTCCATCGTTTACACTTTCTTCTGGAAAATCACTATCCAGTTTAAAAAATGTTCTTGAATACGTGTATCCTAGCCATCCACTTAAATCTCCTTTATTTTTTTTAAGCAAAAACTCTACACCGTAAACTTTTCCATCTCCTTGCAATACTTCTGTTTCAATATTCTTATTTAAAAGCAGTTTTGCACCTGTTTTAAAATCAATAATATTTTTTTGTTTTTTATAAAATCCTTCTAAGCTTAATTCATAAGCATTAATATTAAAGTTTTTATAAATACCTAAAGATACTTGGTTAGCTTGCTGTGGTTTCACATTATTGTCTGACAGTTTCCAAGTATCAATTGGAGAAACTGTAGTATTGTTTGATAGTGTATGAATAAATTGATATGTATTATTGTAACTTACTTTTATTGACAAATCACTAGAAAGCAAATATCGTGCTGAAAAGCGTAGTTCTGGACCTCCATAAGTTTTAATAACTTCATTGTTTTTATAATACATTGTGTCAACTACAGTAAGTTCAGATTTTGGCTGGTCACTTAAATACCTTCGTTTTGTAGCTGGGCCTAAAGCAGCATATAGTGAATATCTTAATCCTAAGTCAAGTAATAATTTATCATTAAATTCATATTTATCAGAAACAAAAATTGCAGATTCTAAAGCTTTTTCTTTTGGTATTTTTAGTGGTGTTATAAGATTATTTGGTCCATTTGGTTTTATCTCTCCTGGATAAACTATATACAGTTTACCTGATAATCCATAACTAATTGTATGTGATTTATTATAATTATAATTCATTTTAAATTTCAATTGAGATTCTTCAATTTGAAATCCTTGATTAAAATTATCGTTATCAATATCATCATACCCAATATTAAATTTATATTGACTATTTGTAAGTGTTACAATACCACTGTTTTTT
Organism: Flavobacteriaceae bacterium; assembly: GCA_021739635.1. Lineage (GTDB taxonomy): Bacteria > Bacteroidota > Bacteroidia > Flavobacteriales > Flavobacteriaceae > Yeosuana. Next base: position 47,959 of record JAIPBH010000015.1, on the reverse strand, counting down.
TCATTAAATTCATGATTCCACTTTAACGAAAACAACCTGTTATTGTAACTATAAATAGAATCTGATGTAATGCTAAAAACATCATTACTATAATAAGCCATAGCTCTTATTTCATTTTTTTCATTGATTTTATGTGTGTATTTACCAATTAAATCATAGAATGATGCTTGAGTATTTTTAAAATTATCTGTCTTTAAAGATTTTAAAATCCAATCTGAATAAGCTGCCCTGCTTCCTATTAAAAGGGAAGATTTCTCCTTAATAATTGGTGTTTCAACTACTACATTTGCTGTTACAGGTCCAACTGAAATGTCTGCACCAAACTTCTTATCATTAGCATCTTTAACACTTATATCAAAAACTGAAGAAATACGTCCACCAAATTCTGCTGGAATACTTCCTTTGTAGATATTTACATCTTTTATTGTAAATGGGTTTAACGCTTGAAATATTCCAAAAAAATGTGAAGGATTGTAAATAACGGCTTTGTCTAAAAGTATTAAGTTTTGGTCTGTTTTTCCACCTCTTACATTAAACCCAGATGAACCTTCACCTGCAGTAGTAACACCTGGAAGCATTGTTGCTACTTTTAATACATCTCTTTCTCCTAAAACTAGAGGTATATTTTTTGAATCATCTGAACCTATTCTTGAATTTCCGGTTGAAGAATCTTCAATATTTTTAAACCCTTCAGACTGAATTACAATCTCATTTAATTGTTCAAAACTATTATTTAAACTTAAATTTAATCGACCATCATTATAAAGTATAACTCTTTTTTTAATTTTCTCAAATCCCAATAAACTTGTTTCTATTAAATTTAATCCTGCCTGTAATTTAATTTCATAATATCCGTTTTCATTTGTTACAGTTCCTATATTTTTGGAACTAACTGTTATAGCCAAATCTGAAATAGGACTTCCTGTTTTTGCATCTGTTACAAATCCTGATAGTGTAAATTGGTTTTTCTTTGAGTCTTTTTTATCCTTTCCTATTAGAACAGTTTCAATAAATTTATTCTCTTCCTCATTTTTTTTCAGCAATACAGGTGATGAAAAATCATCTGTTATTAAAGTGGTTTTATCAAAACTAGTTGAATCCTTCGGAAAGAAATCGTTTGGCAATTCATCATAAATTAAGCTGTTATTTGTTAAAATGATTCTCTTATCTGAAGCAATAAAAAAATTAATTGAAGAGTCTTTAAAAACATCGTTTAAAATAAAGTTCACTGTGACATTTGAATAATCAAAATTCCTTTTATCAGTATTGAGCCAATCTTCTGAATAATAAAACTTATAACCTAATTTTTGCTCAATTTCAAATAAAACATCAACTACCGTTTTTTCACTTTTACTTAATGAAATTAACTCTTCTCCATTTTGGCTTGAAGCCGAAAAATAGGAAAGAAATAATGCTATAAGAGTAAAATATTTTAATTTCATTTTTTTAAATCTCGTTACTTAAATCTTGTAAAACGGATTTCAAATAAGCATCAGAATTGCTTTTTTTAATGCTTTTATACTTATCTTCAATTTGCTTCAAAATCACTTTATGTTCTGAAAATATTGAAGATAAATTATTTAAACTATTAATTTGGAAATACTTGTTTTTATAGAAAACAACATAACTGTTTTGTTCTTTAAATTCATAATATTTAATTCTTTCGTTACTTTTTGTTAGAATCTTTTTATGATTTTTTTTATAAAGTTTAATTGATTTTTCTAGTAATAATAATTCAAAAAAGCCATCAAACTCTTTACCTTTTTTTGTTTCAAATTGAAGTTTTTCAAATTGATGATTCTCTATAGAAAAATGAGTGATATAATCTTTATCTAACAAAATAATAGGTGTGTTAGCTTTATCTAGATATCTTAAAAGCAGCTGGTCTTCAAATAAATCATATTTTAATAGAAGGTTATAATATGGTTCTCCTTTATAAATTACCATACCATTACTAAAATTAGGGTTTAAAAAAAATTTATGTTTTTCATTCAGCATTCTATAATGCTCAACATATTCTAATCCATTATAAATTCCCGAATTTATTTCACCAATCTTATTATCAAACCATGTATAAAGTAAAGACTCATCAAGAGTGTTTTGCCCAAAAGTCTGTTTTGGTACAAAAACTAAAATAAGAATTATTAAATAAATTTTTTTTATATGATTCAATTTTTTAAAAACTAGTATGACAATATATGAAAAATATTATGTTTTTAAACATTAAAAAAAATCACTTATTTAACTTACTTTTGAGTTTAAATGTGAACACCATAAAATGCCTAATCACCTCTTAAATCCTGATAAGTGGATTGACTTATATGCCGATTACTTATTTAACTACACTATTTCTCGTGTTAATGACCGAGAAATAGCTCAGGATTTGGTACAAGATACTTTTTTAGCAGCTTTAAAATCAATGAAGAATTTTAAAGGAGAAGCGAATGAGCGCACGTGGCTTATCTCCATTTTAAAACGAAAAATTATTGATTATTACAGAAAAATAAATTCTAATAAAGGAAAAGCTGAAGTGAGAATTACATCAAACAACGATTCTGAAACAGATGGTGATTGGTTAGAAGAACGCGTAGCTGACCCATTTGACAAAACAGCTGAAGACACCATGCAAAACACCGAATTAGGTGAAGCTATTTTTAAGTGTTTATCAAAACTACCTGAAAAGCAAGCAGAAATTTTTAGAATGAAAACCATTGAAGGTCTTGAAACTGAAGATATTTGTAAAGAATTAAATATCACTTCGTCTAACCTTTGGGTTATAATTCATAGAGCAAGAACTGCTATGGCATCATGTTTAAAAGAAAATTGGTTTTAATTATGAGTAAAAAACTTAATATAGGCATCCCATGTAGTGAAGCAAATCATGTTTGCGATAAATCACAATATAGAGAATCATCTTTTTGGGAAAAAGTTAAGCTCAATATCCATTTATTATACTGTAAAGCTTGTAGAGAATACACCAAAAAAAATATTAAATTATCAACAATTATCACAAAATCAAAGGTAACTTGCATGGATAAAAAAAATAAGGAATGTTTAAAATCCGAATTTGAAAAAGCGTTGAAAGACAATAATGTCAAGTAAAAATTAACACAAAAAGCAACCATAAAATAGGTACTCCTTCAACCCAAAAAGCACAATAATATTTTCCTTGTTTTTCTTTTGATAAAATTACAAATACTAAAGTAATCGTACTAATCATTAATAATATAATTAATTGATTTAAAGCAATTTCACTCTTAAAAAATTCTAAACAAAAAATAATTAAACCTAAAATAACACCCATAATTTTAGTACCTTTTACCCCTAATTTTTGTGGAATAGTAGATAGTTTTAAACTATCAAATTGCAAATCTCTTATTTCAAACGGTAATATTAACATAATTACTAATAAAAAGCGTTGAAGACTAACTATAACAACATCTAAGTTTATAATATGATGGTTGTTAAGTAATGGCAAATAAACCGTAACACCACACCAAACTAGTGCTATTAAAAACACTTTTAATCCACTAATATTTCTTAGATTATGATGCTGATCTAAAAACTTTCGAGTTGGCAAAAAAGGAATAGCATACAGAAAAGTTATGATTCCAAAAACAAGAATATACAACCATATACTATTTTCAATTTTCATCAAATAAAAACACATAAATAGAAAGCAAAAAAGAGAGAAAACTTGAATCAACTTTAACCAAGCAGTTAAACTTCTGTGATGAAATTTTGCAATACCAAAAAACTTAACAAAGTTATATCCAGTTATAGAAGCAAAAAAAATAAAATATAAAATATTACTATCATAATAAATATTGAATTCAATAAGTGTCAACCAAGATAGAGAAAACACCGCCAAAGCCACATGAATACTGCTATTGATGTAAAAATTTAAAATCTGTTTTAAGATACGCATTCTACAAAAGTAACTAAAGTGTTAATAACGCCATTATTTGGTTAAAAACTTTAAGATTTACAGCTCTAAAAGGGTTTTTAATTATGTAATTTTGCACATCAATTTCAACAAAAAATAAATGAATACAAACGCTTTTGCACTGCGTCACATTGGTCCAAGAGAACAAGACAAAAACCTCATGTTAAAAACTATAGGTGTTGATTCGTTAGATCAATTAATTTATGAAACTATTCCTGATGATATTCGCTTAAAAAAACCCTTAAATTTGGATGAACCCATGACTGAGCATGAGTATTTACTGCATATTCATGAGTTATCTAAAAAAAATAAGGCTTATAAAACGTATATAGGTTTAGGATATCATCCGACTATTTTACCAGCAGTAATTCAAAGGAATATTCTTGAAAATCCAGGTTGGTACACTGCCTATACACCTTATCAGGCAGAAATTGCTCAAGGAAGATTGGAAGCATTATTAAATTTCCAAACCATGATAACAGATTTAACTGGAATGGAAATTGCAAATGCTTCTTTACTAGATGAAAGTACGGCAGCAGCAGAAGCCATGAGTTTGTTATTTGCGGTTCGTGAACGTGACCAAAAGAAAAATGAAGTTAATAAGTTTTTTGTTTCAGATACTATTTTACCGCAAACCTTATCCTTGCTTCAAACTAGATCAAATCCACTAGGTATTGAATTAGTTGTTGGTAAAGAAAATGAGTTTAATTTTTCATCTGATTTTTTTGGAGCTATTCTACAATATCCAGGAAAAGATGGCCAAGTAACTGATATTAATTCATTTATAAGCAAAGCAAATGCTTCTCAAATAAAAGTAGCTGTTGCTGCAGACATTTTGAGTTTAGTGAAACTAGAAGCGCCTGGAAAATTTGGTGCTGATGTGGTAGTTGGTACAACACAACGTTTTGGAATTCCTATGGGATATGGTGGACCTCATGCAGCATTTTTTGCAACCAAAGAAGCCTACAAACGAGACTTACCTGGAAGAATTATTGGTGTTACCAAAGATGCTAACGGTAATAGAGCATTGCGTATGGCTTTACAAACACGAGAGCAACATATAAAGCGCGATAAAGCAACGTCTAATATTTGTACCGCACAGGTTTTATTGGCTGTTATGGCTAGCATGTACGCTGTTTATCATGGCCCAAAAGGCTTAAAATTTATAGCTAATAAAATTCATAATACAGCTTCTACTCTTTCAGATGTTTTAAAAAAATTAGGATTTAATCAAGTTAACACTTCTTATTTTGATACGCTTCAAATTAAAACGGATTCTAAAAAAATTAAGAAAATTGCAAAAGAGAAAAAGGTTAATTTCTTTTATCCTGACGAAGAAACTGTAACCATTTCAATCAATGAAACAACTTCAGTTAGGGATATTAATTACATTATAACTGTTTTTGCTGAAGCTGCAGATAAAGAAACTATCGTTATATCATCTATTTCTGAATCAAACAACATTTCTGAAGTATCAAAAAGAACTTCAGATTTCTTGACACTTGATGTATTTAACAGTCATCATTCTGAAACAGAATTAATGCGATACATAAAATCACTTGAGCGTAAAGATTTATCATTAAATCATTCCATGATTTCTTTAGGTTCTTGTACTATGAAATTAAATGCTGCTTCAGAAATGCTCCCTTTAAGCTGGTTTAAATGGGGAAATATCCATCCGTTTGCGCCTCGAAAACAAGCAAGAGGATATTTAGCAGTTTTAAAAGAATTAGAAGACCAATTAACAGAAATAACAGGTTTTGCCGCAACATCTTTACAACCAAACTCTGGTGCACAAGGAGAATATGCTGGCTTAATGGTTATTAGAGCCTATCATGAATCTCGTGGTGATTCTCACAGAAATGTGTGTTTAATTCCATCATCGGCACATGGCACCAATCCTGCAAGTGCTGTTATGGCTGGCATGAAAGTAGTGGTTACAAAATCAACTACTGAAGGCAATATAGATGTGAATGATTTACGTGAGAAAGCTGAGTTATATAAAGACAATTTATCTTGCTTAATGGTTACCTATCCATCTACACATGGCGTGTATGAATCTGCTATTAAAGAAATTACAAAAATAATTCATGATAATGGCGGACAAGTTTATATGGATGGCGCCAACATGAATGCCCAAGTTGGGCTCACAAACCCTGGAAGTATTGGAGCCGATGTTTGCCATTTAAATTTACACAAAACCTTTGCCATTCCTCATGGTGGCGGTGGACCTGGTGTTGGTCCAATTTGTGTTGCAAAACAACTTGTTCCTTTTTTACCAGGAAATCCATTAGCTAAAACTGGTGAAAAAAAAGCTATCACAGCTATATCAGCAGCTCCATTTGGTTCGGCTTTAGCTTGTTTAATTTCTTATGGCTATATTAAAATGTTAGGAGAAGAAGGCTTAACTCAATCAACAAAAATGGCCATTTTAAATGCCAACTATATTAAACATCGTTTACAAGGAAGTTTTGATACGTTATATTCTGGAGAATGTGGAAGAGCAGCACATGAAATGATTGTAGATTGTAGAGCTTTTAAAGCTAATGGCATTGAGGTTACTGATATTGCAAAACGTTTAATGGATTATGGTTTTCACGCGCCAACCGTTTCTTTCCCTGTTGCTGGAACTTTGATGATTGAACCAACAGAAAGTGAAAGCAAACAAGAAATTGACCGTTTTTGTGATGCTATGATTTCAATTAAAAAAGAAATAGATCAGGCTTCAAAAGATGATGAACATAACGTTTTAAAAAATGCGCCTCATACATTAGAAATGATTACATCAACAAATTGGGTTTATCCATACTCTCGAGAAGAAGCAGCTTTTCCGTTAGACTATGTAAAACAAAACAAGTTTTGGCCTACTGTAAGACGTGTTGATGATGCCTATGGAGACAGAAATTTAATATGTACATGCGCTCCAATTGAAGCTTATATGGAGGCTTAAATCAGTTGTTGAACATCGTAAAAATTATGATAATATAATTCGCCTTTAATTTATAGTAGCTACCTTAGTTTCTAACTAAATTAAAGGCTTAATTTTTATTTATGAATATTAAAATTACCGGTACTGGAAGCTATATTCCAGATACTATTGAGAAAAATGAAAACTTCATCCAACATACATTTTTAAACACAGATGGCTCACCTATTAATAGTGAGAATACTGTAATTATTGAAAAATTTAAAGCCATAACTGGTATTGCTGAACGCAGATATGCTAAAAATCATTTAAACGCTTCTGATTTAGGTTTTTTTGCTGCTGAAAAGGCCATCATAGATGCTAATATTGACCGAGAAGAATTGGACTATATTATTGTGGCCCATAATTTTGGTGATGTAAAACACAAGACCATTCAAAGCGATCTTTTACCATGTTTAGCCTCAAGAATCAAACACAGTTTACGCATAAAAAATCCAAAATGTGTCGCTTTTGATATTTTGTTTGGTTGTCCGGGTTGGATTCAAGGTGTTATTCAAGCAGAAGCATTTATAAAATCTGGCATGGCTAAAAAATGTTTAGTTATAGGCAATGAAACTTTGTCGAGAGTTGTTGACGACTATGATAGAGATTCCATGATATATTCTGATGGTGCTGGTGCTACAATAATTGAAGCTACCGATGAAGATGGAGGTATTTTATCACATGAAACTGCCAGTTTTACTTATGATGAAGCTTATTATTTGTTTTTTGGAAATTCAAACAATCAAGAATTATGTAGAGACACCAGATACATCAAAATGGATGGCCGAAAAATCTATGAATTTGCCCTAATAAATGTGCCTAACGCCATGAAAACCTGTCTTGAAAAAAGTGGTGTAGATATAAAAGATGTTAAAAAAATACTCATTCATCAAGCCAATGAAAAAATGGATGAAGCCATAGTAAAGCGCTTTTATAAACTCTACAAAATGGACATGCCAGAAGACATTATGCCCATGAGCATTCAAACTTTAGGAAATAGTTCGGTGGCAACTGTTCCAACATTATTTGATTTAATTAAAAACCATGAATTAGAAAATCATAGTTTTTCTAAAGGCGATGTTATTATATTTGCCAGTGTTGGTGCTGGCATGCACATTAACGCTATAGTTTACAAGTATTAAAAATTTCCGCTTTTGCGAAAATGAAGAAATTTAATTTTTAATGTACGAGAAAAGTTATCCTAATAAACGCTTCAAACATACTATTGAGTTTTTAAAAAAGCATATTCCTAATACTAATTCTATTTTAGATTTAGGTGTTGAAAATCCTTTTACTAAAATCATGAAATCTGAAGGATACCAAGTTGAAAACACTCGTGGAGAAGATTTAGATTTAGATACCTCAACCATTTCAAGTTCAGAAGCTGGTGTGGTGACTGCTTTTGAAATTTTTGAACATTTATTATCACCTTTTACCGTTTTAAAATCTATTAAAACAAACAAATTGGTTGCTAGTGTTCCTCTTAGACTTTGGTTTTCTCCTGCTTATAGAAGCAAAATCGATATGCGGGACAGACATTATCATGAATTTGAAGATTGGCAATTTGATTGGTTATTGGAAAAAGCGGGTTGGAAAATTATGGATAGACAGAAATGGACAAACCCAACCAAAAAAATTGGGATTCGCCCTATATTACGTTGGTTTACCCCTAGATATTACATAATATATGCTGAAAGAGTTTAACTTTGAATCATTAAATTTTCAATTTTGAATTTCTACATCATCATTCCTGCACATAACGAGCAAGATTCTATTGGACTTACTTTAGATTCTTTGGTACATCAAACGCTTTTACCTAAAATAGTTGTAGTTGTTAATGATAATTCAACTGATCAAACTCAAGATATTGTAGAAAGCTATTCTTCAAAACATCATTTTATTCATTTGATTAACACAAAATCTTCAAACGAACATTTACCAGGTTCAAAAATTATTAATGCGTTTTACAAAGGGTATGAAACTTTAGATGATGAGTACGATGTGATTTGCAAGTTTGATGCCGATTTAATTTTTCCTGATAATTATTTAAAAACACTTTCAAAGCATTTCACATCAAATTCAAAACTAGGCATGGCTTCTGGGTTTTGTTATATTGAAAAAAACGGCGATTGGCTTTTAGAAAACTTAACACGTAAAGACCATATTCGTGGTGCCTTAAAAGCTTATAAGAAAGCCTGCTTTCTGCAAATAGGAAAACTAAAACCGTCAATGGGCTGGGATACCGTTGATGAACTTCTGGCGAAATATTATGGCTGGGAGATTTCAACCATTGAATCGCTTCATGTAAAACATTTAAAACCCACAGGCATAAGCTATAACAAAGCTTCTAAATATATGCAAGGTGAAGCTATGTACAAAATGCGATATGGCTTTGTAATCACATTCATTTCAGCATTAAAATTGGCTTACAAAAAGCAAAGTTTTTCTTTGTTTAAAGATTACATAGCTGGTTATTTTAAGGCTAAAAAGGATAAAATTGATTTTTTAGTTACCGAGGAAGAAGGTAAATTTATTAGGAATTTACGCTGGAAAGGGATAACAAAAAAGTTTAAAGTTTAAAGTTCTAACACCTAACACCCAAAACCTAGCGCCCAAAAACCTAGCTCCTAATTAAAACTCCAGTTTTTATAATTACTAGACGCTTCAAGTTTGTTTTCAATGCTATCATCCAATTCAGGAAAAAAATCAATACCAGTAAGTTTTTCAACCTCATCTACAGATACAACAAACGAATATAATGGTTCATTAGAATTTTTATGAGGTATTAAAAAAGCAATCATTTTTATAGCTCCATTATTATTATCTAAAATAATTTTGTAGAATTGATTTGGAACAGAAACATGTTCATTTCCAATAGTTTTTAAATGATCATCAAGGATTCCACCAGTTACAACAAAAACCCCATCATATTTATTTGCCCAATACCGAACCTTTTGTTCTAACGTATTCCAAATACCAGCATTAAATTCATGTTCTTGAGGCGTTATATTACTTGTTAAAAACGTTTCATCATAAGCTGATTTGCTATAATTTCTATCGCCTGCAGGACATAAATGTCCACGATCATATCCAGAATTTTTATAGTTTTTCCAACTTGCTGCACCCGTTTTTACTGCTTTATCAATTTCGAAATAGGGTCTTTCAAAATTAGTGTTTGAAAGCTGTTCTTTTTTCAATTCATAAGCAACCCATTCGGCTTGCTCATGTGGTTCACTATACGATAATGAATAGCCTTCGTGATGCACCATTTGACCTGTTGTACTTGTTGGTAAAAAATATTCGTTAGTTTGTTGCTTAATAGTTGAACCTTGTTCAACAATATCAGCTTGGTCTTTTTGATTTAAAAAATAGTCATATCCATAGACTCCTAAAACAATGAGTATTGCTATAACTGAATATATTTTTCTTTTACTCAAACTAATTAAAAACAAATTCTAAAGGTTGCCCCATATTACCATTTGGATAACTAATATTTAATAACGCAGACATGGTTGGAGCAATATCTGTTATTTCTGTTTTCTTAAACGTTTCACCATGTTTAATACCTTTTCCAAAGAATAATAAAGGCACATGCGTATCATATTCAAATGCTGAACCATGTGTAGATCCTGTTTTACTGTAGGATATAACGGCAGTATCTAACACATAAATAACATCTCCAGAACGTTTTTGATTAAAACCATTTTGAATTAATTGCTCAATACCTGTTGAAAAAGAGGTGGTTGTCATGGCTGTTGCAGTGTAAGCTTTATCTACATGTTCATACTTAATAATCTCATTCACAATAGCTTCTTGAACATCGTCCAAATCTAAATCTAACTGATGTATTTTCACTCGGTTTAAAAATATTTGATTATTAGTGATACTTTCAATTAAATTAGAAGCTGCAAAAGTGGTTTCAACAAACGTGTTTATCTTCTTTTTAAAATCACTTGAATTAAAATATCCTGCTGGAATTTTAACGCTTTGTAAATAAGCTGGCACATGAACCGCGGCATGGTCTGCTGTTAAAAAAACTGTATAATGACTCTTTCCTACTTGTTCATCTAATGATTTAAAAAGTTTTTCAAGCTCTAAATCTAATCTTAAGTAATTATCTTGAATTTCTTTAGAATTTACTCCAAAATTATGCCCTATATAATCTGGACTAGAATAACTAATAGTTAAAACATCCGTAACATTATCTACACCAAGTTGTTCGCCTTTTATGGCTTCAATAGCAAAATCTGTAGTTAGGCTATTTCCAAAAGGAGTCACTTTCAAAATGTCATAGCCACCATTTTGTTCTTTTAATGACGCTAAATCATAAGGAAATGTTGCTGTTTCCTTGCCTTTAAAGCCTCCTTCAAAAGTATTTAAATCACTGCCACTTTCAGTATATGTAGCGATGTCATATAAAGTATTCCAGGTTTTAAAATAAGATTCAACAGTATGCTTTTTATTAAAATCAACTACCCATTTTGGAAGCTCAGTCATATAAAAAGTACTTGAAATCCAGTTTCCTTCATTCTTACCTTGAAACCAATAGGCTGCATTTGCTGTATGACCAGCAGGCAAAATAGCACCTCTATCTTTTATAGCAATACCTATTGTTTTTCCTTGCATTTGAGTAAACAACCTGTTTTCATCGGTAAAGGTGGTAGTTTTCATTCTGTGAGGAGACATTTGGCCAGCATCAGTAGTAGTTCCAACAGATTGAACAGAAGTATCTTCTGCACAATACACACTCTTTTTTATGTCTTTATCAAACCAATCATTAGCAATAATACCATGGTATTTTGGTGTAGTACCTGTGTAAACAGACGTATGTCCTGGACCTGTATAGGTTGGAATGTAATTAAAATGATTGTTTTTACAATTAAATCCTTCATTCATCATACGTTTAAAGCCTCCTTCAGTATATCTATCATAAAACCTAGTTAAATAATCATATCGCATTTGGTCAACTACAATCCCAACCACTAGTTTTGGGCGTTCATTAAAATTACTTGTTTTAGGTAATTGATTTATTTTTGAAGAATTTTGGGCTAAACAAAAATTTGTTAAAGTCACCAATAATAATAGAGAAATAAAAGGCTTCATTTTTTCATTTATATTTAATTATTCAAAAATACATATTTTAAAACATCATAATTTAAAATTAAAGTTAAATACCTATAACTTTTTTTTACTTTAGCATTAAGAAATTAAAGCATGACATACCTTCAATATATTGGCACCTATTTTTTAATGATTGTTGAAATGTTTCGTAAACCAACCAAATGGGTAGTTATGAAGCAACTTATATTAAAAGACATTGACGACTTGATTATTGGCTCGTTGGGAATAGTTGCTTTTATTTCGTTTTTTGTTGGTGGTGTTGTAACTATTCAAACCGCATTAAATATAAGCAATCCATTAATTCCTAAATATTTAGTTGGTTTTGCTACCAGACAATCTGTTATTCTTGAGTTTGCGCCAACCTTTATTTCTATTATTATGGCTGGTAAAGTGGGCTCTTTTATTACATCTAGCATAGGAACTATGCGTGTAACAGAACAAATTGATGCGCTTGAAGTTATGGGAATCAATTCATTAAATTATCTAGTGTTTCCTAAGTTTATATCTCTTATGCTCTATCCTTTTGTAATATCTATTGCCATGTTTTTAGGTATTATTGGCGGTATGGCTGCTTGTGTTTATGGTGGATTTAGTTCTTTAGAAGATTATATAATTGGTATTCAAACAGATTTTATTCCGTTTCACATTACCTATGCTTTTATAAAAACGTTTGTTTTTGCATTTGTTTTAGCTACTATTCCATCATATCATGGTTTTTACATGAAAGGTGGCGCACTTGAAGTTGGTAAAGCAAGTACCACAGCTTTTGTTTGGACAAGTGTTGTGATTATCCTTTTAAATTATATTTTAACCCAAATGTTGCTAAGCTAATGATAGAAGTAAAAAACATACATAAATCGTTTGCAGGTGTTGAAGTTTTAAAAGGTATTAGTACCACGTTTGAAAAAGGAAAAACCAATTTAATAATTGGGCAAAGTGGCTCAGGAAAAACTGTTTTTATAAAATGCCTGTTAGGATTGTTTGATTATGAAGAAGGATCTATATCATATGATGGAAAGATTTTTTCTAAGTTAACTGAAGACGAAAAAAGAAATTTACGTGCAGAAATAGGTATGGTATTTCAAGGTAGTGCCTTGTTTGATTCTATGACCATTGCTCAAAACGTCATGTTTCCCTTAAAAATGTTTACCAAACAAAGTAAAAGTGAAATGCAAGACCGAGTGGATTTTGTTTTAAAACGAGTTAATTTAGCCGACGCTCATAACAAAAAACCAAGTGAAGCTTCTGGTGGTATGCAAAAACGTGTTGCAATTGCTCGTGCCATTGTAAATAATCCAAAATATTTATTTTGTGACGAACCAAACTCAGGTTTAGACCCAAAAACAGCTATTGTTATTGATAATTTAATTCAAGAAATCACTGAAGAATATAATATTACTACCGTGATTAATTCACATGATATGAACTCTGTTATGGAAATTGGTGAAAAAATTGTGTTTCTTAAAGATGGTTTAAAAGCTTGGGAAGGATCAAAAGACACGATATTTAAAACAGACAATGAAGTGGTTACAGACTTTGTTTATTCTTCAGAACTGATGAAAAAAGTACGTCAAATGTATATTGAAGAAAAGCAATAATTAATTAACCCTTTTTACCACCAAAGTATCTAAATTTAATTTTAGTTTCAACCACTTTTCAAGTTTTTCACTATCCTTAACTCTAGATTTTTCATTAGCTAAAGAGTCAATCCATTTTACAGTAAACACCGTGATTGTGTCTGTTTTAGTGAAATTAGTATTAATAACATTAGAGAAAGAAAATTGATCTAAATTTTCATAATTAATCTTAACTTCTTTGCTTAATTCATTAAAAGGAATATAATTCTTCTCCAGTTTTGAAAGTTGTTTTACTTTCCCTTCAAGAAATGATATTTTTTGGGTTTGAGATAATAAATCTAAAGAATCTCTATAGCGTAATTCTTCCATGTATTTAAAATTATCTAACCCTTTAGAACTGTTTTGATTAAAATTTAATTTAGACATAGATAAAGCATTATAATTTTTCATCCTAGCTACTAAAAGGTTTATAGTTGTCTCAGGAATCTCATCTAAACCAAAAGTATTGATGCCTATTGAAGAGTTTTTTCTGTCTATATAATTATAAATAGCATTCTTTTTTATGTATTCAAAATGAGGTAATTCTTTTAATTCATTATCTACAAAAGCTTTAGCATCTCTATTAAAGTTGCTTTCTTGAAGTACGTTAATAAAGGTCCAAATAGCAGGAATCATGACAACAATAGCAAGTAAAGACGCTACTTGACCTATACGTTTACGCTTGGCCGAATTAACATACTTAAGCATTGGAAAACGCAATACTTTTAAAATAATAAAAGTCGCTAAAGCAATAAAAATAGTATTTATGGTAAACAAATACATAGCGCCTCCAAAATATTGCCAATTGCCTTTAGCTAAACCATATCCTGCTGTACAAAGCGGTGGCATTAAAGCAGTTGCAATGGCAACACCAAAAATAACAGAGGCAATGGTCCCTTTTTTTGTTCTAGCAATAAGTAGTGCCGAACCTCCAAAAAAAGCAATGAGCACATCACGAATATCTGGTTTTACTCTACCTAAAAGTTCTGAAGTATCTTCGCTTAAAGGAAATAAATAGAAAAACAAAAACGCTGTTATTAAACTTAGCGCTATCATAATTCCTAAATTAATTAATGAACGCTTTAAAGTATCAACATCATTAATTGCTATGGAAAGACCTACACCTAGAATTGGCCCCATAAGTGGTGAAATTAACATGGCACCAATAACAACAGCTGTAGAATTTGCGTTTAACCCAATGGAAGCAACAAAAATAGAACAGACTAAAACCCATGCGGTAGCACCTTTAAAAGGAATATCATTTTTAATGGCTTCTATAGTAGCATCTCTATCAGTGTCTTCTCTAAAATCTAGTAATTCTTTTAGAAACTTTTTAAGACTAACAAACAAGCCGTGAGCATCTTTTTTGATGCTATCTTTTGCATCCTCTACTGAAGTTTCTTTTTTTATTTCTTCCATTAACTTATTTTTAACCAGCAAATCATTTTATATTCTATCCATATTGTTCTCCAAACTTCACTTTTACTTTTTGAAGGACTTTTTTAATGTCTTGCTCTTTTGTTTTTGGGTAGATAAGCAATACATCTTCTTTATCAACAATTATATAATCTTTTAATCCATCAACAACTACAATTTTATTGTTTTTGGTTCTAATCATATTTCCTGAGGCATCTTCAGTTAAAGTTCTTGCATTTACAACAGCATTTCCTGTTTCGTCTTTATTTAATTTATCGTATAAACTTCCCCAAGTTCCAAGATCGTTCCAATCAAATTCAGCAGCTATTACAAATACATTTTTTGAGGTTTCCATGATAGCATAATCCACTGAAATATTTTCTGCCTTGGCGTAATTTTCTTTAATAAAATGATATTCATGCTCTGTATTATAAACAGAAAAACCATTTTTAAACAATTCATATAATTTAGGTTGATTGCTTTGAAATGTTTTAATAACACTTTTTACACTCCACATAAAAATGCCTGCATTCCAAAGAAAATTTCCTTGGGCAATAAATTCTTTAGCGGTTTCATAATCTGGTTTTTCTCTAAACTGATTTACGGCTTTAATATCATTGTTTGAAGTTTTATCAAACTCAATATAACCGTATCCTGTATTAGGAAATGTGGGTTGAATTCCCAAAGTCATTAAAGCATCATTCTCAGCACAAAAATTAAAAGCTTGTTGCACATTGCTTGAAAATGTGGTTTCATCTTCAATCCAATGATCACTTGGTGCTACAATCATAATAGCATCAGGATTTTCTTTTTGAATTTTTAAAGAGGCATATAAAATACAAGGTGCTGTATTTCTCATAGCTGGTTCTAAAACCACTTGCCGTTGTGTTACTTGCGGAAGTTGTTCTAGTACCAAATCATTATATCTTTCATTAGTTAAAATGAAAATATTCTTTTGAGGTATTAGTTTAGCCAATCTGTTAAATGTTTTTTGTAAAAGTGTATCTCCTGTGCCAAGCATATCATGAAATTGCTTTGGAAAACCTTCTGTACTAACCGGCCAAAACCTTGAGCCTACACCTCCAGCCATTAAAATGGCATAATAATTTTTGTTCATATTATATTAATTCTACTTCTACATTCGGATTGAAAAGATACAACTTTCCTGTTTTAACCTCAACACATTCATAACGTTTTACACGCTTATGAGCTTTTTTAAATATTTTACCATTATAAATTTTAAAAGTACTCCCTAAAGGTAATTCAAAAATATATGTTTTATTAACTGATTCGTCAAATTGCTTTAAAGCATAAGCCAATGGTGCATCTGTATCGCTGGATGCTTTAGGATTTTTAAAATGTTTTGCTAAAAGCGGAAGCATTTCATTGGGAAAAATCTCAGGATTTAAAAAAGGCAAGATCAAATGTTGAAAGGTACGCTTCCACTCTACTCCGTGGGGTTTTATAAATTGGTTATAATTTTTATACGCTTCAAAATGAGCTATTTCATGAATAAGGGTGATTAAAAACCGATATTCATTCAAATTAGAATTGATGGTTATTTGATGCTTGCCGTTTGGTAATCGCCTATAATCTCCATGTCTTGTTTTTCGCTCGTTTTTAATTTTAACGACTAACTGCTCATGCTCTAAAAGTTTTAAAACCTGTGGCATTGCATTTGGTGAAATAAAATCTTGAAGTTTGTTTTGCATTACAGCAAAAATACAGGAATTATTTAAAGTAAAACTATTGATTTTTGAGCTATAAAAATTTTACAACAAATTTAAAAGCTGGCTCATCTTATTAAAAGTCTTGCTACACAAAGGCTTTAAGTCATTATTATAATCATGCTCTGTGTATCCAAACACATCAAAACCACCATTTAATGCACCTTGTACACCTAAAACACTGTCTTCAATAACAATACATTCATGAGGTTTAAACCCCATTGTTTTGGCTGCCCATAAAAATACATCGGGTTCTGGTTTAAACTTTTGAATGGTATAACAGCTAAACATCTTGTCTTCAAAATAAGGCAATAATCCTACTTTATTTAAATTAAACCTCATCTTAGATTCCATACCGCTTGATGCTACACAAAAAGGCAAGGTTAATTGCTCTAATACCTCTTTGATGCCTTTAATAGGTTTTAAATGTTTTTCAAAAGCTTCTAAACTTTGATTTCTATATTTGGTTTCAAACGTCTCTGGAACGGGTTGATTTATAAGAGTTTCAATGATTTTTATACAATCTTTAAAATGACTGCCTTTAAAGTGTTTCATGGCAAAATCTAAATCAATATTCGCACCTAAATGATTAGCCATATCGACCAAAATTTGATTGCTTATAGGTTCACTATCTACCAGAACACCATCGCAATCAAAAATTACGGCTTTGTATTTGCTCATAAACTATGGTGTAGAATTGGATACTTGTAACAATTTCCCATTATAATATTTTTGCCCTGTTAGAGCAAAATCAAAAATATAGTTTGCCATTTCTAAAGCAGAAGTTGATGCTTTATAACCCGGAAAGGCTTCTTCGAGCATTTCGGTTTGCACGGCACCTAATGCCAACACGTTAAATGAAATTCCAGAATCTTTATATTCTTCGGCCAATAATTCGGTTAACGTAATTACAACTGCTTTACTAGAGCTATAAGCAGCCAATCCTGCAAATTTCATACTGCCTTGAACGCCACCCATGGAGCTTATGTTTACTACATGACTCTCATTTTTCATAAAAGGCAAAGTAATTCGAGTTAATTCGGCAACGCCATAAACGTTGGTTTTATAAACCGTTTCAAAATCTTGGATGGTGGTTTCAGAAAATGGTTTATTTAGTAAAGTACCTGCATTGTTGATTAAAATATCAACCGATTGCCAATGGTTTTTTATAAATTCTTCAACTTTTTTATAGGCTTTTGTATCGCTTAAATCAAAAGGAAGTGAAGTGACATTATTTAGTTTTAGGTTTTGTATTGGTGTTTCATTCCGCGAAAGCGCCAAAACCTCATGTCCAGCTTTTGAAAATAATTTCACTAACTCGAAACCAATACCACGGCTTGTTCCAGTAATAATAATTTTTTTACTCATTAGTCATTTTTATCTCTTTGGCTGAAGCATTTATCATGCCTTGTATAGCTGGAATCATTTTGTCTATAAAAAGCGTCATGTGCTCAAAATTCATTTTATCGGCTTCATCATCAACTTGGTGATAATATTCAAAATTTGTAAAATCGAAGGTAGAAATAGCGTGTGCTGGTATTTTAAATTCGTTATAAAACGGAAAATTATCTGAGCGTTTAAATAAATTATACTGTTTGGCTTGAGGTAGAAAACCAACAACGGTTTCTCCTACAAAAGCGTTTAGTTTTTCGGCCATATTAGATAAATCATATCCTGTTATATATGCCATGGTTTCACCTTTGGCTCTTGGCACACCAATCATTTCAAAATTTATCATAGTGTATAAATTCAAATTGGCTTGTTTAAGTTTTTTTGCTAAATGTTCTGAGCCTTTTAAACCCATTTCTTCGGCAGCAAAGAGCGTAAACAAAATACTTCGTTTATTGTTTTTGGTTTTAGAAAAATATTTAGCCCATTCTAAAACTGCTACTGTACCAGAGGCATCATCATTAGCGCCATTGGCAATAATATCGCCATTAACCTCGTTGCCTGTTCCAATATGGTCATAATGAGCACCTAGAATAACAAATTCATTTTTTAAATTTGGGTCGGTTCCTTCAACATAACCTACCACATTATAGCCAACTATGTCTTTTAAATTAAAACTATCTCTGTAAGTTTTAAAATAAGGTTTAATGTTGTTTTCCTTAAATACGTTTTCTATATAAACTGCTGCTTTTTCAATACCTGCTGTTCCAGTATTTCTGCCTTCTAACTCATCGGAAGCTAAATAGGTTAAAGATGATTCAATACTTTTTAGCGTGGCATAATTAAGAGTGTCTTTTTTATTGGATGATGAAAATATAACATCATTTTTTGATGGTTTTGGGATTATATTTTGATTTGAATCGTTGTTATTAATAACAACTTTTGATGATTTACAACTTAATACAAGTGCAACTAAGCATGCTAATACTAAAAGCTTTTTCATATTTTTTATATTAAAAGTTTAAAGATAAAAAAAACCTGCTTCAAACTAGTGAAACAGGTTTTAACTTTAAGTGTTTTTTATCTAACTAAAAACCCAAAGCAAGAGTGAGAGTAAGGCACTATAAAAAAATACTAAAAATAATTCAAGCTTATACTTTTCTATTTTACTATACATTAATTATATTCATTAATAACATCTAAAATATTTATGGTAAGTGTAGATTCTGTGGTTGAAGTTCCATCACTTACACTTATAATAGCAACTATTTGATTGTTTTGCTTATAATCAAAAGCACTAGCATTTCCAACATAAATATCGCCCGTAGACTCGTTTATTATAATACTTCCTGTAGGCGTCTGTGATACTATTGAATATGTTAAAGTATCGTCCTCGGCATCAGTAGCAGCCATGGATGTAATTAAATCGGATGTTAAACTTTCCAATACATCTATGGTTTTATTGGCTAAAACAGGCGCTTGGTTTTTTGGTTCGTCATCATTGTTACATGATGTAAATAGTGCTACTACTAATAATAGCATAATGGTTTTCATTGTGTTCATAATTTTAAGATTTGGGGGTTATTTATTTTTATTCTTTGATGAGTCTTTTTGAAACACTATTTCCGTTAGCATGTATGTTTACAAAATACATTCCGCTTGATAAGTCTGAAATATCGTATTGGTTTTGAGGAGCAAAACTTTTTACTAACTGACCGTGCAGTGAATATATTTCTACTTTGCTTAAAGTTTCTGTGGTTTCAATTTGGAAGTAATTTTGTGTAGGATTTGGATATAATGAAACCTGTTTTCCATTTAATTGATTATTATTAATACTTAAAGTTGGGTCTTGGTATGCCCATAATTCTTGACCAATTCCATCTCCAGCATCTGCAGCCATAAAAAGTTCATTATTAAAAACTATTAAATCTGTAACGGTTGCATCTCCAACTGGATTTAATTCTAACATAGTAGTTCCTGCTGTTGTACCATCAGAAACCCAAAGTTCTGTTCCATTTGTGCCATTATTTGCAGTAAAGTATAATTTACCATTGTATTCGGTAAAATAATCTGGTGAGCTGTTCCCTGAAGGGTTAATGTTTTTTACTAAAGTTGTTCCTCCAGATGTTCCATTGGTTTTCCACAACTCAATGCCATTAGTACCATCATCAGCAGTAAAATATACTTCGGCCCCAAACTGAAAAAATTTTGAAGGATTACTATCTCCTGATGGATTTATATCTTTAATTTGTATGGTTCCTACTGAAGTTAAATCTGATTTAAAAAGTTCCATTCCATTTGTCCCATTTGTAGCTGCAAAATAAATATCTGAACCTATTTTTGTAACACTTGTTGGATTTGAATCTCCTGAACTAGGATTAATATTATTCAATATTATTGTACCAGCAACAGTTCCATCAGTTATGAATAATTCTCTACCTGTAACTGCATTTGTTGCAGCAAATACCATTTTTGAACCAACTACAGTGAATTGATTAGGATTACTACTTCCGCTATTAAAGTTAATATTGGCAAATAAAACAGTTCCAACATTTGTGCCATCGGTTTCCCAGATCTCACGTCCATTTGCAGGCTCATTTGCGCTAAAATAAACTTTATTATTAAACAATGTCATTTCTTGTGGGTTAGAATCTGTAAGACCTATACCTAGCCAAATGTCTTTTACAAGGCTTCCCGCATTATTTGACAAAGCTACTTTGTATAATTCTACATTTCCTTGACCTAAATTGGTGTTAAGCGGATTATATATAATTTCATTATTCAAAAAAACAGGATATGTTAATTTTGCTCCATTTGTTGTATAGTTAAATCCTGTTGTAAGGTTGTAAATTTTTGTTGCGAAATTTGAACTACCAGAAACCTTATAAATGTAATGGGTATATGGTGATGCTCCTGTAAAAGTTATTCCCCATGAATACAACTCTGAGTTATACTCATAAAATTTAAACGGAAGATTTGAAGTTAACACTCTTGTTCCAGAATTTTCTGAATCAAAATGGATTGAATTGGTACCAGCTGTAGTTCCATCTGTTGAATTAATTAAATATGCTCCTGTAGTATAATCGCGTCCTTGGAAAAACATTTTCCCTCCAGATATTGCAAATTCTTTAATATCCGCATTAACACCTCCTGCACAAACATCTTTAACTAATCTAAACTGTGCATTCACATTAAAAGCACAACAAAGTGCTGTAATAAATAATAACTTTGTAAAGTTTTTCATAATAAATAGGTTTAAAGTTTACCCAAACATCATGAAAATATTCGCTGATATATTGATATATAGCTAAGTGAGTGGTTTCAGTATATAACTGTAAACTACATTAAGAAAAGTGCTTTTTTTGAAAACTAAAGTCTAAAGGTTATCTAAAATATTCAGAATGTCAGTTTTTTTTCGATGCGAAACTGGCACTTCTGTTTGGTCTTGCATGATTAAACTGCCACCATTAACCTTATCAAAACGAAGTATTTTGTTGGTGTTAATTAAGTGTGAATGATGTGGACGAATAAACCCGAAAGGAGATAGTAACTCTTCATATTCTTTCAAGGATTTTGAAATGACAATTTTTTTAGAATCGACGGTGAAAAATTCGGTATATTGACCATCAGACTCGCATCTTATGATATCCTCAACATTCACAAAGTAGATAGAATTACTGTCTTTTAAAACAATCTTTTTATCTTTTGATGTTATTTTGTTTAAGCTTTGTTGCATTACTTGTAACTGCTCACTTAAGTACTTATTTTTTATGTGCTGCTTTACTTTATTATAAGCATCTATTAATTCATCTGGAGAAATGGGTTTCAAAAGAAAATCTATAGCACTAAATTTAAAAGCATCAATAGCGTACTTATTATGTGCAGTAATGAAAATGAGATGAAAATTTATGGTGTTTAATTGGTTTAACAAATCCATACCAGTACCATCATCTAGTTCTACATCCAACATAACAACATCTGGATTCATTTCTGAAATTTTGTTTAGGCCTGTTTCAACACCATTGGCTTCATATAATTCTGAAACACCTTCGCAAAAATCGCGAATCATTTCTACTACTGACTCACGAATATTGGTTTCATTATCTACTACCAGTACTTTCATTTAAATATATAATTTAGGCAATGTTACTATAATTTTAAACCCTTTGCTTTTTTCGGAATTAGCCATTTCATAAAAAGCATTACTATGGTATTGTTTATTAAACAAATACAATCTATCCTTTATAATTTGCATGGCTCTCGATTTATGTTCTTTTTCTTTATCTGCTTCTTTAAAACCTTTCCCATTATCGTCAACAGTAATTAACAATTTATTTTTTTCTTCTTTAAAAGCAATGTCAATTTTCCCTTTATATTCAATGTCTTTAAACCCGTGTTCAATAGCATTTTCAACAAAGGGTTGCATGAGCATTCCTGGAAGCTTAAGTTCGCTAATTTCTAATGATTCTTCGATATGAAATTGAAAATCGAATTTTTCTGGATAGCGCAATTTTTGAATTTCTAAGTATTGGGTTAAAAAATCGATTTCTTCTTCAACCGTAGTCAATTCTTCATAGGTGCTTTCAAGAGATTGTCTCATAATTTTAGCAAAACGTGATATAAATAAGGTTGTTTTGGGGCTTTTCTCTTGAAGGGATAGGTTTTGCAACGATGCCATGCCATTAAAGAAAAAATGTGGGTTTATACGCGCTCTATTTAATCGTTGTTCAGTTTCTAATATCTTTTGCTTGTTTTTAAGTGACCTTTGGCGAAAAAAGAACATAATTGATAGAATTGTAATTACTGCTATTGTGAGCAACCATATGATTTGTGCCTGTTTATTTTTTATTGTTAAATCGTCAATCATTTTTTGTTGATTTAAGCTAACAATTTCTGCATCCTTTAATTCAGTTTGATATTTAGTTTCAAGCTCGTTTATTTTCTTGTCTTGATTTTCTTCTTTTAACTTTAAATCAAATTCGTTTAGTTCATCTAATGCTATAAATGCCAAATTGTAATCTTTAAATTGCTTATAAATTTCAAATGAGTTTTTTGAAATATCATAGCCATAATAAGGTTCTTTTTTTATTTCTAATTTATTAATTGAATCAAGATACGCATAGGCTAATTTTTTTTGATTGGTTTTTTTATAAAGATTAGCCAAATCTAAAAAAACATTCAATTTAGTTGATTCACTCATATACTCATTGTATTTTAAAGTCTCTTGAGCATAATATAATGACTTATTAAAATCATTCTTTAATAAATAATAATGGGATAAACTATTTAATACAGAAGGTATTCTTGCTGTAAAGTTATTGCTTATGGCAAGCTCTAATGCCTTGTTAGCGTACTTGACAGATAAATATCCATAATTTTCATTTTTTAACTCTTCAAATAACTGCAAGTATTCTTGTGAAGCATTTGCATAAATATTTTGTTTATACTTATCTGAAATACCTTCTTTATTTTCTACAATTTCAATGGTTTTATTAATATACTCCAATTGTTTATCAACTTGCCCATCATGAGCAAATATTAACGAAATACCACCATAGGCTACGGCTGCATTTGTGAAATCTGAGATACTTTCAGAAATTCTTGCTGCATTTAGACGATTCTCCATTGCTAATGCCCTGTTTCCCTGATTTAAATAAATAATACCAAATTTATTATAAAAATTTGCCTGCATTTTTTTATCATCCACCCTTTTTGCTAGCTCCAAACCTTTTTTAAGATTTAATATTACATTAATATAGTCTTCAGTTCTTTCGTAATTAATAGCATTGGCATTATATGCAATTGCTAGACTACTATAAGAAGTCATCTCTTTTTTAACATTTTTAATAGATTGAAATAATTTTAAAGCCTTTTCACTATATTTTATTAAAGAATCGCCTTTATGAGTTCTGGAGTAATAATAATTTCCTAAATCTATATAAGCTTTAATAAGTGTTGTATCTGTTGAAGTTTTAATTAAATCTCTTAGTTTCATTTCGTCTTGTGAAAATGAAACTAAAGCCATAAGAAAAAAGAAAAAAGAAATTGAAACCTTGGATTTTATATTCATTTTAAATAATCGAAAGTTGAATGTTAAATATTAAAAATAGTGAATTACTAAGTCATTTTACATGTATTCATTAAAGATATAGGCAGTTTTAATCTGTAACTAGATAACTGTATCAATTAATTATATAAGTGTATATAAAAATTTGAAAAGTGTTGAAATAAAAAACCTGCTTCAAACTAGTGAAACAGGTTTTATTATAATAGATTCCTCAACTGCGCTCGGAATGACATTTAAATTATTAAACTAACATAGTCACCGGATTTTCAATATATCCTTTTAATGTTTGAAGAAATTGAGCTCCAGTTGCACCATCAACAGTTCTATGGTCACAGGCTAATGATAATTTCATGGTATTTCCAACTACTATCTGACCATTTTTAACCACTGGTTTTTCTACAATGTTTCCAACAGATAAAATAGCTGAGTTAGGTTGATTGATGATAGACGTAAAACTTTCAATACCAAACATACCTAAATTAGAAACTGTAAACGTACTACCTTCCATGTCTTGTGGTGTTAGCTTTTTATTTCTAGCTTTACCAGCTAAGTCCTTTACAGCAGCTCCAATTTGAGGCAAACTTTGCTCATTAGCAAACTTAACAACAGGAACAACCAATCCATCTGGAACAGCCACAGCTACACCTATATGTACGTGATTATTTAATCGCATTTTATCTGCAAACCACTGTGAATTTACTTGAGGATGCTGTTTTAAAGCTAAAGCACAAGCTTTCACAACCATATCATTGTATGATATTTTTGTGTCTGGAATGGTATTGAATTGTGTACGGAATGCTATTGCATTTTCCATATCAAATTCAACATTTAAGTAATAATGAGGTGCAGTAAACTTAGAATTGGTTAATGCTTTAGCAATGGCTTTTCGCATTTGTGAGTTTGGAACATCTTCAAAATCTTCTAGTCCAGCAGCTACAAATTTACCAACAGAAGCTACTGAATATTTCACAGAAGGCACAAAATTCTCAACATCGCTTTTTACGATACGTCCATTTTCGCCAGAACCTTTTACTTGTGATAAATTAATTCCTTTTTCATCAGCTATTTTTTTAGCTAAAGGAGAAATAAACAATCTTCCATTAGAAGATGTTTGAACTGGAGCTATTGGAGCAAGATTTTCTTTTACTTCTTGCTTTGGAGCTTCTTTCTTTGGAGTTTCAACAGCTTTAACAGGTTCGTCTGATTTAATTGGAGCAGAATTTGAAGTAAAATTAGCAGCAATACTCGATACATCTGTTCCAGCAGGACCAATAATGGCTAGTAAAGAATCAATTTTTGCAGATTCACCTGCGTTAATTCCAATGTATAATAAAGTACCCGATTGAAAAGATTCAAACTCCATAGTGGCTTTATCTGTTTCAATTTCTGCTAATATTTCACCTTCGCTTACTTGATCTCCTATTTTTTTTAACCAAGACGCAACCGTTCCTTCTTCCATAGTATCACTTAAACGTGGCATGGTTACTACGGTAACACCATCAGGTATTTCAACATTAGTTGATGCTTGCTTAACAGGTTCATTTTTAGCTTCTGTAACAGCTTTCTTATCAGACTCTGGTTTAGTGCTAGCATTTAAAAAACCTGAAATATCTTCTCCTTTTTCACCTATAATGGCTAATAAAGCATCTACTTTTGTAGTTTGTCCTTCTTGAACTCCAATATATAATAAGGTTCCTTCATGGAATGATTCAAATTCCATAGTCGCCTTATCGGTTTCAATTTCTGCTAAAATATCGCCTTCACTTACTTTGTCGCCTACTTTTTTTAACCAAGTAGCAACAGTACCTTCTTCCATGGTATCACTCAAACGAGGCATATTTATAATTTCTGCCATAGCTTATAATTTATGTTGAATAAATGGATAATTTTCTTGCTCATATACCACATCATACATAACGTTTTTATCTGGAAATGGAGACTCTTCTGCAAATTTTTCACATTCTTCAACCAAATCTTTTACGCGACTATCAATAACTTTTATATCAGCTTCTGTTGCGTATTTATTTTCTAATATGATGTTTTTTATCTGAGTAATCGGGTCAATTTTTTTGTATTCTTCAACCTCATCTTTAGTACGATAATGTTGTGCATCACTCATTGAATGACCTCTATATCGGTAAGTTTTCAATTCTAAAAATGTTGGTCCTTCTCCTCTACGTGCTCTTTGAATAGCTTCATCAAACGCTTCAGCTACTTTAATAGGATTCATTCCATCAACTGGTCCACAAGGCATTTCATAACCTTTTCCAAGTTTCCAAACATCGGTATGATTTGCTGTTCTAGCTACAGACGTTCCCATGGCGTATCCATTGTTTTCGCAAACAAAAACTACTGGTAATTTCCATAGCATCGCCAAGTTGAACGTTTCATGTAATGACCCTTGACGAGCTGCTCCATCACCAAAACAACATAAGGTAACGGCATCACTTCCATGGTATTTATCACCAAAAGCAATACCTGCTCCTAATGGAATTTGTCCTCCAACAATACCATGACCTCCATAAAAACGGTGTTCTTTGGAGAAAATATGCATAGAACCACCTAAGCCTTGTGATGTTCCTGTAGCTTTTCCGTATAATTCAGCCATTACACGTCTAGGATCAACTCCCATACCAATTGGCTGTACGTGATTTCTATAAGCTGTAATCATTTTATCTTTAGTCAAATCCATAGCGTGTAAAGCACCTGCTAATATAGCTTCTTGACCATTATACAAATGAAGAAAACCTCTTACTTTTTGTTGGATATAAACTGCTGCCAACTTGTCTTCGAATTTCCTCCAAAACAGCATGTCTTCATACCACTTTAGGTATGTATTTTTAGTGATTTTTTGCATCGACTATTATTAATTTTTACTTATAAAAGTACAAAAGTAATACTTTGTATGTTATTGGGAAAACGTATATTAATTAAAGTCAAAAAAAATATCAAAAAAAAGGTCTTTATAACCAATATTGATTATTTAATAATTTTTATTGACAAATTGTAATTTTTTAAAAAAATAGCAGATTCTATTCATGAAAAACCTTTGAATATTAAAAAAACTATAGTGCTGACTTATCAAAAATAAGTGGCAATAAATTTGCTAAAGAATTTGATTTTGCAATGTTACCAACTTCTCCCATAAAATAAATTTCTATGGGTGCATTTTGTTTCACTTCATATTCTGCAATAGCTTGCCTACAAGCACCACAAGGAGGTATGGGTGAATTTGTTAGATTTTTTTTGGAGCCAGCAGAAATTGCCATTCTTACAATTTTAGCATTTGGGTATTGAGAATTGGCATAATATATAGCTGTACGTTCAGCACACAAACCTGATGGATAAGATGCGTTTTCTTGATTATTTCCTGTAATTATTTGGTTATTATCTAACAACAACGCTGCACCAACGTAAAAATTAGAATATGGTGCATAGGCTTTTTCTCTAGCTTCTACCGCATTTTTCATGAGTGATGAAACATCTTTTGGCAATTCATCTAAACTTTCAAACAGATAAAGTGTAGATTCTATTTTTATTTCCTTCATATAGTAATTCCTTCTATAAAGTTAAGAAACAATTTGAAACAAAAAAACTATTGCTCATTTGATAGAACAATAGTTTTATTTTGTTTGGTAAACTTAGAATTAATATTCGTTATACGCTCCGGCTCCAATATTAAAGGTTAATGAAAACCTTAATGTGTTTTCTAATGGACTTTGAACTTTTGAAGCTGAAAACAAATAAGACAAATCAATATTTACAACATTATATTTAAAACCTGCTCCTAAAGCTAAAAATTTTCTAGCACCTTTTTCTTCACTTTCATTAAAATAACCTGCTCTAAAAGCAAAGGAGTCTTGGTATAAATATTCTGCACCTAATGACCATGTAAACTCTTTTAACTCTTCGCTAAAACCACCTGGAGCATCTCCAAACGATTGAAAAACACCTGATAAAAAGTCAACATTTGGGTCTTGTCCTTTATAAATAACATCTGATTGAACTAAAGTTCCTAAAGTATCAGTTCCTTCATCATATTTACCATTTCCATTATCATCAGTATAATTATATTCATCACCATACATTGGTGGTGTTGGCACCAACAATTTAGCAACTTCTGCAGTAACAGACACTTTATTATAATCATCAAAAATAAAATCAAATCCTGCACCTAATCTTAAATTTGTTGGCTGAAAATTTTCTTGTCCTCCTTGATCGTATTTAAATTTTGGCCCTAAATTTTGGATTGCAAATCCCATTCTCCAACGTCCGTTAAAATCTGTATAAGCTTCTTCTTCACTTTGGTAATATCCTGAAATATCAACGCCAAAGGTACTTGCCGGAGTTGCATCACCATCAACACCATCCAACTTTAAATCTGAACGTAAATAGCGCATAGCAACAGACATTCCAAATTGATCGGTTAATCGTAATGCATAAGATGCATCAATAGTAAGTTCATTAGGTCTTTGAATTAATGCAGTTGAAAATTCATCTGTTACAAATTCAATATCACCCAAAGAAAAATATTTAAGACTTACAGCAAAGGCACTACGTTCATCTAATCTATTAAAATAGGTTACATTTCCTAAAAATATATCATTTACTAGCTTACTTAAATATGGTGTATAACTTACTGCTAACCCTTGTTGGGTTTCTGAGAACACATATTTAGATGAATTCCATTGTTGTGAATATGCATCAACAGATGTTGCAACTCCCATATCTCCTAAGGCCGCAGCTCTAGCATCAGAAGCTATAAGAACAAACGGAATTCCTGTTGTTATAACTCTACTATCGTTTGCATTTGGAATTATGGTTGTTTGGGCTTTTACTTTGATAACAAGTAAAACTAAGGCAATGGTTATTATTAATCTTTTCATTTAAATGATTTAATTTAACAAATATAAATTTTTATTACAGTATAACAAGTTTCTCAATTTTTTCAACTTTTTTATTTAAAAGTGGCGACCTAACAGTTAATTTATAAATATAGACTCCTTTTCCTATTTTATCACCAAAGTCATCTCTTCCATCCCAAACAATATCTCTGGAAAGGGAACTTGTATTGTAAATTCCTCCAGAAGTTTGTCCATTTAAAGTTCTTACCAATTTTCCTGATACAGTGAATATTTGAATAGAAACGTCTAAAGACTCTGAACTATTGTGATTAAACCAAAATTCTGTGTAATTTACAAAAGGATTTGGGTAATTAAGCACATTATTTATGACTAATTCTTGATTTTGATCATATACAATAAATTGAATTTCGGCAGTTGAAGAATTATTATAAACATCCCATGCTTTTATTGTTAAGGTGTGAAGTCCTGGTGCTAAATTTCTAAAAGGATAACTCAACGTTCCTTTTTGATAATTATCTAATTCTGTTTGATAATAATCATTTAAAATAAAGGGATTTGTTTCATCGCCATCAAGTATTGCTACAATATCATGACCGATGCCGCTGGCTGTATTTATACCGTTCAAATCTTCTAATTTTACAAGTAATGTTGGAGATTCATTTGTAATTCCACCTGAAACAAAACTTTCGTCATTCATATAAAGCATTATAATTGGACCAACATCATCTGTAGGAGCATTTTCATTAACTCCTCCTATTTTAACTGTATTAATACTTGAGCCTGTTTGATCTTCTAAAGCAGCACCGTTTTTAGCATAAAAACTTACTTTTCCAAAGCCAACTGGTATACCAATATCTTTTGGAACCACAAAATCAAATTCAAATAAGCCATTAGTTACTGTTGCCTGACCTCTAAAAATAATTTCTCCAAGTGTAGTAAAATTAAGTTTAACAAGCTGTCCGTTTAACCTTGTACCATCATTAGCTAAAGTTTGTCTGCTTATTTCTTTATCATAAATTGTGGTAGATAATGCTCCATTATAGTTGGTTAGTATATTTCCAGAAAGATCAGTTACTTCGCCTGCGAGCTTAATGTAGCTTAAAGCTTTTAAAGTGTCTGTAGATTGACTTATAGGAATGTCATTAATTTTTGTAAGTCTTACATTTGGTTTTGGAAATGCCAATTTCATAGCAGGATCTCCAATAAAAAATACCAAACGACGCTGACTAATTCCAGAAATAGCCGGATCAATTTTTGTAAGTCTTAACGCTTCTGCCATGGAAGGATATTCATAGTCTGAATATGAATCGTTTGGATTATAAGAAAATAAGTACTTGCCTAACTCATTATTAAATGAAATACCCGTAGTTACAAAAATTTGTCTTGTTGTCGTGATTAATCCAATGGCTCCTGCATCTTTATTCCAGTAATCAAACTCTCCAGCTGTCTGCCTTAACGGATTATCAAATCTTGTAAATTCGCAAGTTACAGTAACAAAACAATTCAATTTAAAATAATTTCTTAAATCTAGAATATTTGGTTTTAAGAGTATGCGTTCACCAGCCAAACCGTCTTCACCACCATGTCCAAAATAATTAATTACTAATGTTCCGTTATCAATAGCATTTACCATAGCCTCAGTTACTTGAGGATAGGTGTTGCCTCCTGAAGATGACTCTTGTTTATAAGAATCTGAATGTATTTTAACCACATTCATAAAAGGTTTTGATTGGGTAATTAAATTAGCAATATTATCAGTTGTTTGTTGTAATATGCCTTCCCAATCTTTATCAACATCATCAGAAACCACTACTACATTATTTCTCCAACTACCGTAAGATTCTTTAGCATAGTAAGAGGCAATTTTATCAACCAATTCCTTTGCTCGTATTGGAGTATCAGCAAGAATCCTTCCAACAGCAATATCTAATTTATCACTATTTGCCATGGCTCCTTCATTAGTATCCATCATTCCATAAAAATCATCAGAAACATACGAATTTGTATAACTAAAGCTGTTATAAGCATGCCAAGAAGGAACGATGTTGGTGTTATTTGGAGTTCTGTTTTTATAATCAAAAGAGCCGTCGCCAAACAAACAAACATATTTAATTTGCTTTTCTGGTGTACTAGCGTTTTCATAGACATATTTAATTAAATTTCTAATAGCTCCAACATCTTGATTACCAGAACTAAATTCATTATAAATTTCATTTAACCCAACAACCTTTACATTTAAATTATATTGATTTCTATCAATTTCTGCTAATCGTTCAGCCTCACTTATCATATTATTTGGTGCAACAATTATATAATCTACGTCTTGAAACTGACCTTGATTATTTAAAAAAATAGTGCCTTTAATGTTTTGATTACTAATTGTAGTAGCTGATTCTCTTTTTGGTTCAAAATAATCTGATGGCGTAACTGCGACATAATTTTTTAATGTTCCAAGTGAAGATGTAAACGTAAGGTTTGCTTGATTCTCTGAATTCTGAAAATTAGTGACATTAAAAATATCTGTTACATCCCAAATTTCAGAAATTTGAGAAGCGTTTGTTATGGCATATTGCGCTATTCCAGAAGTTAATGCGGTTGCATTATTTTTAAATTGAAATTGTTTTCCTAAAAAATTTAAAGTTCGAGTAGCTTCAACAGAAATATAATCTAAATATGCTAATGCGCTAGGATTTCCAGAATTATTAAAGTTTAGATTCACTGAAATAGTTGAAGCATTCACATTAACATTTCCCGAATATGATGCTTCTGTTGCTACAAGCGGTGACGTTGCTGCAGAAAGCGAAAATGTACTAACAGAATTTCCATTAACATTTAATTGCATTGACGTTTGAGAGGAAGAAACAGAAGCCACATAAACTTTTAATTTTATAGGATCTGTGGTAACTAACCCTGGAAAATCGAACTGAAACGTTTTATTGTTTTCAATATCAAATCTATCTCCAAACCAACGTCTGCCTAAAGAAGCTATATTGTAATCATCTTTTTCATGAAACTGATACTCTTGGTAGGTATTAATATTCGTATCAATAGTACCATTTGGTTGAGAAAAAGCTTGAATACGTTTTCCTACTCCAGAACCTATATTAATAAAGTAATATGTTTTATCAGTATAGCAATTTATATTGGTATTACTTTCGGCTTGATAACCTTTTGGCCCAACACCATAAAACAAAATGTAATCGTCATTATTAAAAACACCATCTTCCTCTCCAACAATTTTAATAGCATTTTCTTGAATATCTAAAGGATATAAAATTGCATTAGAATAAGGAATCATATCTCCACCATTACCAAAAATTTTTATATTTCTAGGATCCACATTATTAACATTTACTCCTAATTGTTGTAAAAAACTTCTAGTTATCTTAAAAACACCCGTAGTATCTACATAAAATTTATACCATTCTCCAGAATTTAAAACAGAATTAGTAATTTGCTTTACCTTACCAACCTTATTTGATACTGTAGAATTAGTTCCTTTTGTATTGTAATTTACAGTAAATGATGTTACTTTTTTAAATCCTTCTGTTCCATCACTAATTATAGGTGATAATTGAAAATAAGCAAACTGGTCATTTCTTGCTTTTGAGTTCTTTAATTGAAACTGTAACTTTTTAGGAATTTTGTTTACATCTAAATCTTTTAAATCACTTTTAGAAATATTAGAATACGACACATTTGACAAGGTAACATTAGACTCATCGATGAAACCAGCTATCTTCCATTGCGCTACAAATAATAATCCTTCATCTAAATCAAAACTAAAATTATCATTGTTAAATGATGGTATTTGAATAGAAAAATCTCCTACAGATAAAGTTTTGAAATCAGACCAATCAATAGTGTATATTCTTTGTTGAGAGAATATAAAAGACGTTATAAAAAAAGCAAATAGCGTAAATTTCTTTTTCATTGTTTAGATAAACGTTATATATTAGTTGTTATTATCTAAAAAAAATACAAATTTTAATAACGATTCAAAAATACAATAATATTTCAGTAAAATAAGCGTTATTACAATACAAAACAATAGCAAAAATCATTAAAAACATCGGTGTAATGTTAAAAAAACAAGGTGAAATACACTTTTTTTTAATAAAAATATGAAAAATCGCTTGCATTGTGAGGTTTAATTCTTATATTGCACCACCAAAAATTATTAGCTTACTTAAACATATGGATATGAAAAGAGTATTAGCATTCAAGACTTTATTAGTTTTGACGTTATCTTTAGCCACAGTTGGTTGTAAAAAATCTTCTAGTTCTAAAAACAGTTCTAGAGCAACCGGATGGCAAATAAACAACCGCGAAGGTGGTTTTCAATACAATACAAATTTTCAAGAACAGGAAACTTCTCCAGGTTTAGTTTTTGTTGAAGGAGGAACCTTTACAAAAGGACGTGTTCAAGATGATGTGATGCATGATTGGAATAACACTCCAACGCAGCAACATGTTCAGTCATTTTATATGGATGAAACTGAAGTAACCAACATGATGTATCTTGAGTATTTAGATTGGATTAAAAGAGTTTACCCTCCATCAGATGAAAATTTTAGAGCTATTTACCATGGCGCTTTACCTGATACACTTGTTTGGAGAAACAGACTAGGTTATAATGAAGTTATGACTGAAAATTATTTACGTCATCCTGGATATGCTGAATATCCTGTGGTTGGCGTTAGCTGGATTCAAGCCGTTGAATTTGCAAATTGGAGAACAGACAGAGTTAATGAAGTTAATTTAGAAAACGCTGGTTATATAAAAAGAGACGCAAAAATTACTGATGTAAATGCTGAATCAACTTTCAATACAGATACCTATATCAATGCTCCAACATTAACTTATGGAGGTAATGAAGAAGTTATCAATGCCGAAGGCCGTAACAGAAGAAATGTTCAAGTTGATGCTGATGGTAATGAAAGTAATATTTATGCCACTCGTGAAACTGGAATCATTACACCAAAATACAGACTACCAACAGAGACTGAATGGGAATATGCAGCATTAGGACTTTCTGAAATACGTAGCTACAATTTATATCGTGGTCGTAAAAAATATCCTTGGGATGGACAATACACACGTTCTGATCAAAGAAAAGTTAGAGGTGATCAAATGGCTAACTTTAAACAAGGAAATGGTGACTACGGTGGAATAGCTGGCTGGTCTGATGATGGTGCTGATATTACAAATAAAGTAAAATCATACGAACCTAATGATTATGGTTTATACGACATGGCTGGAAACGTTGCTGAATGGGTTGCAGATGTTTACAGACCAATAGTTGATAATGAATTTAACGATTTTAACTATTATCGCGGAAACGTTTATACTAAAAACGCATTAAATGACGATGGAACAGTTAAAGTTATAACTCCAGAAGACATTGTATATGATACCTTATCAAATGGTAAAGTAATAGCAAGAAATTTACCTGGTGAAATTTACCAAGTTCCTGTTGATGAAAATGAAACTTATTTAAGAACTAACTTTGATAGAAGCAATGAAATAAACTTTAGAGATGGTGATAAACGCTCATCAAGAAGATTTGATCAAAGTTTTGGTGATGATGAAGAAACAGATAGCAATCCTACAGAAACTAAGGATTTAATGTACAACTCTCCTAGACACTCTGTTACCAAAGATTCATTAGGAAATCTTATCAGAGAATATGACAAAACTAATAACAGAACATCTTTAATAAATGATGAAGTTAGAGTTTACAAAGGTGGCTCTTGGAAAGACAGAGAATATTGGTTAGATCCAGCTCAAAGACGTTATTTCCCGCAAGATATGGCTACCGATTATATTGGATTTAGATGTGCTATGTCTAGAGTAGGTTCAAAATCTAAAGCAAAAAACAAAACTAAGAGTTAATATAAATTCTTAAATATTATAAAAAAAGTCCTAGCAATTGTTAGGACTTTTTTTATACTTTTAATTTATGGAAATAAATAAACTGCACGCTCTTTTTCTAGAATGCACATCGCTATCAACAGATACTAGAAAAATTAAACAAGGCGATATGTTTTTTGCCTTAAAAGGTGATAATTTTAATGGCAATGCATATGCTGAACAGGCACTTAACCAAGGTGCTAAATATGCTATTATTGATGAGAAAGCATTTAATAATTCTCCATCTACCATACTAGTTAATAATGTACTAGAAACCCTTCAGCAACTAGCAACATTTCACAGAGACTATTTAAAAGTTCCAATCATAGCATTAACAGGAAGTAACGGCAAAACAACCACTAAAGAACTTATAAATGCTGTTTTATCTCAAAAATTTAATACAACAGCCACTGTTAGCAACTTAAACAACCATATTGGAGTACCGTTAACATTACTTTCCATGAAAAAATATACCAAAATGGGTATTGTTGAAATGGGTGCGAACCACCAAAAAGAAATTGAATTTTTATGCCATATTGCCAAACCAGATTATGGATTGATAACCAATTTTGGAAAAGCACATTTAGAAGGTTTTGGAAGCGTTGAAGGCGTTATTAAAGGAAAGAGCGAAATGTATGATTTCCTTATAAAAAATAATAAAACCATTTTTGTAAATGCTAATGACCCTATTCAAGTTGAAAAAACAAAACAAGCCAATATATTTTCCTTTGGAAATGACTCTAATGCCAATGTGAAAATTGAATTTATTGAAGCACAACCTCATGTAAAAGCACGCTACAACAACTTAACCATTAACAGCCAGTTAATTGGCGAATACAACTTTAGCAATATTGCAGCAGCCATAGCTATTGCAAATTATTTTAAAGTTGAAGACAACGATATTAAGGCAACCATAGAAACTTATATCCCTAACAACAATAGGTCACAGGTTATAGAAAAATTGTCAAATAAAATTATTTTAGATGCTTATAACGCCAACCCAACCAGTATGCGAGCTGCCTTGTTGAATTTTGAAAAGCTAAATGATAAAATAAAAGTCGCCATTTTGGGTGATATGTTTGAATTAGGACAAGATGCTGAAAAAGAACATCAAAACATCGTTGATTTAGCTTCTACGCTACTTTTAGATAGAATTATTTTGATTGGTACCAATTTTCACAAAACCAAAATTCTTTCGCCTAAGATTGAAGTTTTTGAATCTTTTGAAGATTTTAAAAATAACTATAACCTGTCACAATTAGAATTTGCAACGCTTCTTATTAAAGGCTCAAGAGGGATGGCTCTGGAGCGGGTTTTGGAGTTATCATAACCACAAAAAGCCTAAAGTAGAAACTTTAGGCTTTTTGTGGGTCATACTGGATTCGAACCAGTGACTTCCACGTTGTCGACGTGACACTCTGAACCAACTGAGTTAATGACCCTTTAAAAAATATTTAAAATAAAAAAATCCTAAAGTAAAAATACCTTAGGATTTTGTGGGCAATGAGGGATTCGAACCCCCGACCCTCTCGGTGTAAACGAGATGCTCTGAACCAACTGAGCTAATTGCCCTTGTAATTGGATTGCAAATATACTCTAGATTTTTAATTCGCAAAAACTTTTTAAATAAAAAATTAAATTATTTCTGCTACTACAAAAGTACTTCCGCCTATAAATATAAAGTCGTTGCTTTTAGCTTGTTTTAAAGCTGTTTTATATGCCTCATTCACAGAATTATAAACATTTCCATGTATGTCAAAAGTAGCCATGACATTTTTTAATTCATTAACATCTAAGCCACGTGGAATATTTGGTTTGCAGAAATAATATTTAGCATCTTTAGGTAATAAATGAATAATGGCACTTATATCTTTGTCATTTACAACTCCAAAAACGATATGCAGAGTTTCAAATTCTTCATTTGAAATCTGATTCATAACATACGTTAAGCCTTCTTTGTTATGACCGGTGTCGCAAATCACTTTTGGATTTGCATGTAATTGCTGCCATCGTCCCATTAAACCTGTATTTTTTACAACATTTAAGAGTCCATTTTTTATATGCTTCTTAGAAATTTTATAATCACTAAATGGTATCTCATTTATAGTTTGCAATACAGTTATGATATTTTTTGATTGATAAACTCCTTTTAAATCACTTTCATAAAGTTGAACTAATTCTTTATCAGCGAAAACAATTTTTGAATTACTTTTTTTAGCTATCCCTTTAAAAACAGGCTCTGTTGCTATTTGTGTCTCTCCTATAACAACTGGAATATGAGGTTTTATAATGCCTCCTTTTTCTAAAGCAATTAATTCTAGAGTATCACCTAAAAACTGTGTATGATCTAACCCTATGTTGGTTATTACAGAAACTATTGGTGTGATAATGTTTGTAGAATCTAAACGTCCGCCAAGTCCAACTTCAATAACAGCTATATCAACTTTTTCTTTTGAGAAATAATCAAAAGCCATTCCTACGGTCATCTCAAAAAAGGATAATTGGTTGGCCTCAAAAAACGATTTATTACGTTTTATAAAACCAACAACAAATTGTTTACTTACAACGCGTCCATTAATTTTTATTCGTTCTCTAAAGTCTTTTAAATGTGGCGATGTATATAAACCAACTTTATAACCAGCTTCTTGTAAAATAGAAGCCAACATATGGCTAGTAGAACCTTTTCCATTGGTTCCTGCAACGTGAATTGATTTAAAAGATTTTTCAGGATGCCCTAAATTTTCAACTAATTTTATGGTATTAGACAAGTCCTTTTTAAAAGCAGCTTTACCAATTTTTTGATACATTGGGAGCTGAGAAAACATCCAATTTAAAGTATCTTGATAGGTCATGTTATTGCCCTAAAGTGAAGTTAACTTTTACGAAGCCAATTTGTTTAGATGGAGCATTTGGATCTGGCCGCCATTTATGTGATAAGGCGATTTTTTTTGCAGGTTCTAACAAACAAGGTGCTGTATTGGTGGTTCCTTTAAAGCCAGGAACTGCTTCTATGACGTTACCGCTATTATTTACAATAATCTTCACGATAACCATTCCAGATTCATTACAATCTTGTTTTAATGTTTGATAAGTTGCTTTTCCTCTACCATTTAAGCCATAGCCAACACCGCCACTTCCTGTACCGGGATCACCAAAATAACTAGGCGCATATGGATCTCCATTTAATTGCCCTTTATCTCCTGCTTTATTATCATTTCCTTCTCCACCTGTGGCAGTTCCATCAGACTTACTAACACCACCAATTAAAGCGTCTAACTTTCTTTTTTTATC
This sequence comes from Flavobacteriaceae bacterium, assembly GCA_021739635.1. Classification (GTDB taxonomy): domain Bacteria; phylum Bacteroidota; class Bacteroidia; order Flavobacteriales; family Flavobacteriaceae; genus Yeosuana. The sequence goes on along the minus strand of JAIPBH010000015.1, from coordinate 9,640 downwards.
TTCTTGAATTTGTTTTTCCTTGGCAATTCGGTCAGCTTCTGCTTTTGCTTTGGCATCAGCTATTGTCTTTGCTTTTGCTTCTGCTTCTTTTTCCTTTTTTAAAGTAATACTTTCTATATCATCTTGAGTTAAAACTTGTTCTTTAGCTTCAGAAGATTTTGAAGGTTCTGATTTTGGGACTTCTGGCTGATAAGGTTCATTTATCTCTTTTGGTTCTGATTTTATTGGCTTTAATGGTTGAACATCGCCTTTACCAAAGTCTGATGTTCCAAAATTAACAGCTACGCCATATTCTATTGGTGGGTCCATATATGGTGCTCCAACAATAAATAATAACAAAATTAATATAGTTGTAATTAACGTTGTTAATTTGGCAGAATCTCTTTCATGCTTAGTTTCGAAAAATTTCATTGGCTAACAATAAATCCTATTAAAAGTATTAATCATTTGGCTTAACCGCTAATATGACTTTAAATTTATTTCTATTAGCTATATCCATAACCTTAACCACATTTTCAACAGGCACAGACTTCTCGGCTCTTAAGATAACGGTTGGTTTTTCTTCAGAAGAAAGTGCAGCAATAAGCTCAGACTCTAAAACACTTTCACCAACACGTTTTGAATCAATATAATAAGTCAAGTCCTTCTTTATACTTACAGCTACAGATTTTTTGTTTTCAGTTTTACCACTTGCTTTAGGTAATAAAATATCAATAGCACTTGTGGATACCAAAGTAGAAGCTATCATAAAAAATATAAGTAAGAGAAATACAATATCTGTCATTGAAGACATATTGAATTCTGGTGATACTTTATTTCTTCCTCTAATATTCATATGTAAATATATATAGTTTTTTAATGGTCATATGTTATCGCTTTATTTTTATTGGTGATTGTGTTTCCAAATTATGGCGATTTCAAATTATGATGGTTCGTTTAAATGGTCCAAAAACTCCAATGAATTTGCTTCCATTTGATATACAACTTTATCAGTTTTTACAACCAAATGGTTATAGGCCATAAAAGCTACAATTCCCACAATTAAACCAGCAACTGTTGTTGTCATTGCAGTATATAAACCACTAGCTAATACATCCATTTGTATGGTGCCACCAGCATTTGCAAGTTCAAATATGGCTAATATCATACCTATTACTGTACCAAGAAACCCAATCATAGGGCCAGCTCCCGAAATAGTAGCTAACATACTTACGTTCTTTTCTAGCTGATAAATTTCTAATCTTCCAGCATTTTCTAGAGCTGTATTAATATCAGCTAGAGGTTTTCCTATTCTTGAAATGCCTTTCCCAATTAATCTCGATACAGGTGAATTTACTTGAGCACATAAAATTTGGGCTGAGTCAATTTTTCCATGACTTACATGATCTTTTATTTGATTCATAAAATTTGAATCAATTTTAGATGCAGATTTAATAGCAAACAATCTTTCAAAATAAATATAAATTGCTAAGACTAGCATTAAAAATAAAACAGCAATAATAAGCTGTCCTGCAACACCTCCACTACTAATAAGTTCTATAATTGAAAGTGTTTTTTCAACTGGTTCCCCATCTTGAATTATATCAACTCCTTCTTGTGCGTTTTGTATTAATGTATTTAACATATAGTATCTAATTTCTTACCGATTATATAACGTTTGTTTTTTTATTAAAGTATATTAAAATAATGTTCTTGTTACCATAAATGCAGCAGCACCTACTAGAAAACCAATTAACGCTAACCAAGAAATCTTTTTAAAGTACCAGAAAAAATCAATTTTCTCCATTCCCATAGCCACTACTCCTGCTGCAGAACCTATAATTAACATACTACCACCAGTTCCGGCAGAATACGCTACAAAATGCCAAAGTTCATTATCCATAGGTTCAGAAAACATACCCAAACTAGCTGCTACCAAAGGCACATTATCAATAACAGCAGAACCTACACCTAATAATAAAATTACTAAATCTGAAACGCCTGTATGATGTAATTCTGTGCCCAACATTGGCATACCTTCTTTTAAAGTAGTTGCAAATTCAAATAATATACCTAAAGATTCTAATGCTGCAACAGTCATTAATATTCCTAAAAAGAAAAGAATACTTGGTAATTCAATTTTTGATAATGAATGATGAACAGGACTATGCAATGCATGAGTATCACTTTCTTCTGAATCAAAGACTGTCATGCTAAATTTAGAACTGCTGTAAACTTCAGCAAAAACGGCTACAACTCCTAAAGATAACATCATACCTACATATGGTGGCAAATGTGTTATCATTTTAAAAATTGGTACAAAAACAATGGCTCCTAAACCTAGATATAACATTGTTGCACTAAATCTTGACTTTTTCTTTTCCTCGACTTGAGTTTCAACATCCAATTCACCTTTAAAAATTGGCAAAAATGACGCGATAAATGTTGGTACTGCCATACATAAAAAAGAAGGCACCAATAAATACCCAATTAAATGCCCCGTACTTACTTTTTTACCAATCCAAAGCATGGTAGTTGTAACATCTCCAATTGGTGACCAAGCACCACCGGCATTGGCAGCTATAATAATTAAACCTGCAAGATATAACCTAGTATCTCTATCTTTTACTATTTTTTGAAGAATTGAAATAAGTACAATAGTTGCTGTAAGATTATCGATAATTGCTGATAGGGTGAATGCTAAAATAGAGAACACCCATAATATTTTGGTTTTCTTTTTAGTTTTAACAAAGTCTTTAATGGTTGAAAATCCATCAAAATAATCAATAATTTCAACGATGGTCATGGCTCCTAAAAGAAAAACTAAAATTTCTGCCGTTTTTCCTAAGTGATGCAATAAAGTCTCTTCCATAAGATGCATTTTCTCTTCTCCAGAAAAAGCACCAAAGCCTTCTAATAATGTATGATTGGCAGAATCAAACCATTGTGGAAAAGTTTCAATTCCTAAAGAAATTAAAGCCCAACATATGGCCATCATCACCAATGCTGGTATGAGTTTATCTATTTTTATACTGTGCTCTAAAGTAATGGCTAAATAGCCTACTACAAATACCAAAATAATTGCTGCTTCCATAAATTTTAATTAAATGAGTTGATCTAAAGCGATTTCAAATGCAGTTTCGCTAATTCCTTTTTTACTTTGTTTTTTATTATATACTTTTTCTATTGCTTTTTTTATTGTATTTGAAGTATCATTAAATATGGCTTCATCTGTCATTTGTACTTTTCTTTCCATAAAATATGCAAAAACTCTAGCCATTCCACAGTTGGATATAAAATCTGGTATTAAACTAACTCTATAATCTGTGTGCTCCATAATAGGACCAAAGAAAATCTCTTTATCTGCAAATGGTACGTTTGCACCACATGAAATAACCTCTAACCCACTATCAATGAGTTCATCTATTTGATGTATAGTTACCAATCTTGAGGAAGCGCATGGCGCAAATATTTCGGCATTTAGTGACCATATTTTTTCATTAATTTCTTTAAAAGGAATTAATTTATCACTAACTAAAGTATTTCCAGTTTTAGCAAGAAATAACTTTGTGATGTCATCAAAAGTAAATCCTTCTTTATTAATTAATCCTCCAACAATATCAATTATCCCAACTATTTTAACTCCCATTTGAGATAAATAAAATGCAGCTGCGGCTCCTACATTGCCAAATCCTTGAACTATAGCGCGCTTGCCTTCAATATTTCCTCCGTATATATTATAATATTGTTTAACTGCTTCAGCAACTCCAAACCCAGTAATCATATCTGCCACTGTGTACTTTCTGGAAACACTTGGTGAGTAAAAAGGGTTTTCAATAACTTTAATGACGCCTTGACGTAATTGCCCAATTCTATTAATTTTATCTGCTTCAGTTGGTTTAAAATACCCATTAAAAACACCTTCTTGTGGATGCCAAACACCACTTTCTTCAGTAATTGGAATCACTTCATGAATTTCATCAACATTTAAATCTCCACCTGTGCCATAGTAGCTTTTAAGTAATGGAGAGACCACTTGATACCAACGTTCTAAAACGTCTTTCTTTCTTGGGTCATTTGGATCAAAATTAATACCAGATTTGGCTCCGCCTATTGATGGACCTGACACTGTAAATTTAATTTCCATTGTCTTAGCTAGTGATAAAACTTCATTCATATCTAATCCCTTTCGCATTCTTGTACCGCCGCCAGCTGCACCACCACGTAGTGAATTTATAACAACCCATCCTTCTGCTTCAGTTTTAGAATCTTTCCAGTTAAAAACTATTTCTGGTTCTTTATTTTCGTATTTTTTTAATAATTCTTTCATTTATATAATCACATCAGTCTCTAATAAATTTCGTTTAAATTTCTGTAATTAATATCTAAGCGAAGCTAAAGTTGATTCATATAATAAAGGTTAAATTACTAAAGTAACAAATATAAAAAACTAAAATCCTAAAAGATTCATTTTACAATAATTTTATGGATGAAAAATATTTCCAGAACTATGATTGCGAGAAGCACCTGTAACAGATTGCAAACAATTAATTTCTTCTCTAAGTTTTAAAACTCCTAAAAAGCCAAAAATCAAAGCTTCTTTAAACTCTATGATTTCTTTTGATGGCATTAATATTTTGCTATTTGAATGAGCCTTAATGCTTTCCATTAAAAAAACATTGTAAGCACCGCCGCCAGTTACTAATACTGATGAATTATTCTTGGCATGTATTTCTTTAGAAATTTGCAATGCAATATGCTCAACAAACGTTCTCAATATATCTTTAATTTCAAGCCCATACGAATCTATCAAAGAAAAAATGACTGATTTTACCCATTCTAACCCTAAAGATTTAGGATAGGGCTTTTTATAAAAATCTAGGTTATTTAGACTTTTTAATAATTCATTATTTACAATTCCAGTTGAGGCCATTTTCCCTTCATCGTCAAAATCATGCCCTAATTTTTTAATATAGTAGTTTAAAACAATATTTACCGGACAAATATCATAAGCAATTACGTCATTATTAATTAAGGTAGAAACATTTGCAAAACCGCCAAGATTCATGCAAAATTTATATTCAGAAAACAATAAGGCATCGCCAATAGGCACTAAAGGAGCTCCTTGTCCGCCAAGCTGTACATCTTGAACTCTAAAATCACAAACAATTGTTTTTTGCAATAGCGACGCTAAGATTGGAAGATTGCCAATTTGATATGTTAATTTCTTTTCAGGTTGATGTAATGCTGTATGCCCATGAGAACAAATGGCATCAATATTTTGAATGTTGTGTTTATTTATAAAATCTTGAATTTTGATAGCTAAATATCTTGTGTAATCTTCATCAATAACCTTTAATTCTTCGTTTGAAAACAAGACCAAATCTTTTAGAATACCTAACCAGTAATCATCATATGAAAAAGTATCGGCTTTTATTATTTGAAAACTCCAAGTCTTGCTAAAATTGAAAGCAACGTAAACCAAGTCTATGCCATCAAGCGAAGTACCAGACATTACCCCAATAATTTTATATTCTGATTTTTTCATATTCAGTAAAATTAATAATACTTATTGAAAATATTCTATTAAAAATCTATCTTTGTGTACATTTTTTTATCAAATTAACAATTTATTTTACTATGAATTTTAATCTTACCGAAGAGCATATGATGATTCGTGATGCGGCTCGTGATTTTGCTCAAACCGAATTACTTCCAGGAGTTATTGAACGTGATGAAAATCAACACTTTCCTGACAACTTAGTAAAAAAAATGGGCGCGTTGGGATTTATGGGTATTATGGTTGATCCTAAATATGGAGGAAGCGGTATGGATGCCGTCTCATATGTTCTTATTATGGAAGAATTATCAAAAATTGATGCGTCTGCTTCTGTAATTGTTTCAGTAAATAATTCGTTAGTTTGTTACGGAATTGAAGCGTTTGGTACAGAAGTTCAAAAACAAAAATATTTGCCAAAACTAGCAACTGGTGAAAATATTGGGGCTTTTTGTTTAAGTGAGCCCGAAGCTGGCAGTGATGCAACCTCACAAAAAACTTCAGCCATAGATAAAGGAGATTATTATTTACTAAACGGAACAAAAAACTGGATTACAAACGGTGGACGTGCAGATGTGTATTTAGTAATCGCACAAACTGAAAAAGACAAAGGCTCTCATGGTATTAATGCTTTTATTATTGAAAAAGGCATGGATGGATTTCATATTGGTCCAAAAGAAAACAAACTAGGCATTCGAGGAAGCGATACACATACATTGCAATTTAATGACGTAAAAGTACCAAAAGAGAATAGAATAGGTGATGATGGTTTTGGTTTTAGATTTGCTATGAAAACCTTATCTGGAGGCAGAATTGGGATTGCATCTCAAGCTTTAGGAATCGCTCAAGGTGCTTATGAACTAGCTTTAAAATACTCCAAAGAACGCAAAGCTTTTGGAACTGAAATATCTAATCATCAAGCTATTGCATTTAAATTAGCAGATATGTATACCGAAATTTCTGCTGCTCGTCATTTAGTAATGAAAGCCGCTTGGGATAAAGATCAAAATAATAATTATGACATTTCGAGTGCTGTGGCAAAATTATACGCTTCAAAAGTGGCTATGAAACATACTGTAGAAGCCGTTCAAATACACGGTGGAAATGGCTTTGTTAAAGATTATCATGTAGAACGTTTAATGCGCGATGCCAAAATAACCCAAATTTATGAAGGCACTTCTGAAATTCAAAAAATTGTAATCTCGAGGAGTATTCTGAGAGATTAAAATTCCTTTTTTGTAATCTCGAGAAGTATTTTGAGAGATTAAAATTATTTGCTTAAATCTTCGAGAACCAAACGCAATTCTCCATAAGAATATGTATCATCTAACTGATGTTTTAAATCAGATAGATTCTCGAAAATCATGCTTGGAATAAGTTTCTTTAACGCTTCATAGTGGTTTTTAGAAATTAAATCTGTAATCTTCACTTCGCCCGAAGAAACAAAACTTGCCAAATGCCCAAAAATAGTGTTTTCATTTAAGTCGCGTTCATTGGCAATCTCTTCAATAGATTTGCCTGATTTAAACAATTCTAAAGACAATTTTTTAGTGTCTATTTTTTTGCTTTTTGGTTTCTTCTCTTCAAAAGAAATGTTATCATTTAAAGTTTCTATATCATTTTCATCACAATAATGTTTAATAACATTTAAAATAGCACTTCCATACTTTTCAACTCGGGTCTTTCCCAGGCCATTAATAAGCAGTAATTCTTTTTTTGTTAATGGCAAGGTTTCGCACATCTCATATAATGCTTTTTGGTTAAACACTTGAAAATGTATTAAACCATGTTCATGAGCAATTTCATTTCTGAGTACTCGCAACAGTTCAAATAATTCTACATTGGTAGTGCCATCAATAACAGATTTTCGAGTTTTCTTAGGTTTTTCTTTTAAAATAAATACAGACTTTGCGCGTAATTCTAAAAGTTTTATTATTGTAAATCCTTCATATAATCCATTAAAAAACAAATTTTTAGCTTCAATAAATTCTTCAATAGACTCTAAGTTTTTAATAATATCGGCTTCAATAGCTTTATTATCCGTAGTAAAATTTAGTTCTTTTAAAGGCAATAGCAATTTTGCCTCTGTTTCTGTTTTAAAATATACTATTGCTTTTTTAAATCGCTCTTGAATGAGTTCGCTTAACTCTGGCAATAGTTCTTTTTCTGAAAGTTGTTTTAATTGTGAATTAAAGCTATTACTCACCTTTAAAAAATTGGTAATGGTATTTTTAATGGTTAACAAAGGTGATTCTACTACTCCTAAAATACTATTTCGGTTTTTATAATAAATGTTCAAGATTCTGTTTATGGGATTTAAGAATTCATAAAACTCAAAAACATCGGCAATTAAATCTAACTGAAACGCTTTTTGAGAGTTTTCTAAAACCGTTTTATCGGGCTCATTAGCTTCAGCATTTTTATTAAATGACATTACATGACTATCGCTAATAATTTGGCTAGAGCTAATTTTACTTTTTAAAACCAGTCCTTCTAAAGATTTGCATCGGCTTAATGCTACATAGGTTTGTCCATGTGCAAACGCAGCTTGAGCATCTATAATAGCCTTTTCAAAAGTTAAACCTTGACTTTTATGAATGGTTATAGCCCAAGCCAATCGCAATGGCATTTGAGTAAATGTTCCCATGATATCTTCGGTAATGGCTTTTGTTTCAGGGTTCACCGTATAATTGATGTTTTCCCAAATTTCTGGTGTGGTCTCGATATTAAAATCATCATCTGGACAATGCACTACCACTTCATTATTATCTAAGTGAATTATTTTTCCAATTTTTCCATTATAATAGCGTTTCTCTGGGCTACTGTCATTTTTAATAAACATGACTTGAGCACCTACTTTAAATGTAAGAACTTCGTCGTTTGGAAAAGAAAACTCTGGAAATTTACCTTCTATTTTGGCAGTATAAGCAAATTGTTTTGTTTTGAGCTTATCTAGTTCTGCTCTATTAGTTGTTTCTGCCTTATTATTATGCGTAGTTAATGAGATATACCCAGAATTAGTTTCGGGTGTAAAATCTGGAATATACCGCTTATTCAATTCATCAGCAGCTGCTTTACTAAGTATATTGTTCCTAATCTCATTTAAAATATTAATAAACTTAGGATTTTCTTGGCGGTAAATTTGTTTTAGTTCTATAATAACCGCTTGACATTGTTGATAAGCATGGCTACTAAAAAAAAATCCGTTACTGTAAATATGTTTTAATAAGTCCCATTCGCTCTCTTTTATAACAGGCGATAATTGATGCAAATCACCAATCATAAGTACTTGAACACCTCCAAAAACCTTATTTCTATTTCTAAAACGGCGTAAAGTTATATCAATACCATCAAGCAAGTCAGCTCTTACCATACTAATTTCATCAATAACCAATAAATCCATCGACTTAATAATATTGATTTTTGTTTTACTAAACTTTCTATTAAAATTGCTCGAATTATTCAAATCTGTATCAGGCAAAATAGGTCCGAATGGCATTTGAAAAAAGGAATGAATCGTAACACCTTTAGCATTAATCGCAGCCACACCAGTAGGAGCCACCACAACTAAGCGTTTTAAACTATCCCTTTTTAAACGATGTAAAAACGTTGTTTTACCAGTGCCTGCTTTACCAGTTAAAAAAATAGATCGATTTGTATTATTCACAAACTCCCAAGCTAATTCGAGTTGTTTATTTACAGCCATGAGATATTTTTAAAAATAGAGTTTTTGAAGATACTACTTTTGAAGATTTTATGGGCGGGTTTTTAAGAAAAATAAAAACCGCGCTATCCACTATATCTTTTTATGGTCATCATACTTGGTTACTAAGGAGTTTCCAGGTTAGAAGCGTCCATTTTAAACCAATAATGTAATTCTTAAATCAACCATAAAAAGGATGCCGTTGCTATCGCTCCCGCGAGAAAGCTTATGGTAACCCATTTAAATACCCAAGAGTCCATACCAAAATAATTTCTAAAAAAAAATCCTCAACAATTTTATTGTTGAGGATTCAAAAAAGGCAACGACCTACTCTCCCACAAACGCAGTACCATCGGCGCTAACGGGCTTAACTTCTCTGTTCGGAATGGTAAGAGGTGAGC
>JAIPBH010000022.1 GCA_021739635.1 Flavobacteriaceae bacterium | reverse complement strand
CACTTATATTTTTTGCATCCGAAATAGTAAGCGTTTTCAGGTTGGCTCAATCTATACGGTTCATTTACGACAAGTTATAAATTCAGCACAATTCCTGATTAAAATTAATTATCCGCGGCAAATAAAACAATAATTTATTGTTTTAAAAAGTTCTTTATATGATAATAAATTCTTTTTCTTTTTGGATGGGACTTTATTAGCTGTGTTGTGAAGAATTGTACTGCTTCAGATGAAAATGGAACAAGCCTAAATTTAATTTATTAAAAAGACGGCTTTTTTATGCGCAGAATAACTCGTTAAACAGGGGTTTAAGAACCCATATTCTAAGGGACGTTCTCAAAGAACAGAAATCAATAAGCTGCCTTGCTAAACGCTAACCGGGTTGCCCCTCAGGTTATATATCGATGGGATAAACAGCTTTTTGAATCTGCCCGGAGATTCTTGTCTCAAAGTCAGGCAGTCAAAATGAACCGGGTTTAATCAATCTGCCAAGCCTAATGAGTACTGGCATATTTATATTAATTACGTCAATTTTAAGGGGATTTTTTTTCTGATCTCTATTATCGATGACTTTTCCCGGTTCATTGTTCATCATGAACTTTGGCTGAATATGCAGGATTATGATGTTCAGTTCACTTTGCAGGATGCAAAAAATCAAATTGCTCAATATATTGTATTCTATAATACCAAATGACTTAACGGAGCTATTTAATATCTTAGTCCTGAGGATGTTTTATTAGGTCGTATGTCTCTGCGATTGCAGGATCGCCAAAGGAAACTTGCCCAGGCTGGTTAAATAGTCGGATTGTAGCCTAATGTCTATGATCTTTTTGTTATCACTTTTTCCATCTTTCTCTAAACCAATACAATGATTCCCCGGTATTGCCGGAATTAATTTCTATAGTACCACAGGGTTTCCCGCTAAAAAAACTCTCAGGAAGCAGCTTTGAACTTGCTCAGTGATTTCCCATTTTTCCATTTCCCTGATTTCTATTCTTACGCTTACCGGGCTGATATTATTGGATTATTCTGTTCCGGCACAAATTCGAACGGAGTATTCTTCTACGCTTCTCTCACCTAAAACCACGGAATTATGCGGGTTTCAGAAGCAAAGCCTATTTGCAATATAAATATTTAAAAAAAACTCAAAAGACATCGTGTCTCATTTTGGAAATATTTGCTTTATTTATTAAGTTCGAATTAACAAAGAGGAATATTAATTGCAGGATATTTCTTCGTTAACAACAGGTCTTTTCACAGTAGCGCCCAATACTTTGAGCGCTTATCCCATGCAGGCGGCAGCATTCTCTCGCGCTGCTGTCAAAACAACTCAATTAATACCGCCAGGATTCAGATACTCTAATAACAGACTCAGGAATTATTTTCGATGTTAGAGAAGAATCGCATATATCCACTAAAAGCAGATCAAAAACCCAAATTACTTGAACGAGTAAAAACACAGCTCCGGGTAAATCATTACAGCAGGAAAACTGAGGAGGCTTATTTAGGCTGGATAAAAAGATTCGTTCTGTTCCACAATAAAAAACACCCTGAGGAAATGGGTGAAAAAGAAGTCCAGCGTTTTCTGAATAACCTTGCGGTTGAACGGCATGTCTCGGCATCGACGCAGAACCAGGCGCTTTGTGCAATTCTTTTTTTGTATAAAAGCGTTCTCATGAAAAATTTTGGCTGGATGGACGATCTTGTTAAAGCGAGGAAAAGCATCAGGCTTCCGGTTGTTTTCACGAAGGCTGAAGTCAGAGAAGTATTTTCGCATCTTGAAGGAGTACCCAAACTTGTATGTTCTTTGCTTTATGGTGCAGAACTCAGACTTAATGAGGCACTCAGTCTTAGAATAAAGGATATTGACTTTGAACACAGACAGGTTATAGTGCGGGAAGCCAAAGGAGATAAAGACAGAATTACTGCATTGCCTCAAAGTATTGTACCGGAATTAAAACAGCATTTGAATAAAGTATATTTGCAGCATAAAGAAGACTTAAAACGAGGTAAAGGAAAGACTAAATTGCCTTATGCACTTGCCGGAAAATACCCGAATGCAGACTCTGAATTTTATTGGCAGTTTGCTTTTCCGGCTGATAAGTTTATAAAAGATGAGAATAGTGATTTAATTTTTAGATTTCACATTCACGAAAGCACTATACAGAAGGCAATTAAAACCGCTGTTAAAAAAAGCGAAGATATTTAAACCAGCTACTTCACACACATTCAGGCATTCTTTTGCTACGCATTTATTGGAGGCCGGTTATGATATTAGAACAATACAAGAGCTTTTAGGTCATTCAAGCGTTAAAACAACAATGATTTATACACATGTTGCAAACTTAGGAGCGGGAATTAAAAGTCCGTTAGACGATTAATCGTTATGGTTTTTTAGTGAGAATTAGTTTTCTTGTTTTAGTATGACAGATAAAAGCCGTGGATCTCACTAAATTATTTTATTTAAGGGAGTTATAGTAATTAAATTAAATTTTAGAAATAGTATTAGGCGGAAAATTATTTCGTACTAATGTAATAAAAAATAGCCGGCTTCGATCGGCTCAATTAATAGTTATATTGATAACATTATAATTTAAGGAGGTTTTAATGAGGTATTGTTATCACTGTGGTGCGAATATTCCTTCCGAGTCAAATTATTGTCCTAAGTGTGGGAAAGCTTTGACATTAATTGAAAAAGCATCTGACATAGTTTTGCCTAAAAGTAAATCTTCGTTAAAATTTTCTTTAAGAAAAATAGAATTATCAAGCAAAAAATTTCATTTGCTGATGTTCATTTTATCTTATCTGATTTTAACATTTATTTTTGCTTCTCTTATAGATATTCTACCTAACCTTTATATTGGTGATTATGTGTCTCTTAGCTATATATTTTCTACTCTAACGTTTTCTATTGTCTTTTCTTTAATTCACTATCTCTTGTTCAATGAAAAATGGTCAAATAAAATTCTTTTTTCTTCAATCAAATGGTTGTTTTTTGCAAAAATATTCTTTGACCTAATTCTTTATTATGTTTTTTATGCCAGTAGTTATTTTTATCCCATTTCAATATTTATAGCAACCTATTTTGCAATAAATTCCTTCTTTGATTTTAATAACGAATTTAAATATCGCTTTATCTTTGCATTTGGGTGGAGTTTTTCCTGGTTTTTAAGTGGTGTTCTGACGAACGATGAATTGTTATATTTATTATTAAGAACGCTGTTCTCTAGTGGCATATCTATTTTATTCTGGAAATATTTCAATTTTAAATTATTTCCTTGGAATAGCTTACGAATCTTTAAATTATTCTCATTTTTTAAGTTGCCTTTTATTATTAAGAATCGAGAAAGAAATAATAATGTAAATATTGATGTTGATTCTGTTATACACCAAAAGAGAACTAATTATTCAAAACCACGTGTATCAAAATACCTTATAATTATTATTATACTATTCTTGGCTGTTGGTAGTCTCTTTTTAATAAAGATAGAATGTAATGAATGTATGGGGAATGGTTCAGTATCTACTAGATATACATGCACTTATTGCAAAGGTAGAGGTCAGACTGATTGCACATATAGTTATGAGGTAGAGCCTGATTGGATCGCAAAAATGTTAGGGGATAACCAGAATAAAAGCTATTGGTGCAGTGGCGGAAAGATTAGGAGTCAATATAGATTTACTGATAACTATTGTCCTAACTGTAATGGAAAAGCTGTACAAGATTGTGAGGATTGTAATGGCTATGGATATACACTGATAAGTGACTACTGCTATAAATGTGATGGTAGTGGTAAGTACACTATATTCACAAAATTATTTGATTAATAACAAGCTCATATCAATATAACCAGCAAATCAACCCGACCGCGAGGTCAAGCGGGTTGAGTGCAGTTCTTAAGTTTTGTGTTTTATGAAAGTTGCTCTTTAAATTAGTTTATGTTGTAAAATTAGTTCCGCCTTGTTTATAACGAAAGTTAAACAAGGCTACAGTTCTAAACATTTTTATTAAATAAAAAAATATTGTAATTCTGGGCGGCGGGTTATTTGCAACGCCGTTATATTGCTAGAAAGGAGTAGTTATGAAAAAAAAACATATAATTATATCTCTAATTGCAATTGTTCTTGTTGTTACTGGTTATATTTCTTACCCTCATATACAGCGAGAGCTCTATCTTAGGAACAACAGTCACTTAGAAGGTCTTTCTGAAAGTGAGTATTTTGAGGGACGCTCACTACTACGAAGCAGAGCTAAAACAGAACAATTAGTTAATTTTATTAAAGACTACGAACGCTATAAAATCAATCAACTTTTAGAATCTGATTATTATAAAGATGCGCGTAATTTTTATAAACAATCAACACTTTATTATGATGAAGATAAGATAGCAAGTGATATATTCTTAAAATATGAAGTTATAAATTTCGATAACCTTAAAAGTGAATATATAACAAATAAATTAGAATGGTCATACGATATCGAAGACATATATGTACCCAAAGAATATACTACAACTTGGGACAAAGATTTTTTTGGCGAATGGCATTCGCATACCTATCAATCTGGCGGTGGATATAGTTACTCAGATTTCATAGGTGCGTATCTTTATCTTGCTGTTGAAAACAATTTTATTTTTCTTGATATAAAAGGAGATGTAATTATTTCCGCAAAGGAAAAGACATCTGCTGGTGATGTTGTTGCTGGAGGTCTTGGAGCTTTAGGATGGGGTCTTATTGCTGGTCTTGCAACTGAAATATTTGGTGGTAGCACTGACGAAAGTAATGACGCGTTTATGGCTGGTGCTGCATTAGGATCACAAGAATTATGGGATAAAGAAAGAAACACAACAGTCAGTAATATCATTGTGAAAGCAAATAAAATTTCTAGGCAAAGTGGAAAGGTTTCATTAAGAGGCAAACAATTTGAAGAAAATAATACTCCTAAAATAAAAAGATGTGACTGGTCTGTTTATGATAATGATATAAATATAAAATTCAGTGAATTTGAGATGGAAAATATGATTCAAGCTGATTTAACAAAAATATTTAGTCTAAGTCAAATTTATTTCAGAAAACCTAAGGATTTTGGTGGAGGTGGAGCCTCATTTTATGGCTTTGTAATACCAGCCGATTTTAAAAATAAGTTGTACACATCCTATGAAAATCGAATATTGAATGAACAATGTATGAAAATAGTTTGTAGATCCAATAAAAAGTTTACTAATTATGATAATAATTTGATTTTTGTCATTACCCCAGACTCACTCTACTTCGGAGATAATGCAAATAATTTTCTGTCAAAAGTTTCTGAAAGGAGAAAAGAGGAATTAATTAAGAATAATTCTCTAGTTGGGGAAAGTGCTAGGTCGGATACAAAAACAATTAAAGAAAAGGTTAGAAAAAACGAGTTTATTTCTGAATCGGATAAAAATAAAATTAATTCTGACAATTATGAAGAAGTTCCGCCACCACCACCCCCTGTTTTTGAGGAAGAGGAAGAAGAAGAACCAATATACTTTATTGCAGTAGAGAAAATGCCTGAACCGATTGGAGGTATTAGTGCAATTCAAAAAAAAGTAGTTTATCCTGAATTGGCAAAAAGAGCTGGTGTACAAGGTAGAGTTTATGTAAAGGCTTTTGTTGACAACAATGGTATTGTAAGAAAAGTAGAAATTATAAAAGGTATTGGTGCTGGTTGTGATGAAGCAGCTATGAAAGCTGTTCAAGATACAAAATTTAATCCTGGTCAGCAAAGAGGACGAAATGTAAATGTACAAGTTAATATTCCAATCATTTTTGGTCTAAAATAATTTTTAAAATATAAAATGTTCTTATTTAGATGAGAGATTGCAATATAACCCGTGTCTCAAGCGGAATGCTTCAGCCGGTCGTAACATTTGCAGTTCAGCATGGTTTAGTTTTATAAAGTAGGAAGTAATTAACTAACATAATCAGTAAAACGTGGCATGTGACAGCGGAAACCATTGGGCATCCGCTTAAACACCACGCCGTTATATGGCAACAACCAATAGGAGAGAAAAAAATGAAAAATTTACTACTGCATATTCTAATTCTTTTAACAGTTACTTTCATATCTTGTAAAAAAGATGATAGTAATCCTGTTAATAACAATTCTGTAAGTTTGAACGGCACTTGGAAAACAGATGGAATCTATAACACAATTTATTTGAGACCTAACGAAGGTTCACAAATGACATTAGAAATTAATAATAACAATTTTAGTTTTAGTGAAATTCAATATAGAAAGGATAATAACGGTAATTGGCAACAATATAATATAAACAATCAATCTGGAACCTTTTCAATTGACTATTCTTTTCTAATATTAAATAATGGAGGAAATGTATATACATTACACTTTTCAGTTGAAGGGAATAAATTAACTTTGAATGCTACTGACAATGGTGGAATATTTGAGGGCAACTCAAATGAACTTATTGGTCAAAAATGGAAAGGTATATACAATAATACTTTAGAAGAATTTTCTTATAAAGCAGATGGTTCTGGAACACACCTTAGCAAATACTTTCTAAATGGTAATCCTAAGATTGACACATTAATATTTAATTACACAATATCATCAAATACTATCTCGCATACTTGGACTCACATAAACAATCAACCGATTTCTGGTAGGGAGCCAAGTGTTTGTATATATGAAATCAAAAATAAAAAATTATATATGTATGGGAAACCATTTACAAGCGATAATGATGATTATTTTATGGTAGAATTATTTAAGCAGTAATTTTATCATTAGCAATATGCCATATAACCAGTGCTTCAACCCGACAGCGTTTTCGCATTCGGCATTTTCATAATTTTAATGTTGGTCGTTCCGTTTCGGCAAACTTGTTCGGCTTTGTTCTACTAAATAAGATTTTTAAAATCATTAATGTTTGTGCTTCTATTCGGCAGTCTTATTCTGGGCTGCGGGTTAAGCACAACGCCGTTAGCCCGCTAATGAAAATAATTATTCATAAAGAAATAGGAGGCTCTAATGGGAATTGATTCGATTGTTGATTCATTACTTTCATTAGTTATCTTGATATTAAAATATTTATGGGAAGCTCTGTTAATGACTGGTTTGCAAATTTTTATACTTATAGGTCCTGGTATAATTTTAGCATTTATTATGAATTTTATCGCTTCACTTACTGAGAAAGGCGCATATAGAATTATGGGCTCAAAGTTATATTTGTATACTTTTGGTTGGCTTGGTACTGCAATACATGAAATTGGTCATGCAATATTTTGCATTATTTTCGGACACAAAATCACTGAAATGAAATTATTTTCAATCGATACATATAGTGGAACATTGGGTCACGTTAATCATTCATATAATCCAGATAGTTTTTATCAACAAATTGGTAACTTTTTTATTGGAATTGGTCCGATTTTATTTGGGAGTTTTGTTATTTATTATTTATCAAGATACCTATTAGGCGCAGATATATTTATATCATCAAAAATCAATTCTATTGATTATACTTCATTTTCATCTTTTGAATCCATATTTGTATTCCTAAAAAATGTTTTCAATAACACCATAAGTCTATTAGGCATTATTTTTTCTCTTGATAATTTCAGCAACTGGAAATTTTATCTTTTCTTGTATCTTGCCTTTAGCATTGGAAGTTCGATTACACTTAGCAAGGCAGATATCGAGGGTGCGTCCGGGGGATTTGGTGTATTGGTTGCGTCTCTGTTTTTATTAAATATCGCAACACTTTGGGCAACTAATTTCTTTACTGAATTATTTATAAGCGTTAGTCAATCATATTCTTCATTTTATTCCGTAATGCTATTTGTTATCATTCTTAATATTATAATTTCCACTTTATTTTTAATTCTTCCTCAGTCCGCCTCGAAAACAAAAAATACAGTACAAGCAGTCATGAATCGTCGAAAGTATAAAAAATACAAATAATTAATAAAGGAGATTATAATGGGACTCTTTAATAAACCAAGAACTGATGGAAGAACAGACGATTATTATAATAATGAAAGAAGAGGTGTAATTGATAGAATTAAATTTGATGGACCTGCTGACGCTATTGTGTGGAAATTCCCATATGACAATTTTAGTATAGGCACACAATTGATTGTCAATGAAAGTCAAGAAGCTATACTTTACAAAAATGGGCAAGCTCTTGATTCATTTGGTCCTGGTTCACATACACTTTCAACTGGTAATATTCCATTGCTTCAAAAATTAGTAAATCTTCCCTTTGGTGGTAAAACACCCTTTACGGCAGAAGTATGGTACATTAATAAAACGGTTAAGCGAGATATAAAGTGGGGTACTCAAGACCCTATCAAAATACAAGATCCAACTTATAAAATAATAGTCCCCATCAGAGCTTTCGGTGAATTTGGTATACAAATAAATGATGCCAGAAATTATATGACTCAAATTGTAGGGACTTTGCATTCTTCAGATATTAACACTATATTAAAACACTTCAAAACTCTTATAATCACAAAAACAAAAGATTCTATCGCCTCTTATATAGTTAAACAAAAAATATCGGTGCTTGATTTACCATCACTAATTGATGAATTGTCTAATGTATGTAAATCAAGAATAATTGAAGAATTTGATAAATATGGAATATTGATAACAAATTTCTACATTGAGTCAATAAATTATCCAGACGATGAAACATCTGTCATTAAACTCCAAGAGGCACTAGCAAAGAAAGCGGAGATGGATATTGTCGGTTTTAATTATCAGCAAGAAAGAACTTTTGATACTTTGGAAACCGCGGCTGGTAATGAAGGTAATTCCGGCAATATAATGGGAGCTGGAATGGGCTTAGGTATGGGCTTAGGCATTGGAGGTGCATTCGGAAATGCTACTTCTCAAATGGGTAATCAATTAAATTCTTCATCGAACCCAGTTATAAAATGTCCTAAATGTAATATTGACAACCCAGCGAATAATAAGTTCTGTTCTTCTTGCGGTTCCAAAATGATTATCCAAAAGATCAAGTGTTATAAATGTGGTATTGAAAACGAGGAAGGAGTTAAATTTTGTGGTGAATGTGGCGCTAATTTATTAGAGAATAAGTGTAAAAAGTGTGAATCAATTAATTCACCTGGCACAAAGTTTTGTAAAGAATGCGGAGAAAAGCTATGAGCCAAAATGATGTTAATTTTAAAAGAATAAATATTATTTCTCTTGTTATTACAGCATTAACACTATCGGTAACAATTTTCCTTTTCTATTTCCTAACTTCAGCAGAATCACGTAGTAACACATTTGTTTTTACTTTAATATACACCTGTGTATTAGAATTAATTTTTTATGGTTATGTAGTACTCTTTTTATTCGGTGGGAAATCAAACAAACCTTTTCTAGGTGCTACATACTCATCCATTGGTGCAACAATTATAGTATTTATTGTAATTAGCACTTTTTGGTTGCTTATCTACAACATATTTCTCTTCACACTTTTAACAGATAAAATATATTACAGTACTAGTATTGTTTTATTTACTATACTGATTATACTAATTGCTAGTTTGACAAAACTAGATATTTTCCAAAAGTCAGATAGCGATCATATTATTAAAGAGAAAAATGAATTTAAACCAATATTGATAGAGGTCGCCGAATTAACAATACGTTATAACAATCATTTAAAGAGTAAAAATATCAAAAGCAATTTAGAATCTAACTTTGAATCAAATTTACAGAAACTACAAAATAAGATTAAGTTTCTCCCAAAGTCAGTTGTAAATAACAAAAACATTATAGACAAATTAATCTATCTCAATAATAAACTAGGCATTTTGCTATCCGATTGCGAAAAATCTTCTGAAAGCGATTTTGAAGAAAAATTAAATAAGATTGAGTCAGCTATAAATGAACATCTTTTGTTTATTGCTACCATTAATAACCAAATGATAAAATAAGAGGAATAATAATGGCAAATGTAAAAATATTAAAATGCCAAGGCTGCGGAGCTAATCTATCACCAAATAACACTACTTGCGAATATTGTGAAAGTGTTAATGTTGTTGAATCATATGAAAATCCATTTTCGCTTGATGAATCACTGGCAAAAAAGTATACTAACTTTTACAAAGAAAAAATCAAATCTGACCCATCTGACGGTGAAGCTATCTTCTCGTTGGGTTTGTTTTATCTTAAGCTAAAACTTTACGACCTCGCTGTTAAGAACTTTGCCCGGTCAATTGAATTAATTCCAGAAGAAGCCGATACATACTATTATTATTCATTAAGTCTTATTAAGGGCAGAAGGATAAAAATACTTACGATGAAAGAAATTCAAAATATTGAAGAGTATTTAAATACCGCAATTCAATTAGAAGATAAGCAATGTTATTATTTACTTTTAGCTTCAATAAAGTATGATTTTTATAAACAAAATGGATTTAGAATACCTGAACCATCATATGAGGAACTTATTGATCTAGCATTAAAACAACAACCCATTAGTGATATTGATAAGCACACATTGAGCGAAAATATAATATTACGTGACGGACCTGTATATAACTTAATATATTAACTAACAGCACTATTATTAGTGATCATCTTTAACAAACATTGAGGTATAATATGTCAGCTTCTCGTCCATACGAACAACAAATTTATGATTATTTCTTTGTTCCAAAACCAAAGCTCAACATTAAACTATTACTCATTGGAATAGCAGTTTTTATAATTGGTATTTTGATTGGTGGCGATGTTGCAATTTTTGGTGTGCTTATTGGTTTAATATTGATTGCGGTACCAATATTAATGTACTTGAGTGCAAAGAAAAAATACGATTCTCGCCCAAGTGATTCTCAAATGGATCAATGGCTAACCCAAGACATAGAAGGTATTATAAAAAAGAATTCCTTAGATAAACTTGGATTAGATGAAACTGAACTTGTTGGTGAATCGCTTTTTATACCTGGACCTATTTATTGGGGTATTAACGGATTAAATGATTCAGATATTGTAAGGCGTTGGAGTAACGACGGCACACATTATAAGTACTCTGTCTATAATTTACAAATATTTCACTTGACCAATAGTTATTTAGCACATTATTCTTGTTACTATAATTGGCTTAGACATACTTATGTTAACGAAGCAACAAATGAATTTTTCTACAAAGATGTTGTGTCTGTTAAAACACTTACAACTTCTTCAGCTTATACATTAAGAAATAATCGACAATTGGTAAATTCTCAAGCATTCCAATTGAAATTATCTGGTGATGAAGTTTCGGTAATTACAAATGCAAATGAACTTAAAACAAGTAGCGTGATGGATTCAAAAATTGATAAAGTTGTTCAATCAATTAGAGCAATATTAAGGGAGAAAAAGTCATAATGCGGGCTAACAAGTTGCTCAAGGCGACAGCGTGTTCGCGTTTGGCATTTGTGTATTTAAAAAGTTAGTCGTTACGTTTCGGCTAATTATTTAAGGTAGTCGTTCTAATAAATTTACTTGCAAACTGTGCTTACGAATAAAGTTAAGCACAGTTTGCTAAATTATCGGCATTTGTGTTCTATGCTGCATTGTTGTGTTAGGCTGCGCCTTAGCAACCACGCCGCTATATGAAGTCCCGTGAGTGACAGTGTTTTTGAAATTCTGAATGATTGAGATTACTTTATAGTATGAGTATTATCAAAGTATCTGATATCTTAGCTAAAGGATTAGATATATTGCGCCCAAAATAAACGAGAGAATCGGTTGGGTTTTCTATCTGACTTTCATCAACGCCCATAACTGATGTCAGCAGTAATTTTGCAATGAGATAATCGTTTTCTGCTGCCTTCATATTTTTTTCTGCTTCCGCCAATGCAACCTTTGCCCTCATCAGGTTATGATTTGCAATCAAGCCGGCGC
>JAIPBH010000006.1 GCA_021739635.1 Flavobacteriaceae bacterium | reverse complement strand
GACCGCAAATTGCATAAAAAGGCTCTGTAAAATAGGGCTTTTTTTAGCACTTCAAAGAAGTTGTGTTGGCTGATATATGTAGTTGTATATCAGTGGTTTAAGTAGTTAAACCGATGGAAAGCTTTCCTTTTTTCTTTACGGAAAATTGGGATGCTTTTTTGTTTTATACACTTTTTATGATTTTGAAATAATTATAATCTTAAAAATAATTAATTTATGGTAAATCTTTTTTGATGAAAAAAATATACTGTAAACGATTACTTTGAAGATATTTGCTATAAATTGTGTTGATTTATTATATTTTTATTTGCTGTAAGTTAAAATAAACATATATTTATGACCATAAAGTTTAACCAAACCTAAAGATAAAAAATTATGGAAGGATATTGCGTAAAATGTAAAGACAAAAAAGAAATTAAAGATGCTGCTGAAGTAACTATGAAAAACGGCAGAAAAGCTATGAAAGGTAAATGTCCAAGTTGTGGAACTGGGATGTTTAGAATCCTTGGTAAGTCTTAATTTTATTTGTTAAAAAGGAAGTTTAGAATTGGCTGAAATTTATCGTGTATATTCTTAAAACCAAATTAAAAATTTCCAATTATTAAAGTAATAGATACATAAGGTATATGGTTTATTAAACTATTTATCTTACATCTAAAAAAAGTGCTGAATATTTCAGCACTTTTTTTTAACAAACTAATTTTTTGAACTTACTCAAGGTTCAATTTTTGTTGAAATCAATTTTTTCTGGATTATTTTCCTTTTTATTAAATCTGTAAGATATTCCAAAATTAATAAGGTAATCAGCAAAAGCCGCATCTCCGTTTCTTGGATTACCAGTTAATATTTCTGTTTCTTTATCAGTTAAGCTTTGAGGGCGTTCTCTTCTAACAGCAATGGGAACATTTAAATTTATAGAAATGTTATTTTTTATAAATGAAATTCCTGGGTCAATAGAAAGGACATTGCCTGGTCTTCTAAAACCATCACTTTTTCCAATAATATCTTCAACAGGAACTCCTTCATATCTAGAGCCTAACGAAGCTGAGAAATTTTCTGAAATGATATAACTAAAGCCTCCACGTATTGAAAATTGATCGGTTACTGACATGATGGATTCGTTTTCAAGTATAGGGCTTAAGGTTTCTCTAAATGTTCTAATACCATTTTTATTTCTAGGATTGAATAAATAAAACCCACCTATATAGGTGAAAAACCTTGTGCTAATTTTTTGATAAAGTTGAAAATCTGTTGTAAAACCAAAGCCACCATCACCCGGTTGAATAGATTGATCAACAGGCCTTACTTGTGGTTCTCCATTAGTACCTACATTATAAAAAATATCAGTCGCATTAAAATTTCCGGTTGGTAATTTCACACCAAATCCTAAGGCTATGTTGCCGTTTTTATGATTTTCAGGGTTTAATAACCAATAGCCAGCACCTAATCTAACGTCAGCCAATCCTCTTGAAAAACTTAAATGTCTTTCGGTTCTTCCATGTTCATATAATGACGATCTAGTATTTATAACTGTTGGAATAGTAATGCCTAAATATAATCTATTTGTGAGACCATAATTTATAGAGTAATCCCATGAATGAGAATTATTTATAACTTCAGTATTATTTGATAGTCTATCAGGTTCTTCTTCTGTTCCTCTAAAATGTCTGAAGGATTTAAAATATCTATAATTCATTCCAACTTGAAAATCACCTTTACCAAGCAGGTTATTATTTAAATCATTTCCAACACTACAAGAAAAATGCCTAATGGCAACGCAGCCTTGTGCTTTTAAACTATGAGTTATTGCTGATATAAGAAATAGTATATAAAAAATAAGTATTAATTTTTTCATGCCTTTTAACAATATAATGGTTGATTAATTATGTATGAGGCGAATGTAGATATATATACTAAATGGTAAGAGTAAGCATAAATTAAAAAGATTAATAAAAGATTAATAAAATTAATAAAGAGTTAAATAAAAAATGAGACATGTTTTTTTAGTAATATAGAGGCAGATTTTGAATTGGAGAAAATTATATACCGCCATTTTTGTAGTAAGTATTCTTGCTTTGTTTGCTGTGCAATATCAATACCTTAAAATTGGACTTAACCTAGCTAAAGTTCAGTTTAATAAAAACATTGGTATTGTTAGTCAAAATATAAAACAGGATTTAGCTTCAGAAAATCAGCTATCATTTTTAGTTGGAAGAGCCCTTATTAAAGATGATACCTATTTTAAGTTAAGTTTAGATAGTGTTAAAAATGCTTCAAATCATTTTCTTAAAGACTTTATTACATATCGTTTATCTCTAAACGGAATTGATACAGATTTTTCATACAGATTATTTACTAGAGACAGCACATTTTATCTTAAATCTTCAAATAATTTTAATTCTAAAACAAAACTTGTTTTGTATCCTATTCAACTAGAAGGATATTTACCAAAATTAGTTGATAGAAATATTATTCTAGAGTTACAGTTTAAAGATTTAAACACCTATTTTTTATCACAATTAAATGGGTTAACTATACCAAGCCTATTATGTCTTGTAGTGATTATAGTTGTTTTTATTTGGGTATTAAAATCTGTTTATTGGCAACGAAAAGTTATAACAACTACCAATGCCTTTATAAATAATTTAACTCACGAGCTTAAAACACCTGTTTTTTCAATAGGACTAGCTACCAAAATTTTAGAAAAGGATATTAATCCTGAAAAGAAACAGTTTTTAACAATTATTAGACAACAAACAGATAGATTAAATCAACTTATTGATAAAGTTTTAGAACTAGGAAAGCTTGAGTTTCAAAAAAGCTTGTTTCATTTGGAAACCATCAATTTTAAAGAAAATTTAATTAAAATTTGTACTGATTTTGAGGCGCTATCAAAACTGCAAGGTGTTGAATTTACATATAATATTTTAGGTGATGCATATGTTATAAAAGCCGAATCAAATCATTTAGAAAATGCCATTAGCAATATTCTTGATAATGCTAAAAAATATTCAGAATCTCCAGTAATACATTTAAAAACCTTGATAATTAAAAAGCAATTATCTATTATAATTTCTGATAATGGCATAGGTATCAATAAAAAAGAAAAAAACCTTATATTTAAAAAATACTACCGTGTTTCAAATGGTAACTTATACAAGGTAAAAGGATATGGTCTTGGTTTAAGTTACGTAAAAGAAGTTATTAAAAAACATAAAGGAAATATTATAATTGATAGTATTGTGGGAAAAGGCACTACAGTAACTATTTTTATTCCACTAGCACATGACAACCAATAAAAGTAAAATAATTCTTCTTGAAGATGATGAAACATTAGGATATCTTCTAACAGAGTATCTAAACATGAATGGTTTTGAAATGTTTTGGGCAAAAAACAGTGTTGATTGTTTAAAAATGCTGGAACAGAATAATTATGACTTAGCTATTTTAGATATTATGCTTCCTGATATTGATGGATTTAATTTTGCTCATAAAATAAATAGTTTATTTCCAACACTTCCTTTTTTGTTTTTAACAGCAAGATCTCTTAAAGTTGATGTTTTAAAAGGGTTTTCATTAGGGGCTGTTGATTATTTAAAGAAACCTATTGATGAGGAAATTTTAGTGGTTAGAATTAAATCTTTGTTATCAAGGTTAAAAAGAACTAACGATAATCATAAAATAGGTGATTCTTATCTGTTAGGTCAATATGAATTTAATGTAAATAAGCAAGAACTTGTTTTTAAAGATACTGCAATCTCTTTAACAAATAGAGAAAGCCAGTTGTTATTATATTTGGTTTCACATAAAAACTTGTTATGCACACACAAAGAAATTTTAACTCATTTATGGGGAAAAAATGATTACTTCAATAAGAAAAGTTTAAATGTATTTATAACCCATTTGCGTAAATACCTTAAAAAAGATTTATCAATTAAAATTGAAAATGTTCATAATAGGGGTTTTATATTAAAAATAAGCTAAATATACTTACAAAAAAGTATTGACTTATTAAAAAATTTGTATTTCATCGATTTTTTTTATCTTTTTAACGTTATTATTTAAAATATTATTTTACTTTAGCAGAGTAAATTGCTAATAATAACATTCTCAAAAATGAATTTTCCCTTCCCCAAGCCATTGGAAAATGGTGTAATAGCATTCTTTTTGCTATTATTTGTAATGAGTAATGCCCAAACTCCAGACTTTAAAGTGCAACATATACAAGATGATGTTGCACGTAGTGGAGGAACCAATACGGGTTTTACAGCCGTAAATTCTATAAATAGTGCTGTAGAATTATCTAATAATAATCGTAAATCAAATGCTGGTTCACCTACTACAAGCGCTAATCTTAATGGAGATGATTTGGCTGGGGCAAGGCAACTTACAAGTGCTAATACCTTAACTTACTATAGAGAATCAGGTTCTTTAACAAATGATATGAGGTTTAATACTTCTATTTGGGAGTATATTGGGCCTTCAGGTGGTGGTAATGAACTTATTGTAAGAGGAAGATATGCAGTTAGTTTAAATGGTGGCACAAATAGTATTACACAACCTTTAACTGGGATTGGAAATGCCAATAAATGTATTCCTTTTATAACGGGTATTATGAATAATTCTACTTCGCAAGATGCTGATTCTGGTACAGCATTGGCTTATTTAGAAAATGCTACCACATTAAGAGTTCAAAAAGGGTCTAACGGAAATAATGTAACAGTTTACATTACCTTAGTTGAGTTTACAGGAAGTAATTGGACAGTTTTACATGGCGATTCTGGTAATGTAAGTTCAGATACAGGCACAATAACCTTAAGAAATGGGTCTGATGGAACAGGAACTGCCACCAATGTTTCTGGTTGGAGTGATGCTATTATATTTAGTCATTTTAGAGCAGACACCAATGCAAGTGGCACTAATGATGCGATTGCTGATTTATGGCCAATAACTGAACCTGGAAACAATAACCAAAGAGTAGATTGGACCTTTCATAGTGAACATGATTCCTCAGGAACAAATAGACATTTTGTTCATGTATTAGTTAATTCAGGTTTAAACGTAACTAGGTTTCAAAACAGTAGTAATTCAGCATTTGAAACAACTATTAATATTACATCAGCCGGGCTTTCAGACATAAATCAGGCACTAATAGTTGGGTCATCAACCTCAAGTGGTACAGGGATTGCCTACGCTAGAGGCTGGAGAAATTATTATTTAAACTCAACAACCCAAGCTGCACATTGGTCTCATAGAAGTGGTAATACCATGTCTCATGAAATTCAAATAATAGATTTAAGTGGTTTACAAACAACTTTTTCTGGGCCAGAAATTAATATTCAAGGGAATGGTGTAAATATTCCTGATGGAAATACAACGATTTCCACATTAGATGATACAGATTTTGGAACTGTAGTAATAGCTGGCGGAGCTTCTGTTTCTCATACATTTACCATTCAAAATTTAGGAAGTTCTACAGTTAATTTAACAGATTTAAGCCCTTATATTACAATAACAGGTTCTACAGCAGATTTTACATTAACTTCAAATCCAAGTCCTACAATTTCAGGAAGTGGAAGTACAACATTTACTATAACCTACAACCCAACAACTTCTGGAACACATACTGCAACAATTTCTATTGCAAATAATGACGCAAATGAAAGTTTATATACTTTTAAAATACAAGGTCAAGGCAGCTACTGTAATTCTTACGGACATGCTTCTTGGAATGATGGGATTACCTATGTGTCTTTTAATACTATAAACAATGCTGATATTTTGAAGGATGTTGGTTATGAGAATTTTACTAATATTTCAACCAATGTTTATCGAGGGTCATTATATGATTTAAATGTGCGTTTAAATACAGATGGGAATTATATAAATTATGCAAATGTTTGGATTGATTGGAATAGAGATGGCGATTTTGATGATGCAGGTGAAGCATATAATTTAGGAAGTGTAACTAATAATTCAGACGGTTTAACATCAAACTCACCCATAACTATAACAGTTCCTCTTGCTGCAGTTATTGGTACTACAAGAATGCGTGTTTCTACAAAATATAATGCATATCCATCTTCTAGTTGCGAAGCTAATTTTGATGGTGAAGTTGAAGATTATACAATTAATATTATTGATAATTTAATAGACTTTAATGGTGTTGATGGTCATGTTAATTTTGGTGATAATCATGATTTAAATGGGTCTTTTTCTTTAGAAGCTTGGGTTTATCAAGAAAATACCGTTTCCACAGGTGCTATACTATCTAAAGGGAATATAGATACATCATTAAAAACAGGATATCATTTAAGTTTAAAAAACAATTATCCTAATTTAATTTGGTATGATAATTCAAATAATGAAGTAGTAAATATTACTTCACCTTTTGCCATTCCAAACAATCAATGGCATCATATTGCAACAACTTATGATGGTTCAACTGTAAAAATGTATATTGATGGTATTGAAGTAATTTTTGGTACAACATCATCTTTTCCTCTCAATACTTTACAAGAATTTATTATTGGATCAGATATATCAAACGCATCAACAGCACCGTTAAATATTAACTTTTTTGACGGAGCTATTCAAGAAGTTCGTGTTTGGGATGTCGCTTTAGCTGAAACACAAATAAGAGAAATGATGAACCAGCATATAGAGCAAAACATCACAAATGTAAAAGGTTTTGAAACAAAATTAGATATTTCTGGTGGTTTACAATGGAGTAATTTATTAGGATATTACCCATTAAATTCAAACACAGCTATTGATAGTTCTGGTAATAATATTGATGGCGTACCACAAAATATTAATTCGTCTCAAATTGTAACAGCACCACTTCCTTATAAAACAAATGGTGATAATGCTTGGGATACTGCCTTAACTTGGTTGCATAATACAGATGTTTATATTCCAAATACCCGTGGTGTTGATGGTGTAACCTCTATTGATTGGAATATTGTTGAGTTATCTAATGATATTATTTCTGGAGACAGAGATATTTCATTAAATGGATTGATAATATTAGGAGGTAAACTTACAATTGCAGACCCCAATGATGCCCAAAATGAAACAAATTCAGGTCAAAGTTTAACTATTACACGTTATTTGGAGTTGGATGGAATAATTGATTTAGTAGGCGAATCGCAATTAATACAAACTGAAGGCAGTATTTTAGATGCTGATAGTGGTGGATATATTGAAAGAGATCAACAAGGAACTGCAAATAGTTTTAATTACAATTATTGGTCGTCATCTGTTAGTCCTATAAGC
This sequence comes from Flavobacteriaceae bacterium, assembly GCA_021739635.1. GTDB lineage: Bacteria > Bacteroidota > Bacteroidia > Flavobacteriales > Flavobacteriaceae > Yeosuana. The sequence continues at coordinate 219,601 of JAIPBH010000006.1, read as the reverse complement.
GGGAATTTAGCAACAAGAGGAAATGGAATTTCATCTTCTAATACAAATCACACTATTTCTCAGATTTTAAAAGATGGTTCAAACTCATCATTATATCAAGATTTAAATTTTACAACATCTCCTAATGTGGGCGCTTCAAGTCCGCCACCAGGTATAGCAAGAACGGTTAGTTCATATTGGTTATATAAATTCTATGGAACTAGTAATGACTATTATTCATGGAATAAAATTAATGAAAATACGCCTTTAATAGCTGGAGAAGGGTTTACCATGAAAGGCACCTCAGGATCTGTTGCAATTTCTACCAAGCAAAATTATGTATTTCAAGGCTTGCCAAATAATGGTGATATTCAATTGCCATTAGTTAAATCTTCCGGAGATGTAAATAGGCTAATAGGAAACCCATACCCATCAGCTATTAGTGCAGATGAGTTTATTTTAGATAATTTAAGTTTAGCAGATGGAGGAAACAATACAATTGGAACGGTATTTAACGGAACATTATATTTTTGGGATCATTTTGGTCAACAAAATTCACATGTTTTAGGTGATTATGTTGGTGGATACGCTACGTATAATTTAACTGGTGGAGTTCCTGCTATTTCAAATATTAGTTTAATAAACAATAATGGGCAAACAGGAACAAAAACTCCAGGAGATTATATTGCAGTCAACCAAGGGTTTTTTGTGTCAACAGATGGAGTTGCTGGCGGCACAATAGTATTTAAAAATAGGCAACGTATTTTTGCTGTTGAAGATGGATCAACATCAACGTTTTTTAAAGCATCTTCAAAAAAAGATAAAAGCACAAATTCAATTAGTACAAATTCAACACCAAGAATAAAACTGCTTTATAGTTCACCAATGGGTTATAACAGACAAATAGTTATTGGGGCTAAAGAAAAAGCAACAAATGGGTTTGATTTTGGGTATGATGCATTTATAGCTGATGTAAATAAAGAGGACATGTATTGGACTTTTAATGAAGGTAAATTTGTTATACAAGGAGTAAATAATTTTGATGACAGCCAAGAATTTTCGTTAGGACTTATAGTTAAAAAGGCTGGTACAGTAATTATTAAAATACATGACATTGAAAATATAGATTCTAGCAAAAAAATATATATAAAAGATGGTAATACAGGCGAAGTAATCGAAATCAATAATTCTCCTTTTGAAGTTCATTTAGAGCCCGGCACTTATGAAGAAAGGTTTAAACTTGTTTTTCAATCAAATAGTGAGCTTTTAGGCAATAAAGGAATTGATTTAGAAAATAATTTTTCTGTATTTTATAATTCTGAATCTTCATTATTAAATATTGTATTAAATAATGCTTCATATTCATCTGAAGGAGCTATTTTTAATTTACTTGGTCAAAAATTGGACTCAATTAAAGCTTTTACAAACAACATTTCAATTTCAAAACATATAAGCACTGGAGTTTACATTATACAATTAAAAACAGATTTAGGTGTAATCAATAAAAAAATTATTATAGAATAAGGTAAAAAATTGTGTAACATTTGTTACATACTTTTTTGCTTTTTGAATTTAACTTTATAACCTTAATTCTAAGTTTTAAGTATTATTAAGATTAATAGCAAAAAAGTGCTTCTTGTAAAAGAAGCACTTTTTATTTTATACAAATTAATTTTTTCAAAAATGCTAATTTTAAACTTTTACTTTTCTAGCATACAAAGTGGGTTTTTTCGTAAATTGCATCTAAATAAAACAACCTATTAGAAGTATGGTCACTTTAAAACAATTAGCAAAAGAATTAAATGTTTCAATTTCTACCGTTTCAAAAGCGCTAAATAATAGTGAGGAAATTGGTGGAGAAACGGTAAAACGAGTAAAAGAGCTAGCGGCACTTTATAACTATAGACCAAATAAAGTAGCGTTGAGTTTAAAGCAAAATAGAACTAAAACAATAGGCGTCATTATTCCAGATATACTAAATAGGTTTTTGGCTAAAGTTTTAATTGGTATCGAACAAGAAGCAACAGCAAACGGCTATAATATAATAACTTGTGTATCTAATGAAATGTTAGATAAAGAAATTAGTAGTTTACAATTATTAGCTAATGGTAGTGTTGATGGGTTTATTTTAGCAATATCAGAAGAAACACAAATTAAAAATGAAACTAGTCACTTTGTAAAAACCATCAATCAAGGGTTGCCAATAGTAATGTTTGATAGAGTTGCAAATGATGTATTATGTGATAAGGTGATAGTTGATGATTTTGAGGCCACCTATAATGGCACCAAAAGTTTAATAACTGAAAAGAGAAAACACATAGCTTTTTTTAGCAGCATAGACGATTTAAGCGTAGGAAAGCTAAGAGAAAAAGGATATTTAAAAGCTGTTTCTGAAGAAAACTTAAAACCATATCTTTTAAAAATTGATAAACTTGATGATGTACAACAAAAAATTTATGAATTTTTAAAAGAAAATAATAGTATAGACGGTGTAATATCAGCAGATAGTTCTTCAGGAGTTATAGCTATCAATGCAGCTTCAAAATTAGGAATTGAAGTGCCCAAAAACTTATCTGTAATTGGTTACTCAAGTAAAGCTATATCAAATCATTGTATTCCAAAATTAACTACCATTCGTCAGCATGCTAAAGATATTGGCGCATGTGCTGCTCAATTACTTATAAAGCGTTTACAAAATAACGAGCCTAAAGATGAATTTTCTACCAGAATAATAAAAACCAGTTTAGTTAGTGCAGGATCTACTTTAAGTTAACTTAAATTTAAAAAATTAAGCATTTCATCGATTATTTCGCAATATAAAACAGCATATTAATCTATTTATCGATAAAAAAATACATTTTATCGATAAAATATTTGTATACAATGTATTTTGTCTTATATTAGCCGCTCTTAATAAGCGCCAAATATATCCCTAAGTTTATTAAGAAAAAGTTAATCCATTTATTGGCAGCAATGTCAAATCCCTCAAAAAAAGTTTTTAAAAATACGCATGTGCTTTTTGTGCATTCTATTTTAAATTAATTATCCATTTTTCCCTCATTAAGATTTTGATTTCAAAGTCTTTAGTGTATTTAATTATTTAAAAATAATTTATAAAAGAAAAATTGTATAACCTTAAAATTGAATAAATATGAAAGCCTTAAAAATTACCTTAATCTTAGCTATTTTATTTGCAACCTTTACATCATGTACTAAACAAGATTTAAACGAAGATGATGTATTAGTTTCACCAGTTAATAATACAACTGATTTTACTGGTGGTGGTGTTGACGATACAACTAGATAATAATTTAACCCATCAAAATATTTTAAAAAGCTCTTCACAATTCTGTGAAGAGCTTTTTAAATTTATAAAAATTAAAAAATTATAGATACATTTGAGATTATATATTAATAGAAAACCATTGAATATAAACTCTCCTTTTTTTATATTACTAATTTACAGTCTAACTTTTTTGTCTGTTAATGCTCAATCCAAACCAGAAACAGACAGCCTACAAGCATACCTTTCAAAATCACAGAATAAGGATAAGTACAGCAATGATGATAGATTGACTTATGCGTTAAAAGCTAAGCAAATAGTGTTAACAGAAGGAATAGATTCTTTAATTATTAATGTTAATTTAAACTTGTCTTCAATTTATAAAGAAAAAAAACAATATATTTTATTTAAAAAAGTAAACGAGGAAGCTTTAAAAATTGCTAGTAAAACAAAGGATTCTTCAACAATAGCTTTTATAAATTATAATATTGGAGACTATTATAATTTTTATCGTCAAACGGATAGTGCTTATTATTACTATCATAAAGTAGAAAAACTTTATAGCGCTTTAAAAGATTATTATAATACAGCAGATATATTATTTAATATAGCTGTTCTTCAAAAAAACGAAAAAGACTTTATAGGTAGTGAAGTAACATCTGTTGAAGCAATGTCTCTTTTAAATCAAATAGAAGAAACAAATAGTGTTGTAAAACTTAAATCGTATATATATAACAATCTTGGATTGGTTTTTGACCAATTAGAGCAATACGATGAATCTATAAAATATCATAAAAAAGCAATTGAATTAAAAAAGAAGCTGGAAGGTAATAATTTGGCTACTATAGATAATTCTAAAAACAATTTAGCTTTAACATATAAAAATTCAAGACAATATGACTTAGCTATTTTTTATTATAAAGAAATTTTAGAAAATAAAAACCTGATTAATGAACGTCCGGATTTTTATGCGTTGGTACTTGATAATTATGCTAACACATTATATTTAACAAAAGACTATAGACAGCTACCAAAGCTATATCTAAAAGCTTTAAAGATATGTGATAGTATAGGAGCAAGTTATAATTCCATAATAATTAATCAACATTTGGCTCAGTATTATAATGACAATAATAAAAAAGACTCGGCTAAATATTATGCTTACAGAGCCAAAGACATTTCAAAAAAATATCACAACGACGATTTATTAAAATCATTATTATTACTTTCTAAAATTGAGGAAGATAGTCTAGCAGTTAAGCATTATAACGCTTATATAAAACTAAATGATAGTTTAGTTAAAAATGAACGTACCATTAGAAATAAATTTGCTAGAATCCGTTTTGAAACCAAAGAAATTGAACAAAGAAATATTCAAATAGCCAGAGAAAAATTATGGCTTACTATCATATCCATCATTTTGCTTATTTCAGCGTTGTTAATTTATATCATTATAACGCAGCGCTCAAAAAATAACGAATTGAGATTTGTACAAAAGCAACAAGAAGCGAATGAAGAAATTTATAACCTGATGCTTACTCAACAAGAAAAAATTGAAGAAGCTAGAGTTTTAGAAAAGAAAAACATTTCTCAAGAATTGCACGATGGTGTTTTAGGTCGCTTATTTGGCACACGATTAAGTTTAGATAGTTTAAATATGGCAGTTAGCGAAGAAGCAGTAAAAACAAGAAGCAGATACATTCAAGACCTTAAGAATATTGAAGATGATATTAGAAAAGTATCACATGAATTAAATACAGATTTTATATCAGGATCTGGGTTTCTAGATATCATAAAAACATTATTAGAAGATCAAACAAAAGCCTATAAATTAGAATATAAATTTGAATGCAAAGATTCAATTAACTGGGAAGATGTATCAAATAAAAATAAAATTCACATTTATAGAATATTACAAGAAGCCATACACAATATCTATAAACATGCCAATGCAAGCTTAATAAAAATTGTTTTAGAACTAAAAAATAATGTAATTTTATTAACTATAAATGATAATGGTTCTGGTTTTGATGTTAATAAAGCTAAAGCGGGAATTGGCTTAAAAAACATGAATTCCAGGATAAATGAAATTAATGGAGAACTAAATATTGTTTCTAAAATAAATGAAGGAACTACAGTTAAAATAAAAATACCAACCTAACTAAGCATGAGTGAAACTATTAAAATATTAATGATTGATGATCATCCTATAATTATTGAAGGTTATCAAAACACATTACAGTTTACCAAAAAAGACAATCAAATTCTAGATATAGATATAGCAAATAATTGCGACGAAGCTGTTTTTTTTATGGATAAATCTATTAAAAACAATACACCTTACCAAGTACTTTTTGTTGACATTAGTTTACCACCATCAAAAGATGGGTTAATGAATTCAGGCGAAGATTTAGCAATTTATGCCAGAAAAGTGTTGCCAAAAGCAAGAGTCATAATTTTAACTATGTTTGATGAATCTTATAGAATTCATAACATAATAAAAACTATAAATCCTGAAGGATTTTTAATTAAAAGCGATTTAACATCAAGCGAGCTTGCAAGTGCATTTCAAGCCGTACTACATAATCCACCATTTTACAGCGGAACAGTAAATAGCCATTTAAGAAAAACTAATGAAAGTGATATTATAATTGATGATAAAAACAGAAAAATTCTTTATTTACTATCACAAGGTGCAAAAAACAAAAGCCTTGCTGCTCATTTAGAAATTTCTGTGAGTGCTATTGAAAAACGAAAAAAGCAATTAAAAGAAGTTTTTCTAATAGACGATGGAGAAGATGAAACACTTATTAATGAAGCTAGAAAAAAGGGATTTATATTATAAATGAACACGTTATTATATAAAAAAATTTAAACGGTATTTGATGGCAATTAACATCTGTTAATGGATTTAATTTTCTAGTATAATATCTTTGCATTGTCAATAATTAGAGTGTTTTTTTTTGACAATAGCAATTTACATAAACCCTATGGAGGTGAGAGACCATAGGGTTCTTTTTTTAATTTATTTGATGTCTTTGAAAAGAGTTTATAAACTAAATTATTTTAAAATATTTGTTTGATTTTATGATAATTACGGTTTTACCACAACAACAAAAGTTTATTATAATTAATTTTGTAAGGCCAACGCTTCAAAATAATACTCAATTTATTGTTGGCAATAGCAATTTACATTAACCCTGTGGAGGTGAGAGACCCACAGGGTTCTTTTTTTTGATTAATTTTTATATGCTTTTCTTAATTTTTTATTGTCATTTTTTTTAAAATGATAAATAAATGGCGATAATTTCAAAAAAAAATGATTATTTTTTTTTGAAATTACGGTTTTACCTCAATTTAAAGTTATTCATGATGTTTAATTTTGAATAGTCAACACTTCAATTAATTTATCCCTCAATTAATTGTTGGCAATAGCAAATCATAATAACCCTGTGGGAGTGAGAGACCCACAGGGTTCTTCATTTTATAAAGTGAATATATTTTCTTTAAATTTCCAAATAGTGGTGGTATAAATTCCCAAATAAATTATAGCAACAATAAATTTTATAAAAGTTGAGGCTATAAAACCTATAAATGAACCAAACGCGGCTTTAATGGCTATTTTTGAATCATTTTTATGTATCATCTCACCAATAAAGGCTCCTAAAAACGGGCCCAAAATTATACCTCCTGGAATTGGTGCTAATATCCCAACAACCAATCCAATAGAGGTTCCTAGTATTCCAGATTTGCTTCCTCCAAATTTTTTGGTACCTATGGCAGGTATTATATAATCCAAAAAAAGGATAACTACAGTAACAATACCAGTCACCACCAATAAAGTGGTACTCATTTGAACAGCTTTGGTAAACTGAAGCAATAATAGGCCTAACCAACTTAAAGGTGGACCAGGCAGTATAGGTATAAAACTACCAAATAATCCTAATAAAATAAAAAGTGCTGAAATAATAATAAGAATAATATCCATGTAATTTTTAAAATGTTCCTTAAGTAAGTCTAATATATTAAATGTTTGTTACAAAATATTAACTAAAAAATTAGTTTAAACTAAATATTTAGTTATATTTGAATAATTAAACTAAAAATTTAGTTGAAAAATGAAACAACTTACCAAAGCAGAAGAAGATATTATGCAAATTCTTTGGCAACTTAAAAAGGCCAATGTAAAAGATATTATAAAAGAATTTCCTGCGCCAAAACCAGCCTACAATACCGTTTCAACCATTGTTAGAATTTTAGAAAACAAAGGGTTTGTAGATTACGAAAAAGAAGGAAAAGGACATATTTATTTTCCCATAGTTAAACAACAAGATTATAGTAATCAATCCATTAATAAGTTGGTAGATAATTATTTTCAAGGCTCGTTTAAAAGCATGGTATCATTTTTTGTAAAGAAGAATGACATTAGTTTAAATGACATGGAATCTATCTTAAAAGACATCAATAAAAAAGATTAGTTATGTTACAATATATCATGCAAACCATAGCCTTTCAAACATTTTTTCTTTTAGTGTTTGATGTGTTTTTAAGAAAGGAAACTTTTTTTAATTGGAATCGTTTATATCTTATTTTTACTGCTGTAATCTCTACTTTGTTGCCTTTTGTTAAAGTTGAAAGCTTTAAAAATGTTATTCCAGAGAAGTATATTATAAGGTTACCCGAAGTTTTTATAGGCGAAAATGTACCGCAAAATACGCCTCAAATAACCTATGAAACCATAAATTTAAAAGGCCAACCGCTTTTCTCATGGGAACTACTCTTTTATGTTGGGATGTTTTTGGCTGCACTTTTATTTGTCTTTAAAATTGGTAAAATAGGCTGGCTTTTATATAAAAATCCGAAGAATAAAATGGATCGCTTTCTTATTGTTAAACTCATCAATAGTTCAGCAGCATTTTCATTTTTTAATTATATCTTTTTAGGAGAACGTTTAAGTGAAACAGAAAAAGAATCTATTTTAAAACATGAAATAGTGCATGTAAAACAAAAACATACCTTGGATTTATTGTTTTTTGAGGTATTGCGTATTGTGTTTTGGTTTAATCCATTAGTATATATGTATCAAAATAAAATCATGGTACTTCATGAATTTATTGCCGATGCTAGTGCCGTAAAACATCAAAATAAAGCAGAATACTATCAAAATTTGTTATCTCAAGTTTTCGAGACTAAAAATATATCATTTATCAATCCATTTTTTAAACAATCATTAATCAAAAAACGAATCGTTATGTTACAAAAATCAAAATCAAACCAAGTTAGCTTATTAAAGTATGCATTATTAATTCCTATGGTTTTAGGGATGTTAGTGTACACCTCGACGGATGCTCAAGAAAAGGTAAATGGGCATGACGACCAAGAAATTACAGACGAGGCTTTAATAAAAAAATTAACATTAGAGTATAATGAATTGAAAGCAGCAGACACAGACTTTCTAGCTATTCACGACGCTTTCTTCATTAAATCTAACAATTATATTAGTTCTAAGGAAGAATATTATAGAATGCAGGTTTATTTTAAAGAATTAACTAAAGAGAAAGAGTTTAAAAAATTGTCTTCTTCATCTTTTTCCAATATGAATAGAACTTATGATGAATATGTTACATGGAAAAAAACAGATGAAGTAAAAGAAATGTGGGAGAATAATACTAATGATGGTGTATTAAAATTAGTTGTTAACGATATTAAAAATTTGACTGCTGATGAAGAAAAGCGTAAGAATGATAAAATAGATTTAATTAAAAGAGATTATTTTTTTAATGCGCTTATTGTTTCTGATGGTTTTCGTTCTTACAAAATAGATTTCAGTAAAAATGAACAAAAAGAAACGCTTAGTGGGTTGAATAACAATGAAATAACACCATTAATACAAAAAATAAAAGCCGTTAAAAACCAAATTCAAATACAAGGGAATACTAATGAACTTGAAGATATAGGCTTAAATTTATTATTAAAAATAGCTAAGCAAAATGAGTTTGACTCCAAATTGGTTGAACAAGTTGAAACATTTATAGCTCAAGAGCCAAAAACAGATTTAACAAAAAAAATTAGTGATGTTTTTGAGCAAATTCAAGTGCAAGGAACTATCTCTGAAGATGAAAATACGGCTTTAAAAGAATTGCTTATTTTAACCAGTGATGACGGATTTAACGACCCATTTTTTGCTGATGTTATTTCAAATGTAGAAGTACCTTTTGGAGTGATAGATCAAGTTCCTGTATTTCCTGGTTGTGAATCTTTAACTTCCAACATAGAACAAAAAGAATGTATGTCTAAAGAAATTACAATGTTTGTCAATAAGAACTTTAACACTAACATTGGAAAAGAAAATGGGTTAGTTGGTAAACAACGAATCAATGTAATATTTAAAATTAATCAACAAGGTAATATTGTTGATGTACGTTCAAGAGCACCACATCCAGCATTAGAAGCCGAAGCTATTCGAGTAATTAAAATGCTTCCTAAAATGCTTCCTGGAAAACAGAGAGGACAAGCCGTAACGGTGCCGTATTCTTTGCCAATTGTTTTTATGGTTCCTGAAACAACGAAATCAAAAAAATAGGTAGCTTGAATAATTTTAAAGTTTAAAAACCGAAGAATTACTTCGGTTTTTGCTTTTAAAAGATGTTAAAATCTAAAAAAATTGTACTTTTCGGTTTCAGTTTTAATCCATGAAACAAATTTGTGTTTTTTTGTCCCTCTTAACGCTCATGTCTTGTGAGTATTTTAACGTAAAAAAAACATCTTCTGAAGCTATTTTAAAAGAAGAATTACAAACTTTTAATTGGAATGAAGTAGATGAATATCCTTCATTTTCTTTATGTGATTCGTCGGCAAACAAACAAGAACGAAAACAGTGTTTTGAAACTATTTTAACTACTCATATTACTAATTCTTTACAAAAAGACACAATTGTTGTATCACAAGATATTGAGGACACGTTGTTGTTGCAACTTCAAGTCTCTGAAACCGGTATTTTATCGTTGGTAAATTTAAAAGTAGATTCATTAACAAATCATGAAATACCAAATATTAAAGAGTTGCTTGCTAAAGGTTTAGACTCTTTACCAAAAATTTTTCCTGCAATAAAACGCGGACAACAGGTAAAAACAGAATTTAAATTACCCGTCATTATTCATGTAAATTAAGTTTACAGACAAAATTTATATCCTATTGCAAAATCTACAGGAAAGTTATTACTGTTTTTTGTAAATAATGCAAAAAGCTCATTATATGATAAGCTTATAAAACTGTTGTTACTTACCTTAATATCTGCACCTAAACCAAAACTAAAAGGAACTTGAAAGTTTGATTCATTTACAGTTTCATTTGGAAGCCCATTAAATCTAAAAATTTCTTTAGAAAATGTGTAGGTTGCAAATTGCATATTACCGTAAACATTAAAATTTGGTTTATTTATAAATCTGTATCTATAACCTAAAGCCAATTGTGTAGAACTGTATTCAAAATCATCATGATCAAGAGCATGTTTTATACTAAAAAATCCAGCATGATGAGATATGCTTGAAGATGATAAACCTTCAATTTCTGCACTAAAAAAAGGAACCGTTGTATTATTTGGATTGGATACAAATGGTTGATTGGTAATGCCGCCAAACAAACCTAATCGTAATTTTAAGACATTTTTGTCATTCTTATAGGAGTTTCCTACAGATGTATTGTAAGTTTTTATAAACGTTTTAATGTCTAGAAGCGTAAACTTCATTTTGTTAGCAGAATCATTATTTTTTGTTAACTCACTTAATTGAGTTTTGTATTGCTCTTGGTACGTATTGTCTGGTCCTTTTGTGTTTAAAAGTTCAGTGATATGTCCATCAGAAGTTTTTATAAAATATCGGTATTGTTTGTCTATAACACTCCAAAGGAAATCTATTTCGCCTTCAACTTCAGTTTTTAATTCGTAACTTTTCCCATCAACAGTAAAGTTTTCTTGAGCAAAAAAAGATGTTGATAATAAAGAAAAAAGAAATAAAAAAACAAAATTTCTCATATTGTTTAAGATTTTGGGTATAACGTAAAACTACTAAAAATAAATGAAACCTTTTCACTTTTTATAAGGTCGTTCTTTCCATTTAAAACCTTTAAATAAAGATATAAAAGCAACATATACACTAAAAAATGGGTACACTATAAAGGCAAATAAAATATGCTTTAATATATCTTTTTGATTGTAAAAAGTGGCTGCTTTATAAATTAAAAGCACATCAATATTGAATTTAATAAATAGAATGTAAAATAGAATTTTTGCCTTTAATATTGATAAAAAGGCAAATAGAATACTAATGATAACTAATGAATTCATAATAAAAACCATGAGTCCGGTGAGTTTTGCAAACCAATTATTATAGGAACTTGTTTTAGCTGCCCATCGTATTCTTTGTGCTATTAATTCTTTCCAAGAACTTTGAGTTGAAGTGGCAACTATAGCTTGTTCACATTTTAAAAAGTGAACTTGTGTAGGGTATTTTTTAGCTATTTTTTCAAGTAAAAAAATATCATCACCGCTGGCAATATTACTATTGCTTTCAAAACCATTTACTTCAATAAAAGTCTCTTTTTTATATGCAAAATTGGCACCATTACATAAAAAAGGCTTGTTTATTCCAAAGCCTCCAATGGTAGCACCTTGTAAACTTAAAAAATCTAATGCTTGAAATGTGTTTAAAAAGTTTTTTTCTAAATGAAAATTCACAGGAGCAGCAATACAAGTGGTTTTGGTTTGTTGAATAAATTCATCAAAACTGTCTAACCAATATTTTGGGAGTACACAATCGGCATCGGTAGTAATTATCCACTCATATTTAGCTTTATTTATGCCAATAGTGATGGCATCTTTTTTTGGTGAATTCGAGATTCTTTTATTGTTAATAATTGAAATGTTAGTCTTATTAAAATTCTCTTTTGAGGATTCCGTTTCCAGAAATTTTTTAATAATAGCAACCGAATTATCTTCAGATTCATCATTGACAAGTATAATTTCAAAAAGGTTTTTAGGATATTTTAATGATTTAATGGACTCTAACAAGTTCAATAAATTTTTGGCCTCATTTCTAAAAGGAATAATAACTGAAAACTTTGTTTTAGATTGAAGATTGATTAATTTGAATTCCTTTACTTTTTCAAAACCAAACACAAAACTTGCAATTAAAAGCACATAAGTAATTGAAATAAAAGAGATAATTATTTGTATCATTCTACGGTCTTTGGAAATTTAAAACGAAGTACATAATAGCTTCCTAAAATGCTTGGAAGTACAAAATTTAGTATCCACATAATAGCTGTAATACTTAATGAAACCAATTCGTCAACACCTTCAAAGGCCAACAAATACACTGCAATACTGCCTTTTATCACGACATCAAAAACAAATATAGAAGGAATTATAGATGCTAAAAAATACATGCTAGATATACAAATCATAGCATCAAAATAAGATATTTTAACTTCAAAAAGGGTTAATAAATAATAAAACTGAAATGAAAAAATTACATATCTCAATAAAGAAAATAATAAGCCTAAAACTACACTTTTTTTAGGTAAATTTTTTGAAAAAAATTTCAGTTTTTCAAAAGAAAACCCTTTAAATAAAACATCATTTCTTCTAGTTAGTAAAATAAATGATGTTAAAACAATAAGAAAAATAACTAAAACAAAATATAAATTATTAATGTTTAAACCATGTAATTGAGCAAGAAAAATTAATCCAGTAATCCCAAAAACACAGGTGATACCCATTTGCAATAAGTTGCTCAGTAAATTAATTAGTAAAATTCTTTTTCTGTAAGCTTTAGTAAAGTAAATAGCTTTTGCAGCATATTCTCCAATTCTGTTAGGTGTAAATAAAGATGCTGTTAATGAACCAAGACTTTGTTCTAAAGCTTTTTTTAAAGATATTATTTTTACAGATGACACTAATTCTTGCCATTTTAAAATTTCAAAAAACCAATTAAAAATGCTTAAAAAAATCAAAAAAATGATTGTTTTTAAGGTAAATATGTTCTTTTTGATTAAAAATTGATAAAAAATAGAAAAATCTAAACTTGGGTTTTTTGCTAGTTTAGTATAGATAAAGTAAAAAGATGCAACTACAAGGCTTATTTTAATAAGCACAAAAAAGATTTGTTTAGATTTGTAATGTTGCGTTTGCAAAAATTGAAAAGATAAGTATTTACTATCGCAAATTAAACCATTATTATGGGATGGCATTAAGTTTTAAATTTTATAAGCATAGATTTTTTGCAGTAGTTTTTGCTTTTTTTTGTTTTTTGTCTCATTCTCAGGTAGATACAACTACTTTAAAAGCCCAAATAGCATTAGGTGTTAATAGTCCTTCATCAAATGGTTTTGTTAGTAATTTTGAATCTAAAACTATTAATTTTCCGTCAGTTAATTTAGGATTACAATATATGTTCTCGCCAACAATTGGAGCCAAACTAGATGTTGGTTTTAATAGATTTTCTAACATAAACAATACACCAGAGTTTAAGGTAAATTATTCCAGACTAAATATGCAATTAGTTTACAATGTGAAAAGATTATTTGGAATTTTACCAAACAATATGGCTATTTTTGTACATGCTGGACCAGGTTTTTCAACCATAAAACCTCTAGGCGATTATCCTGAAAATAAAACCTCTTATTTAAATTTAATGAGTGGAATTGAATTTCATTACGGTTTAAATGACACCTTTTCTGTGTTTATTGACGGTTCTTATATTTCTGGGTTTAGTAAAGATTTTAATCCTATTTCAGATGGTTTTGGCTCGTTTAATGGGGATCTTTTAAATATATCTTTTGGGGTTTCATTATCTCTTACAGGTTGTTATTATTGTAATCATGAGTAAAGAAAAAATTATACTAGGAATCGATCCAGGCACAACCATCATGGGTTTTGGTCTCATTAAAGTGCTTGGAAAAACCATGCATTTTGTTCAACTTAATGAACTCGATTTAAAAAAATACGACGATCATTATCTAAAACTAAAGCTCATTTTTGAACGAACCATAGAACTTATTGACACACATCATCCTGACGAAATTGCTATTGAAGCGCCTTTCTTTGGTAAAAATGTGCAAAGTATGCTTAAGCTTGGTAGAGCACAAGGTGTGGCTATGGCTGCGGGTTTAAGCAGAGAAATTCCAATTACCGAGTATTCGCCAAAAAAAATTAAAATGGCCATTACCGGCAATGGAAATGCCAGTAAAGAACAAGTGGCAAAAATGCTTCAAAGTTTATTGAATTTAAAAACACTTCCAAAAAATTTAGATGCCACCGATGGTTTAGCTGCAGCCGTTTGTCATTTTTATAATGAAGGTAAAGTAGAAGGCGACAAAAGTTATACAGGTTGGAGTGCTTTTGTAAAGCAGAATGAAAGTAGAGTTAAAAAATAATGGCAGGAATCTACATCCATATCCCATTTTGCAAGCAAGCTTGTCATTATTGCGATTTTCATTTTTCAACCTCTTTAAAAAAGAAAACAGAATTAGTTCATGCCATAGTTAAAGAAATAGTATTACGCAAAGACGAATTTAAAAACCAAACGGTTGAAACCATTTATTTTGGTGGTGGAACGCCATCATTATTGAGTATTGATGAATTATTATTGATTATTGAAACCATTTTTAAACACTATAAGGTTTCAGACAATCCTGAAATTACCCTAGAAGCCAATCCGGATGATTTATCTAAAAATCTAATCATCCAACTATCTAAAACTCCAGTTAACCGTTTAAGCATTGGTATTCAATCTTTTTTTGAAGCCGATTTAAAATTGATGAATCGCGCTCACAATGCAGAGGAAGCTAAAGCGTGTTTGCAGGAAGCTACTAAATATTTTGACAATATTTCGGTCGATTTAATCTATGGAATTCCTGGATTAACCAATGAAAATTGGATTAAAAATATAGAAACTGTTTTAAGTTATCAGATTCCTCACATCTCAAGTTATGCTTTAACGGTCGAGCCGAAAACAGCATTGGATACCTTCATTAAAAAAGGTGTCATTCAACATGTTGATGACGAGTTGGTGCAAGAGCAATTTTATTTATTAATAGAAAAACTCGAAGCATCTGGATTTGTGCATTATGAATTGTCGAATTTTGGAAAGCCAGACTATTTCAGTAAAAATAATTCGGCTTACTGGCAAGGAAAATCCTATTTGGGAATCGGGCCTTCTGCGCATTCATTTAATGGCAATCAACGCAGTTGGAATGTTAAAAACAATTCAAAATACATAAAAGCTTTACAAGAAAATGTAGTGCCACTTGAAATTGAAACTTTATCGGTTATAGATAAATACAACGAATATGTAATGACAGGTTTACGAACCATATGGGGCGTTTCGTTACTAAAGGTTGAGCAAGATTTTGGGGTTCATTATAAAAAGTATCTTTTTGAACAAGCCAATCTTCATTTGAAAAACGATTTTTTGTATCTTCATAACGAGAAATTGTTAGTCACCAAAAAAGGAAAATTTTTGAGTGATGGTATTGCATCAGACTTGTTTATGCTTAATTTAAAAGGATGAAAAATACTTGTAAGAATTGTGGTGAAACTCTTAAAGGCAAGTACTGTTTTGAATGTGGTGAAAAAGTTGTTGAAACCAATGACTTTTCTTTAAAAACAATGTTTGCAGAGGTTGTTGATGGCATATTTAATATAGATTCCAAAGTCTATCAAACATTTTTGAATCTACTTTTTAAACCGGGAAAATTAACATCCAAATATATTGAAGGTATCAGAAAACCATTCATGAAGCCTATTCAAGTATTTTTGATTACTAACATCCTTTTTTTTCTTTTACTAACCCAAGCAGACATTTTAAGAATTCCCGCAAAGTATTATTTTAATGACGGTATAAAAGAAAAAGTTTTTGAACTCGTGCAAAATTCAGGAAAAACAGAAATTCAATTAAGTCAAGAATATGATAGCATTTCAACTAATTTTTCAAAAGGTGCAGTCATTATTTTTGTGCCTCTTTTAGGGGTCATTTTATGGGTGTTATTTTATAAAACCAATTTCCTTTTTGGAATGCATCTTATTTTTGCAATGCATTATCTTTCTTTTTTCTTTTTATCCTGTCTTTTGGCCATCACGGTTAATAGATTTGGAAATAGAGCGGTTCAAATTTTTATAACCTTAACTAATGTATTGTTTCTTATTCTTGCCATAAAACAAGTGTATAAAAACTCATTATTTATCTCTATATTTAAATCTATTATCATTATTATTTCATTTGTGTTTTTAACAGCAGGTTATCGAACTTTAATAAGTTATTTATCATTTAAAATGTTATAAAATGCTAGCTACTATTCAGTACCATTCAAAAAAATATCAAATTGATTTTTTGCAACCACTTGATATTTCAATGCCATTAAGAGCTTCAAAATCCAATGTAAATGCGTGGTATATTGATGCTCCTAAAATAGAGCCTGTTAAAGATGGAGAATGGATTGCAAGTGTTTTAGAAGGCGCATGTATCAATTTTAATAACATCTATTTTAATCCGCATGGTCATGGAACACATACAGAATGTGTTGGGCATATTACCGAAAAAGTACATTCTATTAACCAACATTTAAAGCAGTTTTTCTTTTTGGCCGAAGTAGTTACCATTCCACCCATAAAACAAAATGGTGATTTTGTAATTTCTAAAAAACAGTTGCAATATGCTTTAGGGAATAAAAAAAGAGATGCCGTTGTAATTAGAACCATTCCAAACACTAAAGAAAAACTAACAGCGCAATATTCAAATACAAATCCGCCATATTTGCTAGAAGAAGCTGCTATTTATTTGAAAGAAAAAGAAATAAAGCACTTACTAATAGATTTGCCTAGTGTAGATAAAGAAAAAGATGATGGAGAGTTATTAGCTCATAATGCCTTTTGGAACACTGCAGGAAAGCTTAGAATGGATGCCACTATTACCGAATTTATTTTCGTACCCAATACTGTTGAAGATGGCACTTATTTTTTAAATCTTCAAATAGCGCCTTTTGAAAATGATGCATCGCCAAGTAAACCCGTTTTATATAAAATTTTGGAATGATTACTATTTCAACAGATAAAAGTAAACTTCAAATAGAGGTTATTCATGGGTTTTTAACTACCACGTATTGGGCAAAAGGAAGAACTATTGATGAGGTAAAAAAAACCATAGAACATTGTTTATGTTTTGGTGTTTATTTTGAAGACAAACAAATAGGATTTGCCCGAATAGCAACAGATTATACGGTTTTTGCTTATTTAATGGATGTGTTTATTTTGCCAAACTATAGAGGTAAGGGTTATTCAAAACAACTTATGAAAGCAATCCACGAAGAGCCAAAATTAAGAACCTGTAAAGTTTGGATGCTAAAAACCTCTGATGCTCACGGTTTATATAAACAATTTGGATTTACTGAATTAAAGCATCCTGAAAAAGTAATGGAACGACTTTTATAATGCATATAGAACAACTCCAACAATATTGTTTAAATAAAAAAGCAGTCACAGAAGAATTTCCTTTTGATGCAGATACTTTGGTTTTTAAAGTGTTAGGCAAAATGTTTGTCATTGCTCCATTAGATAAATGGGAAAAAGGTGAAGCTTCAATCACTTTAAAATGTGACCCAGAATATACTATTGAATTAAGAGAAACCTATGAAAGTATTTATGCTGGACCTTATGTAAGTAATAAACATTGGAATAGCATTGCAATCTATAAAGGAGAACTTCCTACTAAATTTATTTTAGAACTTATAGACCATTCTTACGAAATGGTTGTAAAAGGAATGACTAAAAAAATGAGAGACAGTTTAATTTAACTTTTAAGTTCTTAAATAGGGCTCATTAATTTAATAAATTTTATATTTTAAAGCATTGTTTTTAAAGCAAATAAAAATTTAGTTTGTTTATAAAAACCTTAATTGATTCACGAAATTTAACTAAAAAGTAGCAAAAAATATACTTTTAAACGACACATAAATGTTGTTTGACTACACATAAAATTCAATTATCTAAATTAAACCTAGTTGTATCGCGATTCTTTTAATTTTGGAAGATTATAAATGTGTTAAATTGTTACTTTATGCTAGAATTTTTCTCCTCCTCAGTCAGAATTGTTAACACTAAAAGAAGTGTTGAAGAATGTTTAGAAAGCGCTTTAGGAAATGATACTAAAAGCGTTGATTTACTTATATATCATGCAACTCTTGGGCATGATTTTAATGATATTTTAACTAAATCAAAAGAACTATATCCTAATGCCGATGTAGTTGCTGCATCATGTTGCGGTATAGTTGGTAAAGAAGGCGTAAGCGAGTCCATGAAAGATATGGCACTTATGGCTATCAAAGGAAAAGATTATGCTTTAGCTCATGTTGATGGTATATTTGGTTACAACTCTTACCAAAAAGCTTTAGAAATTGCAAATTCACTAAAAAGTAAAAAAAGTGGTATAAACATGATTTACTTTTTAGCATCAGGCATAGATATTAATAATACAGAATGTATAGCTGCTTTTGAAAGTGTTTTCGGTGAAAATGTAACACTATTTGGTGCAACTTCTTCAGATAATATGAAAGGTGTTGTAAGTTATCAAGCAGTTAACGATACTGTTTATGAAAATGGCGCATACGCTATAGGTTTTTGCGACCCTACACTAAAAGTTCACACACAGGCAACACATGGTTTTTTAGCTGATGGAAAGCCGCTTATTGTAACTAAATCATCTGGGCATATAATTAAAGAATTAAATGGGAAACCAGCTTGGAGTGAATATTTAAAACATTTAGCTGTTACAGAAAATGCAACATGTGGCGATACCATTCCTATAGGTGCTTTAGCAGAAGAATTAAGTGATGATTTAATGTTAGAATACGGTAACAGTCATATTTTAAGAGTAGTTACAAAGCATGAAGGTAATGACATGTATTATGCAACTACTTGTAAAGAAAATACAAAATTATGGCTAACCATAAGAGATGAAGATTTAATATTTAATGAAATGACTAATATGACAGATACATTACGTAGTAAAATACAAAATGAAGAAGTTGTTGCCGTGTTTCATGCAGACTGTTTAGCAAGAGGGCGCTTTTTATTTAATAGAATTTTCAAAGAAGAGTTAGTGGCTAAAATGCAAAATCCTTTTAATAATAATAATAATGAATGTCCACCTTGGTTAGGTATGTATGGTTTTGGAGAATTTGCTAGGTTAGGAGGCAAAAACACATACCATAATTATACTACTGCATTGTATGTTATTACCAGAATTTAAATAAAAAGGTATGATGATTAGCAGAAAATTAGATGATGAAGAGGGTTTTGATGATAAATATGCCTTATTACAAAATGAGAATTTAAAACTTCAAGATAAACTTAAAAATTATAATAACATTCAGCAAGAACTCATTTCTGCAAATTATCTTAGAGATAAACAACTTGAATCTTATAAGAAATTAAATTTTTATATAAAAAGTTTTATTCAATCAAAAACCATTCAAAATTTTAAAAGCGCAGTTTCTGAAGCTGTGGTTGATATTTTTTCAGCTGAAAGTTCTATGGTTGTATTTGTTACCAAAAATGACGTTACAATATACACTGAGGGTTTAGAAAAAAAAGAGCACAATCCAGATAATATATTTAGAGCCATAGAAAATATAACGCTAAATGTATCAGAAAGGGCTCCGTTTTATTTAACTGAAAAGCATATAAACAATCATCCTGCACTTGAAAAATTTGAAAGGATACTAGTAAGAAAATTTGAATCTAAAGAAGAAAATTTTCAGTTTTTTATTATAGGAATGGTATCAAAAAAAATGGCATTTAGTTTTGATAAATTAAATTATGAAGGCCTATTAATGTTTGATAATTTTTCAGAACAAATATATTCTATATTAAAACATAGACTTTATAAAGAAAATTTAATTGAAGAAACAGAAAAATATAGAAATGTTATAGCCAAATTGAATTTAGGGTTATTGGAACTAGATAACACTGATAAAATACTTTATGCAGATGAAAATTTTTGTAAACTTTTAGGCTACACAAATGATGAATTGAAAGGCAAATATGGGCGACAAACATTATTTGATGATGAAAGCAGGCAAGCAATGTCAAAGCATGTAGAAGGGCTTTTTAATGAAGATATATCATTTGTTCATGAAACTGAAATGCTTACTAAACAAGGAGAAAAACGAAATATGTTAATAAGTGCTGTGCCTAATTATAGTGTTAAAGGAGAAATTATAGGTGCAATAGGTGTTCATTTAGATATTACAAATCAAAAAAATTTAGAAAAAAAATTATTTCTTGAAAAGGAAAAGTATCGAAGTATAATTGCTAATATGAATCTAGGCCTGTTAGAAGTAGATAATTATGAAAATATACTATTGGCCAATAATAGTTTTTGTGAAATTTCGGGTTACACAGAAGATGAATTGATAGGGAAAAACGCCTTTAATACGTTGTTAAATGACAAAGGTAGGATATCCATGAAAAAGCAAATTTCAATACGGCTTAAAAAGGAATCTTCAGTTTATGAAGCCGAAATTATTACTAAACAAGGTGAAAAACGAACTTGGTTAATTAGTGGTGCTCCAAATTTTGGTGTTAAAGGAGAACTAGTAGGCTCAATAGGAATTCATTTAGATATTACAAATCAAAAAAATTTAGAAAGCAAGCTGTTAAATTCAAATAATAACCTAAAAAAAATAAATAAAGAGTTAGATACATTTGTTTATAGAATTTCACACGATTTAAGAACGCCAGTACTTTCAATTATGGGACTTATTGATTTAATACAACATGGTGATGATGTTGATATGTCTGATAGAAATAAAGAGTATATCAATTTAATGTTAGATAGTACAAAAAGATTAGACAAAACAATTCAAGAAATTTTATATTTTTCAAGAAACTCAAAGTTAGAACTTCAAATTCAATCTGTAGATATTCAAAAACTAATCAATCATATATATGATGATATAAAATATGTCAATAAAAGAGACATCATATTTGAAACTAATTTTAATAACATTCATTTCATTGATTCAGATAAAGCTAGGTTAGAAATTGTGTTGAAAAATATTTTAAGCAATTCAGTAAAATACTTTAATCCAAATACAGATAAGTGTTTTGTAAAGTTTGATATAAGTCAAGAAAAAACATATTACACCATTTCAATAACTGATAATGGCATAGGTATAGAAAAAGAATTTTTAGATAGAATTTTTGAAATGTTTTTCAGAGCAACAAATAATGCTTATGGTACAGGACTTGGGTTGTTTTTAGTAAAAGAAACCATTGAAAAATTAAAAGGCAGAATTAAAGTAGATTCACAAATAAATGTAGGCACAAAATTTATAATAACTATTCCAAAAAAATACAATTAATTAGTCACTCCCTAACGAAAACAATGAAAACAAAATTAAAATTTTTACTGATCGATGATGATCATGTTTTTAATTTTTTGCACTCAAAGCATATTGAAAAATTAGAAATTGATCATGATGTAACTTGTTTTGAATCTCCAACAAAAGCATTTTGGTATTTAAATAATCTAAGCGTTGATAGTCTTCCAGATATTATATTTTTAGATATTAATATGCCAGAATTAAATGGATTTGAATTATTGCAGAAAGTAATTCAAGAAAGAGAAGAAATAATGAATAACTTAAATATATTTATTGTAACCTCTTCATTAAACCCAACAGATTATGAAGAGTCTAAAAAATACGATTCCATAAAAGGATATTATAACAAACCAATAGATTCTGAAAAATTAATGACTACAGTAAATTGGTTATTAAATAAAGATTTAGAAAAGAGTATTTAATTTTTTAATTCAATAGTAACAAAAAAAGAGCTTTTATTAAGCTCTTTTTTTGTTAAACTTATGTTAGTGTTTAACTTGTAGATACTCTTATTTAAGTGTATTATTGCAAAATTAAATTATAAATTATGAGTATACTACAAACATTACAAGAACGAAGTCATAATACCTGTGAATTATGTACTTCAGCTAAAGAACTAAAACAATATACCATTCCACCATCATTAAATGAAAGCGTAGATAATAGTGTATTGGTTTGTAGCACCTGTTTGGAGCAAATTGAAGGAAATATTGAAATGGACACAAATCATTGGCGTTGTTTAAATGACAGTATGTGGAGTGAGTTTGTGGCTGTTCAAATAATGGCCTGGAGAATGCTTCAAAGACTTCGTAATGAAGGTTGGCCAAAAGATTTGTTAGATATGATGTATTTAGATGATGAGGCTTTAGCATTAGCACGCGAAACGGGCGAGCATGAAGACGAAGCTAATAAGATTATTCATAGAGATGTTAATGGTGTTATTTTAGAAGTAGGAGATTCTGTAGTTTTAGTAAAAGACCTTAAAGTAAAAGGCTCAAGTATGGTTGCAAAACAAGGAACAGCCGTAAGAAATATTCGGTTAGATCATGAAAATGCAGACTATATTGAAGGCAAAGTTGATGGTCAACAAATAGTAATTATTACTAAATACGTTAAAAAAATATAACCTTAACTCGTTGAGTATAATTTGTGAAATTTAATTTATTATGAATTAAATGTAAATTATCTACTTGTCAGTCTGAGCCTGTCGAATACCTTATATAATAGCGCTTTAATTGCATTTAGAAAAGCTCAATTTGACAATTTATATAAAAAGTACTTAAAAACAATTATACGTAACGGGTTATAGATAATATTAAAACAAAAAAGCCTCAACACCATCAGTTGAGACTTTTTAAAAATAATAATTACTCAAAATAAATAATTAAACCATTGAATTTGCTATTAGTTAACTTTAATTATTTGTAATAAGCCAAAACCTTCCATTTTTTTGACTTGTAAGTTGTATTTAGAAATTTAATAAGAATAACACTTAATTAAAAATTACTAATTTCTAAACGAATTGACTAACTATTATTTTAAACTGTTTTATAATTTGCATCTAAATAGTTATAAACTTTTTCTTCTTTTGTTGTGTATCTATAGTGCGGTATATAATACTTTACTCCATAAAATTCTATACAGATATGATATGACAGCATAAATGAATGATACTGCTCACTTTCCTTTTCATTAACTTTTTCACCATATTCTATTATAAATGAAACTATATTTTCAAAAGGAATAGTTTCTTCTAATAACTTCGAACTTGAAAAATAATCATCATCAAAATTTTCTTGTTCAATGTTATATTGATTTGAAGTTTTTTTATTTCTATTTAAGCCATCAAAGTTTTTTTGGGCAATATTATTTATCCGTCTAGAACTATTTATATTAATTATATTTCTTTCCATGTGAATTGCACTTTCATCAAATTTAAATGATATAAACAAATGCTTTTTTAATATTCGATGGATTGTAATTATTTGTAGATGAATAATTTATTTATATAGACAAGCTGATACTTTCATCTTTTAAAAGGACAAACAGTTTAAAGGGTATTTATTCCTTTTAACGAAAAGTTAAACTAGATTTATTTATAATAGGTTAAGCCTATTCATTAACTCAGCTCTACTAGATCTTCCAATAGGGATTATTTCTTTATTAATAAGTACAGTATTATCTTCAATACCCACAATTTTCTTGACATTTATTATGTAGGAACGATGTACTTTAAAAAACAAATTGTTTGGAAGTTTTTCTTCAATTTTCTTTAAAGAAGAATGAACAATATAATTACTGGTTTCTGTTTTTAAATGAATATAGTCACCTTTTGCTTCAATAAAATAAATGGTTCGAATATCTATTTTAATTAAACGTCTATCTATATTAATGTAAAGTTCATTTTCATGGTCATTAACAACTTCTGTGATCTGACTAATTTCTTTATCAGATTTATTAAGAATACTTTTAACTTTTTGTACAGCTTTAATAAAACGAGGTATTAAAATGGGTTTTACTAAATAATCTACAATACAATCATACTCATAGGCTTCAATTGCAAAATTTTTATCAGAAGAAATAAGTATAATTTTAGGTGGATCTTTTAGTGTTTTAATAAACTCAAAACCCGTAAAATCGGGAAGATGTATATCTAATAAAACAAGGTCAACCTTATGTTTGTATAAATATTTTATGGCTTCTACTGCATTTTCAAACTCAGCAACAACTTTTAAATCATCTACTTCAGAGCATATTCTATTTAATATTACTCTAGCTGTAGTTTCATCATCTATAATTATGCAATTCATATTTTTTATATTAAAGAAAGAAAAGATGTTATTGTTTTTAAAACCTCTTCAAATTCTTGTTCAAAGTTATTATTATTTTCTTTTAAATTATTTTCATGTTTTGAAGCCAGTTTATATCCTTTTTTAAAACTTAAAATACTTATTTTATGCTTTATTTTATGGACGTTTTCAGCTGCAATTTGATAATTTTTTAATTTTATATTTTCTTGATAAATATTTTTTTCTGTTGGAAATTCAAATTTAATCACATCAATTAAGCGTTTTTTAAAATTTTCATCACCATTTGATAATTTATTTATGTAAGTTAAATTTGGCATATATATTTAACTTATTTATTGTTTTATAGTAAAATAAAAGGTAGTTCCTATTCCTAATTCAGATTCTAGCCATATTTTGCCTCCATAAATTTCTACAATTTTTTTAACTATAGATAAGCCTATTCCTGTTGAATTTTTGTTCTTTGTAATGTAATAAAACATTTTAAATATTTGCTCATGATATTTTTTATCTATTCCTACGCCATTATCTTTAACATAAAACTCATATTCTGTACCCTTTAATTGATATCCAATTTCAATTTCCCCATGCTTCTTATCGTTATGAGTCATGGCATTATTAATTAAGTTTTGAAACAATTGCTTAAATCTTGTTTTATCTCCGTTAATAATTGGTAATTTTTTATTGATAGCAATATTTATCGCTTTTGGCATGTGTAATGTTTTAATAATATCTTGAACTGTTTCATTTAAGTCAAAAGATTCATTATTCACTAATTCAGAATCAATGCTGGAATAGGTTAAAATATCAGTTATCAACTCTTCCATTCTTTCTAAAGTATGTTCTAAGTGGTCAAAATGTTTTAAACTTGATTCATGCAAAGAATCTATGTTATCTTCTTTTATCCAAGAGGTTAAAGCACTAATGTTTCTTAATGGAGACTTTAAATCATGCGATACAATTTGAGCATACTCTTGAAGTTCATTATTTTTATTTTTTAATATTTCTACTAGTTTGTCTTTTTCTAATTGCAATATTTTTTGATTTGTAATATCTAAATGAATTCCTATAGAACCTATAACTTCTCCATTTAAGTTATAATTTGGGGCTCCACTTACTAACCAAGTACGATTTTCATTTGCCTTATTTCTTGTTATAATTTCATATGAGTTTGAAGTTCCTTCCAATCTGTTTTTAGCTTGGTATTGTAATATTTTTATATGATCCTCATCTAAAAAGACTTTGCTTGCTTTTTTTCCTAGTAATTCTTCTTCTGAATATCCTGACATTTTTGAAAAACTTTGATTACACAACAAAATTTCATCGTCATTATTCACTTCTAAAAGACCTAAATTCATATTAGCGATAATATCACTATATTTTTGTTTTTGAGCTTCGATACTTTGAGTGTATTTCCTTTTTAAGGTAACATCTCTATAATTCCATAAATGCCCTGTATAATTTTCATCACTGAATAATGGAATATAATCTCTTTCTAATATTTTACCATTAGTCATTACCAGTTCATCAGCCAAAACAGTAATTTTATTTTTTAAAATAACTTGTATTCTTTCAACAAACTCTATTGGGTTTTCAAAAAGATGTTTGCTCTGCTCTGCTGCATCTGTACAGTCTGCACCAATCATTTGATCTGGTGTAGCATAAATATTAAACATTTCACAGAATTTATAGTTTGTTAAAACAATTTTTCTGTTTTCATCCTCTAAAAGCATAGCGCTTTCAAGGCTAGTTATTAACGTTCTTAATCGTTCTTCAGATTTAAAAAGTTCTTTTTGCGCTTTTTCTCGTTCTCTTACACTTATAGCTTTTTTAATCTTAATTCCAATTATTTTAGCTATATTTTCTAAAGTATGGAGTTGAATGCTGGTAAAATGGTTTTTATTAGGATGCTCGGAATCTATAACTGCAATGACTTCATTTTCTATTAAAATAGGCACTGTGAGTTCAGAAAGGTTAGTCTCTACGTCTGAAATGTAGCGCTTGTCTTTAGCAGTATTATGAATAAGTTCTGGTTTTCCAGTTTTTGCAACGGTACCTACAATACCTTGGCCAATATCAAATTTTAACCTATTAACAATGTCTCCGTTGTCATCAATTTTTTGTCCAATTGCAGCAATTTGTTCTACTAAATTTTCTGTGTGGTTTACTGAATAAATAACACAATCATTTGTTTTTAAATATGCTGCTATTTTCTCTGCTATTTTTGATGTGATATTAAAAATATCTTCCTTACCAAGAATAGACTGTGTAATATCATTAATAACATTAGAGTTTAATTCATCAGCTTTTAAACTAGTAATATCTCTTATAATACCTTGTGCTGCTACTGGTATGTTTTGATCATAAATAACACTAGCATTAATATGAACTATTTTTTTTTGATTATTTTTTGTTTTTATAGTAATTTCAAAGTCTTTCAAAAAGCCTTTCTCTATTAATTTTTTATAAGAGTTTACTACTTTTATATAATCATTTGGATACACCATCTTCATGAGATTGTAATCCACTTTGTCGTTTTCAAAACCTAATAAATTTAAAGCAGATTTATTCATTTTAAGAATATATCCGTTTAAATCCATAATGACATAAGCGTCAATTATATTTTCAAAAACACCTTGTAATTGAGAATCTGTTTTAAAAAGTAAAGATTCTAAATCAGCATTTAACTTTGCTAATTTTTTATTGGAATTGTAAAGTTCAGTTGCCTTAGCTTCAAGGATTCTTTCAGCTTGTTTTCTGGCAAGTTTTTCGCGTTTTAGTGCGCGTTGTAATATGTCAATTTTATTTTGATTCATTACATTTTGGTGATAATAAACTTAACTTCACTTCCATCAGGTTCTATTTTTTCTAAAACTATAGTAGCTTTAGAATTAAAATATTCAAAAGTTTTATACATTAAGCCCAAACCAAAATAGCACATAGCTCTACTTGATTTGTATATAAGTATTAATGCATTTTCATTTTTATCTATGACTTCAAAAGTGGGCAATTCTGCATCTGGATAAATTTTCAAAACTTCTTCATGGATATGACTTTCTATAGAAGCTAGCATATCTAATGGACCACTATACATTTTAAAAAAATCTGGATAATCTCTTACTAATAAACTAAAAAAATACTCTGCGTAAACTTGTAACAAATCATTTTCAGTAATTTTTGTTTTTAAACTTAAATTTTGAAGTAATTGCAGCATTTCAGAAAAGTGATAGGTTCCAATTGACGTATATGCTCCTTTTGATTTTAAATTTGCATTTCTTATGATTTCATCAACTGTTTCTAAACCATATTTTTCTTCAACCATCTCTAAAAACCCTGTAAAAACAATGCCTTTCATTATTTTTCTGCTATTTCATTAATACACCAATAGGCTAATATTCTTTTAATTTTTGATACATAGTCTTCATACTTTAATGGTTTTATTATATAGCCAGAGACACCTATTTCAAAACACTTTAATAAATCGTTATTATTGCTAGAGGTTGTTAATATAATTGTTGGAATAAATTTTAAATCTTTGTTGTTTTTTATGATTGAAAGAAAATCAATTCCGTTTAATTTAGGCATGTTTAAATCAAGCAAAATAATATCTGGAAGCTTCTCACTTTCTTCTAAAATCTTTAGAGCTTCTTCTCCATTATTGGCTTCTATTATTTTATGATCTACTTGTAATGAAGCTATAACTCTTTTTAGTTTCATAACTTCAATCATATCATCTTCTATTAGAAGAATGTTTAAAGATTTTATCATTTTTTAATATTATTATTAACCTATATTTTTACAAAACAATCGGTTGTATTTTATTTTTAATAGAATTATTAATTGAATCCCATAATTTAATTCGCATTTCTAATGCTTGTTTAGCTATTATTAAAACTTCATTCCATTTAGTATCATCGTCAGCACATAATTCTTCAATCATTTGAAGAGATAATGGTCCATGTTGGTCACCATCTAACTCTATATGTCTATTAAGATAATAAATTAATCCACTATAATTAGAACTATTGGTATCAGATTTTTTTAATATCTCAATAAAAATATCTGGAATAACATCTTCTCTACCAAATGTAAAAGCTGATGCTATAAGATGTATTTTTTTTGTTTCAATAGTATTGAAAGTAAATTTAACAAAATTATAAACTTCAGGTTCTATTTTTAATTGAGATAATGCGTAATTTAGATTATTTCCACTTTGCAATTGTTTTAATAAGAATTCAATTTGCAATGTATTTGCTCCTATTTGCTTCATGGCATCACAATACATCTCAAAATGACTCTTGGGTTCACCTAATTCATTTATATCACTTTCTTCTCCATGAACAATTTCATTAATAAACCTAGCTAATATTGGGTTTTTTCTTGGCAACCAAGGCACTTCTGTGTTTGTTAATTGTACTTGTATTGCTTTTAATAATGACATAAAATCCCATACTGCAAATACATGATTTTGCATAAAGATTTTTATATCATCAATACTTTTTAGATTTTCATAAAGCTTGTGAGTTTGTAATTTGAGTCTTAATTGACTTAAGTTAGATTCAATTTGTTCTATTCTATTCATGGTTCAATAAAATCATTTTTAATTGAAAAATTTTATTATAATTTTTATTAAAATTAAAGATTTTAGAAGAGTTTTTAAATTATAAATAATTGATTTTACAAAACCTTCTATAAATTAATTCAATACTAATAAACACAAAAAAAGAACTACACAAATATGTAGTTCTTTTTTGTATTTAGGATGTAACTAAAGATTATTTTTTAATGAATTTTTTTGTGATTACAACCCCATCATTTAATGTTACTTTAGCAATATATATTGAACTAGTTAAACTATTAAATTGATATTTTTCAGTAGAACTAGTGCCTTTTAAATCGATAATATGTTTACCTAATAAATCAAAAACAGTTACTTTGCTAATAGATGTACTATTTGGTACACTAAATTGGATAACGTTATCATTTAATTCTACAATTTTTAAATCATTAGTTTCTGTTTCAAAACTATTTGTTGATAATGCTATACTTTTAAATACAATTTCAAAACGATTATTAAATTCACCTACTTCTGAATTAAACGTATAATCATTTGCTGATAAATCATGAATGATGTTAAGCATATTATCTTTTAAATAAATAGTATTTCCATTTATAAAATCGCCTTCCAATTTTGCAATTGAAATAGTATATGAAGTTGCAACAGTAGTTTTAAATCCAAGAGCAATTGCTTCATCAACATTTATACTATTAACATCTTTCCCTTGTATTACATATTTTTTATCTGAATTTACAATAGTTGAATATAAAAACGCTCCAGCCGCTTCATTAAATTTAATTGCATCATAAGTTAAGCCATCATCTTCATTAGTAGCACCATCAATATATCCTACTAGTATTTGACTAAATACTCCATTGCTTGAACTTAAATTTACCCATAATTTTTCTGCTTTACTTTCTAAACCTTTAGGAGGTGCATTATTTGAGGATTTAAAAAACTGGCTATTACTTGTTGCGTCTGCCATACGCATGTCGTTAGTAAAGGTTGCATTTCCAGCTGCTTTACTTATTGTAAAAAAGCTTTGTGCAGAAGGAACAAATCCGTTAACTATTCTGGTTAAATCTGAACTAGTACCTGTACTTCCTGTTAAATTATAAGGAATATAATCTGATGCATTAAATTGACCACCAACTGGTGCAGTTTCTTGTGACCAAAAGTAAGCAACACCTTCAATTACATCTTTATTAGTTTCTAAAAATTGGTCTAAATTAATAGAAGACGGATAAGGGTTTCCAATTAAATTAGTTTTTACATTATTTGTAGCATCATAAACTATCGGTGTAGTAATTGTACCGGTATTAAATTCACCTGAAAATGAAGCTGTTTGAACTCCAGCATCATCAGCTCTAGTAATAAATCCTTGACCTGGCGCCATAATTCTACCTGTTGCATATTGCCAAGCTCTTCCATCAAAATAGAATTTACCGCCTATACTCCAAAATATGCTTTCAATATTAAAATCTTTTACAGGCGAACTCCAATAGGTGTAATAATACCATTGATCTTTATAAGGTGTGCTTTTGTTAACTTTAGAAGTTCCGTTTAAATTAAATTCACCATCATTTCTTTGTACAAAAGCACCTTTAGTTTCAACAACAATATTACCCTCTCCAAAAGTATCATAGTTTACTTCAACAAAAGTATTATCATCTACTGTTAAGGTATAGCCTGAATTAACTTTTAAAGATTTACTTCTAAAGCTTGTTTGTTCTCCACCAACTTTGGTGTTATAATCACCATTAAGTATCGCTCTCATACCTAAATTAGGTATTTTATCCCAGCTAGTTCCGTTCCAAGTAGTATATTCCGAAAGGGTCCCTTTAAAACCAAAATCTCGAATTCTAAATTCAGTATCGTTTTCTGAAGCATTCCATCCATAAATTCTAAAAGTAATAGCTTCAGAAATATTTTGAAATTCATCACCAGTTAAATCAAAATTACTACCACCGTTATTTGAATTTAAAACTATATCTCCAATATTAGATGAATAGTTATCAATACTAGATCTAAATACAAAATCAAGATCTCCATTTTTATCACCTGCATTAAAGAAGAATTCTTTAAAATTAATCTCGTAACCATTATCTGGGGTTAATGTAAACTCAAAATATTGATTTCTTGATATATCTAAGGTTCCTGCCTCACTCCAACCTATAGCCTCGTAATCATCATCATCATCATTACCATCAACACCATCACCTCTAGATATTCCTGATACCGTTATGTTATCTATAACCTGATCGCCATTGGTAAATGGATTAAATCTATTTGGATTGTCTCCATCAATATTATTTTGCCAAATAAAACCTTCTATAGTTATGTCGTCATCTTCTCTGTCATCTTGAGAATAATACCATATACCTGTAGCTATTGAATAAATTCTGTAATAGTAACGAGTATCTAATTGAAGAAGGTCGTGTATGTAGTTATTAATAGCATTTACGTCTACTGAACTTAATAAAACAGTTGCATTACCAATCGAATCATCTTTTTGGTAAAATACACCATCTTGTGGCGTCCCAAAATTATTATTAGTATTGTAAACTAACATTAAATTATCGTTTAAGCTATTAGCTTCTGCATTAAATGTTATGCTATTGTTTATTGTGCTTGCAGTAACTGCTAAACTTATTGGTCCTAAAACCGCTGCTGTAGTCGCATTAGCTTCAATACCTCTAGAAAAGCTCTCTGCAGTTACAGACCAAGCTTTAAAATAATAAGGTGTATCTTGATTTAATTGTGGTAGAGTATTGCTATTAATAGAATTTGCATTTCCTTCAAAAATAATTGTACCACCGCCATTTAATATAATGTTATTATTAGCATCTCTTGTTGGCATCCCAAAATTATTTGTGGTGTTGTAAGCTACTAATATATTATCTCTATCAGCATTTGCAGTGGCAGCTAAATCTAAAAAGGTATAAGGATTATTTGTTGATTGGTTTACTGTAAAACTTGCAGGATTATCAATGGCAGTAACAACTGTAATGTAATCTATTTTAGTTATCGTATCAGAATCAATGCTATTAGTGGCAACTAAAGTAACTCTATAAGTACCTGCAGTATTAAACGTAACTTGGGGGTTTTGTGAAGTTGATGAGGTGCCGTTTACAAAAGTTACATTAGCAGAGTTTATAAAAGACCATACCCAAGAAGTTGGATTATTTTCTGATTCATCAGTAAAAGATACCACATCTCCCGTAAAAGTTGTTGTGTTATCTGCTGAAAAATTAGCTATTGGAGCTATAGCAGTAAAAATTCCTTTAACTACAATGTTGTCTAACCATAATTGTTCATCATCTCGATTAGAATTGTTTCTGAATCTTACTAAGATTTGGCTTGAGTTAAAATTAATTGTAGAAGATGGCGTTATTGTTACTTCTTCGTCAGAAACACAAATATTTTTTGTAAAATTATCACCGCTTCGGTATTGTTTAATAGTTTCCCAATTACTACCATTATCATCGCTATATTCAATAAACCATCCTTCATTATCTTCCATTTTATCATTTGTCGCGTAATTATATGTTATGGTAACATAGCTGTAATTAGAAAAATTATATGGATCAGAGGTTAATTTTGAACTAGAATTACCATTTCTTAAACGAACAGATTTATTTCCACTTGAGCCATTAAGGCATGAAGACCAACCACTATCTATTATTTCTGAATTTGCTCCTCCATCATTCCAATCACCATAACCTTCTTCAAAATTGTCTGAGGTTATTTGGGTTGTAGTTTGCGCTTGAGTTAAAGTTGTAATGGCAAATAAAAATAGTACTGAAAGTAATTGTAATTTGTTACATGTAGTTTTAAAAATCATAGATATATAATTTAATAGTTTGGGGTTAATTTTTTGTTTTTATGCATTTCATCGATTTTTTTAGCACTTGTTAACAACTCATCCGATTTTTTTGCACTAGTTTTCATTTTATCGGTTTTTTTGAACATTTCAACTAATTGATTATCAATGACTTAGCAAATATATATGAAACCATAGATTGCTATTAAAAAATTAGATATACAACACTTATTAGCATTTGAAAAATCATTAAGTGTAGACTAACGGTTATTTAGTGTCTTTAAGATTAAAATTTTATAGAGGAATGGCTAAAAAACACCGATATCATGCATTTTTTAAACTCCTTAAATTGACTTTATTTACTCTTTTAGGGAAATACACTAGGGAAGACTAAAATTTGATACTTAATTTTTATCAAAGCCATGATATTTGCTAAAGAATTAATCTATACTCTGCAAAATAATTTAGATATTAAGGGTATATTGCTAATTAAATACTTTTATAAAACGTAATAAAAAAAAGGGTATTTAAACTATTTTTATGGAGAAATGCTTGAGTGATGATTCTACCATTTTTTTAGAATAAACTATTGAGCAATTTAATTGATTGTACCACAATCTGTTATAATAAATTTCTATATCAGTTCGAGGACAGTTGCTAATGTATTACTTATAAAAATATTTTGATGTGCTCAAGAGGAGAGCGATTTATGATTCATTACAAACAATCAGACCAAATTAATAAACTAAATATTTTTAATTCAGTTAATTAGTAGGGTGTAATTGTTTTTAGGTACTCATTTTATGTGAACTGACACATTGAGCTTTTCTATATATAATTAAAAGCGCTATTTTTTAAGGTTTTCTTCAGACTTGAAAACTAGGTATAAATTTACAGTCAAAATTCGAAATAAATTAAATTTCATTAATTATACCCAACGGGTTATCTGTAACTTATTTTAATCTTAAAAACCATTCGTCTATATAAAATGGCTTATAAACAACATTAAGGTTTAATCTATCGAATTTTAAAGTATTCATTGAAATAAGTCTATAAATTTGTAGCATATTCCTTTGTGAGAAGAAGGTATAATAGCAATTTACACCAGGCAAAAGTTTTTTACTTTTGCCTTTTTTTTATTCTAATTCTATTTAATTAATGTCTATATGCTTTCGGGCTTATTTCTTTTATTACCCTAAACTGCCTATTAAAATTAGAAATATTTTTAAAACCACATGCATAGGCAACGTCTGCTATTGAAGCTTCTTTTTTAACCATTAAAAGTTTGCACGCGTGTTCAATACGCAACTCATTTAAAAATCTAATATAGGTTTTATTGGTACGTTTTTTAAAATATTTAAAAATAGGGTTAATGAATAACACCAGATAATAGCAAAATTATTAATAGGGATAAAGAATTAATATCTTTTAGTAACAATTTATATGATTATATTATTTACTTCTTATTAAAATTAATAGTCTAGGTTTGTGTTTAGTTTTAGCTAATGGTTTTATCTTATTTAAAAGAATAAGAGTAATCATTTAAATATTTATTTATATAGGATGTATTTAATCTTACTGCAAATTTTGATATCAAAGGATTTATAGACTATATTTTTAATAAGAACAATCAAACTTTTAACTAAATTTGAAAAATGAAAAAATAAATTTTAAATAATATCAATATCTTATTTTTGTTTTTTAACCTCAAAATACAAGTATTATGAAGATTACTATTGTTGGAAGCGGATACGTAGGTCTAGTCACTGGCGCTTGTTTTTCTGAAGTAGGTATTGACGTTTGTTGCGTTGATATTGACAAAAAGAAAATTGAAAACCTTAATAATGGAATTATTCCTATTTATGAGCCAGGCCTAGAAGATATGATTAATAGGAATGTGAAGAAAGGGAGATTAAGTTTTACTACAAAAATTGATGACGCTCTTAAAGATTCTGAAGTATTGTTCATTTCTGTAGGTACACCACCAGATGAAGACGGTAGTGCAGACCTTAAGTACGTTGTTGCTGTAGCCAGAGATTGTGGTAAGCACATGAAAGATTACATGCTTATTGTAACAAAAAGCACAGTACCTGTAGGAACTTCAAAAAAAGTTAGGAAAGCAGTTCAAGAAGAATTAGATAAAAGAAATTCTAATATCGTATTTGATGTTGCTTCAAACCCGGAATTTTTAAAAGAAGGCGCAGCAATTAATGACTTTTTAAAACCAGACAGAATTGTAGTAGGTTTAGATAGTCCAAGAGCAGAAGACTTAATGAAAAGTTTATATAAACCGTTTACACTAAATGGTCATCCTGTTATTTTTATGGATATTGTTTCTGCAGAAATGACAAAATATGCAGCAAACGCTATGCTAGCAACAAAAATTAGTTTTATAAATGATATAGCTAATTTTTGTGAAATTGTAGGAGCTGATATTAATAAAGTTAGAAAAGGCATTGGATCAGATTCTAGAATTGGTACTAAATTTATATATCCAGGAATAGGATATGGCGGTTCATGTTTTCCAAAAGATGTACAAGCATTAATAAGAACAGCAAGTGAAAATAATTATGACTTAAAAGTACTTCAGGCTGTTGAAGCAGTAAATAATAATCAAAAACTAGTTTTATTTAATAAAATTAAAAATTATTTCAATGGTGATTTAAAAGGAAAAACCATTGCCGTTTGGGGACTTTCATTTAAACCACAAACAGATGATATGCGTGAAGCACCATCATTATACATAATTAATAATTTATTAAGGGAAGGAGCTGTTGTAAAAGCTTATGATCCAGTGGCTAATGAAGAAGCTAAACATCATTTTGGAGATACAATTTCTTATTATGAAGATCAATATGAAACCTTAATTGATGCAGACTGTTTGGCAGTTCTTACAGAATGGCCAGAGTTTAAGTTTCCTAGTTTTAAAATCATTAAAAAATTACTAAATGTACCTGCTGTTTTTGATGGTAGAAATATTTATGACAAAGAAGAAATGAAAAATGATGGATTTGATTATTTCTGTATAGGTATTGATACAACAATAAATAAAGAAGCACTTACTGCAATTAAATAATTATTATGGCTCGTAAAAAAATACTTATTACTGGCGGTGCCGGTTTTGTGGGTTCACACTTATGTGAGCGTTTATTAAATGAAGGAAATGAAGTATATTGCTTAGATAATTATTTTACTGGACAAAAAGAGAATGTTATTCATTTATTAGACAATCCGTATTTTGAATTGATTCGTCATGACGTTACAACACCATTCTTTATAGAAGTAGATGAAATTTATAATTTAGCGTGCCCAGCTTCACCAGTTCATTATCAGTACAATCCAATTAAAACCATGAAAACATCTGTAATGGGTGCCATAAATATGCTTGGGTTGGCTAAAAGAGTAAATGCTAAAGTACTTCAAGCATCTACTAGTGAAGTCTATGGAGATCCGCTAGTGCATCCACAACCAGAATCTTATTGGGGACACGTAAATCCTATAGGAGAACGTGCTTGTTATGATGAAGGAAAGCGATCTGCAGAAACCTTATTTATAAACTATCACCAGCAAAACAATGTGAAGATTAAAATTATTAGAATATTTAATACGTACGGACCCAATATGAATCCGAATGATGGTAGAGTAGTTTCTAATTTTATTGTACAGGCTTTACAAAATCATGACATAACGGTTTATGGTGAAGGTAATCAAACACGAAGTTTTCAATATGTTGATGATTTAGTTGAAGGTATGGTTAGACTTATGAATTCTAGAGATGAGTTTTTAGGCCCAGTAAATGTTGGAAACCCTAATGAATTCACAATTCTTGAATTAGCAAAAAAAGTAATAGACCTTACAGGATCTAAATCAAAAATTATTTATAAAC
The DNA here is from genome assembly GCA_021739635.1 of Flavobacteriaceae bacterium. GTDB lineage: Bacteria > Bacteroidota > Bacteroidia > Flavobacteriales > Flavobacteriaceae > Yeosuana. Next base: position 182,827 of record JAIPBH010000006.1, on the reverse strand, counting down.
CATTACCATCTGATGATCCTATGCAAAGGCAACCCGATATTTCTTTAGCTAAAAAAGAATTGGATTGGTCTCCTAAGGTAAATCTTGATGAAGGATTAATAAAAACAATAGAATATTTTAAAGGTATTATATAATTTAAAGTGAACTAAAGACATGTTAAATAAAAATGATAAGTATTATTATTTTTTTTTGTTAGAAGAATCCTTTTCCATATATCCGATCTTTTGTATTTTAATTTACTCAAACGGACACTATGCCTTTGTATCAAATTCAAATGCCAATAAAATAGAAGTTATCGATATGAAAACTTTTAAAATTGTAAGCACCATTGGAACTGGAAAGATCCCAGATGGATTGACGTTCATTAAATAGATTTTTTTAAGTAAAATGTGAATGCTAATAAGGTTATAGTTTAATGAAAAGCCTAATTATATTTTTTGAAAACTTTAGGATTACATGCTTTTATTACCCTAAACTGCCTATTAAAATTTGAGATATTTTTAAAACCACATTCATAGGCAACGTCTGCTATTGAAGCTTCTTTTTTATCCATTAAAAGTTTACTGGCATGTTCAATACGCAACTCATTTAAAAATCTAATATAGGTTTTATTGGTACGTTTTTTAAAATATTTACAAAAAGCATTTTTGGTCATATTGGCAATTTCTGATATGGTTTCTAACGAAATATCATGTTCAAAATGCGTCATGGTGTAATCAAAAACATCTTGCATACGTTTGCCTTCAGTTTCTTTATACTTTTTTTCATAAATAAAAGAGGACAAGCATGAGTAATTACAAACGGATGCATTCTTTAGTAATTCCAGCAATATTAAAAACCGAGATAGTTTTGTAGCCTTTTCAAGTTGCATAAATAAAAGCATCATGGTTTTTTTTGAAGAGGTAATTTTAAATCCATGTTCAGCTCTTTTAAAAAAATCATTGAGTTCTCTTAACTCCTCTAGTTCAAAAAAATCATTTCCAAAAGAATTCTTATCAAAAAAAAGCGTGAGCATATGAGACTTTTTTCCCTTATTTACTTGGCTCTTAAATACATGAGGCAAATTGCTTCCAATAACTATAATATCATTTTTTTTAAATTGATGGATGCTGTCTCCAACAACCAAGGTGCCTTCGCCTTCAACAATAAAACTTAATTGAATGTCTTCATGCTGATGGAGTTTGTTGTAGAACATATCACCATAATCAACTTGATAAACTAACGAGTCATGGAGTGGTTTTGGTATTTTAAATGGATAAACTTTCATAAAAACTATTCATTATTTTTAATATCTATCAAATATAGGATAATATAGTATTAAAAATGGATAATAAAACGTGATTAAAAATTTTCTTTGTGAAGTAACTTTCCCATTTTAAAATATCATATTATGAGCATTAAATGGGAAGGCGTGATGCCAGCAGTAACAACACAGTTTACCGCAAATGATGAGTTAGATTTAGAATTGTTTAAAATCAATATTCAAGCACAGTTAGAGGCTGGCGTTCATGGCTTGGTATTAGGCGGTACACTTGGTGAAGCCAGTACTTTATCAGATGTAGAACGACGTATTTTAACCAGAGAAACCGTCACATTTGTTAAAGACAAAGTGCCAGTGCTTATGAATATAGCTGAACAAACCACAAAAGCTGCTATCAATCTAGCTAAAACAGCTCAAGAAGATGGCGCAAAAGGCCTCATGATGTTGCCTCCTATGCGTTATAAAGCTAGTGATGACGAGGTTGTAGCTTATTTTAAAGCCATTGCCAATAGCACATCTTTGCCCATTATGATTTACAATAACCCAGTCGATTATAAAATTGAAGTGACCTTAGATATGTTCGATAAATTGTTAAAAGCTTGTCCAAACATTCAAGCGGTAAAAGAATCTACACGAGACACTACCAACATCACCCGAATTAAAAACAGGTTTGGCAATAGATTAGCCATTATGACAGGTGTAGATACCTTGGCGTTAGAAAGTTTGCTCATAGGCGCCGATGGATGGGTTGCTGGATTGGTAGACGCATTTCCAGCCGAAACGGTTGCCATTTATGAACTTCAAAAAGCTGGAAAAATTAAAGAAGCCATCGCCATTTATAGATGGTTTATGCCATTGCTAGAGTTAGATATAAACCCTAAATTAGTACAATATATCAAACTCGCTTCTGCATATACAAAAATAGGTTCAGAATATGTAAGACCGCCAAGATTGGTGTTAGAAGGAGATGAGCGAAAAACTATTTCAAAAATTATTGAAGATGCTTTAAAAACTAGACCAACCTTGCCAGACTATAAAAATTTAAATAATTAGGGTGTTACCACGCTTAGGCGCGGTCGGGCTATCGGTACTCGCTTCCGCTTAGGCGGAGAGCTCAAACAAAACCTCCATCCCTAACACAAAAACAAGCGTATGATAACAGGACAAAACTATATAGGAAACAAACAATCTGCCAAAGGAAATAAAACTTACAAAACATTCAATCCTCAATTAAATATTGAAAACGAATCCATTTTTGTTGAAGCAACTTCAGAAGAAATTAATGAAGCAGTTCATTTAGCTTCAGAAGCTTTTAAAACATACAGAAAGGTTTCAGGTGAAAAAAAAGCATTATTTCTTAATACCATAGCCGATGAAATTTTAGCCTTAGATGAAGCACTTATTCAAACCTTTTGCATGGAATCCGGACTTCCAGAAGGCAGAGCCAAAGGAGAACGCGGACGAACCGTTTTTCAGTTGCGCTCATTTGCAGATTTGGTTAAAGAAGGCTCATGGGTTGAAGCCTCTATTGATACAGCTCAACCAGAACGGGAACCTTTACCAAAACCAGATTTAAGAAAATTATTAATTCCAATAGGTCCAGTGGTTGTTTTTGGTGCTAGTAATTTCCCTTTAGCTTATTCAACAGCTGGCGGCGATACGGCTGCAGCATTAGCCGCTGGTTGCCCGGTTATTGTGAAGTCTCATCCTATGCATGCAGGAACTGGAGAATTAGTTGCCTCAGCTATTATCAAGGCAGCAGAAAAAACAGGCATGCCCAATGGCGTATTTTCAAATTTAAATAGTAGCGGCATCGATGTTGGAACTCAATTAGTAAAACATCCAGATGTCAAAGCAGTTGGTTTTACAGGAAGCATTCGTGGAGGTAGAGCTTTATATGATTTAGCTTCTCAAAGACAGGAACCAATACCTGTGTTTGCCGAAATGGGTAGCATTAATCCGGTTATTATATTGCCAAATGCTTTAAAGAATGGAAGTGAAGATTTGGCCAAAACCTATGCAGGCTCAATTACTCTTGGAACCGGGCAGTTTTGTACTAATCCAGGATTGCTTTTAGCTATAAAAAGCGATACTTTAACTCAATTTATTTCGGCATTAGCCAATGAAATTGTTAAGATTGAGCCAACCTGTATGTTGCATCCTAATATTATCGGAGCTTATGAAAGTAATAAGTCTAAAATGGTATCACAAAAAGGGTTGACCATTGTTTCAGATTTTGAAAATAATGTAAAGACCAATTTTGCCAGACAAGCCATTACCACAGTTGATGGCGAAACATTTTTAGAAAACACACACTTACATCAAGAAGTTTTTGGGCCTTTTTCAATGGTTGTGCAATGTGAAGACACAAATCAGTTGGAATTAATTATCTCAAAATTAGAAGGTCAATTAACGGGCACTTTAATAGCAGATGATGAAGCAACAAACTACCCAAAATTAATTTCAGCACTTCAAAATAGAGTTGGTCGTATCATTTATAACGGTGTTCCAACAGGTGTAGAAGTTTGTCCATCTATGGTTCATGGTGGTCCTTATCCAGCATCAACGGATAGCCGTTTTACTGCTGTTGGAATCAATTCTATTAAACGTTGGGTTCGACCATTTAGTTACCAAGATTGGCCGAATGAATTGTTGCCAGACGAATTAAAAAACGAAAATCCATTAGATATTTCTCGGTTAGTAAACAATAAGCAAACTCAAAATAAAATTAGTTAATGACACGTAATACGTTTGTTTGTATTGATGCTCATACTTGTGGTAATCCAGTAAGAGTTATCAAAGAAGGTGTTCCAAATTTAATTGGAAATACTATGAGTGAAAAGCGTCAACATTTTTTAAAAGAATATGATTGGATTCGTAAAGGCTTAATGTTTGAGCCTCGTGGTCATGATATGATGAGTGGTAGCATGCTATTTCCACCACACAATCTTGAAAATGATGTTGCTATTTTATTTATTGAAACATCAGGTTGTTTGCCAATGTGTGGTCATGGCACTATTGGTACCATTACCATTGCTATTGAAGAAGGCTTAATTGTCCCAAAAATTCCTGGAAAAATTAAAATGGAAGCGCCTGCTGGTTTGGTTGAAATTGAATATAAACAATCAGGAAAAAAAGTAGATTGGGTTAAGCTCACCAACGTGAAAAGCTATTTAGCTGCTGAAAATTTAACGATTGATTGTCCAGAATTAGGAACCATCACATTTGATGTGGCCTACGGTGGAAATTATTATGCCATTGTAGATCCTCAAGAAAATTTTTCAGGTGTTCAAGATTTTTCGGCTTCAAAGATTATTCAATATTCTCAAGTAGTTCGTCAACGAATTAACGAGAAATATCCCAATAAGTTTATTCATCCAGAAAATGAAACGATTAGAGATGTCTCACATTTGCTTTGGACAGGAACTCCCATAGACCCAACGTCATCAGGTAGAAATGCGGTGTTCTATGGCGATAAAGCTATTGATAGAAGTCCTTGTGGAACAGGAACCTCTGCCAGATTAGCGCAATTATATGCCAAAGGAAAATTAAAAATTGGAGAAGACTTCATTCATGAAAGCTTTATTGGAAGTAAGTTTATTGGACGCGTAGAAGAAGAAACAACCTTAAACGGTAAGTTGGCAATTATACCAAGTATTAAAGGATGGGCAAAAATTTATGGTCATAATACCATCACTATAGATGATGAAGATGATCCATATGCCTATGGTTTTCAAGTGATATAGTATGAAAAGAGAAATAGTATTAATGACCTTAGTTGTTGAAAATTATGATGATGCCATTCAATATTATGTCAATATTTTAGGTTTTGTTTTGATAGAAGACACCCCTATAGATGATAAGAAAAGATGGGTTGTAATAGCGCCCCAAAAGAAAAGTAGGTTTAAATTGTTGCTGGCACAACCAAAAAATGAACAAGAAACTAAAGCTATTGGCAATCAAACTGGAGGACGTGTTTTTTTGTTTTTAAGTACGGATGATATTGAAAGAGATTACAAAATGTATATTTCAAAACAGGTTAAATTTGTTAGAGAAATTTCAGAAGAATATTATGGGAAAGTTGCTGTTTTTGAAGATTTATATGGAAATTTATGGGATTTAATTGAACCTAAAAAGAATTTAAATTGAAACACATTATCATTATTGGAGGAGGCATTATAGGATTAAGTTCTGCCTACTATCTTCATAAAGAAGGTCATCAGGTTACCATTGTAGACCAATCTAATATGGATGCTGGTGCATCTTATGTAAATGCCGGTTATTTATCACCAAGCCATATTATTCCATTGGCAGCGCCAGGTGTTATGAAAAAAGGCATTAAATGGATGTTTAATTCCGCAAGTCCATTATATATAAAGCCTCGTTTAGATTTAGATTTTTTACAATGGACTTTGGCATTCAATAAATCTTGTAACGCTAAACATGTTGAAAAATCTATTCCAGTTATAAAAGAAATAGCTTTGTTAAGTCAAGATTTATATGAAGACATTCATAAGGTTGAAAACTTTAAATCTCATTATGAAAAGAAAGGTTTGTTAATGTTATGTCAAACAGATCATGTTTTAGAAGAAGAAATCAAATTAGCTCATTTAGCTCAAAAGGAAGGTTTAGATGTTGTTGAATTAAATGTAGAAGAAATCAAAGCCATAGAACCCAATGTAAAAATTGTTGCTAAAGGCGCAACCTATTTTAAATGCGATTCACATGCTACTCCTAATGAATTTATGGATAGTATGAAAGCTTATTTAAAACGAGTTGGCGTTCAATTTTATATAAACGAAACAGTTGAAGATTTAGAAGTTAAAAATGGAAAAATTGCAGCAATTAAAACCAATAAACAAATTTTAAAAGCCGATGAATTTGTTTTGGCAGCTGGTTCATGGAGCAATTTATTGAGTAAAAAATTAGGTTTAAAATTATTACTTCAGGCAGGAAAAGGATATCGAATTAATACAACTCAAGAAACCAGAATTACAATACCATCTATTCTGGTTGAAAAAAAAGTAGCTGTAACGCCAATGAATGGGTTTACTCGTTTTGCTGGCACTATGGAAATTGCAGGAATTAATCATGATATTAGAAAAGAACGAGTGGAAGCCATTGCAAATGCAGCTACAAAATTTTATCCTGAAATCTCATTAACAATTGAAGAGAAAAATCAAGCGAGTTGTGGGTTACGCCCAGTTTCAGCTGATGGATTACCGTATATTGGTAAATTATCAAAATGTGCTAATTTAACCATTGCCACTGGTCATGCTATGATGGGTTGGAGTATGGGGCCAGCAACTGGTAAATTGGTTTCTGAAATCATATCAAATAAGAAGCTATCAATGAATTTAGACAGTTTTCATCCTGATAGAACATTTTAAATTCTACCAAGAATTTTGTCTATAATCCAAGCTGTATGAAGCGCAGTTTCTCCAGTTGATGGATGTTGCTCTAAACCATCTAAATGGTTTTTCATAGCTTGAACATGATATAATTGAATATTTTCAGGGTGCTCAATATGTAATCTAATGGTTTCTTTTGAAGTGATAAGCTGAATAGGATTATCATCAAAAACCGAAAACATAATAGACCCTTTACTTCCTAAGATTTCTACCTTATCTTCTCGTTTCCATGAACCAAAATTCCAAAAGGCAGAACCAGTAGCACCATTTTTATGAATCCATGAAGCTGATAAAGCATCTTTAGCCGAATACAACTGTTGTTGGTTAGTAGTATGGCCACTAACTGATTCAACTTCTCCTAAAATAAAATGGAAAAAGTCTAAACCATGTGACGCTAAATCATCAAAATAACCACCAAGTGCAATGGTTTCATCTGTTCTCCAATTATAATTCTGTGTCAAATCAATAGAATTGGTAGGTTTACTCAAACACCAATGAATGTGTCTTAAATCACCAATTTCTTTATGGTCAATCCATGTTTTTATTTGAAGAAATCTTGGTAAACATCTACGATAGTAAGCAACAAAAAGAGGTATGTTTTTTCCTTTAAATTCACTAAACATGGTTTCACATTCTTTAAATGTTACGGCCATGGGTTTTTCTACACAGCAAATTTTACCAGCTTCTGCAACCTTTAAAGCATACTCTAAATGATTGTTTGGTGGTGTTGCAATATAAATAGCATCTATTTTTGGGTCATTAATTAAGTTATCTGCATTGTCGGTAAATTGTTCAATGCCATGTCTATACGCAAAGTCTTTGGCTTTATTCAAGTCTCTTCGCATGACAGATTTTAAATTAAATCCGTCAGTTTTTTGATAGGCTGGTGCACTCTTTTTTTCACAAACATCACCAACACCAATAATGCCCCAATTTATAGTTTTGCCATTCATGTTTTAGCTAGATGTATCGGCAATTATTTTCCATTCACCATCAATTCTTTTAAAAATAATCATAAAAATACCGGTTGCATTACCAACGTTTCGCTTTAAATGAAATTCTCCCATGACGTAATAGGCATCTTCTGTTATTTTTGATATATCATTAATTTTAAAGCTTAAAGTGCCCGTATGATCTGCTGTTGGATAGGCTTGTTTATAACGTTCTAAAGTATTTTCCCAACCATAAGTTACACCATTACTGCCATAAAATTTAAGAGAATCACTTTTCCAATAGCCTTCCATAAATGCTTCAATATTGTTATCAGACCAAGCTAAACGTTGTGCTTTAAGTACAGCTTGTATGGCATCTTTATCTTCTTGTTCAGTAGGTTGACCAAGACTTACTTGACTGATTATAATGGCACATAGTATTAAAATATATTTTTTCATGTGTTTTTTTTATGGATGAAAATAACTGTAATGCGAGTAAAAATAGCAAAAACTTGTTTTAAATAGGTTAAACGTCGATTATTTTGACACGAAATTTTTTTTAAACTAAAGTAAGTTTCTATTCATCGAATAAATAGTAAAAAGCTCATTTGGGTTTTTATATTTACATGACAATCAAATGATTAATAGCCCAAGTTTATCGTTTAACCTTTTTAATTATGTTATTATGAACCTAAAAATTACTCACAGCAACAATTATTTTAAATTAAAAGGAATTCTTGATAGAGATAACCTTGATTTGTTTCAAAAAGAATTTAAAAATATTTTTGATAAAGTAAGCAATCTAACCATTAGTATTGAAGAAATTGAGTGGATGGACAAATATGGCGTTAAGGCTATGGCTGGACTTCATGATGAAGCCATTATAAAAAACAAAAAGCTATCTATTATAGGGTTGGGATGTAAAGAGTTATACGAACATTTTAAATATAAAACAACCGCTTAGTTACAATACATTTTTTTGTTGTTTAAAGAACGCATCGGCTTGAAGTTGCATGAGTTCTCTAGCTGTTTTGCGTTTATAATTGTATAGCTCGTCTTCGTTTTCTATATCCTTGTAAATACGGTCATTTATGGCGAAATCGGTTTTAAGCATGGCTTCTCTTTGATTTTTATTTTGAAGCACATTTGATTTAATGGCGGCTTCTTCGTCTTCCAATTTAAAATCGTAGGCACTTTTAGGTGATAAAAGTTTCGCGAAAATAGGCGACGTTTCTACAGCTAAGAATAATAGAAAAATAAATAACGATGGTATCCAAGGCAATTCGCCAAGTGCATTGACGCGCGCCATCAAACCATCAAAATTATTGATGATGGGTTGTGTTTTTTGTACTTCGGTGTCGTAATTATTTTTTAAATCGGCCTTTTGAACTTCAAAAGCGTCTATTTTTAATATGTTATCTGTTTTTAATTGTTGCAATTCAGCTAATAAAGCATCATGCTTTTCGCGTTTTTCTTGATAAACAGGACCTTTGCCCAAGCGTTTGGTACCAGCGGTTCCTTCGGCTTCGGCAATATAGGTGTTGTATAATTCATTCACTTCCGCTTCTTTCGTGGCAATTTGCTGTTGAAGAGATTTGATATTATTGTCTATACCCTTGATGTTTGGTGTAAATTGTTTGGCAATCTGGTTTTTATTGGCGAGTGTTAAATCATTTTTTTGTTTTAATAGCACCTGATTGATTTCTTTTTCAAAAATTTTAAGTTCCAAAGGTTTTGAAATCACCACCGCAATAATCACAGCCAATATAATTCGCGGCGTTGCTTGAATGAATTCATCCATAAAGTTTCCCGTTTTTTTAATGGTAGACACAATAAAACGGTCTAAATTAAAAATGAGGAATCCCCAAATAAGTCCGAAAAACACAGATGAATACAAGTTGTCAAAAACCGTGTAAAGCGCATAACTAGCAGCTATAAAAGCCATAACGGCTGTAAAGAAAACAGTAGCGCCAATGCCAGCATATTTATTTTGTTCGCCTTTAGAACAGCTTTCTAAAATATCGGTATCGGCACCAGAGCAAATGATGAAGAATTGCTTTAACATAACGTTTGTGATTTGATTGATTGGTTATTAGAACGTTAAAGTGTTATATTTGTTACACTTCAAATGAAAACAAATTGATTTTTTAATTTATTTACGCTCTTTTTGACCTCACACTTTCAATAATAACAGTCGCTAGAATTAAAGAACCGCCAATAAAAGTGTTCCATGTTGGAATTTCTTTAAGAAAAAAGAAAGCCATAACAATTCCAAAAATAGGTTGCAAGCTATTGATAATACTTGCGGTGCTTACTGAAAAATATTTCAGACTATGAATAAACATGGAATGACCAATGGCAGTAGTTACAAGAGCTAAAATAATGATATATGGAAATTGTGTAGAAATATTACTCACATCCATTGTAAACATCACTGGAAGTAATAATACAGACAGAATAAAAATTTGATGCATCATCAAAGTGGTTCCACTATACTGACCAATATGTTGTTTTAATATTAAATTTCGCAAAGCGTAACATAAGGCAGAAAACAATCCTAATAAAACACCTTTTACTTGTGAACTTTCAAAGTTAAATTCAGGAGCAAGGATATAAATACCAAGCAACACTAATAGGCCTAAAAAAATGTGAATTGGATTTAGTTTAGTTTTTATAAAAAGAGGTTCTAACAATGCGGTAATGACAGGAAACGTAAAAAGTGATAACATGCCTAATGCTACATTAGAAAATTTTAAGGCATAGAAATAGGTTATCCAATGAACGCCTAAAAATAACGAGCTTAAGAAAACTGTTGAGAACTCTTTTTTTGAATTTATTTTAATGCTGATTTTTTTAAATCTGCAAAACCCGAATAAAAATAAGGCTCCTAAGGCGCATCTACACCAAATGATTACAGGTGTGGGCATATCAATAAATTTACCTAATACGCCTGATGTGCTAATAAAAAGTGTTCCAACTAAAAGTTCAAAAAGGTGGTTGGTATGTTGGTTTTTCATTTATTTAGAAAGCTCAGTAAAGTATTTATAGAAATAAGGGATGGTTTCTATGCCTTTATAAAAATTAAAAAGACCAAAATGTTCATTTGGTGAGTGAATGGCATCACTATCTAATCCAAATCCCATCAAAATTGTTTTACTTTTTAATTCTTGTTCAAAAAGCGCCACAATAGGAATGCTGCCTCCACTTCGTTGAGGAATTGGTGCTTTACCAAAGGTTTCTTGATACGCTTTTGAAGCGGCTTGATAGCCAATATTATCTATTGGAGTTACATAGCCTTGCCCACCATGATGAGGTGTTACTTTTACTTTTACACCTTTTGGAGCGATGCTCTCAAAATGTTTTGTAAATAAATCTGTGATGGTTTCCCAATCTTGATGAGGTACCAATCGCATGGATATTTTGGCGTATGCTTTACTTGCAATAACTGTTTTAGCACCTTCACCAATATAGCCGCCCCAAATACCATTTACATCTAAGGTTGGTCTTATGGAGTTTCGCTCATTTGTGGTGTATCCTTTTTCTCCATAAACATCTTCTATATTTAATGCCTTTTTGTAAGCTTCTAAAGAAAAAGGCGCTTTTGCCATTTCACGGCGCTCGTCTTCTGAAAGGTTTTCTACTTTATCATAAAAGCTAGGAATGGTGATATGATTATTTTCATCATGAAGCGAGGCAATCATTTTGGTTAATATATTAATTGGGTTTGCAACTGCGCCACCATATAAACCAGAATGTAAATCTCTGTTAGGTCCAGTTACTTCTACTTCAACATAACTCAAGCCTCGTAATCCAGTGGTTATAGATGGTACATCATTAGCAATCATGCCTGTATCAGAAATTAAAATGACATCATTTTTTAGTTTTTCTTGATTTGCTTTTACAAATTTTGACAAATTCACACTTCCAACCTCTTCTTCACCTTCAATCATAAACTTCACATTACAAGGTAATTGATTGGTTTTTGTCATGAATTCTAAAGCCTTTACATGCATATACATTTGACCTTTATCATCACAAGCACCACGAGCAAAAATAGCTCCCTCAGGATGGATGTCAGTTTTTTTAATAATAGGTTCAAAAGGAGGCGAAGTCCATAATTCTAAAGGGTCAGCAGGTTGCACATCGTAATGGCCATAAACCAGTATGGTTGGTAAATTAGAGTCAATGATTTTTTCACCATAAACAATAGGATAACCATCAGTTTTACATATTTCAACTGCATCACAACCAGCGTTTTCAAGACTTTTTTTTACAGCTTCAGCAGTTTTTAAAACGTCATTTTTATAGGATGAGTCAGCACTTATTGAAGGAATTTTAAGGAGTTCTAATAGCTCGTTTAAAAAGCGGTCTTTATGTTGTTGAATGTATGTTTGTACGTTTGTCATGATTAATTTGTATTTGTTTCAAAAGTAATAAAAATTGAAGGTTTTTAAGGGTATGTGTTTGCAATTTAAAAATCTTGATTATATTTGCAAACCTTTAGCGGGCGTGGTGGAATTGGTAGACACGCTAGACTTAGGATCTAGTGCCGCGAGGTGTGGGAGTTCGAGTCTCCCCGCCCGCACAACTAAAGGAAAAAGCTTCTTGGAAACAAGAAGCTTTTTTTATTAAGGCTTAACTGGTTGAGCTAATTTAAATTAATTTAGCTTAAATATGATGGCTTGATATGGTTTAAGTTGAATATTATTTTTGTTAACTTCAACTGTTGAGTAGTTATTAATTAAAGGTTCATTAATTGCACCAATTTCTGTTAATTCAATACTAGAATCATGGTTTGTAAAGTTTAAAAGCACTAATACTTTTTCATTATTTAAAGTTCTGGTATAAGCATAAATATCTGGATTTTCAGCAGCTAATAATTCATAATCACCATAAATTAAAACCTCATGTTCTTTACGAAGTTTAACCATTTTTTTAAAATGATTTAAAATAGAATTTGGATTACTATTTTCAGTAAAAACATTAATGCTTTTATGATTTTCATTTACTGGAAGCCATGGAGTTCCAGAAGTAAAATTGGCGTTTTCAGAACTGTCCCATTGCATTGGTGTTCTGCCATTATCACGAGAAGCAAAGTTTAAATCGCTCATAAACTTAATCATATCTGCACCTTCAGAAGCTGCTTTTTTATAACCGTTTATAGCTGCAACATCTTTGTATTGAGAAATACTATCAAAATTTATATTGGTCATTCCAATTTCATCACCATAATATAGAAAAGGTGTTCCTCTCATACTGAGTAAAAACGTATTCAACATTTTTGATGATGCTTCCCTAAATTCTGGGCTATCATTTCCAAACCTACTAACTAGCCTAGCTTGATCGTGATTTGATAAAAAAATTGATAGCCATCCTTTTTTGGAAAATTCTTTATCCCATTTTGTAAATACTTCTTTAAAGTGTGAGAAGCTATAACCTTCTGGTTTTGCAATATCTACAGCATCAAAAGCGTAAGCTACATTGAGTTCTTTTCTTTCTGAATCTACCAATTCATGGGCTTCTTGAAAATTTCGTCCAGCGCCTTCGGCAACGCTCATCACATCATATTTACTAAACACTTGTTCATTCATTTCTTTTAAATAATCATGAAGCCCATCTTGCATGGCGTAGTATTGAATAAAATCCTTTTCAAACCCTTCTGGAAATTTAGGAAAAGTTGTGTCTTTTGCTGCAAATTGAAAGGCATCTAAACGGAATCCGTCAACACCTTTATCTGCCCAAAACTGCATAATATCATAAACCTCATTCCTTACTTTTTGATTTTCCCAATTCAAATCTGGTTGCTCTTTTGCAAAATAGTGCAGATAATAAGAATTGGTAATAGAATCGTATTGCCAAGCATCACCTTTGGCGTCAAATAAGCTATATCTGTAATTTGGTTTTCCTTTTTCAGCTGGCCACCAATGGTAATAATCTCTGTAAGGATTGTCTCTTGAACTTCTTGCTTGTTTAAACCATTCATGTTGGTCACTGCTATGGTTTACTACTACATCTAAAACAAATTTTATATCACGCTCATGTAAGCCTTTTACCAATGCATCAAAGTCTTCCATGGTTCCAAATTCTGGAAGTATGGCTTTATAATCACTTACATCATAACCGTTATCTACATTTGGAGATTGATAAAAAGGATTCAACCAAACCATAGTAACACCTAAACTTTTAATATAATCGAGTTTTTCAATAATACCTTTTAAATCGCCTATGCCATCTCCGTCAGAATCTTTAAAACTCCTAGGATAAATTTGGTAAACTATGGCTTCTTTCCACCATGCTTTATTAGGAACAATCACTTCTTTTTGTTTTTTCTCTCCGGAACAGCTAGTAATTAGCATAAAAATTAAAATTTTTACAAAAAAGTTTTTCATGATTTGTTTAATTATTTAATGATATATGTCTTTTTTTCAGGGCCAATACCTTTTAGAGTTAAAGATTTCCATTGTTTTGGTAAAATTGAATTTTTTTGAATAATGCCTTCATTGGTTATTCTTAAGCCACCAAAACCAAACAATACGGTTTGTAGCATACCACCAGCTCCTGTTGCAAAATACGGTTCATGCCCAGTTGCTGTTTCTGAAAGTGCTCCAAAAGGAGGACGTTTATTGGGTTCGTAACTTTCTTTAAAAAGTCTAAACGCATTATCAACATCGCCTAACTGAGCATAAATTGCCGCTAAGGCTGATTTTCCCATAGTTGGACCGTCTATTCTTATTTTAGGTTCATAATATTTTAAATCTTTAATAATGGTTTCTTTATCATTAATAATATTTAATGGGAATGATAGTAAGTTGACATCAGCTTGTTTAATGGTTTCTCCTTTATAATTGCTATGTTCCATGGTAGTGCCATCAGGAAACTTGTGAATTTTAATATGTTCTGCAACTAGGTTCCAATTTGGGTTTGGTTCAATATGTAACTCTAAAGCTGAAAGCGTAGCAAACTGTAAGGCTGTAATGGCTGAACCATTTGTAAAGGCATTGTCATCAACATTTGGTGCATCTTCATTAGCGCCTACTACGTTTTTAATAGAGTATGAGCCATCATCATTTTTAGTGGAACGACTCACCCAATAATCGGCAACTTCTTTAAGCATAGGATAGCCACGTTCTTGAAGCCAAAGTTTGTCTTTCGTGACTCTGTAATAATTCCAAAACGCAATGGCTACATCAGCAGTTATATGGTGTTCAAAAGTTCCTGTTAAAGCCCATGCTGGAGTTGCTTCTTCTCCTGTATCATCACTTTCCCAAGGAAACATAGCACCTTTATACCCAAAATTAATGGCTTTTCTTTTGGCTACTTCTAAACGATCTGAGCGATAGTTAACTAACGATTTTGCAATATCTTGATTGAGTAATAATAATGGAGGATACATCCAAAGTTCTGTATCCCAAAATATATGGCCGTTATAGTTTTGAGACGACAAACCCATAGGTGCAATACTTAAATTTGAATCACCTCTTCCAAAAGCATATAAATGATATAATGCTAAACGTACATCTTGTTGTGATTGTAAATCGCCTTCAATTATAATATCACCTTCCCAAAGGGTATTCCAAAGGTTGTTGTGCGGATTTAATAAATCTTTTTTTGGAGTTAATAAATTAAAAATAACAAAACGTTCAGATTCATTCTGTGGATCGGCAAAGTCTTGAGTTGTGCATTGTGCAGCTGTCCAAGCAAAATTTAATCTATTTCCAGATTTGATAGTTTTTTCAAATGATAATTGATTGTTATAATCTGAAATTTTATGGTGAATTAGTTCTGGTCTTTGGTGTTCTCTTGTTGAATTGATGTCATGCCAAATAAATGTTGCTGAAGTTGCTACCGTATGCCTTCCAAATCTGCTTTTTGCTACGGTTTGAAGAATTGGCATAGTGGTTTCAAGGTCTTTTAAAACACGAAACGTGCTTAAAGGGTTTTGATATTCAGGCAACGTTTCAATTTTTCCAATACACGTTATGTCAATATCTTTTTTTGCTTCCACTTGAATATCTATGTAACCGCTGTAAGGTACATTTCGCAAAGCATAAATTGTATATGTGATTAATGCTTTTTCTTTAAAAGAAAAGGACGTTGTAAAACTGCCGTTTTCCATATTTAAAGTTTGTTTCCAATTAGAAATATTAGATTCATCGATAAGCTCATCATCAATAAATAAATTAATATTTCCAAAATTCATGCCTTCAAGAATTCTACTTACGCCAAGCTGAGATTCTTTATCATATACATTATTTAAAATAATTTGCTTTACTTCAAAGGGCTTTTCAGATGGTAGTATGCCAATTCTGCCATTGGCCACAACAATTCCTGTATAATTTGTCTTATTAGTTGTTGAAATATGCCAGCCATCTTGTTGAGAAAAACTAAGAAAAACACAAAAAAATAGAATGGTAAAAAATAAGGGTTTCATATAAAAAGTATTAAGTATGAAACTAATTTCACTATTTTTTTTTGATTTCTTAATTTATACAGAAAAAAATAGAGAATAATGTACCGATAACGATTTCGGTATAATTATTAAATAATGGTATTTATTTTGAAATTTTAGGTAGTTTTTTGGTAGAATTTCTTGGGACTATATAGGTTGGTATTTCTATTATTTCAGGAATAATTTTAAGGCCTTTTTTTAGGGTACAAATATCTCTATACAATACTTCAAAAGCTTCTTGACCCATTTCATAACCTGGTTGATGTACAGTTGATAAGGTTGGAGTAGTTATCTTTGTTAAAAACCAATCACTAAAGCCCATGACAGAAACTTGATTTGGGACGTGAATATCTAATTCCCTAAATCTTTTAAGTACACCTGTAGCTACTAAATCAGTAAAAGCAAATACACCATCAACATCTTTATGATCGTTAATAATTTTTTTTGCGATTTTATAACCCTCATTAAAAGTTAAACCTTTACAGTTGTAAACCAATGAAGCATCAAATTCAATATTGTTTTTCGCTAATGCCTTTTTATAGCCAATAAATCGGTCAATAGTTGTTTGGGGTTTTAAATCACCTCTAATATGTGCAATTTTTCTACAACCTGTATCAATTAGGTACTGAGTAGCATTAAAAGCAGCTTTTTGATCATCAATTATTACTTTTGAAGCACTAATTAGTTTTGAGATTTTATCATACATCACAATAGGAATACCTCTATCTATTACTTGCTTAATATGTTTGTATTCAGTTGTTGTATCAGAAAGAGATAATAAGATACCATCAACGTTTTTATCCATTAATTTTTTCAAATGACTTTTTTCTTGTTCATAAGATTCATTAGACTGAAGTATAATTATTAAGTAGCCTTTTTTCTCTGCTGCTTTAATAACGCCTGAAATAATATTTGAAAAAAAATGATGCACAATTTCAGGAATCACTAATCCAATAATTTTAGATTCATTATTTCTCAAGCCTTGAGCTAAAGAATTAGGTTGATAATTTAAACTTTTTGCTAACTCTAAAACACGTTTTTTTGTATTTTCATTAATATCAGGATAATTTTTTAAAGCCTTTGAAACTGTTGCAGGAGATATTCCTAAAATTTTTGCTAGTTTTTTTAAAGTAACCTTGGGCATTTTTTACTCTTTTATCAATTTAGTTTTTAACAAATCAGTTATTTATAAAAATACAAGACAATTTTGTATAAATAGCTATTATGTGGGGTTTTTTTAATTATTATTTTTTGATTTTTAAGTCATGATTATTCTTCCATTATTCTTTTGATAATTTATTAGTGATTATTGTGTTTAATTGGTAATTAAGCAATGTGATATTTGATTAAATGATAACAAAAATGTCCAGAAATTCTATATTTAACAATCACCGAAAACGATTTCGGTAAAAAATAAGCGGTTTTTTTATGTTTTTCTTTTATATGTGTTTAAAAAATGTAAAATTCGTTTTTTAGTTAACTTTATTTTAACACTATCTTAAAATGTCAAATTAATTAACAAACTAATTTATCAACTAACTCAAAATGAAAAACAAATTACTTAAGAAGCTTTTGCTTCCTTTGGCTTTGCTATTGGGAAGCTTTATTTATGCGCAATCAGTTACAGGTACTGTATCTGACGCATCAGGTCCACTACCAGGAGTTAACGTACTTGTAAAAGGTACTGCAACAGGTACCGTAACAGATTTCGATGGAAATTATTCTATCAATGCTAACAGCGGTACTACATTAGTATTTTCTTTTGTTGGTTACTTAACTCAGGAAGTAGTAGTTTCTGGAACAACAGTTAATGTAACACTAGCAGAAGATGCTGCTCAACTAGATGAAGTTGTAGTAGTAGGATACGGTAGTACTACTAAAAAAGAAATTACTTCAGCAGTCACCAAAGTAGGTGAAGAAGAATTTAACAGAGGAACCATTAACAATCCGTCAGAATTACTTCAAGGTAAAGTTGCTGGTTTAAGTATCTACAACAAAGGAGGTAATCCAAATGATGATGCTGTTATTCGTTTAAGAGGTATCTCAACTGTGGGTTCTAACTCATCTCCATTAATTGTAATTGATGGTGTTATTGGTGCATCTTTAAACAACATTGACCCTAGTGATATAGCTAGTATGACTGTTTTAAAAGATGGATCTGCTGCTGCTATTTATGGATCACGTGGTTCAAGTGGTGTTATTATTGTAACTACTAAAAGTGGTAAATCTGGAACAACTCAAGTATCTTACAATGGTCAAGTGTCAACTGCATCTATATCAAATACTATTGACAAATTATCTGGTGATGAATTTGCTGCTGCAGGAGGAACTGATTTAGGAAGTAGAACAGATTGGTTAGATTTAGTAACTAGAGATGCTATTTCTAATGTTCATAACGTTTCTATAACAGGTGGTTATGATAATACTAATTTTAGAGTTTCTACAAACTTTAGAGATGCTCAAGGAATCTTAGATAAATCTGGTTTTAAACAATTTAACACTAGACTTAATGCTGGGACTTCAATTTTAGATGATAAATTAAAAATTGATTTTAATGCATCTTACACTAAAAGAGATTCTGATTTTGGATTTAATGAAGCTTTACGTTATGCAATTCTTTATAATCCTACAGCTCCTGTTTATGGTACAGATTCTCCATATCCTTACAACGCGATTCCTTATGGAGGATATTTTGAAACATTAGGATTATTTGATAGTTTTAATCCTGTTTCTATTATTAATCAAAATACTAATATGGGTAGCCGTAATGAATTTACTTACAGTGCTAACTTTAAATATTCAGTATCTGATGATATTGCTTTGAATGCTATATATTCAGAGCAAGCTTCAAAATATACTAATAAAGAATACTACAGAACAACTTCATTATTCAGAGGAAATGCTACTAGTCCAACTCGTAAAGGTTTAGCAAGATTAACTTCAGGTGAAAATAGATTCAAATTATTTGAACTATATGGAGATTATAATGTAAATGCTTCTGATAAATTAAATATGAAATTTACTGCTGGTTATTCTTGGCAAGAAGAAAACTATAATAATTATTTCTTATCTGCTGGAGATTTTCCAAATGATAATTTAGAGTATTTAGATGCTTTAGAATGGTCACAAGATCAAGTTAATGCAGGTCAAATTAGTATTAGTAGTGATAAATCACCAAATCAAAGAATTATTGCTTTCTTTGGTAGATTTAACGCAACTTTTGATGATGCCATTTATTTTAATGCTTCTATTCGTAGAGAAGGTTCTACTAAATTAGGGGAAAATAATAAATGGGGTACGTTTCCAGCATTTGGTTTAGGTGTTGATTTAAATAAATATTTACAATTTGATAATGTTGATTTATTTAAAGTTCGTTTAGGTTACGGTGTTACAGGTTCATTACCATCTCAATATGGTTTGGCTGTTGCTAGATTTAATCCTGCTGCAGATAAACTTAGTACTATTCAAGCTACAGATGCTAACCCAGATTTAAAATGGGAAGAAAAAGCAGAAACAAACTTAGGTATTGAATATACTGCAGGTCGTTTTAATGCTACTTTAGATTTATATACTCGTAAAGTATCTGATTTCATTTTAGAGAGAGCGGTTGATGTAGCCGTATATCCTACTGGAAGACGTGTTGAAAACGGTGGTGATTTATCTACGAAAGGTTTGGAATTAGCCATTAACTATGATATCATTAAGAAAGATGATTTAACTTACACTTCTGGTATTGTATTTTCTACTTATAAAACAACTTTAGATACTTTTGATACTTCAACATTAAGAGGAAATCTTGGTGCGCCAGGACAAAATGATACTGCTGTAATATTAGTTGCTCCAGGTGAAGAGATAGGTCAAATTTATGGAGCTGTATGGGATGGTACAGTTACAAACGGAAGCCAAAACTTTGTGGATGTCAATGGAGATGGCAATATTGATGTTTCTCAAACAATAGGAAATGCTATTGATGCTGATGGTGATGGTGTAGTTGATGGTGATTTAACTAAATTAGGAAAAGGTATTCCAGACTTTGAACTTGGTTGGTCACATACTCTTAAATACAAAAATTGGGATGTTAATGCATTTTTTAGAGGTGCATTTGGACACAGTTTAGTAAATAACTTTAGAGTATTTTATGAGCCTAGAGTAGGTAGCCAAGGGTCTTACAACTTTATAAATACTAAATATGCTGATCCAGCTATTACAAATGCTAAATTTAGTTCATTATATGTTGAAAAAGCTGACTTCTTTAAACTTGATAACATTTCTGTAGGATACACATTTGATTTACCAGAAGGAAATAAATATTTTAAAGATATTAGACTATCATTAAGTGCTCAAAATTTATTTACTATTACTGGATATACTGGAGCTGATCCTGAACCATCTTTACAAGACAAAGGTTCAGTTGATAACGGAGGTTTCTTAGGAGGTTCTGCTGATCCATTAACGCCAGGTATTGACAGAAGATATAACTATTTTGCGTCAAGAACAATTACGTTAGGTGTAAATGTTAACTTTTAAAAAAAAAATTAAAATGAAAAATATTTATAAATTATTTTTAATGTGTTGTGCACTTTTAACTGTAAGTGCCTGTACAGATTTAGATGAAAAATTGGTTGGTGAAGTAGGCGCTCCTTTTAATGGAGAAGAACCAAGTTTTGGTACTTTCGATGGTGGAGGTGCTGGTCCAAGTGATGCAGTTAGTTCTGCTTATAATCAATTAAGAGAATCTGGTTCTGCAAATCATGGAGGTTATTTTTCAGTTCAATCTGTTTCTACAGATGAGATGGCTGTTACTCAAAAAGGTGGTGACTGGTATGATGGTGGTATTTGGCTTGACGTTCATAGACATACTTATGGACCAACAAACGGACCTATCAGTGGTACTTGGGGTCAGCAATATGCTGCTATTGGAGCTTGTAACACAGCTTTAGCTGCTGGAGATTTAGATGCTAATCAAACAGCTCAAGTTAAAGCATTACGTGCTTTCTTCTACTACCGTTTATTAGATTTA
Organism: Flavobacteriaceae bacterium; assembly: GCA_021739635.1. Classification (GTDB taxonomy): domain Bacteria; phylum Bacteroidota; class Bacteroidia; order Flavobacteriales; family Flavobacteriaceae; genus Yeosuana. Next base: position 161,754 of record JAIPBH010000006.1, on the reverse strand, counting down.
TACGGAAGAGTAAAATTAGTAACATCTCCTGGTGTTGATGCACCTCAATCAACAAGAGCTCAAGTTTTTAGTTTTGTTGAAACTGAACTATTAGCCTCTTTAGGGATTAGTAATGTTTCTAATTTAGCGGCTGATTTAGCTAATAGCCCTCTTGGAACTGCACAAACTCCTTATAGAATTAATCAATTTGCAGCTTTAGGCTTGTTAGCTAAATTGTACTTAAACGCTGATATTTATACAGGAACTGGAGTACCAGGGACAGGGACATCAAGATGGGCAGAAGCATCATTAGCTGCTGGTTATGTCATTGATAACGGTGGTTATGTGTTATGTGAATCAGGCTGTTCTGTTCCTAACCCAGGTCAAAGACCTAGCGTTGCTTCTGATCCAGATGAATTATCTGGTTATGCTGCAGTGTTTGCACCAAATAACCAAGATAACCCTGAAATTGTTTGGTCGATAGCTTATGATAATGTAACTGGTGCAAATATGAACTTTGCTGTAATGACTTTACATTACTCAAGTCAGTTTACTTGGAACTTGCAAAGTCAACCATGGAATGGATATTCAGCTTTAGAAGATTTTTATAATTCATATGAAAGTGGTGATAAGCGTAAAGCTGCTAACTTTATAGTTGGTCCACAATCTGATTATGAAGGTTCTGTTATTTTAGATTATGCTGCTACAGGTGGTGATTTAGCTTTAGATTACACAACTGATATTAATGAACTTGAGCCAAATGCTTCAAGAAAAGGCGGGGCTCGTTTAGGTAAATTCAGTTTCCGTCAAGGTCAAAGAGATAACATGGATAATGACTATCCAATTATCAGATTAGGTGACATGTATTTAATCCGTGCTGAGGCAGATGCTAGAGAAGCAGGAAACTGGAATGTGGCTTTAACTGATGTTAACACTATTAGAGCAAGAGCAGGTATTTCTGCATTAGCTTCTATTACTGCTGATGAGTTTTTAGCTGAGAGAGGTAGAGAAATGTTTATGGAAGTAACTCGTCGTCAAGATTTGATTCGTTTTGGAAAATTTAATGATGCTTGGTGGGAAAAACCAGCTTCTGCAGCTACTAAAAATGTATTTCCAATTCCACAAGAGCAAATTGATGCTAGTGGAGGAACTCTAACTCAAAATACTGGTTACTAGTTTAATATTTTAAGTATTATTTGGATAAAAAGGGGTACTTTTATTAAGTATCCCTTTTTTTAATAGTTTATTTTAATGAAAAACTTGTTGTGTATTTTTATTTCGAGTTATATTTTATTTTCATGTAGTTCAAAGACTTCTAAACCAATATTATTTGATTTAAAAGACGATTCTATTGGAATTACTTTTCAAAACACACTTCAATACACAGAACAACTTAACCCTTATACCTACAGAAACTTCTATAATGGTGGCGGTGTGGCGTTAGGTGATATCAATAACGATGGCTTATTGGATATTTATTTTACAGGGAATCTTGTTGATAATCAATTGTATTTAAACAAAGGCAATTGGAAATTTGAAAATATTACAAAAAAAGCAGGAGTGGCTTGCAAAAATATCTGGTCTTCTGGTGTAACATTTGTAGATATTAATAATGATAATTTACTTGATATATATGTTTGTAAAGCCGGACCACCAAGTAATAACATTAATAGGCATAATGAGCTTTTTATCAATAATGGTGATTTAACTTTTACAGAAAGGTCAAAAGAGTTCGGTCTAGATATAGTAGGATTATCTGTTCAAGCAAATTTTTTTGACTATGATAAAGATGGAGATTTAGATTGCTACTTGTTAAACAATTCTATAAAAGCTGTTGGTAATTACGATTTCATTAAAAACCAGAGAGAGATACCGACAGAAAGCGGAAATAAATTATTAAGAAATGATAATAACCATTTTACAGATGTAACTAGTGAGGCTCATATTTATTCTAGTTCTATTGGTTTCGGACTTGGTATAACTGTAAGTGATTATAATAATGATTCATGGCCCGATATATTTATTTCAAATGATTTTTTTGAAAGAGATTATTTGTACATCAATCAAAAAGACGGAACATTTAAAGAAAATTTAGAGAATCAATTTGAATCAATTTCAATGGGTTCTATGGGAGCAGATGCAGCCGATTTAGATAATGATTCTCATCCAGATATTATGGTGACTGAAATGTTGCCTAAAACAATAGAAAGACAACGCACAAAAACACTTTTTGAATCATGGAATAAATATGATATGGCTGAGAAAAACGGCTATCACCATCAATTTTCAAGAAATGCTTTACAAAGAAATATGGGTAATAATACTTTTATGGAAGTTAGCAGATTTTCAAACGTTGCTGCATCAGAATGGAGTTGGGCTTCATTACTATTTGATGCAGATAATGATGGATTAAAAGACATATTTATTAGTAATGGAATTTATAAAGATTTATTAGATAGAGATTATTTAACCTATATGGCTAATGAAGATCGCATAAAAGATATGATTAAAAATGATAAGGAAGTCATGAATAAATTAATTGATTTGATGCCATCTCAAGCTGTACCTAACGCAGCATTTAAAAATAATGGGAATTTTGAATTTTCAGATGAATCAAAAAACTGGGGTTTAGACAAACCTAGCTTTAGTAATGGTAGCGCCTATGGTGACCTTGATAATGATGGCGATTTAGATTTGGTTGTCAATAATGTTAATATGCCATCATTTATTTATGAAAATAAGCTTGATACTTTAAAACAAAGAAGCATCACGCTAAAATTAAAAGGAGGGATAAATAATACTCAAGCTATTGGGGCTAAGGCAGAAATATATTATGATAAAAAATATAGTGTTTTAGAAAATTTTCCATCAAGAGGTTTTCAAAGCTCCATTTCACCCAATTTATTGTTTGGTACAAATTCAGTTTCTAAAATTGATAGTTTAATAATAAGTTGGCCGAATGGAACAAGAAGTAAACATGAAAATTTAAAAACAAACCATATATATAATTTTAATCAACCTAATGCAGAAATTACAAATCAAAATTTAAGCACTGTTGGATTAACTAATATAAATCCCTTAACAGAAAATGGTAGTTTTTTTAATTTTATTCACCATGAAAATAATGCTGTAGATTTTAATAGAGAACGATTACTTTCTGAAATGTATAACAATGAAGGACCAAATATTGCCTCAACAGACATAAACAATGATGGCAACCCAGATTTTTATATAGGTGGAGCAAAAGGACAATCAGGTAGTTTATTTATATCACAAAAAGATTCTACTTATAAAGAAATTAAAACACCATTTGAATTAGATTCTAAATCAGAAGATACTGATGCTGTATTTTTTGATAGTGATAATGATGGCGATTTAGATTTATATGTTTGTAGTGGTGGTAAAGCATTTTCAAAATTTGATTTTTCATTGAATGATAGGCTTTATATAAATGATGGGAATTTTAATTTTACATTATCTGTCAAATCATTACAGTTTACAACACCTATAAGTACTTCAACAGTTTCAATTTATGATTTTGATCAAGATGGGGACAATGATATTTTTATTGGAGAACGATTTAAAGTTGAAACTTACGGAATTCCATCAAGTGGATATTTATTAGAAAATAAAGGGAGTAATATTTTTGAAATTTCCAATCAAGAGGCCATTAAAAACATTGGATTAATTACAGATTCTGAATGGGCCGATTTAAATAATGATGGTGTAAAAGATTTAGTAGTTTCTGGTGAATGGATGCCAATCACAATCTTTATAAACAATCAAGGGATTTTAAAAAATAAAACCAAAGACTTTGGTTTAGAAAACAGTTCTGGGTATTGGAAAACATTTAAAATAGTTGATGTTAACAACGATGGTAAACTAGATATTATTGCTGGTAATAAAGGAGAAAATTCTTTTTTCAAAAATGATTCTAGAATGTATGTTTCTGATTTTGATGGTAATGGCACTATTGAACAAATAATTTGCCATAAAAAGGATGGCAATTTTTATCCTATTGTTGATAGAGATGAGCTTATTTCACAAATAGCAAGTTTAAAGAAAAAGCTATTATTTTATAAAGATTATGCAGACGCAAATATGCAATCCATTTTCTCAAAAGAACAATTAAATAAGGCTATTAAGCTAGATGTTAAAAAGGTTAATACTTCCTTATTTATTAATAAAAATAATACTTTTATTGTTCAAAAATTACCTAATGAAATTCAATATTCAAATGTAGAAGCTATTGAAGTTTTTGATGTAAATAATGACGGTAATTTAGATCTGTTTTTTGGTGGAAATCAATATTTAATAAAACCTCAATTTGGAAGACAAGATGCATCACAAGGATGGTTATTATATGGAGATAAAAATCACGAATTTAAGCATGTTGTTCCTTTATTTATAAAAGGGCAAATACGAGATTTTAATATTAAAAAAATCAAAAACAAAAATTATTTATTAACTACAATTAACAATGACAGTTTAAAAATTTATGAGATTAAATAGCTTAAAAATAGGTGTACTTTTTTTATTAATAATTTCAGTATCTGCATGTGAATCAGAATACACAAAACTTGTAAAAAGCGAGTTAGCCAGTGGCAAAATAAATGATAGTGTTTTTTATGGGTTAAAATTTGGGCAAACAAAAAACGACTTTTTTAATATTTGCTGGGATTTAAACAAAAAGCACTTAGTTACCCATGGAGGAAATAATAGCTATGTTCAAACCATGTTACATCCAAAAGATTCAACAAAAACTATAGATAAAATGGTCATGTTATTTTATGCAAAATTTAATACAGATAACATAATTACGGCTATGGATGTTAAATTTTCATATTTAGCATGGGCACCTTGGAATAAAGATTTAACCTCTGAAAAATTGCTTCCTAAAATACAAGACACTTTAATGAAATGGTATCCAGGAAATCCATTTATAAAAGTTAAAAATGATATTTTGGTTAAAGTTGATGGAAACAGACAAATTCAATTATCTAAAGGTTCAGATAGAGATGTTTCTGTTTTAATAGAAGATTTAGCTTATAAATATAATAACATAAATAAGTAATAATAAAAATGATGAAACGTATTTCTTATATAATTTGTTTGCTTGCTTTGTTAAGTTCTTGTAATAAAAAAGAAGAAATAATTCAAGAATCAAAGCCGCAATTTGAATTATTGTCTCCAGAAATTACAGGAATTAATTTCAGCAATGATTTGGTTTCTACAGATGAATTTAACGTTTATAAATATCGAAATTTTTATAACGGCGGAGGAGTTGCCTTAGGAGATATTAATAACGATGGATTAGAAGATATTTACCTTACTTCAAATTTGAATAAAAACAAACTCTACTTAAATAAAGGAAACTTTAAGTTTGAAGATATTACAGAAACTGCAAAAGTTGGAGGCTCAAAAGCATGGTCAACAGGTGTATCTATGGTTGATATTAACGGAGACGGACTTTTAGATATATACGTGTGTAATTCGGGCGATGTTAAAGGCGATAATAAGCAAAATGAATTTTTTATTAATAATGGAGATTTAACATTTACAGAAAGAGCTGAAGAACTAGGATTAGATGATAAAGGGTTTTCTACCCATGCATCTTTTTTTGATTATGATAAAGATGGTGATTTAGACGTATATCTTTTAAATAATTCATATCAAGCGATAGGTAGTTTTAACTTAACAAAAAATGAACGGCCCATAAGAGATATTTTAGGAGGTGATAAACTATTTGAAAACCGCGATGGAAAGTTTTATGATGTTAGTGAAAAAGCTGGCATATACGGAAGTATTATTGGCTTTGGATTAGGAGTTACAGTTGGAGATATGAATAATGACAACTGGCAGGATATATATGTTTCTAATGACTTTTTTGAACGAGATTATTTATATATCAATCAAAAAGATGGAACGTTTAAAGAATGTTTAACAACATCAATTAATTCCATAAGTGGTGCCTCAATGGGTGCTGATGCTGCCGATATTAATAATGATGGCTATAATGATATTTTTGTAACTGAAATGCTTCCAAGTGAATATGACAGATTAAAAACAGTTACAACTTTTGAAGATTGGAATAAATATCAATACAATTTAAAGAATGATTATTACTATCAATTCACAAGAAACATGCTTCAACTAAACAATACCAATTTAACTTTTAGTGAAGTTGGTAGGTTTAGTGGTGTTGAAGCGTCAGATTGGAGTTGGGGAGCATTATTTTTTGATATGAATAATGACGGTTTAAAAGACCTATTTATTGCAAATGGTATTTATAAAGATTTAACCAATCAGGATTATCTCAAATATATTTCAAATGAAGAAGTGTTTCAATCCATTCTAAAAAATAATAATCAATTAGATTATAAAAAATTGATAGATATCATTCCATCAAATAAGGTAAAAAATCATGCGTATGTTAATAAAGGAGATTTGAAATTTGAGCGTCAGGATAATGGGTTAAATACCGAAGGATTTTCAAATGGTTCTGCCTATGGTGATTTAGATAATGATGGTGACATGGATTTAGTTGTCAATAATGTAAATATGCCATTGTTTATATATAAAAACAATTTAATTGTTGATAGCAATTATTTAAAAGTAATTTTAAAAGGAGAAGGCTTAAATACAAATGCCATTGGAGCCAAATTACAACTAAGCAATAAATCAAACACTTATTTTTTAGAACAACAACCTGTAAGAGGTTTCCAGTCTTCAATGGATAATAGACCCAACTTTGGGTTTAAAGATAAAGACAGTTTAAGATTAACTGTTATTTGGCCATCAGGTAAAATAACAAAATTACTAAATGTAGAAGCCAATAAAACGATAACTTTATTTGAAAAAGATGGACTTTTAAGTGATTTAACTGAATCTATAAACAACACAAATCTATTCAATAAAAAAGAAGGAATTATCGATTTCGTTCATAACGAAAATAATTATGTTGATTTTAATGTAGAACGATTATTACCATTTATGAGAAGTACTGAAGGACCCAAAATGGCAATAGCAGATGTTAATAATGATGGTGAAGATGATATTTTTATAGGTGGTTCAAAAGGAAATTCTTCAAGTCTTTTTATTCAAAAAAATCATCATTTCACAAAAAGCAATACAAATGTTTTTGAAAAGAATAAAACAAATGAAGACGCCGAAAGCGTATTTTTTGACGCTGATGGCGATGGTGACTTAGATCTTTATGTATGTAGTGGTGGCGTTGAGTTTTCTAAGTTTAGTCCTAATTATTTAGATAAACTATATTTTAATGATGGTAAAGGAAACTTTATTGAGTCAGATCAAAAATTACCAACAGCAAATGGCTATCATAGCAGCAGTACAGTTGCTACGACAGATATCGATAATGATGGTGATATAGATTTATTTGTAGGAGAAAGAACGATTCCTAATGCCTATGGATCACCTGGTTCAGGATTTTTGCTAATTAATGATGGTTCTGGTCATTTTACAGAAAAGTCTAGTGCACTTGCTCCTAAATTTAAAGATATGGGAATGATTACTGATGCTATATTTTTAGACATTAACAATGATACATTTAAAGACCTAGTTGTTGTTGGTGAGTTTATGGGAATTCAAGTTTTTGAAAATATAAACGGAAATTTCAAAGAATCAGCTAATAATAAACTACCAAACTTAAAAGGTTGGTGGAATACCATTGAGCAAGCAGATATTGATAATGATGGCGATTTAGATTTAATTGTTGGAAATCATGGACTAAATAGTAGATTTAGAGCCTCTTTAGAGCAACCAATAAAATTATTTTCTAATGATTTTGACGGAAATAGTTATTCAGATCCAATACTATCTTTCACAGCAAAAGACGGAAAACAATATCCTTATGCTTTAAGGCATAATTTAGTTGATCAACTTAAATATTTAAGTAAAAAGTATCCAGACTATGAGTCTTTCAAAAATGCCTCAATTCAAGATATTTTTACCAAAGAAGAATTGGCACATAGTTTAGTTTTAGAGGCAAATACATTAAGTTCTGTCATTCTTATAAATACTGGTAATTTTAATTTTGAAGTTAAAGATTTACCTTATGAAGCACAATTTTCTCCTATTTATGCCATTACAACTGCTGATTTTGATAATGATGGTGACCAAGATATTATTTTAGGAGGTAACTTAAATGGCGTCATGCCAGAATTTGGAAGATATGATGCTTCTTACGGAAACTTTATAGAAAATACAGGAAATGCCACTTTTAAGTACCATAAAACCGGAAAAGGTTTAAAGGTAAATGGTCAAATAAGAGATATTAAAATAATAAATAATAAAATATTTATAGCTAAAAATAACGACTCATTAGAGGTTTATAATTATTAAAATGGTAAAAAGAATTGTCTTTATTTTTCTGTTAATTTTAAGTTGCTCCAAAAAGCAAGAAAATGCAAATACTAATAAAAATGATGCTGAAGTTGTGGCATTTAATAATGTAGATTCTAATGTTTCTGGAATTAATTTTTCAAATGACTTAGTCTCAAGCGGTAACTTAAACATTATTGAATATTTATATTATTATAATGGTGGAGGAGTTGCAGTAGGCGACATTAATAATGATGGATTAGATGATATCTATTTTTCAGCAAATCAAAAATCAGATAAATTATATTTAAACTTAGGCAATTTAAAATTTAAAGATATTTCATTAAATAGTGGTATTAGCAAAGACCCAACATGGTCTACTGGTGTTACAATGGTTGATATCAATAATGATGGTTTTTTAGATATTTATGTGTGTAAAGTTGGCAATTACAAAGGTTTAAAAGCTAGTAATGAATTATACATTAACAACAGAGATAACACATTTAAAGAACAAGCCGAAGAATATGGTATTAATTTTTCTGGCTTTTCAACACAAGCTTCCTTTTTTGATTATGATAATGATGGCGATATGGATATGTACCTGCTTAACCACTCAGTTCATTCACTATACTCATATGGAAATAGTAATTTAAGAACTAAATCAGATTCTCTAGCTGGAGATGTTATGTATGAAAATATTTCAGAAAATGGTCAAACTAAATTTATTAATGTAACCGAAAAATCAGGAATATATCACAGTGCATTAGGTTATGGTTTAGCTATTGCAACTTCAGATGTTAATAATGATGGTTTTATAGATGTTTATGTGGGTAATGATTTTCACGAAAATGATTATTTGTATATAAACAATGGAAACAAAACATTTACAGAATCAAGTGCGGATTATTTTAATCATACATCAAGATTTACTATGGGCGTTGACATTGCCGACATTACAAATGATGGACATTTAGATGTGGTTACTTTAGATATGATGCCATATAAATCTGATATTTTTTTAAAGTCTGGAGGAGAAGACACCGACAAAGTTAGTCAAATTAAAAAATCATTTGGGTTCCATCAGCAATATGCAAGAAATCATATGCAATTAAATAATGGGAAGTTTTTTATTGACGCTTCATTATTAACAGAAACTCATGCTACAGACTGGAGTTGGTCACCATTAATAATGGATTATAATAATGATGGTTTAAATGACCTTTACATTACCAATGGAATTTATAAAAGGCCAAATGATTTAGATTACATCAATTTCTTAAGTAATCTAGATTTTGCTAAATACAATGAAACTGCGCAAGACACATTAGAGCAAAAGTTGATAAATACCATGCCTATGTTAAACTTGCCAAATGTGCTACTTCAAAATAAAGGAGATTTATCTTTTGTCAAAACAGGAGTTGATAAAAACAATACAAGCACTTATTCAAATGGAGCAGCTTATTCTGATTTAGATTTAGATGGAGATTTAGATATCGTAGTCAATAATTTAAATGAAACAGCAACCCTTTTAGAGAATAATTCATCACAAGTTGAAAAGCACAATTTCTTAACTGTTAATCTTTTGGAGTTCAATAAAAGTTTCAATACCAATGGTGCTAAAGTATATATATATGCAGAAGGAAAACAATTCTATAAAGAACAAACAACGGTAAAAGGATTCTTGTCTAGCTCTACAAGACAAGTTCATTTTGGTTTAAACAAATTAACAAAAATTGATTCTTTAAAAGTTATATGGAATAATAGTAGCCAAACAGTAAAAAAAGACTTAAAAAGTAATCAAATTATTACAGTTGAAAATGAAAACACTTCAAAATATGTATATAAATCTGAACCAAAAACAGAGTTAAAATCATTCGATTATGTACATAAAGAAGACAATTTTTTAGATTATGAAAGAGAGTCTTTAATTCCAGAAAACCTTTCAACTGAAGGTCCTTCAGTAGTTCAAGCAGATTTTAACAAAGATGGTTTAGAAGATTTGTTTATTGGAGGCGCAAGAAATCAAGCACCTACTTTGTACATACAAAAAAACGATGGGAAATATACAATAAAAAAAATAGCTGCTTTCATAGAAGATAGTATATATGAAGATCTTGATGCTATTGCATTTGATATTGATGCAGATAATGATTTAGATATTTATGCTTTAAGTGGAGGAAATGATTATATGGAAGGCAATCCAATGCTTGAAGATAGAGTATATATTAATGACGGAAAAGGTAACTTCACCAGACTTAATTCAAAACTATTAGCAACTAATGGTGGCTCAGTTTCAAGTTTTGATTTTGATAACGATGGGCTACAAGATTTATTTATTGGTAATAGATCAATTCCTGGCGCATATGGTTTATCACCTTTTAGTTTTATTCTGAAAAATAGAGGACAAAACAACTTTGAAATTGTTGAGAAAAAACGTTTTGGAATGATAACAGATAGTAAATGGGTTGACATAAACAATGACGGAATGGCGGAATTAGTATTAGCTGGCGACTGGATGCCTATTACAGTATTATCATATAACAGCAGCACTAAAAAATTTGAAAATAAAACACAACAACTAGGTTTAAATAAAACAAATGGCATGTGGAATGTTATCAATATTTCAGATGTGAATAATGACGGGAAATTAGATATTATTGCTGGAAATACTGGTTTGAACTTTAAATGGAAAGCATCCGTTGAAAAACCTGTAAAGATATATTTAGATGATTTTGATAAAAATGAAAAACTTGATCAACTTATATTTTATGACTATTTTGGTAAATATGCGCCTTTTGCCTCAAAAGATAAGTTGGTTCAACAAATACCATCTTTAAAGAAAAGGTTTTTAAATTACAACACGTTTTCTACTGTTGAAACTATATTTGACTTAACACAAAAGCAAGAATCAGATATTTTAGAAACCAAATATATTTATGAATTGCGTTCTATGATATATTTAAATAATGGTACAAATTTCTCTGCTCAACCTTTACCCAAACAAGCCCAATTAAGCACCATAGAAGACATATCTGTATTAGACAACAAAATTATTTTTACAGGTAATTTTTATGGTTTTGTTACAGAATTGGGTGAAAGTTCTTCAAATTCTGGAGGAATTATTTCATCAACAGATAACAAAACTTTTAATACAGTAAAAACATTAAATCTGCCTAAAGATTTCAGCGGAAGAAAGATTGTTAAATTAAAAAACAATAACTTTTTGATTATATCCAATAATGGCAAATCATATATACTAAACACAAAAAAATAGAAATATAATAGCACCATGAAACCTTTAAAAACAAAAATTTATCTATTACTTATTGTTACTGTTTTGGCCAGTTGTAGCAAACCTGCTGAACATATTGAAGTATCTCCAGAATTATTCCATAAATCAGTAGATAAAGTTGTGGAAATTATGATTCATGATATTTTCTCGCCACCAGTGGCTAGTAGAATATTTGCATATCCAAATATAGCAGCTTATGAAATTTTAGCTCAAAAAAGCACAAAATTTAAAACCTTACAAGGCAAGTTAAATCAATTTGAATCTATTCCAAAGGCAGATACAACAAAAGGAATAAACTTAGAATTATCTGCAGTTATAGCTCATATGGAAATTAGTAAAAATTTAATTTTTTCTGAAGATAGAATGGCTGTACTTCAAGATAGTTTATATGCTCAATGGGAAATAAAAAATAAAGAAGAGTTTGAAACCTCAAAGGAATATGCTTTTAAGGTTATAAAACACATAAAACAATGGATGGATCAAGACAATTATAACCAAACAAGAACGATGTCTAAATTCACTGTTGATACAGATGATCCTTCTCGTTGGCAACCAACACCACCATCATACATGGATGGAATAGAGCCACATTGGAATCAAATCAGACCCTTTTTATTAGATTCTGCGCAACAATTTATGCCAGCAAGACATCCTGAATTCTCTTTAAAAAAAGAATCTAAATTCTACGAAGAATTAATGGAGGTTTATAATGTTAGTCAAGAAATTACAAAAAATGGTGATGAATCTGAGGAAATTGCCATTGCAAGATTTTGGGATTGTAACCCATTTGTATCGGTTACAAGAGGGCATTTTATGTTTGCTACAAAAAAAATATCTCCTGGTGCCCATTGGATAGGGATCACTAAAATTGCTGCTAGAAAAACAAATTCAGATGTAGAAGAAACTGTTAATGCTTACACAAAAACATCCATAGCTATTGCTGATGCTTTTATTAGTTGTTGGGATGAAAAATATAGAAGTAATTTAATTAGACCAGAAACTGCGATTAATCAACATTTAGATCCAGATTGGTTACCAATTTTACAAACGCCTCCATTTCCAGAATATACAAGTGGGCACTCTGTTGTGTCTGGAGCTGCTTCTGTAATTTTAACAGAAATTTTTGGAGATGAGTTTTATTTTGATGATGATACAGAAATACCTTTTGGGTTGCCTGTTAGAAGTTTTAAATCATTTTATTCAGCATCTAGTGAAGCCGCAATTAGCCGACTTTACGGTGGCATTCATTATAGAGCAGCCATTGAAAACGGTTTAAAACAAGGTAAAGATTTAGGTCATTTTGAAGCTAAAAAACTTGATTTATAGTAAATTAATGCTAGTTAAAAAGTATATCTAAGTTAATGATTGGAGAAAAATTAATTTATTACAATGCTTACAAAAAAGTAACTGATATTTTAAGAACGGAATTGTCAGCTCTTATTGCTTCTAAATCGAAGTTTTGTATTTCCATTGGTGGCGAATCTGGTTGTGGCAAAAGTAGTTTGGCATATGCTATTTATAGAGATTTAAAAAAAGAAACAGGATTAAAAGGATTTTTATTTCATGGTGATGATTATTTCAAGCTACCACCAAAAGATAATCATAATTCAAGAGTGTTAAATATATCTAAAGTTGGAATAGATGAAGTTGATTTAGATTTAATTGATACACATGTATTACAATTTAAAAACAATAAAGCAGATATAGTAAAACCATTGGTCAATTATTCTGAAAATATAATTGGTACAGAAATGCTTGATGCCTCAAAATATGATTTTTGTATCGTTGAAGGAGCTTATACAACGTTATTAAAAAATGCTGATTATAAAATTTTTATGTCGTTAAACTATTTAGATACTAAAGCCAATAGATTAAAACGCGCAAGAGATATTATGAACGATTTTAATGAAGAGGTCCTAAATATAGAGCATTTAATAATTAAAGAACATCATGTATTTTCAAACATGATCATTGATAAAGAGTTAAATATAGAAATATTAAAAACTAATTTATGAAACTAACCAAACCAACCTTATCATTTTGGCAAATATTTAATATGAATGTTGGATTTCTAGGAATTCAATACAGCTTTGGACTACAGCAAACCGCAATAAATCCTATATTCTTGTATTTAGGTGCTCCTGAAGATATGTTGCCCATACTAAATATTGCTGGTCCTGTAACAGGATTACTTATTCAACCTATCATTGGCGCCATGTCCGATAAAACCTGGTCACCTCGTTGGGGAAGACGTAAACCTTATTTTTTAATAGGTGCCATATTGGGTAGTTTGGCTTTATTTGCTTTTCCTCATAGTCCAGTACTTTGGTTTGCAGTTGGTTTACTTTGGATTTTAGATGTTGGAAACAACATGGCTATGGAACCTTACAGAGCTTTTGTTGGTGACAAATTACCAGAAAAACAATTGAGCTTAGGATATCAAATGCAAAGTTTGTTTGTTGGTGCTGGTATTTTATTGGCAAATGGTTCAATAGTCTTATTTCAATATTTGTTTGGTGGAGAATCTGTTGAAGAGGCTGGCACCATACCACAATGGTTGTACTATTCATTTTTTATTGGTGCATTCTTGTCTTTAACCACCATTTTGTGGTCTGTTTTAAAAACTCCTGAAATTCCACCTACTGATGAAGAATTAGCTGAAATCAATAAAATTAAAGGGTTACCTCTTGCTAAACGTATCTCCAAACCATTTTTAGAGATTGTTGAAGCTATCAAAGAGATGCCAAAGTTTATGTGGAAAATAGGTGCAGTTTATCTATTTCAATGGTATGCCCTTTTTATTTACTGGCAATTTACAACACCATTATTTAAATTAACCTTAGGATTTTCAACTTCCGAGGCAGCCTCGCAAGCAGCAAAAATGAGCTTAACTTACAATATAGTAACTATGGTTGTTGCACTAGCTTTAGTGCCTTTAACATTGAGATTTGGAGGCAAAAAAGTATATGCATTAAGTTTAATAGGTACAGCAATAGCACTATTTTCAATATCATATATAGCAGATCCAACATTGGTTCTTGTTCCCATGGTATTATTTGGAATTGGTTGGGCTGCCATGATGGGAATTCCATACACTATGGTTTCTAAAATTGTTCCTCAAGAGCGACGTGGTGTTTATATGGGAATCTTAAATATGATGATTGTTATTCCTATGTTTATTCAAACTTTAACTTTTGGTCCTATTTACAAATATTTATTAGACGATAACGCTATTAATGCCATGTTATTTGCAGGAGTATGTTTTGTTTTTGCGGCCATGTTAGCATTTCGTTTAAAAGAACCTGTATCAAATTCTGAGGGAAATACGTTTTTACCTTCAGGTGGAGGGCATTAATAAATAGATGGTTTATGAAAAATTTAGGTATTAAAATATCCATATTTCTTAATTATTTTGTGTTCGCTATTTTACTTAATAGTGTTGGTATTGTAATTGCAAAATCCATTAATGTGTATCATGTTAGTGAATCTCAAGCCTCACTTCTTGAAGCCTTTAAAGATTTGCCAATAGCCATTGTATCTTTCATAATAGCATCATTTTTGCCAAGATTTGGTTATAAAAAAGCCATGCTTACTGGTTTAGCTATCGTGTTTTTTGGGTGTTTAATTATGATTTTTGGAAATTCATTTGTTTACACTAAAATTTTATTTTTATCTATAGGAGTTAGTTTTGCTTTAATCAAACTATCTGTATATTCTCTTATTGGCATTGTAACCACAACAAAAAAAGAACATTCTTCTTTGATGAGTTCTATTGAAGGGTTTTTTATGGTAGGAATAGCATCCGCTTATTTTTTATTTCCAGCATTCTATTCTGATACAGATAAAAATGCCTGGTTAAATGTATATTATTTACTTTCAGGCCTTATTGTTGTGTCTTTTGTGTTTTTACTGTTTTCTAAAATTGAATATGAAGTAGAAGCTATTGGGTCTAGTCTTAAAGAAGATTTAACACGATCTTTAAAGCTAATCATAGTGCCTTTAGTTTTGGTCTTTTTAGCATCTGCATTCTTTTTTGTTATGATAGAACAAGGCATTATGACTTGGCTACCAAGATTCAATGAAAAAATATTTAAATTTAGCACGACATTAAGTGTACAAATGGCCAGTATTTTAGCATTGTCATTGGCTTTAGGTAGGTTTTTAGCAGGATATTTGTCTAAATTTATGTCTTGGGTAACGCTTGTTATTATCTGCATTGTTATTTCTGGAGGTATATTATTAAGTGTATTACCACAATTAAAGGTTGAAATAGACTCTTTACTAACTATCACAAGTTTATCTCAAGTTCCGTTTTTAGGATTTATTCTTCCGCTAATTGGCTTATTTATAGCACCTATTTATCCACTATTAAATTCAACAGTTTTAAGTTCTTTGCCAAAAAATTTACATTCACCAATGTCTGGTTTAATTATTATATTTTCAGCCTTAGGCGGAACCATAGGCTCAAGAATTGTTGGTGAATTGTTTGAAAGCATTGGCGGCGCAAAAGCTTTTTATTTTCTTTTAATTCCGATGGTATTGTTAATAATATTTGTTTTATTAATTGATAGAATTTCTAAGAAAAACCTATTAAAGGAATCATGATTTTAAAAGTAAATATTGAAACTTGTTTAAGCCAACTTTTGTCTCAAGAAGATACAGACCATGATAAAAAAATAACCATTGAAGACAAAGGCCCTAAAGCCTTTCATCTTCTTTCAAATTCTGGCGAATCTTATGTAGTGAAAGGCACTTATCATCTTTCAAATCTGTTGCAAGAATTGGTCATTGCCAAAAATCAAGGTTTAGAAATAGCTTCTATTAACACCGATATTATTGAAGAACAGCCTGTTGAAAGAATTTCAAAAATGATTAAAAATTATTATTGGAATGGCTTGACTAGAACCATGGATGAATCAGGAATTCAGAGTTTAATTCACGATACCAAAAATGAATCTTTAGCATCAGAGAAACTCCGAATTTATATTCCTTTTCAAGATGCATTAGCTTTAGAATACTATAAATCTTTAGAGAGTAAATTACCAATTTCAGCTATAAAACTTCCCGAAATTATATCGCCAGAATTTGTAAAATCAATCAATAAAAAACCAGGTATTCTCGGTTTAAAACTTCAAAATCAAGATAATAAAACTGTTGGTGCGCCTTTTGTTGTGCCTGGTGGACGCTTTAATGAAATGTATGGTTGGGATAGTTATTTTGAATCTGTAGGATTGTTGATTGATGGTAAAGTGGAATTAGCAAAAGGTATGGCTGATAATTTTCAATATGAAATTGAAAACTACGGTAAAATTTTAAACGCCAACAGATCGTATTATCTAACCAGAACACAACCACCATTTTATTCAAGTTTAATTCGAGAAGTTTTTGAAAAAACGAACAATAAAGCTTGGTTTGAAAGCCATCTTAAAACAGCTATTAAAGAATATGAAACCGTCTGGATGGTAAGCGGAAAGCGTCTTACAAATAATGGTCTTAATAGATATTTAGCTGAAGGTATTGGGTTTCCTCCAGAATGTGAAATGGGTCATTTTGATGCTGTTTTAAAAGATTATGCCAATGAAGCCAATATGACCGTTCGCGAGTATGAAAAAGCTTATGCTGAAGGACAAATAATAAACAAAAAACTGGATGCTTATTTTGTTCATGATAGAACCGTTCGTGAATCTGGTCATGATACGTCTTACAGAATTGAAGGAATTTGTGCTGATTTGAATTTAGTTGAACTCAATGCCATGCTCTATAAATATGAAACCGATTTTGCTGATCTGATTGATCAAGAGTTTCATGGTGTTTTTGAAAACTATACAGCGCAAATCTGGAAACAAAAAGCAGAAAATCGTAAAAGTTTAGTCAATAAATATCTTTGGAATGAAGATAAAGGCTTGTATTTTGACTTTAATGTTAAAACAAATTCACAATCAGACTTTGTGTCTGCAACTACATTAGCACCATTGTGGGCCAAACTTTGTAATGAAGACCAAGCGCAGCAACTTGTAGAAAAAGCCATTCCAATGTTAAAAGAAAAAGGAGGTATTGCAGGAAGTACAAAAAAAAGTAGAGGAGATATTAGTGCTAATAGACCACAACGTCAATGGGATTATCCAAATGGTTGGGCACCACATCAAATGATGATTTGGAAAGGATTATTTAATTATGGCTATATCAACGAAGCTCAAGAACTCATTTACAGATGGTTATTTATGATAACCAAAAATGCAGTTGATTATAACGGAACCATACCAGAAAAATATGATGTAGTGGAAGCTACGCATAAAGTTTTTGCAGAATATGGTAATGTAGGAACTGATTTTGAATATATTACACAAGAAGGATTTGGTTGGATGAATGCATCGTATCAATACGGGCTAAGCTTACTTCATAAAAGTTATAAAGAAAAACTAAATAACCTGGTGTCTCCAGAAAAACTTTTTTAAAAGTAAAAACTAAACTAACAAACTAAAAAATGAATAACAAAATTATAATATGGTCAATCACCGTAGCATTGGCAGGGTTTTTATTTGGATTTGATACCGTTGTTATTAGTGGAGCCGAACAAGCTCTGCAAAAAATGTGGGGAAATTATGAGTTGTTTGGAAGTAATGATAATTTTCATGGCTATGTTGTTGTAGGTTCGGCACTTTTTGGAACTATTTTTGGTGCACTTTTGGGTGGTTTTCCAACCAATATTATAGGTAGAAAAAATACGTTAATTTGGATTGGTGTTCTTTATACCATTTCAGCCGTTGGCTCTGGTTTAGCAGATAATCCATGGGTATTTGGGTTTTTTAGATTTATTGGTGGTTTAGGTGTTGGTGCTTCTACTATTGCCGCACCAGCTTATATTTCTGAAATTGCCTCAGCAAAAAATAGAGGGAAATTAGTGGCCACTTATCAATTCAATATTGTTTTTGGTATTCTTGTGGCTTTCATATCAAACTATTTAATAAGTATTTATGTAGAAAATAATAGTTGGAGATGGATGATTGGTATAGAAGCAGTTCCAGCGGTTATATATACTTTGATGGTGTTTATGGTTCCAAAAAGTCCAAGATGGCTAATTATTAAAAACAGAATTGAAGAAGCTAAAGGGATTATAAAACGGATTAATCCAGATTCAAACCCAGATGAGGTCGTTTCTAAAATTATTGAGGCCGATAAGAGCAATCCAACCGAATCTGTTTTTCAAAAGAAATACAAGCGCATTATTTTATTGGCTTTCTCTATCGCATTATTTAATCAGTTTTCAGGCATCAATGCCTTTCTTTATTATTCCAAAAGAATTTTTGTTGAAGCCGGATTAGGTGATCAGGCGGCATTGTTAGGTAGTATTGGTATTGGAATAGCCAATTTAATTTTTACATTGATTGGGATGTATTTTATTGACCGTATTGGAAGAAAAAAATTGATGATTATTGGTTCTATTGGATATATAGTATCATTGTTTTTTGTTGCTTTTGCTTTTTTCTTTAGTTGGTCTGGAATTGTGGTACCTATTTCCTTATTTGTATTTATTGGTGCACATGCCATTGGTCAAGGCGCTATTATTTGGGTGTTTATTTCAGAAATATTCCCTAATCATGTAAGATCATATGGTCAGTCAATTGGAACATCAACGCATTGGATATTGGCATTTATCATTCCTGCATCCGTTCCACTTTTAATTGCAAAAATAGGAGCAGGCGCTATGTTTTTAATTTTTGCTATTATGATGATATTTCAATTGCTTTGGGTTCTTTATGTGATGCCAGAAACTAAAGGTGTATCACTTGAGGATTTGGAAAAAGAATTGATTGATGAGTAAGTGAAGTTTGAGAGTTTACACATAATATTAAAAGAGCTTCTAATGTCAGAAGTTCTTTTAATATTTAAATGGAGTTTTTAATCTATTTTTAATCTAATTGAATCACTTTTTAAACTCTTAGAAGACACTTTAATTTTTATAGTATCTCTTTGATATTGTGATTTAATAATAATCATAGCTTTGCCGTAAAATAAATTAACATTATTGCTTTTAAATGGTACAAATGATTGCGGATTTCCATTGCCTACACCAGCAATTTCAGCAGGTCCTTCAATAGATATTTCAATTTTATTATCAGCTAATGGACATAAAACACCATTTTTGTCATAAGCCTCAACAAGAATATAACTTAAATCTTCACCGTTAGCCTTTAAAATTGTTTTGTCTGGAGTCAATTTAAGCACATTGGGTTTATCTGCTGTTTTAATGGTTTCTTCTGCAATAGATTCGCCGTTTTTATAAGCCACTACTTTTAAAGATCCAGGTTGGTAAATAACATTTTTCCACATAAGTCTAAAACGTTCTACAGAGTTTTTTGATGATGGTTTTTTGCATTGTTTGTCATATGATTTGCCATTTACAAAAAGCTCACCACAATCCCCATTTGTATAGGCGAAAACAGGTACAATCTCACTTTCCTTACCTTTCCAATTCCAATGAGGTAAAATATGAACCATATTGTCATTTGGTTTCCAGTAGCTTTTATATAAATAATATCTGTCCTTAGGAATTCCAACCAAGTCAACAATACCGAAATAAGAACTTCGTGATGCTTCTTTATCTGACATCCTAGTTTTTTTTATTTCTTGGTTAGAATAAGGAGTTGGCTCGCCTAAATAATCAAAACCTGTCCAAACAAACTCACCCGCAACATAAGGTTCATCTTGTTGCCACATAAAATCATCATCTGATATTTCTGCCCATTCTGGAGCATTTAAATCATACGAACTTACTTGTAAAGAATTTGTGAAATCTGTCTTTTTTTCAGGCAAAGGAAATTCATAAAACCCACGTGTGCTTACGGTTGAAGCAGATTCGCTAATAATAACTGATTTATTAGGTTCCAATTCCCTTGCTAATCGATAGCGTCTGCCGTAGTTCCAACTATGAACATCATAATAATCAAAATGCCTTAAAGCAGCACTTTGCATATTATCATTTACTAAGGTTACGGGTCTTGTCGGGTCGTATTTATTTACATAATTAATCATGGTGTGCAACCTTTGGAATCCGTTGTCAATATTATTTTGAACATCTCCAATTTCGTTACCTACACTCCAAATAAAAACACTAGGATGATTTCGGTCTCTTATAATAAAGTTTTTAATGTTTCTTTGAGCAAAATCTTCAAAATCAGTTGCATCATTAATGTCAATTTTTGCATCATATTTATCAAAGGCTTCATCAAACAACAACAAACCCATTTCATCACAAAGTTCCAATAACTCTGGCGCCGCTACATTATGACTGTTTCTAATGGCATTTACGCCCATAGATTTCATAATATTCAGCTCACGTTGCATGGCCCGTTTATTAAATGCCATTCCCAGAGGACCTAAATCACTATGCAGATTAACCCCTTTTAATTGAACTCGTCTTCCATTTAAGTAAAACCCATCATCCGCTTTGAACTTAATTGTTCTTATTCCAAATTTTGTAATTTCACTATCAGTCAATTCATCACCAATAAATACATTGGTTAGTACTGAATACAATACGGGGTTATCAATATCCCACATTTTTGGGTTTGAAATTTGAAGTGTTACCTCTAATTTTTTCTCCTTTTCAGTCAGGATAGTTTTAGTAATACTATCTCTAGCTACCTCTTCGCCTTTATCATTTAAAATAATTTGTTCCACTTTAACCTTTTCATCACTCTTAAATTGGTTTAAGATGGTAGAACTAATTCTAACATCTGTAGAATGTTCTTTAATAATTGGTGTTGTAATGTAAGTTCCCCAGATATCTACATGAACAGGATCTGTTATAATCATTTGTACCTTTCTGTAAATACCGCCTCCGGGATACCATCTGCTGTCATGCTGAAGTGTATTAGCATAAACAGCAAGTATATTTTCACCATTAAAATTTAAGAAATCAGTTACATCAACAAAGAATGAGTTGTAACCATAATCCCATTGTCCTGCAAGTTTTCCATTTATATAAATTTTAGGAAACGCCATAATACCATCAAAAAGGAGAATAACTCTTTTGTCTTTGAATGAATTTTTTAAATCTAATTTTTTTCGATACCATCCTTCAGCTTTCCATGGCAACTTACCAGTGCTACCATCACCATCTAATATAAATGGTTCGTTAATTGCCCAGTCATGTGGTATCTTAACTGTTTGCCATGAGGTATCATCAAAATTAATTTGAGAGGCATCATTTGGGTTACCTTTAGTGAATTTCCAATCTTGACTTAAAGTAAATATTTCTCTAGTTTGTGCTAATGTTGAATAGCTAATTATTAAAAAGATGGAATATGTAGCGAGAATTTGGAAATTCATGAGGTTTAATTTGTTAACGAGGTGTTATAAAATTGCATGCCTAAAGTAGCTTTATTCTCATGGTCAAATAAGGTGGCATTATCCCAATGAGACCCTTCACCCCAAAGAGTGCTGCATCCTGTTGAAACCCAAGCAGGTTCCCAGTAAATTAGACCTTCGCCGCCAACATTTTGAATGATTGTTTTTAATTGATTAAGATAATCTAATTGACCTTGTTCTGTGGCTGGAAAGCCTGAAATTAATGCATTGCTGTCTAAAATATTGTTTGCGCTGTCTGCATTAATCAAAGTGAAGGGATATGCCGTTTCAACAATCATCAATCTTTTTTTATATGTATTGATTAAAGTAGTTAATGGAGTTGATAAGTTATTTAATGTATAATCTGACCATATAGGATAGTAAGATAAACCAATCCAATCAAAATCTGTAATACCATTTGCAGTAGCTTGTTCAAACCACCATAAACCATTTTCGGGTTGTGCAATATGTAACATAATCTCAATATTTTTATTCTTGGCAGCTGAAATATCTCTAACCGCTTTAATGCCATTATTTATTAAAGTTGAGTTTCTAGTCCAATCAATTGGCCATTGTAAAGCGCCATTTTGAAGTATCATTGGGTTTATTTCGTTGCCTACTTGAACAATATCTGGTAGAAGGTTAGCTATTGATAATTCATTTAAAGTATTATAGGTGTAATTGTACATTAAGACACCTAAAGCTTCTGTATCATTAATTGAATTTATCCAAGCAGCTGGTATTTGTTGATTACTTGGGTCTGCCCAAGTATCTGAATAATGAAAATCCAATAAGACTTTCATGTTAAGGTCTTTAGCACGTTGTATGGTTTTTTTAACATCGTTGAAATTGGAGTAATTAGTCCAGGTAGGATTATGCCATAAACGAACTCTAATTAAGTTAGCTCCAGCTTCTTTGAAAATAATGTAAGGGTCTTTAGTGGTATTATTTCCGTCTTTATACGTAGCACCACAATCTTCCATTTCATTCACATATGATAAATCGGCTCCATAATAAAATGAAATAGGAGGTTCAATAATTTCTTCTTCTTTTTTTGGAGAGTCATTTCCAGAAGAGCATGAAACAATTACTGAAATAAGTAAAAAGTTATAAATGATTTTTTTAAAATTCATATTGTAAATATATGTTGCTAAAATAAATAATTTTTTTCAAATACCCTACTAGTACCTACCAGTTTTTTATATATATTTGTTTCATGAATATTATATCTGTAGAAGAAAATATAGGTTTGCCTAAGTATAAGCAAATTGTGCTCTCTGTTGAGAAAGCAATAACTTCAGGTAATTTAAAAAAAGGAGATGCATTGCCTTCAATAAATGCTATTAAAAATAAATTCTTTCTTTCAAGAGATACCGTTTTGATGGCTTTTAATGAGTTAAAAGCTAGAGGAATAATAGAGTCGATTGTTGGAAAAGGTTACTATTTAAAAAGTGAAAGTATTGATGTAACCCAAAAGGTATTCCTGCTTTTTGATGAGTTAAATGCATTTAAAGAGAATTTATATACCTCGTTTTTAAATAGTCTTAATGATAATATTCAGGTAGATATATTCTTCCATCATTTTAGTTATGATATGTTTTCAAAACTTATCAGTGATAACATAGGAAGTTATAATTATTATATAATCATGCCTGCTAATTTAAGTCAAACTAAAAAGGTGATTGAAAAATTACCATTTGATAAGGTTTATATTTTAGATCAGATACATGATGAGCTTAAACAATACCCAGCTATTTATCAAAACTTTGAAGATGATATTTATAATAGTTTAAAAAGGGCAATTACTTTATTGAATAAATACAAAAAAATAGTGCTTTTATTTCCTGAAAAAAAGCAACCACAAGGGATGTTAGTTGGTTTTCAAAAATTTAGAAAAAGCACCAATTTTCAGCATGAAGTTATTAATTCATTAGATGACAGAAAACTTGAAAAAGGAGAGGTTTATTTAGTTCTTGATGACCAAAATCTTATCGTTTTAATTAAAAAAATGAAAGATCAGAAGCTTACAATAGGAAAGGATATTGGGATTATTTCATATAATGAAACATTGTTAAAAGAAATTGTTGAAGGAGGAATTACTACCATTTCAACAGATTTTAATCAAATGGGTAAACGTTTAGCTCAAATGATTTTAAATAAGGAAAGAGTTCATATTGAAAATCAAAATGATTTAATAATCAGAAATTCACTTTAATCACTCAATTAATACAATCAAACATTTTAATATAGAGATTCTAATTTCAAATGAAACAGGCATTAATAAATAACATTGAGCAAACATATAAATCTCTTTTTAATGAGAATCCAATATTAGTTAATTCACCAGGAAGAATTAATATAATTGGTGAGCATACAGATTATAATGATGGCTTTGTTTTGCCCGCTGCCATAGATAAAGGAATCATTGCAGCAATAGGAAAAAGTGATAGCAGTTATTGTAAAATATTGGCTTATGATGTTAATGAAAAGTTTGAATTCTTTACTGAAAACACCGAACCTTTCTTAAACGGTAACTGGCGAAACTACATTTTAGGGGTTGTTGGGGAAATACAAAAGCGAGGGATAAAAATACCATCATTTAATCTTGTTTTTGGTGGTGATATTCCAAATGGAGCAGGTTTGTCTTCTTCTGCAGCACTAGAAAACAGTGTTGTTTTTGGATTAAATGAATTATTTAATTTAGGACTAAAAAAGGAAGAAATGATTTTAATTTCTCAACAAGCTGAACATAATTATGTAGGAGTGCGTTGTGGAATTATGGATCAATATGCTAGTATGTTTGGTGAAACAAATCATGCATTGCTTTTAGATTGTAGAACACAAAAAGCTAGATCAATTAAAATTGATTTTAAGGATTATGAAATAGTTCTTATAAACACCAATGTGTCTCATAAATTAGTAGATGCAGAATATAATAATAGAAGAAGTGTATGTGAAAAAGTAGCATCTCTTCTCAATATTAAAGCATTGCGAGATGCTACACTTGAAAGCTTAAACATTTTAAAAACACAATTAACAGAAGATGAATATCAAAAAGCTTTGTATGTTATTCAAGAAAATGAGAGAGTTTTAAAAGCTGTTAAAAAGATTGAAGAAAATAATATAGATGAACTAGGGATCTTACTTTTTGAAGCTCACGAAGGAGTCCAATATCAATTTAAAGTAAGTTGCAAAGAATTAGATTTTTTAGTTGAAAAATCTAAACAAAATCCTAATGTAATAGGTGCAAGAATGATGGGTGGAGGTTTTGGAGGTTGCACAATTAATATTGTAAAAAAGGATTTTATTAAGGATTATACCAATGAAATATCCATCGCTTACTTTAAAGAATTTAATAAACAATGCTCAACATATTTTGTTAAATTATCACAAGGAACACATATCATTAACAATATTAAATAATGAATTCAGATTTACAAAACTATTCACACAAACGTTTCAATAGCCTTACAGGAGAATGGGTTTTAGTTTCTCCTCACAGGGCTAAAAGACCATGGCAAGGGCAAGAAGAAGAGATAAACCAAGAAGTAAGACCTACTCATGATGAAACCTGTTATTTATGTGCTGGCAATACAAGAGCAAGTGGTGATGTGAATCCAAATTATGAAGATGTTTTTGTTTTTGTAAATGATTTTTCTGCTCTTCATGATGACTCTAACATATTTCAAGTTAATGAAGGGTTAATTAAAGCAGAAAGTGAGCAAGGAATTTGCAAGGTTATTTGCTTTAGTCCAGATCATTCAAAAAGCTTAGCTCAAATGACAGTGAAAGAAATTCAAAAGGTTGTTTATGCTTGGCAAAATGAGTACCTGTCTTTAGGTAACTTGAAACATATAAATTATGTTCAAATATTTGAAAACAAAGGAGCTATTATGGGTTGTAGTAATCCGCATCCTCATGGTCAAATTTGGAGTCAAACGTCTTTGCCCAATGAAGTTTTAAAGAAAGATAAGCAGCAGTTAGATTATTTTAAAGCAAAAAACAAAACACTTTTAGAAGATTATTTAAAGCAAGAATTAAAACTTAATGAGCGTATTATTTTTGAAAACAGAGCTTTTGTAGTATTAACTCCTTTTTGGGCTATTTGGCCATATGAAGTTATGATTGTTCCAAAAGCAGCACAAAAGAGCATTAATGAAATGCGTATTGAAGAAACCATCTTATTTGCAGAGGCTATTTCAGTAATCACAAAAATTTATGATAAGCTTTTTAATTGCTCGTTTCCATATTCAAGTGGGATTCATCAAGCGCCAACTAATAATGAAAATAATAATCATTGGCATTGGCATATGAGTTTTTACCCACCTTTATTAAGAAGTGCAACTGTTAAAAAATTCATGGTAGGATATGAAATGTTTGCAAGCCCACAAAGAGATATTACTCCTGAAACAGCTGCTTCAATTTTGAAAGAAATTGCTAAAAAATTATAGATTAATATTTAAAATAATGACATCAAGAAATATTTTACTGGTAATAGTATTAATAGTTTGCGCATGTGTTTTTAGTCAAGAAAAATCTAAAGGAGATGTTTTTGTGGATGATAATGGTGTTATGCGTTGGGAAAACACTAAAGAAGAAGTTAAAGGATTTGGCGCGAACTATACCGTACCTTTTGCTCATGCATACCGGTCTGCAAAACGTTTGGGAATTGACCCAAAAGAAGCTATAGATAACGACATATATCATTTTTCAAGGTTAGGTTTTGATTTATACAGAGTTCATGTTTGGGATACAGAAATTAGTGACACACTTGGCAATTTAATAGAAAATGACCACTTAAACACCTTTGATTATTTACTTTGGAAACTTAAAAAAGCTAAAATTAATTATGTTATAACTCCTATTGCATTTTGGGGAAATGGCTGGCCAGAACCAGACACCAAATCGCCCGGGTTTTCGGCTAAATATGGTAAATCAGACTGTTTAACAAATCAAGATGCTATTAATGCTCAAAAAAATTATTTAGAGCAATTTTTAAATCATGTGAATCCTTATACAGGAATAGCTTATAAAGAAGACCCCAATATTATTGCTTTTGAAATTAGTAATGAACCACATCATAGAGGTGAAGGAGAAAAAGTGACAGATTTTATTAAAGGAATGATTGAAGCCATGAAGAAAACTGGAACCCAAAAACCTATTTTTTATAACATGAGTCATGCGGTTCAGTTTATGGACGATTATTTTAAGGAAAATGTTCAAGGCGGCACATTTCAATGGTATCCTACAGGTTTGGGATATGGCAAAGAGTTATCTGGTAATCTGTTACCAAATGTGAATGATTATCATATGCCTTTTGATTCTATATTTAAAAAATACCATGGAGCAAAACTTGTCTATGAATTTGATGCTGCCGATGTTGGTAAATCTTATATTTATCCAGCTATGGCCAGAAGTTTTAGAAAAGCTGGCCTTCAAATAGGAACTCATTTTGCATACGACCCAACTTTTTTGGCGCCTTTTAATACAGAGTACAATACACATTACATGAATTTAAATTATGCTCCTCAAAAGGCATTGGCTTTAAAAATATGTTCAGAAGTTTTTCATGAAATTCCTATGTATTCTGACTTTGGTATATATCCAAACAACACAACTTTTAGTGATTTCAAAGTTGACTATAAAAACGATTTAGCTGAATATAATTCAGACACAAAATACTTTTATACAAACTCAACAAATTCAGTTTTAAAAAAGGAATCAAAACTTAAAGAGCTTGCTGGTTTTGGTAACTCGCCAGTGATAGCTTATGATGGTTTGGGAGCTTATTTTTTAGATAAAATTTATAAAGGTGTTTGGAGATTAGAAGTTATGCCAGATGCTGTTTGGGTTGATAATTTGTTTGGTAGAAACAGCCTAAATAAAACCGTAGCTGTTATAAAGTGGGAAACCCATTTGATGCAAATTAATTTAGAAGATTTAGGGTCAGATTTCAAGATTACAGCAATAAATGAAGGAAATGAATTTGTATCTAATGTAAAAGAAAAATCATTTCAAATCAGGCCTGGAACGTATATAGTCAGTAAACAAGGAGCAGCAAAAAATTGGTCGAAAAATGATGGTTTCAAAACTTACAAACTGAATGACTTTTTCGCACCAAAATCAACTGTAAATCAATGGTATTTTAAACATAAACCCATTGTTTCAATTACTGAAAATAACGAACTTAAAATAGAAGTTCAATGTATGGCACCAGAAAACCCAGAAGAAATAAACCTAACTGGATTTAATAGTAACGGAAAATACTTTAATCAACAATTAAAATATTTAGGGAATTATAAATATGAAACTATAATTCCTTCAAATTATATAAAAAAAGGATTTTTAAATTACAATATCATAGTAAAACAGAAAGATGGCATAGAGATAACCCATCCTTCTGGAAAAACGGGCAATTTATATGCCTGGGATTTTTACGACAGAACATCATATAAAGTAACGGTTGTTCCTAAAGAATACCCTATGTATTTATTTAATGCCATTGAAGATACAGATGATTTAGTAAAAACTTGGATGCGTTCTTTTAAATTAATTCCAACTGAAAATTTTGGAGAAGCAGCCTATCAAATGAATGTAGAAAAGTTATTTGTTCCTGATGAAGAAAACTCAAAGGCCAAACCTATTTATGATTATTCATTCAAGCATTTTATTTTAGAAAAAATTAAAGATAGAAACACAGATTTGTTATCAAAAGAGACCTTAGTATTTAAAGGATATGCTTTAAATAATAAACCATGTAAACTTCAAGTAGCCTTTGTTTTAGATGACGGTTCAGCTTATGGAAAAGTCATAGACATTGAAACAACCACAAAAGATTACACCATAAAATTAGATGAATTAAAACCGGTCAGAACTGTTACTTTGCCAAGACCATATCCAAGTTTTCTGCCTTACTATTTAGAACATAATATCGTATCTGATTTTGATATTAACAGAATAGAAAGTTTGCAGTTTTCTATTGGACCTGAAATCCCTGAAAATGAGATTAAC
Source organism: Flavobacteriaceae bacterium (assembly GCA_021739635.1). Taxonomy (GTDB): domain Bacteria; phylum Bacteroidota; class Bacteroidia; order Flavobacteriales; family Flavobacteriaceae; genus Yeosuana. Next base: position 132,779 of record JAIPBH010000006.1, on the reverse strand, counting down.
GACGCTCATGGGATTGCTTTGATTAGTGTGCGTTTAAAATAAACAAAGCTCCTTAAAAAATTCTTAAGGAGCTTTTATTTTTATAAAATACTTAATAAAAACTTATAACTTTACAAGTTTGGAGGTTAATGATTGTTCTGAATCATTTTTAATTTTCATTAAATAAAGCCCTTGTTTAAGGCTTGAAATGTCAAATAAAAATCCTTTGCTTAAATTTCCATTAAATGATTTTACAAGTTTTCCTGTAATATCAAATATTTTTAAATCATTTACAGAATGGTTTATTTGAAAGTTTGTAAACGTTGGGTTTGGGTAAGCAGAAATCAACCCTTCGCGTTTAAATTCATTATTGTCAAGAGTCATTGCGTAGGTATACTCAGTAGTTGGCTTCCAATAAATATTAGCATTTGCTACACCATTCCAATCGTCAGTAAAATAGACAGAATACCCTGTAATATCCTGATTGTTTAAAGTAACGTTAAAGGTTTCAGCACCATCATTGATAGAAACGGTCATGGTTGTAGTTGTATTTAATGTGAACTTAAATTTAAAATCAGCATAACTTGTTGAACCACCAATACTGGAGGCATCAATTGTTCCACCATTTGATACCACTTCCCATGGATCGTTAGCACCGCTATTTCCATTTAAATTTACTTGTACGGCATAGTTGTTAATTCTATCATCCCAAGAAGCTGTAGACGTTGGACTAGAAAGTAAAGACAATCCAATTACTCCAAACGATGCTTGAGTAGCAGAAACAGTAATAGTAAAGCTATCATCTACAGCCATTGTTGAAGGTGTTCCTGACGTAGTACCATCTTCTGTAAAGTTCCTCCAAGCAACAGATTGTTTCGCTCCACCACCATTGGCCCACATACCAAACTGATCGATTCCATCATCAAAATTACCACCACTATCAGAGAAAAAGGCATCATAATTAGCAACTCTCTGAGGGTAATTCACAGTTGTTTGAGCATTTAAACTAACTGTAGTAATTAAAAATAAAAACATGTAAAATTTCTTCATAGTTTTAAAGTTTAGTTAATTAATAATCGCTTTGAAACAGAAGTAGAATCAGCTTTAAAAATTACAATGTATAGACCTTGGGTAATATTAGAGATGTTAAATTCGTAATTTTTTTGGAAACCACCTTTAAAAGTTGAAATTAATTTTCCTGTAGTATCATAAATAGATACCATATCTACAGGCATATTAATACTAAAAGAGCTCGTTGCAGGGTTTGGGTATAACATCAAATCATCTGCAAAAACGATATCATTATGACTTAAAGTAGAGGCTGCATTTCCATAAATCTTAAATGCACCAGGAGCTAAATTAATAGGGCTTGTTGTACTAGTTACATTCATTGAAGTGCCTCCGGTTTCGTCCATTAAATCATACCATGTCCCTTCATAAGGAAAGTTAGGTGTTATGTTTTGTGAAACAATATCAAAGTTGACCAAAATCACCACATTCTTTAAACTTGTAGAGGGAAGCGTGTTATCAAAGACATAAATTTTTGGTGTTAATGTACCAGATTCTATAGTATAATCTCCTTCAAAAACAGATTCTTGTGTTTTTAACTGAATCAGCCTTGACCAATCATCATAAACCTGTTTTCTGTTGGTATTTCCCAGCCAGTTTTCAGACCATTGCGGTTGAGGCTTGGTGCTAAGTTTGCAATCGCCATCATTATTGCCATCATAATCAGAATTTACGGTAACTCCGTCTGAGCATAACCAAATAGAATCATCCATGCCTAAATCTGCAAAATGCCAAACCATTTTTGGCCCTGGAATGGTTAAAGTAACAGCGCCTAAAGCTGACATTCTGTTTAATGCGGTATTTAAATCTTTAATATCATATCCTGTTCCTGTTTTACCATAGGTAGTCATTTCATACATGATTCTGTCCTTATCATGACTTTCAGGATAACCAAGGGTACGTTTTTCTGTAAATCCGTGCGCTGTATGTCCCATTCTATCAAAATTACTGGCGTTTCCATTGGATAGTTCTTTGTATGAGTTCCACATTTCACTCCACATCATGATGCCTTTTGAAATACCATCGACCTCGCCAGTTAATCTATAATTAGCCCATAATTGTTCTTCAGCATCTGAACCTAAATGTTCAAATATCACATAATGCGATGGGTCTAAACTCCAGGAGTAATCTGCATAATCTTGCAAAACGGCAACTCTATCAGGTTGCAAATTATTGGTACAAGTTTGATCATTCTCAGTACAGTTTTGTGTAAAACCTTTGGTTAAATCCCATCTAAATCCATCAATATGAAATTCTTCAATCCAATGTTTAATAACGCTTTTTACATATTCTTGAGTTCTTCCACTTTGGTGATTAAAATCGTTTCCAACACTATAACTATGCTTTGCAACGGTATTTAAGTAAGGATTATCGGTATTAGGCGCACCATATCCATCACCATCTGGGTCATTACACCACATTCTAACCATGGGATTTCTACCAAATGCATGGTTTAATGCAATGTCTAAAATTACCGCGATACCGTTTTGGTGACAAACATCCACCAATTCTTTTAGTTTTTCTTCTGTGCCATAATATTTGTCTAAAGCTCTATGAAAAACTGTATTATAACCCCAACTTTCATTGCCCTCAAATTCCATTACTGGCATGAGTTCAATGGCATTAATGTTAAGATTTTTGAAATATGAAATCCGGTCTATAATGTCTTGGAAATTTCTATCAGCGTCAAAATCTCTTAATAGCACTTCATAGACTACCAAATCTTCTTTTTTAGGTTTATTGAAATTTGTAACCTGCCAATTATAGGGAGTTTGATTGGTTTGTAAAATACTGACTTCAAATTGATTACCGGTATTTGGATAAGCAGGTAAATTAGGATATGTTGAGGTTGGAATCCATGGGTCATCATAATAACTTAAAACAAGGGTGGAATATGGATCTGCGGTTTGCACTAAGTCTTGCGAATTTGTTGTTGGTATTTTATCTACTAACCAATATTGATAGGTTTCTATTTGACCAGGAGTTAAACCTGTTAAGGTTAACCAAAATCTTCCATTTCTTGAAAAGTCTCGTTTCATGGCATAACTAGCATCAGGTTGCCAATTATTAAAACTGCCTGCTACATACACAAAATCTTTTCCGTTAGCATATAATAACAAGGTTGCTTTTGTTGGGTCATTTGGATCATAATTTATACCGTCTTCGTATTCTCCAGTTAGAGTTTGATATATCGTTCCGGGATCAATTAATACAGAAAATGTTTTGGTGATGGTGGTTCCGTCTAAAGTAACTTCTAGAACATATTGTTGATTGCTTGTAATATTTGTATGATTATATGAATATGAAGAAATATTAGATTGACTATTTAAAATAGCGCCATTTGATTTTAAAACATAATTTGCATTTCCACCAATATTAGATGCAGTTATATTTAAATTGCCTCCAGATGTAAGTATGGTGGTTGAATTTGAAATAGGAGAACTTAAGCTAACTTGAAATGTTCCAACATCAAATATGAAATTTGTACAACCATTATCTTTAAATTCTTGACTTCCATCTTCGTTTCTAAAAACCATACCCATTTTAGTAACGTTTGATTCTTGCGTTGGTGTTAAACCAAAATAGGTGTTTGTTGTAAATGTGATACTCCAAGTGCCGTTACCGTTATTAATCATTTCGCCAACACCATCATCTTGTCCCCAATTTCCAATAACCTTTATACCATACTCATCGTTATCATCTCCAACACCTAAATGGGCATAAACTTTGTTTGGGTTATTAAACCCATTACAATTTGTTGCTGTACTGTTAGCATCTATAGTAATGGTTATGGGCTCATTGATTTCAAAAGGATTTGGGCTTACGGTAACCTGACCAATTAAGGAATTAAAAAAGAAAAGGGTTGATAGTATAAGGTAAAATTTTTTCATCCTGATTTAAGTTAAAAAAGGGCTGATTATTTATGTCAGCCCTTTAAGTTTAATTTTAAAAAAATTATTGCAGAGGATTTAGTTTATAAGTTCCCTCTGTTGTATTTAAAATTACTCGATACATGCCTACAGTAGCTACAATATCATCCCCACCTTCATCAATGGTTCCGTCAGCACCTGTATCACCATAGTTTACGCCCCAATCATTATTCATTCTGAATTTAAAGGCTCCATCTACTAACGTAATAATATCTCCAACATATAAGCCAGCACTAATTTCAGTTAAACTAAAATCAGGACCATCTGCTCCCCAATTATTGTAGGCACTACCTACAACACCTGGAACATCTGTTGCTACAGCAGTATAAGTTCCAGCATTTAAGTCAACAGTAATTAAATAATGACCTGCAGTTACAACAATGTCATCTCCTCCGTCTTCTAAAGTACCATCAGCACCGGTGTCACCAAAATTAGTTCCCCAATCATTGTTTAATCTTATTTTCATAGCACCATCTAATAATTTAACACCAACTTTAAACGTGTCAGTTGTGTAATCATAATAGAATTTGGCATCTGGTCCATCTGATCCCCAATTGTTATAAGCACTTCCAACAACTCCCCAAGAATATTCTTCCATAGTATAGGTGTTTCCACCTAAGTCAATAGTGATTTTATAAGTACCTGCAGTAACTACGATGTCTGTTCCGCCAGCATCTAAAGTACCATCAGCATCAGTGTCACCAAAATTATTGTCCCAAGCATTATCTTGTCTAAATTTAATAGCACCATCAATAAGTGTTACATAAGCAACATATACATCAGCTACATTAGTTGTATAGAAAGGAGCATCTTCAAAAGCTCCCCAGTTATTGTAACCAGAACCAACAACTCCCCAAGAAGAAATAGAAATACCACTTCCACCACCATTATCAACGATTTCAGGTAATACTAGGGTAAGTGTTTGCACTGCTGATAACGTTTCTATGGCATTATTTCCAGAATAAGCTCTCAGTCTAAAATATACATCACCAGTATTTAGGGCATCACTATTTGGGTCATTATCTAAACCTGCAGTTGCAGCCATAGATAATAATTTTCCAACGGTTACGGCTATGTCGTTTCCAGAAGTACTTCCAATAACTGTCATGTCTGTGAAATCTCCAATTATAGAACCTTGTAATTCATAAGTTACAGCTGTAGAAACTTCAAAACTTTGAGAGTCCCAAGTGAAACGTTCACCAATATTTGCAGAAGTTGTTGAGGTTAATATGTATTCAGATAAAAAATCGTTAGTAAAGGCAAACTCACCTGGAGCTTGTGCTGTAAATACTAATTCATCTTTTTCACAAGAATTGAAGCTAAAAATAGCTACAATTATAACTAATAAAATTTTAATTTTTTTCATTGTATTTCTTTATTGATTAATAACCAGGGTTTTGTATTAAGTTCGGGTTTGCACTTAAATCAGACGTTGGAAGTGGAAATATATTTCTAAATGATTCAGTAGTTGTTCCTCCAGGGACATTTCCTTTCCAAGGCCAAATTGAGGTTGAAGTAAATTTGCCAAAGCGAATTAAATCGGTTCTTCTATGACATTCCCAATATAATTCACGTGCTCTTTCATCTAATATAAAGTCTAATGTTAAGTCAGATGTTGAAATATTACCAGATGTATCTCCATAGGCTCTCTCTCTTAATAGATTTACATAATCACTTGCTGTTGTAGCAGTTCCGCCACCACCTCTTATATTCGCTTCTGCATATATTAAGTAGGCATCTGCTAATCTAAATAAAGGAAAATCTGTATCAGGAAATTCACCAGAAGTATCTGAACCTGGATTACCTGATCTATCAACATTTTTGTATTTAGCAATAGCATAACCATCTGTGAATTTAGAAACATTTTCAATTTCTAAAGTTTGACCAGCAGTGTAAAACAATTCTCTTCCATCTGCTGAGTTTTCCATACCAGGAAATTTTTCAACAAATGCACTTGTTGTTCTAACACCAGCCCATCCACCGCTTACTCCAAAATCTGCAGGAGACATACTTCCACCTACTGGTGCATGAACTAAAAAAGTCATTCCGCCATAAGCTTGTGTATGTAAGCCATCAAAAGCTATTGGAAAAATAATTTCATTTGAAAGATTATTGTCGGCTAAGAATAAGTGTTGATAATTTGGTTCTAAAGTATAACCAGCTGCAATAACTTTTTCTGCTTGAATTCTAGCGTCAGAATATCTGTTGGCTCCAGTGTAAACTTCGGCATTAAGATATAAATTTGCTAATAACATCCATGCGGCAGCTTGATCTGCTCTTGCATATTCATTTTGTCTTGGGGCAACTAAATCTCCATCAATAGCAATTAATTCAGATTCTATGTAAGCAAATAAATCTGTTGCATTGGTTTGATTTGGTAAAAAGGCTCCAATAGGATCTTCTTCAGTTGTAAATGGAACATTACGGTAAAAATCTAGTGCATGATAGTAGCTAAGAGCTCTCATAAATCTTGCTTCTGCTCTGTAAGTTTGTATTTCTGCTCTTAGAGTTGCATCAACTCCTCTGGCATCTAAATTACTGTCTGATGTTTGTCTGATAAACTCATTAGCTAAAGAAATTTGATAAAATATTCTATCATACATCGTTTTAATAAACTCATTTCCAGATGTCCAGTTTTGATAATGTAAATCTTTAATGGTACCATCATTCCAACCAATAAGAGCTTCATCAGTAGTTAACTCTTGAAGTTTCCAGTATAAACGTAAATAGTTAGAGAAACCTTCATCTAATCCAGCAATGTCAGGATTACCAGCTGGTCCTTGTTGACCACTAATGGCAATGCCTGCATATATTTTAGCTAAAAAAGATTTATATGATTCCGGATTGTCAAAAACCGAAACAGATGTTTCTTGATTTATTGGTTTTAAATCATCTATTTCACTTGTACATGAAACGATGACAGAAACACCACAAATCAAAAACAATACTTTTTTTAAATTGTTTAACATGATTTTTTCTTTTATAGTTCAGTTTTATTATTAAAAATTAAAGTTTAATCCTAAAGAAAAAGTTCTTGGTTTTGGATAAATATTGTTATCAATACCACTAGAAATTTCTGGATCTAAACCTGTATAGTTTGTTATAGTGAACACATTTTGTGCAATTAGAGAAGCACGGAATGTTATTTTTTCAAAAGGGATTGTATAACCCAATGAAATGTTGTCTAGTTTCATGAAAGAGGCATTTTCAACATATAAATCTGAAAATTGTTGATTGTTTATAAAACCAGTGTTTAATGCATCCACACTTCCGTTTCCATAATAATCGCCTATTTGGTTTAAAATAGCTTGCCCATAACCATTTGCTGATCTAAAGTTATTATACATATAGTTGCCTAAACTACCCCTAAGTGTAAAGTTAAAATCTAAATTTTTATAAGCCATACTAGATGTAAATCCAAAGAACGCATCTGGTGTGCCAGATTGAAATCTGTATTTATCACTATCATTGATTACATTATCTCCATTTAAATCTACATAAACACCTTCAAGAGGGCTACCATTAGCATCAACTACTTGTTTAAGAACATAAAAGCTTCCAGGTTCTGCATTTAAGGCATTAATTTGAATGGTGTTTCCTACGCCACCGGAAATTCCACCAACTGGTTGTCCTGGAAAATTAGGGTCATCTGTTAGAGTAAGTTTTGTAATTTCAACATCACTTACTGTGAAGTTTGCACTAACATCCCATGAAAAATTTTCTGTTTTGATAGGTGTTGCGTTTATTCCAATTTCAATACCTCTACTTACAGTTTCACCAACATTTTGATCCAAAAAGTTCTCCAAGTTACTACCAGCAGGTACTTGAGAATATTGTAATAAATCTTTATTTTTTCTATAATAAAAATCTAAAGTACCAGAGATTTTATTACCAAAAAGGCCGTAATCTATACCGGCATTATACATAGTTGCTTCTTCCCATTTAATATTTTCATTATAACCTTCTGGTCTAATTGTAGGAATGAAGTTTTGTCCAAATTGGTATTGAGATTTGGTGTCTCCATATGAGTATACTCCTAAGTATGGGAATGAACCACCAATATCTTGCTGACCTGTAATACCCCAACTTAATCTTACTTTTAAGTTTGAAATTACTTTTGAATTTTTTAAGAAATCTTCATCAGAAGCTAACCAAGAAAATGCTGCAGAAGGGAAATCTGCATTTCTATTGTCTTTTGAAAATCGAGAAGATATATCTCTTCTATAAGTTGCAGTGAAAATATACTTACTATCTAAAGTGAAATTAGCACGAGCAAAATATGATTCTAAAATTAGCTGAAATGGAATAGGAGCAACTTGAGCATCATAATTTCCAGTTGAAGTGTTTAAATTACTTGATTCCCCTATGTTATAAAATCTTTGATATGTATGACCAGCAGTCATGTCTATGCCAGATAATAGAGAACCTTCATAATTTTTTTTATAATTTAAGTAAAAGTCTAATAATCTATTTTTGTTTGTTCCAAAATAAGTTCCTTTACTTGCGTATTGTCCAGCGTTTAAATTATTAAATCCGGCTCTTCTATCTGAAAAATATCTTCCGTCATATTCTTCATAATCAAAACCAGCATTAACATTTAATCTTAATTCTGGTAAGAAATGAAATTTGTAGTCTAACTGAATATTTGAAATGTTACGTTTTGCACGTTGTCTATTATCATTTAATAATAATAATGAAACAGGGTTTCTTGGAGCAAGATTTGCAACACCATCAGCATCTTCAAATTCAAAATATCCTCCATAGTTTCCAGAAACTGGTTGGGTTGGGTCAAAAAATAATGCGCTACCTATAGCTCCTTCATTTGCAAAACGATTATCAACTAAACTTCCTTTTGATGTTACGTTTACTTTTAGATGGTCATCTAAAAAGCGATGTTCAAAATTAATGTTTAAAGCATTTCTTCTGTATTGAGAAGTCATTAAAAGCCCATTTTGATTTGATAAGTTGTAGTTAGCTCTTATAGATCCATTTTCAAATCCTTTTGTTACAGTTAAGTTGTGAATACCACCTTCTGCATTTTGATATATTTCGTCTTGCCAATCTGTGTTTGCATTACCTAAAAAGCTTGGGTCTTCACCATTAGCTATAACATATTGTTTTAATTGAGAAGCGCTTAAAACATCTATTTTGTCTGTGATTTGTCCTATAGATGCTTGAACGTCATATTCAACTTTTAAAGGAGCTTTTGATTTACCTTTTTTAGTGGTAATAATTACAACACCAGCGGTAGCTCTAGATCCATAAATGGCAGTTGCAGATGCATCTTTTAAAACAGTATAGCTTTCAATTTCATTAGGGTTGATAGAGTTTAAACTACCACCACTTAATGGAATTCCATCAACAACAATTAATGGACTATTGTTGGCGCTAAGTGATCCTCCATTTCTAATTCTGATTTCTGCTCCAGCGCCAGGAGAACCTGAAGAAGTTGTAATTCTTACACCGGCAGATTTACCAGCTAAAAGGTTTTCTGGAGACACAATGGCTCCTCTGTTAAATTCTTCTGAATCAATTCTATCTAAAGAGCCTGTGGCGTCTTTAACAGTTGTTGATCCATAACCTATAACAACAACTTCATTTAATTGAGCTGTATTTTCAGTTAGTTCAACATTTAAAGTAGATTGTCCTGCATATGTAATTTCTACAGGGTTGTAACCAACATAAGAGAACACAATAATGTCCCCATTTTTTAGGTTAATTTGGTATTTACCATCAAAGTCTGTTGCCGTTCCTGTAGAGGTTCCTTTTATCAGAATATTTACTCCTGGTAACGGTTGTGAAGTTGATTGTTCTGTCACTGTTCCTGTCAATGTAGATTGCCCGAATAACCATATAGGGGTAAAAAACATAAGAAACAGTAAGCTGTTTAGAGTTGTTTTCATACAATACTTTTAAATTAGTGTATTAATTAGTTTAATATATTTTCACTTCTCAGGTTAAAAACATTGTAAATTTAATGTTAAGTTTTAACAGATAATTATGAAATTCTCAACGAAAACGTTTGCGTGTTAACAACTTTTGCATTATTCTTAACGTAAACGTTTGCGTGTTGACAACTTTATTATTTTTGTAGGTAGGTTGATAGGAAATTATTAAATTAGCTAGAAATACTAAAATCAGTATTTAAAAGACCAATTTATGTTGTATAAAGCAAATTTATAATGAAACGTAAAGTAACCTTAAAACAAATCGCTAAAGAATTAGATGTTTCAATATCTACCGTTTCAAGAGCTTTAAGTAATAGCAAAGAAATTGGAGAAGAAACTAGACAAAAAATTCAAGCCTTTGCAAAGTTTTATAATTATAAACCAAACAATATAGCTTTAAGTTTAAAAAACAGAAAAACTAAAACCATTGGCATACTAATTCCTGAAATTGTTCATCACTTTTTTTCAACAGTTATTCGCGGTATTGAAATAATTGCTAACCAACGTGGGTATAACGTAATTATTGGTTTATCAAACGAGTCTTTCAGTAAAGAAGTAATAAATATGGAAATGCTTGCAAATGGAAGTATTGATGGATTTATTTTATCAATTTCTAAAGAAACATTATTACATCAAGATTACCATCATTTTAAAGAAACCATCAGTCAGGGTATTCCTATTGTCATGTTTGATAGAGTAGTGAATGATATTGATTGCGATAAAGTTATTGTTGATGATTATAATGGCTCAGTTAATGCTGTTAAAAAATTAATTTCTACAGGATGTAAAAATATTGCACTTATAACTACTATGGATTATGTAAGTGTTGGAAAGCTAAGAACCCAAGGATATTTACAAGCCCTAGAAGAAAGCAAAATACATCCTAAAGCAAGCTTAATTTTAAAGCTTGATGATAGTTTAGCTCTTGAAGAACATTTGGATGTACTAGAAAAAGAAATTGAACAATTCTTTATGAATAATGAAAAAATTGATGGTCTCTTTGCCGTTAATGAATTATATGCCGTTACTGCTATGAAAGTAGCTAGAAAACTCAATTTGAATATTCCAGAAGACATTCAAGTTATAGGATTTACCGATGGTGTTTTATCTAAACACGCAAGACCTAGCCTAACAACAATAAGTCAACATGGACAAAAAATAGGAGAACAGGCTGCGCATTTGCTTATTGATAGATTAGAACTTGATGATGAAGAAGATGATATAGAAGAAGTTGATTTTGAAAGAGATATGAATTTTAAGACCGTGGTTATTGAAACAGAACTAATAGAAAGAGATTCTACCAAATAAAAATATTTATTAGGACAAATTGAATTATTTTATATCTTTGAACCATTCAAAATTTATATTTTCACTTCTCTAATATTAAATTTTGATAAGATGTTTGCTTATCAAATAGTATAAATTTATTTACTATTTATGGAAAAGCGTAGGTTAAGTTTCTGGGAAATCTGGAACATGAGTTTTGGTTTCTTAGGAATTCAAATGGGTTTTGCCCTTCAAAATGCTAATGCTAGCAGAATTCTTCAAATCTTTGGTGCCGATGTTCATGAACTTTCTTGGTTTTGGATTATTGCGCCGTTAATGGGCTTAATAGTTCAACCTATCATAGGTCATTACAGCGATAAAACATGGAGCCGCTTTGGAAGAAGGAAACCCTATTTTTTGGTTGGGGCATTATTAGCTTCCATAGGATTAATCTTAATGCCACAAGCTGAAATTTTTATTGCATTCTTACCAGCACTTTGGGTTGGTGCAGGTATGCTCATGATTATGGATGCTTCATTTAATATTGCCATGGAACCTTTTCGTGCTTTGGTAGGTGATAACTTAAGAACGGACCAGCGTACTTTAGGATTTAGTGTTCAAACAGCACTCATTGGTTTTGGCGCCGTTATTGGCTCATGGTTACCTTATGTGTTGAATCATTGGTTTGGCGTTTCAAATGAAACTTCAGAAGGCGTTGTTCCTTTTAATTTAATTCTTTCATTTATCATTGGAGCCGTTGTTTTAATTGGTTCTATTTTGGTTACCGTTATTTCAACAAAGGAATATTCACCCGAAGAATTAGAAATTTTTGAAGATGAAAAAGCTCATACGGAAGCTATCAAAAAAGACGGTGAAAAGGAAAAATCAAGCTTACTTGATATTTTTGATGATTTCAAAAAAATGCCAACAACCATGCGGCAATTAAGTTGGGTTCAGTTTTTTTCGTGGTTTGGTTTATTTGGAATGTGGGTTTTTGCAACACCAGCAATTGCTCAGCATATCTATGGGTTACCTTATACAGATAGTAGTAGTTCAACTTACCAGGATGCTGGTGATTGGATAGGAATTCTTTTTGGTGTTTACAATCTTATTTCAGCATGCTATGCTTTTGCATTGCCTTATATTGCAAAGAAAATTGGCAGAAAAAGAACGCATGTTATGTCATTAATCATTGGAGGTTTAGGTTTGCTTTCTATTTACATCATGCCCAATGAAAACTGGTTAATTGTTTCCATGATTGGCGTTGGAATTGCTTGGGCAAGTATTTTAGCAATGCCATATGCTATTTTGGCGGGTTCAATTTCTCCAAAAAAAATGGGCGTTTACATGGGGATTTTCAATTTCTTTATAGTAATTCCTCAAATTATTAATGCCTTAATTGGCGGACCTTTAGTTAAATATGCTTACGATAATCATGCTATATTTGCATTAATGGTTAGTGGAGTAAGTTTTTTAATTGCTGCATCTTTAGTATTTAAAGTAAAAGATGTAGATGATGTAGTACAATTATGATAAAAAAAGGATTTATTTTCGATTTAGACGGAGTTATAGTTGATACTGCAAAGTATCATTTTCTGGCATGGAAAAAATTAGCCAACAGTATTGGTATAGATTTTACCGAACATCAAAATGAACAGCTTAAAGGGGTAAGTCGCATTGAATCTTTAAAAAAGATTTTAAAATGGGGAGATATTACACTCTCTGAAGAAGACTTTAATAGATTGATGGCTGATAAAAACACAAACTACTTAAGCTATATAGCTAAAATGGATGAGTCAGAAATTCTGCCTGATGTCATTAAGGTAATGCAATTTTTAATCGATAAAAAACAACCTATGGCATTAGGTTCTGCAAGTAAAAATTCTATAGAAATACTAAATAAAGTCAATTTGTTTAATCAATTTGATGCTATTGTCGATGGCAATGCGGTAACAAAAGCAAAACCAGACCCAGAAGTATTTTTAAAAGCAGCAGAGGCCATTCAAATAAAACCAGAAAACTGCATAGTATTTGAAGATTCTGTAGCTGGAATTCAAGCGGCCAATAAGGCTAACATGATTAGTATAGGAATTGGTGAATCATCAGTGCTCAACGAAGCAGATGTTGTTTTCAGGGATTTTACAGAAATGAGTTTGGACTTTCTAGAAAAATTATTAACAACAAGAAAGTCTCAATTAAAAGAAAAATAGAAATCATTTCATAAAATGATAATTTAAAATTTAAAATGAATCAAGATTACATAAAAGCAGATAATTGGTCGATAATAGAAGAAGGATTTGATATAAATCAGGTAAAATCTTCAGAAAGTTTATTTAGTATTGGAAACGGTGCTATGGGGCAACGCGCCAATTTTGAAGAAACTTATTCAGGGCCAACCTTTCAAGGCAGCTATATTGCAGGTGTATATTATCCAGATAAAACCAGAGTTGGTTGGTGGAAAAACGGCTATCCAGAATACTTTGCTAAAGTACTTAACGCACCTAATTGGATAGGAATACATGTAACCATCAACGAAGAAGTTTTAGATTTATTCAAATGTAAAAAAGTTGAAAATTTTCGTAGAGAGCTTAATATGAAAGAAGGTTGGCTATCCAGAAGTTTTAAAGCCACACTTCAAAATTCCATTCAAATTCAGGTAGATTCTAAACGATTTTTAAGCTTGGATTTTGATGAAGTTGGTGCTATTCAATATCAAATTACGCTATTAAATAATGATGCACAAATTAGTTTTTCGCCTTATTTAGATGCCGGAATTACTAATGAAGATAGTAATTGGGATGATAAATTTTGGGATGTTTTAAGTGTAAATCATGAAAGTGATAAAGCGTTTGTGTTGTCTCGTACCATGAAAACTCATTTTTACGTCTGTACAGCCATGCAATCTCAAGTATCATTAAATGGGGTTGTTTTAAATTTAGAAAAAAAGGTAAATGAAAGTAGTAATACTGTTGAATTTAAGTATAAAAAGAAAGTCAATAAAGGAGATGTTCTTACAATTACAAAATTTGGCGGCTATACAACCGATAGAAATCATGACAAAAAAGATTTAATATCAGTTGCTAAGGAAACTTTAAATAAAGTTTCAAAATTAGGATTTCATACCCTTTTAGAATTGCAAAAACAAGCGTGGACTAAAATTTGGGAAATGGCCGATATCACCATTTTTGGCGATGTTAAAGCACAACAAGGCATTAGGTTTAATATTTTTCAATTAAATCAAACCTATTTAGGAAAAGATTCCAGATTAAATATAGGGCCAAAAGGATTTACCGGCGAAAAATATGGAGGAAGCACCTATTGGGATACCGAAGCCTATTGCATTCCGTTTTATATGGCAACAAAAGACCATACGGTTGCTAGAAATTTATTAGCCTATCGTTATAATCAACTCGATAAAGCTATTGAAAACGCCCAAAAATTAGGGTTTAAAAACGGCGCTGCATTATATCCAATGGTTACTATGAATGGCGAAGAATGCCATAACGAATGGGAAATTACTTTTGAAGAAATTCATAGAAACGGCGCTATTGCTTTTGCTATTTACAACTACCATCGTTTTACTTCAGATTATAGTTATATCCAAGAAAAAGGCTTGGAAGTTTTAATTGGAATTGCTCGTTTTTGGCATCAAAGGGCAACCTTTTCTGAAGCTAAAAACAAGTATGTTATTCTTGGAGTTACAGGGCCAAATGAATATGAAAATAACGTAAATAATAATTTTTTTACCAATTATATTGCTAAATGGTGTATCAATTATGCTATTGAAAATATTGATATTATTGAAAAAGAGTATCTATCAGATTTTACAAGAATTATGAACAAGGTGAAACTTTCTAAAGAAGAAGTTTCTCAGTGGAAAGCCGTTGCAGACAACATGTATTTCCCATATTCAGAAGAAAAAAAGGTGTATTTACAACAAGACGGATTTTTAGATAAAGAATTAATCACGGTTGCAAACCTTGATAAATCTCAACGCCCAATCAATCAAAAATGGTCGTGGGATAGAATACTTCGGTCGCCTTATATTAAACAAGCCGATACGCTTCAAGGGTTTTACTTTTTTGAAGATTATTTTACTACGGAAGAACTAGAAAGGCATTTTGATTTTTATGAACCATTTACCGTACATGAAAGTTCACTATCGCCTTGTGTGCATAGCATTCAAGCGGCAAAATTAGGCAGAATGGAACAAGCTTATACCTTTTATTTACGCACGTCTAGATTGGATTTAGATGATTACAATCACGAAGTTCATGAAGGCTTACACATAACTAGTATGGCTGGAACCTGGATGAGTATTGTTGAGGGATTTGGTGGTATGCGAGTTAAAAATAACGTTTTAGAATTCTCACCCAAAATCCCAAAACAGTGGGAAGGATATTCGTTTAAAGTTAATTTTAGAAACCAAATATTAAAAATTAATGTAGGTCAAAATGAAACTCATTTTGAATTAGACGGTGCAAAGGAGTTAGAAATTAAGGTGAATGATAAATTAGTTACTATACATCCCAACAGTTTAGTTAAAGTTTAATGTCTATTTTTAATAAAATGAAGAATCTTGTTTTTATTGTTTCAATTTTTGTTGTTACCTTTTGTTCAGCATTCAATAATAATCCTTCAGAAAAATTTAAGAAGAAAATGACTTCAGAATCTTTCAAAGCATTTAATGAAATTGAGAGAGTAGAACCTTCAAATTGGTGGGTTGGGTTTAAAAACCAGGCACTTCAGTTATTAGTTAAAGAAGATAATGTGTATTCGGCCAATATAGATATTTCATACCAAGGAGTAACCATTGAAAGCATAGTTAAAGGAACCAGTCCAAATTATTTGTTTATTAATTTAAAGATTTCTGAATCAACGAAGCCAGGAAAGTTTAACATGACTTTCACCTTTGATAATGGCGAAAAAAAAATACAAACGTATGAGTTAAAGGCCAGAACAAAACCAGCTGAAGATTATATAGGGTTTAATAGTAGTGACGCTATTTATTTAATTACTCCAGATAGATTTTCTAATGGAGATGAGTCTATTGATGTGATTTCTTATTTAAAAGAAAAAACAATTAATAGGCAAGATGATTATGCCAGACATGGAGGCGATATTAAAGGCATCATAAATCATTTAGACTATATACATGATATGGGTTTTACAGCCATTTGGCCTTGTCCTTTATTAACCAATGATATGCCTAGTACATCCTATCATGGCTATGCTATGACAGATTTTTATCAAGTAGATCCACGTTTTGGAACGCTTGATGCCTATAAAGAGCTTGCCGATAAATCACGAGAATTAGGAATTAAACTTGTCATGGACCAAGTAGTAAACCACTGTGGAAGTGAGCATTGGTGGATGAAAGATTTGCCATTTTCAGATTGGGTAAATCAGCAAAAATCTTTTGAAAATCAAACCCAATTAAAAAACTCAAATCACAGACGAACTAGCAATCAAGATACCTATGCTTCAGAAAAGGATAAACACGATATGAGTGAAGGTTGGTTCGTGTCTGCTATGCCCGATTTGAATCAGCAAAACCCTTATATGGCAACCTATCTCATTCAAAATAGTATTTGGTGGGTTGAAACCTTGGGTTTAGGTGGTATTAGGCAAGATACTTATCCGTATTCAGACAAAACATTTCTATCAGAATGGGCTGGCGCTATTATGAACGAGTATCCAAATTTTAGCATTGTGGGTGAAGAATGGAGCTATAATCCATTAATTGTTGGGTATTGGCAAGACGGTATGAATAATAAAGATGGTTATAAATCCAATTTAAAATCACCTATGGATTTTCCAATGCAACAACAAATTGTTAATGCATTAAATGAAGATGAGCAATGGGATACAGGATTTGTAAAAATGTATGAAGGTTTAGCTAATGATTTTCATTATGCAAGCGCAAAGGATCTTATGATTTTTCCTGATAATCATGATATGAGTAGAATATTTACTCAATTGCATCAAAACATAGACAAAACTAAAATGGCATTGGGATATATTTTTACGTTGCCAAGAATTACACAGTTTTATTACGGTACCGAAATCTTGATGAGTGATGCTGCAAACCCAGGCGATCATGGTTTAATTAGAACCGATTTTCCTGGTGGATGGAAAGGTGATATGGTTAATGCATTTACAGGCGAAGGCTTATCAGATGCTCAAAAGGACATGCAATTGTTTGTAAAGAAATTATTGAACTACAGAAAAAATAGTAAAGCTATTCATGAAGGTAAAACCATCCATTTTGCACCAGAACATGGTGTTTATGTGTTATTTAGAATTTTTGAAGATGAAACAGTTGTTGTTATTTTAAATAAAACATCTGAAAGTATTTTAAATCTCTCTCGCTTTAATGAACTTAGATTAAATAGTAAAAAATTACGAAATATTTTAAATGAAAAAGTAATAACTTGGGAAGATAGTATTCAAATAAATCCTGATGGAATTACAATTTTTACCACTATAATGAAATAGTAAGTTATGAAGCATGGTGTTTTTTTTGTTGTATTTTTCTTTTTATTAATAGCTTTTGCAATTTCTCAAAACATCAATCAAATAACTATTAATGAGATCTCAGATATTAATTTATCAAGCGGAAAGTTAATGCGTATTGAGAATTTTCCGTCAAAATATATTCAATCAAGAAATGTTGATGTGTGGTTGCCAGATAATTATTCAGAAAACAGAAAATATGCTGTACTTTATATGCATGATGGGCAAATGTTGTTTGATGCTGCAACAACTTGGAATAAACAAGAATGGAAAGTCGATGAAATAGCTTCTCGTTTAATATATGAAAATAAAACCAAGGATTTTATTGTGGTGGCCATTTGGAATATACCAGAAACACGCCACTCCGATTATTTTCCACAAAAACCATTTGAAGCACTGACAAGAAAGACTCAAGATTCTATATTTTTTGAAGCTCAAAAAAACAATAAAGGATTGCAATTAGCAGGTGTTAATTCAGATCATTATTTGAAATTTATTGTTCAAGAAATAAAACCATTTGTTGATACTAACTTTTCTACACACTCCAATAAAGAAAATGCTGTGATTTTAGGTTCAAGTATGGGAGGATTAATCTCAATGTACGCTATTTGTGAATATCCAGAAGTTTTTGGTGCTGCTGCTTGTTTGTCTACCCATTGGATTGGTACTTATAGTAATCATAATAATCCAATACCCAAGGCGTTTTTTAAGTATATGGATGAAAATTTACCCGATTTTCAAACACACAAATTGTATTTTGACTATTGAACGGAAACTTTAGATGAAATGTATTTGCCTTATCAAAATGCAGTAGATAAGCTACTTAAAAAACATCATTATGATGCCAATTTAAAATTTGAAGGTGCAGATCATTCTGAAAATTCGTGGAACCAAAGATTAGACATTCCGCTAACCTTTTTGTTAGGCAATAAAGTTGAATGAAATATTAAATAAAATGATTAAAAAATATAAATACCTGTTTCTATTAATTCTAGTAATTAGTTTTGCATGTGTAAATAACCCAAAAATCGACATAAAATCTAGTACATTGAAAGAACATAAAAAAAAGCATAAAGAGGTGGTTTACCAAGTGTTTACCAGGCTTTTTGGTAATACCAATACAACCAACAAACCTTGGGGAACTATTGAAGAAAATGGTGTTGGAAAATTTAATGATTTTACAGAGAAAGCCTTAAATGAAATAAAAAAATTAGGAGTCACTTCTATTTGGTACACAGGTGTTCCTCATCATGCAGTGATTAGAGATTACACCAAGTATGGTATTTCAAACGATGACCCAGATGTGGTTAAAGGAAGAGCAGGTTCACCTTATGCCGTTAAGGATTATTATAATGTTAATCCAGATTTGGCCGAAAATCCAGAAAAAAGACTAGAAGAGTTTAAGGCTTTAATAGTAAGAACTCATAAAGCTGGAATGAAAGTTATTATAGACATTGTGCCCAATCATGTGGCTAGAAATTATCAAGGTCTCACAAATCCTAAAGGGACTGAAGACTTCGGAGCGAGTGATGACAAAACAGTGGTTTACCATGTAAACAATAATTTTTATTACAATCCAGGAGAAGCCTTTAAAGTGCCAGAAGGTTTAAAAGATTTTAAACCATTAGGAGGCGAAAATCACCCATTAAATGATGAAACTTTTCAAGAAAATCCAGCAAAATGGACCGGGAACGGATCTCGAGCATCGCAACCAGATATTAATGATTGGTATGAAACCGTTAAAATAAATTACGGCGTTTCACCTGACGGAAGTAAAGATTTTAATGAATTGCCAGAAGGTTTCGACAATGAAAGTTACACCAAACATTTTGAATTTTGGAACAATAAAACCGTCCCAAACTCATGGATTAAGTTTAGAGATATTGCCTTATATTGGTTAGATTTTGGAGTTGATGGCTTCCGTTTTGATATGGCAGAAATGGTGCCTGTTGAATTTTGGAGCTATATGAATGCTTCTATAAAAACCAGAAACCCACAAGCGCTCATCATTGCCGAAGTTTACAATCCTAGTCTTTATAGAGATTATATTAAAAAAGGAAAAATGGATTATCTGTATAACAAAGTACAGTTATATGATACCATAAAACACATCATGCAAGGTCATGGCAGTACAGACCATATTCCTCAAATACAGGAAGATTTAAAAGATATTGAACATCACATGCTTCACTTCCTTGAAAACCATGATGAGCAACGCATAGCAAGTCCTGAATTTGCAGGAAATGCCCAAAAAGGAAAACCAGCCATGGTGGTTTCTGCAACCATAAGTACCTCGCCAACCATGATCTATTTTGGACAAGAAGTTGGTGAACCTGGTGCTGAGAAAGCAGGGTTTGGAAGCCCTTCAAGAACATCCATTTTCGATTACATAGGTGTCCCTCATTTACAACGTTGGGTAAACAATAAAAAGTTTGATGGCGGAAACTCTTCGGAAGAAGAAAAAAATCTGAGAGATTTTTATAAACGATTGCTTAATTTTACAATAAATAGTTCTGCATTGGCTCAGAATTATCAAGATATTCATCATTTTAACAGACAACATACAGAATGGTATAACGACCAAGTGTTATCATTTGTGCGCTGGAGCGATACAGAAAAATTGATTGTAATTTCAAACTTTAACCCAGAAAACACTTATGGTTTTGAATTACAATTACCTGAAAATATAATTGCAGAATGGGGTTTAAATGATGGTAATTATCATGCAAAAGATCAATTATATAATCAATATCAATCTATTTTAAAAGTTTCAAACAGTCAAGCTAAAATAAGAATTGATATAAAACCTTTAGAATCGTTTATTCTTAAAATTAATTAATTATGAAAAAGGTTCTGTTTTTTTTAGTTCTTTCACTTCTTTTTAATTGCAAGTCTAATTCCAGCAAAAATGAAGTAATAAAAAAAGAAACACCTTTTGTTTGGGAAGGCGCAAACCTTTACTTTTTGTTAACGGATAGGTTTAATAATGGAGATTCGCTAAACGATATCAATTTTAACAGAACCCAAGAAGCAGGTATCTTAAGAGGATTTGAAGGTGGCGATATTAAAGGCATTACCCAAAAAATTCAAGAAGGATATTTTACAGATTTAGGCGTTAATGCCATTTGGTTAACACCAATAGTTGAACAAATTCATGGTGCAACTGATGAAGGTACTGGATTATCTTTCCCGTTTCATGGTTATTGGGCAAGAGATTGGACGGCTTTAGACCCAAATTTTGGAACCAAAGAAGATTTAAAACAATTGGTTAAAATAGCACATAGCAAAGGAATACGAATTGTTTTAGATGCCGTTATCAACCATACAGGTCCTGTTACAGAAGTAGATTCGGTGTATCCAAAAAATTGGGTGAGAACAGATAATCAATGTACTTATCAAAATTATCAAAGTACTATTAACTGTACATTGGTTAAAAATTTACCAGATATACGAACTGAGAGTAATGATGCGGTTGAACTCCCAGAGTTCTTAGTTGATAAATGGAAGTCTGAAGACAGATACGAACAAGAAATGGCAGAGTTGGAGGCCTTTTTTAATCGAACAGGCTATCCCAAAGCACCTCGTTTTTACATCATCAAATGGTTAACAGATTACATTACAGAATTTGGAATCGATGGTTACAGAGCTGATACTGTTAAGCATACAGAGGAATATGTTTGGCAAGAGTTTAGAACACAATGTGATTATGCATTTGCCGAATGGAAAAAAAATAATCCTGAAAAAGTATTAGATAATAATCCTTTTTACTTGGTAGGCGAAGTATATAACTATAATATTGTAACAGGAAAAATTTTTGATTTTGGCGACAAAAAAGTAAACTATTTTGATAATAGTTTTCATAGTTTAATAAATTTTGGGTTTAAATATGATGCTCAAACTGATTATGAAAGCCTATTTTCAAAATACTCAAACTTGTTGCAAAATAATTTAAAAGGTTTTGGCACGCTTAATTACCTCACTTCACATGACGATGGCAGTCCGTTTGATGCCCAAAGAACAAAATCCTTTGAAACAATAACCAAACTACTTTTATCACCAGGAACCTCTCAATTGTATTACGGTGATGAGTCTGCAAGACCTTTAATTATAGAAGGTGCACAAGGCGATGCAAACCTTAGATCTTTTATGAATTGGGAAGACATTGCAAACAATGAAAAAACAAAAGAGCTATTAATTCATGCACAAAAATTAGGAAAATTCAGAGAAAACCATCCAGCTATTGGAGCCGGAACGCATCAAATGATAACTCAAAACCCTTATTTGTTTTACAGAAGCTACTATAAACATGATTATCAAGATATAGTTGTTGTCGGGTTAGAGTTACCTTTAGGTATAAAAACCCTTGATGTCTCTAAGCTATTTAAAGATGGCGATTTAGTTAATGAGACCTATTCAAATCAAACCCTTACCGTAAAAAATGGGAAAGTTATAATAGATTCTCAATTCAATATAGTTTTGTTTGAGACAAAAAGAGACTAAAACAAATCTATTTTAACTATAAAGTTACTAGCTTTATAAACTCAAAAAGTAAAGCAAAAAATGACTTCAGTTCAAGATTTATTAAATCTTTTAGTTTTAGAAAAAGTAAACGATACCCAGTTTATTGGTCACAGTAAAACAGTTGGAAATCAATATGTATTTGGTGGGCAAGTATTAGCTCAAGCTATAAATGCTGCTTGCAGAACCATAAGCAATAATCGAATTCTCCATTCTATGCATGCTTATTTTTTAGAAGCGGGGCAATTGCATATACCCATAGAGTTTAATGTAAGTTTGGTTAGAGATGGTGGCAGTTTTTCTGTAAGAAGAGTAACTGCTCAACAAAATGATTCTACCATTTTCATTTTATCAGCATCATTTCATAAAAAAGAAGAAGGTTATAACCATCAAATTGAAATGAAGCCTGATTTAAAACAACCTGAAGAGTTACTTAGTTGGACTGATATTTTACATCAATTTGGAGATTATTTACCTAAAAGTCTAAAGGCCTTTTTTGAAATTGAACGTCCAATAGAGTTTAAACCAACCGTTATTGTTAATCCTTTGGAAAGAAAAGATTTACCACCATTTAGCGATGTTTGGTTTAAATTAAAAGGGAATCTAAATAATTTAGACTTGCCAACAAAACAACAAATATTAACCTATATTTCAGATTATAATATTTTAGTTTCTGCTTTAAATCCTCATGCTAGTAAAGCACATTGGGGAAACACCCAAACAGCAAGTCTAGACCATTCTATGTGGTATTTTAGAGATTTTGATTTTACAGATTGGTTACTTTTTTCAATGGAATCACCAAACGCATCAAATGCTCGTGGTTTTGCTAGAGGAAATATATTTTCTAGAGATGGAAAGTTGGTGGCTTCAGTAGCGCAAGAAGGACTAATGAGACCTTTAAATAAATAGTTTATTTTATGAATAGCTTAGCCATTCAAACACTAAAAATTGGTCACCGAGGCGCAAAAGGTCATGTGGCAGAGAACACTTTAGAATCCATACAAAAAGCAATAGATTTTGGTGTTGATGGTATTGAAATTGATGTGCATCTTTGTGCTTCAGGCGAATTAGTAGTATTTCATGATTTCACTTTAGATAGAATGACTAGTGGTAACGGTGATATTACAAAATACGCACTTCAAGAATTAAAAAGAATTAAAGTAAAAGACAAATATCAAATACCAATTTTAGAAGAAGTTTTAAATCTTATTGATAAAAGATGTCTTTTAAATATTGAATTAAAAGGAGCAAATACCGCAACAAAAACTTGTGAAGTTATTGATAGATTTATCAAAGAAAACAACTGGAAATATTCTGATTTTATAGTATCTAGTTTTCAACATCATGAACTAAAAGATGTTTTTCAAACAAATAAAAATATTCCATTAGGTGTCTTAACTAAAGCAAGTGTGGAAGAAGCTTTGGAGTTTGCTCAAACAATTAATGCGGTAGCTTTACATCCAAATTATGCATTACTTACCATTGAGAATGTTAAAAAGGCTCAAGACAATGGTTTTCAAGTCAATACCTGGACAGTGAATGATTTAGAAACTATAAATCGTATGAAAAACTACGGTGTAAATGCCATTATCTCAGATTACCCAGACAGATTATGACTAAAAAAGATGTGATAATAGTTGGTGGTGGTGCAGCAGGTTTTTTTGCAGCCATTAATATTGCAGAGCAAAATCCTGCTTTAAAAGTTGCTATTTTAGAACGAGGAAATCAGGGTTTAACCAAAGTTAAAGTGTCTGGTGGTGGACGTTGCAATGTCACACATGCAGAATTTATTCCTTCAGAATTAGTGCAAAATTATCCAAGAGGTGAAAAAGAATTACTCGGGCCTTTTCATCAATTTATGACTGGTGACACCATAGAATGGTTTGAAAAACGTGGTGTAGAATTAAAAATTGAAGAAGATGGCCGCATGTTTCCGGTTTCTAATTCATCACAAACTATTATTGATTGTTTTTTAAATGAATCTAAAAAACATAAGGTTGAAATCTTTTATAATCATGCTGTAAAAGCTATTAATAACACAAATGATATATGGGAAATTATAACGTCTCAAACTAATTTTTCAGCAGAAAAACTAGTGATTGCAACCGGGAGTAATACCAAAATATGGAATCTTTTAAAAAGTTTAGGGCATACTATTTTACAACCAGTTCCTTCGCTTTTCACGTTTAACATTAAAGATGAGCGCATTAATGATATACCAGGAGTTGTGGCTCCAAATGTAGAAGTGCATATTGTAGATTCTAATCTTTATTCTCAAGGGCCACTTTTAATTACCCATTGGGGAATGAGTGCTCCAGCCATTTTAAAACTTTCAGCATTCGCTGCTTTACAATTGGCTCAATGTGATTATAAGTTTCAAATAGAAATTAATTTTATTAGAAAATCATTAGATGATTGTTTGGGTAACTTAAAAGATTTAAGAAATACACTTACTAAAAAAACGGTGTTTAAATCAGCACAATTTGAGTTGCCCAAGCGTTTGTGGCAACAATTGGTTTTAGCTTCTGAAATGACTCCAGAAACTCGCTGGGCAGAGTTAAATAAAAAGCAGTTAGATTTGTTGGCAAGTCAATTAACCAAGGCTTTTTTTAATGTAAATGGAAAGAGTACCTTTAAAGAAGAATTTGTAACTGCTGGCGGTATAGATTTAAAAGAAGTAAATTTTAAATCTTTTGAAAGCAAGTTGTTTAAAAACATGTTTTTTGCAGGAGAAATTTTAAATATAGATGCTGTTACAGGCGGATTTAATTTTCAAAATGCATGGACAAGTGGTTTTATTGTAGCTAAATCAATCTCACAATGAAAACGTACATTGTTCTTTTAAAAGGTATTAATGTTGGTGGACATAAAAAGGTGCCCATGGCAGAATTACGGCAATTACTGTCTAACTCTGGTTTTGAAAACGTGCAGACTTATATTCAAAGTGGAAATGTATTGCTTCAATCTTCAGAAAATAATCTTCAAAAAATAGAAGAAACTATTAAAAATGCCATTTTAAATTATTTTGGATTTGAGGTTTCTGTTTTAGTAACTACAAGACCTAACTTGATACGAGTTTTTGATGATTGTCCGTTTTCAGAAGAAAAAAAGAAAGCGAGTTATTTTATGATGTTGCACGATACACCAGAGGAAGAGTTGGTAAAAGCTGTTTCAAAAAAAACATATGAAGGCGAAGAATACAAAATTATTAAGGATTGTATTTATTTTTTCTGTGCTAATGGATATGGTCAAACCAAATTCAATGTAAATTTTTTTGAACGGCATTTAAAAACATTTGCAACAGCTAGAAACTACAATACAATGGTAAAGTTATTATCTTTGTGCTCAGAATATAAAATATGACAGAACAAGATTTTATTCCTAAATCGTACTTAAAATCAATTGAAAACGGAAGCGTTACGTGGTCATCGCCAAGTAATATTGCTTTGGTTAAGTATTGGGGTAAAAAAGAACATCAATTACCTCAAAATCCATCAATAAGTTTTACTCTTGATAATTGTAAAACAGTTACTACTTTAAGTTTTTCTAAGAAAGAAGCGAGTAATAATTTTTCATTTGAGGTTTTTTTAGATGGAGAAAAAAAGGAAGATTTCAAACCAAAAATAGAAACCTTTTTTAAGAGAATAGAAGTTTATATTCCTTTTTTAAAAGACTATCATTTTGTTATAGAAACTTCAAATACATTTCCTCATAGTTCTGGAATTGCATCTTCTGCAAGCGGAATGAGTGCATTGTCAATGTGTTTAATGAGTATTGAAATGATGTTGAATCCCAAATTATCAAACACATTTATTAATCAAAAAGCATCATTTTTAGCTCGTTTGGGTTCAGGAAGTGCTTGTAGAAGTGTTGAAGGCGATTTAATTGTTTGGGGTTTGCATGAAGCCATTGAAGGAAGTAGCGATTTGTTTGGAACGAAATACCCTTATGAAGTTCATGATAATTTCAAAAATTATCAAGACACCATTTTGTTGGTTGATAAAGGAGAAAAACAAGTAAGTAGTACCGTTGGGCATAATTTAATGCATAATCACCCGTTTGCCTCACAACGTTTTGCTCAGGCAAATGACAATTTAGCTAAGCTCATTCAAATATTTAAGTCTGGAGACGTTTATGCTTTTATAGAAATAATAGAAAGCGAAGCCTTAACACTTCACGCTATGATGATGACTAGTTTGCCGTATTTTATTTTAATGAAACCCAATACTCTAGAAATTATTAATAAAATATGGGAATTTAGACAAGATACAGGTTTGCCTATTAGTTTTACATTAGACGCAGGCGCTAACGTTCATGTGCTATATCCAGAAAAAGACGCAAAACTAATTTTAGAATTCATTAAAAATGAATTAGTTGCATATTGTCAAAATGGGCATTATATTTGCGACAAAATTGGTTTTGGTGCGAAAAAAATTGACAATTGATAATTGACAATGGATAATGAAGAAAGACAATGTAATTAAAGATAAAAGCTTTCTTTTTGCAGTAAGAGTAGTTAATTTGTATAAATTTTTAGCTGAGGAAAAAGGGGAATTTGTCATTTCTAAGCAACTTTTACGTTCTGGAACATCCATTGGAGCAAATGTAAGAGAATCAGAACATGCTGAAAGTAAAGCTGATTTTATTCATAAATTATCAATTTCACTAAAAGAAGCAAACGAAACAGAATATTGGTTAGATTTGTTAAAAGAAACAGGGTATTTAAATAATTCTGAATATCTTAGTGTTCAAAAAGATATAAACAAGATTTTAAAACTTCTTACGAGTATTATAAAAACATCAAAACAAAAATAATTGTCAATTATCAATTGTCAATTGTTAATTTAAAAACCATGAAAGGACCACTTTTTTATTCTAAAATCTTACTCTTTGGAGAGTATGGAATTATCAAAGATTCCAAAGGGTTATCAATTCCGTATAATTTTTATAACGGCGCACTAAAAAAGGATGAAAATCTTTCAGAAACTGCTTTAAAATCAAACGAAAGTTTAAAACGGTTTGTAACTTACTTAGAAGGCATAAATTCACAGTTAGTAACTTTTGATATTGAGTCTCTTCAAAATGATGTTAATTCAGGTATGTATTTTGATTCATCCATTCCTCAAGGATATGGCGTAGGTAGTAGTGGTGCATTAGTAGCAGCTATTTATGATAAATATGCTTTTGATAAGATTACTGTTTTAGAAAATTTAACCCGAGAAAAACTATTAAAGTTAAAAGCAATTTTCTCTGAAATGGAATCATTTTTTCATGGAAAATCTTCAGGATTAGATCCACTAAATAGTTATTTGAGTATTCCTATTTTAATTAATTCACAAGATAATATTGAAGCAACAGGAATTCCGTCTCAAAACACAGAAGGCAAAAACGCCGTATTTTTATTAGACAGCGGCATCATTGGTGAAACTGCTCCAATGGTAAGTATTTTTATGGAAAACATGAAGCAAGAAGGTTTTAGAAATATGCTTAAAGACCAATTTATAAAACATACAGATGCTTGTGTGGACGATTTCTTAAAAGGCGATATTAAATCATTATTTAAAAATACCAAACGATTATCAAAAGTGGTTTTAAACAATTTTAAGCCTATGATTCCTCAAGAGTTTCATGAGCTTTGGAAAAAAGGTATTAAAACAAACGAATACTATTTAAAACTTTGTGGTTCTGGTGGCGGCGGATATATTCTTGGATTTACTGAAGATATTGATAAAGCAAAACTAGCGCTTAAAGATTATAAGTTAGAAGTGGTATATAACTTCTAAACCGCTATTTATTTACCTGATTTTTTTCAGGACTAAATCAAAACAAGTTTTTCATGTTAACCAGAAAGCAGAAACATATATTAATAAAGTTTTTTGGGCTGTTTTCAGTGGTTAGAGGTTACAATATCTTAATTATTGTAATAGCTCAATATCTTACTTCAATTTATATTTTAGCTCATAATAAACCTTTAAGTCAAGTTATTTTTGATCTTAATTTATTTATGCTTGTGCTAGCTTCTTCGGCTACAATTGCTGGCGGATATATTATCAATAATTTTTATGATTCTGAAAAAGATTTAATTAACAGACCAATTAAATCTAAACTAGATAGATTAGTTAATCAAAACACCAAGTTATCGTTTTATTTTGTGTTAAATTTTATAGCGGTAATTTTAGCTAGTTATGTGTCTTTTAGGGCTGTTATATTTTTTTCAACTTATATTTTTGGTATTTGGTTCTACTCACATAAATTAAAAAAACTTCCTTTTATTGGAAATTTAACATCAGCTATTTTAACCATAACACCTTTTTTTGCTGTTTTTATTTATTATAAAAATTTTGAAACGGTCATTTTTGTGCATGCTACATTTTTGTTTTTAATAATTTCAATGCGCGAACTTACCAAAGATTTAGAAAATTTAAAAGGCGATTTGGCACTTAACTATCACACAATTCCGGTTGTGTATGGTGAGAATGTTTCTAAAGTTATGTTAACTGTTTTGTCATTTTTAACCTTAATGCCCACTATTTTTTTATTATTCAAGTTTGAAATAGGTCATATGTATATCTTTTTTTATTTGAGTATTTTTTTACTTGTTTTGTTTCTATTCTTATTATGGAAATCTAAAACAAAAACACATTATTTAATGCTTCATAATATTTTAAAATTCATCATTGTATTAGGAGTTTTTTGTATTCTTTTAATTGATGTTGATAAAGTATTAAATAGACTGTTTTAAAAATAACTGCCAGTATTTTTCAAAAAATAAAATAAAAATCGAAAAACTGTAAATAGTAATTTATAAAGTATCTTTGCAAAAAATAATAAGTAATGACTAGACATCAAGATAATAAAGGAAGTGGAAAATCTTCAGGAAGAGGACCTAATAATAGTCGCTCAAAGAGTTTTGCAAGAGGTAATGCTCCTATTAAAAAGAATGATACTAGTGCAAAGCCAGCCGATGTTGTAAAAAAGGCGCCAGCTAAAAAGTCTAATTCAGATGAAATCAGATTAAATAAATATGTAGCAAATTCGGGTGTTTGTTCTCGTAGAGAGGCAGATACACATATTGCAACAGGTTTAGTAACAGTAAATGGGAAAGTTATTACAGAAATGGGTTATAAAGTTAAGCCTGGTGATGAAGTTCGTTATGATGGTGCAAGAGTTAATCCTGAGAAAAAAGCCTATGTATTACTTAACAAGCCAAAAGGATTTGCAACAACAACAAGTGAAGGCAAAGGTAGAACCGTTATGGATTTAGTTGCTAATGCTACAACTTCAAGAATAAAACCAATTGGTAGATTAGGCAGAAACTCAAAAGGACTTTTATTATTTACTAATGATGAAGCTATTGTAGAGAAATTTACAAACTCAAAAAATGGAGTAGCTCGTTTATTTCATATCGAATTAGATAAAAATTTAAAGCTAGAAGACTTAAAGAAAATTCAAGAAGGCATTAAAATAGAAGGAAAACTAATTGCTGTTGAAGAAGTAAGTTATATTGATGGCGCTTCAAAAAACGAAATTGGCCTTAAAATAAAAAATACTGGAAATACCATTATTCGCTCCATATTTGATTTTTTAAAATATGAAATTGTAAACCTTGATTGTGTTTCAATTGGGCATCTTACCAAAAAAGATATCCCACGAGGTCATTGGAAACATCTTACCGAACAAGAATTAAATACGCTTAAAATGTTGTAGGTTAATAACTTGTAAAATTTTCAAAAAAAATAAAAAAAAAGTATAAAATTCAATTTTTTATATTTCATTTGTAGTGCATTTAGCTAAATAATATTGAAAAATGTTTCTATGTATTGGCTTATGAACTTTAGAAAGTTATGTTCAAAAGCACCTTTTAGATTAAGTAGCCAAATTTCAAGGCTAACTTGCACGTATTCAATTATATCAAGCCAGCATATATATGGTTTTGTGCCAACAACATGTGTTCAAAAACAAATTTGATTTTCTTAGAAATTATATTGATTTATACCTTGTAATTAAAATATTTTTGAGAAATTTATACCTATAAAAAATAATGAATACTAAATATATTGACCTTATTAACCAAACTTTTGACTTCCCACAAGAAGAATTTAAGTTAGAAGACAGAAATCTGCAATTTCACAATATTAATTTAATGGAATTAGTAGAAACCTATGGTTCACCATTAAAATTCACGTACTTACCGCAAATTTCAAATAACATAAAAAGAGCAAAAGGATGGTTTGAAAAGGCGATAAAAAACAATAAATACAAAGGAAAATATAACTATTGCTATTGTACCAAAAGTTCTCATTTTAAACATGTTTTAAATGAGGCATTAAAAAATGATATTCATATTGAAACCTCTTCAGCATTTGATATTGATATAGTTGAAAATTTAAAAAAAGAAGGGAAAATTACAGATAGTACTTATGTAATAAGTAATGGTTTTAAACGCGCTCAATACATTTCAAATATTGCGCGATTAATCAATAATGGTCATAAAAACTGTATTCCCATAATTGATAATTATGAAGAGATTGATTTATTATCAGAAGAAATCAACGGAAAATTTAATATCGGAATTAGAATAGCTTCTGAAGAAGAACCAAAATTTGAATTCTATACCTCAAGATTAGGAATTGGCTATAAAAACATAGTGCCATTTTACAATAAACAAGTAAGAGACAACAAAAAAGTGAAGTTAAAAATGCTGCACTTTTTCATCAACACAGGTATTAGAGATAATGCATATTATTGGAATGAATTGTCAAAATGTTTAAAAGTATATACCAGTTTAAAACGTATCTGTCCATCATTAGACAGCTTAAATATTGGCGGCGGGTTTCCTATTAAAAACTCCTTAGCTTTTGATTTTGATTATGAATATATGGTAGATGAAATAATCAACCAAATAAAACTTGTTTGTGATGAAGAAGAAGTAAAAGTTCCAAATATATTTACAGAATTTGGTAGTTTTACTGTTGGAGAAAGTGGTGGAGCAATTTATGAAGTACTTTATCAAAAGCAACAAAATGACAGAGAAAAATGGAATATGATAAACTCATCGTTTATTACAACATTGCCAGATACTTGGGCAATAAATAAACGCTTTATAATGTTGCCAATAAACAGATGGAATGACAGCTATGAACGTGTGCTATTAGGAGGATTAACCTGTGATAGTGATGATTATTATAATAGCGAACAACATATGAATGCTATATATTTACCAAAATACAACAGAGAGAAACCTTTGTATATTGGCTTTTTTAATACAGGAGCATATCAAGAAACCATTGGCGGATTTGGTGGATTACAACACTGTTTAATTCCATCACCAAAACATATTTTAATTGATGAGGATGAAGATGGAAACCTTACAAAAGAATTATTTAGTGAACAACAAAAAAGTGAAGACTTACTTAAAATATTAGGTTATAATGAACAATAAAACGTATGCAGGAATTCCTGAGGAATTTTCTAAGTTAGAGCAATCTAAAATTGTACTTATTCCAGTTCCTTATGATGGAACAAGTAACACAAAAAAGGGACCAGAAGCTTTTTTAAATGCTTCAGAAAGTATTAATATTTATGATATTGAAACTGACACAGAAGTGCATCAACAAGGCATTTACTTAGCTGAATCTATTACAGAAAATACTTCTGCTGAAGCTATGGTAAATGCGGTGCATCAATCAACAAAAAAATATATTAAAAAAAATAAATTTGTAACACTTATTGGCGGCGATCATTCTATATCTATAGGAGCAATTCGTGCCTTTAATGAATGTTTTGATAGTTTAACAGTTTTACAATTAGATGCTCATTCAAATTTGTTAAAGGCTTATCAAGGCTCGGCATTTCACAAAAACTGTGCACTTTATGAAGCTAGCCAAACAACTAATTTAATTCAAGTTGGAATACGCTCCATGAGTGCTAAAGAAAAAACAGTAATTGATACTGAGAAAGTTTATTTTGCTCATGAAATGGCTGTTGATGATTCATGGATGGACTCAGCTATTGATCAAATGACTGGCAATGTATTTATTACGCTTGATTTATCTGCCATCGATATATCAATTATGACCTCTGTTTATAATCCAGAACCAGGTGGATTATTCTGGTATGAAACCTTAGAGTTTTTAAATAAATTAATACAAGATAAAAATATTGTAGGGTTAGCGCTTGTTGGATTATCTCCAAATGAGTTAAATGCATCTTCAGACTTTTTAGCAGCAAGATTATATCATAAAATATTAAGTTATAAGTTTGCTGAAGAGAATATTGGAGATGATTATGATAATTCATATGAAGGCTCAAACCAAAAAAATAACCTTTCAAAATTTGAAGATGACGATGACTACTAAAGGACCAATTTCACAATTTATTGAAAAAAACTATTTACACTTTAACTCTGCAGCGCTAGTTGATGCAGCCAAAGGTTATGAAACGCATTTGTTAGAAGGCGGAAAAATGATGGTAACTTTAGCTGGAGCTATGAGTACAGCTGAGTTGGGGAAATCATTAGCCGAAATGATTCGTCAAGATAAAATTCACATTATATCTTGTACAGGTGCCAATCTTGAAGAGGATATCATGAATTTAGTAGCACACAATTCATATAAACGCGTGCCAAATTATCGTGATTTATCACCACAAGAAGAATGGGATTTATTAGAAAATCATTATAACAGAGTTACAGATACTTGCATACCTGAAGAAGAAGCCTTTAGAAGACTACAATCTCATCTATATGATATATGGAATAAAGCAGATAAAGCAGGAGAACGCTATTTTCCACACGAATTTATGTATCAAATGTTAAATTCTGGAGTTTTAGAACAATATTATGAAATTGACCCAAAAGATTCTTGGATGATTGCTGCTGCCCAAAAAAACTTGCCAATAGTAGTTCCAGGATGGGAAGACAGCACCATGGGAAACATTTTTGCGTCTTACTGTATTAAAGGAGAATTTAAACCAACAACAACCAAAGGTGGTATAGAATATATGATGTGGTTGGCAGATTGGTATCCAAAAAATTCAACAGGAAAAGGTGTTGGCTTTTTCCAAATAGGTGGTGGTATTGCAGGAGATTTTCCAATATGTGTTGTACCAATGCTGTATCAAGATATGGAAATGCACGACATTCCTTTTTGGAGTTATTTTTGCCAAATAAGTGATTCAACTACAAGTTATGGGTCATATTCTGGAGCTGTTCCAAATGAAAAAATAACTTGGGGAAAATTAGATATTAACACACCGAAATTTATTATAGAGAGTGATGCAACTATAGTTGCGCCACTTATTTTTGCCTACCTATTAGATATGTAATTATGAACAAAAAAGACAACCGAAAAAGAGTCATAGTAGACTTTAAAAAACTAACTCCAGAAATTCTGGGACTTTTAGTAGAGAAATTTCCTGAAGGATATGATGAAGAAGATATTATTACTTTCAGAAATGCTAAAAATGAGTTGGTTGAAGCTGTTGAAGTGAATACCGAAGACACTAAATACCTCATAAAAGTAAGTACCAAATTAGTGAAAACTATGGAAAATTATGATGAGGATGATTATGAAGATTTTGATAGCAATGATCCAGAAGCTATTCAAGATCCTGAAATAGAAATTGATGAAGAATCTGAAGAAATGGATTTAGATTAATTAATGTTTTGAGATGATTGAGGCTGTTTTTATGTCATACAAAGACGGATATTTTAAGTTTTTGTTTGAAAGTGGTGAAGAAATGGTTTTTGAAGAAGTGCACCCAAGAGCACTAAAGCAATTTGATTTAAAAAACGATAAAAGTTTAGT
Source organism: Flavobacteriaceae bacterium (assembly GCA_021739635.1). Taxonomy (GTDB): domain Bacteria; phylum Bacteroidota; class Bacteroidia; order Flavobacteriales; family Flavobacteriaceae; genus Yeosuana. Next base: position 98,747 of record JAIPBH010000006.1, on the reverse strand, counting down.
TGGCAAATCATTTAGAGTATCTTTTATTGAAGTTATTGAAGATTCTGACGAAGATTTTGTAATTTACAGGATAGAAAGTTTAAAACCTCTTTAATCTAAATTATATGAATACGCCATTTCACATGTCTTTACCATGTTTAAGTGTAAAAGAAACCAAAAGCTTTTATGTTGATTACATTGGTGCTACTTATGGTAGGAATACCCAAAATTGGGTTGATATAAATTTATTTGGACATCAAATAACATTTATAAAAGCTAAAAAATTCAATTTCAATAACCCAAATTATATTTTTGAAGGCAAGATATTGCCTTCTTTTCATTTTGGTGTTATTGTAGATTTTGATACTTGGAAAAAGGTATACACTAAAGTTCAAGGATTTGAATTAGAGCTTGTAACAGATTCTGTTTACTTGAAAGATCAATTAGGTGAACATCAATCTTTTTTCATAAAAGACCCTAACGGATACATGCTAGAATTTAAAACATTCAAAGAAGCAAAAGAGATTTTTAAAACAAAATAAGTTGCTACCATTACATGTAAAATAAATAGTAGTAAACCCATGAAAACTACATATTTTTAGTAATAGTTATTATATATTTAGGCTGCCATTTTGGTAGCTTTTTTTATAAAAACTTCCCAAATAAAAACACTATAAATTATTAAATATTCTAACCCAATAACATATAAATTTTCTGTGTTATTAGAATTGGCATAAGCCAAATAACTTAGTATCCCAACAAAGCTCCAAACCAAAGGAAATTTATATTTAGTAAATATTGATAGAATTACTAACGTCGCAATATACCAAGGATGTACAGTAGTACTCGTAAAATAGTAAAATGTTAAGACCAATAACATGCTGGTAATTAATTCTATATGAGTTTTATTTTTTCTAAAAATGGCAATATAAACAATCAATAGCATATTAATAATAGGAATTACTTTTCCTATAATTCCAATCTCATTATAACCTCTAAACAAGTAGCCAATTTCTCTAGCTATATAATATACACTCGCATTAAATTCAAACTTTTGAAACCATAAAGCAACCGTTTGAGTGTAGTTATTTACAAATTCTAATGATAAAAATGGCACAAAAAACAAGCATATTATAAAAACTATGATTGCGTAAAAAGATACCATATTTCTAATTTCTGAAAATGAAGATTTCCAAAAATTATGTCCTTTTTTAAACCATTGAAAAAAGAGTGGTAAAAAGATTAATGGAATTAATTTCACTGAAATAGAACAGGCTAAAATAATTGCTGAAAAATGCCATTTTCCAATTTGAAGCAGATATAAACTCCAAACCAAAAAGAAAATCATAACACTTTCAAAGTGAAGATTTCCTGTGAGTTCAATAATTATAAATGGATTCAGTAAATACCAAAAAATAGCATGAATAGGAATATGTAATTTTTCAAGTAGCTTTTTGCCAAAATAAAGAGTTCCAAAATCAGCAATAATGATAATTAACCGCATGACAATAACAGAACCCAAAATACTTTTGCCTGCAAATAAACCAGCAATTACAAAACAAGCTTGATTTAATGGCGGGTAATTAGTAAAATGACTACCATTTAAAATGCCCATTCCATGAAATAATTCTTGTGCTTGATAAATAGGAAAATCACTTTTTAAAATAAAAGATTCTGGCGTGTATAAATACGGATTAAACCCTTCAAGAATCATTCTTCCGTCCCAAACAAATCTATAAAAATCTTGAGATAGATTAGGAATTGCCATAATAAAAACAAGTCTAAAGAGAAATGAAACAAAGGTTAAAAAAAGAATTTCATTCTTTAAAACTGAGGTAAGTTTTAAGAATAAAGCAAACAAAGCTACATAAATCAAAATTAGTATTATGTAATCTGTTCGTGCTATTTGGTATGCAAAAAAGGCATATAAAAGCAAACTTACAATCGAGATAAAAATGGAATTTTTATAAATCCCTAAGAATGAATTGGTTGTAGACATAACTCAAATATAAGATTAATATATTTTACCTACCATTAAATTCCTCGTTTACTATTACGTTATAGTTAATAACTATATTTATTTTTCAATAGAAGATGACATCTGTCATAAATTAAAAAACAGCCCTGCTCTAATTTTGAGGAGACATTACATTTAAAATATAAAAAAATCTAAGTTATGAATATTTCACATATAGAACATTTGGGGATTGCTGTAGAAAATTTAGAAGAATCAATAAAATATTATGAAAACGTTCTAGGAATGACGTGCTACTCTATCGAAGAGGTTCCAGATCAAAAGGTAAAAACAGCTTTTTTTTTAGTAGGTAACACAAAAATAGAATTATTAGAAAGCACCTCACCTGATGGGCCTATCGGTAAGTTTATTGCCAAAAAAGGACAAGGAATTCACCATATAGCTTTTGCAGTAAATAATGCGACAGAGGCACTTAAAATAGCAGAGCAAAGAGGTGTAACTCTTATAGATAAAGAATCGAGAAAGGGAGCTGAAGGCTTAGATATAGGGTTCTTGCATCCAAAATCAACCTTAGGAGTTCTTACAGAGCTATGTTCAAAACCGTTATAAAATCCAAAAAAAATAGATAATTAAATATAGAATGTATGGGAAATCAAGATAAAATTAACGAGCTCATAGAAAAAAGAGCCAAAGCAAAGTTGGGAGGCGGCGAAAAACGCATTGATTCTCAACATGCAAAGGGAAAATTAACTGCTCGTGAACGAATTGATCTTCTTTTAGACGATAATAGTTTTGAAGAGTTTGATATGTTTGTGACCCACAGAACGAAGTCTTTTGGATTAGATAAAGAAATCTACTTATCAGATGGTGTTGTTACAGGACATGGTACAATTGATGGTAGAATCGTGTACATTTTTGCTCAAGATTTTACAGTTTTTGGTGGATCCTTGTCAGAAACCTATGCCTTAAAAATATGTAAAGTAATGGATATGGCCATGAAAATTGGGGTTCCTGTAATAGGCTTAAATGATAGTGGTGGGGCTCGTATTCAAGAAGGTGTTCGCTCGCTTGCAGGCTATGCCGAAATTTTCCAGAGAAACATTATGGCATCAGGAGTAATTCCACAAATATCATCCATTTTAGGGCCTTGTGCTGGTGGTGCTGTATATTCGCCTGCATTAACAGATTTTACAATAATGACAGACCAAACAAGTTATATGTTTGTTACTGGTCCAAAAGTGGTACAATCTGTAACCGGTGAAATTGTTACTGCAGAACAGTTAGGAGGTGCTACCATCCATTCTACAAAGTCTGGAGTATCGCACTTTTTAGCAGAAGATGATAAAGAAAACTTATTAATAATTAGGAAATTATTAAGCTATTTACCATCTAATAATCTTGAAGATCCTCCAACGATTACAACCTCCGATCCTATTGATAGATTAGATGATGTGCTAAATACCATTATTCCAGAAAGTGCTAATCAAGCCTACGATATTTTAGATGTTATTTCTACCATTACAGACAATGGAGAGTTTTTAGAGGTGCACAGAAACTATGCCCGAAATATCGTAGTTGGATTTGCCCGTTTTAACGGTCGCTCTGTAGGTATTGTAGCAAATCAACCCAAATTTTATGCAGGTGTTTTAGATTCTGATTCTTCTAGAAAAGCAGCAAGATTTGTGCGTATGTGCGATGCCTTTAATGTCCCTATTGTAACGCTTGTTGATGTGCCTGGATTTTTACCAGGAACAGGCCAAGAGTATGGCGGAATTATTTTGCATGGTGCAAAATTATTATTCGCATACGGAGAAGCAACAGTTCCAAAAGTAACTATAACGCTTCGTAAATCATATGGAGGTGCTCATGATGTTATGAGTTGTAAGCAGCTGCGTGGCGACTTAAACTACGCTTGGCCAACCGCAGAAATTGCTGTTATGGGTGCTAAGGGTGCTGTTGAGGTTTTAGAAGGTTCTAACATTAGTAAGATTGAGGATGCCATCGAAAAGCTTCATTATATCGAAGAAAAAGAGAACGAGTATAATACCAAATTTGCAAACCCTTATGTGGCTGCAAAATATGGATTTATTGATGATGTCATAGAACCTAGAAATACAAGGTTTAGAATTATTAGAGCGCTAGAATTATTAGCGAATAAAAAAGAAGTAAATCCACCTAAAAAACACTCAAACATTCCTTTATAATGACACACTTATTTTTATATACCGATACCTTAAGTGAGGGATACGTAATTCTGGTCACAGGTCTGTTAATCGTTTTTAGCGGATTATTACTATTAACCGTATTTTTTAAATTCGGATTACCCATCTTACTTTACATATACAAAATCATAACAAAAGGACCAGATAAAAAAGTGGCCGAGATTTCTTCAAAAGTAAATAAAGATTTTACAGGTGAAATTGCCGCCGCCATATCAACAGCAATTTACATGTATCTCGACGAAAGGCACGATAAAGAAAATGCTATCTTAACCATTAAGCAAGCTCGAAAATTGTACTCTCCTTGGAGTTCAAAGATTTATGGAGTTTATAATAACAAATTATAGATTTATGATTTTTTAAGAATCTTAAAAAGAAAAACAAAAAGCATGAAAAATTTCACATTCAAAATAAACGAAAACAATTACGGCGTAAAAATTGTTTCACACGAAAGTAATGTTATCGAATTAGAAGTAAATGGCACTTCGTATTCTGTAAAACTAAAAGAAGAAATAAAAACTTTAAAAACTCCAACCTTAGTTAGAAAACCAGCCAAAGCCGTCAATTTAGAGCTTGTAAAAGTAAATCCTGTATCAACATCAGGAAAAGCAAAAGTATTAGCCCCAATTCCGGGTATCATATTGTCTGTTAACATAAATGTGGGTGATACCATTAAAGAAAATGATTTGTTATTAGTGCTTGAAGCCATGAAAATGGAAAATAGTATTGTTGCCGAAAAAGCTGGAGTAGTTTCAGCCATAAATGTAAAGGTAGGACAGCAAGTATTACAAGGGGAAGTATTAATAGAATTTGAATAAATCAGGAGAGGTAAGTAAATACTAAAAAGTTATTTCTAAAAAGGACAGCTTTTATACAAGATGCTTACTAATGACAAAAAAAGAAAAAAAAGAAAAAAATGAAGAAAATAATATTAATATTTGGAGTTCTTTCGCTTCTAATTTTTATCAAGCCAGTTTTAGGATTTAATAACAACTCTGCGAAGTTATCTGCATCTGCAGCGATTTCTCAGGATGATAATGCCTTTACTCAAGAAGGTTTTATTTCTGAAGCTTTTAATGGTATCAAACAATTCTATCAATATACTGGTTTTGCAAATGCAGAATCGGGAAATATTATAATGATTTTAATAGGTATTATTTTTATATACCTAGGTATTAAATTTGATTATGAGCCACTACTATTAATTCCAATTGGTGCCGGAGTTATTATTGGAAATATTCCCTTTGTGGCAGGTAACCAAACCGGAATTTACGAAACGGGTTCTGTTTTAAATTACCTTTATTTTGGTGTTGTAAAAGGCATTTATCCACCCCTTATATTTCTAGGAATTGGTGCCATGACCGATTTCTCATCGCTTATTGCTAATCCCAAACTAATGCTCTTAGGTGCGGCTGCTCAAATAGGTGTATTTGCAACATTTTTAGGAGCGCTTTACTTAGGCTTTAATTTACCCGAAGCAGGAGCAATTGGCATTATTGGTGGAGCCGATGGGCCAACAGCAATTTTTTTATCTTCAAAATTAGCAAACGGAATTAATGTTTTAGCCGATGGAACTACCGTTAAAAACCTAATAGGGCCTATAGCAATTGCTGCTTATTCCTATATGGCATTGGTACCTGTTATTCAACCTCCTATAATGAAACTGCTCACTACAAAAAAGGAGAGATTAATTAGAATGAAACCTCCAAGAGCAGTATCACAAAAAGAAAAAATGATTTTTCCTATAGTGGCATTATTATTAACAACCTTTATTTCTCCTAGTGCGTTACCTTTATTAGGCATGTTGTTCTTTGGGAATTTGCTTAAAGAGTCAGGGCGAACTGAAAGACTTGCAGATACCGCTCGAACAAAATTAATCGATATTGTAACTATTCTTTTAGGTGTTACAGTAGGAGCATCAACACAAGCCGATGTTTTTATCACTAAAGATTCTATGTTGATATTTGGTTTGGGAGCTATATCATTTGTAATTGCTACAATGGGTGGATTACTTTTTGCAAAATTTATGAATCTATTTCTTAAAGGAGACGATAAACTAAATCCCTTAATTGGAGCCGCTGGCGTGTCTGCTGTTCCAGATAGTGCGCGTGTTGTTCATGCAGAAGGCCTTAAAGCAGATCCGCATAACTACCTATTAATGCATGCCATGGCGCCAAACGTTGCAGGGGTTATTGGTTCTGCTATTGCAGCAGGTATTATATTAAGCTTTTTGGGGTAATAGTTATTTATTAAAAAAAGTAAAATTAAAAAAAAGTAAAATGAAAATTCCAAATGTCATGCTGGCTGCAGAAGCCGTAAAACTTATAAAATCTGGAAATCGCGTGTTAATTCAAGGTGGTTCTGCAACACCTCAAACATTAATACGAGCAATGGTTGAACGTGCTCCTGAGCTTAAAAAAGTCGAAATATGTCACTTACATACAGAGGGCGAATGTGGCTATACTAATCCTGAATTTAGAGAAAGTTTTCACACAAGTGCGTTTTTTATTGGTGGAAATGTTAGAAAAATGGTAGGCAATACCGTAGATTATATTCCTATATTTTTAAGCGATATACCTAGCTTATTTCGTGAAAAATATATGGATTTAGATGTGGTTTTAGTAAATGTATCACCACCAGATAAGCACGGATTTTGCTCATTAGGAGTTTCTGTAGATATCGTAATTTCAGCTATTGAAAACAGTAAAAGAGTTATAGCACAAATCAATCCTAAAATGCCTCGCACTTTTGGAGATGCCTTGGTTCATTTAAACAAGTTTGATGCTTGTGTTTTAGTCGATGAAGACATTCATGAAATGAAATTTGTTGCACCAACAGAGCAGGAGAAAGCCATAGGAAAAAATATTGCTGGAATTATTGAAGATGGAGCAACCCTTCAAATGGGTATTGGTGGTATTCCAAATGCCGTATTAACATTTTTAACAAATCATAAAAATTTAGGCATTCATACCGAGATGTTTTCTGAAGGTATTGTAGATTTAGTAGAGAAAGGCATCGTTAACGGCTCTAATAAAAAAGTAAATCCGTATAAAATTATTTCTGGTTTTGCTATGGGAACCAGAAGATTATATGATTTTATGGATGATAACCCTGAAATAGAAATGAACGATATTGCCTATGTAAATGACACCGCAATAATTCGTCAAAACCCAAGAGTCACGGCTATTAACTCTGCTATAGAAATCGATTTTACAGGTCAAGTATGCGCCGATTCTATTGGAACAAGAATGTTTTCTGGAGTTGGAGGCCAAATGGATTTTATGCGTGGTGCAGCCCTATCAAAAGGAGGGAAACCAATTATAGCCATTACATCAACAACTTTAAAAGGCGTTTCTAAAATTGTGCCTGCATTAAAACCTGGCGCTGGGGTTGTTACCACAAGAGCACACGCAAGATATGTTGCAACAGAGTATGGCATTGCCGAATTGTTTGGAAAAACATTAAAGCAACGAGCCGAAGCTTTAAGAGATGTGGCGCATCCAGACCATAGAGCAGATTTAGACCAAGCTATTTTTGAACGTTTTGGATCTAACAGTGTGATGATTTAAATTTATACAAAAAAAATAGAATATATGAGCACTAATAAAAGAACACTTTTTTCAGAATTTGAACCTGTTTCTATGGAACAATGGGTGGAACAAGTAAATAAAGACCTAAAGGGTGCCGATTTTGAAAAAAAACTGGTTTGGAATAATTTAAGCAAAATAGATATTCAACCTTTTTACAACGCACAACATAATTTAGAGTTTGTTACAAATACCGGTGAAAATTCAACAAACTTAATAAACTACAGAAATATTGTCGTTACATCGGCCGAAATGGGTAATAATCAAGCTCATAAAGCAATTAGCGAAGGTATTAACGGGCTCCTTTTTACCATTGAAACCCCTATTTTAGTAGATAAACTTTTAAATAATATTAATTTAAGTAGTGTTTCTATATCTTTTATTTTAAAAACTAACGACTCTAGCTTTGCACGAGATTTTTTCGATTATGCAGAACAAAATATAAAAGATCCTAAAAATCTTAATGGGTATTTTGATTTACAATTAATTACACAATATGTAACCAAAGGTAGTATAGAACCCACGCAATTAAATACCTTATGTAATATTGTAAAACTGGGCAAGTTGTATCCAAACTTTAAAACTATTACAGTTTCTGGTACTACTTATTTAGATGCTGGTTCTAACCAAGTTCAAGAAGTTGCCTATACTTTAAATGCTTTGGTGTATGTTATTGAGCAATGTTTAGAAAGAGAGATTCATATTGAAACCATTTTTAATAATATACATATTCAATTAGCAATTGGCTCAGAATATTTTATTGAAATCAGCAAGTTTAGAGCCTTTAATAGTTTAATACATGCGTTAGCGGCTCATTACGGTGTTACAGTTAAACATATTTTAACAGGAAAAACCGCTATTTGGAGTAAATCTATAACAGATGCTCATACCAATTTATTACGTGCTACTACCGAAACAATGTCGGCAATTTTAGGAAATGTAGATGGCGTTTTAATTGATGCCTATGATAGTGAATTTAATAATCAGTCTGAGTTTTCAAGTAGAATAGCAGGTAATATTGCAACAATTTTAAAAGAAGAATCTTACTTTGGAAACGTATCAAACCCGGTAGATGGGTCTTATTACATTGAGGAAGTGAGTACCAAAATTGCCGAAAAGGCCTTAGTACTTTTTAAAGCAATTGAAGTCGAAGGGGGTTTTTATAAAGCTTTTGAAAGTGGACTTATACAACAACAAATAGCCTTAATTCGTCAAGAAAAAATTAAACAAATTAGTCAAAGACGCTTGCCTATGGTAGGGGTTAACAAATATCCGAATCTTATGGAATCCGTGGCTTCAGAAATTTTATCGTCTGGAGAAACAAAAAATCCAGAAGTGTTAACACCAAGACGTGCATGCTTAGAAATTGAGTCTATCAGAAAAGTTACCGAACAAATTGTTGAAAAGACAAAAAATAGACCAATTGTGGAGCTTACAAGTTTTGGAAATTTAACTATGCGTAAAGCAAGAGCAGCTTTTTCTTATGATTTTATTGGAGTAAGTGGTTTTAAAATTTTGGCAGAACAAAGTTACGCAGATGTTGAAAAGGCTGCAGAAAGTAGTGCCAAATCAGCGTCAAATGTGGTTGTTATTTGTAGTTCAGATGAGGATTATGATGCACATGCCTTACGTTTTGTTCAAGTATTTAGGGCAATAAACAAAGACAAAGTGTTGTTATTGGCAGGAAATCCTGTTAATTTGTTAGAAACATTGACAGCATTAGGTTTAGACGGATGTATTCATATAAAATCTGATGTTGTTGAAACCATTTCAGGAATTCAGAAAAAAGTGCAAAAAAACATTAAATCTTTACAAGTATGAGACGGGATTTTTCAAATTTAACGTTAAAAAAAGTTAGTAAAAAGCAAGAAGGAAAGAGTGGCGAGGTACAAAATATTTGGAATACACCTGAAGGCATTCCTGTTAAAAAACATTTTTCAAAAGAAGATATTCAAGAGGCAGAACATTTAAATTTTGCTGCTGGTATTCCGCCATTTACACGCGGGCCTTACAGCACCATGTATGTGTTGCAACCTTGGACCATTAGACAATATGCTGGTTTTTCTACCGCGGAAGAATCAAATGCGTTTTACAGAAGAAACTTAGCGGCAGGACAAAAAGGACTGTCTGTTGCCTTCGATTTAGCAACGCATAGAGGTTACGATTCCGATCATCCACGTGTTACGGGCGATGTTGGAAAAGCAGGGGTTGCCATCGATTCTATATTGGATATGGAAATTTTATTCGACCAAATTCCGTTAGATAAAATGTCGGTTTCCATGACTATGAACGGAGCCGTTTTGCCTATTATGGCGTTTTACATAGCAGCAGCAAAAAAGCAAGGCGTAGCATTGGACCATTTAAGTGGTACCATTCAAAATGATATTTTAAAGGAATTCATGGTGCGTAATACATATATCTATCCACCATTACCTTCCATGAAAATTATAGGAGATATTTTTGAATACACCACCAAATACATGCCTAAGTTTAACTCCATTTCTATTAGTGGTTACCACATGCAGGAAGCTGGTGCAACAGCCGATATTGAGTTGGCATACACCTTGGCTGATGGTATGGAATATATTAGAACAGGCTTGGCATCTGGATTAAAAATTGATGAATTTGCACCTAGATTGTCCTTTTTCTGGGCCGTTGGGATGAATCATTTTATGGAAATTGCCAAAATGCGTGCAGCACGTATGCTTTGGGCTAAAATTATTAAACAGTTCAATCCGCAAAATCCAAAATCTATGGCGTTGCGTACACACAGCCAAACTTCTGGTTGGAGTTTAAGTGAGCAAGACCCCTTTAATAATGTGGCTAGAACTTGCGTTGAGGCCATGGCTGCCGGTTTAGGCGGAACGCAATCATTGCACACCAATGCCTTAGATGAAGCTATTGCTTTACCAACCGATTTCTCGGCTCGTATTGCTCGTAATACCCAAATTTATATTCAGGAAGAAACTCAAATTACCAAATCTGTTGATCCTTGGGCTGGCTCTTATTATGTGGAGTATTTAACACAGGAAATTGCTAAAAAAGCATGGGCGTTAATTGAAGAAGTTGAAGCTCTTGGCGGTATGGCAAAAGCTATTGAAACGGGCGTTCCTAAAATGCGTATTGAAGAAGCTTCAGCACGAAAACAAGCCCGATTAGATTCCGGACAGGATGTTTTAGTGGGCGTTAATAAATTCAGAACCAAAGAAAAATCAGATATAGAGATTTTAGAGGTTGATAATTCTTCGGTGCGTTTGTCTCAAATAGAACGTTTAAAGAAATTAAAAGCAAATAGAAACCAAACAATTGTAGATGCCAATTTAAAAGCATTATCCAATTGTGCCCTAACTGGAAAAAGTAATTTATTAGAATTAGCTGTTGAAGCTGCCGAAAATTTTGCGACATTAGGGGAAATATCTGATGCATTAGAAGTTCATTTTGGAAGGCATAAGGCAGATACTAAATTAATAAGTGGCGTGTATAGTAAAGAAGTGAATAACGATGATACATTTGTAAAAGCTCAGAAAATGACTGATACTTTTGCTGAAATTGAAGGCCGTCGCCCCAGAGTTATGATTGCTAAAATGGGACAAGATGGGCACGATAGAGGCGCCAAAGTGGTAGCTTCTAGTTTTGCCGATTTGGGCTTTGATGTTGATATGGGACCTTTGTTCCAAACACCCGAAGAGGTTGCTAAACAGGCCATTGAAAATGATGTGCATTTTGTAGGCGCTTCTAGTTTGGCTGCCGGGCATAAAACCTTAATTCCTCAACTTATTGATGAATTGGCAAAATTAGGCAGACCAGATATTATGGTATTTGCTGGAGGAGTAATACCAGAGCAAGATTATAATTATTTATTGGAACGTAAAGTTGCAGCCATTTTTGGACCTGGAACAGTGATTTCTGAAGCAGCTATTTCTATTATGGAAAAATACTTAGAGAAAGATTAACACATCTTTATGTAACTAAAAAAAACCCAATACTGTTTTTAGTATTGGGTTTTTTGTTTTATCTTAAAAAGAATCAAAAAGACCCTTTAAACTGTTCTATAATTTTTTGCGCTGCTTTTACAGGTGATATTTTTGAAGAAATAATATCTTTTTTTAGAATAGAAAGTTCATCTAAAATCTCTTTTGAACCGTAAAACATGTGTTTTAATTCTTCATTAATATTATCATACATCCAGCGTATTTTTTGATAATTTCTATTTTTCAAGAAGTAGCCATTTTGGGTTACTAAGGCTTTGTATTTTAATACTTCATCCCAAACAGTATCAATTCCTGTGTTTTTTGTAGAAGATGCTTTTGTAACCACTGGCGACCAACCAGATTCCGATTGCGGAAAAATGTGCAAGGCGTTTTGGTATTGTAATCGTGCCATTTCACTTTTACGAATATTATCGCCGTCAGCTTTATTAATCACCACCATATCTGCCATTTCCATGATGCCTTTTTTTATTCCTTGCAGTTCGTCACCAGCACCGGCCAACATTAATAGGAGAAAGAAATCGGTCATACCGTGCACTGCGGTTTCAGACTGCCCAACACCAACCGTTTCTATTAAAACTACATCGTAGCCAGCTGCTTCACAAAGTAGCATGCTTTCGGCAGTTTTGTTTGCAACACCTCCTAATGTTTCACCTGAAGCCGATGGTCTTATGTAAGCATTTTCTAAATTACTCAATTCTTCCATTCGAGTTTTATCACCCAAAATACTTCCTTTTGATCGTTGACTGCTAGGATCTATAGATAATATAGCAACTTTATGTCCTTGGTTGATTAGGTGTTTTCCAAAAGCCTCAATAAAGGTGCTTTTTCCAACACCTGGAACACCAGTTATTCCTATGCGAATAGAATTTCCAGAAGCTGGTAATATAGCTTGTATAATGTCTTTAGCAAGAAGTTTGTCACTTTCTAAATTACTTTCTATAATGGTTATCGCTCTAGATAAAATAACCCTATCGCCATTTAAAACACCATTTATATATGCTTGTGAAGAAAGTCTGTTTTTTGGTTTGTATGCTTTCATTTTAAGCGACGCTTGTAAAACTTTTGGCTTATTTAATTGGTTACTATAAAGATACTCATATTGAAAAAATGCACCATAAACAGTACAGCGTTTTTATCTTATTCTTTTAAAAAAGGAGAATAAAAGGTGTTACTAATCAACCCATTCTGCAATAAAAAGATTGGTATCTCTACCACCGCCATTATTTCGGTTTGAAGAAAAGGCTAAATACTTACCATTGTTTGAAAATACGGGAAAAGCATCAAAAGTTTCACCATGAGTTACACGCTCTAGGTTTTTACCGTCAATATCAATCATGTATAAGTTGAATGGAAAACCTTTTTCAGCTTCAAAATTTGATGAAAACAATATTTTTTTACCCGATGGATGAAAAAATGGACTCCAATTAGCATTCCCCAAATTAGTTAATTGTCGCATATCAGTTCCATCTGCATTGCAAATGTATAACTCCATTTCAGTTGGCTCTACTAAACCATTTGCTAAAAGCTCCTTATAGGCTTTTATGGCTTCTTCAGTTTTTGGTCTTGATGAACGGAAAATTAATTTACTACCATCAGGCGAAAAGAAAGCACCACCATCATACCCTAATTCGTTGGTTATTTGTTTTACATCACTGCCATCTATATTCATGGTGTAAAGCTCTAAATCTCCACTTCGTGTGGAAGTAAATACAATTTTATCACCTTTTGGCGAAACTGTTGCTTCGGCATCATAACCAAGTTCATTGGTAAGTTGACCTGTTATATTACCATCAAGATCTGCAATAAAAATGTCAAACGAATCATAAACTGGCCATACATATTTTCCGTTTTTTCTTAAAGGAACTTCTGGGCAATTTTCATCAACTAAATGAGTTGAAGCATACACAAAGTGTTTATTATCAGGAAGGAAATAGGCGCATGTTGTGCGGCCTTTACCAGTACTAATCATTTTAGGTTTGGTGTCTTTAAAAGTGTCTCCATAGTTGATTAAAAACATTTGATCACAATTAAGTCCCCAATTTTTATTGTTAGATTGAAAAACTAATTGCTTATCATCAAAACTCCAATAAGCTTCAGCATTGTCTCCACCAAAAGTGATTTGTTTAATAGACTTGAAATGTTTTTCTTCTGAAAAAATTAATGAATCTTTTTTTGTTTCTAAAACAGATTCTGAAGATGATTCTTTATTAATGTTTTGGTCGCCTTTGTTATTTTTACAAGACAGGACAGATAAAAAAGCTAATATAATTACGTTGAATTTCATTTTTAAAGTTATTTTTATATAAAAATAAACATTCTTATTAATTGACTAATTAGTTATTAAACTTTTTTACAAAACATTATAATAAATATATCAAATGAAATCACTTTATCTAATTTTATCAATAGCATTATTAATTTCATGTAAAGACATACAACCTGTTGAAGTTTCAATAAAAGAAGATGTTACCATATTAGCATCTGACAGCTTACATGGGCGACAAACAGGAACAACTTATGAAGTTTTAGCTGCTGATTATATTTCAAAAAGATTTAAAAATTTGGGATTAGTACCCAAAGGAGCTAACGGATATTTTCAAGAATTTTCATTTAAAGATAAAAGTGATCCACATGGAAATGTGAATTATGTAAACAAATCTGAGGATAGTACTATTACAGGAACAAACGTCATTGGGTTTTTAAATAATAATGCAGAAAACACAATAGTTATTGGAGCCCATTATGATCATTTAGGAATGGGAATTGAAGGTACTTTATATAGAGGTGAAATACCACAAATTCATAATGGAGCTGATGATAATGCTAGTGGTGTGGCAGCCATGTTACATCTTGCAAAAAGTCTTAAAAAGATAAATACAAATAACAATTATTTATTCATTGCATTTTCAGGTGAAGAAATGGGATTGTTAGGTTCTAATTATTATGTAAAGAATCCTACTATTGATTTAAAAAAGGTAAATTATATGATTAATATGGATATGGTTGGACGTTTAAATAATGAAAAAGCTATAGCGGTTCATGGTGTAGGTACGTCTCCAATTTTTAAACAAGTTCTTTTTGCAAATAAAGGAGAGTTAAATATAGCTGAGCATGAATCTGGAGTTGGGCCAAGTGATCACACGTCTTTTTATTTAATGGATATTCCTGTTTTGCATTTTTTTACCGGACAACATGAAGATTATCATAAACCAACGGATGATTCAGATAAATTGAATTATGAAGGTATGGAAACTATTTCCCAATATATATCTTCTATTATAACAGAGTTGAATGACGATGGAAAAATTGCGTTTAGAAAAACAAAAAATGAAAGTCAAGAAGTGCCTGCCTTTAAAGTAACCTTAGGCGTGGTTCCAGATTATTTATTTAACGGTAAAGGCATGCGAATTGATGGTGTAAGTGAAGATAAACCTGCGCTAAAAGCAGGGATGCAAAAAGGAGATATTGTTCTTAAAATGGGAGATAATGATATTGTAGATATGATGAGCTACATGAAATCACTAGGAAAATTTGAAAAAGGAAATACTACTCAAGTAACTATTAAAAGAAACGAAGAGATACTTGTTTTAGATGTAACTTTTTAAAAAAGCTATGCCTTTGAAGTTATTGATTTTATAAAAACATAACCAAACCCTAAAAACAGCATAAGGTGGAATGGAAATAATCCAAAGTCTCCACCTTGGTCACCAACTATAAAGGCACTATACATTCCAAAAGCAAAATAGAGCATTAATATGCCTTCAAAAATAACATTTAAAGAAATACCTTTCTTAATGTATTTGTTGTCTTTCCAGCTATCTTTTAATGAGTTTATATTAAATTTTGGAGTACGTATAAATTCACTTTTTTTGCCAAAATGTCCTTCTAAAACAGCAATGGAATTATGTAGTGAAAAGCCCATAGCAATTGAGAAAAAGGTGAAAAACATGGTAATGTACTTTATGAAATTTTTTATACCACTTCCATATATGTTTTTATACATGATCCAATAGCACACAAAAAAGATAATTGTGCTTATAACAAAGAAACTCATCACATAAAAATAAGGTTTTAAATGTGCATATTCGTTTTTTATATATAACATTGGAATGCTTAACACAGCTACCATGAGAACGTTTAAAAACATAGTGCTATTTAGAAGATGTAATATACCGTGCACTTTAGTTTTAACTGAAATATTTTTACTCGTTAAAAGGCGAAATAACATTTTTCTAAAGTTTTCAGCACCACCTTTATTCCATCTAAATTGTTGTGATCTAGCTGCACTAATAATTACAGGAAGTTCGGCAGGTGTTTCAACGTCTTCAAGATATTTGAATTCCCAGTTTTTAAGTTGTGCTCTATAACTTAAATCAAGGTCTTCAGTTAAAGTATCGCCTTCCCAGTTTCCAGCATCAATAATGCATGATTTTCTCCAAACACCAGCTGTTCCATTAAAATTAATAAAATGCCCTTTGCTGTTTCGTCCAACTTGTTCTAAAGTAAAGTGAGCATCTAAAGCAAACGCTTGAATTTTTGTAAGGATTGAGTAATTTCTATTAATGTGCCCCCAACGAGTTTGAACAACACCAATTTTTTCATTTTTAAAATAAGGGATAGTTCTTTTTAACCAATCTTTTTTTGGAAGAAAATCAGAGTCAAAAATGGCAATAAATTCACCTTTTGCAATTTTTAATCCTTCTTTTAATGCGCCAGCTTTAAAACCAGTTCTATCAGTTCTAGTTATTTGCTTAATATCAATACCTGTTTGTTTTAGTCTTTCTATTTGTTCAAAAGTAGTTTTTACAGTTTCATCTGTTGAATCATCTAGAACTTGAATTTCTAATTTGTCTTTTGGATAATCTAAAAGCACAATGTTGTCTAATAGACGCTCCATAACATACATTTCATTATAAACAGGAAGCTGTATTGTTACAAATGGAATTTCTTCAGGATTTGAAAAGTCAAAAGTTTCAGACGTATCAATTTTCTTTTTTGAAGATAGATAGTTAAATAATAAGTTAAGTTGCGCTAATGCATACATGAAAATTAGCAACAACGAAATGGTGTACACAATTATAGTTAAAGTAGCAAAAATCATTTTTTAATACTATATTTAAAAATCCAACCTAAAATTACAAAGCCTGCAAAGATACTACCTTTTATTGTTCCTGATACTTTTGAGACGCCAATTCTTTGTCTATATTTTACAGGAATTTCTATATATGATAATTTTTGTTTTAGCGCTTTCAGCTGCATTTCAACAGTCCATCCATAAGTCTTGTCTTGCATCTGCAAAATTAACAACTTTTGGTATTTTATGGCTCTAAATGGGCCTAAATCTGTAAAACGAGCTTGATACAATAATTTCATCAAAAATGTGGCTAGCCAGTTTCCAAAAACCTGTTGAGGTGTCATTGAATTGCTTTCTCTTGATGCTTTAATACGAGCTCCAATAACTAAATCAATATCATCTTCAATAATTGGTTTTATAAGTTTTGAAAGTTCTTCAGGATAATCGCTATAATCACCATCCAAAAACACAATTATATCTGGTTTTTTTGGCAAATTTGATATATAGTCCATTCCTTTTAAACAAGCGAAACCATAACCTTTATTTGTCTCAGTTAATACTGTAGCTCCAGCATTTTTTGCATTTTTTGCGGTATCATCAGTTGAGTTATTATTGATAACAATGACTTCATCAACAATTTCCGGAATGTCATTAATAACATTTGCTATAGAATTTCCTTCATTATAAGCAGGAATGATAACTTTTATGATGGGCATTAAGAATTAACTTTAACGGTGCAAAAGTACAATATTTTATGAATTTTTTAACGTTTTATTAAATCTATTAAATTTACGTTATTTCCTAATAATTAACATTTGGATTGATATAGCCTTTATGGTTTCCGTTTTTTAAACGTTTTAAATCATCAAATTTAGCAGAAACAAATTTTCTTATTCCAAAGAGGCAGAAACAATTTAATAAGAAATTAAATTTTCTTTGTATTAAGATCTATTTTTTTTGATTTATTTCTTTGTATTGTTCTTGTTGAGCAGGGACAATGTGGCTATTAAAATACCAAGACGACCATTTTTCTAAAGTTAAAAAGATTCCAAAAGCTAACAGAATAGTAATAATAATCATTAAGATTAAATTCTTTTTTTTACGTTTAGGTTCTATTGAACATTGATTTTGTTTTTTGCGATATAAGTAAACGCCATAGATACCAATTACAACTGCTAAGCTTCTTAAAATCCATGCTCCAAAACCAGTTGATCCATCTTCAGCATAAAAAAAATCGGCAAATGATATGGCATAGATACCACCCATTAAGCCAAGCATAAATAAAACAGCAGGAGCTACACAACATATAATACCAGCAATTCCTGCTGTGATAGCATATTTTAAAGCCCATTTTATTGCATTGGGTTCATTTTTTTTTATTTGACTATTACTCATTTTTTATATACTAGAAATTATTAATGATGATTTTGTCGTAAGATTTGTTAAAACCTTAATAACATTTCGAGGGTTTGTTTAAATTTAACTATTAAATAAAATTTATGAAGCTAATTTATGTATTTTCTTTGTTCCTTTTGCTTAGTAAATGTGCCATGATGCCATGTAATGAGCCAAAAATAAACGGCGTAAGTTATGTAGCTTCAAGAGATTCAATTTCAAAAAGGCATGTACAACCAATACTAAATATACATGCTAACTATGCATCGGTAATGCCTTTTGGTTTTATTCGTGAATTATCGCATCCAGACATTCAATATAATTCTAGCAGACAATGGTTTGGTGAAACAAAAACAGGCGTAAAGCAATATATTGATATGTTGAATAACGAAGAAATTCACGTGATGTTAAAACCTCAAATTTGGGTTTGGCGTGGCGAGTTTACAGGAGATATTAAGATGGAAACAGAAGCCGATTGGAAACTTTTAGAAGATTCGTACACAAAGTTTATATTAGACTATGCAGAAGTTGCTCAAGAAACCAAAGCAGATATTTTTTGCATAGGCACAGAATTAGAAGGCTTTATTGAAGCGCGACCAGACTATTGGAAAGATTTAATTAAAAAAATAAAAGCTATTTACAGCGGAAAATTAACATACGCAGCAAACTGGAACGAATATACAAAAACACCTTTTTGGAATGATTTGGATTATATAGGAATTGATGCCTATTTTCCGGTGAGTGATTTAAAAACGCCAACGGTTGAAGCTTGTAAATTAGGATTAAATCCATGGAAAATCGAAATGAAAACGTATTATGAACAATATGATAAACCTATTTTATTTACAGAATTTGGTTTTAGAAGTGTTGATTTTACGGGAAAAGAACCTTGGAATTCTGATAGAGATATGGATAAAGTGAACCTTGAAGCGCAAACAAATGCCACTAAAGCCTTTTTTGAAACCTTTTGGAATGAAGATTGGGTTGCCGGAGGTTTTATTTGGAAATGGTTTCACAACCATGAACAGTCTGGAGGACAAAATGATTCACAGTTTACACCTCAAAATAAGCCCGCAAGCACTATCATGGCTCAATATTTTTCAAAGCACTAATCTATTACTCAATACTTTTAAATGTTTTTATAGCCTGATTTGGTTCTATTACATTGTAGCCTTTCCAAAAATCTGGGTCGTATGCTGGCAAGTAAATAGGTTCTACTGTTGGTTTTTCTTCAAAGTTTGCAAACGTGGTATCAGAAATAGATTCATTTTCAAAAATTACAAGCTGCTTTTTGTTGGTGTTAGAGAGTATAAAATGAATGTCTGAAGTTAATTCGTTTTGTTTTCGTCTGCCGCTCGTATGTTTATTTTTCTCTATAATTTTTAGAGGTCTTTTAATTCCAAACCTATTTCCGTTCTCAACTTCGGCGTATTTAAGAGCATATTTATTGTTGGTGTTTTTAGCATAGATAAGCGTTCCTTTTTTAAGGTAATCTTTAAACGAAATACCCAATAAATTAAAGGTTTTTAAAGGTTGTGTGTTTTCGTAATCGACTCTTACAATAGCAAAATCGTCTGTATTAATGTATAATGTTCCTTTAAAATCTTCTTTCCTTTTGGGTGTAAAACTTATTTTGTAAACAAAATTGTCGTTTAAAAAACTGTAGTCTTCTATTTTAAAAATATATCTGTTTGATTTTTCTAAAAAATTTAAATAACTATCTTCAAAAACAAAACTATTGCGCTGCATTCGCGAAATAGATTGTTTTCTATATTGTAAAAAATTCTTTTTTCGTTCTTGTTCTTCTTTCTTTTTTTCTTCAAGCAGGGCATTGGTTTCCTTTTGTTCTTTGGTTTCAAAAATCGTGGAATCCATATCTTGTTTGGTACCAAAAATACCCGACTTAATTTTAAAGTACGAATCGCGTTTTACATGTTTCTTTAAAATATTATTAAAGCGTTCTTCGTAGTTATTAAAAGTGATTTCTTTGTTTTTATCGTATAAATGTGAAGCTTTAATGATGTCTAATTTCTGACTCTCAATTACTCCTGGTTTTCCGTAAAGATTTGCCAAAATTTCGGTATGGTCATCGTTATATTTGGGCATATCGTTTAAAATACTGTCTATAAATTTTTGATTTAATTCTGGAATACTTGTTTTTTTAAGTTTCACCTCATGTTTTATAATATTAGTAGCATAAGATGCTCTGTAAAACAAGGTGCTTTTTGTAAGATTAGTATCATAATTTATCATTAAATTTTGGTTTGCTTTTTCAATAACTTCCTCGACACTATAGTCTTTATTGGAAATTAAAACCTCTTCAAGTTCGATAGATTTTGGTTTAAGAAATATGATGCTATCTTTAAATGTTAACGCCGATAATCGTTTGGTTTCATAGCCTAAACATTGAATTACTAAGGAATCCTTACCCGAAATATTTTTTGGTAAATACAACTGAAAATTGCCTTGATCGTTACTAATTACTCCAGAATTATTGCTAATAGCAATAGTGGCAAATGGAATGGTTTGTTGTGTTGTGGTGTCTATTATTCTTGCTTTAATAGCGTCTTGAGATTGTACAGAAATGGTTGCTAAAAGTGTAAAAAAAGGTGTAAGTTTTAATAGGTTCATAGATTTTTGGTTGTTGAGTTGTTGTACTTTTTCTATAACTTTTAAAGTTTAAGTATAGAATATTATTAATAAATGTAAATAAGCAGCGGCTTTATAAACGACTGTTTAAGTTTTTATTAAGGTAATTTTATTACTATTTAACACTTATATGCTTATTGTAATAGGCGAGAAGATGCTTAGGAGGTTTTCCTAAAGCATGTTTTAAATGAATAACAAAAAAGTGATATTGCAATTTCCAAACGCCATGTTTTTCATATTTTCTAGCCGAAGTAATGATGGGTTTTTGAATGACTTTAAATTGATTTAAATCGTATAGCTTTTTAACAATTATGTTATCTTCATAAATAACATAATCTTCGTTATAACCTCCAATACGATGAAACAATTCTTTGGTTATAAAAAGACTTTGGTCGCCACCACGACAAAAACTCCAAGAAAATTTTGTAAAATATCCTGCAAGTTTTAGCCACCAATGCTGGCTATTAAACTGCATTTTAAAGCAGCCAGCTGCATGTCCTTTTTCAACCTCATTAATAAGTAATGTATCAAAATCTTGAGGAGGAAATGAATCAGCATGTAAAAAATAGAGAATATCGCCTTTTGCATGTTTGGCACCAACATTCATTTGTTTAGCGCGTCCTTTTTCTGATTGTAGTAAATTAACTTTTTTAAATTCAGAAACAACAGATATTGAGTTGTCAGTGCTGCCACCATCAACCACAATTATTTCAGAAATATTTTTTTTAGAAGAAATTTCAATAAGATAATTGAGCAGATTTGCTATGTTTTCAGCTTCATTAATAATAGGAATAATGATTGAAATTTTAGTCATTTAAATTCCAGTTATAGTCTTTAAATGTGATTTTTGCATTATTGGAAATTTGAATGTCAGAATGTGAATTTAAAAAATCAATTAAACTGCCATCTTGCTTGAAATCTTTTGAAAACCATTGAAAAATTTTAGAAAGTTCAAGTTTGTTTTCAGAAATATAATTTTTAGTTGAATCAGATAAAAACTCTTTAGTAACTTTATTAAGTTGAGTCTCTAAATTCTCAGAAGAATACGCTTCATTCAATAATTTTGGACAAGAAACAGAGGCACAAACAATGGCAAAATGAATTCTGGGTTCATCCATTTTTCTTAAAATTTCATGTTCTATGTCTTCTAAATTATACCATTTGTTTCCTAATTCCCATAAGCGTTGTTTCCAAGGGTCTTTGATATCTTTAATACTTTTTAAAGGGTAATTGCGTACAATTAAATCTATAGTTAGCGCATTGTAAGCGTTTATCCAATAGGCAAGTTGTTCTTCTTTTGCCCAATTTTGTTTAGATGTTGTTTTGCTTAATTCTTGCAAATAAATTTCTAGTTCTTCTGGATGTAATTTAATTGCTTTGTAATTTATATGACCATCACTAGACACATATTTTTGTAAAAAATGAGTCCATGAGTTATGGTTTATGCTTTGGGCTTGTAGTGAAAAACCCAAAAGGAAACATAGTATAAATTTGTAAAATTGTTTTATCATAAAACGTTTTTTTAACAACATCCACCACCATCATAATGATAGGTAGATTCACTGATGAAAATATCATCTCTTTTTAAATTTGCTAAAGCACCAGCTGTTTTATCACAAATAGCCAAAGGTTGATTTTTTAATAACACATGTCCTTTCTTGTCATCAAAATAATCTGTTTCGCCATAATAAATTGCCGTTTTTCCAGTAAATATGCATGGCCCATCTGTTGGCATTGGGTCTTTTATTGCTGCTACTTCAATAGATTCTATATAAATTAATTCTTCTGTAGGATAATGTTTAGGATCAAGAATTCGGTATGGTTTTCTGGCTCTAATTTCAATGGTTCCAAATCCAGCATCGGTAAGCATTTTTACATAATCGGCCATTGGTAAACTTCCGCTTAAGCAAAGAGCTCTTAGTTTGTCATCATTTCTAAGCGTATCATTCATAGGTTGTTCACAGGTTGGATCACTCATTACTAAACGGCCATGTGGTTTAAGTACACGGTACATTTCTGCAATAGCTTGTTTTAAATCATCGGCTTTAAAAATGTTGAATAAACAATTTTGAGCAGCTACATCAATTGAATTGTCTTCAACAGGAAGATTCATGGCATCCCCTTTTTTAAGAGTTACAAACTCACTTTTAAACCAAGGATTTAATTTTTCTGCTTCCACAAAATTTTTACGAGAAGCTTCAAGCATTTCATCAACTACATCAACTCCAATAACACCACCTTTTTGTCTGTTGAAATATGAAAATTGTAATAATTCCATGCCACCACCAACACCTACATAAAGCATTTTTGGGTTATTAGTTAAATCTCTGGCATGCACTGTACTTCCACAACCATAATTCATTTCTTGCATGATTTTTGGAATTTTTAAACCGGGTAATTCCCAAATGGGATTTGTAGTACAGCATAAGCCAATATTTGGGTTTAAGGCTGCTTCTTTGTACACATTATGGGTGGTTTCTAGGTAGTTCATTTTAGATTTTTTTGTTTTTGTCATTGCGAGGAATAACATGACGAAGCAATCTTTTAATGAGATTCCTTCACTTCGTTCGGAATGACGTTATAGGGTTTTAATTAATTCTTTAAATAATGTTATCATTTGTGGTTCGGCTTTTTCGGCCATGGCAATAATTTCAGAAATAACCACTGGTTTTAAATGGTTTGGGTCGCATTCATCTGTTAAAACGGAAACTGCAGCGGCTTTTAGTTTTAAATGATTTGCTACAATAATTTCAGGAACGGTGCTCATTCCAACGGCATCAGCTCCAATAATTTTAAGCATTCTGTATTCCGCACGAGTTTCAAGCTGAGGTCCAACTACGCTAGCATAAACACCTTGATGTAGTTGTATGTTATTTGCTTTAGCTATTTGTATAAATTTTGTGTTGATTTGAGAATCATAAGGAGCGCTCATGTCTGTAAATCGTTCTCCTAAATGTTCTACGCCTTTAAATGCTAATGGAGAACTTCCTTGTAGATTAATATGGTCTTCAATCAACATTAATTCTCCTTTTTTAAAGTTTAAATTAATAGCACCAGCAGCATTTGAAACCAAAAGTGTGTGAATGCCTAATTTTTCCATGATTCGAACCGGATAGGTAACATCTTGCAGCGAATAGCCTTCGTAAATATGAAATCTACCTTGCATGACTACTACTTTTTTTCCTTCTAAAATACCATAAATTAGTTTGCCCTTATGAAACTCTACTGTGGCTGTTGGAAAATTAGGAATATGATTATAGCTTACTTCATGAAGAATCTCAATTTCAGCAATAAGTTGTCCCAAACCTGTGCCTAAAATGATACCAATTTCAGGTTTATCGAAACCTTTTGCTATCAAATAATCGGTAGTTTCTGTTATATATTTAATCATTTGTATTATAAAATTTTTTAAGTTCTTGATATGGTTTTATATCTTCAAAAGTATCAATATCATTTAATGCTTCTAATAGGCTAAAGGTACAATTTTGAATATCATTTATAGTGTCTTTTAGTACTGAAGAAGTTCCCCAATCTTTATTTTTAAAGATTGGACCATGATGTGTTTTTATTCCCAAAAGATAATAACCTCCATCTTTTGCCGGACCTATGACTATGTCATATTCATTTAATAATATAAATGCTTCATCAATATGCTGTGTGGTAAGGTCTAATAAATCACTGCCAATAATGATAATTTTTTCATAGCCTAATTGAAATAATTCAGAAAAAGCATTCTCCATTCTCGCACCTAAATCATTACCATATTGTAATTTTTTTCTAAAAATTTCTGGATTCCAAAAATCTTCTTTTGTAATATTTTCAGAATAAAACACATATTTGTCAGCATTAGCTTTTTCAGAGGTTTTAGCTGTATGTTTAATTAAATGTTTATAAATTTCTAAAGCAGCTTCATTACCAATAGTGTTTGCTAAACGGGTTTTACATGCTCCTAACTCTGGATTTCTGGTAAAAATAATAAGAGCATTTTTTGAGGTTGGAACATAAAAGTTGGTTGCTAAATCATTATCAGAATCTGAATCTTTTGTGCTAAATAATCCCATTTTAAAATACTTTTATACCTGATTTTAACCATTTACTCCAAGTTTCAGAAAACACATGAACAGAATCAGTTTCTTTTCTCTTTAAATTATAAACCGAGAAGTTATTATTTTTCCATTCAAATATGCCTCCGTAAAGATTGTAAACATTTGTATATCCAACTTTTTTAAGTTTTGAAGCAATAATTTCAGACCGTATTCCAATGGAGCAATACACTACAATCTTTTCATGGTTATTTGGAAATTTTCTAAGAACAGAATCTATTGAAAAATGATTGTACCCAACCCAAACAGCATTTTTTAAATGGCTAACATCAAATTCATTTTGTTCTCTAGCATCTAATATAATAGCTTTTGTTTTAGGCATTGCCAATTCTTGAACTGAAATGTAAGGGATATTTTTTGTGTTGTATTGTTTTAATAATCCTGAAAGAGATTCTTGAGCATTACAAACTAATCCTAAAAAACAATATATTATGAAAACTATTTTTTTCATGATTAAGCAACGCTTCCTTGACAACTGCTACCTGCACCAGCTGTACATCCATAACAGTGTTGAGAAATAACAATATCTCTGTTATGTAGTAAATCTTCATTGTATTCTGAAATGTGCTTAGCTTTGCTGTTCACGGGCAGTTCTAGCATTTGATTAAAATCACAATCGTATAGTTTTCCATCCCAACTAACGGATAGCGTATTGGTGCACATGACGTTTTTAACTGCTGTTGGATTATATGCTTCTACCAGTGAATACATATAATCTTCATAATTATCAGAGGCTATTAAATAATCTAAAAACCTACTAATTGGCAGGTTGGTTATGGCAAATAAATTGTGAAAATGAATATTAAAATCTTCTAAAAGTGCTTTTTTAAAATCGCGTTCTAAGGCTGATTGGTTTCCTGGTAAAAAAGCTCCTGATGGATTGTAAACCAAATCCAAACGAAGGCTACTATTTGGCATTCCATAACCTATGGCGTTTAGTTCTTTGAGAGCTTGAATAGATTGGTCAAAAACACCAGTTCCTCTTTGTTTATCTGTTTTTCCTTTTGTCCAATGTGGCATTGAAGATACTACATGAACATTGTGTGATTTAAAAAACTCTGGTAAATCTGCAAACTTTTTATTAGACTTTATAATGGTTAAGTTTGAGCGAACTATAAAATCTTTTATACCAACTTTTGAAGCTTCATCAACAAACCAACGAAAATTTGGGTTCATTTCTGGAGCACCACCGGTTAAATCTAAAGTATGAGCACCTGTTTTCTTTATGACTTCTAAACATTGCATCATGGTTTCTTTGGTCATGATTTCCTTTCTGTCTGGACCAGCATCTACATGGCAATGCTCACAAACTTGATTGCACATATAACCCACATTAATTTGAAGGACTTCTAATTTTTTTGCTTTTAAAGGAAACTGATTAGTTTCAGCAATTTTAGCTGAAAATTTGGGTAAATCTCCACTTTTAAAAATACCGTTCGATAAAATTTCGAGTTGCCTGTTGCTATTTGCTAATTCGCTTTCGCGTTTATGTAAAGATGTTGTTATCAATTGAGAAAACTATTTGAGATGTAAACATTAAGACGGCTAAAATAATAAAACTTACATATCAAGCTTATTTACTTTATTCATCATTTGAACACCATGCACTAAAGATGCGCCACCACGAATAGCTGCTGCAACATGCAGTGCTTCCATCATTTCTTCTTTGGTAATACCTCTTTGTAATCCATCGCCTGTATAGGCATCTATACAATAAGGACATTGAATGGTATGTGCTACTGCTAATGCGATTAATGATTTTTCGCGTTCAGACAAAGCACCTTCTTCAAATACTTTGGCGTAATAATCAAAGAATTTTTTGCCTAACTCTTGGTTCCAATCAGAAATTTTTCCAAATTTTTTTAAATCAGCCGGATCGTAGTATGTTTTTTGCATTTAGATTATTTTTTAATAAAGATATGAATCTAATATCATTTGTCGAATAGAATAACAGGACTTAACAAAGTTTTTAAGTATAAATAAACTAGATTTGGTATGATAAAATTTTAATTATATATTTTGTTTGTTTTTTGTTACTGATGAGATTTAAATCATTTTTTATTTTTTCTATTCTACTACTGATTTCTTTTTCGGTAGAAGCTCAATATACTCCTTATTTTCAAAATTATGTACTTTCTGAATATAATGCAGGAAATCAGAACTGGGATGTTTCAAAATCAAAAAATGGAAAGGTTTATGTAGCCAATAATAATGGATTATTAGAGTATGATGGATTAAAATGGAATTTTAAAGAATTACCTAATAAAACCATTATACGCTCAGTGTTAGCCTATAAAGACAGAATTTATACGGGCTCTTATGAGGAATTTGGCTTTTGGAAAAGAAACATTAAAGGGGAACTAATTTACAAGTCATTAAGTGATTCAATTAAAGAAAAAATTTCTCAAGATGAAGAAATTTGGCAAATTATTACATATAAAGACATTGTTGTTTTTAGATCTTTTTTTAGTGTTTATCTGTATTATCCAACAGGAGAAATAAAAAAAATAAATCCTGAATCAATTGTACTTGCTTGTAATGTGGTAAATGATGAATTATATGTTTCTACTTTAAAAAAGGGAATCTTTAAGCTTGCTGGAGACACCTTAAAACCAAGTATTGTTAATGATATTTTTAATGAAGCTCATATTATATCTATAAATAAATACAATGATAAATTATTAATTACAACTTCATTACAAGGATGTTTTCTGTATGAAAATAATAAACTAATTCCAGCAAATTTTGAAGTAAATAGTTATATAAAACAACATCAACTCAATCATTTCTCTGTATTAAAAAATGGAAATATGATTTTTGGAACTATTAAAGATGGGGTATATCTAACAAAGAATAATGGTGAAGTTATTTTTCATGTAAACAAAGAAAATGGGTTAATTAACAACACAGTTTTAGGACAATATGTTGATGAAAATGACACACTTTGGTTGGGTTTAGATAACGGATTAGCATCTGTTGATTTAAGTAGCCACAATTATTTTTTCAATGATGTATCGGGCAAGCTTGGTGCTGTTTATGATGTTATAAAATTTAAAGGGGTTATTTATCTTGGCAGTAATACTGGCTTATTTTATTTAGATGAGAATAACAAGTTACAATTTATAAAAGGCTCGCAAAGTCAGGTTTGGAGTTTAAAAGAGATAGACGGAGAACTTTTCTGTTGTCATAATTATGGCACTTTTTTAGTTAAAAATAATCAGTTAATACCTGTATATAGTTCTTCTGGAGGCTGGATTATTAAACGAGTGCCTGAACATAAAGATATTTATATAGAAGGTACTTACTCTGGACTGGTAAGGTTTAAAAAAAATGGAACAACTTGGGATCAAAAACATTTAGGAACATCTACCATGCCCATTCGTTTTTTAGTGTTTGAAGACCAAAAGACTGCTTGGGCAGCTCATGCTTATAAAGGGTTGTATAAAATTAAGTTTGATGATAATTATGATACAATTTCTAGTATTGAGAACTATAATAAAAAAGGAGTTTTTTCAGATTTTAATGTTAGAGTTTATAAAATAAAAAATGATATATGCTTTAAAACTAATGATGGTTGGTTAAAGTATGAACCTATGCTTGATAGCATTGTCCCATATAATCTATTAAATGAAAACTTTGGTAAAGAATCTTACATAATTTCTGAAGAAGACGTAGATCAATTGGTGCTAAAAAAGCCAAATGATGTAATTAGCTTTAAATCAATTTTAAATGAAGAAAAAGACATTTCATTATCAAATAATTACTTTGAAAACCGGTTGATTGTTGGTAATGAAAACGTTTCTAAAATTACCGATTCTACTTTTGCACTCAATTTGAACAATGGTTTCATGCTAATTGATAACAGATTTGACTCAAAAAAGGTCCTACTGCAACCGCAAATTGAAAGCATAAAAATTAATAAAGAGTTAGTTGATTTAGAACCCAAAAGAATTATTGAATTTAAATTAAACAGTAGTCTTAGTATATCAGTTTCATCCCCAAAATCAGGCAATCATTTCTTTGAGTATTCAATATTAGAATTAGATGCTAAAAAATGGAATAGGTTAGACAAAGAAAAGCTTGAACTATCAAATTTAAAAGATGGTTCATACACCATTTTATTTAGAACTAGTGATGATTTTGGTCAATCATCTTTACCCAGTAAATTATCTATAAAAGTACTACCGCCTTGGTATAAAGATACTTTAGGTTTGATTATCTACTTTACTTTGATAGTTATAATAGTTTTTATTGTTTATGTTTTTAATAAAAACAAAGTTTATAAACAGCAAAGATTATTGAAAATTAAATACGCAAAAGAGCAGCAAGAGATTTTAAGAGAAAAAACTTTAGAAAATGAAAAGAGAATAGTTCAATTAAAGAATGAATCACTTAGAAATGAAGTAAAAATAAAGAGTAAGCAATTGGCAAATACAGCCATGGCTTTAGTGAAAAAAAATGAAACCTTGCAGGATATAAAAAGTGAATTAACTAATAATAAAGATAGTTTTGAAAATCAATATGCTTACAAAAAAATATTAAAAAAAGTTGACAACTCTATAGCTCATAAAGACGAGTGGAAAATATTTGAACATAATTTTAATCAAGTTCATGAAGAGTTTTTTAACAGCCTTAAGCATAAGCATTCAAATTTAACTCCTAAAGATTTAAAGATTTGTGCATACATCAAAATGAATTTATCCAACAAAGAAATTGCACCTTTAATGAATGTTTCTATAAGAGGTTTAGAAACACATAGATACAGACTAAAAAAGAAATTAGATTTAGAAAATGACATTTCTGTAACTTCATATTTGATAAATCTAGAATAATCACCTTTAAAAATTACGTTATTTGTATTTTTTATTACGTCAATAATACGTCATATAACGTTTTATTTGTTTATTTAACTCACTTTTTTGTTGCTTAGTCATACGTCAAACATAGTTTTTCTGTATGATTTCTTTTTTGGCGTATTTAAAGCGTAAACACTTTTTACGATAAAAATCAAATACGTTATATCTTGTGCTTGACTAACAATTAATACAATTATGTATATGAAAACAAAAATTATTTTATTATTACTTTTTCTTCTCTCAATTAGTGGCTTTGCTCAAAACTTTACAGTTTCGGGTGTAGTTACTAGTTCTGAAGATAATATGCCCATACCAGGAGTAAATGTTATTATTAAAGGCACTAGTATTGGAGTTAGCACTGATTTTGATGGAAATTATTCAATACAAGTTGCTAAGGGTGAAATATTAGAGTTTAGCTTTATTGGATTTAAAACAAAATCAATAACAGTAGATAATCAAAATCTTGTCAATGTAGTTTTAGATATTGATGTTGAATCTTTGGATGAAGTTGTTTTAGTAGGTTATGGTACTCAAAGAAAAGCTGATTTAACGGGATCTATTGTTACCATAAAATCTCAGGATATTGAAAAAACACCAACGGCCAATGTAATGCAATCATTACAAGGGAAAGTTTCTGGTGTACAAGTGGTTAGTAATGGTTCTCCAGGAGATTCACCAACAGTAAGGTTAAGAGGTATTGGTTCATATAATGATAATAATAGCAAGCCTTTATATGTAGTTGATGGTATGTTTTATACTAATATTGACTTCTTAAATAGTAAGGATATTGAATCTCTAACGGTTTTAAAAGATGCTTCTTCATCAGCTATTTATGGGGTAAGAGCCGCAAATGGAGTTATTATTGTAAAAACAAAAACAGGAAATCTAGAGAAGAAACCTGTTTTTGAATATGATGGTTATACAGGAGTTCAATATGCACAAAATGTCATGAAATTGGCAAATGCTGAGCAATTTACTACAATGGCTTACGAATCTGGTTCACAACCTGATATCAGTTTTGTATTAAATGCCATGCAACGTTATGGGCGTAGTAGAGTAAACCCAAATGTGCCTAATGTAAATACTGATTGGTTCAAAGAAATTTTAAGACCAGGTATTATTGAAAGCCATAGTGTTGGAGCAACTGGCGGTTCAGAAAATGTTTCATATTCTGTTGGGGCAAACTATTTCTCTCAAGAAGGTGTTTTAGATATGAAAAATGAATATGAACGTTTTAATATTCGTTCAAAAATTGATGTAAAACTCTCTAACAGATTTAAAATGGGTGTGAACACTGTTTTCAGTAATGCAACAAAATATAATGCAGAAAATGCAGCATGGTTTAATGCTTATTTTGCGGTGCCAATTATGCCAGTAATTGATGAGTTAAATACTGAAGCTTCTCCAATTAGATATTCTAACGCTCAAATATTAGGATATAGAGGAACTCAGAACCCTTTCCCGGCAATGGATTTTAATAACAATCAATTAAAAATTAGAAAATTGTTATCAAGTATCTATTTTGAAGTGGATTTAATTCCAGAAAAATTAACATTTAAAACAACTTATAATCATGATTTTTCAGCTTTAGATGAAAGATATGTAAACCTACCTTATACATTAGGAAACAATGTTGAAAGAATTTCAGGAATTACTAAAACTCAAAACACCTATTCAAACCAAATTTGGGATAATGTTTTAACTTATAAAGAAAGTTTTGGAGACCATAACCTAACACTTATGGGTGGTACTTCGTATAGAGATGAAGCTAGTCATTCACTCTCTGTTAATGGTCAAAATATAACTGGAATTGATTATGATACGTCTTGGTACTTGAATTTTGCTGAAGAAAGCTCTATTGTTTTAGCTGGTGGCGGAGATAACGGCTCAAGAATTTATGGTGTTTCGTATTTTTCAAGAGCTGCTTACAACTTTAAAGACAAATATTTATTATATGGAACCATTAGAGCTGATGGATCTTCTAAGTTTACAAAAGACCCATGGGGTTATTTCCCTTCAGTTGGTGCTGGTTGGGTACTGTCTGAAGAAAACTTTATGAAAGATAATGGCATTTTTGATTATTTAAAATTAAGAGCTAGTTGGGGTAAATTAGGTAATGATAATGTGGCAGCAAGTTCTGGTGCAAATACCATAAACGTTATATCAACCGATATTGGTGATGTTCAAACACCAGGTATTACATCTACTAGTACATTTACAGATAATACTTGGGAAGTTATTGAGGAAAACAACTTTGGTATCAACATAGGTATGCTAAATAATAACTTAACTATTGAAGCCGACTATTATATTAGAGATACCAAAAACGCTATCATGCCAGTTTTTGTACCTATTATTAATGCTACTGTTGAAAAAAATTCAGGTGAAATTAGAAACCAAGGTTTTGAAATTGGTATTAACTGGAATAAAAATGTTTCTAAAGATTTTAGCTATTCAATAGGAACAAACCTTACAACTTTAAAAAACAAAACGCTAAGTCTTACAGATCCAAAAGGGTATATTGACGCTGGAACTGCTGAATTTCGCCAAAGAACCATTATAGGAGAACCAATAAAAGCATTTTATGGGTATCAAACTGCAGGAGTATATCAAAATCAAGCACAAATTGATGCCGATCCTATTGCTGTTGCAAACAATTTAGTTCCTGGTGATTTAATCTATAAAGATATCAGCGGCCCAAATGGAACGCCAGACGGTGTTATAGATGATAACGATAGAAAAGTCTTAGGCTCATATTTACCTAAATTAATGTACGGTGGAAATATTGGGTTATCCTATAAAGATTTTGATTTTTCTGTTAGTTTCTATGGTCAAGCAGGCAATAAAATCTTAAATAGAAAGCGTGGTGAAATTATTTTTACTAATGACACTAACATGGATGCCGATTTAGCAATTAATAGATGGCATGGTGAAGGTACAAGTAATTCATATCCATCATCGGCTGGTTTGCGAAAAGGCTGGAACCAAAAATTAAGTAATTTCTGGGTAGAAGATGGAGACTTTTTTAGAATTCAAAATATACAACTGGCATATACAATAAAAGGAGAAAAACTTTTTGGCAAAAATATGCCTGAAACCAGATTTACATTAACCGCAGATCGTCCGTTCACATTTTTCAACTACAATGGCTTTAATCCAGAAGTTTCTGATGGTGTAGACAGACAAACATACCCTGTTCCAGGCGTTTATACATTTGGTGTTAACATTAAAATCTAAAAAAAAAATTCGATATGAAAAATTTTAAACACACATTTAATATAAGTGTTTTTTCACTTATTTTGATAAGCTTTCTAGCTTGTAGTGATAAGTTAGATTTGCAAGAAGGTCAACTCAATACAGGCGATGTTGACTATACAAATACATCAGAAATGATTCAGCCTTTAATTGGCGCATATAATGCATTTGCAACAAGAGGTTGGGAAGAATATTTATTATTATCAGTAAGAGGAGATGATGTTAATGCTGGAGGACTTGGAGATCAACAAGACTTTGCAAATACTGATTTATTTAACTACAATAAAGACTACTGGATGTATAATTCGCTTTGGAATTTGCACTATTCAGATATTGTGAGTGTTAATAATGCAGCAAACTTAATTGAAAATTATAAAGCCTTTGCTGGCCCAAGTGATGCTGCAAAAGCAAATCAATACATAGCCGAAACAAAAGTGTTTAGAGCTTGGTTGCATTTTAATTTGGCAAGAGTATGGGGAGACATCTTTATCATTAATACAGCCATTCCTGATTCTGAAATTGAAGCTGGCGTTGCAACAAAAGATGAAGTTATGCAATATATTTCTGATTTAATGGACGAAGCCATTCCATTTCTACCAGATTTGCGTCCAAATGAAAGAACAGATGTTAAAGGTGGCGTTACAAAATATACAGCATTGGCTATGAAAGCATTAGCCAATTTAGAGCTAAAAAATTATCAAGGAGTAGCCGATGCAACTTCACAAATTATTGGTTCTAGTAAGTTTTCACTGTATCCAGATTTTTATAATGAATTTAAAAAGCCAGGAGAATTAAGTAATGAGAATTTACTTGAAATGCAATATTCTGACTATGATTCTGGCACTGGAGATACGTTTTACCATTTATACGCACCATTTGGTTCTCAAAACTGGACACCAGCAAGAGCAAATGCTGAAAGTGGTTGGGGATTTTATGAACCAAGTATGAAATATATTAAATTCATGTTGGATAGAGGAGAAACTGTGCGCTTAGAAACCAGTGTTTTATTTACTGATAGAGGTATCGCAGAATTACAAACAGATCCTGCATATGCTACATTACCAGCTTTTGTTTCAAACACAACACGTGAAGGCGATGTTATCAATGATTATGCTCGTGCGTTATTTGCTAGTGGCAAACAATATTTACCATCCACACAATTAACAGCTGGAAGAAACAATTATGGAGCCGGAAAAAACATGGTATGCATTCGTTATGCCGAAGTTTTACTCATGCATGCAGAGGCTTTAACACAAGGAGCAACAAGTAATGTAATGTCTGCTGATCAAGCTGTGAATGAAGTAAGACAAAGAGCCGGTTTAACTCCAATTTCAGGAGTGACAACTCAACAAGTGATGGATGAAAAATTTGCTGAAATGGCTATGGAATGGGGTACTCGTTATTATGATATGATTAGATTAGGAAATTATAGCGAGCTAAGTTACGATGGCAGAACTTTTACTGCAGATAATGCATTATTGCCTTATCCTCAAGCACAAGTTGATGCTTTACCACTAGAAAATTAATTTAATTTAAAAACATAATATGAAAAATATTTTAAAGTATATAAATGGTTTTTTCATGTTACTTCTAATAGTATCATGTAACGACGGCATAGATCCCATAACAGCAGTTGATCCAGGTGTGGATGAGACAGCACCAATAGTAAAAATAATAACGCCTACAGAAGGAACTGCTATTAAAGTTTTTGAAGATGTTACGTCAATTAATATTAAAATTGAAGTAACTGATGATATTGAAATAGTAGATATTTCAATTCTTCTTGATGAAACTAAAATAGCAGGTTTTAATTCTTTTAATGACTATAGAAGAGCCTTAGAAGAATATACCTATACTAATTTAGTGGATGGTGACCATATTTTAAAAGTAATAGCAACTGATATTGAAGGAAAAACAACATCAACTGAAGTTAATTTTAGTAAACAACCACCATACAGCCCATTATTTGATGGCGAACTTCTTTACATGCCTTTTGATGGAGATTATAGAGATTTAATAGGTTTTAAAATTGCTGATGAAGTAGGAACACCTGGTTTTGCTGGTGGTGGATATGCTGGCACAAATGCTTTTAGAGGTTCAACAGATTCATTTTTAACCTTTCCGTCCGATGGATTAACAAATAATGAATTTAGTGCTGCATTTTGGTATAAAGTAAATGCCAACCCTGATAGAGCTGGTATATTGGTAGTTGGCGATGATGCCACAGACCGTAATCAAGGGTTTAGACTATTTAGAGAAGGAAGCGGAACTTCACAACGTATTAAATTAAATGTTGGAACAGGTGTAGGCGAAAGTTGGAATGATGGTGGTGTTATTGATGTTACTGCTGGTGAGTGGGTTCATGTTGCATTTACCATATCACAAACTGAAACCAAAATTTATTTTAACGGTGTTGAAATGAATTCTGCAACCTTAGCTGCTCCAATAGACTGGACAGGTGTTGGACCATTAACTATTGGTTCTGGTGGTGAAACATTTAGCTACTGGAATCATAAATCTGATAGCAGTGATTTAGATGAATTACGCATCTTTAATAAAGCCCTAACTCAATCTGATATTCAAATCATGATAAACGCATATAGTCCATATATACCGCTATATGCAGGAGAATCTTTTTACATGCCTTTTGATAAAGGATATATAGACTTAATTGGAGGTAGAGCTGCTACTGCTGTTGGGTCACCACAAATTACCGATCAATCTTATGTAGGTGATGGTGCTTATTTAGGTGCAACAGATTCCTATTTAACATATCCAGCAGATGGCCTTTTGAGTAACCAATTCAGTACCACATTCTGGTATAAAGTTAATTCAAGTCCAGACAGAGCAGGTATTTTAGTTGTAGGAAATGATACGCCTGAAAACAGAAATCAAGGATTTAGATTATTTAGAGAAGGCAATGGAACAGAACAACGCATTAAATTAAATGTTGGAACTGGTTCAGGAGAAAGTTGGAACGATGGTGGCGTTATTGATGTTACAGCTGGAGAATGGGTTCAAGTAGCTGTAACCGTTTCTGATACTCAAACTAAAATTTATTTTAACGGTGTTGAAATGAATTCTGCAACTTTATCGGCACCAATAAATTGGACAGGATGCAATAGTTTTACCATTGCTTCAGGAGTTCCAACATTTGATTATTGGAATCATTTATCAGATAGCAGTGTTATTGATGAATTGAGATTTTATAATAAAGCACTTTCAGGTGAAGAAGTAGTTCAAATTGTTGGTGGATCTTACACGCCGCCATATTTTGGTTCAACATTATACATGCCTTTTGATGGAACAAATCTTGATAAAGTAACAAACACAAATGCAACAGTCGTTGGAACACCAGGTTTTGCTGGAGAAAGTGTTGTGGGTTCAGATGCTTATTTAGGAGCAACAGATTCTTATGTATCATTTCCAATCGCCAATTTATTTACTAATGAATTTAGTGGTGCTTTTTGGTACAAAGTAAATGCTGCTCCAGATCGAGCAGGTATTTTAACCGTAGCGCCTCCAATGAATGGTGCAGATAATGATTTAACTTCTGGGTTTAGGCTTTTTAGGGAAGGAAGTGGTACGGAACAACGCATAAAACTTCATGTTGGTACTGTTCTTGGAGATGTGTGGAATGATGGCGATGTTATTGATGTAACAGCCGGAGAATGGGTACATATTGCATTTACAGTTTCTGCAACTTCCACACAAATATATTTTAATGGAGCAGCAGTTGCAAACAGCGGAAATATGGCAGGTAAAACTATTAGTTGGGCTAATTGTACCAATCTTTCAGTTGGTTCTGGTGCGCCAGGATTTATTGGATGGAATCATTTATCAGACTTAAGTAAAATAGATGACTTAATGCTGTTTGATAGAGTTTTAACTTTAGATGAAATTCAAGCAATCATGGCTAATTAATTAAAGAATTTAAACTTTAAATCCAGTTTTGGGTTTAAAGTTTAGTTGTTTAGTTTAATGAATTTGTTTGTTTTTATTTGAATTTGGCTGCATTCTTTGAATGCAGCTAAATTTCTTAAACCTTAACCATAATGACAATTTATAACCTAAAAATAATTTCTTTTTTTAGTATTGTTTTACTGCTATTTAATTGCAACAAAAAAAAAGAATTAATTTTAAAAACAGAAAATAATTCAAAATTTATTTCAGAAAGTAAATTATTGGATTCTATACAAAACCAAACCATAAATTATTTTTGGGATGGTGCAGAACCTAATTCAGGGTTGGCAAGAGAACGTTTACATATGGATAATGTGTATCCAACCTCTCCTAAAAATACGGTGACAACTGGTGGAAGTGGTTTTGGACTAATGGCTATTTTAGTAGGCATTGAAAGAGGTTTCATTTCTAGAGATGATGCCTTAAATAGATATATTCAAATTGTTGATTTCCTTGAAAAAGCAGATAGATTTCACGGTGCTTGGCCTCATTGGATAAATGGAGAAACAGGTAAGGTTGTTCCGTTTAGTAAAAAAGATAATGGAGGCGATTTAGTGGAAACAGCATTCTTGGTTCAAGGACTTTTAACCGTTTCTGAATATTTTAAAAATGGAGGAGAAAAAGAACAAGAGCTTGTTAAAAAAATAGACAAACTTTGGAAAGAAGTAGAATGGGATTGGTACACAAAAGGAGAAGATGTTTTGTATTGGCATTGGTCGCCAGAATATGCTTGGGAAATGAACTTTCCTGTTGGCGGGTATAATGAATGTTTAATTATGTATGTTCTTGCTGCTTCATCACCAACGCATTCAATAACTAAAGGGGTTTATGAAAAAGGTTGGGCAAAAAGCGGAGCTATTATTTCAAATGATTCTTTGTATGAAGAAGCTTTGGTTTTAAATTATTATGAACACGATGATACGCCAGTTGGGCCATTATTTTGGGCGCATTATTCCTACTTAGGATTAAATCCAAAAGGCTTATCTGATAAATATGCAGATTATTGGAAACTCACTCAAAATCAAGCAAAAATTCATTATAAATATTCTATAGATAATCCAAAACATTATAAAGGTTATGGGGAAAATTTATGGGGATTAACTTCAAGCTATTCAATGAAAGGGTATGCAGGTCATAGACCAGGTAATGATCTTGGGGTTATTTCGCCAACGGCTGCATTATCATCATTTCCATACACACCAAAAGAGAGTATGCAAATGCTTAAATATCTTTATAAAAACCAAGATTCACTAATAGGGAAATACGGTCCTTATGATGCGTTTAGTTTACAAGATAATTGGTTTTTGCCTAGATATTTAGCTATTGACCAAGGACCAATTCCTGTTATGATTGAGAATTATAGAACAGGATTATTGTGGAATTTATTTATGAAAAACAGTGATGTCCTTAATGGGCTAAATAAATTGAGTTTTACAATTGAATCTCGTAATTAAAATATCAATAAATGTTTAGATTTTATTTTGCATTATTTTTAGTATTAACTTTCTTTTCTTGTGGATCAGATGATGGTCCTGGATATCAAGAACCTTATATTCCTGAGCCTAATGAACCAGCAATAGATGCATTGACTGATACCGAAATGATGGATTTAACTCAAAAAGAAACATTCAAATACTTTTGGGATTTTGCAAATTCAAACTCGGGAGCAGCTAAAGAACGCTATCACCCAAGCAACCCAACATTAAATGAAAATGTGGTTACCACAGGTGGCACTGGTTTTGGTTTAATGGCTATTTTAGTTGGAATTGAAAGAGGATATGTAACCAAAACAGAAGGTGCGGGTAGACTTAATAAAATTTTAACATTTTTTCAAAATGCAGACCGCTTTCATGGAGCATGGCCACATTGGATTGATGGTGGTACAGGTCATGTTATTCCGTTTAGCACAAAAGATAATGGAGGCGATTTAGTTGAAACTGCTTTTTTAGCACAAGGCTTAATTTGTGTGAAAGAGTATTTTAAAAATGGTTCAACAGATGAAAAGGCATTATCTAATCTAGCTGATGTTCTATGGAAAGGTGTAGAATGGCATTGGTATACACAAAACAAGAATGCTTTGTATTGGCATTGGAGCCCAAATTATGGTTTTGACATAAATATGAAACTAAGCGGTTATAATGAAACTATGATTGCGTATGTTTTAGCTGCAGCATCACCAAATTATACTATTACAAAAACTGTCTATGAAGAAGGATGGGCAAATAATGGAAGTATTGTTTCTTCAATCTCACAATATGGTATTCCTTTAGTTTTAAACCATGCCGGGGGTTCAAATTTTGGCGGACCTTTATTTTTTAGCCATTATTCTTTTTTAGGTTTAAACCCTAAAAATTTAACTGATCAATACGCTAATTATTGGAATCTTGTTGTTAATCACACAAAAATTAATCGGCAATATTGTATTTCAAACCCTAAAAATTATATTGATTATGCTGCCAACTGTTGGGGTTTAACAGCTAGTTATTCAAGAAACTCAGATGGTTCCATTGGGTATTCAGCTCATAGCCCAGTAAACGATTTAGGTGTTATATCACCAACGGCGGCTATAAGCTCCATTGCTTACACGCCATCAGAATCATTAAGTGCTATGCATTTTTTCTATCAAAAAAAGAGTAAATTACTTGGAGTTGCTGGTTTTTATGATGCCTTTAGTCCACAATATAATTATTGGGTAGCTGATGCTTATTTAGCTATTGATCAAGGACCAGAAATTATTATGATTGAAAATTATAGAACAGGTTTATTGTGGAATTTGTTTATGCAAAATGCAGATGTTAAATTAGGTTTAGATAAATTGGGCTTTAATTATTAAAAATTTGTATAATGAAGCATTATCAAATAAAATATAACAATTATAAAATAGTTTGGGTTCTATTCTTTTTTGTCTCTAATTTTTTAATAGCTCAAAATAAAGAACTTTTTTCAAAAGAATTATATTTTCATAATAATGATACTTTAAATTACCGCTTATTACTTCCTAAAAACTTTTCAGAAGAAAAAGAATATCCTCTTGTTTTATTTCTTCATGGAAGAGGAGAACAAGGAAACGATAATGAAACGCAATTGGTACATGGCAGTAAATTATTTTTAGAAAATTACAGTAAAGATGAATTTCCTGCAATTATTATTTTTCCACAATGCCCAAAAGACGATTATTGGGCTAATGTAAAAAGAGATTATTCTAAAAATGGTTTGAAAAAGTTTAAATATAAAAGATTAGGAAAACCAACCAAGTCTATGAAATTAATTATGGACTTAATGGAAGATTTGACTAAAAAGGCATACGTTAAAAAAGATCAGATTTATGTTGGTGGACTTTCTATGGGAGGCATGGGTACGTTTGAAATTATTAATAGAAAACCAGAAATGTTTGCTGCTGCATTTCCAATTTGTGGTGGAGGCAATCCAAAATCTGTTCGCAGATATACAAATAAAATAGCCCTTTGGGTATTTCAAGGAGGAAATGATGATGTTGTAGATCCTTACTTTTCTTTAAGTATGGTAACAGCACTTCGAAAAAAAGGTGCTAATGTAAAATTTACTTATTTTGAAAATGATAATCATAATAGTTGGGATTCTACATTTTCTGAACCAGATTTATTACCATGGTTATTTTCTAACATAAAAAACAAAAAATGAAGCAGATAAATACACAAATAACTTTTGCAATTATTGTAATTACAGGTTTAATAGTCTCTTGTAAAAATCAAGAAACCAATATTTCTAATAATAGTGATTCAATTATTAGTGTTAAAGTAGATTCTATTTTGAATTTAATGACTGTTGAAGAAAAAATAGGTCAATTAAATTTGCCAAGCGCAGGACAGTTTACTACGGGTCAGGCCAAAAACTCTGATATAGGAGCTAAGATTGAAAAAGGTTTGGTAGGCGGTCTTTTCAACATTAAAAGCGTGGCAAGCATTAGAGATATTCAAAAAACAGCTATTGAAAAAAGTCGATTAAAAATTCCTTTAATTTTTGGAATGGATGTAATTCATGGGTATGAAACAACATTTCCAATCCCATTAGGATTATCATGTTCTTGGGATATGGAGCTTATCAAAAAAACTGCTCAAATGGCAGCACAAGAAGCTACCGCCGATGGCATTAACTGGACCTTTTCACCAATGGTAGATATCTCTAGAGATCCTCGTTGGGGAAGAGTTTCTGAAGGTTCTGGAGAAGATCCTTTCTTAGGAAGTCAGATAGCCAAAGCAATGGTTTTAGGCTATCAAGGTGATGATTTGACTAAGAATAACACAATGATGGCTTGTGTGAAACATTTCGCTCTGTATGGCGCTCCTGAAGGAGGAAGAGATTATAATACTGTTGATATGAGCAGAGTAAGGATGTATAATGAATATTTACCACCTTACAAAGCAGCTATTGATGCAGGCGTAGGTTCCGTAATGGCTTCTTTTAATGAAATTGATGGCATTCCAGCTACAGGAAATAAATGGTTGCTTACTGATTTATTGAGAGAGCAATGGGGCTTTAACGGATTTGTTGTTTCTGACTATACTGGAGTTGAAGAAATGATGTATCATGGTGTTGGAGATTTACAGCAAGTATCTGCCCAATCTTTAAATGCGGGATTAGATATGGATATGGTTTCTGAAGGGTTTTTAACAACCTTAAAAAAATCTTTGGATGAAGGTAAAATATCAATGGAAACTTTAAATGCCGCAGTAAGACGAATTTTAACAGCAAAATACCAATTAGGTTTATTTGATGATCCGTTTAAATATTGTGATGATAACAGAGCAAAAACAGAAGTCTTTACAAAAGAAAACAGAGCTTTTGCAAGACAAGTAGCATCGCAATCTATGGTTTTACTTAAAAACGATAATGACATACTACCATTAAAAAAATCTGCTAAAATAGCCTTAGTAGGCCCATTAGCATATACTAAAGAAAACATGGCAGGTACTTGGAGTGTTGGAACGCCACATGACCAATCCATCTCTCTATTGGAAGGTATTAAGGATGTTGCGGATGAAAATGCTACTATTTTATATGCCAAAGGAAGTAATTTATCATATGATAAAGATTTCGAAAAAATAGCTACTATGTTTGGTAGAGAAATTCCAAGAGACGGCAGAACAGATGAGCAGTTAAGACAAGAAGCATTAAGTATAGCAGCAAAATCTGATGTTATTGTGGCTGCTATAGGGGAATCATCAGAAATGAGTGGAGAAAGTAGTAGTCGTTCAGATATTTCAATTCCCCAAGCTCAAAAGGATTTATTGCAAGCTTTAGTAAAAACAGGAAAACCTGTAATTGTTGTTCTTTTTAATGGAAGAGCATTGGTGCTTAATGAGGAATCTAAATCAGCTACCGCAATTTTAGATGTTTGGTTTAGTGGAAGTGAATCTGGACATGCTATTGCAGATGTATTATTTGGAGATGTTAACCCTTCAGGAAAGCTAACATCAACATTTCCTAGGAGTGTAGGCCAAATTCCGCTTTATTACAATCATAAAAATACGGGCCGACCTCTTGGAAATAAAGAAGGGAAGTTTGAAAAGTTTAAAACAAACTATATGGATGTTCGTAATGAACCCTTGTTTCCATTTGGCTTTGGGTTAAGTTATACTAAATTTGATTATAGCAATTTGAAATTAAGTGCAAATCAAATTAATTCTGATGGGGATATTGAAATTTCAGTTGATGTCACTAATTCTGGAAACTATGATGGTAAAGAAGTCGTTCAATTGTATATCCGCGATTTAGTTGGTACTGTAACTCGACCAGTAAAAGAATTGAAAGGTTTTCAAAAAGTTGAAATTAAAAAAGGAGAGATAAAAACAGTCACCTTTAAATTAACTGTTGAAGATTTAAAATTCTATAATTATGATCTAGATTTTATAGCTGAACCAGGTGATTTTGAAGTTTTTGTTGGAACCAACTCTGATACTGGTTTAAAAGCTCAATTTGAATTGGTTAAATAAATTGTTAGTTAATTTAAAAATCATCAAATGAAAAAAATAGTAATCTTCATCATATGGTGTTCATTTTATTCAGTGATTGCTCAGCAAAAAACGTATTGTAATCCTATTAATATCGATTATGGTTACACGCCTTTTGATGTGTTTTCAAAACAAGGAAAACATCGTGCAACTGCCGATCCTGTAATTGTAAATTTTAGAAATAAATACTTTTTGTTTTCAACAAACCAAGAAGGATATTGGTGGAGTAATGATATGCTTAATTGGAAGTTTGTATATCGTAAATTCTTGAGAGATAATAAATACACACATGACCTTAATGCTCCAGCAGTTTGGGCAATGAAAGATACGCTTTATGTGTATGGTTCAACATGGCAATCCGATTTTCCTATTTGGAAAAGCACCAACCCAACAGTTGATGATTGGCAAATAGCTTTAGATACACTAAAAGTTGGTGCCTGGGATCCTGCATTTCATTATGATGAAGATAAAAACAAGTTGTATCTCTATTGGGGATCAAGCAATGTTTGGCCTATTTTAGGAACTGAAATCAACACAAAAACAATGCAATCTGAAGGGTACACAGTACCAATAGTAAGGTTGTTTCCAGAAGATCATGGTTGGGAACGCTTTGGCGAATATAATGATAATGTGTTTTTGCAACCCTTTATAGAAGGCGCATGGATGACTAAACATAATGGTAAATATTATATGCAATATGGCGCTCCTGCTACAGAGTTTAGTGGGTATTCTGATGGAGTTTATGTAAGTAAAGATCCTTTGGATAGATTTGAATATCAAAGCCATAATCCGTTTTCCTATAAACCAGGAGGATTTGCTAGAGGAGCCGGACATGGTGCAACTTTTCAGGATAATTATGAAAATTACTGGCATGTTTCAACCATCTTTATTTCAACTAAAAATAACTTTGAAAGACGAATTGGTATCTGGCCAGCTGGCTTTGACAAAGATGATGTTATGTACTGTAATACAGCTTATGGAGATTATCCAACCTTGTTACCAGAATTTGCAAAAGGAAAAGATTTCACAAAAGGATTGTTTGCAAATTGGATGTTGCTTAATTATCAAAAACCTGTACAAGTATCTTCCACTTTGGGAGGTTTTCATGCTAATTATGCTGTTGATGAAGATATCAAAACCTATTGGAGTGCCATTTCAGGAAATAAAGGAGAATGGTATCAAACCGATTTGGGTGAAGTTTCTACAGTGAATGCGATTCAAATAAATTATGCCGATCAAGATGCGGAGTTTAAAGGCAAA
Organism: Flavobacteriaceae bacterium; assembly: GCA_021739635.1. GTDB lineage: Bacteria > Bacteroidota > Bacteroidia > Flavobacteriales > Flavobacteriaceae > Yeosuana. The sequence goes on along the minus strand of JAIPBH010000006.1, from coordinate 54,450 downwards.
ACCTTGGGAAAATTTCATCAGTATAAAATATATGGCTCCAATGATGGTAAAAATTGGCGTGTAATTGTTGATAAAAGCAAAAACAACACCGATGTGCCACATGACTATATTGAATTGGAAAATCCAGTAAAAGCCCGATATTTAAAACTAGAAAACCTTCATATGTCTACCGGGAAATTTGCATTAAGCGGATTTAGAATTTTTGGAAAAGGTGCAGGAAATAAGCCAGAAAAGGTTGAGAATTTTATAGCACTTCGTTCAAGTCCCGAAAAATATGGAGAAAGACGAAGTATTTGGTTTAAATGGCAGCAAAATCAATTAGCTGATGGTTATGTAATTTATTGGGGGAAATCACTCGATAAACTTTATGGTAGTATTATGGTTTACGGAAAGAATGAATATTTCTTTACTGGCGCCGATAGAACTGATGCTTATTATTTTCAAATTGAAGCGTTTAATGCCAACGGCACTTCAGAAAAAAGTGATATCATTTACGTTAAATAATAGCCATGAAAAAAATAATTATTAATTGCTTTATTATGATAACGGCATTGTTAAATGCTCAAGACATGACTATAATGACTTATAACATTAAGTTAGATTATCCAAAAGAAGGAGAAAATAGCTGGACTAATAGAAAGCCTTTTTTTATAAATCAACTGCAATTTTATGAACCTGATATTTTTGGTGTTCAAGAAGCCATGCCTAATCAAATGAAAGACACAGATAGTCTATTAATAGATTACAGTTTTGTGGGTGTAGGTCGTGATGATGGTAATGATGAAGGTGAATATTCTGCTATATTTTATAAAAGCAATAAGTTTAAGGTTTTAAACTCATCAACTTTTTGGCTATCTCAAACTCCAAATAAAGTATCAATGGGTTGGGATGCAGTTTGCAATAGAGTTTGCACCTATGCTTTATTTGAAAATAAAAAAACTGGAAAACAATTTTATGTTTTTAATACTCACTTTGACCATGTTGGAGTAGAAGCCAGAAAAAACAGCGCTATTTTAATCATCCAAAAAATTACAGAAATTAATTCACAAAAGCTACCGATAATTTTAACTGGCGATTTTAATATGGAAGCAACTCATGAAAGTATTGAATACATAACCAAACACTTAAATGATTCAAAAGCAATTTCAAAGCAAGAACCATTTGGACCAGTTGGAACTTTTAATGGATTCAATTTCCACGAACCTGTAAAAAATAGAATAGATTTTATTTTTGTGAGCTCTGAAATAAATGTTGAAAAATATGCAGTTTTAAGCGATTCAAAAGACTGCAAATACCCATCAGACCACTTACCCGTTCTTGTAAAGATTAAATTTTAAAAACAAAAAACCCGAACAATTTGTTCGGGTTTTTTTGGTGGTGCCTCCAGGAATCGAACCAGGGACACAAGGATTTTCAGTCCTTTGCTCTACCAACTGAGCTAAGGCACCAGTCGCTTAAATGCGGTTGCAAATATATATTCATTTTTATTATTCGCCAAAAGAAAATTATAAAAAATGGTTTTGTAAATTTACGGTTTTAAATAATAATATGAATTTAGTAATTGATGTTGGCAATTCTTTAGTCAAACTAGCTGTTTTTGAGGAAACTAAAATTTTATTAAAAAAAACAATCAAGCTAGACTTTATTTTAAAGCATGTAGATTTATTAAGAAAAGAATACAAATCTTTAAATAAAGCCATCATTTCTTCAGTTGGAAAACTAAAAAAATCCGATATTGAATACATAAAAAAGCATTTTGACCTACTTATTTTAGATGCGTCTACTAAAGTTCCTTTTAAAAATAGTTATCAAACTCCAAAAACTTTAGGAATGGATAGAGTTGCTTTGGTAAGTGCTTCGGTTCAACAATATCCTAAGAATAATGTTTTAATTATTGATGCAGGCACTTGTATTACTTATGATTTTATTACAATACAAAATGAATATTTAGGAGGTGCTATTTCACCAGGAATAAGAATGCGTTATCAATCATTAAATAATTTAACAGCTAAATTACCATTATTGGAAACAGAAGAGCCAAAAAACATTATTGGTAATTCTACAAATAATTCTATTCATTCTGGAGTTATATTTGGTGTTTTAAAGGAAATGGATGGAATTATTGAAGAGTATCGGTTAAAATACAAAGATTTAACAGTTATTTTAACAGGTGGAGACGCTAATTTCTTGTCAAAACAATTAAAAAGTAGCATATTTGCCAACTCTTATTTTTTATTAGAGGGATTAAACTTTATTTTGCAATTTAATTCAAACGAATGATTAAAAAACTTGTATTAGTTTTTGTAGCTTTTATCACAATTCAAAGTTATGCTCAACAAGGAACCGCTTCGCCATATTCATTTTATGGTATTGGAACCTTAAAATTTAAAGGAACTGTTGAAAACAGAAGCATGGGAGGTTTGAGTATTTATACAGATAGTATTCATATAAACCTACGAAATCCTGCTTCATATGCCACAGAAAATTTAGCCTCTATACCTTTTAATGGTGAAAGTAGACCAGTAAAATATACTGTAGGCGGAAGTCAATCTTCTATAAATTTAAAAAGCGCTACAACAAGCGATAAAGCATCTTCAACTACTTTTGATTATTTAGCGGTTTCAATTCCAATGGGTAAATTTGGAATGGGATTAAGCTTAATGCCTCAAACTGCTGTTGGATATAAATTGGAAAGCATCAATTCTAACGGAGATCTTTTAAACAGGTTTAAAGGTGAAGGTGGACTTAATAAAGTAAATTTAGGATTAGGTTATCTAATTGGAAAAGGATTAAGTATTGGTGTTGATGCCAATTATAATTTCGGAAATATTCAAAACAGTGTAGTTGAATATGCTTATGATTCTGATGGAGTTATTTTACAGAATCAATCTAAAGAAAGCAATAGATCAGATTTGAGTGGTTTAAGTTTAAACTTTGGGTTATCCTACAAAACTAAAGTTAATAATAAATATGAGTTTGTTTCAGGATTTACCTATACACCACAAAGTAACTTAACTTCAAATAATTCAAGAACTATTTCAACAATAGTCATTAATTCTACAACGAGTACTGAATTTACAAATAATTCTTTTGAATCAGACTTAGATGCTGTTGGGTTAAAACAAACAGATCTTACCTTGCCTTCTAAAATGTCTATAGGTGCTGGTTTTGGTAAGCCAAGGTCTTGGTTTATTGGTGCAGAATATACTACTGAGCAAACCAGTAAATTTTTTAATCCATTGTATAGTAGCATAACTACAAAATATGAAAATGGGTCAAATATTTCTTTTGGAGGATTTTTTATTCCTCAGTACAATTCTTTTTCAAGTTACTTTAAACGAGTTGTTTATAGAGCTGGATTGCATTATGAAAAATCAGGACTAAATATAAATAATGAATCTATAAATGAGTTTGGCATATCTTTTGGTTTAGGATTGCCAGTAGGGGACTTATTCTCAAACGCGAATTTAGGATTTGAAATTGGAAAACGTGGAACAACTAACAATAATTTAATTCAAGAGAATTTTGTTAATTTTCAATTAAGCTTATCTTTGAACGATAGATGGTTCCAAAAAAGGAAATATGACTAACAACATAAATTTATTATCATGAAAACGAGAATTACTTTATTACTAACAGTATTATTTTTTGTAAGTAATATTAGCTTTGCTCAACAGGATGAGGAGAGTATGACTAAGCTTTCAATATTTCACGAATATGTAAAAGCTAAAAATTTTGATGCTGCTTATCAACCATGGATGGATGTAAGAACTAAATCACCAAAATTTAATAATGCTATTTATATTGATGGCGAGAAAATTTTAGATTATAAAATAGAGAAATCAACAGGTGCAGAAAAAGTAGCATTTCTTAATGATTTATTAAAACTTTGGGAAGAACGTGCTGCAAATTTTCCTAGTAAAACACCTAAAGGAGAGTATGCTGCAAATGCATGTCAATTAATGTATGATAATAAAGATTTATTAAATAAAACAGATTTAGAATTGTATGAGTGTTTTGATGCTGCTTATAAAGCTGATAAAGCAACATTTACTAGTCCTAAAAGTTTATATACTTACTTTTCTTTAATAGTTGATTTGTATGATGCTAAGAAAAAATCAGCCGCAGATTTATTCAACAAGTATGATGATGTTGTAGAAAAGGTAGAAGATGAAGTTAAAAATTACTCAGAAAAACTTAATGTTCTTATTGAAAAAGAAGAATCAGGAACACCATTAACTGGTAAAGAACCAAGATTTAAAGCATCTTATGAAAGCTATTTAAGCGCATATGATCAAATTTCTGGAAGTATAGACCAAAAGTTAGGTGATAGAGCAAACTGTGAAAACTTAATTCCACTGTATCAAAAAGACTTTGAAGAAAACAAAACTAACTCAGTTTGGTTACAAAGAGCTGCTGGTAAAATGTCTGAAAAAGAATGTACAGATGACCCATTATTCTTTAAATTGGTAAATGCTTATCACGCTTTAAGCCCATCAGCTAACTCTGCATATTACTTAGGAATCTTAAAAGATAAAGAAGGAAAATCTAATGAAGCTATCTCTTTTTATGAAGAAGCTATTAAGTTAGAAGCAGATAACTTTAAAAAGGCCAATCTTAACAATAAAATTGGGTTAAAGTTAAAAGCTAAAGGCAACTACGGAAGAGCAAGAAGCTATTTTAAAGAAGCACTTAGACTAAACCCATCAAATGGTCATCCTTATTTATCAATAGCAGCTATGTATGCAGCAAGTGCTAATGATTGCGGAGATGATAATTTTAATAAAAGAGCTGTATTTTGGTTAGCTGCCGAAGAAGCTAGAAAAGCAGGAAGAGTTGATGCAACTTTAAAAGGAGCTTCAGCCCAAACAGCAGAAAACTATATGGCAAAAGCTCCAACTAAATCTGAGATATTTAGTAAAGGTAATTCAGGCCAAACCATAAATATTGGTTGTTGGATTGGAGCCTCTGTTGTAGTGCCAAAAATTTAATGAAATTCATAAAAAAAAATATCATATTACTTATGGTCACCGTGTTTGCGGTGACCATGTTTTTTTCTTGTAAAAACAATTTAAAAGAAGTTCAAAAAATTGGTATTTCAGAAAATGAACCCATTGGTGTTGCCGAAGATATTAATTTAAAATATACAGATTCAGGCAAGATAAAGGCCATTCTTGTAAGTCCAAAAATGTTAGATTATTCAAACAGAGTATTTTCATTTAGTGAATTTACTGATGGCATTAATCTTACCTTATTTGATGATGAAAATCAAAAAAGTACAGTTACTGCAGATTATGCCATAATTTATAATAATACAGATTTAATGGATTTGAAAGGGCATGTTGTTTTAGCAACACATACTAAAGACACCTTATTTGCCGAACAACTTTTTTATGACCAAAAAAATGAATGGTTGTTTACCAACAAGCCAGTAACTTTTAGAACAGGATTTGATTTAATTAACGGTAATGGTTTCGACTCTAATTCAGAATTTACAAATGCCGAAGTTCTTGAAATTAATGGAATTATTACTGTTGATGAATAATTCAAAATATTAGATTTACCCCACAAATTTTTTTAAGTATCTTTGTCTTTAATATAATTATTATATGTTATGATGCTTGCTAAGTTTTTTCAATATGCCTATTTAATTTTTGCAGTATTATTTTTATACGATGCTATTAATAAATATATGAGTCAAGGTACTATTGCCTACACATCATTATTATTGGCAGCATTAGCTGTTTTTATGTATTTTTTTAGACAAAAATTCAGAAGAAAATATGACAATAAAGACAATTCAAAGTAAATGAGTCTTTATGTAATTATTATAATTGCTTCTTTAATTCTTTCAGCCTTTTTTTCAGGTATGGAGATTGCTTACGTATCTTCAAACAAAATTCATATTGAAATTGAAAAAAAACAAGAAGGCTTTTTAGCTAAAGTTTTAACTAAACTAACAGCAAAACCTTCAAAATACATTGCCACTATGCTTATTGGTAACAATATTGCATTGGTAATTTATGGGTTTTTTATGGGAGATTTATTGGTGCATTGGTTTCAGTCTATGTTACCATTTTCATCAGGGTTTTTAAATTATCTACTTATAGATTTAAGTTTATTAAGCCAAACTATCATATCAACTTTATTAATATTAATTACGGCTGAATTTTTACCTAAAGTTTTTTTTCAAATTTATGCTAATACCTTAATCAAGGTTTTAGCGGTTCCAGCTTATATGTTTTATATGCTTTTCTCGTATATTTCAGATTTTGTTATCTGGATATCAGATATGTTATTAAGACAATTTTTTAAAACAGAAGGCGATCAAATACAGTTAGCATTTACTAAAGTAGAACTAGGTAATTACATAACAGAGCAAATGGAATCTGTAGAAGAACACGATGAGGTTGATGCCGAAATACAAATTTTTCAAAATGCTTTAGAATTTTCTGAAGTCAAAGCTCGTGAAGTCATGGTTCCTAGAACCGAAATTATAGCTGTTGAATTAAACAGTTCAATAAAAGTACTTAACGCATTATTTACCGAAACAGGTTGCACTAAAATTTTAGTTTATGATGACACCATTGATGATATTTTAGGGTATGTACATTCCTTTGAATTGTTTAAAAAACCAAAAACAATAAAGTCAATTATTTTGCCAGTAGAATTTGTTCCAGAAACAGTACTTATTAAAGATGTGCTTAACGTACTTATAAAAAAACGTAAAAGTATCGCCGTAGTTTTAGATGAATACGGTGGAACATCAGGCATTATGACCGTTGAAGATATTGTTGAAGAATTATTTGGAGAAATTGAAGATGAGCATGATACAGATGATTTAACAGAAGAAATAATTGATGATGAAACATTCAAGTTTTCGGCTCGATTAGATGTAGATTATATTAATGAAACCTTTAAAATAAATCTCCCAGAAAGTGAAAACTATGAAACACTTGGCGGTTTAATAGTTAATCATACAGAAGAGATTCCTGCAAAGAATGAAGTTGTAATAATTGACACATTTCAATTCACTATTTTAGAAGTATCTAACACTAAAATTGATATGGTAGAACTTAAACTTTTAAAAGAAGACTAAAATCTTAAAGTTTAAGTAATAAAAGCGCAATTCTGTTTTATTATTAAATAGAAAATGGTATTTTCGCGCACAATATTTTTTCAACAAACTAAACAAGCAAACAACCTATATTAGGTTTAAAAAATAATTTAATTTACAAATGGCAGTTTTAAATAAAATCAGACAACGTTCACTTTTTTTAATAATCATTATTGCGCTAGCACTTTTTTCTTTTGTATTAGCAGATTTGTTTAAAAATAATAATGCGTTTTCAGCAAAATCTCAAAACACTGTTGGAACCATCAACGGTAAAGATATTACACGAGAAGACTTTATGCAAAAAGTTGAAATAGCTCAAAAACAAGCTGGACCTAATGCAACAAGCACTCAAGTTATGAACAGAGTTTGGGAGCAAGAAGTGAGACAAGCTATTATGGAAACTCAATTTGAAAAGTTAAGTATCACCGTTGAAAAAGACCAAATGAGAGATTTGCTAAAAAATGCCTTAGCAACAAGTCCTGAGTTTTTAAATGAAGCTGGAATGTTTGATGAAAATAAGTTGAATGAATATATCATCAACTTAAAAGAAACTTCTACTGCTACTTACCAAGAGTGGGTTAATTATGAAAAATCATTGTCTTCAAATGCTTTACAACAAAACTATTTTAATCTTGTTAAAGCAGGATTGACTGGTACGCTTGAAGAAGGAAAATTTGAACATAAATTAGAAGGAAATAAGGTAGATATTAAATTTGTACAAATTCCTTTTTCTTCAATAGCAGATAGTACTGTTACCGTATCAAAATCTGAAATTTCAAGTTATATTGAAAAACATAAGGATATGTATCAAGCAGATGCTTCAACAGATATTCAGTATGTAGAATTTAAAGAAGTTGCTACAATTGAAGATGAAGATGCTATTAAAGCTGGTTTAGTTGCTTTGTTAAATGATCAAGAAGTCTATAATGAAACAACAAAAACAAATGATGTAGTTACAGGTTTTTCAAAAACACTAAACAACGAAGATTTTGTTAATTCAAATTCTGATATAAAATTTGATAATCGTTTCCAATTTAAATCGTCTTTGCCAACAGCTGTTGCAGATAGTATTTATAAACTTAATGAAGGTGAAATTTATGGACCTTACAAAGACAACGGATACTTTAAGGTATCAAAAGTGGTTGCTGTAAAACAAATATCAGATTCAGCAAAAGTAAGACACATTTTAATCCCTTTTATAGGAGCAACAAGAGCAGCAGCCGATGTAACAAAAACTGATGAGCAAGCAAAACAAACAGCAGACAGTATCTTAAGTATTGTAAAATCAGACCGTTCAAAATATGTCTCTTTATTAAACTTATCATCTGATAAAGTTAGTAATGAAAAAGAAGGCGTTATTGAATTTGCTTATACAGACTCTTTTGCACCAGAGTTCAAAGATTTTTCATTTGAAAACAAGAAAGGAGATTTAGATGTAGTAAAAACTTCTTTTGGATATCATATCATTGAAATTTTAAGTCAAACTGAAAAGAAAAACGCACTTCAAATAGCTACAATTGCAAGAAAAATTGAACCATCTCAAGCAACTATTGATAAAGTATTTAGAGATGCTTCTAATTTTGAAATTTCTGCTGAGAAAAAAGATTTTGCCGAATTAGCAACTCAAAATAAATATGTGGCGCGTCCAGTAAACAGCATTAAGATTTTAGATGAAAATATACCTGGAATTGGAAACCAAAGACAAATTGTAAGATGGTCTTTTAATGATGAAACTGAAGTTGGTAAAATTAAACGTTTCAATATTCCTTCAGGATATGCTATTGTTCAATTAGTAGCAAAACATAAAGAAGGTTTAATGAGTGTTGAAGAAGCAACTGTAACAGCCATGCCAGTGATTAGAAAAGAGAAAAAAGCAGCCATTATAAGAAATAGAATTAAAGTTAATAATCTTGATGATTTAGCTGCTGCTGAAAACACAACAGTTAGAACTGCTTCTGCAATTAATATGAAAAACCCAACGATATCTGGCGCAGGAAAAGAGCCTTTTGTTGTTGGTGCTGCTTTTGGATTAAAAGAAGGACAAACTTCTAAATTAATAGATGGTAACAATGGCGTTTACATGATTCAAGTAACTAAAATAACTCCAGCTGTTAAATTAGATAATTATCAAGCTGCTGCAAATCAAGTTGAACAACAAAAATTGAATGTAGTAAACACAAATCTTTATAATGCGTTAAAAGAAGCTGCAGAAATTGAAGATAACAGAGCAACAACGGTAGAATAAACCACTAACATATTATACAAAAGCCTCGATTTTTCGAGGCTTTTTTTTATGTGTCAATATTTTAAAACCATATTATCATAAGGAATTATAGTTTCAAAACCTTTGCTCTTAAAATAAGCTTCAGGATTCTCTTTTGAGGTGACAAGTATAAAATCTCCGCCCCAAGCGCCTAAACTTTTTATACTTCCTTTAAAATCATTAAATAGCTCCTTTTTGATTGGTTGTTGATTAATGATTTCTGAGATAAATTCTTCATGAAGTGTTATAAGGGTTTCAAATTCAGATAAGGTTTTGCAAACCATTAATTTATGAGAAATTTTGCTAAGATCATTAAGTACTAATTCATGAGGCTGATTAAGTTTGTATTTCTTAATACCGTCTCTGCTATTTTGCTTTTTATTTAAATAAACAAAATATAGACAATCTTTAAACAGCGGATTAAAATTAACCTCACTTATATAGGGTTTTCCATCGTTTAATTGATAGCTTATAGGTTTGTTATATTGTGCACAAGCAATGTCATAACCGCTACCTCCAAAAGTCATTTCTAAAAGTTTAAAAGCATCAACTTGAGCCCATTGTGCTATGTTATTTATTAGTGTTGAAGAAGTGCCTAAACCCCAGTCTTTTTTAAAATCTAAATGAGTGGAGATTTTATAACCAGAATTTGAATTTAAAAAGGAAGGATTAAGTTGCTTGGCAGCTTTAAAAATTTGAATTAACCTTAGAGCTGTATCATTTGGTTCTTCTGAAAATTCAGAAAAAAGATTATCAATTGAAAACGCTTCTTCATACCAAACGTGACCTTGTTCATCAAAACTTTTCCAAATTAATTTAGGGTAATCAATAGTTTCAACCATTAATGATTGTCCAAAACGAGTTGGAACAGCTAGTGCTACAGCGCCATCAAGCACCACGTATTCTCCTGATATTAATAACTTTCCGTTACTATAGAATGTTTTTGTGCTCAATTTTTAACTCTTAAATTTTGTAAAACATCAACAACGGCATTATGTGAAACCGTATGCGTTTTGAAATACTCTATAACAGTTGCTTTCTCAAAATCATTGGCTTCAAACTGGTTTAAAATATTCATTAAATGCATTTTCATATGCCCTTTTTGAATACCGGTTGTAGTAAGCGATCTTAAAGCAGCAAAATTTTGAGCTAATCCAGCAACAGCAACAATTTGCATGAGGTCTTTTGCCGAAGGGTTATCAAGTAACTCTAAAGCTAATTTAACTAATGGATGCAAACCGGTTAATCCGCCAACAGTTCCTAAAGCCAAAGGAATTTCCATCCAAAAATAAAATACACCATTTTCAATTTTGGCATGTGTTAAGCTTGAGTATGTTCCGTTTCTTGATGCATATGCATGGACTCCAGCTTCAACCGCTCTAAAATCGTTTCCTGTTGCCAATACTACGGCGTCAATACCGTTCATAATGCCTTTATTATGGGTTACAGCTCTATAAGGTTCTACTTCTGCAATATTTACGGCTTGAATAAATTTTGAAGCAAATTCTTCAGGCGAAATATCTTTGTCTTCGTTTAAATCTTCAATTTTGCAACTTACCTCGGCTCTTACCAAACAATCTGGAACATAGTTTGATAAAATGCTCATAACTATTTGTATGTTTTTTTCTTCTGCAGAAAAATCTTTGAAAGTTAAAGCGTCATCTTTGAATGTTTTAGCAAATTGCTCCAAGCAAGAATTAATAAAATTAGCACCCATAGCATCAAGAGTTTCAAAAGATGCATGTAGTTGGTAATATCCTTTGATGTCTTCTGTTTTGTCTTTTAATTCAATATCTATAACACCACCGCCTCGTAACTCCATGTTTTTAGTAATGGGTTTTACGTCATCTAAAAGCTTTGATTTTATTTGATTGAAATATGATGATAATGTACTTGGGTTACCAAAATACATAAAATGTACCTGACCAATTTTTGTTGTAGAGAGTACTTTGGTTTTAAATCCACCTCTATCTAACCAAAATTTTGCCGATTTACTAGCAGCAGCAACTACTGAACTTTCTTCAATAGCCATAGGTATGGTGTAAAGTTTGTTGTTGATTAAAAAATTAGGTGCTACGCCAAATGGCAAGTAATAATTTGTAATGGTGTTTTCAATAAACTCATCATGAAGCTGTTGTATTTTGTCATTACTATTCCAATATTGCTCAATAATTTGTTTAGCTGCTTTGTTGTTTGAAAAGTAAGTGTTTACAATCCAATCAATTTTTTTTGACTTTGATAGTTTAGAAAATCCTGAAATAGGTTTGCTCATTAAATATGTGATTTTAAAAGACAAAGATACTATAACTTGCTTTTATTTATAAAAAGCTTTTACTGTTGAAAACAAATTGTATTTAACTGATAATAATAGCTGATTTTTGCATAATTTTTAGTAAACTTGATAACAATTATTGAAAAAGCAACAAATTATTGAAATTGACACGATTACAATAATTTTGTGTTTAAAATTTACTCATTTAAAAGATTTAATTTAGTTAAATTCAATAAAAATATTAAAACTACAACCTAAAATTAATTTATGGCGTCAACAACATTAAAACCGCATCAAAGAGAGCTTTTTGGACAACCAATTGGGTTATATATTTTGTTTTTCACTGAAATGTGGGAACGTTTTTCTTATTACGGAATGAGAGCAATTCTTGTTTTATATTTAGTAAAATCAACAACTGATACTAATTCAGGGTTAGGTTGGACTAATATGGAAGCGTTATCTTTATATGGTTGGTATACCATGCTTGTTTATGTTGCTTCAATTCCTGGTGGATGGATTGCAGATAATTTTTTGGGACAAAAAAAATCAGTTTTATATGGAGGCATTTTATTGGTAGCAGGTCATAGTATTTTGGCGGTTGAGCAAATGTGGGCATTTTATTCTGGTTTAGGATTAATAATTGCTGGTGTTGGATTGTTAAAACCAAATATTTCTACAATGGTTGGAGGTCTTTATAAACAAGGCGATATTAGAAGAGATAAAGGATTTACTATTTTCTATATAGGAATTAATGTTGGAGCATTTTTATCCAGTTTAATTGTTGGTTATGTTGGAGAAGTTCATGGGTGGCATTATGGATTTGGATTAGCAGGAATTGGAATGGCACTAGGATTGATTCAATATTTAGTAGGGCAGAAGTATTTGCAGCATGTTGGTAATTTTTTAGGTACTTCTGATAATATTCTTGATAGGGAAGCCTTAAAAAAACCGCTTACAAAAATTGAGAAAGATAGAGTTATTGTATTAATTCTATCTTTTTTAATGGTAATTGTATTCTTTGGAGCATTTGAGCAAGCCGGTGGTTTGATGAATATCTATGCATCTGAAAAAACAAATAGAATGCTTATGGGATGGGAAGTTCCAGCCTCATGGTTTCAATCTTTAAATGCTATGTTTATAATATTTCTGGGAACTCTTGTAGCGTCCTATTGGGCTAAAAGAAAGCTTAAAGGCAAAGAAGCATCTTCTCTTTTTAAAATGATTATGGGACTTATTATAATGGGCACAGGTTTTTTCTTTATGACAGCTGCAACTATTGAGTTTCAAAATGCTGGTTCTTCAGCTATGTATTGGTTGGTTTTAGCTTACTTATTTCATACTATTGGAGAGTTAAGTTTATCTCCTGTTTCACTTTCTTTTGTAACTAAGTTAGCGCCTGTAAAATATGCATCTTTAATGATGGGGCTTTATTTTGCAACTACTGGTTTTGGAAATAAGTTAGCAGGATTATTAGGTGAATCTGCTTCTAAATTTGGAGAGTTTTCAGTTTTTACAGGAATAGCTGTTTTCTGTATTTTATTTGCCCTTTTAATTTTTATCTTCTTTAAGAAATTAAAAGCTTTGACTCATGGTGCTGAAGATAGTGAGCATATTATGCATTCTTATGACTCAGAATAATTCAATATGAAAACTCTTGATGAATTTTATAACAAAACAAATTTATAAGTTAATTTTTCGCAAAATCTAAAACCTAAAAACAATTTCATGAATACAGATATTGAAAATCTTTTTAAAGATAAAGTGCTTGGTCATCCTGCAGGTTTATTTATTTTATTTTTTACCGAAATGTGGGAACGTTTCTCGTTTTACGGAATGCGAATTTTATTGGTTTTATTTTTAACAGCACCCATTTTAAGTGATAGTCCTGGTTGGGAATGGCCACGAGAACATGCGTTAGCTTTAATAGGAACGTATGCGTCTTTACTTTATTTAACTCCAATTATTGGTGGTTGGGTTGCCGATAAAATAACTGGTTACAGAATAGCTGTCGTGATAGGTTGTTTAATTATGACTTTAGGTCATGCTTCCATGGCTATGGAAACAACTTTAACATTTTATATTGGATTGGCTTTATTAGTTATAGGAACTGGGTTTTTTAAGCCAAACATTACCTCTATTATTTCTGAAATGTATAAAGGAAAAGAATCTAAAAAAGATGGCGCTTATACTATTTTTTATATGGGAGTAAATGCAGGGGCATTTTTTGGAATGATGCTTTGCGGTTATTTGGCCGAAAATTATGGATGGCCTTGGGGATTTGGTTTAGCAGGAATTTTTATGTTTTTTGGAATGCTTCAATTTTGGTTGGCTGGTGATTTGTTTGGAGCAATAGGAGCAAAACCAAGCAAAGTTCATGAAGTAGAATTGCCACAAAACATTCATGAGAAACATGTTGCCAATGAAGAGGTTTTGGTTGATGAAAAACTAAATCCTTTTACATTATTTGATAAAGTATTAATTGTTTTATCATCTGTTGGTGGACTTTTATATTTATTTAACGACCCTTTAGAAAAAATTAAAAATATAAACTTGTTGCCTTTTGAAATAGCTGGAGTAAGTGGGTCTAATGTTGTTATTATAACATGTTTGGTTTTGTTTTTAGTACTTCTTATAATGAGAATTTCAAGATACATTCCAATGGTGAGAGATAGAATTATTGCAGTCTCTATTTTTGGCGTATTTACTGTTTTCTTTTTTGCATTTTTTGAACAATCATTAGGGTCTATGACCTTGTTTGCTAGAGATTATACCAATAGAAATCTAGTAGGTAGTTCTGCTATGATTTTTAAAGTTGTAGATGCGTTGCTTACTACAGTTCCTTTAATTATAATAACTTATGTAATTTATTTATTGTTTAAGAAAACATTTACCAAGATTGGACTTTCAAATATCATCTTGGCAATTGCTTTTATTGGAGTTTGGGGTTTGGTGATTTTTAGATTAAATGATAAATTCTCTCAAGAAGGAAATCAAATTGATGCTACTTGGTTTGGTATTTTAAACTCATTTTTTATCATTACGTTGGCTCCTATATTTTCAAGATGGTGGGAAAGTAAATACAATCCTAGCGCCGCTATGAAATATGGTATCGGGTTGATACTATTAGGTCTTGGTTTTGCAATTTTATCTTATGGAGCATCAGGTATTCCATCTGGAGCCAAAACGGCTTCTGTGAGTATTATATTCTTAATTTTAGCTTACTTACTTCATACCATGGGAGAACTTTGTTTATCTCCATTAGGGCTTTCTTATTTAAGTAAACTAGTTCCAGCTAGAATGATAGGCTTCATGTTTGGTATTTGGTATTTGGCTATTGCAGTTGGACAAAAAGCAGCTGGAACTATGGGAGGAATGATTGATAAAATATCAGAACAATACTCATTAGGTACTTTCTTTTTAATTTTCACGTTAATACCAATTGGAGTCGGTATAATCTCTATGTTATTAAATCCTATACTTAAAAAGTTAATGCATGGTGTCCGTTAATCGAAAAATTAGTTAAAAAATTAAAAAAAAAACTTTAGTTACTTAACCTTTTTATATTTTAGGTACACTTTTTGAATAACGAAACCTAAATCTTAAAAATAAGAAATGAAACAATTAAAATATATTATAATCCTTTTTGCCTTAACTTCAATTAAAGGAATTGCGCAAGAAATCAATTGGTTAACATTAGAAAAGGCTGTTGAACTTCAAAAGAAAACTCCAAAAAAAATCATGATGGATGTTTATACCAATTGGTGTGGACCCTGTAAAATGCTTGATAAAAATACCTTTCATAACCCTGATGTTGTAAACTTTGTAAACAAAAATTATTACGCCGTTAAATTCAATGCTGAAGGCAATGAGGTTATAACCTTTAAAGGAAACACATTTTCAAATCCAAATTATAATCCAGAATTAGCAAATAGACGAAATTCAGCTCATCAATTAACGAGCTATTTTCAGGTAAATGCTTATCCAACTATTGTGTTTATGGATGAAAAAGCTGAGCTTATAGCTCCAATACGAGGTTATCAAACACCAATACAGCTTGAATTGTATTTAAAAATGTTTAAGAATGATGAGCATAAAGCTATGGATACGCAAGAGAAATTTAACGCTTATTATTCGGCTTTTAAACCAGCATTTAAACAGTAATATTTTAATAATCCATTATAAAAGCTCCCTTTTCACTGGTTAGATGAAAAGGGATTTTTCTTTTTTTTGAAGTAGATTTCCAACGTTCTGTATAAGTTTTGTAATTACTACCATCTGCAATAATAACTGATGGATGTAATGAATCTATAATACGATTTAAATTAATCTTGGGTGAATTTCTTAACAATATAAAATCTGGTTTAAAAGATTTTATATTAAAAACACCTAAACTATCAATAACTAAAAGTTTTTTATTTCCTAAAATATAAATGGATTGAAGAGAATCTTTTTGAGGCTTTTTAAGGTTGTTTTCTATCAAATAATTGGTTATAATTTTGTCTTTTTTCTCTAAAAGGCTATCAAAATTACTTGCAAAAATCATTTTGTCATGACTCTTATTTCCTAATAAAGTAAAACGATTTTTATGAAACACTAAAAATTGATTTTTAGGAGATTCAAATTTTGAATAAATAAAAAGGCTTTGTCCAATAATTATTGAAATAAATAAAAAAATCAGCCTTTTATAGTTTCTGTTAATACAAAACCTCACTAGTGTAAAGATGAGCAGGTAAGAAGCAATGATAGATAAAACGTTGAAAGAAATGTTTTTAAACAGAAAATGTTGTTGTTGAGCTACCCATTCAATGATGGCATTCATAACGCTAATAGCATATCCAAATGAAAGTGCTAAAATGTTTGGAAGGCTATTTAATGCTGCTAATAAAATAACCAAGATTCCTAAACCTAAAATAATTCCTAAAAAAGGAACAATTAATAAGTTTGAAAGAAAAAAAAGGCCAGGAAATTGATGAAAGTAGTACAAACTTATGGGTAGAATACCTAATTGCGCAGCAAAGGTTATTCTTATAGTTTCCCATATTTTTTTAGTGATATAATATTTTGGTTTCCACAATGTTTTTAAATGAGGATCAATGCTTACTATACCAAAAACTGCCATATAACTTAACTGAAAGCCTACATCAAACAAAAATAAAGGCTTAAAAAGCAGGAGTATAAAAATTGAAATAGCAAGCGTATTGTAAATATTAGTTGGTCGTTTTAAATTCATACCAATAGCTACAATACTAAACATGGTTACTGCACGAGTTACAGAAGCTGAAAGTCCAGCAATAATAGCAAAACTCCACAAGATAATGATTAGTAAAAGGGTCTTTATAAAAATACCATGGCGTAGGCGCTCAAACGGTTTGAGTATGAAACTAAGTATCATTAAAATAATTCCAATATGTAAGCCCGAGATGGCTAAAATATGAATAGCACCTGCATTAGTGTAATTACTATAAACCTCTTCACTAATGTCTTGTCTTTGACCTAATAAAATGGCATTGATAATGGCTAGTTCATCTGGTTTGAAATTATAAGGTTTCAGCTTTAAATTAATATAATCTCTAATTTTATTGGCAATACCAAATAAGGTTTGTTGGTCAGTTTTAACTTCAAAAAGGGCATTGTTTTCTATAAAAAGCTGATGATAGATATATTGCTTTTCTAAATAATTTTTATAGTTGAATTGACTTGGATTTAATGGAGGAATAACGTCTCTAAAAATGGTTTTAGTAATAAAAACATCATCAACGCTTAGTTCATTTTTAAGAGAATCTTTTTCAACATTTAAAATTGATTTTCCTGAGACATAAATTTCATCTTCTTTTAAAACATCAATAATATATTTATCATAAAATTGGCTTGGTTTTAAAACGTCTCTAATTCTAAAAGTAATAGTTTTTATGGAATCATTTTGTGATGAAATAAATTTGGAATAATGATTTGAATAGTTTTTTTTATTATGAAGTTGTGCTGTTAAAACACCAATGAAACACATCGTTAAAAAAGCAAATAATCCAAACCAAATAGTTTTAATAAATTGTTTTTTTGAAAAGAAATATGAAGTTGTTAAAACTATGATAAGTGAGCTTAAAACATATAAAATAAAATGTAATGGGATATTATAGAAATATCCTATTAAAATACCTATAACAAGGCAAATAGTTAATTTTATAATAGTAAAATTAAGCAGCTTCATAAATGGAAAGATAATAAATATCTTATAACATTCGGCGTGCTTCTGCAAATGAATAATACCAATAACGTTCTGCTAATGACGAAATAATAACGCCTTGACTTGTGGTAGAATGAATAAATTCAACATTTCCAGGAAGCGCCGTTACAACTAAGCCAACATGACTTATAACGTTTCGTTTACTGTTTGTTTTAAAGAAAAGTAAATCACCTTTTTTTATGTCTTCAATTAAAACTTTATCACCTTCTTTTGCCATATCTCTAGAAATTCTGGGAAGGAAAACATCAAAAGCTTTAAAGGTTTCAAATACTAATCCAGAGCAATCCATACCAGCTTTTGTTGTGCCACCAGCTTTGTATTTAACACCTTGAAATTGCATTGCAAAATCAATAATATCTAATGTTTTATTTGAAGAATAAGAGGAGTCTGCTGGAATGATTAAACTGTTTTTTTGAATATTAGTGCTTATGTTTTCTGTAGTTTCTGCAGCACCATTTGGTTTAATTATAAATTTTTGGGAGTTTGCTTTTTCTTTAATTAAAGATTTAGATGATTTGCAACTATAAAAAACCAACAAAACTATGATAAAATATAATCTAAATCTCATAAGTAATTTAATGCTTAATAGCGTTGAAAATCAATTTTGCAGTTTTTTCACTTGCACCTTTTCCACCAAGAGCTTTTTCTAATTCATAATAATTGATAAAAAATTTAGAACGCTCGTAAGAATCTAATATAACATTAAGTTCTTTTTTAAGATTTTTAGTATGAAACTCATTTTGAATAAGTTCTTTAACAACTTCTTTATCCATAATTAGATTGACTAAGGATATGTATTTAAGATTTACAAGTTGTTTGCCTATTTGATAGGATAACCAGCTACCTTTATAACAAACCACTTGCGGGATTTTAAAAATAGCTGTTTCAAGTGTTGCAGTTCCTGAGGTAACCAATGCGGCAACAGAAACACTTAATAAATCATACGTTTTATTAGAAACAAAACTGATGTTTTTGTTTTTTATGAAAGTTTTATAGAATTCAAAATCTTGACTTGGAGCACCTGCAATGACAAATTGATAGTTTGGGAAACTATCAACTATACTTAACATAACCTCAAGCATTTTACTTATTTCTTGTTTTCTACTACCTGGTAATAAGGCAATAATAGGTTTTTCACTTAGGTTATGATTAGCTCTAAATTCATGTTCATCAACTTGAGTTCTGTCTGCAATGGCATCAATTAATGGATGACCCACAAACTCAACAGGAAAATGATGTTTTTCTTCATAGAAAGCTTTTTCAAAAGGAAGGATAACATACATTTTGTCAATATCACGTTTTATAGCTTTAATTCTGTTTTCTTTCCAAGCCCAAATTTGTGGAGAAATGTAGTAATGTGTTTTATAACCTTTTTGTTTTGCCCATTTGGCAATGCGCAAATTAAAACCAGGATAATCTATAAAAATGATAACGTCTGGATTAAAATTTTCAATATCTTTTTTGCAAAACTTTAAATTTTCTGAAATGGTTTTTAAATTCATTATCACTTCTAAAAACCCCATAAAAGCTAGGTCTTTATAGTGTTTTACTAAATTATTGCTAATATGTTGCATAAGGTCTCCGCCCCAAAATCTAAAGTTTGCATTAACATCTTTTTTAAGTAATGCTTTCATTAGGTTTGAACCATGTAAATCACCTGATGCTTCTCCAGCTATGATGTAATAATTCATTTAAGAATTAACTTATATTAATTTAAAAACAAATGTAAAAACGGCTACAAAAATGGTAATTATTAAAACACCTCTAGCTCTGTAATCTTGTTTTTTCTTTATAAAAATAAAAAAAGTAATTAAGTTTAAAATAGCTCCTAAGCTAATAAGTTTTCCTAAAAAACCTTCGGCGGCGGCAGCTTTAATAACTACCATAAAATCATCTCCATTTCCTAGAATTGTTGCAACTAAAATTAATCCAATAGTATTTGCAACCAATCCTACCAATAAGCCTATAATAAGTTCTTTTTTAATCATTTAAATTCCAAGAGTTTAAATTTTGAATGTAATGATGAGCTGTTAAATCAAATTGTATAGGCACAACAGAAACATAACCGTTTTCAAGAGCCCATTCATCAGTATCTTCACCGTTATCTAAATTAACAAATTTTCCTGTAAGCCAGTAATAGTCTTTGCCTTGTGGGTTTTTGCGTTTATCAAACTCTTCAACCCAATTGGCTTTTGCTTGTCGGCAAATTTTAATGCCTTTAATATCTTTTTTTGAAAGGTCTGGAATATTAACATTTAGCACAATACCGTTTGGTAATCCATGTTTTAAAACCATTTTGGCAATTGTTTTTACATAACTTTTTGTGGCGCTAAAGTTAGCATTCCATTTATAATTAAGTAAAGAAAATCCAATAGAAGGAATGCCTTCAATACCAGCTTCAATAGCAGCACTCATAGTGCCAGAATAAATAACGTTTATAGATGAGTTTGATCCATGATTTATCCCAGAAACACAAAGGTCTGGTCTTCTGTTTAATACTTCTCTAATCCCAAGTTTAACGCAATCTGCAGGTGTGCCAGAACAACTATATTCAAGTTGTTTTTCGTTATCTACTACAATACGCTCCACAAAAAGCGTTGAGTCAATTGTAATAGCATGTCCCATACCACTTTGCGGACTATTAGGAGCAACAACAACAACATCTCCAATGTCATTCATGATTTCTATTAAAGTTCTAATTCCCGGTGCGTTAATTCCGTCGTCATTAGTTACTAATATAAGAGGTCTTTGGGTCATAGGCTTTATAAAAAAACATGGCTAAAATACATAATTTCCTCTGCAATTATTCAATTTGTTTGGTTTAACAAAAAATTAGTACCATCTAGAATTTATTGGCATGGTTTTTTCTTTATTTTAGTAGAAAATATATAATAATCTTTTTTTGCTTTAGATGTCTATTAATATATAAACTTATAAAAAGGATTATTTGCTATTAAATAATAAGATGAAGAAAATTATGAAAAGGAACTATAAAATTTTGTTATTGCTATTACTTTTAGCTTTTGCATCGTGTAGTTTCACTACCAAAACATTTGCAGATCCAGATAAAGATAAATTATTAGTTCAGGTGATAACTTTTGTATTACAACAAGGGCATTTTGACCCTATAGCAATGGATGATGCTTTTTCTGCTGAACTTTTTAAAGATTATGTTGAAAACCTAGATCCAGTAAAAAGATACTTTTATGAATCTGATATTGAAGATTTTAAAAAATTTGAAACCAATATTGATGACCAATTAAAAGCGTTTGATATTACATTTTTTAATGTTACTTATGACCGCATGTTAAAACGCATAGAAGAAGCTAAAGTGATTTATAAAGAAGTTTTGTCGCAGACTTTTGACTATTCTATAGACGAATCTTTTGATACAGATTACGATAAAATAGGGTACGTAAAAAATAAAAAAGAAATGAAAGATCGTTGGAGAAAGCAACTAAAATTTTCAACACTTTCTAATTATGACGATATCTATACTCAAGAAAAAATGGCTAAAGAAAAAGATCCTTCTTATGTTATGAAAACTGAGCAAGAAATTGAAAAAGAAGCTAGAGAAACTACACTTAAGTCTATTGATATTTATTTTAATGATACTATTGACGATTTAAAACGCGAAGATTGGTTTGCCGTTTATGTAAACACTATTGTAGAAGAATATGATCCCCACACATATTATCTAGCACCAAAAAGTAAAGAAGATTTTGACTTTAGAATGTCTGGAAAATTAGAAGGCATTGGTGCAAGATTACAAAAACGTATGGATTATATTAAAATAGTTGAATTAATTTCAGGTGGCCCAGCATGGAGAAGTAATGAGTTGGAAGTTGAGGATGTTATTTTAAAAGTAAAACAAGAAAAAGAAGATTTTCCTATTAACATTGTAGGAATGCCTATTAACGACGCAATTAAACATATCAAAGGTCCAAAAGGAACTAAGGTAACTTTAACTATTAAAAAAGTTGATGGCACAATTAAAGATATTACACTTATAAGAGATGTTATTGAGTTTGATGAAACCTATGCAAAAGCATCAATAGTTGAAAAAAATAATATGAAATTTGGAGTTATTAATCTGCCTAGTTTTTATTTAGACTTTAATAATTATAAAAAGTTAAATGCAGCTACAGACGTTAAAAAGGAGATTGAACGTTTGAAAGCTGAAGGAATGCAAGGACTCGTATTAGATTTAAGAGACAATGGAGGCGGATCTTTACCTGCAGTGGTTGATATGGCTGGATTATTTATAGAAAGCGGACCAGTAGTTCAAGTTCGTTCAACTGGTGAACCAAAACAAGTATTAGAGGACAAGGATAAGTCTATAACTTGGGATGGACCATTAGTGATTTTAGTTAACGAGTTATCTGCATCTGCTTCAGAAATAATGGCAGCAGCCATGCAAGATTATAAAAGAGCTATCATTATAGGAAGTAAGCAAACCTATGGAAAAGGTACTGTTCAAAATGTGTTGGATTTAAATGGTTGGGTTCGCAACAATACCAGTGGAGATTTAGGTGCTTTAGCTTTAACCACTCAAAAATATTATAGAATTAATGGTGGTTCTGTTCAGCTAGAAGGTGTTAAAAGTGATGTCATAGTTCCTGATAAATTTAGTTTTATTAATGTTGGTGAGAAAGATAAAGAAAACGCATTGCCTTGGGATGAAATTGATGCTGCAAAATATACAACTTGGAGCAATTACTTTGATTATGATGATGCTATAAAAAGCAGTAATGCACGTATGAGTAATAATGCCCAACTAAAACTCATTGAAGAAAACGCTAAATGGGTTAAAACTAAAATTGATGAAACGGTTGTTCCTTTAAATTATAATAAATATAAAGCAGCACTTGCTCAAAATGATGAAGAGGCCGATAGATTTAATGATTTAATTAGTTATAAAACAAATTTGACTTTTGAGTCAACAGCATATGAGAAACAACTATTTACACAAGACACTACAGATTTAAAAGAAAAACGTGACCGTTGGCACAAAAGTTTAAGTCAAGATGTTTATGTAGAAGAAGCTATTAATGTACTTCAAGATTTAAAAACCTCATATAATATTAAGAAAGTTGCTACAGTGAAAAATTAGGTTTTAATAATTTGCTAAAAAAAATAATTTAAATAGATAAACACATTAATAAAAGTTTTAAACTAACTTTTATTAATGTGTTTTTTTTAGATGTTACTCAATTCCATATTGTCATTCAATCCTTCAATATATCCTAAAACGTCTTCTTTACCAATGTCTTTTGATGATGAGGTTACAAAATATTTAGGCATATCTTCCCAAGTTTCAAGTAAAACAGATTTGTAACTCTCAATATGGTTTTCAATAGCTTTAGGTTTCAATTTATCTGCTTTTGTAAACACAATTGAAAATGGCACACCATTTTCACCCAACCATTGCATAAATTCTAAGTCAATAAGCTGTGGATCATGACGAATATCAACCAACACAAAAGCAGAAACTAATTGTTCGCGTAAACTAAAATACTGGGTAATAAATTTCTGGAAAGTTTGTTTTGAGCTCTTTGAAACTTTAGCATAACCATAACCTGGCAAGTCAACTAAATACCAGTTTTTATTGATTAAAAAATGATTGATTAGCTGTGTTTTCCCAGGTTTTCCTGATGTTTTTGCTAAGCTTTTTTTGTTGGTAAGCATATTTATTAGCGATGATTTACCAACATTACTTCTGCCAATAAATGCATACTCAGGCATTCTGTTTTTTGGGCATTTTGCCACATCAGAATTGCTCATCACAAATTCAGCAGATTTAACTAACATAAGGTTTGTTTTCGAAATTTTATAAATTTCTTTTTGTTAACCAGTCTCCAAGAATTTTATTAAACTCTTCTGGGTGTTCCATCATGGCTGCATGACCACATTTATCTATCCAAAATAAGTCAGAATCAGGTAATAAACTTTTAAATTCTTCAGCAACTTCTGGTGGAGTTACCGTATCATTTTTGCCCCAAATAATACAGGTCGGCGTTTTCATTTTAGGCAGGTCTTTAGCCATATTATGCCTAATAGCACTTTTGGCAATAGCTAAGGTTTTAATAAGTTTATTTCTGTCATTTACAGTTGCATAAACTTCATCAACAATTTCTTTGGTTGCAACTTCAGGATTATAAAAAACGTCTTGAGATTTTTTCTTTATCACTTCATAATCACTGCGTTTAGTGTATCCGCCACCCATAGCGCTTTCATAAAGGCCTGAGCTTCCTGTTATAACAAGAGCCTTAACTTTTAAAGGATATAATTTGGTGTGATATAAACCAATATGCCCACCAAGTGAATTTCCTAACAAAATAACGTCTTTTAAGTCTTTAAAATCAATAAAATCATGCAAGTATTTTGCAAAACTTTTCACATTAGTTTTTAATAAAGACATCGAGTAAATAGGCAGTTCTGGGATAATAACTTTATAGCCTTTAGTGCTAAAATAACGAGTTACATAGTCAAAATTACTTAAGCCTCCCATTAAACCATGTAATATTATCAACGGAGTGCCTTCTCCAACTTCAATATAACTATAATTTTTTTCTTTTTTTAAAAGATGCATATTTAACTAATTGGTCATTTTGTTTAAGAACAAATATAGTTATTTCATTGATATTTCAACCATTTTATTGATTGGCAACTGTAAATAATCAGCATGTAGATGTTAACAATATAAAACGTTTATGCAGAAAATTTATAAACACTTGAAAACAAGTAACTAAGTGTCATTATTTGTGTATAAATCACATGATAACTGTATTTGGTCGAAAAATTATTAACAAAGTGGTATATTGTGGTAAAAAGTGGTAAAATTTTCAATATATTTGAAACTTAAAGACTAAAACCATATCCAGCTGTTTTGAATTCATTAATAGGAACATACGAATGTAAAGTTGATGCTAAAGGAAGGCTAATGCTTCCTGTAGCATTAAAAAAGCAGTTGAATCCTGTTTTGCAGAGTGGTTTTGTTTTAAAACGAGCGGTATTTCAATCTTGTTTAGAATTATATCCTATGTCTGAATGGGAGATTTTAATACAAAAGGTTAATAAGCTAAATAAGTTTAAAAAAAAGAATAACGATTTTATACGCCGTTTTACTGCAGGTGTAAAAGTTGTTGAGATTGATTCTAATGGTCGTTTATTAATACCTAAAGACTTAACGATTTTTGCAAATATTTCAAAAAATATTGTAGTGTCTTCAGCTATTAATATCATTGAAATATGGGATAAAGATAAATATGAGCAAGCTATTGATGATGCAACTGGAGATTTTGCAGATTTAGCTGAAGAGGTTATGGGACAAGAAGAAGATGACCATGGAATATCATAACCCAGTATTGCTTAAAGAAACCGTTGAAGGTTTAAATATTAAAGAAGATGGTGTTTATGTAGATGTCACTTTTGGTGGCGGAGGTCATAGCAGAGAAATAATAAAACATCTAGGTGAAAACGGAAAGTTATTTGCTTTTGACCAAGATCAAGATGCTTTAGCAAATACTATTGATGATAAGAGATTTACTTTAATCAATGAAAATTTCAGGCACATAAAACGTTTTTTGAGATTTTACGGTATTAAACAAGTTGATGGTATTTTGGCTGACTTTGGTGTTTCGTCACATCAATTTGATGTTGCTGAACGTGGTTTTTCAACTCGTTTTGAAGCTGATTTAGATATGAGAATGAATCAAAAAAATCAATTATCAGCTTTTAATGTAATTAACGAGTATGAAGAAGAGCAATTGAAAAATGTGTTTTTACAATATGGTGAGTTAAGATCAGGATTGGCTATGGCAAAAGTGATTATTGAACATAGAAAGGAATATGTAATTAAAACCAGTGAGCAACTTAAAAAGGTGTTGCATAAATTTTTACCACCAAGACATGAAAATAAAGTGTTAGCTCAAATTTATCAAGCAATACGTATTGAAGTGAATCAAGAAATTGAAGCATTAAAAGAGTTTTTAGAACAAACACCAGAGCTTTTAAAACAAGGTGGCCGGTTAAGTTTTATTTCTTATCACTCATTAGAGGATAGATTGGTGAAGCGTTTTATTAGAAACGGAATGTTTGAAGGAGAGCCAGAGCGCGATATGTATGGAAATTTTGAAGTGCCATTAAAAAAAATAAACGGGCTAACTGTGCCATCAAAAGAAGAAATTAATAGTAACAGCAGAGCAAGAAGTGCAAAACTGCGTATAGCTGAAAAATTATAAATGAAAAAAAACATCTATAGCGTATTAAAAGGAACCTTTTTGGTAAGTGATGATTCCTTCAAAAACTGGAGAGTCATTATTTTCATTTCCTCTTTGGCTATAGTTATGATTGCAAGTTCTCACAGTGCAGATAAAAAAGTATATGAAATTGCCCGATTAAAAAATGAAGTCAATGAAATGCGTTCAGAGTTTATTGATGGTCGTTCAAAACTTATGAAACTAAAAATGGAGTCTGAAATTATGGTAGCAATGCAGGAAAAGGGTATAGCGCCTTCAGTAATTCCGCCAAAAAAAATTAAAGTTAAATCACAACAATAAATGTAACCTTGGCAATAAACGAGAAGAACATATTAAACAGATTATACTTTATTGCAGGATGTATGTTCATCTTCTGTCTGGCGGTGGTATTTAAATTAACAACAATACAATTTGTCCAAGGAGATAAATACAGAGCATTAGCAGAACAACGTGTTGTTAAAAATGTGGTAATTCCTGCTAATAGAGGAAATGTCTATTCTGCAAAAGGTAATTTGTTGGCTACATCCATTCCAAAATACGATTTAAGATTTGATGCTTTAACCCCTTCAAATAAAACATTTGAAAAATATTTAATGCCTTTATGTGATTCTCTTTCTAAATACTCCGGAAAATCTTCAAGCTATTATCAGAATGATATCAGAAAAGCAAGAGTAAATAAAAACAGATATTATTTAATTGCTAGAAATATTGGATATTCTGATTACATAAGATTAAGAAATTTTCCGCTTTTAAAACTTGGTGCATTCAAAGGAGGTTTAATTGTGGAACAAACAACAAAACGCGAACATCCTATGGGTGGAATTGCGCAACGATCTATTGGTTATGAAAGATTTGATGACCAGGGAAATGTAACAAGAGCAGGAATTGATGGCGCTTATGGTGTTAAATATTTAAGAGGAACTGATGGAAAACGTGCTAAACAACAAATAGGTAAGGGGCAATGGAAACCAATTGCAGATTATAACCAAATTGAACCTCAAGATGGGTATGATGTTTACACAACTATTGATGTAAATATTCAAGATATAGCACATCATGCTTTGTTAGAACAGTTAGAAAAGTACAAAGCAGATCATGGTTGTGTGGTGGTTATGGAAACCAAAACTGGTGAAATTAAAGCAATATCTAATCTTGGTAGAAATAGCGAAGGGTATTATTATGAGCGATTAAACTATGCTGTTGGAGAAAGCCACGAACCAGGTTCTACCTTTAAATTAATGGCGCTTACGGCAGCACTTGAAGATAAAGTAATAGATACTAGTGATGTGGTAGATACAGAAAAAGGAGTTATTTGGTTTTACGGAAAACCAGTAAAAGACTCACATCATGGAGGCTATGGAAAAATATCAATTTCAAAAGCTTTTGAAGTGTCATCAAACACAGGAATTGTTAGAGCCATTGATAATGCATACTCAAAAAATCCAGAAAAATTTGTTGATAGGTTATATAAAATGAACCTTAATAAAAAATTAGATCTTTCAATTTTAGGCGAGCCGCAACCTACTATTCCAGATCCAAGAATTAAAAATAAACGTTGGAGTGGTATCGCTTTACAATGGATGGCTTTTGGTTATGGAGTACAGTTTACCCCTTTGCAAACATTAACTTTTTACAATGCAATAGCAAATGATGGTGAAATGGTGAAACCTCAATTTTTAAAAGAAGTAAGATCTTTTGATAAAGTTATTGTGCCTTTTGAAAAAGAAGTTTTAAATAAGCAAATATGCTCAAAAGAAACCATTGCTAAAGTCCAGAAATTGCTTAAAAATGTGGTTGAAAAAGATCATGGTACTGGTCATAGGTTGTATTCAGAAAATTTTTCAATGGCGGGCAAAACTGGTACTTGTCAAAAGGATTACAGAAACAAAGAAAAACTGAATTATATATCGTCGTTTGCTGGTTATTTTCCAGCAGACAATCCTAAATATTCTTGCATAGTTGTTATTCATGAACCAGATAAAAGTGTTGGGTATTATGGTGCCGATGTGTCTGGGCCGGTTTTTAAAAAGATTGCTCAAAAAATATTTACAGATACGCCTATTGTTGATGAAGTGAAGACTTTAAACATTAAATACGCTTCCACAGAAAATGAGTATGAAAGTTTTTATAAAACAGCTCAAAACTATAAAAATACCATGCCAAGCGTAGTTGGCTTACCAACAATGGATGCCTTAGCACTTTTAGAAAATATGGGGCTTAAAGTAAAGATTCAAGGCGCTGGAATTATTAAAAAGCAATCTGTAGATAAAGGTCAGGTTATTAAGAAAAATCAAATTGTCATTTTAGAAAATTCGTGATAGCATTAAAAGACATATTGTATAAAGTAACCTTAAATGCTGTTTCAGGTAGCACTTTTGTGGATATTAACGAGATTCATTTTGATTCTAGAAACATCATCCAAAATGATGTATTTGTAGCAATAAAAGGCACCCATGTAGATGGTCATGATTATATAGATAAAGCTATTGAAAAAGGAGCCATTGCTGTTATTTGTGAAACATTGCCTCTTAATTTAAAAAACAATATTACTTATATAGAAGTTGATAATGCAGCAAAAGCATTGGCTTATATGGCTTCAAACTATTTTGGAGTGCCTTCAGAAAATTTAAAACTTGTTGGTGTTACTGGTACCAATGGAAAAACAACTGTGGCTTCTTTATTATATCAATTATTTAAAAAAGCCGGATTTAAAGTTGGCTTGCTTTCAACCGTAAAAGTTATGGTTGACAATAAAGAATATAAAGCCACTCATACAACTCCTGATTCATTGTCCATTAATAAATACCTTAAGGAAATGAGTGATGAAGGCGTGGAGTTTTGCTTTATGGAAGTAAGCTCGCATGGAATTCATCAATATAGAACCGAAGGGTTGCATTTTGAAGGTGGAATTTTCACCAATTTAACCCATGATCATTTAGATTATCATAACACATTCGCAGAATATAGAGATGTTAAAAAATCTTTTTTTGATAATCTTCCAAGTACAGCTTTTGCCTTAGTAAATGTTGATGATAAAAATGGTTTAGTCATGCTTCAAAATACAAAGGCCAGAAAATTTACCTATGCATTAAAAACCTATGCAGATTATAGAGTTCAAATTCTGGAAAATGAGCTTAGAGGCTTATTATTAAAAATAAACGACAGTGAAGTATGGACAAAACTTATAGGCAATTTTAATGCTTATAATATGATAGCTATATATGGAACGGCTGATTTATTAGGGCTTAATAAAGATGAATCGCTTCAGTTAATAAGCACTTTAGAAAGTGTTAGCGGTCGTTTTCAGTATTTAATTTCTGATGAAAAAATAACTGCAATTGTTGATTATGCTCATACGCCTGATGCACTTAAAAATGTATTAGAAACCATTAATAATATTCGTACTAAAAACGAAGAGCTCATTACAGTTTTTGGTTGTGGTGGTGATAGAGATAAAACAAAACGCCCAACCATGGGAAATATTGCTTCTACCTTAAGTACTAAAGTAATTATTACAAGTGATAATCCGCGTAGTGAAGAACCTGACGCAATAATTAGTGAGATAGAAAAAGGGGTAGAACCTCAAAATATTAAAAAAGTAATTTCAATTGTTGATAGAAAACAGGCTATTAAAACAGCTTGCCAATTGGCAAAACCAAATGATATTATTCTCATAGCAGGAAAAGGACATGAAACATATCAAGAAATTAAAGGACAACGCTCGGATTTTGACGATTATAAAATAGTACAAGAATTTTTAAAACAGTTACAAAAATAATATGCTGTATTACTTATTTGATTATTTAGAAAAACAATTTCAATTACCAGGAGCATCACTTTTTGGGTATATCACCTTTAGAGCTGCTTTAGCTATGATACTATCGTTGCTAATTTCTACCATATATGGAAAAAGAATTATTAGGTTTTTACAAAAACAGCAAGTTGGAGAGACTATTAGGGATTTAGGTCTTGAAGGGCAACAACAAAAAGCAGGAACACCAACAATGGGAGGAATTATTATAATTCTTGCAACTTTAATACCAGTAATATTACTAGCTAAATTAGAAAATATTTATATCATTTTACTCATAGTTACAACGCTATGGATGGGAACCATTGGGTTTATTGATGATTATATTAAAAAATTTAAAAAAGATAAAGAAGGTTTAAAAGGAAAATTTAAAGTGCTGGGTCAAGTAGGT
Organism: Flavobacteriaceae bacterium; assembly: GCA_021739635.1. Lineage (GTDB taxonomy): Bacteria > Bacteroidota > Bacteroidia > Flavobacteriales > Flavobacteriaceae > Yeosuana. Next base: position 24,094 of record JAIPBH010000006.1, on the reverse strand, counting down.
CTTGGAATTATTGTAGGAGCAACATTATTTTTTCATAATGATGTAACAATTAAAGAAAAATTACCCTTGCAAGTACAACAAGAAATGTTGGCAGAAGATACTAATGTATCACCTACTAAGTTTTTTAAAGTTGAAGAAAAATCTACCAAAACAACCATTCCTTTTTTTAAAGAGAATGAGTTTGATTATGCAGATTTAATCACATGGATAAACCCTAGCTTAGAAAAATATGCTTGGATAATTTTTATACTTGTATCTATTTTTATTATTACGGCCGTTTCAAATGGTGCTAATTTAACTGACGGAATAGATGGTTTAGCTGCAGGAACATCGGCAATAATTGTACTCACTTTAGGAATTTTTGCATGGGTTTCTGGTAACATCATTTTTTCTGATTATCTCAATATTATGTACATACCTCGAGTTGAGGAAATCTCAATTTATATAGCAGCTTTTGTTGGTGCACTAATTGGTTTTCTTTGGTACAACACCTATCCGGCACAAGTTTTTATGGGTGATACAGGAAGCTTAACCATTGGTGGCATTATAGCGGTGATTGCCATAGCAGTTAGAAAAGAGTGGTTAATTCCTGTTTTATGTGGAATATTTTTAGCTGAAAACTTATCAGTGGTTATGCAAGTAAGTTATTTCAAATACACTAAAAAGAAATATGGTGAAGGCAAACGCATTTTTAAAATGTCACCATTGCATCATCATTATCAAAAAATTGGATATCACGAAAGTAAAATAGTGACAAGATTTTGGATTGTGGGCATTTTATTAGCCATTATTTCAATAGTCACTTTAAAAATTAGATAAATGAAGCGACTCGTGATTCTTGGCGGAGGAGAAAGTGGTGTTGGTACAGCACTTTTAGCAAAAGAAAAAGGTTTTGAAATATTTGTTTCTGATAAAGGAACCATTAAAGAAAAATACAAACAAGTTCTTATACATCATGAGATTGAATGGGAAGAAGGTAATCATACAGAATCAAAAATTCTGAATGCAGATCTTGTAATGAAAAGTCCAGGAATTCCAGATAAAGCGCCGTTAGTAAAATTAATTCTTGAAAAAGGAATTTTAATAGTTTCTGAAATTGAATTTGCTTCACAATTTACTAAGGCAACTATTATTGGTATCACAGGAAGTAATGGTAAAACAACCACAGCAACCTTAACACATCACATTTTAAAACAAGAATTGAATGTGGGTTTAGCTGGAAATATTGGAGATAGTTTTGCTAAACAAATTTTGGAAAAAGATTATCCAAATTATGTTTTAGAAATAAGCAGTTTTCAGTTAGATGATATTGTTGATTTTAAACCACATATAGCAGTCATTACCAACATAACACCTGATCATTTAGATAGATATAATTATCAATTTGAAAACTATATCGCTTCAAAATTCAGAATAGCAGAAAATCAAACAAAAAATGATTATTTGATTTATGATGCTGACGATGAAGTCATCAATGATTGGTTAAAAAACAATTCAATTCAATCTACATTATTGCCATTTTCATTAACAAAAACTATTGAAAATGGCGCGTATTTAGATAATAATAATATTAAAATAACTATAGATAACAACCAAATAATTATGCCAACATCAAATCTTGCTTTAGAAGGAAAACACAATATTAAAAATGCTATGGCTGCTTCAACAGTAGCACATTTGTTAAAAATTAGAAAGCAAACAATAAGAGAAAGTTTAGAAAATTTTCAAGGTGTAGAGCATCGTTTAGAACATGTTTTAAAAATCAATAAAGTACAATATATCAATGACTCTAAAGCAACCAATGTCAATGCTACATATTATGCTTTAGAAAGTATGGAAACACCAACTGTTTGGATTGTTGGTGGACAAGATAAAGGCAATAATTATGAAGAGTTGTTCTCATTTGTGAATGAAAAAGTAAAAGCTATCATTTGTTTAGGTGTTGATAATGAAAAGTTGCTAAACACTTTTGGTGGAATGGTTGATATTATTGTTGAAACACAATTTATGAGTGAAGCAGTAAAAATAGCTTATAAAGTTGCAGAAGCAGGCGATACCGTATTGTTGTCTCCAGCATGTGCCAGTTTTGATTTGTTTGAAAACTATGAAGACAGAGGCAGACAATTTAAAGCTGCAGTAAGAAATTTATAAAACTTAAGAATTATAGAAAAACAAAATGCAAACACTATTTAATAACATAAAGGGAGATCGCTTAATATGGGCTATAGTGGCTTTGTTGGCAATTTTTTCATTTCTTCCTGTGTATAGTGCTGCAAGTAATTTGGCTTACTCATCAGGAAACTCAAGTACCTTTGCTTTTTTTGTGAAGCATTTTATGCATTTGTTTTTAGGCTTTGCCATTATGTATGGAGTTCATAAAATTCCTTACAGATATTTTAGAGGCTTGTCATTAATAATGATTCCAATTGTATTGATTTTATTATTAGTTACTATGTTTCAAGGAGTTACTATTGAAGGAGCAAACGCTAGTAGATGGATACAAATTCCAATAGTAGGAATGTCTTTTCAAACGTCAACATTGGCATCAGTTGTTTTAATGGTTTATGTTGCAAGATATATGTCTAAAATAAAAGATAAAGACATCACTTTTAAAGCATCTATATTGCCTCTTTGGCTTCCGGTATTTTTAGTATTGATTTTAATTTTGCCCGCAAACCTTTCAACAGCAGCTATTATGTTTGTTATGGTAGTTATGCTGGTATTTTTAGGCGGTTATCCAATACGTTATTTACTTATCATTTTGGGTTCTGGTATTTTAGCTTTAGCACTGTTTATTTTAATAGCAAAAGCATTTCCTGAAGCTATGCCAAATAGAATTGATACCTGGATGAGCAGATTAGAAAGCTTTTCAAATGATGAAGATACAGAAGCTGATTATCAAATAGAAAAAGCAAAAATAGCTATAGCATCAGGTGGTATTCAAGGTGTTGGACCAGGAAAAAGTATTCAAAAGAATTTTTTACCCCAATCATCATCCGATTTTATTTTCGCTATCATTATTGAAGAATATGGCTTAATTGGAGGTTTGGCAATCATCATTTTATATATGTGGTTATTATTTAGAATTGTTATTGTAGCTCAAAAGTCTGATACTATGTTTGGAAAATTATTAGTTCTAGGTGTTGGACTTCCAATTGTTTTTCAGGCTTTAATAAATATGGCAGTTGCCGTTGAGTTATTTCCTGTAACTGGGCAAACATTGCCACTTATAAGTAGTGGAGGAACGTCTATTTGGATGACTTGTTTAGCTATTGGAATTATTTTAAGTGTTAGTGCAAAAAGAGAAGAAATAAAAGAGTTTGAAAATACAGAAGATAATCCTTTAGAAATTTTATCAGAAACCATTTAATAATGACAAAGTAGTGTCAGAGAAAAATAAAATATATAAAATTATACTCTCAGGAGGCGGAACAGGTGGACATATCTATCCTGCAATTGCTATTGCAAACGAGTTAAAAAACAGATTTCCAAATGCTGAGTTTTTGTTTGTTGGTGCTAAAGACAGAATGGAAATGGAAAAAGTGCCACAAGCAGGTTATAATATTAAAGGCTTATGGATTTCTGGTATTCAAAGACAATTAACACTTAAAAACCTGATGTTTCCTTTTAAACTAATGAGTAGTTTATGGAACGCTATAAAAATAGTAAAATCATTTAAACCAGATATAGCCATTGGAACTGGAGGATTTGCAAGTGGTCCATTATTGTACATTGCTGCTTCAAAAAAAATACCTTGTTTAATACAGGAGCAAAATTCGTATCCAGGAATTACCAATAAATTATTGGCTAAAAAAGTTCAGAAAATTTGTGTTGCTTATGACAATTTAGAACGATTTTTTCCAATTGACAAAATCATAAAAACGGGTAATCCAGTACGCCAAGATTTATTAAATATTGAAAGTAAAACAGTTCAAGCTAAAGATTTTTTCAATCTTAAACATGGTAAATACACTTTGTTGGTTTTAGGTGGAAGTTTAGGAGCAAGAACTATTAATGATTTAATTGAAAAAGAATTAGATTTTCTTAACACACAAAATGTACAAATTATATGGCAATGTGGAAAATTATATTACAATCAGTATAAGATATATAATAACACCAAAGATGTTCAGGTATATCCATTTTTAAACAATATGGATTTTGCTTATGCAGCTGCTGATATTATTATTTCTAGAGCAGGAGCAAGTTCGGTTTCAGAATTGTGCATCGTAGGAAAACCAGTCATTTTTATACCATCTCCTAATGTGGCTGAAGATCATCAAACTAAAAATGCCTTGGCTATTGTAAATAATGATGCAGCTATACTTATTAAAGAGGAAGACTTAGAAGTAGATTTTAAAAATAAATTTTCACAATTAATACAATCTTCTGATAAACAAAAGCATTTAGGAGAAAACATAAAAAAACTAGCATTAGTTAATGCAACAAAACAAATAGCAGATGAAGTTGTAAAGCTTCTAGAAAAATAAAATGAATCTAAACAAGATACATAACGTCTTTTTTATAGGTATTGGAGGTATCGGTATGAGCGCTTTGGCAAGATATTTTAAAGCCAAAGACATGTATGTTGCTGGTTATGATAAAACATCTACCGAATTAACAGATAATCTTAAAACTCTAGGAATTAATGTTCATTTTGAAGACGCTTTAGAATTTATAGATTCACAATTTTTAAGTATAGAAAACACATTGGTGGTTTATACACCAGCAGTTCCAAGTAACCATAAGCAATTAGAATTTTTTAAAACTAAAGGTTATCAAGTTTTAAAACGTTCACAGGTTTTGGGTTTAATCACAGAACACACATTTTGTTTAGCCATTGCAGGAACACATGGTAAAACTACTACAACTAGTATTTTAGGTCATTTAATGTACGAATGTCATGTACCATTAACAGCCTTTTTAGGTGGTATAAGTGAAAATTATAATTCCAATTTAATATTAAATGGAACCGAAGTTTCAGTGGTTGAAGCAGATGAGTTTGATCGGTCATTTTTAACCTTATCGCCAGATATAGCTTGTATTACATCTATGGATGCCGACCATTTAGATATTTATGGCGATGCCTCACAATTAAGAAAGTCTTTTGAAGATTTTTCAAAAAGAGTTAAAACCAATGGGAAATTATTTGTTAAAAACGGGCTTCCATTAAACGGTATCACTTATGGGATAGAAGATGACTCTGACTATTCAGTTCAAAATATTAAAATACAAAATGGCACCTATGTTTTTGATGTAAAAACACCAAAAAAAGTGCTTAAAAATTTAAAATTTAACCTGCCAGGCAGACATAATTTGTCAAATGCATTAATTGCTTTAGCAATGGCTATAGAGTACGGATGTTCTTATAGCCAGCTAGCAGAGGCATTAGCTTCATATAAAGGCGTTAAAAGACGATTTACTTATCAGATTAAAACAAATGATTTTGTTTTTATTGATGATTATGCTCATCATCCAGAAGAGATTAATGCAGTCTATCAAGCTGTGCGTGAAATGTATCCTGGTCAAAAAATATTAGCCGTTTTTCAACCGCATCTGTTTAGTAGAACAAGAGATTTTGTTGATGACTTTGCAAAGAGCTTATCACAATTTGATGAAATTATGTTACTTGATATTTATCCTGCAAGGGAATTGCCCATTGAAGGAGTTACATCTTCATGGTTGTTAAGTAAAATTGAAAATCCAAACAAACAGCTTATAAGTAAAGCCGACATAGTACAGAAAGTTTATGAAAGTAAAGCTCAAATTTTGCTAACTATTGGCGCTGGAGATATTGGCGAAGAAGTTAAACATATTAAAAAAAAATTAAGTGTTGCGAGTTAATTGGAATTACATAAAAATGATAACACTATTAGGTGTTGTAATATTTTTATTTGCATTTGCTACAAGCAAAAATGCACATAGAAAAGTGCCTCTAGTTGACATTAATTTTATGGGTGAAAACAATCTTTTTGTAACACATGAAACTGTTAGTAAATTGTTAATACAAAATCATCAAAGTATTAAAAATGTGGCTAAAGAAACTTTAGATTTGAATCAATTAGAGAAGTCCCTAAATTCTAATCCAATGATAAAATCAGCTGAAGTGTATGTTGCTGTAAATGGAACAGTTAAGGCTGATATTGAACAAAAAACACCTATTGCAAGAGTGAGCACTACGGAGTCTTATTATGTTGATGATGAAGGTTTTTATATGCCATTGTCAAGCAATTTTACGGCAAGAGTGCCTTTGGTTACAGGTTTTGTAAAAAAAAATGATTTAAAAAATGTTTATTCAGTTGCTAATAAAATTAAAAATGATGATTTTCTAATGAAGAATGTTATTGAAATTCGTCAAGATTCTGATAAGACTATTTATTTAAAACTTCGCCAATGCAAGTTTGAAGTAAAATTGGGCGATGTTAATTTTTTAGATAAAAAAATAAATAACCTCAAAGCTTTCTATCAAAAAAACCTACAAGACAAAACACTTAATAATTATAGCAAAGTTAATTTGCAATTTGACAATCAAGTAGTATGTACCAAAACGTAAACAATGGAGCATAATATAGCAGTAGGATTAGACATAGGAACCACAAAAATTGTGGCCATGATTGGACGTAAAAACGAATACGGAAAAGTAGAGATTTTGGGTATTGGAAAATCTAAAAGCTTAGGTGTTCATCGTGGTGTAGTAAATAATATTACGCAAACCATTCAATCTATACAACAAGCAGTTCAAGAAGCAGAAGCATCTTCAGAAATTAAAATTGAAGCGGTTACTGTTGGTATAGCAGGTCAACATATTCGTAGTCTTCAACACAGTGATTACATCACTAGAGCAAATTCAGATTTGGTGATTGATGAAAATGATATAGATAAACTAATCAATCAGGTTCACAAATTAGTGATGTTACCAGGTGAAGAAATTATTCATGTATTACCACAGGAGTATAAAGTTGACGGACAAGCTGAGATTAAGGAACCAATTGGAATGTATGGTGGACGTTTAGAAGCAAACTTTCATGTAGTTGTAGGTCAAGTATCATCTATTAGAAACATTGGTCGTTGTGTTCAAAGTGCAGGATTAAATTTAGAAGGCATTACCTTAGAACCATTGGCATCTGCAAATGCCGTGTTAAGTCAAGAAGAAAAAGAAGCCGGTGTAGCTTTGATTGATATAGGTGGAGGTACCACAGATTTAGCTATTTTCAGAGATGGCATTATTCGCCATACGGCTGTTATTCCGTTTGGTGGTAATGTCATTACTGAAGATATTAAAGAGGGTTGTTCTATCATAGAAAAGCAAGCCGAACTATTAAAAATAAAATTTGGGTCTGCTTGGCCAGGTGAAAATAAAGACAACGAAATTGTGTCAATTCCTGGATTACGTGGTAGAGAACCAAAAGAAATTACTCTAAAAAACCTTTCAAAAATAATTCATGCCAGAGTCGTAGAAATTATTGAACAGGTTTATGTAGAAATAAAAAATTATGGCCATGAAGAGCAAAAGAAAAAACTCATTGCAGGCATCGTTTTAACAGGTGGTGGCAGTCAATTAAAACACCTAAAACAGTTGGTTGAATATATTACAGGCATGGACACCAGAATAGGCTACCCAAATGAACATTTAGCGGGCGATAGTGACGATGATGTAACTAGCCCTTTATACGCAACAGCAGTTGGTTTAGTTTTAGATGGATTAAAGCGCCATGAAAGAAAACGTGTTGAACAAATTGAAGAAGCAAAAATCAATGATTTAAAACCTCAAGAAACCATTGAAGAAAAACCAGTTAAAGAAAGACGATCTTTTCTAGATAAGTTAACAGAACGAGTTAAAGACTTTTTAGATAACGCAGAATAGAAAAGAAACAAAAATAAGATCAAACCATCCATTGATAATAAAAAATAAAAATTAGTATAATACCAGTAAAACAGAATTTATGAGCAGCAATAAAGAATTCGAAAGTATCGCATTTGATTTACCAAAAAACCAATCAAATGTCATTAAAGTTATTGGTGTTGGAGGCGGTGGCAGTAATGCTATCAATCACATGTTCCAACAAGGCATTAAAGGCGTTGACTTTTACATTTGTAATACAGATGCACAAGCACTTCAAAATAGTGGCGTACCAAACAAAATTCAATTAGGCGTTAATTTAACCGAAGGTTTAGGAGCAGGAGCCAACCCTCATGTAGGCGAACAATCTGCAGTTGAAAGTTTCGAGGATATTTCAAATATGCTTGATACCAATACCAAAATGGTTTTTATTACTGCTGGAATGGGTGGAGGAACTGGTACTGGTGCTGCGCCAATTATAGCTAAAATGGCTAAAGATTTAGATATTTTAACAGTAGGAATAGTCACAATGCCTTTTCAGTTTGAAGGGAAAATGCGTATTGAGCAAGCTCAACAAGGTATTGAAAATTTAAGAACTGTAGTAGATTCTTTAATTGTAATAAACAACAATAAACTTCGTGAAGTTTATGGAAATCTTGGCTTTAAAGCAGGATTTTCAAAAGCAGATGAGGTATTATCAACGGCAGCTCGTGGTATTGCCGAAGTTATTACGCATCATTACACGCAAAACATCGATTTACGTGATGCTAAAACCGTATTGAGTAATAGCGGAACAGCTATTATGGGCTCTGCATTAGCTTCTGGCCAAAACCGTGCCCAAGATGCTATTAGAAAAGCATTAGATTCACCATTACTAAATGATAACAAGATAACTGGAGCCAAAAATGTATTGCTGCTTATAGTTTCAGGATCTCATGAAATCACTATTGATGAAATAGGTGAAATTAATGATCACATTCAAAATGAAGCTGGTCATGGTGCTAATATTATTATGGGTGTTGGTGAAGATGAGTCACTAGAAGAATCTATCGCAGTAACTATTATTGCTACTGGTTTTAATGTAGAACAACAAGATGAAATATCTAATAGCGAAGTTAAAAAAGTAGTACATTCTCTTGGTGAAGACCATGATTTTAAAGCAAAAGACCGAGAACCAGTTATCATTGCTCCAGTAATTGAATTAGAAAAGAAAGAAGAACCGCCAGTTCTAAAACATACTTTAGATTTTGATGAAGTTACAGATGATATTGTAGAACAAAAAACCATTACTAATAAAAAAGAAGACGTTGTTTTAAACGATTTTAAACTCATACCAACATCAGAACTTATTAGAAACATTAAAGTTGTTTATGAAGAAGTTTCAGCAAAAGTTAAGAATGAAGATGATTTTATCATAAAACCAGTAACAACCATGGCATCACCAGTAAAAAAAGCCATTGAAGATATTGAAGAAGAGCAACAAATTACACTTACTTTCGATTTGCCACTTTCTAACAATGATGTATTTCAAGAAACAACTGAAGATGCAATTGAATATAAATTAGAAGATGAAGACCTAAAAAAAATATCAGTTAAAGATTATGTTGAGCTTATTACCGTAACAGAAACCAATGAAAAAGGCGATGTTCGTTATGCTTTAGATGATTACATAGAAATAGAATCTTCAATGAACAAAAAGCAAACAAATATTAAAGAAGAAGCTTTTGAAGGGTTTGATCAAGAAATTGTTTTTGAAAAGAAAGTCATAGCAAAAATTGAAGAAGAAAAAATAGACGACGAAATTGATCCAATGAATAGCCCAATTTCAGAGATGCTAAAAGAACGTGCTGCAGAACGCAGACGTAAAATGAAAGACTTCAATTATAAATTCAATAACGCAAAAATTGACGATATAGAAAAAGTTCCGGCTTACAAACGTCAAGGCGTAGATTTAAAAGAAGTACAACATTCTTCAGAAACAGATATGTCAAGAACCAGTATCGGTATGGATGATAATGATGAAATTCAATTAAGAAGCAATAATTCATTTTTACACGATAATGTTGACTAAAGAGTAACTATTTAACCTACAAATATTTAGTAAACCCGAAAAGTTCCCTCAGCTTTCGGGTTTTTTATTTATTCAAAAATTTTGTGAAACAGCAAAGGTTCAAAACTTAATTTCTTAGTATCTTCGCATACTAATAATTATTTACAAAAAATGAGTTTACAACAAGATATCATGACAGCAATGAAAATTGCCATGAAAGATAAAAACACTACGGCTTTAACAGCTTTAAGAGCTGTAAAATCTGCTATTTTGTTAGCCCAAACAGAAACAGGTGGAAGTGATGAATTAACTCAAGAACAAGAGCTTAAAATACTTCAAAAACAAGTTAAGCAGCGCAAAGAAAGCGCCGCAATTTACTTGGCACAAGGAAGAGAAGATTTAGCATCACCAGAATTAGCAGAAGCAGAAATAATTAGTCAATTTTTACCAGAAGCTATGACTGAAGAAGAGATTGCTAAAGTTGTTTTAGATACTATTCAAAAAATTGGAGCTGAAGGCATGAAAGATATGGGTAAGGTCATGGGAATAGTAAGTAAAGAACTGGCTGGAAAAGCCGATGGAAAAACAATTTCTAGTATTGTTAAAGAGAAATTAACATAATATTTTTTTATTGCAATAATAAATAGTCAATAAAAAATAATCAATAATAAGGCTGCGTAGTTCAATTGGATAGAATATCAGATTTCGGCTCTGAGGGTTGGGGGTTCGAATCCCTTCGCGGTCACAAAAACATTTTCAATTAATTTCATTACCCCATAGTTGCTAAGGAACTGTGGGGTTTTTGTTTTCAATTGGGTTTGTTAAAATTCGTTTAAAGCCACATTTTTGTTTCACTATTGTTTCACCAATAGAAATAATGTTTCACAAAAATGTTAAAGTTTTGAAAAGATATAAAGTTTCTGCTTCTAAAAGATGAAACAGATAGCAGGATTAATTTCAATTAAGTTCATGGCAATCGAAGTGATGTCAATTTTTTGTTCCACTAATATTTTATAAAAATTTAAATCTTTAACAAAATTTGAAATTATGGGAACAACATCTAATTTTTACATTAAAACGCCAAAGCAGATAGCGGACAATAAGTCCTATCCTTTGTGTCTAAGAATTATACACGATCGAAAAAAAGCTGAAGGAAAAATTAGTGCCACAAAAATCAGTAGCAAGGATATCAAATACTGGGATGAAGATTTGCAGCGCTTTAGCTCAAAACAAAGGCATTTGCTTGCACATAATATTTTGCTTAATGAAATACAAAATGAATTTCATAACTACCTGCGAATCCACCTAACTAAAATGGGAACAGTAACGCCGCACCAAATTACTGACTATCTGCTGTCAAGAAAAAAGGACGAGGAGGGTATTTCAGTTATAAATGCAGCCAATCAATTTTATGATAAAATTATATTTCCAGATGTCGATAAGGCTCCTGGAACCAAAAGAAATTACAAAAAATCAATCAATCATCTATGTAACTTTTTAGAGCATAAAAAGTTAAATTTTTTAGGTATTAAAGACTTTAAAAAGCTGCATGTTTCTATGTTCATTGAATACCTAAAAACACCCATTCCTGAGCAAGAAAAAATAGGAATGAATAGCCAATCCGTGAACTCAATTGTTAAGAATATCAAGCCCATATTTAATAAACTACTATTTGAGGAGCGTATTACAACTAATCCTTTTAATGGTGTAAAAGTTCCTTTTAAAAAAGCAGATAAGCCTCGTTTGACTAATGATTGTTTTGTAAAAATAGCCAAACTAGATTTATCAAAAAATAGTACTTTAGAAGTATATAGAGATATTTTTCTATTTTTATGTTATAGTGGACTGAGTTACTGTGATGCAACAGATTTAACATATCAAGATATAAAAAACGGTTTAATAGAGTTAAAGAGAAAAAAATCAAAGGTACAGACGAAGCAATTTTTAACAAAACAGATAGTGGAACTCGTAGATAAATATGACGGAAAAACTCCAGAAGACAGGATACTACCTGAGCGTAGTTTAGACAAAATGAATTTAAACTTAAAGCTTATAGCAGCAAAGACGGGAATCGATTTTTCACTTAGTACCTATACCGCAAGACGCTTCTTCAGACAATCTATCTTTGAATCTGGAATCAGAGAAAGTTTAGTTATTAAAAGCTTAATGGGTCATACAAGTAGTAATGATATAGACAGTCATTATTTTAATGTAAGTGATGATATTTTAAAGGGAGCCAAAAAAAAATTACAAAAACATTTTAAAAAGTTATTAAAATGAAGGGAAAGCTCAAAAGCATAAATATAGCGTTTAAGGAAAAAATATTTGATTTATTACAATCGAAGAGAAGTCAAATCATCAATCATTTAAATACACATGAAGAGAATTATTTGAAACTTAATGAATTGAAACGCTATGTTGAAATTTATAAGTATGTAGCTACTTTATGTTTTTATAATGATGATGAGGTAAAAGATGTTGTTAGAAGATTGGGTTTAAAAAAATATACACCTAAAGTTTTTATGTCCTATTTAGATTTTTTTAAATCTTTAGATCAATACCATGAAGAATCAAAATATTTATATCCTTACGAAGTCATATGGGGCTTTTATGAGCTGTATAGTTTATCTGTAATTAAGGAAAAAATGGCATTGGATTTTAATATAGATTTTTCAGCTATTGCACGTAAGGTGAATAGACAATTACACAGCCAAAGTTTTCCTCCAATTTTGACAGAAGCCATAGAAGATATCCATATATTAAATGATTTAATTAAAAAAGAAATCCCCAGCTATAAAATGGATATTTCTGTGAAAAACCCATTGACATCTGTAACACATAAAATAAAATATTCTCATAAAAATGACTTACATGATTTATATAATTATTTAGTAAATTTTAATAAAGAACTTAATTCTATTGACTTTAATGAGTCTGATTTTAAAGTCGAGTTTTATGATTTATTAGAAATTATTTTAAGGGAAAAGGAATTATTAAACAATAGTGAAGAAGCAATATCAAATTATGAAACTTTAAGGCGATTTAAGATTAAACGCGTAGAGCGGCTGATTTTGTCTTAGTTAGTTTTTTGTTCCACAGCAAGTTAGTATTTTATTAGAAATTTGAATCAAAATAAATTCAAATGGAAATAAACGAAACACAGACGCTAAAAAAATCAATAACTTTTGGAGATTGGATACCTAAAAAGGTTGTTCAAGATTTTTTCAATTATGGAGACACTAAAATGTCAACCTTCTCAGTGGATTATAATATCAGAACATCAAAAGTAGGAAAGCGGATTTTTTATAAACATAAGGATATAGTCAGATTGATCGATGAGAATATTCAGGAAAACAATCACTAAACACTTTTTTTTTACGGCAATATTCAAAATTTCATAGTATCGGGGGGGGTAAAACTGCAAACCACATTTTTTAATACAGTAAAGTAGCGTTTATCCCAAAACGGTCAAATCACTTGTTTTTAAAAAATGAATAAAGCATAACTCTTACTATTAAGAATATCAAAAAATGAAGATGTTGTTACATCTTTTGAATAATATTCTAAGCTAGTTAATGTATGGCTGTTTTGTTTATTCCATCTGCGTTTATAAAACTCAAATTAAATACCAATAGAAATATTATGGAAAATGATAAAAGACTCTTGATTACCCTGACTGTAGGAGAATTTGTTGAGCTAAACAAATCCTTAACACTTGAGGTTAATCTAAACCCTTCTGATTTACAAAAGCATGGAATTAATAAATCAGACATTATCTATGTTGATCAAGCGGTTGCATTAACTGGTTACACAAAAAAAACGATATACACCAAAGTTTCAAGACGTGAAATACCAGTTGTTTCATCTGGACGGCCATTAACATTTTCAAGAAAAGAATTAAACAATTGGATGCGAAATGGTAGACCGCTTGTTGAAGAAACAAAAGTATCTAAGTTGTTGAATAATAAAGGAATAAAATAATGGAAACAAAAGACTTATTAACTTCAGACATACTTAATACCTTCAATGAAGCATCAGAAATTGATGGTCATTTTTGTACAGAAAAGGTTGACCTTGGGAATTTAAAATTTGGGATTGATATTTTCACTATAATAAAGAAAAAAGAGAAAAGCGGAGAAGAATATTTGTTTTTATCGGGACTATATAAAAAAGGAGTTATCAGCCTTCTAGAACATCTAGGAATTTGTCATGTAAGAGAAAATCAATCATTTATACTAGTTCGAAAAGAGTTTAATATAATTTCTGAAATTTCCTTAAAAGAAATAAAAGACCTCGTTAATGATTACTTAACGCAATTACCTGAGTTAAATATTGAGATTGATGGTGTAGAAGGATGTTTTACTTCGGAGGCACAAACAGAAATGTTTTATCGTCAAACAAATACAGTATTAAATGATAATTTTTTAGATTTTTTGTGCAAAGATGAAAGCCCAATAAAAAAAGATTCAACAGAAAAAGCATGTGTTTTTTTTGAGAATGGAATAGTTGAAATTAAGGCTAAAGAAGTCCTTAGAATACCATATAGCACCACTGTAGATGGTTTAATTTGGAAAAAAAACATAATTAATCGTCAAATTAAGCAAAGAGATTCTTCAAGTTGCCATTTTTCAAAATTCATTGAAAATGTTTGTAATAAGAATAGTCAAAGAATACGATCACTAAGAAGTGGTTTAGGTTATTTAATGCATTCTTTTCAAAGGAGTTCAGGAGGGCAAATGGTCTTGTTGTATGACGAATCGATAACTGATGTAAATATTCCTCAAGGAGGCACAGGAAAGGGGCTTATATCGAATGCAATCGCTATGATAAGAAATACAGTAAAAATCGATGGAAAAAAATTTAAAGGTAATAGTCGTTTTGACTTTCAAGATGTTACTAGAGCTACTAAAGTATTATGGATTGATGACGTAAGCAAGGAAATGGATATCGATCGATTTAATTCCCTTTCAACAGACGGATTTAATTTAGAACAGAAGTTCAAAGATTCTTTTTTTATACTTGCTCAAGACAGTCCTAAAATCTTGATATGCTCAAATATTATATTGGATTGTGTTGGCTCAACAAGAAAGCGGCGTCAATTTATTATTGAGTTATCTGATTATTATTCACGTAAAATAAGCTCAGGAGTTGAAGAGCCTATAGTGGAGGAGCATGGGTGTCTTTTTTTTACTGATGACTGGGATGATGACCAATATAATAGGTTTTACTGGTATATGATAGATTGTATTCAATTATACTTAGATAAAGGTCTTATTCCTACTCCATCAATTAATATGGTTGAAAATCGGTTAAGACAAATAATAGGAGAAGAATTTCTTAACTGGACTAAAAACAAATTGCTTAAACCAAATACGGAGTATAATACTAAAGAATTATATGAAGAATATAAACAATTATACGAAGACGGTAATAATAAATTCACACAAAGAGCCTTTAGTAATTATCTTGGAAAATATGTGAATCATATGAATTTAAGTATAGAGTTCTTTACCAAAAGTATTAGCGGTCAAAAAATCAGTTTTTTTAGAATTATCAATAATAAAGATAAAGTATAGGGGGGTACCAAAAGCTAATTTGCTAATTCCTAATTCCCCATTTACGATAAAACTGTATGGGATACATTTTTTAAAATATAGATTCGGGCTATCAAAAACAAATGTGGCGCTCAAATACTTTAAGTTAATTAGGGTTAAATGAAAAAATCCGTTTGGCTAAACAAATTAGTTATAATCACCACACAGTAAAATAGTAAAGTAATTAAGAATAATGCTAATTAGATTAATGACATTTTAGTTCAAAAGCCGGTCGTTTTAGAATCTGTAATATTAGGTGAATGCCTATTTTACATTAAACTTAAATAAGCTAGCCTTGCACAGCCAAGGCAAAAAAAGCTTTTTTATATGTTAGGTTGCTAATTAAGTAGATATCATATCAGCAATAGTATCTTTTAATAATTTCACATGGAAAAACCCAGAGGAATTAAAAGAATAGTGGGGGATTATTTTTTCATTTCCAAAATATATTTTAGTTGCTTTAAAAAATCTTCCTTTAAAATGTCTTCTGGTTTCAGAAGTAGGTAAAATTTAAAATTAATAAATAAAAAATCTCAGATTAATTTTTAACTTGAGATTTATAAACTCACACATTTTATTAGATAACACCTTTATATGTTAAACTGTTTTAAAGTAAATTAATCTAAATTAATTTACTTTAAAACAGTTTAAATTGGCTTATTTACTTCTTCTTTTTTTATATTGTAATTATAAAATAAAATGCCTCCAACTATTAAAATAATTACAAATAAACCTATATTAATTTGGGTTAATTTACTTTTAGGTTTTTCAATTTGGATTGTATCTGGGTTTGAATACATATCTATCTGAGTATTGATATTAGTCTTTGATAGTTTTATGATATCTTCTATTTCTAAGTATTCATTCATCGCCTCTAAATTTAATGATTTTGTATAATCCGTTATTTAATAAAGTAATACCATAGTTATATATGCCAAAGTAATATTCATCTTTAATGATTTTAGTAAAATGAAAGAAGTTAAAATTATAACCACAACCTAGTAAATAATCTTTATTTCTTATGACGAATTTGTTTTCTTTAAGGGCATCTACTAAGATTTTCCAATTATTGCGGATATGATTATCAATGTTAGCCATCAAATCTCTAATTTCTTTTGCTTTCTGATTGTTATAGGCAATTTGGTTTTGTCTATTAGCGAAGTATTGATTATTTCTTTTTGGATAAAAAACTTCACCTGTGTAAGGGTCTATTCTACGTATCATAATATATAATTTTCAACTAATATATTTAAGTTTTTTTATATTTTAAAATAATGAATTATAGGTATTTGTGTGTTTATTTTAATTTAGATTGTTTTATTTTAATCTATATTAATTTGGATTTTTAATGGTTAATAAGTTTGATTTTTTGTTAACACTTTTGGAGTAGAATTTATTTAAAGTTGGTAACTATGATTTTGTTGAAAATTATTTAACGTGACAAATTACGTTAACAGATGACTTAGCAAATTATTTTCCCAAAAAGAAAATATCGAGATTAGTTTTAGCAGTAAACTCGAATGGGAGGAATTTGCAAACTATAAAATTGTATCGCATTAAATATGAAATGGTTTAAGTGAACTTATTTGGCAATAACGATTGGGATAAAATAGACGAATTTTCATTAACTTAATTACCAGAATTTGAAAAATTTTTGCAGCTAGCTATAAAGAATTTAAATAAGTATCGAGTAAGCATAAACCCTCCAAAACCGGGTTTAAACAATTTTTAAATTTTAATAAAGCAGAATCTATTTTTGACACTTATTATTATAAATTTAATAAATACAGCATCACAACTTAAGCACCTAAATACCTACTGTAAATAAATACTGCAGCAATTATTATAAAACACTTTCTTAGTTTTGACTTAAATTAGTACACTTTTTGCTGACGATTTACAGTATAGAAAAAAGAATGCCAAAGGAATTAATGGCGATTTATGGGGACAATTATTAAATATTTTTGCAGAACATCAAGTTAATTTCAATTGGGTTAAGGAACATGACGGCCATAAAGAAAATGAAAGATGTGACCCGAGTGAACTTGCTTTATGCTCTTAGTATATTTGTTTCATCTCTGTGAATTTTTATAGAAAAGAATATATTTTAAAAGCAATACAAGGGCAATTTATGTAAAAAACAAAAAGGGGATAAATAATATTGTTTCTGATTTTGAAAGTCCAAATTACTCAAAGTTTAAAATCAAAACTTGCATCTAGGAGTTATTATAATTTTCAAGGACACATCAGTAGAGGGCACTCTCTATGAAATTGTTAAAATCAGTGCGCTTTTTGCTGAAGATTTACAAAAGAAAAACAATTAACTTTGAATTAATCAATTAAATACTCTCTATTAAAAAGATCAAATTAGTTTGGAGATATACATTTCAAGACTCATAAATTAACTGGGGTTTTTAGTAATTGTATAGAATTTTTTAATAGTTTTTGTGGTTCGACTTTTTTGAAGATAAGTTAAAATTATTTGCGTAGAATAAATTTTTTGGCTCTTTCTATAAAAAATGTATTGTTAAATTTAAATTTCATTAAATTTGTAATTAAAGGTATAAATTTATACGTAACATTGTATGATATAGCTGGTTTTAAATTGATGTGTTAATTTAAAACTTTAAAAATGAACCTATACTCGAAGTAAATAGTACTATGATTAACTTCTCTATTACTAGATATTCAAATAATTCTATTATTTGTGTATTTGTTTTTATTTTTTTTCTAAAATCTTTCATTTGTTTCTCTCAGGATTACGGCTTGACTTTTAACGGACAAAATTCTTCTTTGGATGAAAGAACAAGTCTTAATTTAATACCAAACGAATTTTTATCATTTGATGAGGAATTTGATATTTCATTTGATCTTAAAATCAATTTGAATGAAAAAGGGCATTTGTTTGGTTATATACTGAGAATTATAAATAAGAATGACCAAAATATTGATTTAATTGTTTCTAATAGTGCTTCACCAAAGGGTAACGTTAGAAGGTTAAATATTGTAATTGGTGATACTGAGACTGTTGTTCCTATTGATTATTTAAACTTTAATAATAAGAACTGGATTAAGCTAGGGCTTAAGTTTTCTTTGACTGATAATAAGTTATTATTTTCTGTTAAAGATTCTGTAGTACTTAAAAGTTATATTAATTTTGAAAAAAGGGAGTCATTTAAGTTTATGTTTGGGGCTAATAATTATAAGCAGTTTGCTACTACAGACGTTCCAGATATGAGTATAAGAGATATTAAGTTATTCATAAATGAAAAGCTAGAGCATCATTACTCTTTAAATGAAATTGATGGTGCTTTAGCTGTAGATAAATTAACCAAAAGCAGAGCAAGTGTTACGCATGCTAACTGGGTACTAAACAGGCATCAAAAATGGCAAAATGTTTTGGAAGATGAGGTTGAAGGTGTTTCATTAGTAACAGCTGATACTGTTAGTGATATCCTGTACTTACTCAGAAATAAAGAGCTTATAGTCTATAATGTTGGCACTAATAAGCAAACAAGTATTAAATACAAAAACTCATTATTTGTTTTAACTAATGATCATAGAGTTGTATATAACTATACCGACAAAAAAGTATATTGCTACTTAATTGATAAAGATTTCGTTTCTAAGTTAAATGTTGAAACTGGATTTTGGGAAAGTAATTATACTTATGAAGGATTACGTCATAAGCAAAAATATCAGCATCATAACAGTATTTATAATCAATTAGATAATTCTATTTATACTTTTGGGGGTTACGGGCAACATGAATACAGTAATGAAGTTATGCGAGTTGATTTTAGAGATGGGATTTCTAAGGTTTTATCAATAAATGATTCAATATTTTATCCCAGATATCTAGCAGGAATCACATCACTTAACGATACTATCTATCTATTTGGAGGATATGGAAGTGCTTCTGGAAGTCAGTTAGTAAATCCAAAACATTATTTTGATTTATTAGGATATTCTGTAAAAAATAAAAAATTCATTAAGAAATTTGAAATTCCTCAAATTTCAGAACATATGGTTGTAGGCAATAATTTTTGGATTGATTCTGAAAAAAGAGATTTTTATGCTTTAATTTCAGATAAAACAAAATATGATGGTTTTTTGCAATTATTGAGAGGTAATTTAGATAAACCTGAGGCTGAATTTGTAGGAAATAAAATACCTTTTAAATTTTTAGATGTTAAGTCTTTTGCAACATTGTTTTATATGTCAAAACAAAAGAAGCTTTTGGCATATACATCTTTTGTTAAAGATTCGGTTAATACTGAATTTAAAATTTATACTATTGAATATCCGCCACAGGTATATAAATTGAAAACTACCGAACCTGAACTAGAGACTCATAAATACTCTTATGTTATTATAGTTTTTCTTATGCTGATAGGTATAGGTTTTATTTTCTATTTTTATTTAAACAAGAAATTATTAAAACGAAAAAATCAAAATGATATAGTTAAAATAGAGAATTCCAATAATTCTGAATATAATATTGATTACAAACCGAATGTGAAAATAGGGGAATATCAAATAATTTTTTTCGGAGGATTCCAAGTAATTGACAAAGAACAAAACGATATAACCAATAAATTCTCACCATTGCTTAAGGAGTTGTTTCTATTAATTTGGTTATATACATTTAAAAATAATAAGGGAATATCTTCTGAAAAACTTGTTGAATTTTTATGGTATGATAAATCTTCAAGGAAAGCACAGAACAATAGGTCGGTCAATATAACTAAATTAAGAACTCTTCTGAAAGAAATAGGATATTGTGACCTAACTAAAGATACGGGATATTGGAAAATTATTTTTGAGCCCAAGAAATTAAAAAGTGATTACTTCGATTTAATTCAAATTACAGAGGACGAAAAAAACATTACAAAAGACAGGGTAGACCTTTTGATTAAAATTACTCAGAAAGGATCTTTTTTGAGTAATTTGAATTATGAGTGGCTTGACTATTTTAATGCAGATATTTCAGATAGAATAATAAATACGCTAACTAATTATGTGCAAAACGAGGACATAGAAAAAGATCCTGATTTTATAATTCATTTATCCGATTGTATATTTAATTTCGATTCCATAAACGAAGATGCTATGATATATAAGTGTAAAGCACAATACATGATGGGTAAACATAGTTTAGCCGAAGGCACTTTTAAAAAGTTTGAAAAGGAATATAAATTATTATATGCTCAAGATTATGAATACTCTTATCAAGACATCTTGAACCAAAATTAATTAGCTATGTATAAAACATATATGCTTCTTCATAAATATAGAAAATAAATACATTTCGCTCTCATTTCTATTGAATTAAGGTTTCATTAATCTAAAATTAATAAATGATTTTTACTATTGTATATAGTATATCAAACTTAATTATAGAAACTTATGAGGCTTATAAACAAATTACCTTTTTTATTATTTTTTTTAATTTCCAATTCTTTTTCGCAATCAAAACATGGCGAGTCAGGAAATTACCCAACATATAAGGGATTGGTTATGGCTGGATATCAGGGTTGGTTTCGTGCACCAGATGATGGAGCAAATATTGGCTGGGGACATTATGGAGTGGGGCAAAAGTTCGATTTCGAAAACAACACCATCGATTTTTGGCCAGACGTTACTGAATATAAAAACACCTACACCACTGTTTTTAAATATCCTGATGGAACAAATGCAGAAGTGTTTAGTTCTCTAGATAAAAGTACAACAGATCTTCATTTTAAATGGATGAAAGAGTATGGTGTAGATGGGGTGTTTATGCAACGATTTTTTGGGGTTACAAGAAACCATACCAATAGTAACAAACCACAAGACATTATTTTAAGAAATGCATTAAACGCAGCAAAAGAAAATAATAGAGCTATAGCAGTAATGTACGATTTGTCTGGTTTAAAGGCTGATGACGAAGACTGTTCTTATGTAATAGCAGATTGGAAAATGTTGGTAGATGAAGTAAAAGTAACCAACCAAGGCGAACATCAAAATTACGTATATCATAATGGCAAACCATTAGTGGCCATTTGGGGTGTTGGTTTTCCAGACAGACCTTATGATACTAGAAAAATAGGCATAAATCGTTTAATAGATTTCTTAAAAAACGACCCTGTGTATGGGGGTTGCTCCATTATGTTAGGCGTGCCAACCTATTTCAGAGATTTAGATAAAGATTGCTTACCAGACCCATATTTACACACAATTATAAAATCTGTAGATATTGTTATGCCCTGGATGGTACAACGTTTTACACCTCTAGTTCACAATATTGGGGCACATTTACGAGATCATATCATTAAAGATATCACTTGGGCTAAAACGCACAACATTGATTATGTACCTGTTGTAACTCCCGGTTTTAGTTGGCGAAATCTTTCAGTTAGTAATAAAAAAACAGATAGATATACTGCCTATGGCGCCATACCAAGATTGGGTGGAAAATTTTATTGGGACCAATTATCTAATGCCATACTTGCAGGCAGTGAAATGATATACGTTGCCATGTTTGATGAAATTGATGAAGGCACAGCCATTATGAAAGTGTCTGATAATCCTCCAAATAGCGATAAAGCACACTTTGTAAATAATGATGGTGTACCATCTGACCATTATTTATGGTTAACAGGTTTGGGAGCAAAAATGTTACGTAAAGAAATTCCTCTCCAAATTTTAATGCCCCAAAAAGAGTAAAGTAATTTTCTTAAAAATAAAATTTTATTTTAAGAAAATTCATCTTATTAAGTTTTTATTAAGAATTTATTAAGTATCCATATTTACAATTGTTGCAAACTTTAAACTAATTAAACTATAAAATATGAAAAAATTTACTTTTTTGACATTATGTTTTTGCTTTATAATAGGTAGCACATTTGCAAAAACTGTTTGGGTTTCTGCTGTTGCTAAGGGAAATGCTGATGGTACGACTGCGGGTAATGCCTATGGCGATTTCGCTCAAGCTTTAGCTACAATAACAGTAGGCGATGTATTGAGGGTTTCTTCAGGGTCAGGACCTGTTGTTGTTAATGCCACTAATGCAGATTGGGCAGCAAAAAATTTCGCATTTACTATTCAGGGAGATTTAGTAGGGTCAACTTTAATAAGAAGTGGTGGTGCTGCATCAAGGATTATTACAATCAACTCTGCTGCTGTTGGTTTAACTGTGACTTTTAAATATATCATTTTTACTGGGTCAACAGATGTAACCTTAGCAGGTGGGGGTGTACTTTTTATTAATCAGCCTGATGTTACTTTAAATTTTGAAAATTGTAGGTTTGAAGCGAATTCCTTGGACGCAACTAATACAGCAGGTGGAGGTGCTTTTTGGATTTCAAATTCTACTTTAACTTTTACGGATTGCCTTTTTAAAGATAACGCTGCCCTATCAAAAGGGGGTGCCATTTCTATTACTAGTGGTAATGTTACAATGACTAGGTGTACTTTCCATGCAAACAAAACAACAAGCACTACTGCAAATCTGAATGCAGGGGCTTTGTATGTTAATGGAGCAACTACTGTAGTTGATATAAGTAATTGTACATTTTTTCAAAATACTACAGGAAGTTCAAACCTAGATTATGGAATAATAAGAACAGAAAGCGGTAATACTACCGTTACAAATAGCTTATTTTATGATAATAAGACCAATAATGGAGCAGGTTCACCATCAGATTGGGGCGGAGCAGCTGCTGGAACACAAACTTTTAATACTTCTATAGCACAATGGATTACTAATAATATAGATAATCATGATGTAGATTCTGGTTCTATAGCTTTTATAAAAGGAGGTGCTGGTAGAGCAGCAGATCTCACATCGTCTAATTTATATTTTAATTCTTCAGATGGTTTTGTAAAGTACACACCTGCAACTGTAGGAGATGATTCGCCTATAGGTTTTGGTTCTGATGGTAAGGATGTTGGGGCTTGGGAATATGTAGCAGCTGTAGCAACCATTACTAGTTTAACCAGTGATGGAACAACTGTCATCACACAAGGGTGTGGTGGTTCTACTTTAGTCATTAAAGGAACGGACTTAACAGGAGCTTCAGCAGTAACCGTTAACGGTGTTGCAGTTGCGAGTTTTGTAGTTACTGATGCGACTACTATTACGGCTATTCTACCAGCAGGACCTATTGCTGCTGGAGCGGTAGTGGTAACGACTCCTGGTGGAACAGCAACCTCTACGGGGAATTTTGCTGTGAATGCAATACCCGATACACCAACGATTTCAGCAGGATCTAATAGCTTCTGTGCTGGTGGATCAGTTACTTTAACAAGTGATGCTGCCAGCGGAAACCAATGGTACAAAGATGGTGTTTTAATTGGTGGAGCTACAGAAACAACCTATAGCGCAACAGCAAGTGGAACATACACTGTAATTGCAACAGCGAACGGATGTCCAAGTGCAGAAAGTGCAGGGACAACGGTAACTGAGCAAGCACTTCCAAATGCAGGGGCAGACGGGACACTTACTGTTTGCGTTGGAACAACACCAAGTGAATCAGAATTATTTGCAGCCTTAACAGGAGCAGATGCAGGAGGTTCTTGGAGTAATATAGGTTTGGTTTACACTTATACAGTAAATGCTACTTCACC
>JAIPBH010000005.1 GCA_021739635.1 Flavobacteriaceae bacterium | reverse complement strand
CAGAACAAGCAATATCACTAGGCGTAGTAGTTAACACAGGCGTGATAGCATTACCACAAGCATCATTAACAGCAGGTGCAGTAGGAGCTACTTGCGCATCCACCAAACAGTTTACAGTACTCGCACCATTGGCAGGTAAGGTAAAGTCAGGGACATTAATTATTATCTCTTGAAATACATCAACATATTTATTGCAATTATCAGAAACTCTATAGGTACGTGTTATTGTTTCTGGGCATGTATTATTATCAGAAACATCAGATAGCCAAATTATTGTTGGAGCAATTCCAGAATTATCAGTAGCATCTGTAACTACACTTATATCTGGAACTGGTATGCTTTCATTGCATTGAATATTTATTGGAGCAGGATTACTCGCTGTAGGTGGTTGATTGATATAATCTAAATAATTAATTGCAATTTGACTTGGAGCTGGTATTGGTTCTCCAATACATAATCCTGAAGTTTGATAGCCTTGAACTAAAAAATTTGAAAATGGAATATTAGAAATAGCTCCAACACCACTAATGGTACCATTTAATGAAATATTAGGATTAAAAGATGGATTTTCTAAAATTGAACAGTTAGTTGTAACGGTTAATGTAAAACTAATATCTGCTAAAACAGTATTAGAGTCACTTGGAAGAGGAAGTGTTCCTAAATCCCAAACAATAGAACCATTAACCCCTATACTAGGATTATAAATAGGTGTATTAGTTGTGCTTAGTGGAGCATATACATTTGATGTAATATTTAAATCGTATGGATTTACATTGTCAGGAATAGGAATTGTAATAACAGTATTATCGGTAGCTTCTGTTCCTTTATTTCTTATTTCTATTGTATAATCAGCAGATTCATTTGGTGCTAAAGGTGGTGTAGCACTCGTTGAAGTTGTTGTTAAAATCCCATCTACTTCTGGAATATAGGCATCAACAGAAAATGTCACATTAAAAATACAATATGTATCTTGTGTAGAACCATATCTAAATCTAGTAGAGGTTTGATTATTAGTTATAATGTCATTGTTTGTATTATTGATATTAAACATAGCAATATCCAAACCTGTGTTATTTTGTAGGTTAGGATTTCTAGTATTTCCTCCAGTATTTATAGATGAATTGAAGAAATTGCCAGTTGTATTAGTACTATGATTTAATCTTTGATAATTATTATCTACTTGTCTTTGAATTTCAAAATAATCTCCTGTCCATTGATTATCGCCTTCACCAGCCATAAGACCTAGTTTTATATTAACATTTCCGCTTTGAACCGTATTAAATCCGGAAGCATCTATTACAAAACTTGTTGTTGCTGAAGGAACATATGCATGTCCGTCAAAAACAGTGACATTTCTATAATTCATTTTAGAATTTTCATAAACCACAACCATACCCCAGCCACCATAATAACCAGTAGCATCCGAATTGCCTTCTCTTAAAGCAATATCTGCCACAAAGTATTCTCCTAATCCGTTTTGTTGTACATAAGACGTGATTTCCTTATAAGCAGAATACATATTACCGTCTGTTCCTGAGGGATAATAAATATCATTCGCATCAGCAGTATATTGAGTGTAAGTACTAGAAGTTGGTCCTTTAATAGAAATTACTCGTTTATCAAAGACTTTAGTAGCTTGAGTTGTTACCGCAACGGTTTCATTGTAGGTTACATTTACAAAAGCTCTATCTGTATTGTTTGTTCGTAATCTAGTAACATTTAAAGTATAATTCGAATCAGAAAAAATTTGATAAGGAGTATCAAAAATAAAATAGTTATTATTGTAGTTTCCTGAAATGCTTGTATAGCTATCCCATCCACTTCCATTATTTCTAGAGACTTCAATTGAACTATTTGAATTATATCTAAACCTTACAGAATCACCTAAACCAGATGAAGTAAATGTGAAAATAATTGGATTATTATTGCCTATATCAAGAGAATAGTTTGTGTTTGGTATAGCATCGTTATCTCTTATATCAATATCAGTATTGGTTACTTGTTGTGTTGTAAATGCTCCTGTAGGAACATTTTTTGTTACTTGAAATATATTTGAATCAGTTTCATTATCACCATAAGCTCTACCTGTCCAATACAAACCAGCATAAATGATATTAGAACAATCTGGGATAGCGCCATTTTCAGTTGAAAAAGTTAATGTTGAAGAAGATGAGTTCCATGTATTGGCATCGCCATCAATATCAACATATTGCATGTCGGCATTATTTGATGAAGTATTGGAATAATTTACAAGAGTTAGGTTTGTATTCCCCATCATAGTAAAGTCACCTTTAACTGTATATACTGTTGGAGAACCTGGTGAATCTGAAGTTCTAGGTGTAAAAGGAACTCTAACTTGGGCAATACTGTGGTATATTGTACTTATAAGCAAAACCGCAAACAGCATCAATTTAATTGATTTATTATTTGCATATGTTTTTTTAGCGTAAAGTTTTTTCATATTTTAAACTTTTAAATGGATCTTATGATATGCTTTTAAGATGGAATTTCTGTTGTATAAAAAACCCTGATATTAGAATCAGTATTTATAAATTCTTTAATTTGTTTTTCAGTACACTTAAAATAACATTTTATAAAAACATATTTTAAATGGCTTAAATTTCTAATTTCCGAAAGGTCTAATTTATTATTTAAATCATTTTCATCACTTAATGTGATTGATATAAACTCAACATTATTTAAATCAGAATTAGCCTCTTTCAATAAATTAAAAGATTTAGTATCGTTAAATATTAATTTAGATATATAATTACCATTTCCACTATTTTTTTTAGCTACATTATTAGTTATATATGTAGTTGGATGAAGTTTAAATGCTAAATCATAAAAATTTTCTCTATTAGAATTATTTTGATTTTTAAAACTTTTATTAGAAGTTGAATTTTCTTTTGATAATTCATTTGTTGCATTTAATTCATAAATATTATTTTCTTGTGCAAAAACAGATGAAGAGAAAAAAATTAACAGTAATGAATAAAGAGATAATTTTATATTATTTTTCATGATTTATATATTAAATAATGTTTAAACTTTAAATCTATAATTGATACTAAATAGTTAAATTAGATGCACTAAGCAACTAACAAAAATAAGCATAATAAAAGTTTTCGAGGGAAAAAACTGTGAGGTATAACATTGATATACAATGTTGAAAATTTTATTGAAATTTGATTTGGGGTCATAATTTCATTTTATATTATGTACAACAAATTAATTCATATCCTATTATTTAATCAAACATATATGTTAAATCACTTAAATAATCGTTTAACTGCAAATATTTGTAATTTAAAGTACTATTTAAGCTATTCAACTAATTAATTATAATAACAACAGTTTAATGTTTTTAACTATAATATTGCATTTATTAACTGAATTCTATGTACAAATAAAAAGCATTTTATCGAAAAAAACAACTTTTTATCGATAATAATCACATTTAATCGAACTTTATGAAAAAAATAATATTAATACGGCACGCAAAATCATCTTGGGAACACAATGTGTCAGATCATGATAGACCGTTAAATAATAGAGGGTTTTATGACGCTCATAAAGTTTCTTGTAAGATTATTGGAAAAATTAATCCAGATTTAATTTTATCAAGCGATGCAACTCGAGCAAAAACGACTGCTGAAATTTTTCTTTCAAACCTTAATTTTAACCCTAAAAAATTGGTTTTGAATCATGATTTATATGATTTTTCAGGTGCAAACTTGTTAAAAGTTATAAAAAATTGTCAAAATTCAATTAATGAATTAATGCTTTTTGGCCATAACAATGCAATCACCAATTTTGTAAACAGTTATGGAGACGTATTTATTGAAAACGTTCCAACCTGTGGAGTTACAATCATTGAATTTAACACTGACAATTGGAACGAATTAAAAAAAGGTAGAACTATTGCAACAATTTTCCCAAAAGATTTAAAAGAATAAAATATTATAAATTCATTCTTATAACAATTTATTAACCTACTAGTTTTATATAAATAGAATATATTTGTGAATAATTAGATTTTTATAATGACAAACCCTGAAAAGAACAACTTCACACACATAAATAGAGAAATAAGTTGGTTACAATTTAATGCCAGAGTTTTACAAGAAGCTGAAGATGAATCGGTACCACTTATAGAACGATTAAGGTTTTTAGGAATTTTTTCGAATAATCTTGATGAGTTTTTTAAAGTTCGTTATGCTACCTTAAAACGAATTGTGCAAGCCGGTAAAGATGGAAAAAATCAATTAGGAGGCGTTAATGCAAATGAATTACTTGAAGATATCACCAAAATAGTTATTAAACAGCAAAGTGATAGCCTTAGAATTTTAAGGAATATTGAAAGAAGGTTAAAAAAAGAAGCTATTTTTAGAATAGATGAGACCGAAATTCAAGATTTTCATCACGAATTTTTAAAAAATTATTTTATAGAAACTGTAAGTCCGGCATTAGTAACCATCATTTTAAACGACTTAATAGATCTTCCAAATTTAAATGATAGTGCAGCTTACCTTGCTGTTAAAATGACCATCAATGATGTTGAAAAGCAATATGCACTAATTGAAATTCCTAAAACAATTAATCGCTTTGTGCAATTACCAAAACACGATGGCAAAGATTATATCGTGATGATTGATGATATTTTACGATATTTTTTGAATGATATTTTTAATATTTTTAATTATCAATCAATTTCTGCTCACATGATAAAAATTACACGAGATGCAGAACTTGATTTTGAAAGCGACTTAAGCAAAAGTTTTATTGATAAAATTTCAGATAGTGTAAAACATAGGCAAATTGGCCAACCAGTGCGGTTTGTTTATGATAAAAGTATTGATAGAGACACGTTAAAATATTTGAAGTCTAAAATGAAAATTGATAATGCCGATAGCATTATTCCTGGAGGAAAATATCATAATAGACGAGATTATATGGGGTTTCCTAGCTTAGGACGAGCCGATTTATTATACAGTAAAATTCACCCATTACCTTTAAAAGATTTGCATCTAGAAGGAAGTATTTTTTCAGACATTGCTAGAAAAGATCATTTAATTTATGCACCTTATCACACTTTTTCTTATGTAGTTAAATTTTTAAGAGAAGCTGCTTTAGACCCAAAAGTAAAAACTATTAAAATTACTATTTACAGACTTGCTCAAATTTCACATATTGCCAGCTCATTAATTAATGCTGCCATTAATGGAAAATTTGTAACTGTTTCTATTGAGTTACAAGCCCGTTTTGATGAAGAAGCTAATATTAATTACGCACAAGAAATGGAGCAAAAAGGCATTCATTTAGTATTTGGTGTACAAGGGTTAAAAGTACATAGTAAAATGTGTGTTATTGAAAGAGAAGAAGGTAAAAAAATAAAGCGTTATGGCTTTGTAAGTACCGGTAATTTTAATGAATCTACAGCCAAAATTTATACAGACCATACCTTGTTTACTGCAAATCAAGGTATTTTAAAAGATATAAATAAAGTATTCGCATTTTTTGAAACAAACTACCAAATTTATAAATATAAACATATCATTACCTCACCTCATTACACTCAAAAAGCAATTTTTAATTTAATTGACAACGAAATATTTAATGCCGAAATTGGAAAACCAGCATATATTAAAGTAAAAATGAACAGTTTAACAAGCTACAATATGGTAGATAAACTGTATGAAGCTAGTAATGCTGGAGTAAAAATACAAATGATTATTAGAGGCATTTGCTGTTTAATACCAGGTGTTAAAAATATGAGTGAAAATATAGAAGTTATTAGCATTGTTGATAAATTTTTAGAGCATTCACGGCTATATATTTTTGGAAATAATAATAATCCAAGAGTTTATATTTCATCGGCCGATTGGATGACAAGAAACATATTAAATAGAGTAGAAGTAAGCTGTCCTATTTACGATGAAAGTATCAAAGAAGAGCTTTTAGATACTTTTGAAATATGTTGGAATGACAATGTAAAAGCTAGAGTTATTAACGAAGCACAAAATAACGAATACATAAAAAATGATAAGAATAAAACAAGATCTCAACTTGCTATTTATGATTATTATTTAAATAAGTTAGAAAAATAAAATGTTAACAATTTATAAATATGCAGCAATAGATATAGGTTCAAATGCCGTAAGATTGCTTATATCAAATGTCATTGAAGAACCAGGAAAACCAGTTTTATTCAAAAAAAATTCATTGGTAAGGGTTCCAATTCGTCTTGGTTCTGATGTTTTTTTAACTCAAAAAATTTCTGAAGAAAATGAACAACGCATTGCAGATACTATGTTGGCGTTTAAATTATTGATGAAATCTCACAAAGTAGTTAAATTTAAGGCTTGTGCTACGTCTGCAATGCGTGAAGCTTTAAATGGTAAAGAAGTAGCTAATTCTGTTTATAAAAAATCTAAAATACGAATTGATATTATTGAAGGTGAAGAAGAAGCAGCCATAATTGCTGCTACAGATTTGCATAAATATATTGAAAACGATAAAACATATTTATATGTCGATGTTGGCGGTGGAAGTACCGAGTTTACAGTAATTCATCAAGGTATTTCAGTAATTTCTAAATCTTTTAAAATTGGTACCGTAAGGTTACTTAATGACATGGTTAAAAATGAAGCTTGGAATGAATTAGAATTATGGATAAAAGCGCAAGCAGCATTGTATGAAAAAATTGAAGTGATTGGTTCTGGTGGAAACATTAATAAAATATTTAAAGTTTCAGGTAAAGCACTAGGTAAACCTTTAACGTTCTTCTACTTAACTTCTTATTATAATATTTTGCAAAGCTATTCTTATGATGAAAGAATTACTATTTTAGATTTAAATCAAGATAGAGCAGACGTTATTATTCCAGCTATGAGAATTTATTTATCTTCCATGAAATGGAGTGGAGCTAAACACATTTACGTGCCTAAAATTGGTTTGGCAGATGGTATCATTAAAAGTATATATTATGATACTGTTTCTAGCAGTACACAGTAAAATTATGCACTTTACCTTTTTAATATATATTTTTTAATAATAAGATATATATTCGTTTGTTGTTTTTACAATACATATTAACCCAAACCTATTAATTATGAAAAAAATATTACTTTTAGTTTTAATACTTGGTACATCATTTTATGGATTTTCACAAGAAGGAAAATTTGGTGTGCGAGCAGGCTTAAATATTTCTAATTTAGATTTTGATGGCACCTCACTTCCAGATAATAAACACAGAAATGGCTTTGTTATTGGTTTTTTTGCTGAATATGCTTTATCAAATAAAGTAAGTATTACTCCTGAATTACAGTTTTCTGCTGAAGGCGCAAAACCGGAATATTTACAATTAGACTATATTCAAATGCCAATTTTATTTAACTTTAAACTTAGCCCAAAAATGTTTTTCAACATAGGTCCTCAAGCGGGATTAAAAATCAATAAAGTTGATGATGGTATTAGAAACTTTGCTTACTCAGGCGTTGGTGGTTTATCTTATAATGTAACACCCATGATATTTGTTGATGCAAGATATACTTACGGTATTTCAAATATTTTTGATGAAAACCTAGGTATTAAAGCTAAAAATTCAACGATGCAATTTGGAGTTGGTTATAAATTCTAACCGTGTATAGTTTCCTTTTTACCTAAATTACTCATAATTTCGGCTTCATATTCAAGAAGTTGTTGCCATTTGGTCTCAACTTCTTTTCTATTTCCATATTGGCGTGCAAAACCCAAAAACATGGTGTAATGATTGGCTTCGCTTGCCATTAAATTTCTGTAAAACTCGGCAAGTTCTTTGTCTTTTAATGCTTCAGAAAGCAATCTAAAACGCTCACAACTTCTAGCTTCTATTAACGCTGCATACAACAATCTATGTACTAATTGTGTGGTTCTGCTTCCACCTTTTGGAAAAAATTTCACTAATTCAATCACATAATCATCACGTCTGTCTCTACCAAGTGTCCAACCTCTTGCAATAATTTTGTCATGCACCATTTTAAAATGACTTATTTCTTCTTTTACTAAAGCGGTCATTTCTTGAACAAGGTCTGTATATTCAGGAAAACTTACTATTAATGAAATGGCTGTACTCGTTGCCTTTTGCTCGCAAAAAGCATGGTCTGTAAGTATTTCTTCAATATTTTTTTCAACAATATTAACCCATCTTGGATCTGTTGGAAGTTTTAAACCTAGCATATTAAATATATTCTTGTTTTAGTTCGTCAACAATATTAAAGCTGCCATTGTCATTAAAACTTAAAGTATAATAGGTTTTATCATTGGTGCCTGGTTTTTGAAATAGCACATTTACAGTTACTTTATTAGTTATTG
Organism: Flavobacteriaceae bacterium; assembly: GCA_021739635.1. GTDB lineage: Bacteria > Bacteroidota > Bacteroidia > Flavobacteriales > Flavobacteriaceae > Yeosuana. The sequence goes on along the minus strand of JAIPBH010000005.1, from coordinate 230,816 downwards.
TTGATGCGTATTGGTTTAGCCAAATACCTTGAATGACTTTATTTTTTAAATCATTTTTAAAAGAACTATTGTAACTTATTAAAACATCTTTAGTTATCAATTTAGAAGTAATTTCTTTGTTGTTTTTTAAGATACTTATAGTATTATTTATGTTTCTGTAATACGCTTTATGATTAATAGAGTCTTTTGTAAATTCATGCAGATAACTGGTTTGCATATCAGTATAAGATGTTATTTTTACTTGAAATCCATTACTTAAAATAGTATCTGTTGTGGTTTCAAAATAGGCTTCAGGAATGTATTTAACATGCTCTGCAAATGATTTATAAAGCTTATGTTCTTTTAAATTGTCTTTAGGTGTTTGATAGGCTTTATGTCTGCCATCACAACTCACAAAGGTGATTGAAATAATAAAAATAAAAACAAATAATCCTTTCATAATTAATAGGTTATATATCTAAATCAAAAGTTTTTCTTAAAGTATCAATATTAGGGTTTTTCTCTTTTAATTTTTCAAATTTCTCCTTTGCTGTATACGCATATTGCTTTTCTTTTTCTTCATTAACGGTTATTGATAAATTAATATCAAAATTGTTTAATTCCTTTCTTATAAACGCTAAAAGGTCATATTGCTGACGTTCTAATTCTACTTTATTTGTGGAATTAGGAAACTCTAAATGTACGGTTGTACCACTAACTTTTGGTGTGTCAATACTTAAAATAGACGCTAAATTATATTTACCTTCAGCTTGTAGTTTTTTAGTAAAAGTATGCCAACTTTCTATAAGTTGTTCTTCGGTAAAATCTTCTTTTGGTAAATCTTCTTCATTTACAATAACATCCATTTGTTTGATGAGATGTTCTTTTTTAGCTTTTATACTACTTAACGATAAACCCGATGTGCGTTTTAAATCAGATTTTAAAATAAGTTTAGCAGGTTCGTTTACCAATACATTTTCTGAAACTAATTGAGAATGTTGTGTTACCTCAATAGCTTTCTCTTCAATTGAAACATTAAGAGTGTTTTTTGGTAAGGTAACAGGAATAGGAGTAATGCCTTTATTTTTAAAGTACGAAGGCGGAATTATGTAATGTTTGCTATTTTTTTTTTCTCCATCAAAAGTGATAGAGGCAAGTTGCATTAAGCTAAGCTCAACAAGTAAGCGCTGATTTTTACTGGTTTTATATTTTAAATCACAATCATTAGCCAGATTAATACCTTGCAGTAAAAACTCCTGACTCGCTTTTTTAGCTTGTTCTAAATATTTGGCTTTAGTTTGTTCGCCAACTTCAAGCAAATCAATAGTTTGAGGCGTTTTACTCACTAATAAATCTCTAAAATGTGATGCTAAACCAGCAATATAATGATGCCCATCAAAACCTTTGGAAAGCGTATCATTAAATTGTATTAAAAGTTCAGGGATTTTATTGTCTAATATTAAATCTGTACTTGTAAAATAGGTTTCATAATCAAGTACATTTAAGTTTTCAGTTACGGCTTGACGCGTTAAATTTTTACCAGAAAAACTAACCACTCTATCAAAAATTGACAAAGCATCGCGCATAGCGCCATCAGCTTTTTGAGCAATAATATGCAAGGCGTCATCTTCTGCATTTATATCTTGCTCTTTTGCTATGTATTTTAAATAGTCTTTGGCATCTTTAACGGTGATGCGCTTGAAATCAAAAATTTGACAACGAGACAATATGGTTGGTATTATTTTATGCTTTTCGGTAGTTGCTAAAATAAAAATACAGTGTTTTGGTGGCTCTTCTAAAGTTTTTAAAAAGGCATTAAAGGCCGATTGAGATAACATATGAACCTCATCAATAATATACACTTTATATTTACCAACTTGTGGCGGAATTCTAACCTGGTCAGTTAAACTTCTTATATCATCAACAGAATTGTTTGAAGCGGCATCAAGTTCAAAAATGTTAAAAGCAAAATCTTCTTCACTAGTTTCGTTTCCGCCATTAATCATTTTAGCAAGAATTCTGGCGCAGGTAGTTTTACCAACACCTCTTGGACCAGTAAATAGTAAGGCTTGAGCTAAATGGTCGTTTTGAATAGCATTTAGCAAAGTATTAGTAATAGCCTGCTGGCCCACAACATCTTTAAATGTTTGTGGTCTGTATTTTCTGGCTGATACTACAAAGTGTTCCATTAAAATTTTTAAAGTAACAAAGTTAAAAATTCAATTTATAATTTTAAATTCTAAACATTGAAATTATGTTTACTTATTAACAAAATAAATTCGAATTGTTTGTAAGTTTTTATTTACTTTATCATTAAAATAAGCTAACTTCGTTTAACTATTGATATAGATAATTGAAACTATCCATATCTTAAAAGTTGTAGGGCATTTGAAAAAAATCAGAAACTATGAATAAAACATTACGAAACATTTTAGCAATCAGCATTGCAATTTTACCAATCAATATTATAATGATTTGGTATAGACTGACACAAACTGAAAATTTTTCAACAACTGATATGACAGTTTATCCATTGATTTTTGGTGGTGGAATAAGTCTTTTGATTTTGTACCTCAATAAATACTTGATAAAAGATACATTTGAAGAAACATTTAATTCAGGTAAAGGGAGTTGGTATTGGGACATCTTAATTGGTCTAGGATTGACTGCTATATATTTCGCATTGTTCTTTGTAGAAAGAGCAACACTTTATCAATGGATACCTAATCATAATCCACCTAATACAGAATTGATTAATACAATGGTTGATTTGGCAAACAACCCTTTGTTAATGCTTGTTTGGTTTGGACCTGTTTTGTGGATTGGTATTGCACTTTTTGAAGAATTATCAAGAGTGTTTTTACTAAAATGCTTGTGGAATGTAAACGAAAATAAAAATTGGCAAATTGCCGTAATATTTTTGGCTTCTACACTAATCGGAGTAGCACATTTATACCAAGGAACTGCTGGAATAATTTCCATAGGATTTAAAAGTGTAATAATAAGTTTTTATTTTTATAAGTATCGCAGATTGTTGCCGTTAATCATATCTCACGCTCTTTATGACGGAATACAATTTCTATTTTTTGTTATCCAATTTCGACAATAAATGAAAAGAAAGAGAATGAAAACGCCATACAACAAAAAATATAGTGCATTTGGCAGATAGTGCTAAAAATGAAGATGATAGCAATTAAGAAATTTTGTAGTAACCTGAAAGTTTGGAGAGTTGAAATGCCAAACGCACCATATTCAAACCGTTAAACGAATCTCTACAAAAACCAAAACCACCTTTCGGTTTAAAATTTAATTTTGCAAACACTTGCGTTAAGGATTGAACGGTTTGTTTGAGCTCACCGACGTTAGGAGGTAGCGAGTAGTGAAAGCCTGACCCAAAGGGTAACGCTCAAATATTAAAATAAGCTGTGATTTTAGTTTTAGTTTATTGTAACTTTGCGGCAAGTAAATCGCCTTATCGCTTTCCGTTTTTTCGGAAGGAGGAAAGTCTGAACACCGTAGTGCAACATAGTGGTTAATGGCCACCAGCCGTGAGGTTAGGAATAGTGCAACAGAAAGTATGTACAGGTAATGCTGTAGTGAAACCAGGTAAACTCTATGTGGTGCAATGCCATGTATACCAACGTTTGAAGGCTGCACGCTTGATTGTTGGAGGGTAGGCAGCTAAAGTGTATTGGTAACAATGCACTAAGATAAATGATAAGGGCTTTTTCTTTTTAAGAAAGAGTACAGAATTCGGCTTATAGATTTACTTACTTATAAAAAACCCTTCTTGAAATAGGAAGGGTTTTTCGTTTAAAAAAAATATAAATTGGTTAGGTAGTTTTTTATAAAAAGTATTTTTATGGTGTTTAATCTGTAGCTTCTTCCTTTATTTCAAAAAAGCTAAACACATTACCGCCGTAACTTTTTGAATAACTAAAATGATTTTGATTGGATAGCTTTGTATGTTTTGAGTGTTCTATAATTAATAGTCCATCTGCTAGTAAAAGATTATTTTGAAAGATTAATTCGGGGATTTTATTAAATAATTCGTCAGAGAAACCATAAGGCGGATCGGCAAAAATAACATTGGTTTGCATGGTTGCTTTTTCTAAATATTTAAACACATCGCTTTTAATGGTTTGAATGGGCATTTTAAAAGCTTCGGCCGTTTGATTGATGAATTTTATACAGCCAAAATCTTCATCTACACAGGTGATTTGTTCGGCGCCTCTTGAAGCAAATTCATAACTGATGTTGCCTGTGCCAGCAAATAAATCGAGTACAGATATTTCGTCAAAATAAAATAGATTGTTTAAAACGTTAAACAAGCCTTCTTTGGCCATATCGGTTGTGGGGCGAACTGGTAAATTTTTTGGTGCTACTATTTTTCTGCTTTTGAATAATCCGGATATGATTCGCATTAAAAACTTTTTATTAAAGTGAAATCTGAATAATTTGTTTTAGGCTTTTCATGATAATTGTATGAATCATACCTGTTTCCAAAGCTTATATTTCTAACGTACTGATAGGCTATGGTATATAGTTCGTTGTTTTTGTCAATATCTCCTAAAAACACTAATTGAAAGGTTTCTGGGTTTAATTGTAATTGCTCTGTTGTAAAAAGTAAGTAGTATAAAAAATCTTCTTTAGTATTATATTCAAATGTATTGTAAATTAACAACTTTCCTTTTTTAACTATTATAATTTCAAAATGATCTGTATCAATGTTGGCATATACTTTAGTTTCTTCAGAATTTTTCTCAATTACTAGAATGTTTTCAATTAAAATGGTAGAAAAATGTTTAAACGTAAAACTGCCAAATAGGTCATAAATAAAATTATTAATGTTTACATATGGAACGTAAATATTAACGGTATCATTTGTAACAATCTCATCAAATGTTATAAAGTCTGATTTTAAAATTTTTGAGTTAAACTTTAAATAATCGGCTAAATGGTCTTCGTTAAAAAAAGGTTTTGGTACTAAGGTTGAAAGTTCATTAACATGTGTTACATAAATAGCATTAAAACTACTTTTTAATGGTTCTTCAGTATTGAATACATGTTTTAAAGAATCTAAAAGTTCTATTGGATTTTGTTTTTTTTGAAAACAAACATGTTTTAAAAAAGAAATGGTATTGGTATCTTTTTGTAGGATACAAAAAGAAAGTCCACTCAAACTAACTTGAATGGACAATTCTTGATATATTATGTTGTTAGAGATATTACTCGTTATCACCATAAGTTTTTGGCCAGTTTCCGTTAGTTATAACTTCATCCATTGAGCCTACTTTTAATGCATCACCATTTACTCCATCAACTGAAACAACTTGGTTTTCTTGAATTACTAAATCTCTATTTTGATCAAATAAAATAACATCTTTTTTAACTTTTGCTTCAAAAACAGGAATTTTCACATCGTTTTGTTCTAAAACACCAGCTTTCAACTCAAATTTAGCGCCTTCTTGTCCTACAGGAACATTCATCATGGTTTTGTAGCGTGTAGAGGTTTTAAATAAAGAATCTTTTACAGATACAAATCCTAAAGTATCAGTAATAACTATTGATTTAGTGGTAATAACGCCTCCAAATCTTTTAGTTGCCTCAACATCTATAATGCTGCTATCACGTCTTTGTGTAATAGTAAATTTAGCTGTGTCAATAAATTTAACTAGGTTATCAAAATTATCAGCAAACTTACCATTTACTTGTCTGTATGCTAGTTGGGAATCTCTAATATCAATTAAATTTTTAATGACTTGTGAATAACGCTTGTTTTTCACTTCATTAAATTGAATGGGTTCATATATAGACATATATGTTTTGTAGCCTAAAAAAGCTATAATAACCCAAAGTGCTATTATTAAAAACGGTTTAAATTTTGAGGGAATAAATTTGTCAACTAGCTTAACCAAACCAAACGTGACTAGAATTACAACAACAGCAATAAGAAGTATTTTAAACATAGTAGTTATTTGTTAATTTTATTTAATTATACGTTATACGCAAATCTACAATTTTTTTTTAATCGTAAAAACCAATGTTGGTAAAAATCATTTCTATATTTGAATAATTTATAAATTTTAAGACTTTTAATGACTGCATCTGAATTTTATTCACTTATAAAACAACAATTTCCATTTCAGCCAACGCAAAAACAAAATATTGTCTTAAACCAATTATCTGAATTTATTTTTAGTAAACAACCAAATACTCTGTATGTTTTAAAAGGTTATGCAGGAACTGGAAAAACTACCATAGTAGGAATTATAGTAACAAATTTATGGAAAGCAAAAAAAAGTGCAGTTTTAATGGCGCCTACAGGAAGAGCTGCAAAAGTCATTTCAAATTATTCAGGAAAAGAAGCTTTTACCATTCATAAGAAAATTTATTTCCCAAAAAAGGAGAAAAATGGAGGCGTCAAATTTGTGCTTCAACCCAATAAACATAAAAACACTTTATTTATAGTAGATGAAGCGTCTATGATTCCTGATACACCTGGTGAATCAAAATTATTTGAAAACGGCTCACTTTTAGATGATTTAATGCAATACGTGTATTCTGGACACCAATGTAAATTACTGCTTATTGGAGATACGGCTCAATTACCACCGGTAAAATTAGATGTAAGTCCGGCATTAAACGAAGATTCTCTTAGTTTAAATTACAATAAAGAAGTCACTAAAATGGAATTAGACGAAGTGGTTCGTCAAGAATTTAATTCTGGTATTTTGGCAAATGCTACAGTTTTACGTGAAGCTTTATCAAATTCATTCCATGATGCATTTAAATTTGATTTAAAACCCTTTAAAGATATTATAAGACTGATTGATGGGCAAGAAGTTATGGATGCTATAAATGATTCGTACAGTAATTTAGGGCATGAAGAAACCACCATTATAGTAAGGAGTAATAAACGGGCTAACTTATACAATCAACAAATTAGAAATCGTATATTATTTAATGAAAACGAATTAACACCTGGTGATTATATCATGGTTGTTAAAAATAATTATTTTTGGATAAAACCTACAACCGAGGCTGGTTTTATTGCCAATGGTGATATTATTGAAGTCCTAGAAATTTTTAATTTAATTGATTTATACGGATTTCGTTTTGCCGAAGTCAAAGTAAGAATGGTTGATTATCCAAAAATGCAACCATTTGAAACCGTTTTACTACTTAACACCATTGAATCTGAAGCACCTTCATTAACATATGATCAAGGGAATAAGTTATATCAAGAAGTTATGAAAGATTATGAGTCTGAAACCAGTAATTACAAAAAATTTCTTAAGATTAAAACCAACAAGTATTTTAATGCCTTACAAGTAAAGTTTTCATATGCTATTACCTGTCATAAATCTCAAGGTGGGCAATGGCATACCGTATTTGTAGAGCAACCATATTTACCAAATGGTATTGATAAGGAATATTTGCGTTGGCTTTATACTGCGGTTACCAGAGCCAAAGAAAAACTTTATTTAATAGGCTTTAAAGATGATTTTTTTGAGGAATAGTTTTTTATTATATTTAAAATATGAATTTAGAAACAATAATTAGTATTTGTCTAGGAATAGGATTAGCCGCTTCTGTTGGCTTTAGAGTTTTTATGCCATTGTTTGCATTAAGCTTATCTTCATATTTCAATGTTTTAGATTTGAATGAGTCTTGGCATTGGATGGGAAGCTTGTCTGCATTAATCATTTTAGGCGTTGCAACTTTGGTTGAAATATTTGCATATTTCATTCCGTATATCGATAATTTATTAGATAGTATAGCAGTACCATTAGCAGCGTTTGCAGGCACAGTAATTATGTTATCAACTGTTGTAAATTTAAGCCCAGAAATGACTTGGGCACTTGCTATCATTGCTGGTGGAGGAACGGCAGCAGCTATATCAGGAACTTCAAGTGCTGCTAGATTAACTTCAACAGTAACAACAGGCGGAATTGGCAATCCAATAGTTTCAACGGTTGAAACTGGAACTGCTTTTATAATGTCTCTTATTTCAATAATACTTCCAATCTTTGCTGTCATTTTAGTAGTTCTTATTTTGTTTATTATTTTTAGGTTTTATAAAAAGTTTAAGAACACAAAAGTTTAGATTCCTAATAATTATCATATTTTTGAAACTGATTTGATTTAAAATTTCATGAAAATAATCTCAATGATTCCTGCACGTTACAGTGCATCTCGTTTCCCTGGAAAATTAATGCAAGACCTTGGCGGCAAAAGTGTTATTGTACGTACTTATGAAGCTACCGTTGCAACCAATTTATTTGATGATGTGCTTGTAGTAACCGATAGTAAAATTATTTATGATGAAATTGTAAATCATGGAGGCAAAGCTATGATGAGCATTAAAGAGCATGAATGTGGTAGCGACAGAATTGCCGAAGCTGTTGAGTTTTTAGATATCGACATTGTTATTAATGTTCAAGGTGATGAACCTTTTACTGAAAAAGAGTCATTAAAAAAATTGATTGAAGTTTTTAAAGAGGACCATGATAAAAAAATTGATTTGGCATCTTTAATGGTTCATATTACCGATTGGGATGAAATCAGTAATCCAAATACGGTAAAGGTTATTGTAGATAAAAATAATTTTGCTTTATATTTTTCTAGAAGTCCAATTCCATATCCACGAGATAAAAATATTGATGTGAAGTACTATAAACACAAAGGTGTTTATGCTTTTAGAAAAGAAGCCATTTTAGATTTTTATCGTTTACCCATGTTACAATTAGAAGCTTCAGAAAAAATAGAATGTATCAGGTATTTAGAATATGGTAAGCGCATTAAAATGGTAGAAACCCATGTTCAAGGTGTTGAAATTGATACGCCTGAAGATTTAGAACGTGCAAAAAAACTATGGAAATAGACTACCAACATATAAAAGTTATTGGGTTTGATGCTGATGATACGTTGTGGGTTAATGAAACCTATTTTCGTGAAGCTGAAATAGAGTTTTGTAATTTAATGTCAGAATACGAAACACCCAACAAAACAGACCAAGAATTATTTAAAATGGAAATGAAAAATCTTCCATTATATGGCTATGGCGTAAAAGCCTTTGCCTTATCTATGGTTGAAATGGCTTTAGAAATATCTAATTTCAATGTATCCCAAAAAACCATTCAATCTATTTTAAATATTGGTAAGAATATGTTGGATAAACCTGTAGAACTGCTCGATGGCGTAGAAGATGTTCTTAAAGAATTATCAAAAAAATACCGATTGATATTGGCAACAAAAGGTGATTTATTAGATCAAGAGCGTAAATTAGAAAAGTCTGGATTAACAGATTATTTTCATCATATAGAAGTAATGAGTGATAAACAAGAAGCTAATTATTCAAAACTTTTAAATCACTTAGATATTAAACCTTCTGAGTTTTTAATGATAGGAAATTCTTTAAAATCTGATATTTTGCCCTTAGTTCATTTAAATGCTCATGCTATTCATGTGCCGTTTCATACCACTTGGGCTCATGAGCAAGTGACTGAAAAAGAAACTAATGGCAAAACCTATAAAACCATTAGTAGTTTACGAGAGCTTATAAATTTTTTGAAATAACATGAAGGTTTTAGATATTAATTCTTGGAACAGAAAACAACATTATGAGCATTTTAAAGGTTTAACAGACCCATATTTTGCTGTAACTATTCCTTTTAATGTGACTAAAGCATATCAGTTTTCAAAAGATAATAATATAAGTTTTTTTGCTAAATACTTGCATGACTGTATGAAGGCAATTAATGCTATTAAAGCTTTAAAATTAAGAATATTAAAAGATAACATTGTTGAGTTTAATACGATACATGCATCAGCTACAATCATGAGAGACGATAACACGTTTGGTTTTTCGTTTATTGATTTTAATTCTGATTTGGGTGTATTTGTAAAAAATATTGAACAAGAAAAAAAACGGATTAATTCATCAAATGATTTATTTCCACCAAAAAATGGATTAGATTGTATTCATTGTTCTGCAATGCCTTGGTTGAATTTTTCAGGTCATAAAGAACCTATATCATCACCATTTGACTCGGTTCCAAAAATTGCTTTTAGCAAAGCAAGTAAAGTAAATAATGATTTTTTAATGAATGTATCAATTAATGTAAATCATGCCTTAGTTGATGGTTATGATGTTGGTTTGTTTTCAGAAAAATTTCAAGTTTTTTTGAATGCTTAAATTTTAAAATAATACTAATTTTAATTTGTGTAAAAGAAAATATATTAAATGAGTTATAAAAACTTTCCCATGGTGCCAAAAGTCATTTTTGGCAGAGGTAGTTTCAATCAGTTAAGTGAAATTATATCATCAAAACGATTAAATGTACATGCGCCATTTATTTTTTTGGTTGATGATGTTTTTAAAGGCAATGCATGGCTAACATCAAGAATACCATTATCTTATGAAGATAAAGTCATTTATATTTCAGCAAAAGAAGAACCAAAAACATCACAGGTTGATAGTTTAGTTGAAGATATAATATTAACCTCAAGACAAGGTACTTCAGGAATTATTGGAATTGGTGGTGGTACACTGCTAGATTTGGCAAAGGCAGTAGCCATTATGTTAACAAATGAAGGTGAAGCCAAAGATTATCAAGGATGGGATTTAGTTAAAAATCCAGCGGTTTATCACGTTGGAATACCAACTATTTCTGGAACTGGAGCAGAAGTTTCTAGAACAACTGTGCTTACTGGACCAGAAATGAAATTAGGCATAAATTCAGATTTCACACCTTTTGACCAAGTTATATTAGATCCAGAGTTAACCAAAGATGTTCCAAAAAAACAATGGTTTTATACTGGTATGGATTGTTATATACATTGTATAGAATCTCTAAATGGCACTTATTTAAATGCATTTAGTCAAAGTTACGGCGATATTTCATTGCAGCTTTGTAAAGAAATATATTTAGGAGACCATTTAACAGAGAATGACGCTCAAGATAAACTTATGATGGCTTCTTGGCATGGCGGTATGAGTATTGCTTATTCGCAAGTTGGAGTTGCTCATGCCATGAGTTATGGCTTATCTTATTTATTAGGAACCAAACATGGTATTGGTAATTGCATTGTTTTTGACCATTTAGAAGAATTTTATCCAGAAGGCGTTGCTATTTTTAAAGCCATGAAAAAGAAACATCATATTGAATTACCAAAAGGTATTTGTGCTAATTTAGATGATTCTGAATTTGATATTATGATAAATATTTCATTGAGTTTAGAACCTCTTTGGGAAAATGCCTTAGGTAAAAACTGGAAAAAAACAATTACCCGTGAAAAGTTAAAACACTTATACCAAAAAATGTAATATGCAATGGCTATCCAAATTTATATATTTTAAACTTTTAGGATGGAAAGTTGTTGGTAATACCAATATATCAAAAGAATCTATTAAAAAAGCAGTCATTATCGCCGCACCACATACCAGTTGGCACGATTTTTATATGGGTGTTTTACTGCGTTCCGTTTTAAATGTGAAGACAAACTTTGTGGGAAAAAAGGAATTATTTGTGTTCCCAATAGGATGGCTTTTTAGAATTTTAGGTGGCGCTCCAATTGATAGACATACCAAAGAAAATAAAGTACAAGCTATAGCTAAACTTTTTAAAGATAGAGAAGAGTTTAGGATGGCTATGTCTCCAGAAGGAACAAGAAAAAAAGTAAATAAATGGCGAACGGGATTTTATTATATAGCAAAAGAAGCTAAAGTGCCTATTATCATGTTTACTTTTGATTTTGAAAATAAGCAAAATAAAATTTCAGAGCCATTTTATCCAACTGATGATATTGAAAAAGATTTTGAATTCATGCATGCTTTTTATAAAGGTGTTAAAGGCAAGATTCCTGAATATTCATAAAAGAATACAAGCTACCTAATTCTTCAAAGAGTATTTTTCTTTTAAATTAAATTTTATATGAACTTCATTAGGGTTTTAATTCTTAGCGCATAAAAAAGAGATACTACAAATCTTTTATTACCTTTAACAGATATGATAAAAGACACAAAAATAGCCGTTTTAATTGATGGTGATAATATACCATCAAAGTACATTACTGAAATGATGGAAGAAATTGCTAAATACGGCACACCAACCATAAAAAGAATTTACGGAGATTGGACTAAGCCTCATTTAGCAAAATGGAAAGGCGTTTTGCTTGAAAATGCCATAAGTCCGGTACAACAATATAGTTATACGACTGGCAAGAACGCTACTGATTCAGCAATGATTATTGACGCCATGGATATTTTATATTCCAATAAAGTTGATGCTTTTTGTTTGGCTTCATCAGATAGTGATTTCACAAAATTAGCCACGCGTTTACGAGAAGCAGGATTACAAGTTTACGGTATTGGAGAAAAGAAAACACCAGATCCTTTTATTGTAGCTTGTGATAAATTCATATACTTAGAGATTTTAAAAACCTATGAGGAAAAGTCTGAAGCTGATGGAAAAACCGAAAAAACCAACTTATATAATATCACACCCAAAGTTATAAGGATGCTAAAAACTTCAGTATCTGATGCAGCTGATGAAGATGGATGGGCTTTTTTAGGTGATGTTGGCTCACTCATACTTAAAAAACAACCCAATTTTGATGCTAGAAACTTTGGTTTTGAAAAATTGACACCTTTATTTAAATCGTTGGATATTTTTGAAACTGAGCAAAGAGACCAAAGTAATGGTCGGTTTAAATTAATTTATGTTAGAAATAAATAAAAGGTCTTAAAAATTATAGTAAACTTTTCTGCTATTTAAAGCTTGCTCATTTCTATAATTATTAATAGGCATATTATTTTTAAGTTTTAAAACTTCATCTAATGAAATTATTATAGGCTGTTTAAATACAATCCAACTAACATTTTCGGTACATGGTGGTGTTGTTAATGAACCACCATATGAATAAAATGATTTATCTTCAGGAAATAAATCCAACAAGTCAACGGTTTTATTAATAGTTTTAAATTGTCCACTTTCTATAGGTAAAAAACTTTCAAAAAACTCAAACAACTGACTTTCTTGTCCTTCCATGCATAAAATACTTAATACGGTAATTTTTTTTGAATTGCTTTGATGTACTAAATGTATTTCAGTTGGGTATTTAATACCATTAATAGTATGTTCAGAAGACTCATGAAAATGTATTTGTTTTAAATGATAAATGTTGTTTTTGTAAGATATAGAATCGCCCGAATTAAAGTCAAATTGAATAGAATGACCATTATTTACAACTTTGTTTAACACAGTTTCTGGTGTATAAAGTATTTTTAAGGTTTCGGCAGAATCTACAGAGATGGTGTTTATATCAATAATGTTGATAGGGGATTGACTTGTACCATTACAATCAGAATTTTTTTCAATTTCTATCCAATGTTCTGGTGACGTTTCTCCTTCATAACTCCAGTGTTTATGTGCTTCAGTTTTAGTTATTTCTTCCTTTTTATCTTGATATTTACAAGAAATCATCAAAATTAAACTTAAGATTAATGTTTTATAGATTATTTTATTCATTGTAAAATCTTTTGTAATTAAAAAATAAGTATTATCGTTTTCAATAAATAAAATTATCAATTTTGAATTGACTAAAACTTGACTTTTATCATATAATTAAAATATTTAAATCTGCTGTAAAGTGTTCAACTCAAAAAACAACCAAGTCTTTGGATCAGGTTCTATGGAAATGATTTTTTTAGAATTATTAATACTTATTTTTTGATTTTTATTAGTTACCAAAATTGTTTCTAAAGTAGAGCTTCCATCTTCAAAATTAATTTTTATTTCTATGGGAAAAGCGAAAAGATGCTCTTGTATTTGCTTGATTTCAATAGTCAAATCATTAGTTGCATTCCATGTAATATCTAATTTTGGATGACCTGATTGATATAGCCATTGCTTAAAAAAACTATTTAAATCTTTACCTGAAATTTCTTCCATAACACGTTGAAAATCTCCAGTTAAGGCGTTGTTATATTTATAGGTTTCATAATATTTTTTAATGCCATTAAAAAATAATTCAGTGCCTAATTCTTTCCTTAGTATATGCAAAACCCAACTGGCTTTTTCGTAAGTATTCGGACTTAATAGTTGTAAATAATCTGTAATAGTGGTATCAACAATTGGTGATTGACTTTGTTTATAATATCTTATGGCTTTCTGTCTGTCTTCTTTCATTTTATTAGCAAAAGAATCTCTTCCGTATCTGTTCTCATAAAATAGATTTTCAAAATAAGTAGCAAATCCTTCACTTAACCACACGTGGTACCAATTACGTTCTGAGGCTGAATCACCAAACCATTGGTGTGCTATTTCATGAGCTATAACGGCTTCATAATCACCATTGCCTGTGATGCTGTTTTCATTATAAAAAATATTTCCTGCATTTTCCATACCACCATAAAGCGTTTTAGATTGCACATTAGCAAGCTTTTTAAATGGATAAGGACCAACACGATTTACCATAAAATCAAGTATTGGAAGTGCTAAGGCATAATCTTTAAAACCCTTATCTCTGTCTTGAGGATATACCCATGATGAAACCGGGATATTATATAGTTCTTCTAGATTTTCAACAGCAAATCTAGCCACACCAATGACCATAACTTTTGTTGGAATTGGTGTATCCATTTTCCAACGAGTTAAGGTTGTTTTATCATCAATATTTGTTCTCTCAATCATTAAACCGTTTCCTATGGTTTGGTAATGTGAAGGTGCAGAAATAATCCATTCAACAGTTGCTTTGTCTGAAGGATGATCCACAACTGGCAACCAATTTTTTGCTCTATCTGGCCAATTATCACCAAAAAAAGTGCGATCGCCATATTTGTTTTTTGAAATAATTAAACCATCGGCAGGAATGCCTTTATACTTTATAATATAAGTTCTTAATTCTCCCGTTTCTGTTACGCTATTATTTATAACAAGTTGATTGTTAACTTGTGAAAAAGAAAGAGGTTGATTGTTTTCTAAAACAGATTCTACCGTCATTCCAGTATTATTTGATTGCACGGAAACCAAATCAAGATAAAAATTTTTTGCAGCCTTGTTGAATTTTATTTTAATCTCAGCTTTTCCATCAATTTCATTGGTTTCATCTGTTAACGTTAAGCTAAACGTATAATTTATAACGTCAATAGATTGAAATCTTTCTTCATGGTTTTGTGCCAAGGAAAAAAGAAGCGATAGGTTGAATCCAACGCCAAAAACTATTTTTTTATTTAGAAACAACATATATTATTTTTTAAATTTTTATTCTTCACCATTTATTTCAATCCAGTATCCATCAGGATCTTGGATATAAATTTGTTTAATACCATCTGCTCTTGTTGTAACGGTATTAAGTTGTCCTAACCAATCTGAATAAGTGATTTTATTATTTTGAATAGTCATTAAAAAAGCATTGAAATGTGATGTTGACATAGCAAAATGTACTGCTTTATTTAAAGTTACAGGTTCTTTAATTGTTGAAATTAAATGTAATTCTTTACCATCACTTAACGAAAACCATCTAATACCTTCTTTTTTTGTTCTGTTCGTTATCTCCTCAAGATTTAATGTGTTTTTATAAAATGCAGCAGACACATCAACATCTTTAACCGATAGGGCTACATGATTAAATTTTAATGAAAAATCATTTTTATTCTGGCAATAAGCCATTTTTGAAAACATTAGGACAAACAATACTGGTAGTATTTTTTTCATTTTTATATGATAATTTTAATTAGATGTAAGTTTAGCAAATTTTAAGTAAAATAATTCTTTATTTTAAATTGAAAAGATATTAAAAATTAATCAAAAAAAAGAGGGCAATTTGCCCTCTTTTTATATGTTTGAAAGAAATCTATTCTTCAGTTTCTTGCATGGTATGATACACATATTGTACATCATCATCTTCTTCTAGTTTTTCAAGAAGCTTTTCAACATCTGCTGCTTCAGCAGCGCTTAATGGTTTTGTAACCTGAGGAATTCGCTCAAAACCAGAGGATAAAATTTCAATCCCTTTTTCTTCTAAAGCAGATTGAATAGCTCCAAAACTTTCAAAAGGCGCATAAATTAAAATGCCGTCTTCATCAGCAAAGACTTCTTCTGCACCATAATCAATAAATTCTAATTCCACTTCTTCAGGATCTAAACCTTCAGCATTAATTCTGAAGTTACAAGTGTGGTCAAACATAAAAACCACAGAACCCGATGTTCCTAAACTTCCATCACATTTATTGAAATAACTTCTTACGTTTGCAACCGTTCTGGTATTATTGTCTGTAGCGGTTTCAACTAAAATTGCAATTCCATGAGGTGCATAACCTTCAAAAATAACTTCTTTATAATCGCCCTGACTTTTATCACTTGCTTTTTTTATAGCACGTTCCACATTGTCTTTAGGCATGTTTACTGACTTGGCGTTTTGTATGACTGCTCTTAACCGTGAATTACTTGCTGGATCTGGTCCGCCTTCTTTCACTGCCATGACAATATCTTTTCCAATACGTGTAAACGCTTTGCTCATAGCAGACCAACGCTTCATTTTACGTGCTTTTCTAAATTCAAAAGCTCTTCCCATAATTTTAGTTTAAAGTTAAAAAGTTTAAGGTCAAAAAAAGGTTTTTTGTAATGGCAGCAAATTTAATAAATTCTAAAAAATGAAAGGACTATAAATGATAATAATCTTACGTATTACTTAAAAGGTTTACTGCAACTGCTTACAAATGTTTTTTTAGTCTTCATCAGGTTCTACAATAGTTTCTATGGCTTCTGCTAATTTAAAATCTAATTCGGTTACTCCATTAGCACTATGTGTTGATAAAGAAATAGTTAATACATTATATACATTTGACCAATTTGGATGATGATTTAAGGCTTCACATTCAAATGCAATTCTGCTCATGGCGCTAAAACAATCTTTAAAATTTTCAAATTCAAATTCTGCATGAATGGCATTGTCATAATATTCCCAATCTGGAAATCTTAATAATCTGGCTTGAATGTCTTGTTCTGATAGTTTATTCATAATATTAGTTTTTAATTTCGGTTAGTATTTCTTGACTGTACAATTGTAAATGTTTAGGCAATACATTGTCTTTTGGTAAAACAGCTAAATATCTGTCGTCATTTGTGGTGTAAACATTTTTAAGGATGGCATTTTTAACGCCAAGAGACTCAATAATTTCTTTTATAAAATCGTCATGATGCACCAAATCATTACTTCCTAAATGAAAAATACCAAATTTATCTCGGTTTATAATATAATGAATTTGTTGGCAAAATTTTGAATCTGTAGTAACATTCATTATTAAATTAGGAAAAACATCAATAGGTGATTGCTCTTTTAAATTTTGGGTAATGACATTTAATCTAGGAGATTGCGCACCAAAAACCATAGGCAACCTAATTATTGTTGTTTTCTTTTTTGGTAATCGTAACAGCATATTTTCAATTTTTATTTTGAAATGACCATAAACGCTATTGCTTAAAGTTTTATCATGTTCATAACTTGGATATTTACTATAAGCGTCAAACACATTGGCTGATGATAAGAAAATAAGTTTGCAGGTATGTGATATTATATATTCTGAAAGATGCTTATGAACAATGACTTGTGCTGAAAAATCGCCTCTTAATGAGGATATAATGATAGTTGGCTTTACAATGTTTAGTATTTCAAAAACATCATCTTCTTCGAGATTATACTGAAAAAAATGTTTGTTTTTACTAAAGTTTATATTATCTGTGTGATACGTGCCAAACGTTTTGAAATAGGAGCAGAGTTCTTTGTAAAGAGCGCCACCCAAAAATCCGCTTGCTCCTAAAATTAATATTCTGTGTTTGCTTTCTTTATCCAAAATGTGTTCAATACGGCAAATGAGCCATTAATTTTAGCCTTTGTAAAATGGTAATTTTACAACAGTTGCTGGCACAGCATTTTTTCGAATTTGAATATTAATTTTACTACCAACTTCTGCAAAAGCAGTTGGCACATACCCTAAGCCAATTCCTTTATTTAATGATGGCGACATAGTACCCGAAGTAACGTCTCCAATTTTAACACCATTAGCATCCACGATGTCGTAACCATGACGTGGAACACCACGTTCATCTAATTCAAAAGCAATTAATTTGCGTTTTGGTCCATGTTCTTTTTGAGATTTTAAAGCTTCAGAATTTGTGAAGTCTTTAGTGAATTTTGTTATCCAACCTAAACCAGCTTCAATAGGCGAAGTGGTATCATCAATATCATTACCATATAAGCAATAACCCATTTCTAATCGTAACGTATCACGAGCAGCCAAACCAATAGGTTTAATACCGTAAGCTTTTCCAGCTTCAAAGACTTTATCCCAAATTTGTTTGACTTCGCTGTTTTTACAATAAATTTCAAAACCACCACTTCCTGTATAACCTGTAGCAGAAATAATAACGTATTCAATACCCGCAAAATCTCCAACTATAAAATTGTAAAATGGAATGGCAGATAAATCATGACTTGATAATGATTGCATGGCTTCAACAGCTTTTGGACCTTGAATAGCTAATAATGAGTAATCATCTGAAAGATTTCTCATGTTTGCACCAATATTATTTTTAGATTGAATCCATTTCCAGTCTTTTTCAATATTGCTAGCATTAACCACTAACAAATAGGTAAATTCTTTAATTTTATAAACAATTAAATCATCAACAATACCACCATTATCATTTGGCAAGCAACTATATTGCGCTTTTCCAATGGTTAATTTTGATGCATCATTAGTGGTTACTTTCTGAATCAATTCCAAAGCATGTTCGCCTTCAATTAAAAATTCACCCATATGAGAAACATCAAAAACACCAACAGAATTTCTTACAGTTTCATGTTCCGCATTGACGCCTTCATATTGAACAGGCATATTAAAACCTGCAAAAGGAACCATTTTTGCTCCTAAAGCTTCATGTGTTGATGTTAAAGCAGTATTTTTCATTGTGAAAGTTTAAATATTGAATGACAAACCTACATAAATATTTATATTTTTTTGATTCTAAAAGAGAATAATTATTTGTTAATTTTTTAAGTAATTCAAACAAAAACATTATTTTTCAAAACATTAAAAAACCAACCTATGAAAACATTTTTAAGTATTATTTGCTTTACATTAATTTCAAATTTAATAATAGCTCAAGACGACACTCCTAAAGATTATTTAACTTCTGAATTTCACAAGAGTAGAAGAGAAGCTCTTCGAGTAAAAATGCCAAAAAACACCGTCGCAGTTTTCTTTGCAAATGCCGTTAGAAACAGAGCTAATGATGTAGATTATGTGTATCACCAAGATCCAGATTTTTATTATTTAACTGGTTATAAAGAACCCAATGCGGTTTTAGTTGTTTTTTCAGAAAACCAAACCAATGCTAACGGTAAAACTTATAATGAGATGCTTTATGTACAAAAGAAAAATGAATTGGAAGAGCAATGGACAGGTAAGCGATTAGGCGTAGAAGGTGCTAAAAATCAATTAGGTTTTGATAATACTTTTAATGGCGAAGAATTCATTATTAATGGAATAAATTTTACAAAATTTGACGCTGTTATGTTTGATGAATTTAAAGATGATTATAGAAATTCTACTCGTGATAATGCGGATTTATATGACTTAATTAAAGCATTTAAAAACCAGATAAATTATACAGAAACGAAAGTGGTTACAAATAATCAAATGAATGTAGAATTAAATCAGAAAAATAATACCATTCAAGAGAAAAAAGTAACCGTTGATAATAAAACATTAACAACCTTAATGGCCGGACTTAGAGAAATAAAAACTGCAGATGAAATGGTGTTGTTGACAAAAGCAGTTAGAATATCTGCCATGGGCCAACGAGAAATTATGAAAGCCATGCATGTAGGTATGTCTGAAGCTGAAATTCAAGGAATTCATGAGTACGTTTATAAAAAATATGGTAGCGAATATGAAGGTTACCCAAGCATTGTTGGTGCAGGAAATAACGGTTGTGTGTTGCATTACATTGAAAACACCAAAATGAAAGTGGATAACGATTTGGTATTGATGGATTTAGGCGCTGAGTATCATGGTTATACAGCTGATGTGACCAGAACCATACCTGCAAACGGTAAATTTAATACAGAGCAAAAACTTATTTATGATTTAGTTTATAAAGCTCAAGAAGCAGGCATAGCCGTTTCTGTTATTGGAAATAATTTAAGAACGCCAGATGATGCAGCAAGAAAAGTGGTTAATGAAGGTTTAATTGCTCTAGGAATAGCCAAAGATGATACAGAAGCCAGACGTTATTTTCCTCATGGCACGTCACATCATATTGGTTTAGATGTTCACGACACCAATTTAAGAGGCGATTTTAAACCAAATATGGTTATTACTGTGGAGCCTGGTATATATATTCCTGATGGAAGTCCATGTGACAAAAAATGGTGGGGCATAGCTGTTAGAATAGAAGATGATATTTTAATTACAGAAAGCGGACCTATTGTATTATCTGCAGAAGCGCCACGAAAATCTGAAGACATAGAAGCCTTGATGAAAGAAACAAGTCCTTTTGGAAGTTTTAAATTACCCGATTTAGATTAATCGTCCCTTGATTTATAGGTGTTTTTTTTAATTAGAGATTTAATTTAAGTTTAAACCTAACGCATCGCAATAACCTATATTTGGGTAGCAATTTTCGAATTTACTATTTTCAACATATTGGTTGAGTATGATTTTTATCTCATCTGGTTTTATGCCGTTAAGGCTATCCTTTAGCGACCTAATATTAGCAAAGGTTCGTCTGTAGCTTTCTGCGTATTCAACGAAATTATCATATGAAGCAGGTTTTTCAAAATTCATTGGTCCGCGTGTATTGTCCATTTTTTTATATGGCCAAAATGTCCAATGGATTTTATGTTCATCTAAAAGAATTCTAAAATCTTTAACCCAAGCATCATCGTTTTCACCACTTTCACCCATTAATATTGGAACCTTGTATTTCTGTCTAAAATCTAAAAATTGTTGAATTTCACCTTGAACTGGAGGCATCCAATACTTATGAAATGTATAGGCTAAATTATCATCAAACGGCTCACCGAAAATTGAAAAATCGGTCTCCCAAACCGCACCACCTAAAAACACAATGTGATTAGAATCTACTTCTCTAATAGCTTTGGTAATGCGTTTATAAAGCGGTTCTAATTCGGGTTTTAAAGGATCTTTATCGAAATAATGCGGAATGGGTTCATTTAATAAATTATATCCAATTACAGTTGTATTGTTAGCATATCGTTGAGCAATTTCTTTCCAAATATCGCAGACCTGTTGTTTCATGCCTTCATCAACCATTAACCACGGATACCCATCGCTATTATCGATATTATCACCTGTTTGTCCGCCGGGAGCCGCATGCATATCTAATAAAACATAAATATTATATTTCTCGCACCAACTTATAGCTTTATCGAGATATTCATAACCATGTATATCTCTTCCTAAAAAATCATCATGTGTCAATAAGCGATAATCAAAAGGTAAACGGATGATATTTACACCCGATTCAGACAACCATTTTATATCGGCTTCAGTAATGTAATTTTCAAGAAAGGCGTCCCAAAATTGAGTTGTTGCTGTATTACCAATTAATTCACGAATGGCCTGATCAATTTTTCTGGGTGAATTACAATCTTTTAATTTAAACATATAACCCTCAGGAAGTAACCAATTTCCTAGATTAACCCCTTTAAGTTGTAAAAGTTCTCCTTGTGCTGAATAGATATTTGCACCTTTTACAAAAGCATATTTTTTTTCTGTGTTTTGACATGATGTTACCATCAATATCAATAAAAGAAGTTTCAAAGAGTTTAGTTTCATATTAAAATAGACTGTTTAGATTGCATTCCTTAAACATTTCTTTTCTATGTCCACTCCGGAAATTGTGTTCTGTTTAAATCTAAAGTAGAAATCGTTTTCATATCGACTTCATCTAATTCAAAATCAAAAATATTTAGATTTTCAATCATATGATCTTTATTAGTTGATCTTGGAATAGCCACCACATTTCTTTGGAAATGCCATCTTAAACAAACCTGAGAGATACTTTTATTGTGTTTTTTACCAATAGAGGCTAAAGTTTCATTTTCAAAAATACCATTTCTACCAGCAGCAAAAGGCGACCAAGCTTCCATTTGTGTTTCAGAGGCTTGCAAATAAGGATAAGAGTCTTTCTCTTGGAAAAACACATGGGTTTCAATTTGGTTAATTGCCGGCTGCATTTCGGCATATTCCTTCATGTCTTCTAATTGTTCAGAGGTGAAATTACTAACACCAATGGCTCTGATTTTACCTGCTTTTACAAGTTCTTCCATGGCTTTCCAAGAACCCTTTACATCGCCTTTCGGACGATGAATTAAATAAAGATCAAGGTAATCAACACCTATTTTATTAATAGAAGTTTCAAATGCTTTTTTAGTGCTTTCGTATCCAGCAAAGTCAACCCAAAGTTTTGATGTTATAAAAAGTTCTTTTCTGTCAATACCACTTCGTTTAATACCTTCTCCAACAAATTCTTCATTCCCATAAATGTGAGCAGTATCAATAAGGCGAAATCCTACTGAGATAGCATCAGAAACACTTCTAATTCCAATATCACCTTTTAAAGTATTGGTTCCAAAACCAACTCTTGGCATGAGTAAGCCATTATTAAGTTTTACCGTTGGAATTGAAATATTTGTTTCAGAAGAAGAGAGTGCAGCAAATAGTTTTGAAGTACCTAATCCCATTAACATGGTAGCGACAGCAAATTGTCCGCTTTGTTTTAAAAACGCTCTGCGTTCTATTTTGATGCTTTTATTTTTCATTTGATAGTTTTTTTTGTTTTATAGGAATAGAATGAAACCTATAAAAAGTGATTTACCTTATAATAAAACAAAGATTTTTATTAGAATCTATTAATAGTAAAATTCTAAAAGATATGAAGCAATAATTATAACATTAATCTTTTATGTCCACTTGTTTAACTGTTCCATATTTTACTGCAATTTTTTCA
Organism: Flavobacteriaceae bacterium; assembly: GCA_021739635.1. Lineage (GTDB taxonomy): Bacteria > Bacteroidota > Bacteroidia > Flavobacteriales > Flavobacteriaceae > Yeosuana. The sequence continues at coordinate 207,792 of JAIPBH010000005.1, read as the reverse complement.
ATTTCAGAAGCTTTACCAATTAATACAATTTGATAATTATCTTTTGGAAAATAGGTATTTATAATTTTTTTTGCTTTTTCGAGAGTCAATCCATCAACATTTTTTTCAAAATCATTTATATAATTTTCATCAAAATCGTACCAAAACATTTCTATTAAAAAATCTGATAATTGATTAACCGTTTCATATCTAGGAGGAAACTGTCCTTTAATATAATTCTTTGCGGAGGATAAAGACTTTTCATCGATTCCTTTGGTATGCAAGCGGTTTGTAACTTCCAAAGCTAAATCTATAGCTTGTTCTGTAGTTTCATTGGCTGTAAAGGTGTTAATATAAAAAGCGCCCCCATTTTTATAATATCTAAATCTACTTCCGGCACCATAAGTTAAACCAGAGTTTATTCTTAGCTCTTCATTTAGCATAGAAGTAAATCTACCTCCAAATAATGTGTTAACTACTTGAATAGCTACGATGTCTTTATTATTTCTTGAAACTCCAGGAGCTCCAATATAAAATGTAGTTTCATTAGCATCGTCTTTATTAACTAATAGCACTTGCCCAGATAAAAGCTTTATAATTGGTTGTGATGCTAGGTTATTTAATATTGATGTTCCTTTTTTCCAATCTGAAAATAATGACGTAATTATTTCCTTCATTTCATCTGAATTAAAATCACCTGCAATACTAATAGCTGCATTGTTTGGAGTAAAATTGGTGTTGTAGAAGTTCTTAATATCATTTATTGTAATGCTTTCTAACGATTCCTTTGTCCCGCTTATCGAATTACTATAAACATGGTCACCAAATAAAAGTTTATCAAAATAATCTCCTATAACTGATTTAGGACTTTCTTTGGCTGTTTCTAGTTCTACAAGTGCACGACTTTTCTCTTTATCAAATTCACTTTCATCAAAAATGGGCTCCCTTAAAAGCTCTTTGACGATTGTCATGACACTATTTTTGTCTTTTGTAGCGAATTTTGAGGATAATGTTGCATATTCTTTAGATGCAGAAACATTGACTCCTGCGCCAATAAAATCTAAAGTTTCATCAATTTTACTTTTAGTGAAATTTTTAGTACCGTGTTTCAATGACAATGCTGTAAGTCTTGCTAATCCAGATTTATCTCCATCATATATGGCTCCAGCAGGAAGGATTGCAGAAATACTAATAAGAGGAACATCGTGTTGCTCCATTAAATAAATAGTTAACCCATTATCTAATTTAAATTTTGTAAACTCTGGAAGTTTATAACTTTGAGCGCTCATTCCAGAATATGTTAAAACTGTAAAGCAGATGAGTACAAGTAATTTTTTCATTTCTTTCATAATATTATTCTTCTACGTTTGTTTTTAAAACACCTACAGTTCTGTTACTTTTTGTGAAATATTTATTTGCAACTCGTTTTACATCTTCTACCGTAACTTTATCAAAGTTTTCCGGAGCTTGGAACATTTTTTTATAATCTCCAAAGAATAGTTCATATGTCCCAATATTATTCGATTTTCCGTTAATGGTTTCTATTTGATTATAAAATTCTATCAATTTTTGATTTTTGATTTTTTGCAATTCCTTTTCGGTAATTCCTTGATTTTTAATTTTGTTTAACTCTTGGTAGATAGCATTTTCTAGGTCAGTTTCATTCACATCATTATTAGCAGAAATGTAGAAGTAGAAAAGATTGGGGTCAAAGCTTTCACTATAATCGGTATAAATTGCGGTTGCCAATTGTTTTTCATCAACCAATGAGGCGTATAATCGAGAGGATTTTCCACTTGATAGGATAGAGCTTAAAATACTCAAAGCATAATAATCTTCGTTTTGCGCTTCAGGGACATGATAACCTATAACTAAATATGGATTAGCTACATCTTTCTGAACACTAACTCTTCGTTCACCATTTTGTTCAGGCTCTTTATTATAAACTATTGGTGGGGCAGGTTGTATAGAAATAGGTTCTAAATATTTTATAGCTAATTCTTTTACTTTTTCCAATTTTATAGCTCCTGAAATTACAACAACACAATTGTTGGGAGCATAGTACGTTTTAAAATAACGTTCTAAATCTTCTTGAGTCCAGTTTTTCATATCATCTTCATAACCTATTACTGGCCAATGATATGGATGTTCTATAAAAGCGGCAGCTTGCACAGCTTGTATAATATTTCTCCAAGGGGAGTTCTCCAAACCGGTTCTCCGTTCACTTAAAACAACACCTCTTTCACTTTCAACCATTTTAGGGTCAATACTTAAACTGGAAATTCTATCTGCTTCAAGATCAAAAATCACTTCTGTAGATGAAATAGGGAACCAATTTGAATAAACAGTTAAGTCTTGAGTTGTATAAGCGTTGTTAGCACCTCCATTAAATTCCATAACTTGATCAAATATTTTGGGACCATACTTTTTTGCTCCGTTAAACATCATATGCTCAAAGAAGTGAGACAAACCAGTTATTCCCTGATATTCATTTCTACTACCAACTTTGTAAAACAAATACATATTTGCGTTTGGAATAGAAAAATCTTCTACCACTAAAAATTTCATTCCATTTTTTAGCGTAAACGTTTTCACATCTTCCGCAGTCATTTGTGCATAGGTTAGAGCATTAAAAAAAAGCAAAAGAAGAAGAATTAATTTTTTCATATTTATTTTATTTGTTCGTGGTTTAATTTAATATTGATAAATGCAAATTAAAGCTAAATCTGCTTATTTGGAAAGATCAATAGGTTATGCTTAATGCTTTGAAATATTAGGCCAGATTCACACCAAATAAGTATCCAACAAGTGCTGTTAATCCCATAGCTACTGTACCCCAAAATGTGATTCTAATAACTGCTTTAGCGATACTTGAACCACCTGTTTTTGCGGCTAAGGCTCCTAAGATAATTAGAAATACTATTGCAAAACCGTACAAATAATATTCCAATTGCTTTACAGGTAAAAAAATGGCTATTATAAGTGGAAGTATTCCTCCGAAGGTAAATGCCAGTCCAGATGCTAAAGCAGCTTGTATAGGCTTGGCTTGGCTTATTTCATTAATCCCTAGTTCGTCTCTTACATGAGCTCCTAATGCATCAAATTCTGTTAACTCCATAGCAACAGTCATGGCAGTTTCTTTCTTAAGTCCTCGTTTTTCATAAATTTGCGCTAACATATTTAATTCTAATTCAGGCATTTCTTCTAATTCCTGCTTTTCTCTTTCAATATCAGCTTTTTCAACATCAGTTTGCGAACTCACAGAAACATATTCTCCAGCAGCCATTGAAAGTGCCCCAGCAACCAAGCCTGCTAAAGTTGCCAAAATAATAGGTTCTCTTATATCACTTGCAGCTGCAACACCTATAGCAATACTCGCTGTTGATAAAATACCGTCATTTGCTCCAAGAACTGCTGCTCTTAACCAATTGCTTCGGTGTATGTAGTGATTGTCTAAATAATCATCGTTAGTGTCTGTCATAGCTATACTTTAATGTTCTACATCATTGAAATTATGAATATCAATTTTCAAAGGGAAATTGTATTCTGAATTAAACAAATTTCGACTTTTTCAATCGTTAAAACAAGTGTTTATTAGGATGTTTTACGCTGAAATTTAAAAAGTGAATACAATGATACCAAAGCCCAAACGGCTTCTAAAATTATGAATGGCCAATAGTTGAGAAGAATAGAAGCAAGACAAGCCATACTTGCTCCAATAAAGTTGAGAATGATAAAAATGAAACTATTATTCGATATTTTCCCCATAACGTTTAAAACATAGGCAAGCAATATTTGAAAAACTCCTAAAAATCCAATCCAGTCTATAAAATTCATTGCAGTAAATATTTAATTTTTAAAACGTTAAAAGCATTTGATGATTTGGATTAGAATGTGTTGCTGTGATTTGAAAATCATGTTGTCCTACAATTTTAAATCCAGCTTTTTTGTAAAAATTTATAGCTTTCAAATTCTCTGTCCATACAAATAACCACATAACTGATTGATTGTATTTGATAGCTTCGTTTTTATTAAAATTAAAAAGTTCAAATCCCAATTTAAGACTATGAAACTCCTCAAGTAAATACAGACGTTCTAATTTAGTAGCATTGTTAAATGGAATATTAGGATGTTGAGAATTGAAAATTATTTTAGAGTAACCAACAGCTTTTTCATTGTAGTAAATAATGTGAAAAATATTATTGATGTCTTTTAATGCTTCTTCAAATGTTTTATTTGTTAAATTTTTGCTCACATATTCATTTATTTGTTCTTCAGAAGCGCTTCTACCATGTGCTTCTAAAAAGGAGGTTTTGCCTATTTGAGTAAGGAGTTCAATGTCGTTTAAAGTCGCCCTAGCAATGGTTGTCATATAGCTATTTGTTTAATAAAAAAGCTTTTAAATCATCATAGGTACTAATTTTAACGGATACTTTTTCTTTATCTATAACCAATTGTATTTGTTCAGGAAGTGATTGTTTTTCTTTAATGATATCTTCAACAACATCTAAAAACTTAGTTGGATGAGCCGTTTCTAAAAAGACACAATGGGCATCAGGATGATTTTTTAAATAAGATTTACAGCCTAAATAACCAACAGCTCCGTGTGGATCAGCCACATAGTTGTAATTTGTGTAAAGTTCTTTAAGAGCAATTCTTGTTTCATCATCAGAAAAACTATATGATGAAACATGCTCTTTTAAAGTCTCAAACTTATTTTTATAGATTTCCTGAATACGAATGAAATTACTTGGATTGCCAACATCCATAGCGTTACTAATGGTTTGCACCGATGATTTTGGTTCGTAAAGCCTTGATATTAAATAACGTGTTACCACATTGTTAGCGTTATTTGAAGCTACAAAATGGTTGATAGGTAAGCCTAATTGTTGCGCCATCATGCCAGCACAAATATTCCCAAAATTTCCGCTAGGCACAGAAAACACAATGTTTTTATGCGTATTATGCAATTGTTTGTAAGCAAACATAAAATAAAATAATTGAGGTAACCAACGCGCCACATTAATAGAATTTGCTGACGTTAGCTGCATTTTGCTAGTTAACTCATCATCTAAAAAAGCAGTTTTAACCATGGCTTGACAATCATCAAACGTGCCATGAACTTCTAAAGCTTTAATGTTTTGGCCTAATGTAGTAAGTTGTTTTTCTTGAATATCGCTCACTTTTCCACTAGGATAAAGAATAACAACATTCACACCTTTTACACCCAAAAAGCCATTGGCAACAGCGCCACCGGTATCACCAGAAGTCGCTACTAAAACGGTGACTTCATTGGTATTATCTTTATTAAAATAACCTAAGCAACGTGCCATAAAGCGAGCTCCTACATCTTTAAATGCCATGGTTGGTCCATGAAATAATTCTAAAGTTGAAATGGACTTGTTTAATGTTACAACTGGAAATTCAAAAGACAAGGTTTCTTCAACAATGGTTTTTAAAATGTTGTCTGGAATTTCAGGAGATACAAATTGTTTGATTGCTTCAAAAGCTATTTCTGAATGTGATAAAGAATCAATATTTTCAAAGAAATCTTTATTTAAAGGTGTAATACTTTCAGGGAAATAAAGACCTTTATCTGGTGCTAAACCTTTTATGACAGCATTTTTAAATGTTGTGTTTGGTGCTTGTTTGTTAAGAGAGTAATAGTTCATATTAACTTAAAATTTTCATTCCTTGAGTATTAATTTTACAAACAAAAGTGTCAAATTCAATACTTGTATTTTTATATATATTTTTAATTGCAACTTCCACATTTTTAGATGTTTCAACTCCTTTACTTAAGCTAAAAATTGATGGTCCAGAACCAGAAATTCCACAACCTAAGGCACCTGCATTTAAAGAAGCATTTTTAACTTCATGAAAGTAAGGAATTAACTTACTTCTGTAAGGCTCAATAATGACATCGTGTAATGATTTACTAATTAATTTATAATCATTAATGTGTAAAGCATGTACCAAGCTTCCTACATTAGCCCATTGTGTTATGGCATGTTGTAGTGGAATTTCTTTTGGTAAAATAGCTCGAGCTTCAGAAGTTTTTACTTCAATTTGTGGATGAATAATAGTAGCAAATAAATCATTTGGAGTTGGAATTTGTAGTATTTCTAAGGGATTTATACTTTTTACCAAAGTAAACCCACCAAAAATGGCTGGGGCTAAATTATCAGCATGTTCGCATTTGCTAGCCAAAGCCTCACCTTTCATTGCAAAATAAGTGAGTTGGGTTTTGTTATATGGTCTGCCTAATAATTCATTGATAGCAAAAACACTTCCAGCGGCACTTGCTGCACTACTGCCAATACCACTTCCAGGTTTAATATGTTTGTATATTTCAATTTCAAACCCAAAATCTGGTTTAGCATCTTCAATTAAAGCCAAAGCAGATACACCTGCAACGTTTTTGTCAGCTTCAAAAGGCAAATCAAAACCTTCAATTTTAGTAATATAAATACCTTTTTTTGCTGTTTTTCTAACAATCATTTCATCACCAACATTGTCTAAGCAAAAGCCAAGAACATCAAAACCACAAGCTACATTAGCTACAGTTGCAGGCGAAAATATTTTTATTTCATTCATTTTTATTCAGATAATAGAAAACAAATATTATTAGTCTTTGTTCTCTTTTCTTTAATTCTCAAATCTTTAAATTAATTATTCCCAATTCTAATAATGTCCGCAAACAATCCTGATGCGGTTACATCGGCACCAGCACCAGCACCTTTAATAATCATGGGTTGTTCTTTATAACGTTGCGTGTAAAACATTACAATATTATCTTTTCCTTTTAAATTATAAAACGGATGTCCTTCTGGAATTTCCTCCAAACTTACACTTGCTTTTCCATTAATTAATTTAGCTACATATTTTAGTTGGCAATTTTTTACTTTTGCTGAAGCATATAATCTTTGATAATGAGATTCATCATTAATTAGTGTTTGAAAGAACTCATTAACAGAGCTACTTTTTAATCCTGATTCAGACAGAAATGGTGTATTTGAAATGTCTTCTAAATTCATTTCTAAACCACTTTCGCGAGCTAGAATTAATATTTTTCTAGCAACATCAATACCACTTAAATCAATTCTAGGATCTGGTTCAGTATATCCTTCAGATTGTGCTTGTTTTACCACATCATGAAAAGATACGGTATCATCAAAATTATTAAAAACAAAATTCAAGCTTCCTGATAAAACGGCTTGTACCGAAGTAATTTTATCGCCAGAAGCAATTAAATTATTTAAAGTATCAATAATTGGCAAACCTGCACCAACATTTGTTTCAAATAAAAATGGCGCATTATATTTTAAAGATAAACGCTTTAATAAACTATAGTTTTCATAATTACTTGAACAGGCAATTTTATTACAAGCAACAACGCCAATGCTTTGTCTTAAATAATCAGCATATAAATTGGCAACTTCGTAGTTAGCTGTTACATCTACAAAAATGCTGTTTCTTAAGTTAAGTGTTTTTATGGCTTCAAAAAAACCTTGCAAACTTGCTTTTTCCCCATGTTGTAATTGGTCTTTCCAAGTATTTAAATCAATGCCTTCATCATTAAAAATCATGGTTTTTGAATTTGATAATCCTACAACTCGTAAATTGATTTTAAGGTTTTCTTTTAAGTACTTTTTTTGTTGTTTAATTTGCTCTACTAGTTTTTCTCCAACATTTCCAACGCCTGTAATAAATACATTAAGTTGTTTTGTTTTCGATTCAAAAAACTGTTCATGCAAACAGTTTAAAGCTTTTTTTACATCATTTTGTAGAATGACAGCAGATATATTTTTTTCTGAAGCGCCTTGTGCAATGGCTCTTATATTGATATTATTTTTCCCAAGTGTACTAAACATTTTACCACTAATGCCTTGGTGATTTTTCATATTATCGCCAATAAGCGCTATAATTGATAAATTGGTTTCAACTATGATTGGGTCAATTTTACTCAATGCAATTTCGTTTTCAAAGGTTTTATCTATGGCAGTTTTAGCTAAATCGGCATCATTTTCATCAATACCGATACAAATAGAATGTTCTGATGAAGCTTGAGTTATTAAAATCACATTGATTTTTTCTTGAGAAAGTGTTTCAAATAAACGCTTTGAAAACCCAGGAATTCCAATCATACCAGTTCCTTGAAGCGTTAACAATGCAATATTATTGATGTTACTAATACCTTTTACAGGAATGCCTGAGTTAACATGGTCATTAGAAATAATAGTTCCAACAGATTCTGGTTCTAAAGTGTTTTTTATGTGGATTGGTATGTTTAACTCGAGTGCTGGTTGTACGGTTGGCGGATATAACACTTTTGCCCCAAAGTGTGATAACTCCATAGCCTCTTGATACGACAATTTTTCAATAGGGTAGGCTTGTTTTACCAATTTTGGGTTGGTTGTAAACATACCGCTTACGTCTGTCCAAATTTCAAGTTGTTCAACATGTAATGCCGCAGCAACAATGGCAGCTGTAAAATCCGATCCGCCTCTTCCTAAAGTAGTTTGTTCACCACTTTTTGAGTTTGAAATAAATCCAGGAAGTATGGTTATGCTTTGGTTTGCCGAATTAAAATAATTCTGAATATTTTTATTTGTAGCTACATAGTCAACTTCAGCTTTTGTAAAGTTTGAATTTGTTACTATTAATTCTTGTGAATTTTTAAGTTCTGTTGATAAACCACGACTTTTCATGGTTTCGGCTATGATAAATGAAGATAGTAACTCACCATAACTGGTTAATTTATCTGATGTTTTGGGAGATAATTCGTTTATTAAATAAATACCATCTAACAAACTTTTTAGTGTTTCAAGCTTGTGATTTATAAAATTTAATACAGATTCTTTTTTAAGTGGAATTAACTCTGAAATAATATCTAAATGAATTTGTTTAATTGTATTAAAGACTTCTGAGAAACTAGCATCTTTATTTTTGGCTAAGTTACCAGCTAAAAGTAGTTTATCTGTAATGCCGCCAACAGCCGAAACTACACATATTACAGAATCTTTTTCAACGTAAGAATTAAGAATGTTAATTACGTTATTTATATTTTTTGCAGAACCAACAGAAGTTCCACCAAATTTTAAAACTTTCATTATTAATGAATTAGTATTTTAATAAAATATTTTTGAAGTAGTAATTTGTATAAATTACAAAAATTGTCCGAAGAAAAATTAATTAGCAACCCCAAAGGGTTGTAGTAGTTGTAGTAATTCCAAAAAATGAAACATTAACATCTGTAAAAGATGTTATAAAATGGATTGTGTATTTGCTTAAAAGTTTCATTTTGTCATGTAAAACTAATCAAAAATATTACTTTTAACTCAATAAAAAAACAAAAAATTAATTTTTGTAAAATTCTTAGCGAGCATTATAGTTTTCCTAAAAAAAGTTATAATTATTAGGTATAAATCACAAAATTAACAATCAGATATTAGCATATGAAAATTTTTTCTAAAGAGCAAATCTACGAAGGCGATACATTAACAACACAACGACAAAATATTAGTTCTACAGATTTAATGGAACGTGCCGGAACACAAATTTTTAATTGGATAAATTTAAGGCTACAAGGAGGTCAAGTACCTATTCATATTTTTTGCGGAATTGGAAATAATGGTGGTGACGGTATGGTATTGGCAAGACATTTAGTATTAGAAGGCTATCATGTTAAAACGTATATAGTAAACTATAGCTATAAGCGCTCGAAGGATTTTTTAATTAATTATGACCGAATAAAAAATATTACCAAGCATTGGCCTGAACTATTAAATAATGCTGATGAATTTCCAGAAATTAAACCAGATGATATTATTGTTGATGCCATTTTTGGTATTGGATTAAATAGACCAGTTACCGATTGGGTTAAAGACTTATTTAAGCATTTTAGAACATCAAAAGCATTTACCTTATCTATTGATATTCCATCTGGATTGCAAACAGATGTATCACCAAAAGATGAGTTTAGTGTTGTTTGGGCATCACATACCTTAAGTTTTGCTTCTCCAAAGTTGGTTTTCTTTTTACCAAATACAGCTAAATATACGGCTAATTGGGAAGTTTTAGATATTGGCCTAGATACTAGATTTTTATCAGAAACCAAAACAGCGTTTAATTTGATTGGCAAATATGAAGCCATTCCTATCTATATGCCACGAGATAAATTTTCGCATAAAGGACAATTTGGACACAGTTTGATAATTGGTGGAAGTTATGGAAAAATAGGTTCTGTTATTCTAGCATCAAGAGCTGCTTTAAGTTCGGGTGCAGGTTTGGTAACTGCATTTGTTCCAAAATGTGGTTATGTACCGTTGCAATCTACATTTCCTGAGGCCATGGTTATAACAGATGTGAATGATGAATATATATCAAAAATCCATTTTGAAATGAAACCAACTGTTATTGCTTTTGGTGTTGGTATTGGAACTAATTCTAAAACTGTTGATGCATTCGAAAACTTTTTAAAAACAAATAAAATACCACTTGTTATTGATGCCGATGGTATAAATATTCTATCAAATAATAAAAACTTAATAAAATTATTACCTGAAAATACTGTTTTAACGCCGCATCCTAAAGAACTAGAAAGATTGATTGGAACTTGGGTTGATGATTTTGATAAGTTGGAAAAAGCTAAAACATTTTCAAAAGAAAATAAAATTATTTTAATTATAAAAGGAGCTAATACCATTACTGTTTTTGAAGACACTTTTTATATTAATGCTACCGGCAATCCTGGCCTTTCAACAGCTGGAAGCGGAGATGTTCTTACAGGCATTATTACAGGTTTAATATCTCAAGGGTACAACGCTTTGTCTGCTTCTGTTTTTGGTGTGTATCTTCATGGAAAATCTGCCGATATAGCTGTTGAAGATTATGGCTACCAAAGTTTAAATGCAAGCCATATTATTGAATATTTAGGAGCAGCATACATGGATTTATTTAATCAGCCCAAGCAAGAACAAGAAAGACTTAATAATGAATAATCATAAAAAAAGCTGCGTTTAGCAGCTTTTTTTATTAGAATATATATAATTAAATATTTAAAGAATCAAAAAGGGCTTTAAGTTTAGGACTTGATGGTCTTGGCGCATCTGGGTTAACAACATTACCTTTGGGATCAATTAATATAAATCTTGGAATGCTATTAACCTTAAAGCCTCTTGTGAAATCTGATTCCCAAGCTTTATCGGCAAATAATTGAATGCCACCCATGTCTTCTTCAGCTATCATTTTTTTCCAACCTTCTTTGGATGCTTCAACAGTTTTTTCTTTATAACCTCTGCCATTATCTACAGAAATACTCACGAATTCAATATTTTTACCATGATAAGCTTTTTCAACTTCTTTTAAAGATGGAATTTCAGCTTTACATGGACCGCACCAAGTTGCCCAAATATCAATATAAACATATTTTCCTGCCAAGTCTTTAAGTGAGGTTGTTCCGCCTTTATAATTTTCATAATCAACAAATGCTGGAGAAGGAACACCGATTAAATCTGCAAACTCAGCAGCTCTGGCATCTTGACTTTCTTTTTGTTTGGCATAATACCCAAGCATTACCTCTTTAAAACCGTCAAATTCTGCTTTTTCAGTGGCATACAAGGCTGTGTCAATGGCTTTATTTGCTTCTAAAAACGAACTTAATTCAGAATTGATTTCTGATATTTTAACTTTAAAATCTTCTTCTTCAAAATCAAATAAGCTTGGTGGATATATAGTTTCTTCTTTTAAAGCTCTTTTAGCTAAATAATTATTTGTTTCAGCACCATTTCCTGAGTAAGCAATAGTTTCATCAAACATTTTAGTGTCTAAACTCATCGTTATGTCAAAACCATTTCGTAAAAAAATAGTTGTGCTTTCAGCACCATCAAAAATATTATATTTTCCAGCTTCAACGTTTAAGGTGTCTTTAAATGTACCATCTTCATTAACCTTAATTGTTTTTGAGTAGGTACGCGATCTTATAATTAGTGAATCACTATTTTTATCAATAATTTTTCCCGAAAAGGTAACATAGTCTTTTGGTTCATTTTTGCAGGCTAAGATTCCTAATGCACTTAATAATAAAATTGTTTTCTTCATTTTTTTAATTTTAAGGTACTAAAATAGATATTATTGTTTTTTTAATACATCATTTTGTTAATTAATTGGCATTGATATTTTAAATAAATATAATTTGAAATGAACTTTATTTATAGAATGCTAATTAAATTTTTATAATCTACCATTTTTGATATTATTTTTAATTCAAAAAGTTGTTTTTGAATGTTTGTTATAGTTTGCTCATCAATAATGTTTTGTGACCATTCTGTAAGTGATAGCCATTCTTGCACATCTTCTAATTTTTGGTCATATCTGTTTGAAATCGTTTTATCAATACTTGGAATGTCTTTAAACTCTGAAGTTGTATTATTAATAATGTTTAAAATGGTTTTAACATCTTTTTTATTTGATTGTAAAAAGTCTTCTCTAACCGCTATTACAAAGCATGGCCAAGGAGTTGGGCAATTATCAATATATCTAAAAATACCATTATCAACAATGGGTTTTGTTGTGAATTTTTCCCATAAAAAATAATCTGCTGTATTGTTTGTTAGACTTTCTACTGCGCCATCTAAATTTTTAACAACTTCAAAATTAAGGTCATTTTTTAAATCCCATTTGTTGTTTTGAGCATTAATATACGCCATTAAATGTGACCCAGAACCATATCTACTAATAGCCGCTTTTGTGCCTTTTAAATCTTTAATAGTTTGATAAGGAGAGCTATGAGCTACATGAATACCCCAAATTAAAGGAGATTGCACAAATGTTTGCACAATTTTACTTTCATTACCTTCAATAATATCTTTTATAATACCTTCGGTAAGTATAACAGCTAAATCAATTTCTTTATTTCGAAGTGCTTTGCACATGTCTCCAGTTCCACCTGGATAATCTTTCCATCTTAAATGGATGTTTTTTTCTTTGTATTCTCCATTTTTTAGCGTTAAGTACCAAGCAAGGTTAAAATGTTCTGGTACACCACCAATAGTTACATTCTTCATTAAATAAAGACTTTTTTTACTAAATTCTTTCTAATGTATATTTAATTAAGTTCTCAACAACAAGACTAGGGTTTTTACTAAATGTTCCATTAGCTCTATTTGCTATAATGGCGTTTAGTGAAAGGGCTTTATGACCCAATAATTTTGAAAGCCCATAAATAACGGAGGTTTCCATTTCTAGATTAGAAATTCGTAAACCTTTATAATTGAACGTGTCTATTTTATGATTTAATTCTGGGTCTTGTAATGGCAAACGCAATACGCGCCCTTGAGGTCCATAAAATCCTCCAGCTGTTGCCGTAATTCCTTTATATATTAAATCGCTGCTGAATTGGTTTTCTAAACTTGAATTGTTGTTAATTATTAAAGGACGTCCTTTGTTAACATTCCAATTGGTGTGCGTAATAAATGCATCTTCAATATCTGGATTGGTTACAAGTGTTATTTGATAAGCATGTAACATAGCATTTAAATCTAAACCGTGTGTTGCCATAACAAAAGCATCAACCGGAATATCATGTTGCAATGAACCAGAAGTGCCAACTCTAATAATATTTAAACTAGTTAATTGCTTTTTTGGCTGTCTGGTTTTTAAATCAATATTAACTAAAGCATCTAATTCATTGAGAACAATATCAATATTATCGGGTCCAATTCCAGTTGAAATTACAGAAATACGCTTGCCTTTATAGGTGCCTGTATGAGTTTTAAATTCTCTTTTTTGAATTTTAAAATCAACAGTATCAAAATGTTTTGTTATTTTTTCTACACGGTCTTGATCACCAACAAAAATGATGTTTTCTGCAATATTTTCGGGCTTTAAATTTAAATGATAAACACTACCGTTTGGGTTTAATATAAGTTCAGATTCTTTAATGGGCATTTTGAATAGTTTTTACAAGTTTGTTTTGTTGTTTATTGAAATGAAAATCTAATTTATTTACACCACCAAATGTAATGGCGTTATTTATTTCCATTGAAAAATTATGTTGACCAAGCAACGCTTCATGGCCTTTTCTGTTGAGTTTTAATCCATCAGAACTTTCAGAAATAAATATCTCAAGCATATGTATAATTCTTGAAAATTGAAGATCACCATAACCATAATATCCTTGATAATTTAAGGCATATCCTAAAAGATGATTTTCAGATTTTATATCATTATCTCTAACAATTTCTAATAGGTTTTTTTCTAAAACATTTAGGCCAGATATTGAATCTGGAAAGCGTTCTAGGTGTGCTTTTAAACAATTGCTTAAATATTTAAAACTTGAGCTTTTTACAATATATGGCTTTAATAAATTATGATCTTTTCCACAGTAAATATCCCAAATAGCTAATGTTAAGTCAATGTCATCTTGAGTTAGTTTAATTTTATTTTTAAAATGACTATTTAATTGTCCTTGTGATAATTCAGATAGTCCTTTTAAGTTTTTTTCTCCTTCAATTCTTCCGCTACAAACCAAATAGAGTGGAAGCTCAATTTTTTTTTGATGCAATAAATTTATAACACCAATCATGTTTATATGGCAAAATAAATCATATTCAAACCAAAGTATAATTTCAGAATATTTTTCGGTATGATTTAATATTTCAAATTCTTGCTTAATTTCTTCAATATTTAAATCAATATCATAATAAGTATTAAAAAAATTGGCTCGAATTTTCAAAAACTCATCAGAATTTATGTCGGAAATAGTACAGCCTTCACAGAGCATTTCTTCCCATGTAAAAATATCGCCTTTATAATCTAATTCTTTTAGAATAGTGGTTAAATGACTACCATTGGTAATATGAAGTGGGATTTTTTCCATGTGCTAACCTCCAACACGTTTTACATTGAATCCTTTTTCTTTAAGCATTTGCATTATTTTATCGCGGTAATCACCTTGAATGATAATTTTGTCATCTTTAAAGCTTCCGCCAACACTTAATTTTTGTTTAATTTCTTTTGTTAAAGTTTTAAAATCATGATCTGCACCCGTGTAACCTTCTAAAATGGTGATGGGTTTACCTTTTCGTTTTTCGTATTTGCAAATAATAGGTTCATTTTGCATCCACAAATGATTATCGCTTGAATTATTTGATGTTTCTTCAACAATATGCTCTGGAAACAAATTTTTTAATTGGTCTTGTAAATCCATGATGTGTACTTTTGGAGTGAAATTATTTTTTTATCAGTCCTAATTCAATTAATCGTTCTGTTAAAAATTCTCCAGCTGTAATATCATCAAACCCTTTTGGGTTATTGTTATCAATGCAAACATCTAACACATCTAATTTCATGTCGCTTATAGGATGCATAAAGAAAGGAATAGAATATCGAGAAGTTCCCCAAAGCTCTCTTGGAGGATTTATAACTTGATGTATGGTTGATTTTAATTTATTGTTAGTATGTCTTGAAAGCATATCTCCCACATTAATCATAAGTTCGTCAGGTTTTGCAATAGCATCTATCCATTCGCCATTGTGATTTTGAACTTGTAATCCTCGTCCTTGCGCACCCATAAGTAGTGTTATTAAATTAATATCTCCATGAGCTGCAGCTCTAACCGCTTCTTTAGGCTCTTGAGTGATTGGCGGGTAATGTATGGGTCTTAAAATGGAATTTCCGTTCACAATATATTTATCAAAATAAGTTTCTTCTAACCCTAAATGCAAAGCTAAGGCACGCAATACATATTTAGCCGTTTTTTCAAGCATTCTGTATGCTTCTTGTCCAACTTTATTAAATTCAGGAAGCTCTTCAACTATAACATTAGCAGGATATTCAGCTTCTAATTTTGCATCATTTTCAACATATTGTCCAAAGTGCCAAAACTCTTTTAAGTCGCCTTCTTTTTTTCCTTTAGCGCTTTCTTTTCCAAAAGATACATAACCTCTTTGTCCACCAATTCCGGGTATTTCATATTTCTGTTTGGTTTCAAGCGGTAAGTTGAAAAATTTTTTTACTTCAGCATATAATTTTTCAACTAAAGCATCATCTAAAAAGTGTCCTTTTAAGGCAACAAAACCTATGTCTTCATATGCTTTACCAATTTCATTAACAAATTTTTGTTTGCTATGGGCATTTCCTGAAATAAAATCATTTAAGTTAACACTTGGAATACTATTCATTATTCAAATTTTGATGTGATACAATACAAATGTACAAAAACATTATAAGCATTTCTCATCATATTTTATTTAACTATATAAGACAAATAATCAATTTGTGGTATATTTGATAAAGTTGAAAAAGCTAAGTTTATGTCAAATTATACCTCATTAAACAACATACAATATAATACACAAAATATTGATAATGAGACCTTAATATTATTATATAAGAACTTATTAAAACCTAGATTAATTGAAGAAAAAATGCTCATTCTTTTGCGTCAGGGAAAAATAAGTAAATGGTTTTCAGGAATTGGGCAAGAGGCTATTTCTGTTGGAATAACTATGGCTTTGAACAAGGAAGAATATATTTTGCCAATGCACAGGAATTTAGGTGTTTTTACTACTAGAGAAATTCCATTATACCGTCTTTTTGCACAATGGCAAGGAAAAGCTTCCGGTTTTACAAAAGGAAGAGATAGATCCTTTCATTTTGGTACACAGGAGTATAAAATTGTTGGAATGATTTCTCATTTAGGCCCACAACTTGGGGTAGCAGATGGTATTGCTTTAGCTAGTAATTTGAAAAATAAAAACCAAGTCACTGCTGTATTTACCGGTGAAGGAGGAACTAGTGAAGGAGATTTTCATGAAGCTTTAAATGTTGCTTCAGTATGGAATTTACCCGTAATGTTTTGTGTTGAAAATAATGGCTATGGGTTGTCAACACCAACTAATGAGCAATTTAAGTGTGAAAACATTGCCGATAAAGGCATTGGATATGGTATAGAGAGCTATATTATAGATGGAAATAACATCATAGAAGTCTATACAAAAGTAAATGAGATTGCAGAAAGTATGCGTCAATGGCCTAGACCTATTTTATTGGAATTTAAAACCTTTAGAATGCGTGGGCATGAAGAAGCAAGTGGCACTAAATATGTACCTCAAGAACTTATGTATACCTGGGCTTTAAAAGATCCTGTTTCAAATTATGAGACTTTCTTGTTAAATCAGGGAATTTTAGATTCTAACACAGAAAAATCAATAAAAGATTCTATTGTAAATGAAATTAACGAACATTTAAAACTTGCTTTTGATGAAGAAGTTATAATTCCTAATGAAACTATTGAATTAAATGATGTTTATAAAGTATTTCAATATCAAGAAGTTAAAGAGAATTCAGATAAAAAAGAAATTCGTTTTATAGATGCCATTTCTGAAGGTTTAAAACAGAGTATGGAATTGCATCATGACTTGGTTATTATGGGTCAGGATATTGCAGAATATGGTGGAGCATTTAAAATTACTGAAGGTTTCGTTGAACTATTTGGAAAAAATAGAGTTAGAAATACACCTATTTGTGAATCTGCTATTGTTGAAGCAGCTATGGGACTATCTATTGCAGGTATAAAAAGTGTTGTTGAAATGCAGTTTGCTGATTTTGTATCTTCTGGATTTAATCCTATTGTAAATTATTTAGCCAAATCGCATTACAGATGGAATCAGGAAGCGGATGTGGTAATAAGAATGCCATGCGGAGCTGGTGTTGGAGCAGGACCATTTCACTCACAAACCAATGAAGCGTGGTTTACAAAAACACCTGGATTAAAAGTAGTGTATCCGGCATTTCCTTATGATGCTAAAGGTTTATTAGCAACTGCCATAAATGACCCTAATCCTGTTTTATTTTTTGAGCATAAAGGATTGTACAGAAGTATTAGACAAGAAGTTCCTACAGATTATTATACATTACCTTTTGGAAAGGCTTCGGGTTTAAGAGAAGGCAATCAGGTAACTATAATTACATATGGAGCTGCAGTTCATTGGGCTTTAGAAACGTTAGATAATAACTTAAATATTAAAGCAGATTTAATTGATTTAAGAACCCTTCAGCCGTTGGATACAGAAGCTATATGTGCTTCTGTCAAAAAAACAGGTCGAGCCATCATTCTTCAAGAAGATTCTATGTTTGGTGGTATTGCCAGTGATATTTCTGCCTTAATTATGGAACATTGTTTTAAATATCTGGATGCTCCCGTTAAGCGTGTGGCAAGTATAGAAACTCCTATTCCTTTTATTAAACAGTTAGAAGAACAGTATTTACCTAAAAATAGGTTTGAGTTAGCTCTTAAACAGTTGTTGGAATTTTAGGTAAACAACTAATAACTAGATTGCTAGTATGAAAAAATGTCAGTTCTATCTGAAATTTTTTCAGATTTTTTCGGTTGGTATTTAATTTGTTAAGTGATTAGAAAATTAATTGTTTAACCTTTAAATTATTTAATTATGAGTACTTTAATTCCAACGATTAAAAATGGTAATAAAAAAACTATTGATCCAAATTTTAATAGATTGCCTAGTTTACCATCTTGGTTTGATGACATATTAGGTAAAGGCTTTGGCAATGAATTTATAGCAAACTTTAATACGGGTATTACTTTACCAGCAGTGAATTTAATTAATCTTGATAATGAATTTGTTGTAGAAATGGCAGTTCCTGGCTTAAAAAAATCAGATTTTAATATAAGCCTTGATAATGATGTTTTATCAGTTGGAGCTGAAACAAAGTCAGAAATTAATGAAGAAAATCAAGAATACACAAGAAGAGAATTTGGTTATTCAACATTTAAAAGAACATTTGTAGTTCCTGAATCTGTAGAGACTGAAAAAATTTCGGCAGAATACACTAATGGTATTTTAAAAATCACACTTCCAAAGCGAGAAGAAGCTAAGAAAAAACCAATTAAATCCATTGAGATTAAATAAAAAAAGAGAGTTTTAAACTCTCTTTTTTTTGCATATAATTTAAAAATAACCGCTATATTGTGTCTAAATAATATAATTAGATGGCTTTAAGAGTTTGTGTGATAGGTATCTTTTTAACTATTCTTTTTAGTTGTAAAGATGATTTTGAAAAAAAATATACTTGGCATCATATAAAAGTTACTGCCACTGCTTATAATTCGGTAAAGAATCAAACTGATTCTGATCCTCATATTACAGCTTTTGGCGATAGTTTAAAACCTGGTTTAAAATATATTGCAGTGTCCAATGACCTTATTAAAAAAGGATTAAAGCATGATACACCTGTAAAAATTAAAGGTTTAGAAGGAATATATTTTGTAAAAGACAAAATGCATTCGCGAAAGCGAAACCATATTGATATTTATATGGGTATTGATGTTAAGGCAGCAAAACATTGGGGCAGAAAAAAAGTTTCTATTGTTTATGGTGTACTAAAGGAAACACCTTAATGTGCATATCGTTTTGTGCCTATCCAAATAGCTTCAAAAGCATTATTGAATGATATTATTCGGCGGTTAACTAATAAATTTTCATTTGTTAGCCTGTTTAATTGTTTTGATATTTTGGTATAAGTTTTCATTTTTTTATTTAATTGATTTGATGATTTTTTAAAAGACGTTACTTATTTGTAACGTCTTTTTTCATTCCAATTGTAACTTTTTGAGTTACTTAAGCTTCCTGATAATTGATTGCTGTTTAAAGTTTTCATGTTTTCTGTTTTTAATTTTTTGATTGATGTTTAATTTTTGATAGTAATTATCTAAATCTTCTTTTACAATTCCAGTTGTAACTTTTTGAATTTTTAAAGGATTCTGTTAATTGATTACTGTCTAATGTTCTCATGATTTCTAATTTTTATTTGATTGATTATACTTTATAGACGACTAAAAATTAAATTTGTTACAGTACTATGTATAACATAATAATAAATTCATAGTTTTAACTTAATTATATTAAATAGAGTAGGATATATACTTGAATTAAATTGGAAATTTTGGTTTTTAGGAATGATTATTGTTAAATGATTGCAAAATAACTAGCAAAGAATTGACGTTGATTAGATAAAAAAATATCTTTGATACATAAATTCCTTTTTTGAAAATCGATTATAACAAATGAGAATTAATTTTATATATCTATTCCTTTTTTTTATGTCATTAACTATCAATGCTCAAATTGATAGTCAAAAAAAATCTATTGCTATACCTGCAATAGAAAGTAAAAAAGACTCAGCAGTTACAAGCATTCCTTTTCCTTCAAAAACAAATCAAAACAATAGTTTTAGTGGCTTATCGGTACCAAAAACAGATTCAAATTTCAACGTGCCAAAAAAAGAATTTTCAATGTTTGGTGAAACCTTTGGTAATCCTGGAGAATTATATGAGAAAAGATTGAGCAAAAAAAGTGATGAAATTAAAAACGAGATGTTTTTAGGTAATGTTGGTAGTAAAACAGATGTTTATTTTGGAGATTTTAAAACAAAATCAAAATATGTTTATGTAATGTATAGTGATTATGGCGAACAAGATGGAGATTTAATAAATATTTCAGTAAATGACGAAATTATAAATCCTAGAATTTTTTTAACAAACGCCGTTAATGGGTTTAAGTTAGATTTAAAAGAAGGCTTTAATAAAATAGATTTTTTGGCTTTAAGTGAAGGATATTTACTCCCAAATACCGCTTTTTTTAAAGTTGTTGACGACCAACAAAATATTATAACTTCCAATTATTGGGCGCTTTCTAAAGATGTAAAAGCATCAATTATCATTGTTAAAGAATAGTTAAGTATAAGTTTCTTAATACTTTAAAAATAATCTGCACAAAATTTAAAATCATTCGTTATAAACCCTTTAAAGGTGTTATTTTTGCAAGCGGTCAAAATTGAAGCATGTCAAAACAAACAGAATTAGAAGAACGTAAAGTTGGTAAGGATTTATACAGTTATCAAAAAGGAGCTATCAATCAAATTTTTAAATTATTTGAAGAAGCTCCAGAAGACTATCACTTACTTTATCAATTACCAACTGGTGGCGGAAAAACGGTTATTTTTTCTGAAATTGTTCGGCAATATTTAAAGCATCACAATAAAAAAGTATTGGTGATGACGCATCGTATAGAACTATGCAAGCAAACATCATCTGTTCTTACTGAATTTGGAGTTATCAATAAAGTTATTGACAGCAAGGCAAAATTAGATGATCAAGGCCAATACAGTTGTTTTGTTGCTATGGTTGAAACTTTAAATAACAGGCTTAACGATAATAAATTAGATATTTCTGATATTGGTTTAGTTATTATTGATGAAGCTCATTATAATTCATTCACCAAACTCTTTAAATTTTTTAGTAAATCTTTTGTTTTAGGTGTAACAGCAACGCCATTAAGTTCTAGTATTGAATTGCCAATGACCGACAATTACGATGAATTAATTGTTGGAGAAACCATTGAATCACTCATACAAAATGGGTTTTTAGCACGTGCTGAAATGTTTACTTATAATGTTGGTTTAACATCTTTAGTTGTTGGCGCCAATGGTGATTATACAGTTAAATCTTCTGAAGATTTATATACTGATAATGATATGCTTACTAAGTTGTTAAACGCATATGAAGAACGTTCTAAAGGCAAAAAAACACTTATTTTTAATAATGGTATTAATACATCTTTACATGTGTATGATACTTTTAGAGCAGCTGGTTATCCCATTGCGCATTTAGATAATACCAATACAAAAAAAGAACGCGCTTTAATTTTAAGATGGTTTAAAAAAACACCTGATGCCATTTTAACATCAGTTAGTATTTTAACAACTGGTTTTGATGAGCCAACCGTTGAAAGCATTATTTTAAACAGAGCAACCAAGTCATTAACCCTATATTATCAAATGATTGGTCGTGGTTCACGTATTTTAAAAAATAAAAAAACTTTTGATGTTATAGATTTAGGTAATAATTTTTATCGTTTTGGTCCTTGGGGTGATAGTTTAGACTGGCAACGTATTTTTAAATCTCCTAATTATTATCTAGATTCTTTATTAGGTGATGAAGAACTTGAAAGTAATTTTAGGTATGAAATGCCCAAAGCATTAAGAGATGAATTTGCAAAATCAAAAGATGTTTCTTTTAATGTGCATGAAACCTATGTGGCTTCTATAAGAAATGGCGAATCATCAAAAGTAGTTTTAGAACGCTCCATAGAGCAACATGCTAAAATTTGTATTGAAAACAGTGAAGATGTTTATGATGCATTAGGATTAGCAAAAATGCTGGGTGAAGATATTGATTTCAGAATAAATCGCTACACAAAATGTATCAGTAAAAGCACCTTTAACTTTGTTGAATGGTTAAAAGGTGAATACCGAAAAAAACTAAATGCTTACATAAGAACTAATTTTGATGAAGTTTTTGAATCTATAAATGGATTTGCCCCAAAAGATTAATTTTTAACTTCAATTTAAATTTTTATTACTAATTTTTTCTTACTTAAAAATTAATTATCTTTACAGCAAATTAGCATGTTAAGGCAATTTTTATATTTTTTTCAATTCTTAAATTTTCTTGTTCAAGATTTAAATAAAAATTAAATTCACTGCAATTATATAATAACTTAAAAACAGGAAATAAGTAGTAATGGCAAAATCTCAAGTCACATTTAACAAAATTGAAAAAGAAAAAAAACGCTTAAAGAAGCGTGAAGATAAGCAAAAGAAAAAAGATGCTAGAAAAGCGGAATCTAAAGAAAACCCACAAGGAATTCAATTTGCTTATGTAGATTATAATGGTAATTTGACTGATACGCCACCAGATCCTTCTATGAAAATAAAAGTAGAAGCAGAAAGTATAGAAATTGGTATTCCAAAAAAAGAACATAGAGAAGAAGAAGTTGTTGCAGAAAAGCAAGGAAAAGTTTCATTTTTTGATAAATCTAAAGGCTTCGGATTCATTATTGATTCAACTTCACAAGAAAAATATTTTGTTCATATAAGTGGTTTAATTGATGCTATTCAAGAAAACGACAAAGTTACCTATGAGCTTGAACGTGGGCAAAAAGGTATGAATGCCGTTCGTGTTAAAAAGATTTAAATATTTTTTAAATATTTAATCAACAGACTCTCAAATTGTTACAGAAATTTTAACGAGGTTTAATTTATACAAACAGATTACATGAATTTACCTCGTAAAACAATACTTATTATTCTGGCTTTTTTTGCTATTTATGTTATTTGGGGTTCAACCTATTTATTAAACAAAATAGCAGTCACTCAAATTTCTCCACTTTTTTTAGCATCTATTCGCTTTATAACCGCTGGGTTATTAATTTTTGGAATTGCAAAGGCAATGAAGTTAAGTTTAGCAATAAATAAAAAGCAACTTATTAATAGTATCATAGCAGGCTTTTTGTTTTTAGCTTATGGGAATGGTGTCTTTGTTTGGGCTCTTAAGTTTGTTGATAGTGGTTTTGGAGCTTTAGAAGCATCAGTTCAACCATTAATGGTATTAATTATGATGCGAATGATTGATGGAAAAAAAATAAAAACGTCATCAATTATTGGAATTATTTTAGGAATTATAGGTATGTATTTATTGGTGAGCCAAAAACAGTTGGTTTACCAAGAAAACAGCGTTATAGGAATCATCATGATTTTTACTTGCGTAATCAGTTGGAGTTTTGGTAGCCTTTTTGTTGCAAAAGCAGAGCTACCTTCAAATTTCTTCATAAACACAGGTTATCAAATGATTTCAGGTGGCATATTACTTTTTATGGCGAGTTTTATTATTGGTGAAGAATGGTTATCTCCTATGTTGTGGAATCCTTCTGTTAAATTATCCATGATTCTTTTAATTTTATTTGGCAGTATTGTTGCTTTTACCTCTTTCAATTATTTACTTAAAGTAGTTTCTACCGAAAAAGTTTCAACATCAGCCTATGTAAACCCAGTGATAGCTTTGCTTTTAGGCTGGTATGTTTTAGATGAAAAAATTACTGGACAATCTATTTTAGCAGCAGCCATATTATTAACAGGTGTTTATTTTATTAATTCAAAGAAAAATTTTAGAACTTTAAGATAGTTTGCTTTTTAGATAGAAATTAAACTAATTTTGCACTTTTTTATATCTATAATGTTTTGTTATGATTAATGAGAATATGAAGTCGGAATCTGAAATTTCTTCTGAAGAAATCAATAAATGCATTGATATTTTAGAACGTTTAGTTTCTAATTCTAATCAAATTTTTGAAATCCCTGAAGAAAAACGAATAGCTTTAATTAAAGCTTCCGGACAATTATCACGTCCTAATAAGCAGGAATTTGAGAAATGGAAAAAAGACGCAAAAAAAGCCGAACGTAGAAAGCAAGCAGCGAAAGACAGAACAGCAAGAAAAGAAACTGGAATAAGAAGTGCTAGAGAATCTATCATATTTCAGGCACCAAAATTATTATCGGCAGCAGAATTAACCAATAAAGAAACATTAGAATTACAAACACCTAGAAACTGTTATGTCTGTAAAGCCGAGTTTACAAAATTGCACCATTTTTATGATACTATGTGTGCAGATTGTGGAGATTTTAACTATGCAAAGCGTTTTCAAACAGCCGATTTAAGAGGTCAAGTAGCAGTTATTACAGGTTCTCGATTAAAAATTGGATACCACATTACTTTAATGTGTTTACGTGCAGGAGCAACTGTAGTTGCCACAACGCGTTTTCCTGTAGATTCTGCTTTGCGTTTTTCAAAAGAAGCCGATTTTACAGAATGGGGACACAGATTGAAAATTCATGGATTAGATTTAAGGCATATACCAAGCGTTGAAATCTTCTGTAATTTTATTGAACAAAAATATGACCGTTTAGATATTCTTATTAATAATGCAGCTCAAACAGTGAGAAGACCTGCTGGTTTTTATGCGCATTTAATGCAGAATGAAGAACAACCTATAGAATCTTTACCAAAATTTGCTAAAGATTTACTTTCAGACCATAATCATTGTTTGCAAGAATTAAAAGCATTAACATCAACAGCGTCTACAAACCAAAATATGCCTGTAACTTGGCATGGACCAGAACCTGGAATAGGGTTAAGAGCATCGGCTAAATTATCTCAAATACCATATAGTTTTGATAATACTTTAGTGTCTAAAGAGGTTTTTCCGGAAGGACAATTAGATGCTGATTTACAACAGGTTGATTTGCGTAAAACAAATAGTTGGCGATTAAAACTTGGTGAAATTGAAACTACCGAAATGATTGAAGTGCAATTAGTAAATTCTGTGGCTCCTTTTGTGTTGTGCAATCGTCTTTCAGAAATTATGAAGAAAGACAATACAGGCCAAAAACATATTATTAACGTAACGGCTATGGAAGGAAAATTTCATCGCTTTTTCAAAGCTTCTAGGCATCCACACACCAATATGGCAAAAGCAGCTTTAAATATGTTAACCCATACGGCTTCCGATGATTTATCAAAATATGGAATCTATATCAATGCTGTAGATACTGGTTGGGTAACCGACGAAGATCCGGTAGATTTAGCAAAACATAAAGCTGAAGTGCATGATTTTCAACCACCACTAGATATTGTTGATGGCGCAGCCCGAGTTATGGATCCACTTTTTGATGGTATTAATACTGGTAAACATTGGTGTGGTAAATTCTTGAAAGATTATAGACCTATTGATTGGTAAAATCTCTGAATTTTAATTTCAAAGTTTCTATTCTAATCTAAATACCTATTTTTGTATTCTTAATCTTAACACATGGGAAAAAGAACCTATAAAATTGCTGTTATTCAGCTTAACTTAAATGATAAGCCTGAAAACAATTTAAAAAAATGTTTGAGTTGGGTTAAAGATGCTGCTAAAAAAGGAGCAGAAGTTATTTCATTACCTGAACTTTATAGTAGTCATTACTTTTGTCAGAGTGAAGACACCGATAATTTTGCATTAGCAGAACCACTTTACAGTACATCATTTGATGCCTTTAGCGCTTTAGCTAAAGAATTAGGGGTTGTTATTATCGTTCCTTTTTTTGAAAAACGTATGGCAGGAATATATCACAATAGCGCCTATATTTTAGATACCGATGGCTCTGAAGCTGGCTTATACCGCAAAATGCATATTCCAGATGATCCTCATTTTTATGAAAAATTTTATTTTACACCAGGTGACTTAGGTTTTAAATCAAATGCTACTAAAAAAGGGAATGTTGGAGTCCTTATTTGCTGGGATCAATGGTATCCGGAAGCTGCCAGACTAACTGCATTGAAAGGTGCAGAAGTTTTATTTTATCCAACAGCAATTGGATGGCATCCAAAAGAAAAAGAACAATACGGAGACAATCAATATGGTGCCTGGATGAATGTGATGAAAGGGCATGCTGTTGCAAATGGAATATATGTTGCAGCTGCTAACAGAATTGGTTTAGAAAAATATTTACCAAATACAGACGGTATTCAGTTTTGGGGAGCATCTTTTATTGCTGGTCCTCAAGGCGAAATTTTAGCGCAAGCATCACATGATAAAGAAGAAATACTCATTGCTGAAGTAGATTTAGATTTACAAGAAAATGTACGTCAAAATTGGCCATTTTTTAGAGACAGACGTATTGATGCGTTTGGAGATATCACTAAACGCGCTATAGACTCATGAGACGGTATCCTGCAGAATGGGAAAAACAACAAGGTCTTTTACTTTGTTTTCCTCATAATGGTAATGATTGGCCAGGAAAATATGGAGCCATTCAATGGGCTTTTGTTGAATTCATTAAAAAAGTGGCGTTTGTTGAAAGTGTTTTTTTAGTAGTTGCAGATGAAAAATTAAAATCAAAAGTTCATGATATGCTTAACATAGCTCATGTAAATGTTTCAAATGTTTCTTATATCATTCATAAAACCAATAGAAGCTGGATGCGTGATTCTGGACCAATCATTGTCAAAAACGGTTCAAAACGTGAAGCTTTAAACTTCAATTTTAATGGTTGGGCAAAGTATAAAAATTATCAGTTAGATAAACATGTGCCAGAAAAAGTAGCAAATCATTTAAATGTTCCGTCAACTCAGGTTTTTTATAAAGGCAAGCCAGTAGTTCTTGAAGGTGGTGCTATCGATGTAAACGGTAAAGGCACATTACTAACTTCAGAAGAATGTTTATTACATCCAACCATTCAAGTTAGAAATAAAGATTTCGCAAAAGAGGATTATGAAGCTATTTTTAAAGAATATCTAGGTGTTACAAATACCATTTGGCTTGGAGATGGTATTATTGGTGACGATACGCATGGGCATATAGATGATTTGTGCCGTTTTGTGAATGAAGATACTATTATAACAGTTGTAGAATCAGACACTAAAAGCAAAAATTATAACGCCTTACAAGATAATTTAAATCGACTAAAAAAGGCGGTTTTAGAAAATGGCAAAGCCCCCAAAATTGTTGAATTACCAATGCCAACAAAACTGGAATTTGATGGGATAATCATTCCAGCAAGTTATGCCAATTTTATTATTTTAAATAAGTGCGTATTAGTCCCGACTTTTAATGATAAGAATGATAGATTGGCGTTAAATTGTATTGCTGAATGTTTTCCAGATAGAGAAGTAATTGGCATCAGCGCCATTGATTTAATATGGGGTTTTGGAACCTTACATTGTTTAAGTCAGCAAATACCTGTTTAGTATTTTTAAAATGACATAGTGGATATAAAGAATGCCATAAAATTTATGATTATAAGTACGTTGGCATTTGCTTGTATGAATGTTACTGTAAAGTATTTATCAACTATAAATGCTCCACAAATTGTTTTTTTTAGATCGGCAAGTTCCTTGTTTTTCACCTTTGGATATCTTCTTAAAAAGAAAATACCTATTTATGGAAATAATAAAAAGTTATTAATTTTAAGAGGTGTTGTAGGTGTAACCTCCATGACATTTTTCTTCGCATCCATCAAATATTTATCTGTAGGAACGGCAGTTTCATTACGTTATATCGCCCCAATTTTTGCAGCCATTTTTGCTGTAATATTTCTAAAGGAAAAAATTAAACCGTTGCAATGGTTGTTTTTTATCATGGCATTTTCAGGCGTTGTTGTTTTAAAAGGTTTTGATGCACATGTGAGTACTTATGGTCTTTTATTAGTTTTAATTGCCTCTATATCTAGTGGTTTTGTATATATTCTTTTGAGTAAAATTGGGAAAAGTGAACATCCAGTTGTTGTAGTAAATTATTTTATGATTATTGCCACCATTGTTGGAGGCGTTTTATCTATTAATGATTGGGTTACTCCTAATGGAATTCAACTTGTTTTATTACTCAGTTTAGGAGTATTTGGATATTATGGACAGGTTTATATGACTAAGGCATTCCAATCGGCACCTACAAATCAGGTGGCGCCTTTAAAATACATAGAAGTTGTTTTTACACTTATTATTGGTCTTTTTTGGGTAAAAGAAGTTTATACGTTTTGGAGTCTTTTAGGAATAACTTTAATAATTGGAGGATTACTTTTAAATGTTCTTTATAAAGAGCGTATAAAATAATTAATCATACCTTTCTATGTTAAATGTAAAACAAGTACATAATGGATTATACCTTTTCTTTTATCAATATTCTTTTAAGGTTTTAATCAATTATTGAACTACGAAAATTATATGTGCCGTTAATTATAATGTCTATTACGTTGTTTTTCGATAACGCCACACTGCCAAACCATTCATGATAACAGCATAAGTCAATGTTTTTAATAGTTGTGGAAGAATATCCATAAATCCAGAACCTTTAAGCATGACCATGCGCATGACTTCCACAAAGTATTTTATGGGATTAAACTCTGTAAATAGTTGAGCCCATTTGGGCATACTTTCAATGGGTGTAAACAAACCACTCATTAAAATAAAAATAACCGTGAAAAACCAAGCTATAAACATGGCTTGCTGTTGTGTTTCGGTAAAATTTGAAATGAATAAACCAATACCTAAAATCACTAAAATATAAATGGAGGTGTAGAGATACATGAGTGGTAAACTTCCAAGCATTGGAACATGGAATATTAACTTTGCTAATATTAAACCAACGGTTAACAAGCCCATTCCTATGACCCAAAATGGAAATAGCTTCCCAATGATAAACTGGCTTTTTTTTATTGGTGTCACGTTGATTTGCTCTAAAGTGCCAATTTCTTTTTCGCGTACGATATTCATACCTGAAAGAAAAAGGGTAATCATAGTTACCAGTAAAACCAATATACCGGGAACCATAAAAGTTTTATAGTTCAAAGTCTCATTATACCAGAATAATGGAATGGTTTCAATAGTAATGGGCTGTATTTGTTGGTCTGAAACTTGTAATAATTCTACTTTCAAGTTCTGATTAAAACGCTGAACAATCTGGGTAACATATACATTTTCAACACCAGCCGCTGCACCATCAATGGCATTAATGGTAACTCCTAAAGTGTTGTATTTTTCTTTTTGCAAGTCACGTTCAAAATAATGGGGTATTTCTAAAACAACATCTACTTCACCTTTAAGCATCGCCGAACTCGCTAATGCTTCCGAAGGAAAATTTGTTAACACGTCAAAATAGGTTGAAGCATTAAACTTTTCAACTAATGCTCTGGATGTTGATGTACGATCTTTATCAATATATCCGAATTTAATATGCTTCACCTCAAAAGTGGCTGCATTAGATAAAATAACGAGTTGTAATAAGGGCAAAACAAAAATGATGGGAAGCATTCCTTTATTTCTAAAAATTTGCTTAAACTCTTTTTGTACGATGTAAAGGATGGTTTTCATTATTCGAGTCTAATTTTATATTTCTTCACACTCAATGCCATAAAAAACACTGTCATTCCTAATAAAATCAAGGTCTCTTTCCATATAAATTGAAGACCAACGCCTTTGAGCATGATGCCTTTAATGATGATGATAAACCATTTAGCGGGAATGATATTGCTAATGACTTGAAGTGGTACTGGCATGCTTGAAATAGGAAAAATAAACCCAGATAATAATATAACAGGAAGCATTAATCCCATTAACGAAATCATCATCGCTGTTTGTTGGGTTGCTGAAATGGTTGAAATTAAAATGCCTAAAGCCAATGCGCTTATTATAAAAAGGATACTTTCCAAACCTAGTAAAAACAGACTTCCTTGAACTGGCATTTTAAAGATAAATATGCTCAACATAACTATAATTACTGCGTTTATGATGGATAGAAAAATATATGGAAACACTTTTCCTATAATGACCTGAATGGGTTTTAGTGGCGATACCAAGAGAATTTCCATAGTACCTAATTCCTTCTCTCTGGTTATAGAAATGGATGTCATCATGGCAGAAACCAACATTAGAATAATTGTCATCACACCTGGAACAAACATATAAACGCTTTTTAATTCTGGATTGTAAACCATACGTGTTTCAGGCACTATTTGATAGACCATAGTAATGTCTTTGTTTAATTCTTTTTGATATTTCTGAAGAATGGCATTTACATAATTGCTTATAGTATTTGCTGTATTTGGGTCTGTTGCATCTGTTATAATTTGAATTGTTGCTTTATGTTCTTTTATTAGATTTTTACTGAAATCTTTTTCAAAATTTAGAACTGCTTTTACTTGTCCTTTTTTAAAAACTGAAGCGATATCTGCTTCACGATTCACCATTTGTTTGATACTGAAATATTTTGATGAAGCAATTTTGTTGATGATTTCTTTGGTAGTGGCATCTTTGGAATGATCTAAAATAGCTATGTCCACATTATTGATTTCATTAGTAATAGCAAAACCAAACAATAAAATTTGTGCAATGGGCATTCCGAAGAGTATAAACAGCGAGCGTCTATCTCTAAATATATGGTAGAATTCCTTTTTAATAAAGCCTATAAAACGTTTCATCCTCTCGCTAATTTTAAAAACACATCGTTCATAGTTTCAGCTTTAAACTGTTCTTTCAGTTTTTTTGGTGTATCTAAAGCTTCTATTTTAC
This sequence comes from Flavobacteriaceae bacterium, assembly GCA_021739635.1. Taxonomy (GTDB): domain Bacteria; phylum Bacteroidota; class Bacteroidia; order Flavobacteriales; family Flavobacteriaceae; genus Yeosuana. Next base: position 176,852 of record JAIPBH010000005.1, on the reverse strand, counting down.
CGTTCACCATGATAGAGACTCGATCACAATACTCGGCTTCATCCATATAATGCGTAGTTACAAAAACCGTTGTCCCTTGGTCGGCTGCTTTGTATATCATTTCCCAAAACTGGCGTCTGGTAATGGGGTCAACGCCTCCTGTTGGTTCATCTAAAAACACAATTTTAGGATCGTGAAGCAAAGACACTGAAAAGGATAGTTTTTGCTTCCAGCCTAATGGTAAGGAACCTACTAGTTTATTCGCGACTTTCTCTAATTCTAATTCTTCAATTAAAACTGCTGATTTTTCTTTGATTCGTTTTCTCGATAATCCATAAATACCCCCAAAAAACGTAATGTTTTCTTTAACCGTTAAATCGTCGTACAATGCAAATTTCTGACTCATATAACCAATGTTCTTCTTGATATCTTCGGCATGTGTAAATACATCAAAACCTGCAACTTTGGCTTTTCCCGAGTTGGGGTTAGAAATTCCAATCAACATTTTCATAGCTGTGGTTTTACCTGCGCCATTGGCTCCTAAAAAACCAAAGATCTCACCCTTTTCCACATCAAAAGTTATGGCATTTACAGCCGTAAAATATCCAAACATTTTGGTTAATCCTTCTACTTGTATGACTTTGTTGTTGTTCATTATTTTGCTAATTCCATAAAAGTATCTTCAATAGTAGCTACTGTTTTAGCAATTTCTACCTCCGATAGATTATTTGATTCTAAATACTGTATTAAATCTTTCGGATTAAAATCTGTCCTATTATCTGTGTAATGCACATATTCTCCAAACGGATACACGCTATGATGGTGTTCATAGTCATTTAAACTAGTAATGAGCTGATACATATTATTGGCGCGTACATTATAAATTTGTTTTGGATAATGTTTTACAATAGATTGAGGTGTATCAATCTCCAGAATTTTTCCATGTTGAATAAGTGCAATTCGGTCACAAAGCGCTGCTTCGTCCATATAAGGCGTCGATACTAAAATGGTGATGTCTTTTTGTTGCAGACGTTTTAGCATGTCCCAAAATTCTTTTCTCGACACTGGATCTACTCCTGTAGTTGGTTCATCTAAAAACAGCACTTTAGGCTTATGGATTAATGCACAGCATAAGGCCAATTTTTGTTTCATTCCACCAGACAGTTTTCCTGCTCTACGATTTTTAAAAGGTTCAATCTGAACGAATATATCTTTTATTAAATCGTAGTTTTCTTCAATCGTTGTCCCAAAAATAGTGGCGAAAAAATTCAGGTTTTCTTCAACTGTTAAATCTTGATACAATGAGAATTTTCCGGGCATATAACCAACACTGCTTCTAATTTTTTTATAATCTGCAACCACATCGAAACCCGCAACGGTAGCCGAACCTTCATTGGCTATTAAAAGTGTGGTTAAAATTCTAAACAAAGTGGTTTTACCAGCGCCATCAGGACCAATGAGTCCAAAAAGCTCGCCCGGTTTTACCTCAAAAGAAATGTCTTGTAGGGCTTTTACTTTTTTATAGGATTTGCTAATATGAGTTACCGAAATGCTCACAAAATCTTAATTTTGGACCGTAATGGTTGATTCCATGGTAATTTTTGAAGTGATTGAATTGGATATTAAACAAGCCTTTTCAGATTTCTCAAGAATTTTTAAAGCACGCTCTCGTTGATTTTCATCGGATATAAATACCTCTGGAAACAATTGTACTTCAGTCATGACAAACTTTCCGTCAACTTTATCCAAAATTCCTTTCGAGTGGCATTTAAAACTAATAAATTCAAACTTAGAATATTCAGAAATTGCCAAAAAAGTGGTCATTAAACAACTGCTTACCGCAGCAGTAAATAAATGTTCTGGCGACCAAATATTAGGCATTCCTTTATCAAATTCTGGAGGCGTTGCAACCTCTATGCAGTTCATTTCATTGGTGGCGTCTTTTTTTAATTCTGGTGAGCACATAATGCCTTTTCGGTCTTGTTTCCAGGCTATGTCGACGTTATAAACATGTTTTTCCATAATATTTGTTTATTTAAATTATTATATAAATTTTATTTAATTAAGGATTAATCCATAATTCAGCGGGCATTCCTATTTTTAAACTTCCATCATTGGTTACATCGATTTTCGTAGCATAAACTAAAGCCACACGTTCTTCCTTGGTTTGAATTATTTTCGGTGTAAATTCGGCTTCCGAAGCAATCCAACTAATGGTGCCTTTATAGGTTTTCATAGTGTCTGCATCATCGATTTTTACAGTAACTTCTTGACCTATTTTAATGGCTGCTAATTGCGTTTCGCTTATATAAACCCGCAATTGCATGATGCCTAAATTGGCGATTTTGTAGAGTGGTTTTCCAAAAGAGACAATCTCGTTAGGTTCAGCGTATTTGGTTAAAACCGTTCCTTTAATTGGATTAATTATTTTACTTTTTTGGATTTGGTCATCCATTTGTTGTAACTGAATATCAATACTTTTAAGTTCATTGACAACAGGCGCATTTTGAATTTCCACACTTCTTATTTGACTTTTAATAACATTCATTTCTCCAGTAACATCATCCAATTGTTTTTGCGTTCCTGCATTATCTTTTAATAGGTTTTCAGCGCGTGTTTTATTAGTACTTACTGTTTTTAATTGAGCGTTTAACACATTAATTTGAGAGAGAACACCTTTAGATTTTGAACTAATCAAAGCTTTAGAAACTTCTAATTGCTTGCGTTTTAAGTCTAACGGAATTGTATCGATATACCCGATTAATTGGTCTTTCTCCAATTGATCACCTTCATTAACATCAAACTGCATTAATTTTCCATTATTTTCAGCTGAAATGGTTGTTTCTGTAACTTCAAAATTTCCGTATCCGTCTGCTTTATCATTCCCATTTCCACAGGAAAGTAGGGTAGTTGCAACAATTCCTGAGATTGCTAAGTGTTTAATTGTTATCATGTTTATTGCCCTTTATTTATGTTGTAATTTGCTTTTACTAATAATAATTGAATGATATGTGTTTTTAAATTGTTTTCATCTTCAAATAAATGGGTTAATTCAGTTATATAGGCTGAAGAAGTAATCACCCCATTTTTTAATTGAGATTCTGCCGATTGTAACACTTCTTTTCGTAAAGCTATAATGTTACTGTCTGAAGCAATAAAGGTTTCAATCTTTTTCATTTCTAATTCTTGTTGTCTTAACTCCATATTGGTATTCAGATTAAAAATTTCGGTTTCATTTTCAATAATATCCTTATTAATGGATAATGATTGTCGCTCTTTTTTGTTAGAATTCCAATCAAAAACATTCCAGTTAAGCTTTAATCCAACCGTGTAAAATCCTGTAAATGAATTATCTAACATGTTTAGTCCTGGATTTCCATAACCGCCAGTCGCAAACCCAAAAAGTTTTGGTGCTTTTTGTTTGGATAGTAACTGTTCATTGGCTTGAATTTCTTCCTTTTTAAGATTGAATAAATCAATTTCAGGACGATTTATTTGATTAGAAATAGCAACCTCGAGTTGAGGATTTTCAAGAATAATAGCATCATTTAAATCAAATCCAATAAAAGATGAAAGGGTATTGAGCATACTTTTTTTATTAAAATCAATCTCGTCAAATTGCTGTTGGATTTTTATTAATTCCGCTTCAAGAACTTTATCTGAGGCTGGTAAAATAACACCATACTCAATACCGGATTTTACTTCACTAATTCTTGAATTTAATTGAACATTTTTCGCATTTAACAAGGCCTTTTTTTCTTGTAACAATAAAATAGAGAAATATAGCTGATTTACTTGCTTTTTTAATGCATACAAATTGACTTCGATTTGCTTTTTTTGAGTTTTTAAATGGGCTGATTTAGCTTCTAATGAAGCATTTATGAACCCATCGTTATAAATAAGCTGATTTAAAGTGGCTATGGCTCTGTATTGGTCTTTGTTTAGTGGGTCAATGCCTATATTTGGTATGGGAACTTGTGTAACCTCAGATTGATAGGTTGCTTGAGCTTCCAAGTTTAATTGAGGTAAGGTTTTATTGGTTATAATCTCAGAATCAATACTACTTTGTTTTTCAAATAGTTCGTTTTGCTTCACCATAGGATAGTTTTTATCTAGCAATTGGTAACATTGATTGAGTGAAAGTGGCTCTTGAGCAAAGACAGCAGAAGTTATAAATAGTAACGCATAGATTCCCGATTTTTTCATAACATTAGGCTTTAATTGAATTCATGATAAAAATGGCCACGACCGTTTTTCTTTCTTCTATAATATTACTGAAGGTGTTTTCATCGGTATTTAAAAAAGCTTTTAAAAGAGGTTTACCAATAAAAGGAAAAATGCTTAAAGACATAATATTGATAAACAATTGTTCTGCTTTAATGGGCTTTAAAACCCCTGCTTTTACTTCTAAATCTACTTGTATTTTAAACTTTTTTATATCTGGAAACTGTGGTCTTTCTTTAATTTGAATGGCAAAGTCTGGATTTCTATTAATTTCTTGAATCACAAAATTTGGCAAATATGGATGTTGGCTTATAAAAGTGATGTAGTTATGAGTAAACTTGATAATTTTATCTTGTACAGAAGAATCATCATTTAAAATGTAATTGAGTTGTGGAGCCAATAGAGAAAAAGCATTTAAAAATACGGCTTCAAAAAGCTGTTGTTTACTTCTAAAATAGTAATGCAAAAGGGCTTTGTTTATTCCTGCTTCATCGGCTATTTCTTGCATTCTAGCACCATCCATTCCTTTTTTAAGAAACACTGTTTTTGCTGCCTTTAATATGGTGGATTCAGTATTTTCAGTAGTATTTGTCATATTAACTATTTAGTTTAACCAAATGGTTAACAAATGTAAGTAATTTTTTTTAACTATTTAAAAAATCATCAAAAAAATAAAGTTAAGTACCTATATTTGTTAAAAGCAGTAAAATAATGTTATCAGAATATCTAAATAAATTGAGTAATTACAGTCCATTAAGCGACTTAACTAAAACTCAATTGCAAGATTACATATCTGTAAAAAAAGTTGAAAAGGAAGGTTTTATTTTGAAGCATGGTGATGTTTGCAAGCATATTTATTACGTAAAAAAAGGGTTAATTCGCATTTTTTATTATAAAAATGGTAAAAATGTAACAGAATGGTTGACCGATGATCAACATTTCTTTTTTTCAATAGCAAGTTTTTTTGAAGGAAGCCCAAGTAATTTAGTCATTGAAGCTTTAGAAGATTCTGAAATTATCATGCTTTCAAAAGAAGGGTTAGATACGCTCAGAAAAAAGAATATTGAAGTAGCCAATTTGATGATAGAATGGATTTCAAATTCGTTAGTTTTATCACAAAAAAGAATGGAATCTATTCAATTTGAAACCGCAAAACAACGTTATGATAACTTAATAAAACGTCAACCAAAAATACTTAATAGAGTACCATTGCAACATATTGCATCATTTCTTGGAATAACTCAAGAAACTTTGAGTAGAATTCGCTCTAAGATTTAATATTTTTTTATAATTATCAAATTCAAATCTAAAAAAATAGAATCTTTGTTAGATGTACTCAAATTAAAAAATCATTATATTCAAACAATCATTCATTTAATACCAAAACAAACAAACTAAATTATGAAAGTACATTTTAAAAAATTATCACTAGTATTTTTATTGGTTGGACAACTAATTCTTGCACAAGACAAGTTTGGTGGTCTAGCTTTATATACGGTTAGAACAGATATGGCAGAAAATCCAAAAGAAGTACTTAAAAAAGTATCAGATGCTGGTTATCAATATATTGAAGCAGCAGGATATAATAACGGAACCTATTATGGTATGACTCCTACCGATTTTAAAAACTATTTAAATGAATTAGGCTTATTTCCAATAAGCACACACCAATCAACAGTAACTTTAGATAATGCAGATGCCATGATAGCCGATGCTAAAGCAGCTGGTTTTGAGTATTTTGTAATTCCAATTCCTCCAATGGGACATTTTAAATATAACGAGAAAACTCATACTATGGGCATGAGTGATGATATTGAATTAGTTACAAGTATTATAAACACTATTGGAAAAAAATGTCATGATGCAGGATTAAAATTGCTGTATCATAATCATGATTTTGAATTTAAACCAAATGTAAATGGCATTGTACCCATTGAATATTTTCTCAATAATACAAATCCAGAATATGTAAATTTTCAAATGGATTTATATTGGGTAACAAAAGCAGGAGCAGACCCAGTGGCATATTTTGAAAAATATCCGGGGCGTTTTAAATTATGGCATGTTAAAGATATGGATGAGCAAGGTAGATTTGCTCCTGTTGGAAATGGAACTATAGATTTTAATAGAATTTTTGAAAAAAGAGAACTTTCAGGAATGCTATATTATATGGTTGAACAAGATATGACTTTTGATGGTATGAAACCTTTAGAAGCTATTGTGATAAGTCATGAAGGTTTAAAAAAACTGGTTACAAAATAAAATTTTAATCAAATTAAGCTTTAAAAGAATCCTAACAGAAAATGTATTTTCTATTAGGATTCTTTTTTTGATATATGTCAAATGTAATCTATAAGTAAATGTTGAAATTTGATAAACTAAAAAATTCAAACAATGAAACATGCTATTTTAATGCTATTTGTTGTATTTGTTTCTCAAATAAATGCACAAACAAATACAGATGAAAAAATCAATCAAATTATAGATAAACTTTCACTGGAAGAAAAAGTCTATCTAACTGTTGGTACAGGAATGAACATTCCAGGATTTTCTGAAAAAAGTAATGCTCCACAGTCTGTTATTGGCTCTACACAAGACAAAATACCAGGTGCAGCAGGAACAAGTTACACGAATAAAAGGTTTGATTTTCCTGCAGTGGTACTTGCCGATGGACCAGCAGGAATCCGCATTAGCCCAAAAAGAAAAGAATATCCTAACCAAACATTTTATGGCACAGCATTTCCTATAGGAACAAGCATTTCTTCATCATGGAATGTAGAATTAGCTAAAGAAGTTGGTGAAGCTTTTGGAAGAGAGGCTAAAGATTATGGTGTTGACTTTTTATTAGGACCAGCATTAAATATTCAACGTAATCCTTTAGGAGGAAGAAATTTTGAATATTATTCTGAAGATCCTGTACTAGCTGGAAAAATTACTGCTGGATTTGTAAACGGAATTCAATCTCAAGGAGTAGGAGCAACCATTAAACATTTTGTTGCAAATAATTCTGAAACAAATAGAACTGAAGTCAATACTATTGTAAGTGAACGTGCTTTAAGAGAAATTTATCTTAAAGGTTTTGAAATAGCCGTAAAAGAAAGTCAGCCATGGTCTGTCATGTCTTCTTATAATAAAGTTAATGGTACTTATACTTCTGAAAGTGAAGATCTATTAACAAAAATACTAAGAGATGAATGGGGTTTTGAAGGTTTTGTAATGACTGATTGGTTTGGCGGAAAAGATGCAGTTGCCCAAATGAAAGCTGGTAATGATGTATTGATGCCTGGAACTAATAAACAAGCTGAAAGCATTTTAATGGCTGTTAAAAACGGAACTTTAAATGAATCTATTTTAGATAGAAATATCAAGTATACGTTAAGTCAATATTTTAAAACGTATTCATTTAATAAATACCAACCAACTGGGAAACCAGATTTAGAGGCCAATAAAATTGTGTCAAGAAATGCCGCTACAGAAGGCATTATTTTATTAAAAAACAATGAGGCGTTACCTATTAAAAAAGACGCTAAAATCGCATTATTTGGTGTTACGTCATTAGAAACTATTGCTGGTGGAACAGGAAGCGGAGATGTTAATAAAGCCTATATGGTTTCTGTAACTGAAGGTTTAAAAAATGCTGGGTTTACTATTGATGAAAAATTAAATGCAGATTATAAAGCGTTTATCACAGAAGAAAAAGCTAAAATTCCTCCTAAAAAAATGTTTTTTGAAAAAGATATTTTAGTGTCTGAGAAATTATGGTCAAATGATACTTTACAACACATTGCCGACACTAATGATATTGCAATTTTAACCTTAGGAAGAACCTCTGGCGAATTTCAAGATAGAGGATTAGATGGAGACTTTAACCTAACTTCAAATGAAGTAACTTTAATCAATACTATTAGTTCTGCTTTTCATTCTAAAGGAAAAAAATTCGTCATTATTTTAAATATTGGTGGTGTTATTGAAACTCAAAGTTGGAAAAATGCTGTTGATGCAATTTTATTACCTTGGCAATCTGGACAAGAAAGTGGAAATGCCATAGCTGATGTTATTTCAGGAAACGTAAATCCTTCAGGAAAATTACCTGTAACTTTTCCAATAGCTTTATCAGATATTCCTTCATCAAAAAATTTTCCTGGTAAAGTTATAGACCCAAATGCTCCTGGACCAACTAATCCGCTTATGGGAGTTCCTTCAGAAGAAATTTATGAAGAAGGCATTTATATTGGTTACCGTTATTTTGATGCCTTTCATGTTGAAAGTTCATATCCATTTGGTTTTGGTTTATCATACACCAATTTTGAATACACTGATTTGATTTTAACCCAAGAAGGAGACGATATACATGTTGAATGTACCATTAAAAATACTGGAAAATCTGCAGGTAAAGAAATCGTTCAATTATATGTAAAAAGTCCTTTAGGAACTATAGAAAAACCTGAAAAAGAATTAAAAGGTTTTGCAAAAACACAATTATTAAACGCTGGCGAGTCTCAAAAAGTTGTATTTAAAACGACTATTAACAACTTAGGATATTATGATACCGCTTCAAATTCATGGAAACTAGATGCTGGAAATTATGCATTTTTAGTTGCTAGCGACTCAAAAACAATTAAGCTTAGTAAAACCATCTCGTTAGATTCAAAAATTATTGAAAAAACTGAGAAGTTGTTAAGTCCAACGGTTGAAATAAATGAACTTTCAAAAAATTAATTAATAGCACTAATTTTTTAAGGGGTTATATTAAAAAATAACCCCTTTTTTTATTCTATAATGTTTACAGACAAGGTATTTAATAAGGTTGCTTTTGAAACTAAATAATTGTTTTCAATAGAAATGGCCTTTAATTTAGAGTCTATTAATTTTGATTCTCTTGAATTCACTAAAAATAAAGAACTTTCACCTAAAAAAAACTTCCGCTCTTCGGCTACTAATAATGTTTCATAATCACTTACAATTACATTGGTAAAGTTGTTTTGTGATTTATAAGATTCTAACTCTTGATAAATGCCATCAATTTTGTTTTTTAATGTAACCTTGGTTGATTGTATCTCAAATGCGGTATTTTGAAGTTTAATTTTAGCTAAATTTAAATCGCCACGTTCTTTTCTTAAAAACAAGGGAATACTAACATTAAAACCACTTTTATAAGCTGAAACATTAAATGAACTTGCAATTTCTGGAGTTTGTGATAGAAAATTATATTGTAAATCTATTTTAGGTAATAACTGATTTAATTTTAAACGTTTTTCAATTTCTAAGCTTTTAAATTTAAAATCTAAAGATTGAAGTTTTGGATGATTTTCAAAATCAAAAGTCTCAAAGTTTGATGCTAATGGTTTATAATACAAATCAAAATTAGTCATAGTATTGGTGTCTGGAAAAATGTTTTCTCTAACTTCAATTGGTGTATTATCATTTAACCATAAAAAATTAGACAACTCTAAAGAAGACTTAATGTATTTTATTCTGGCTTTTTCTAATTCAAGTTTTCGAGTGTTTAAGGTTATTCTTGCTTCAAGTGTGTCTATTGCAGGATTTTCACCAAATTCATAACTTTTTTTTATGCCTTTAAAACGCATATCGGCATTTTCTAAAAAATCCTCAAAAACTTGTTTTTCTCTGTAGGCTTTTAACCAATTAAAGTACGTTGTGGTAGCATTAAATAAAATATCGTTAACCAATAAAGTTCTGTCTGCTTTGGCTTGCTGCACATAATATTTTGCTTGTTTAAGCATCGCCATTCTTTTATTGATAAGTAAATTTTGAGCTACAGATACTGATACACCAACGCTGTATAATCCATCAACAGGAACCGTTGCTTCAGGATTTAAATAATACCCATCATTTTGCTCATAATTACCTTTGAATTCAATGCCATACCACGTTGGAATTTTAAACGTAGCACTAAGCTTATCATAATACTCTGTATTTTTAAAGTTTTTTTGAACACGGTCTATTTCAATTTTAGGGTCGAAGGCACCGCGTTCTTTTAATAGTTTTGCCTCACTTTCATTAATTGTTAAATTAGCCTGTTTCACTATAGGATGAAAGGCTTTAACATACCCTAAATATTCATGTATAGACATAACACTTGAAGAGTTTTCTTGTGAAAAACTGATAGTACTTATTAAAAATAAAAGTTTGAATATGTTTGTTTTTATCATGACTTTTTATCTTTTTTATTATCAGTTTTATTTGGTTCGTAGTAGTTAGGAGGGAAGCTATTTATTTGTCTCCAAAGTTCAAACCAAATAGGCACATCTTCTAAAAGTGCTATTGTTTTAGCTCCAGAACCAACACGAATTGCTTTAGGCCAAGGTTGATCATCTTTATCTGGAGCTAATAAAATGCGATACTTACCATTATCACTAATAAAATTTTCAATAGCAACTACTTTTGCACCATAAGTTCCGTAAGACACATTTGGCCAACCACTAAATACTATGGCTGGCCAACCATCAAACTGTACGCGAACTTTTTCATTGAGATGAATCAATGGCAAATCAATAGGCTTTACATAGGTGTCAATGGCTAAATCATAATACTCAGGCATAATGCTTACTAATTCTTGGCCTTCTTTAAAGGCTTCTCCAATGCCACCTACAAGAGCTTTATTAATAAACCCATTTTGTGGCGCTGTAACAAAAAGTAAACCATTCCTAATTTTATAATTTGTATAGTTATTTTCTAATTTACTTACTTGAGCTTCAGCATCATATTGACTAGATTGCGCTGTAAACATATCACTTTGTGCTTTTGATATTTTATCGGCATATGAAGCGCCTATTCTTGAAATTTCAACTTCAGCATTTATAACTTCGTTAATGCTAGCCAGAAGTTTATTTTCTTGTGAAATAAGTTTAGCTTCGGTTTCTTGTAATTTTAATCGTTTCTCTTCAACATCTTTTACAGCTTTTAAACCTTCTGTTTGAAGTTGCTCTATACGGTTAAATTGACGTTTTGCAATTTCCAAATTAGTCTTAGCTGCTTCAAAATCAATACTGTCACTTTTCACCTTTAAATGTGATTGCAATAATTTATTTTTTGCTTGTTGAAGTTTTAGTTGTTGCTCATTTCTTAAAGCACTTATTTGCCTATTTAAAGCATCAATTTTGCTTCCATAAGCTATAACAGAAGACGCTTTAGCAACTCGTTGGTCATTGGTACGTTCTACTAATTTATCATCAAAGTACTCACTTTTTATTTCTGAAATTCTTAAAATAGTGTCTCCTTTTTTAACATAATCACCTTCTTGTACAAACCATTGCTCAATACGACCAGGAATTTGTGATTGTATGGTTTGTGGTCTTTGATTAGGTTTTAAAGTAGTTACCTGGCCTTGACCAGTAATATTCTGTGTCCAAGGCAGAAAAAGAATGATAAAAATTATCACTGCAAATACCAATAAGAACTTATTAAATTGCTTGTAATAGTGTTTATTAAATATTGTTTTTCCAGATTTAAAGGTTGTTAAATCTAGTTTTTTATGTAATTGGTTATGAGATATATTCAGCATAACTTATAGTTTTAAGGTTTTTATTTGTCCGTTTTCCAAAGTAATTTCTTCTGTACATTTGCTTTTCCACCAGTCATTACTGCTCACTACAATTAAGGTCCAAGGATTACTTTTGTCTGTTAGAAAATCAATGATGCTGTTTGTTTCTTCTATATTAAATTGATCTAAGGCATCTTCAAGAATTAACACTTTAGGTTGTTTTAAAATTGCTCTGGCTAAAATTATTTTTTTAGCAATAGTGTATGACACTTGTTTACCTTCTGGTCTTAAAACAGTTTGTAGTCCTTTGGATTGTTCTTTTATAAATTTTTCAAGCCCAACAATGTTTAAAACTTTAAATATAAAGTCATCAGAAATCATGTCATTTCCAAACGTTAAATTGTCTTTTATGGTTCCTTCAAAAGGACTTTCTTCTGATAAAGACAAGCCTAATTTTGATCTGTAATGATTTAAATGCAAACTACTTAAAGAAAGATTATCAATATAAATATTTCCAGAAGAAGGTTCTATAATTCCGGAAATAAGTTGTAATAAGGTAGATTTGCCTGAACCACTTTCTCCACTAATAATAACCCTACTTTTTGGTAAAAGCTTTAGCGAAATATCTTTTAAAATGGGTTTTTCTCTATTTGAAACCACATAAGAAACATTTTCAAATTCTATAGTTAGTCCATTTTTATATTCAAGAGTTTCACCATTTTGAACCTCTAATGCTTTATCTACAACTTGCCCTAACTTTTCTAAAGAAGTTAAAACATCATAAAAAGACTCTAAGCCAATAATTAGTTTTTCTACAGAAGCAATAACTAATAATATGATGATTTCTGCAGCCACAAACTGACCAATATTCATGCTTTGATTTAAAACGAGTGTTCCTCCAACTATTAATAAACTAGCAGTAACAATCACTTTAAAACCAATCATTTTTACATATTGTAACATTAAAATTTTAAAATGTTTTTCTCTTGCAGCTAAATATTTACTAACTAACTCGTCATTTTTTTTAATAGCTAAACTGGTGCTTCCTGAAAGTTTAAAACTTGTTATAGATCGCGCTACTTCTTGAATCCAATGCACAACTTTATATTTGTATTTTGATTCTTCTAAACTGGTTTCAAGTCCTTTACGAGCGGTGTATTTAAACACTACAAATACTAAAAGCAGTAAAATAACTCCAAAAATGATAAAAAAAGGATGGTAAAATGATAACAGAATTAACGCAAATAATATTTGTAAAACAGCTGATGGAACATCAATTAATATTTTAGAGATTCCTTTTTGAATGGTTAATGTATCAAAAAATCGATTGGCGAGTTCTGGCGGATAATAATTACGCAATTCATTCATTTTAATTTTTGGAAACCTATAACTCAATTCAAAAGAAGCTCTGGTAAAAATTCTTTGCTGAATGGTCTCTATAATTCGTAATTGCATAAGTTGTAATGCTCCAGCAAAAGCAACACCAAGTGTTACAAGAATGATTAAAATAATCCACGAAGTTGATATTTGTGCACCTTGAATTAAGTTAATAATTGTTTGTATTCCTAGAGGTAATGATAAGGATACAACACCTGAAAAAATGGCGTAATAAAATATTTGAATGATATCTTTTCTTTCTAATTCTAACAAGCCTAATAATCGCTTCCAAGAAGTTATTTGAGATGATTTTGACATTATTTTAAAATATTAATGGTTAATTGTGAGAAGAAGGTTAAGGTATCTTCATCGTTATTGCAATCTGTTATAGATGAGAAGTGATCTTTTAAGAAATGTTGATGCAAACTACCTTCTATGATTGTGCTAGCTAAACTTGAAGCAAATTTATAATGAGGATTAATTTGTAAAATCATATCCTTTAATCTGTGAACAAGTCTTTTGTAAATAATAAAATACCCTTCTTTATTTTCTTGATCAACTTCTTGAGTTAAAAAAGATTTTGAATTTTCATTAATAATAATTCTGTTAAGAATCACTTCATTTACATGCGAAATATTTGAGTCTTCTTTAGTTGTTCTGGTAACAATTTGGATAGCTTTTTTTAACTTTTCTTCATCGTTAGATAAACTATAAGTTTCCAAAACTACTTGATATTCTATCCAAGCCCAATACCATGACGTTAAATACAAAAGCAGTTTATGCTTACTTTCAAAATATCTGTAAATTGAACTTTCATTTGATCCTATTATAGCACCTAGTTTTTTAAAAGTAAAATTATCAAACCCTATGTCATTAATTTGAATAATACTTTTTTCAATAATTTTTTTTCCAAGTTCAGAGCTTTCCGGATCTTTTATATAAATTTTCTCGGGAACAGCTATTTTAATAGTGGCTAATAAATCTTTCATGATAATATAACTTTTTGCAAATATAATAGTAATACTATTAACAAAAAGATTAATACTATTGTTTTTTTAATTGTTGATATAAATATTATTTATGATTTCAATAGAAAAGATTATATTTTAGCATAAACTAATTTAAAAATCAGGATCACATTAAACGCGTTAAAAAATGAAAACAGATAATAGCCAAACTAATTTTATAAAATCAAATACTCAAATTAGTCATGGTGTGATGCTTAATGCGTATCCAGATAGCATAGGGGAGAACCTTCATGATATTATTAACATGTTGAAAATGCCTAATTTTAAAGATGTTTTTTCAATGTTTTATGTGTTACCAACATTTTTTAACAGCGATTTAGATAGAGGTTTTTCAATAATAGATTACAATATCAATAAGAATTTGGTTTCAAATAAGGATTTAGAAGATTTAGAAAAACTAAACATCATGCTGAAGTTTGATATTGTTTTAAATCATTTATCAGTAGCATCACCACAATTTAAAGACTTGCTAAAACATGGAAATGCTTCAATTTATAAAGATTTTTTTATTAATTGGAATGAGTTTTGGCAAGGAAATGGTGTATTAGATAATGATGGCGTTATAATGCCTTATGAAGATTTTTTAAATAAGTTATTCATGAGAAAATCTGGGCTTCCAATTTTAAAAGTTCGTTTTCCTGATGGCTCTGAAAAACCTTATTGGAATACGTTTTACCAAGACATTAAATATCATAAAATATCCACAAATGATTTAAAAGACATTGAAAAACTTTCAGATTATCAAGCAGAACAAATTTGTAAAATTGTAAATGAAGCCATTGAAAATAATGAAGATTTTAAAGCTTTAGATTTTAAAGACAGTAATAATTTTAAAGATGAAATTATTCAGATTTTAGAAACAAACAGAACATATTTAGGTCAAATGGATGTGAATGCCAATTCGCCATTAGTATGGAAATTTTATGAAGAAACCTTAAAAAAACTAAGCGATTTTGGTTGCAACATATTAAGGCTTGATGCTTTTGCTTATTTGCATAAAGAAATTGGGCAATCTAATTTTTTTAATAAACCAGGTACTTGGGAATATTTAGAACGTATTAAACAAATAGCTAATAAAAATAGCTTAACATTATTACCAGAAATTCATGCAGAATATGGCTTGAAACTCCACGATGAAGTTGCAAAAAAAGGGTATCATATATATGATTTTTTTTTCCCGGGATTAATTATCCATACTCTTGAAAACAAAACGAATAAAGCCCTTAAAACTTGGGTAGAAGATATTATTAGTAATGGCTATAAAACAGTAAATATGTTAGGTTGTCATGATGGCATTCCTGTATTAGATTTAAAAGGGAAAGATGTTAATGGCGTTTATAATAAAGGCCTTTTGTTAGATGAAGAAATAGAAAGCATTATGAATACCATTATACAACGTGGTGGACGCGTTAAAAACTTGTATGATCCGGCCGGAAATAAAATATCATATTATCAAATTAATGCAACTTTTTTTAGTGCCTTGGGTGAAAATGAACAAAAACTATTGTTAGCAAGAGCTATTCAAATGTTTATGCCAGGCATTCCACAAGTATGGTATTTAGATCTATTTGCTGGTAAAAATAATTATGAAGCAGCTGATAAAGGAGGAAGTGCTGGACATAAAGAAATTAACAGAACAACTTTAACCCTTCAAGATATTGAAGAAGGACTTTCAAAAAATATTGTAAAAAATCAACTTAAAATCATGCGATTACGAAACACGTTAAATGCTTTTTCTGGTAAAATAACTATAAATAATTCGGCAGAAAATGACATAGATTGGCTTTGGAAAAATGAGAATGATTTTGCACAATTAAAAGTAAATTTACAAACACAATCATTTACTATTCAATATAAAAATGGTTTAAAAACAGATGAATTAGCATTTTAATTTTAAGTGTAAATGAAGACAATTCTTTTTCTAATCTCAATTTTTTTAGTTGTTACTTCTTGTAAAACAGCTTCAACAATTCAACTTTTTAATGGCAAAAATTTAGATGGATGGCATAACGATGTTCCTGCTTTAGATAGTATAACTGATGCAAAAAGCCCGTTTATTGTTAGAGATGGAAACCTTGTAAGTTTAGGTGAACCTAGAGGTCATCTTTTAACTAATAAAATCTATAAAAATTATAGATTAACTATTGATTATCGTTTTACTAAAGCACCAGGAAATTGTGGTGTATTAGTGCATGCATCAACACCAAGAGCGCTTTATAACATGTTTCCACAATCTATTGAAGTTCAAATAGAACATACTAACGCTGGTGATTTTTGGGTCATTGTTGAAGATATTACTTGTAATGACATGGAAGCGAGAAGAGGCCCAAAAGAAACTTGGGGAATTACAGAAGGAACAAATAGGAGAATTATCAATCTTACAGATAATTCAGAAAATAAACTAGGCGAGTGGAACCATATGATTATTGAATGTTTTAATGATACTATTAAAGTTTGGGTTAATAACACTTTAGTAAATTATGGTTTTAATGCAACAACTACTAATGGTCAAATTGCTATACAAGCAGAAGGTTCAGAAGTAGAATTTAAAAAATTAGAGTTGACACCAATTAAAAAAGTATCAAAGTAGAATAATAATTATCCTCCAATTTCGCTATTTTAATCCATAATCAATCTTCATTTCATCTGGAAAATTTATTTTTTATATAAATTTCAAGCCATTCATCGTGTAATTTGAACGTTTATAAGATTTTTATTTATAAATAAACTTAATCTATTAGTTTTGAAATCATTATAAAACAAATCCCAAATGAAAAACCTACTTACTATTTTATGTCTTTTCTGTTTTATAGCATCAAGTCAGTCACTTTTTGCTCAAGACTATGCTTCTGTTTTAGATAATGTTAGTTATAAAAAACGCAGTCCAATTTATGATTATTCAGAATTGCAATTAAGTAATACAGATACCATTCCTGATTTTGATACAAAATCTGAAAAATTAAAAATTACCGGAACCATTTATCAAAGTGATGGAAAAACACCTGCAAGCGATGTTATACTGTATGTATTTCAACCAGATGAAAATGGTAATTACGAATTAAAAAGAGACGATTTACATAAACGCTACATCTATCACAGAGGTTGGGTAAAAACAAATGCCGATGGTCAATACACTATTTACACCTTTATGCCAGGTAAATATATACGAAGCAAAGAGTTAAAGCAAATACACAGAGTTATTAAAGAACCTGGAAAACCAGAATACGAATTGGCTTCATTCTTTTTTAATGATGACCCATTAATACCAGATTTAACACTTGCTTGTCGTGCAAAAGCTGTAGAAAGTATGCTTAGACTTGAAAAGGAAGGTACTATGTTTGTAGCTACAAAAGATATTATTTTAGAAAAAAGTAACTCAACTATTGAGTAATATTTCTAAAAATACTAATAAAAAAATCCCATTTTAAGTGGGATTTTTTTATAAATCAAATTTCAAAGATGTAAAACTATATAATCATTATTAAATGTACTATAATTTATATTATGTAAAATAGAATATTTTAAAGGCTACTCAATCTTTTAGAATAACGCATAAAAAAACCATACACTACAACAGTATATGGTTTAGGTTACATAAACAGGAATCCTAAAGATATTCTAAAAAATAATCCATCATCTCTTCTTTAAAGTCGTAATGCATTTTAATATAGTCTTTCATGTCTTCTCGCAATGTATGTTGTTCGTTTTGCAATCGGCCATCAATACTTTCTTCATAATTAACTCGGTTAATCACAATCATTTTATTTCGAATTCTATGTAAAAGTTTTTTAATAGCATCTTTTTCTAACATGATTCTATTCTGGAAATTTTCCAAAGGTTTCATGGCTTTTTGTCCAAATTCTCTGCTAGCTATTTCTTCTAACTTTTCTTCAAACGTGTCCATTTCGTTAAAATGAAAACGCAACTCTCTTTTCCAAGTCTCTAAATTGAATTTTAAATCACTTAAATATAGCACTTTAGTTTGCATATGTGTTGTTTTATAGATTATACTTCTTGTTGTTCTACTTCTTTCACTAGGTCATTTTGAACATTTGGTGGCACAGGTTGATACGATGAAAATGTGGTACTAAAGGTTGCCCTACCTTGTGTTAATGATCTTAAATCTGTTGAATAGCCATACAATTCGGCTGCTGGTGTAATAGCTTTTAATATTTGATAATTATCGTTACTTTCTATGCCTTGAATAATGGATCGCCTTGACTGCAAATCGGTCATAACATTACCAACCATATCTTCGGGTACTTTTACAACAAGCTCGTTGGTTGGTTCTAATAATTTTGGGTTGGCATTTAAAAAAGCTTCTTTAAAAGCATGTGCGCCGGCAATTTTAAAGGAAATATCATTGGAGTCCACCGAGTGCATTTTGCCATCAAAAACCATCACCCTAACGTCTCTTATGTATGATCCTGTGAGTGGTCCGTCTTCCATGACTTCTAAAACGCCTTTCATAACCGATGGTAAATAACGTTGATCTATAACGCCTCCAACTATGCAGTTATAAAATATTAATTTTCCGCCCCAAGGCAACGCTACTTCTTCTTTTCCTCTTAAACTAAAGCCTTCTGGTTCTGGCATGCCTTCATTCCAAGGCTCAATTTTCATATGCACTTCTCCAAACTGCCCAGATCCGCCAGATTGTTTTTTGTGTTTGTAACTAGCTGTTGATGAACGCTGTATGGTTTCTCTGTAAGTTATTTTTGGTTTATCAAACTTTGCCTGGAGTCCATATACATTTTTTAAGGTCCAATCAATAGTAGCTAAATGCAATTCGCCTTGGCAACCTAATAATTGTTGTTTAGATTCTTGAGAAAACTCCAAAATAACGGTAGGATCTTGACTGTGAATTTTTTTAAGCGCATCGATTAATTTTTCATCATCTTGTTTTCCTACAGCACTAATTCTTTTTTTAATTCTGGGTTCAGGAAATTTTATGGGTTTAATGGTGATGTTACTTTTTGGTGCTCTTAAAGTATCGTTGGTGTCGGTGTATTTGAGTTTTAGCGTAGCGCCTATATCTCCAACGGTTAATTTAGTGACAGGTTGACGTTCTTTTCCATCCATTATAAACAGCTGATTTATAATTTCGGTTTCATTGTTTTTAGAGTTTACTAATTTATCATTTACATTAACTTCCCCCGATTTTACTTTAAAAAAGGTAATTTGACCCAAATTGGGTTGTTGAATGGTTTTAAATACAAACAGCGATGTTGGTGCGCCTACTTCTCGATTGATAAGGTCTCCTTCTACGCTTTGCTCCTCTTTTAGTTCTGAAGCTGCAGGAGCAACATTATCTATAAAACCCATAAGGCGTCCAGTTCCCATATCGTTTAAAGCAGACACGCAAAATACAGGAAACAGTTCATGATTTAACATACCAGCCTTTATGCCTCGACGCATTTCATCTTCATTAAGAGTTCCTTTTTCAAAAAATAATTCTAATAGAGCTTCGTCATTTTCTGCCGCTTTTTCAATCAATTCATTGTGAAGTTCATCAGCTAAAGCCTTATGGTTATTAGGAATATCTAATTTCTCTGGCTTTCCGCCATCTTTACCAAACTTGTACATTTTCATTTTTAAAACATCAATAATGCATTGTGCACCATCAACTTTTAAAGGATACTGCATTTTCACGGCATGATTTCCAACCAACGATTTAATGCTATTAAAACTTTCGTCAAATTTAAGGTCTGGATGATCTATTTGATTGATAACAAATAAGGTTGGTCTGTTATATTTATCTATGTAGTTCCAGATAATTTCAGTACCAACCTCAATACCATGTCTTCCGTTTATCACGGTAACAACCGTGTCTCCAACGCGAATAGATGAAATAATTTCACCAATAAAATCGTCTAAACCTGGTGTATCAATAATATTTATTTTGTAATTGCGCCATTCGGTATGCATGGGTGTAGCATAAATAGAGGCTCCTCGTTCTTGTTCTACACTATGATAGTCTGAAACTGTATTGCGGTCTTCTATAGTTCCTCGTCTATTAATAAGTCCTGCTTCAAACAACATGGTTTCAGAAAGGGTTGTTTTTCCACTGTTATGAGCTCCAACTAAAACAATGTTTTTAATGTGCTTTTCGTCAAATATTTTCATGTCATAGGATTAATTGTTATGAAAATAAAGCTAAGTCCATTAAATTAATAAAAAAATGACTAAAGTCAGTTAAAAAATTCAAAAAAATATGTAAATAATTAGCAGTTGTAAAATCTTTTAATTGTTAAATCCATATTAAAGTTTTTATAAAATTTTTTAATAACGGTATAGATAGGCTTATAAAACCTATATTTGCACCCTTTAAAAACAATAAATTTGCAATGAAAAATAAGCCTAAATTAAAAACAGAAAAATCTAGGTTGCATTTGCTTCACCAGTATTATCTCTACACGGGATTTTATACGTTTGTTGGTCAAGCTATAAAAAAAGCGTTGCCATATATTTTAGTTATTATAGTTGCCGTTTTTGTTTTAAATAAGTTTTTTAATATTAATGAATTTTTAATTCATCTTACCGAAATACTTCCTGTTAATGGAGTTTTAACGTTTTTCTTTATTTCAGAAATCTTTTTAGGATTGGTTCCGCCAGAAATATTTATTGCATGGACTGGTAAATTAGATTTGCCTTGGCTATATCTGAGTATTTTAGCTCTTTTATCTTATTTAGGTGGACTTTGTTCTTACTGGATTGGAATTGGCATTACAAAAATTCCTAGAGTTCATAACTATCTAGAGATAAAAATGAAAAAACAACTTAAAAACTCCAAAAAATGGGGCGGTTTTTTAATTGTGGTTGGTGCTTTATTGCCCCTACCCTTTTCTGTTTCTTGCATGGCTGCTGGTATCATTGAATTTCCTTTTAAAAGTGTCATGCTATTTGGTTCGCTAAGATTAGTGAGATTTCTTATTTACGGACTTGTTATTTTTCACGTCTTTTAAATTTAAATATTAATTTTTCACTATAACTTAAACATATGTTTACTTTTTTAAATGTTTTTAGATGGATAGCCTTTTTAGAAGGTGTTTCTTATATTTTATTGTTATTTATTGCTACTCCTATTAAGTATATTTTGGAAGAACCTAAGTTTGTAAAATTATTAGGAATGCCCCATGGACTGTTATTTATAACCTATATTATTCTAGCTTTTATGTATAAATTAGAAGTTAATTGGACAAAAAAAACATTCTATGTTGTATTATTAGCGTCTATCATTCCTTTCGGAACCTTTTATGTAGATAGAAAGTATTTAAATACCATCAAGTAACATGGACACTTTAAAGCATTTATTTTATGATTACTTAATTTCTGTAGGATTCTCAGAAATAACATCCAAGTATCTTAATATGATTACTTTGGCTATTGTTTTGTTTTTATTAGTACTTGTTTTCGACTTTATTATTAGAAAAATATTAATACAGATTTTTTCAAGATTTGCTTCAAAATCTAAAACAAATTTTGATGATTTATTAGTAAAAAATAAAGTACCTAGAAACATAGCGCATATCTTACCACTACTTCTTATGCTGGAGTTTATTCCCATTGTATTAACAGATTTTAGTTATTACGAAGGTGTTGTTGAAAAAACGCTTCAAGTATTTTCTATTCTTTTAACACTTTGGATTGTAAGAAGTATTTTGAATACAGTTAAAGATTATCTAAAAACATTACCACGATTAAAAGACAAACCTATTGATAGTTATATTCAGGTTTTTATGATTTTTGCATGGGTTATTGGTATTTTTTCAGCAATAGCAATTATAACAGGTATTGCTTTTATACATTTTATAACTGGTCTTGGTGCTGCATCTGCTGTAATCATATTAATTTTTAAAGACACCATTTTAGGTTTTGTTGCAAGTATCCAAGTATCTATTAATGATATGGTTCATATTGGTGATTGGATTACCTTTGATAAATATGGTGCTGATGGTGATGTTATTGAAATCAATTTGGCTACGGTTAAGGTTCAAAATTTTGATAAAACCATTACAACCATTCCTACTTATGCCTTGATTTCAGACTCGTTTAAGAATTGGCGAGGTATGGTAAATTCTGATGGAAGACGTATTAAGCGTTTATTAAGTATTAAATTAAATAGCATTAAGTATTTATCTAAAAATGAAGTCATTAAGTTAAAAAATATTCAAATAATATCTTCTTATTTAGATAAACGTCAAAGTGATATTGATACTTATAATCTAAATAATAATATTGATAAAGAATGGCTTTTAAATGGTAGAAATCTAACCAATATTGGCGTTTTTAGAAAGTATGCTCAAACTTATTTAGAACAACATGCTGCTATTAATAAAGGCATGATGATTATGGTTCGACAACTAGCGCCTACAACTCAAGGTATTCCGTTAGAAATATATGCTTTTAGCTCAGACAAGCGTTGGGAAAATTATGAATATATCATGGCAGACATATTTGATCATTTAATTGCTGCTGTTCCGTATTTTGATTTAGAACTATTTGAACTTCCTACAAATTCTAGTTTTGTAACCTCATAAAAAAAAGTGGGATTCAATTGAAACCCACTTTTTAATAATTTGTATCTGTTGATTAAATATTACTTGCTAACCAATCACCAACTTCACTTGTTTTATAGGCTTTATTTTTTCCTGATAAATCTTCGGTAACAATCCCTTCAGCAAGAGATTTATCAACTACTGCACGAATAGCTTTAGCTTCCTCGTTTAATCCAAAGGCATCTTCAAACATCATAGCAGCAGATAATACCGTTGCTAAGGGATTTGCAATATCAAGACCTGTTGCCTGTGGATATGATCCATGAATTGGTTCATAAAGAGAGGTATGCTCACCAACAGATGCTGAAGGCATGAGTCCCATAGAACCAGAAATTACAGACGCTTCATCTGTTAAAATATCTCCAAATAAGTTTTCTGTAATTAATACATCATAGCTATTTGGCCACTGCACCAAACGCATCGCTACAGCATCAACAAACTCATAGCTAACTTTTACTTCTGGATAGTCTTTTTCCATAGCTTGTACAGTTTCTCTCCATAAACGAGACGTTTCTAATACATTGGCTTTATCAACACAACATAATTTTTTAGAACGTGTCATAGCGAGTTCAAAACCTTTTTTAGCCAGTCTTTTCACTTCTTCTCTTGTGTAAATACAATTATCGTAAGCAGTTTCTCCATCATCTCTTCTGCCCTTTTCACCAAAATAAATACCACCTGTTAGTTCTCTTAAAAATACTAAATCGGTTCCTTCAATACGCTCTCTTTTTAAAGGAGAATTATCAATTAATGAAGGAAATGTAAATGTTGGACGAACGTTAGCGAATAGGCCCAATTTCTTACGCATTTTTAAAAGACCTTGTTCTGGTCTTACTTTAGCGCTTGGGTCATTATCATATTTAGGATGTCCAATAGCTCCAAATAAAACAGCATCAGCTTTCATACAAATGTCATGAGTTTCATCTGGGTAAGGTTCTCCAGCAGCATCAATAGCAGCTGCTCCTGTTAAAGCTGGTGTCCATGTAATGTCATGTCCAAATTTTTTAGCAATTGCATTGCTTACTTTTACCGCTTGATCAATAACTTCTGGCCCAATACCATCACCTGCTAATAGCGCTATATTTAATTTCATATGTGAATATTTATTGTTTTTTAATTGTCATATGTAATCGATATATCTTAATTGGTATTTACGTTTCCAAATGATGCGATTACATATATTTAATTTTGTATTCTTAATTAATAATAATGTTGAGCATTTTTTCAGTTGCTTTAATAGCAGAAACCGTTTGATCTGAATCTAAACCACGTGTTTTAAATTCCTTTTCAATACTTTTCCAAGTAATAATAGTTTCACATAAGGCATCAGAATGACTTCCGGGAGGAATTCTAACGGCATAATCAATCAAACTAGGCAATTCTAGATTAAGCTTTCTAAACACCGTTCTTATGGCGTTCATAAAGGCATCAAATTGTCCGTCTCCTTGTGAATTTTCTTCAAATGTTTTACCATTGATGGAAATTGCAACTGTTGTTGAAGGTCTTAATCCTTTTGAATGCGTTAAAACATATGATTCTACTTTTACTTTTTCTTCATAAGTTCTATCTAACACATCAGAAATGATATAAGGCAAATCTTCTTTAGTAACCACTTGCTTTTTATCGCCTAATTCTATGATACGCTGAGTTACTTTTTTTAAATCTTCATCATTAAGCTGAAGTCCTAATTCTTGTAAATTTTTTTGAATATTAGCTTTTCCTGAAGCTTTTCCTAAGGCATACTTTCTTGTTCTACCAAAACGTTCTGGTAATAAATCACTGAAATATAAATTCTTTTTATTATCTCCATCAGCATGAATACCAGCTGTTTGTGTAAAAACATTAGCGCCAATAATGGGTTTGTTAGCAGGAATCATAACTCCAGAAAAGTTTTCAACCAATTTACTTACAGTATATAAAACTTTTTCATTGACCCCTATTTTCAACGTAGGCATAAAATCATTTATTACTGCTATTGTACTAGCCATAGGAGCATTACCAGCACGTTCACCCATTCCATTAATGGTTAGGTGTAAACCATCAGCACCAGCTTTTAAAGCTTCAATGGCATTTGAAACCCCTAAATCATAATCATTATGTGCGTGAAAATCAAAATGTAAATCTGGATATTTAGTTCTAATTTCTAAAACAAATGCATAAGATTCTGATGGCGTTAAAACTCCTAAAGTATCAGGAAGCATGATACGTTTGACTGGTTGCGTAGATAAAAACTCTAAAAACTCATAAACATAATCTTTAGAATTACGCATGCCATTACTCCAATCTTCTAAATAAACATTGGTTTCAATACCTTTGCTTTTAGCATATAAAATACTTTCTGATATTTCTTTAAAATGCTGATTAGAAGTCTTTTTAAGCTGATGAGTTAAATGATTTAATGAACCTTTGGTTAAAAGATTTTGTACTGTTGCACCAGCCTCAATCATCCAATTAATAGATACCCCATTATCAACAAAAGTTAAGACTTCAACTCTATCAATATAACCATTCTTTTTTGCCCAATCTGTCACACTTTTAACAGCTTGAAATTCACCTTCAGAAACTCTAGCTGAAGCTATTTCAATACGGTCAACTTTTAATTCTTCAAGTAAAAGTTTAGCTATTGTTAATTTTTCAGAAGCAGAAAATGACACGCCCGATGTTTGTTCACCATCGCGCAGTGTTGTATCCATTATTTCTATCTTTTTTCTAGTCATTTAATTTTAAAGTAAAAGACTATTTGCAAAAGACTCTATTTCACCTTTAATGTTTTGAAGATAATCTATATCATCAAAACCATTAAGCATATTTTCTTTTTTGTAACTATTAATTTCAAACGATTCTTGTGCTTCTGTTGAAACAATAGTAATGGTTTGATTTGGAAGATTGATTTCTATTTCAGTATTAGGATCTTCATAGATAGCATTGAATATTTGTTCTGAAAATTCAGCGCTTACTTGTACTGGTAACACACCAATATTTAAACAGTTATTTCTAAAAATATCTGCAAAAAAACTTGAAACCACACAACGAAAACCATAGTCATATATAGCCCATGCGGCATGTTCTCTTGATGAGCCAGAACCAAAATTCTTTCCTCCAACTAAAATTTTTCCACTATAAATAGGGTTATTTAGCACAAAACTTTCTTTTGGAGAATTATCATTATTATATCTCCAATCTCTAAATAAGTTATCTCCAAATCCTTTACGTTCAGTAGCTTTTAAAAAACGAGCAGGTATAATTTGATCAGTATCAACATTTTCTAATGGTAATGGAACTGCTGTACTTGTAAGGATATTAAATTTATCGTAAGCCATATTTTAAAGTTAAAAGTTAAAATTAAAAATTAAAAGTTTTTTGAGGTCTTTATTTTAATTTTTAACCATTGATTATTAATTGTTTATTGTAAAAGAGTTCTTGGGTCTGTTACTACACCAGTCACAGCAGCAGCAGCAGCTACTAATGGACTTGCTAATAATGTTCTTGAACCTGGACCTTGACGACCTTCAAAATTTCTATTTGATGTACTAACTGCGTATTTTCCTGCAGGAACTTTATCATCATTCATAGCTAAACATGCAGAACAACCAGGTTGTCTTAATACAAATCCAGCTTCAGTAATTATATCTAGAATGCCTTCTTCTTTAATTAAAGCTTCAACTTCATGAGATCCTGGAACTAACCATGCAGTAACATGATCTGCTTTTTTCTTTCCTTTCACAATTGATGCAAACGCACGAAAATCTTCAATTCTACCATTAGTACAACTTCCTAAGAACACATAATCAATTTTTTTACCTAACATGGAATCATTTTCATGATAACCCATATATTCTAATGATTTTTTATAAGTAGCAACTCCACCTTCAACTTGATTAGCATCAGGAATATTTTTAGAAATACCCATACCCATACCTGGATTGGTGCCATAAGTAATCATAGGTTCAATATCAGCTGCTGAAAAAGTTAATTCTTTATCAAAAGTAGCATCGGCATCCGTTTTTAACGTTTTCCAATGTGATACTGCTTTATTCCATTCTTCTCCTTTTAGTGATAATGGTTTATCTTTTAAATAAGCAAATGTCGTTTCATCTGGAGCAATCATACCTCCACGAGCACCCATTTCAATAGACAAATTACAAACTGTCATTCTTCCTTCCATGGTCATGTTTTCAAAAACATCACCAGCATATTCAACAAAATAACCTGTTGCTCCAGAAGTTGTAAGTTGGGAAATAATATACAAAGCGACATCTTTCGGTGTCACGCCTTTACCTAATTGCCCATTAATATTAATACGCATTTTCTTAGGTTTTGGTTGCATAATACATTGTGTAGATAGCACCATTTCAACTTCTGAAGTACCTATGCCAAAAGCAATAGCACCAAAAGCACCATGAGTTGATGTATGTGAATCTCCACAAACGATGGTTGCTCCTGGAAAGGTTATGCCATTTTCAGGACCTACAACATGTACAATACCATTTTTTTTATCTCCTAAACCCCAGTGACTGATGCCATATTCTTTTGAATTATCTTCTAAAGCCTTTAATTGATTTGCAGACAATGGGTCTTCAACAGGTAAGTGTTGATTAATGGTTGGTGTATTATGATCGGCCGTAGCAAACGTGCGTTCTGGATATAATACTTTTAAACCTCTGGTTTTTAATCCAAGAAATGCTACCGGACTTGTTACTTCATGAATAAAATGACGATCAATAAAAAATACATCAGGTCCTCCTTCTATTTTTCTAACAACGTGTGAATCCCATACTTTGTCAAACAATGTTTTGCTCATAAATTCTTTAATTTAATATTAAAACTTGAAGTTAAATATATCTTAATAATACAACAAGTTATAAGGATGGCAAATTTATGAAAAACTCATCTTTTTTCAACATAATACTAAAAGTTACGATGTATAGATAATCATTTTTATAGTATTATTAATGATTTGATTAAAAATCGATTTTATCTCAATAGAAATGGTAGTTTGCTTATAAATTTTAAAGATAATATTTTCAATTATTACTTTAATCTATCCTCTACAAATTCTATATGGGTTTTCCCATGAGGTTTAGCTTTACCATCAGGACCTAAATTTACCATTACAATGTTTGAAATTGTTATAATAGTTTCGTGTGTCATTTTATTTCTAACTTCACTACTTAAAGTCAAAGATGCTTTTCCAAATTTAACAACTTCAATACCAATTTCTACAATATCTCCTTGTCTAGCAGAAGATTTAAAATCAATTTCACTCATATATTTGGTGACTACTTTTTGATTTTCTAATTGAATGATGGTATATAAAGCCGCTTCTTCATCTATCCATTCTAAAAGGCGCCCGCCAAACAATGTTCCGTTTGGATTTAAATCTTCTGGTTTTACCCATTTGCGTGTGTGAAATTTCATTTCTTATATTTTTTATAACAATAAACTTTGTTGAGAATCATCATTTGGAATTGTTAATGAATACCCTAATTCTTTGTTTAATTTTTTTATAAAATAAGCTGAAAGCAATGGCGATTCTTTTTCAATATTTTGATGAATAAAGAAATCAATTTCTTTGATGCCTTCGTCTTTCCAAAGTTTTAATCGTTCTATCCAATCATCTAATCGTTTATAATCGCTTTTATGGTTTGCACCAACATAACGAACAAAGGCTGTAGAATTAGTTAATCTCATGTGTAATAAATCTCGTCTTCCAGCGGTATCAACTATAATATTTGAAATATTATGCTCTTCTAGTAATTGATATAAATCATTAGCAATAGCTAAATCATTAAACCAATTGGTATGCCTAAATTCAATGGCCAATGGTAATTCATTTGGCCAATTTTGTACAAAATCTACTACTCTATCAAAATCTTTAGGACTAAAATTATTATGCATTTGCAAAAAGATAGTTCCTAGTTTTTCTTTAAGATTTGATGCATGATACAAATAGTTTTCAACTACATTTTTCACTTCTACCAAGCGTTTCAAATGGCTAATTTCTTGATTGAGTTTTGGAAAAAATTTAAATCCTTTGGGCGCTTTTTCGTACCAACTTTCAAATTGTTGTGCAGGAAATATTCTGTAAAATGTGGCATTTAACTCAATAGAATTAAACTGAGACGCATAATAAACCAACTCATCTTTAGTTCCTTTAGGATAAAATCCTTTTAAATCGGCTTTATTCCATTTGGCACAACCCACATAAATTTCTGGGATATTATCATCTTTAAATTTATTTAAAACACTTTTGGTATGTAAATGGTCTTTGGGTAAGGTAAAATCTATATTTTCAGGATTATCTACACTGCCAAATTTCATAAATTTTAATATTAATTGTTATTCATTTTTTAAAGATTAAAGGTATGAATTTCAAAATTGTTAATAACCTAGTTAAAAAGTAAAAAAGCAATTGTTTTATTTTATTTTATAAATCTATAATTTTAATAAAAATCAATGTCATGACCACTAGACAATCTAACCTTGAAAGCATTCGCCCCGAAATTTCTACGGAAACCATTCATGAAAACATGAGTGATGATGAACGATTTCAAAATTTGGTATTAAGACCCATAATTAAGTTGCAAAATGACTTACTTATTGAAGTGTTTAAAAACTATGTAAATAAATATAAATCTTCTTTTTATGATTTAACCGTTGAAAAAAAGATGAGTTATATTGAAAATTCTATTCAAAGAGATATAAAATTTAGAAACTCTTTAAAAGGAATAGTTATAGGTCTTTTTACGGTTGAAGAATACTTGATTTATATTCAAAACTCATCGGCTTTAAACAAACGTATGATGGGAATTGTTAAAGATCGCTTGATTAGTAACATTCAATTGTTTGAAAGGCCGGAGTTTTTAAGTGCTGTTTAAATTAATGAAACACCATTTAAATCGGTAGTAAGCACATCACTCATATAATTAAAATAGGGTCTTATTGTTTTAAATGACATATCTACTTTTAATGTAAAGTCAGATTTTAATACCTCTTCATCAGTAAATTTTTTAATAAATATATACTGTTTTTTTTTAATTAAATCGATGGCTTTATGCTCTTTATTGAACCCTTTAGGAGCAGAAACTAACTCATCACCAATTAAATTTCCCCAAACATTTTTTAATGAGGTATCATTTAAAATGCTTCGCATTTCTTCATCATCCATTTCAAATTCTTTTCGCATTCTTAATAAATCCTCTTTATTGGGTTCCCAAAAACCTGTAGCAATAAAACTCTCGTTATTAGGTTGAATATGAAGGTAATAGCCACCTCTTAAATGTGGCTTAACTCTGTGAAATGAACCGCCAAAATGAGTTTTATAAGGTTGTTTATTTTTTGAAAACCTAACATCACGATAAATTCTAAACATTTTTAATGTGTCAACATCATCATGTATTTTTAAATTTTCAAAAACAGCTTGGTAAACTTTTTTTATATCGGTCTCTATCGTTTTGAATTCTTTTTTATGGTCATTAAACCACTCACGATTATTATTCTTTTCTAAGTTTTCTAAAAATTTAAAAACGTCATTTTGTACAGTAGCACTCATGTATATTATTTTAATTAAATTCAATAGTATTTAATATCAATCCAGAAGCTGGTGCAATATAATCCATCACTTCGGTACTTTCTGGCTTCAAACTTTCTGTAATATATTCAAGTGTTATATCGCCTCTTCCTAATTTAATTAATGCACCCATCATTAACCGTATTTGGTTTCTCATAAATCCTTTCCCTTTTACTCTAAGTACGTATGATGTTTCAGGAAAAAAATTAGCTGTAAATAGATGGTTTTCTGTTAATTCACAAAGGTCAATAGTTCTATTATAAACACCTTCATGAGTGGCTCTAAAACAATAGGTCTTAAAATTATGGGTTCCTTGAAAACACTTAGCGCCTTGCTTCATTAGCTCGATATCTAAAGGTTCTAAAATGGTGGTCATTAACGGTGCACAAAACGGATGATTTTTTTGCCCGTGAGTAAACAAATATATGTATTCTTTAATTTTTGAACTTTGAATGATATTAAAATCAGAATCTACCTCTTTAATACTTAGAGCTCTTATATCTTGTGGTAAATTATGATTGAAAAGCTTCATAAAATCGTCAAAATCGTCAAGAGGTTCATCTAAAAACAATTCGAATGCTGCCTCATTTGCAGAAACCATAGCATCTGTTCTACCAGAACCCAATGTTTTAAATGGTTTTTTTTCTAGAATAAATTTTAAGGTTTTATCAATCATTAAGTGCACCGTTTTTACATGTGGTTGCTTTTGCCAACCGTGAAAACGATATCCTAAAAACTGAACGGTTATTAAATAGTAGTGTTTTTTCAATGCGGTTTATAACGTTTAGTAAAAGACTTTGAAAGTAAGATATTTTATTATTTATGGCAAAAAATTTATAAATTGGATATCTATTAACAAACTAAAACTAAAAAATTATGACTGCAAACTCAAACAAACCTCCAATTTGGTTCTGGATTGTTAGCGTTATAGCCATTCTGTGGAATGCTATGGGCGTTGATCAATACATAGGGCAAGCCTATAAAACGGAACGTTGGCGTTCTGCCATTACAGATGAACAATTTGAAACGATTTCGAATATGCCTTCTTGGTTAACAGCGGCTTTTGCAATCGCGGTTTTTTCTGGTATTCTTGGAAGCCTTGGATTGTTACTTAGAAAAAAATGGGCGAATTTATTGCTGATTATATCGTTAATAGCGGTTATGGTTCAAATGGGATATGTTTTAATTCAAGGGCATTTTGAAGGTATAGGCATGACTATAAGTATTATTGTTTTTGCCATATTCTTAGTATGGTTCTCTAAAAAATCCATTTCTAAAGGATGGATTTCTTAAATGGAATTTTATAAAATTTAAGAAGGCTTTAGAAATTTCTAAAGCCTTCTTTATTATTTGTGTCTGCTTTTTAATTCGGCCTCAATATCTTTAAGTGTAAAGCCTTTTGCCTGAAGCAACATGAGGTAATGAAACATTAAATCTGCTGATTCGTAAAGAAACAACTCATCGTTATTATCCATAGCTTCAATAACGGTTTCAACAGCTTCCTCACCTACTTTTTGCGCTACTTTATTAATACCTTTTGCAAATAAACTTGCAACATATGATTTATTGGTGTCTTTATTAGTAATTCGTTCTGTAATAACATGTTCTAAATTTGAAAAGAAACCGTAATTAGAAGTGTTTTGTTCGCCCCAACAGGTATCTGTTCCATTATGACAGGTTGGTCCAATAGGGTTTACTTGAATAAGTAACGTATCATGATCACAATCGTTTTTAATATCTACAAGATTTAAAAAATGTCCACTTTCTTCTCCTTTTGTCCAAAGGCGTTGTTTACTTCTACTAAAAAAAGTAACCTTTTTTGTGTCTAAGGTTTTTTGATAAGCTTCTTCATTCATATAACCCAACATTAATACATTTTTTGTTGTTGCATCTTGAATGATTGCTGGAACGAGTCCGTTGGTGTCGTATTTAATATTCATAATTTAATTTTTTTTGAAAGCTATAAAACCTTTCGACTGTGCTCAAGGTGAGATTGTAATTCAACTAAAGCCGTACTTCTATATGATGTTTTTTTAATTCTTTTTTTAATTCTGGAATGGGTATTTCTCCAAAGTGAAATACACTGGCAGCCAAAGCAGCATCGGCCTTACCATCTTTAAAGGTATCAACAAAATGTTGCATAGTTCCTGCGCCTCCAGAAGCAATAATTGGAATATTTAATGTTTCTGAAAGTTTAGCCAATGCTTTATTTGCAAAGCCATTTTTAGTACCATCATGATTCATGGACGTGAATAAAATTTCACCTGCGCCACGTTGTTCCACTTCTTTAGCCCATTCAAATAAATCGATATCCGTTGGAATACTTCCACCTGCTAAATGCACTTTCCATTGTCCGTTAACTTCCTTAGCATCAATAGCAACAACAACGCATTGACTTCCAAATTTTTCAGCTAATTCATTGACCAATTCAGGCCTTTTAACTGCTGATGAATTGATAGATATTTTATCTGCCCCACATTGCAATAAAGCATCTACATGCTCAATGGACGAAATGCCACCTCCAACCGTAAATGGAATATTAACCTGTTCAGCCACATGTAATACCATTTCTAAAGTAGTGGCTCTTCCTTCTAAAGTGGCTGAAATATCAAGAAACACTAACTCATCTGCACCCATATTGGCGTATTGCTTAGCCAATTCAACAGGATTACCAGCATCTCTCAAATCAATAAAATTGACTCCTTTAACTGTTCTCCCATTTTTAATATCTAAACACGGAATGATTCGTTTTGTTAACATTTATTTTAAGTTATAAAGTTATAAAGTTATAAAGTTATAAAGTTATAAAAACCAGATAACCAATAATTTAAACTTAATTAAACATATTTTTAAGTTAGAAGTACGATATTAAAAGTTAAAAATTTTATTTCTGAGGTTTTTACTTCTAAAATTTAATATTGTACTTTTAATTTTAGACAAATTTTTCAAGTTGTTTTAAACTTATTCTATTTTCATAAATAGCTTTTCCAATAATCACCCCTTCACAACCTATTTCTTTAAGTATTGGCAATTCTTCGATAGATGAAATACCACCTGAAGCAATTAATTTAATAGATTGACCGTTACTACTGTTACTACATTCGGCAATGATATTTTTATATAATTCTATGGAAGGACCTTCAAGCATCCCATCTTTTGAAATATCTGTACAAATAACGTACTGAATGCTTTTCTTTTGATAGTCTTTAATAAAAGGAATTAAATCTTCTTTGCTTTGTTCCATCCAACCACTAATAGATACTTTCCCTTGATCACTATCAGCTCCTAAAATAATTTTAGCAGCACCATATTTTGATATCCAACCTTCAAATATTTTTGGGTTTTTAACAGCGATACTACCTCCTGTAATTTGTTTAGCACCAGAGTTAAAAGCAATATACAAATCTTCATTAGCTTTAAGTCCGCCACCAAAATCGATTTTTAAACTAGTTTTTGAAGCTATTTGCTCCAATACTTTAAAATTAACTATGTGTTGCGCTTTTGCTCCATCTAAATCAACCAAATGTAAATATTCAATGCCCGAAGCTTCAAATGCTTTGGCAACTTCAAGTGGATTTTCATTATAGACTTTTTTAGTTTCGTAATCGCCTTTAGTTAAACGAACGCATTTTCCATCTATAATGTCTATGGCTGGTATAATTCTCATGGTTATAATTCTATAAAATTCTGCAATAATTTTGCTCCTGCTAAACTACTCTTTTCTGGATGAAACTGAACCCCATAAAAGTTTTTATGTTGTAATGCTGATGCATAATTTACACCATAATCAGTAGTTGCAATGGTTTCTGCACAATGTTCAGCATAATAGCTGTGAACTAAATACATATATTCATTTTCTTTAATTCCAGAAAACAAATCAGATTTTAAATTTTTAATAACATTCCATCCCATTTGAGGCACTTTTACATCATTTGAAAATCGTTTAACAACCGTATTAAAAATTCCAAGTCCTTTAGTATGCCCTTCTTCAGTAGAATTACATAATAATTGCATTCCCAAACAAATACCTAAAACAGGCTGATTTAAATTTGGAATCAACCTATCTAAACCACTTTCTTTTAATTTATTCATAGCGGTACTGGCTTCACCAACTCCTGGAAAAATAATTTTATCAGCAGCTGAAATTTCTTCAGGATTATTGGATAAAACTGCATCAAGACCTAAGCGATTAAAAGCAAACTGAATGCTTTTTATGTTTCCAGCTCCATAATTTAAAATGACTAATTTCATTAAAGCATTCCTTTTGTTGATGGTAAAATCATTTTTTCAATATCACGTTTTACAGCCATTTTAATGGCTTTTGCAAAGGCTTTAAAAATAGCTTCAATTTTATGATGCTCATTAGTGCCTTCTGCTTTAATGTTCAGATTGCATTTTGCACCGTCAGTAAACGATTTAAAGAAATGATAAAACATTTCTGTTGGCATTTTTCCAACCATTTCTCGTTTAAAATCTGCTTCCCAAACTAACCAATTTCGTCCTCCAAAATCGATGGCTGCTTGTGCATAACAATCATCCATTGGCAAGCAAAACCCGTATCGTTCAATCCCTAATTTATTTCCTAAAACCGAATGAAATAATTCTCCTAATGCAATCGCTGTATCTTCAATAGTATGATGCTCATCGACTTCTAAATCGCCATCAACCTGTATTTTTAAATCCAACTGTCCGTGTCGTGCAATTTGGTCTAACATATGATCAAAAAAAGCAATACCTGTATCAATTTTACTTTTACCGGTACCATCAAGATTTAATTGAATAGCAATTTTGGTTTCATTAGTATTTCTTATAATACCTCCACTTCTATCATCAGCTTTTAAAAACGCATAAATTTTTTGCCAATCATTGGTTTCTAAAGCTATGTAATTGTTTAATTCTTCACGCTTTGTGGTGATTTCATTAACTCCTAAATGAGTTTCATCGTTAATAAAAATCGCTTTTGCTCCTAAATTTTTAGCTAATTCAACATCCGTTAACCTATCTCCTATCACAAAGGAGTTTTCCAAATCATAATCTTCAGAAAAATATTTGGTTAATAAACCTGTATTAGGCTTTCTAGTAGGTGCATTGTCTTTTGCAAAGGTTCTGTCAATAAACTGTTCTGAAAAAATGACGCCTTCATCTTCAAAACACTTCATTACAAAGTTATGCACTGGCCAAAAAGTATCTTCAGGATAAACATCAGTTCCTAAGCCATCTTGATTAGTAACCATAACCAATTCATAATCCAACTCTTTTGCTATTTTACTTAAGTATTGAAATACTTTTGGGTAAAATTGAAGCTTTTCAAATGAGTCAATTTGCTCATCAGCTGGTTCTTTTATAATGGTGCCATCACGATCAATAAACAATACCTTTTTCATACTTATAAACTTTGAAGTTCGCGTAATTCTGTAATTAATTTTTTGTTTTCAAAAGCTGTTCCTACAGTAATTCTTAAACAATTTTCACAACCATATTGAGTGGTTCTGTTTCTAATAACGATACCTTTTTCAATGAGTTGAGAATATCTTTTATTAGCGTCATCTACTTTGATTAAAATAAAATTAGCGTCAGAAGGATAAATCTTAGAAACAAAATTAATCGATTTTAATTCTGAGATTAAAATATCTCTTTCCTTTAAAATATCTGCTATTTGAATTTTGGCTAAATCAACTTTATTAAGATTTTCTATGGCCTTCTGTTGCGTTAACTCATTTACATTATAGGGTGGTTTAATAGTATTCAAAACAGAAATAATTTCTGTTGAAGCATAGCAAATACCTAAACGAATACCTGCCATTCCATAGGCTTTAGATAAGGTTTGTGTTATAATAAGATTTGGAAATTCTTCCAATCGTTCTATCCAACTTTTTTCTTTGGAAAAATCAATATAAGCTTCGTCAATAACCACAATACCTTTAAAACCTGTTAATAATTTTTCAACCTCATGTGTAGTAAAACTATTTCCTGTTGGATTATTAGGCGAACATAAAAATAAAAGTTTGCTATTTGTATTTGAAACACTCAAAATATCTTCAACTTTAGGCTGAAAAGTTTCTGATAATATTACTTTAATAGTTTCAATTGCATTCAAATTAGCCAAAACCTCATACATTCCGTAGGTTGGAGGAAGAATGATAACATTATCTTTATTGGGTTCACAAAACATTCTAAAAATAAGGTCTAAAACTTCATCACTGCCATTACCCAAAAGGATATTTTGATTTGGAATATTTTTAATTTTTGATAAAATGCCTTTTAATTTATTTTGATGCGGATCAGGATACCGATTTACCCCGTTTTCAAAAGGGTTTTCGTTGGCGTCCAAAAAAACCATATCAGCAGGAACACCTTGAAATTCATCTCTAGCTGATGAATAAGGTTTCAATGCTTTTATGGTTGGTCGTATTAAGTTTTGAATATCCATTATTTCAAATCTTTTAATCGTATTGACACGGCATTTTTATGCGCTTGTAAACCTTCGGCTTCTGCCATAAGTTCAATGGTTTTACCAATATTTTTTAAGCCTTCTTTAGAAATTTTTTGAAAGGTCATGCTTTTTAAAAAACTATCTAAATTGACGCCTGAATAGGCTTTAGAAAATCCATTGGTTGGTAAGGTGTGATTGGTTCCAGAAGCATAATCACCTGCACTTTCAGGTGTATAATCTCCTATAAAAACTGATCCAGCATTAGCAACGCCGTTAATATAAAAATCCTCGTTTTCTGTGCAAATAATAAAATGTTCTGGTCCATACTCATTGATTAATTGAAGTGATAACGCATCATTTTCAATATAAATGAGTTTAGAATTTGATATGGATTTTTCTGCAATAGCTTTACGTGGAAGCACCTGTAATTGTTTCTCAACTTGTTCAGAAACTTCTTTTATAAGGTGGTGAGATGTTGACACTAAGATGACTTGACTATCGGTTCCGTGTTCTGCCTGACTTAACAAATCTGAAGCGATGTAAGAAGCATTCGCTTTTTCATCGGCCACAACCAATAATTCACTTGGTCCAGCAGGCATATCAATAGCGACGCCATATTTTGTTGCTAATTGTTTAGCAACGGTTACAAATTGGTTTCCTGGACCGAAAATTTTATAAACTTTAGGAATAGTATCAGTTCCAAAAGTCAAACTAGCAATAGCCTGAATGCCTCCAACTTTAAAAATTTTAGTCACACCACAAAGTTGAGCTGCATACAAAATTTCTGGAGCAATGGCTCCTTGTTTATTTGGTGGTGAGCACAATACAATCTCTTTACAACCTGCAATTTGTGCGGGTATGGCCAACATTAAAACGGTTGAAAATAATGGTGCGGTTCCACCTGGAATGTATAAGCCTATTTTTTCAATGGGTCTTTTTTCTTGCCAACAAATGACGCCTTTGGCTGTTTCAACAGAGACTTTTGTTGTTTTTTGTGCCTCATGAAAAACTTCAATGTTTTGCTTTGCGGCTTTAATGGCGTTTTTTAGTTCATCAGAAACATGGGCTATGGCAAAGTCAATCTCATTAGTAGTAACTTCATTAGATTTCAAATCAATGCCATCAAACTGCAAGGTGTATTTTTTGATGGCTTCATCACCATTTAGATTAACTTCATTAAAAATTTTAATGACTTTAGCTTCAATATCATCAACGGTTTGTGTAGGTCTTTTTAAAATTTCGGACCAATCACTTCTTTTCGGATTATTTATTATTTGCATGACTAAATTATCTAAAGAACCATTTTTTCTATAGGACAAACCAAAATACCTTGAGCGCCTTTCTTTTTTAATTCATCGATAATATCCCAGAATTGATTTTTACTGATGACAGAATGCACCGAACTCCAACCTTCTTCAGCTAATGGCAAAACCGTTGGGCTTTTCATACCAGGTAATATATCAATAATGTCTTGTAACCTATCATTTGGAGCATTTAACAAAACATATTTAGAATTTCTTCCTTTTAAAACCGATTGAAGTCTGAATTGTATTTTATCTAAAATAGCTTGTTTTTCCTCACTTAAAACTGGTGAAACAGCCAAAACAGCTTCAGATTTCATAATCACTTCAACTTCTTTTAAGTTGTTTTTAAACAGCGTACTTCCACTAGAAACAATATCGCAAATAGCATCGGCCAAACCAATGTTTGGAGCAATTTCTACAGACCCGTTTATGATATGAAGATTGGCATTTATGCCGTGTTTATCTAAATAGCTTTGAATGGTATTTGGGTAAGACGTTGCAATTCGTTTGCCTTCTAAATCCTGAATACCGTTATATTTTATAGATTTTGGAATGGCAATTGACACTTTGCACGTAGAAAATCCTAATTTTTCAGCAATGGTAATACCATTACCTTTTTCTACTAAAATATTTTCTCCAATAATGGCGGCATCAACTACGCCGTCTTTAAGATATTGCGGAATATCGCCATTTCTTAAATAAAAAACTTCTAAAGGAAAATTTCTGGCCGAGGCTTTTAATTGATCTTTACCATTATCAATAGAAATACCTATATCCTTTAATATTTCCATGGATTCGTCGTGTAAACGACCTGCTTTTTGTACTGCAATTTTTAATTTACTCATGTGTTTGTTTTTATGAGTTTGAAACAATCTAATTAGGCATTAAAAAACCCGTTTGATGGTCTCAAACGGGTTTAAAATATATGTTGAAATTATTCAATACATTTTCATTTCGCTTGAGTGCAAATTTGAAAATGATGATGATGTAATTTAATAAAATTCATGTTTTTAAAATTCTATAAACAAATATCTAAAATTTAATTGAATGATTCCAAGTATTTGTTTTTAATTTTTTCCGAATTGAATATTTTAAGATTTAATTGCAAAAAAAATGCATAATCTTAAATAATTATTTGAATGAGTAAAAATTCTTAAATCATTTCTTTATTGATTTCCTAAGATAATGGGTAATCCACTATCGCCAGAACCTATAACAACAACTTTACTATTTGGTGATTCAGCCAACTTTATAGTTGCTTCAATACCTTTATCTTGTAAAATCTTATCTGTTAAAGATGCGCTTAATATTCTGTTAGATTCTGCTTTTCCTTTAGCGTCAATAATCACTTTTTCGGCTTCTTTTTGTGCAGTTACCAATCTAAATTCATATTCTAAAGATTCTTGTTCTTGTTTTAATTTGCGTTCAATAGCTTGTTTAATAGTGTCTGGCAAAGTAACATCTCTAACTAAAACTTGATTTAATTGAACATATTGTTTTTCTAAAATCTTTTTGGTTTCAATATAAATTTCATCTTGTATAGCATCACGCTTGCTTGAATACAATTGTTCAGGTGTATAGCGGCCAACAACACTTCTTGCTGCACTACGAATAGCTGGTTGAATAACGCGTTGTAAATAATTCTCACCAACAGATTGGTGTAAATGCCCCAAATCATTATAAATAGGCTCATACCATACAGAAGCATCAATTTGAATTTCTAAACCGTTTGAAGATAATACGCGCATTTTTTCAAAAAGTTCTTGTTGACGAACTTCATAAACTATAACTTTATTCCAAGGTGCTACTACATGAAATCCTTCTCCTAAAGGTGGTTGGTCTGTTACAACTCCATTGTCAAATGTTTTATAAAGAACACCAGCTTGCCCAGAGCCAATGGTTACTGCAGATTTTGCTAGTACTATAATAAGAATGATGGCAACAATAATAATAGGTATGCCAATTTTAGGTAATCTTTCCATGTGTATTTGTATTTAAATTAATCCGTTATATTTTCTTAAAAACCATTCTATTGCTAGAGTTAATGTTATTAAAAAAAGTAAATATTTCCAATCGACTAAAGGTATGATATTTTTATTTTCTTTTAGAACAGATTGGTATCTATTATCCTTTAAAATATCAGTAATAACAGAATTTGTATTAGCAATAAAATAACTGGTTCCAGAACTATTAGTAGCTACTTGCTCTAGTTTTGTTACATTGGCATTTAAAAATTGTTGCTCAACATTATAGTCTAAAATTTTAAATGTACCAGATTTTGATATTTTTTCATGAGTAGTACTTACTGTAAAATTATAATCTGAAGGTGGCAAACTACTTAAATCAACTTGGTATGAATTATTTTTTAACACAAAAGGAAATGTTTTTTCTTCTTTTAAAATGGAATCTTTAACTTTAATAACTAAGGTTTCTCTAGAATCAAACTCATAATTTTTATTGAAAAACTCGGCATTAAAAACAACGCCATTGGTGCCGTTATAAAAAGATTGATATTCTATGTTTAATCTGTCTTTTCTTTTGTTGGAAGCTAAGTACTGAATTGTTTTCCCTAAAAAAACATCAAATTGGTTAAAGGATTTTGAATTTAAAAAGCTTTGTGCTCGCCATTGCCAAATATTTTCGCCTAATAAAAGCCCTTCACGCCTACCATTAGATTCAAAAGTTCCTAATAATGGTAGCTTGGTTGTATTATTTCTGAATTTTTTAAATAGTATAGTTTCAAAAGGGATTGAAAACGATATTGAACCAAAATTAGATTTTAATGGTGGAAATGTTTCAAATTCTATATCATCCACTATAAAAGGTGCATAACTTGAGTTTAAATCTGGAAAATAATCTTCTGATTGATTGGTTATTTCATGCTTATAAAATGAAGTTTCTGTATTCAAAAAATTTAAATCTGTTTTAGTTCCAACAACTAATAACCTATTCTTATTTTGAGTGTTTAAAACTTCTATTAACTTTTTAAATGAATTATTCGGCTGATATAATATAAACAATTGAAAATCAATTATTTGATTTAAAACCTCATCGGGCTTTAAAATACTAGCAGTATGTTGCTCATTGCTTTCAATACTCTTTTTAAATACCCCTAAATCTGGATGAGAAAAATCACTAACTATGGCAATATTTGTTTTTTGATCGATAACTTCAACTGCGAAAGCTTTAGAATTATTTATGGTATTTTTTTCGTTTTCAATAGGAATAATGGTTGCTTTGTAACTGTAAACACCAACATGATTTGCTGGTAAGCTAAAATTAATAACTTTTGAATTATTGTTTTTTGAAAGATTTACAGGTTCAGAATAGACTAAATTTTTACCAAAAATTACTTCAAAGCGAGTATTAATGGCATTATTCCCATTATAAATGACAATGCATTCTACAGGAAACTTATTCTTTAAAAACGCATATTTGTTAACGTTAAGCTGTTGAATACTTATATCGGTATATGTAATAGTGTCACCTAAAATAATTGGGTAAATGGGTTGTTTATATTTTGAAGCCGTGTACTGATAATCATTTCCAAACGTTTGATTTCCGTCTGTAATAAGCAACATGGGTGCAGTTGTGTTTTTATAAACCTGAGAAAGTTTATCAAACATATTATCTAAATTAGTTTCATTTTCAGAAAAACTAACAGAATCAGAATTGTTTAATGTATTGCCAAACGTGTAAAAATCAATATTAAATTTATCTTTTAGTTTCTTATCATTTGAAAGTGTTTCAACAAAATTTAATACATTTTTATCTTGATTTAAATGTTTAATAGAAGCAGAATTATCAACTGCAACAATTAAGTTTGGTTTTTCAGTATAATTACTTGTGTGTTCAAATTTTGGGTTGATTAAGAGTAATAAGACTGAAAAAATGCTGATAAATCTCAAAAAAATAAATAAATAATTTAAGGTTTTGTAATTACTACTTTTATATTTATACAGAAAAAGCGCTAAAAATAGCGCTATAAATCCTGCAATAATAATATATAAAATAGTTAAACTTGTCATGAATTAAGTTAACATTCCTCCATCAACATTGATGGTTTGTCCTGTAACATAAGCACTCATATCACTCGCTAAAAACACACATACATTAGCAACATCTTCGGGTGTTCCTCCTCTTTTTAAAGGAATTCCTGCACGCCATCCTTTTACTACGTCTTCATCTAATTTAGCGGTCATTTCTGTTTCTATAAAACCTGGAGCAATCACGTTGCTTCTTATGTTTCTAGATCCTAATTCTAAAGCAACTGATTTTGAAAAACCAATAATCCCTGCTTTTGAAGCTGCATAGTTGGTTTGACCTGCATTGCCTTTTACTCCAACTACAGAACTCATATTGATGATAGACCCTTTACGTTGTTTAAGCATAGTTTTTTGAACCGCCTTGGTCATATTAAAAACAGACTTTAAATTGACTTCTATAACGGTATCAAAGTCTTCTTCACTAATTCGCATTAGCAAATTATCTTTTGTAATGCCAGCATTATTAACTAAAACATCTATGCTACCAAATTCTGCAACCACATCATCAGCCAATTTTTGGGCTTCATCAAAGCTAGCAGCATTACTTTTATACCCTTTTGCTTTAATGCCTAAAGCTTTTAATTCGTTTTCTAATTCATTTGCAGCTTCAACAGATGAGCTGTATGTAAAAGCTACATTGGCACCTTGTTGTGCAAATACTTGAGCAATTCCTCTACCAATACCTCTACTTGCTCCTGTTATTATGGCCGTTTTTCCTTCTAATAATTTCATGTGATTTTAATATTTTTCAATGGTGAAATGTTACATCCTTTATTAATAACTTAAATGAATACTTAAGAACTTTTTAATGGATATTTCATGCTTTTTGTTAGTGATTAGTTGATTTTCAAATATAGCAAATACAAATGGCAACCCATAAAAAAACCTCACAAAATTCTGTGAGGCTTTTAAAAGTCTATAAAAAAACTCAGTCTATAATATTATTAAAAATTAGCCCAAAACTTCAGCTACTTTTTTACCAATTTCAGCTGGAGAATCAACAACATGAATGCCACAAGCGCGCATGATTTTCTTTTTGGCTTGAGCTGTATCATCACTTCCTCCAACAATAGCACCTGCGTGTCCCATAGTACGTCCGGCAGGAGCAGTTTCGCCAGCAATAAAACCAATGATAGGTTTTTTACTGCCACTAGCTTTATACCAATTTGCAGCATCTGCTTCTAATTGACCACCAATTTCGCCAATCATAACAACAGCTTCAGTTTCTGGGTCGTTAATAAGTAATTCAACAGCGTCTTTAGTGGTAGTACCAATAATTGGATCTCCACCAATTCCAATAGCGGTGGTAATTCCTAAGCCTTGCTTCACAACTTGGTCAGCAGCTTCATAGGTTAGTGTTCCAGATTTAGATACGATTCCAACTGTTCCTTTTTTAAACACAAAGCCTGGCATAATGCCTACTTTAGCTTCTCCAGGTGTAATAACTCCAGGACAGTTAGGGCCAATTAATCTGCAAGCTTTTCCTTTAATATAATCGGATGCTTTAATCATGTCGGCAACAGGAATACCTTCGGTAATAGTAATAATAACTTTAATTCCAGCATCAGCTGCTTCCATAATAGCATCAGCAGCAAAAGCTGGTGGCACAAAAATGATGGTTGTATCTGCGCCAGCTAATTTAACAGCATCAGCAACGGTATTGAAAACGGGTTTATCTAAATGTGTTTGACCACCTTTACCTGGAGTTACACCTCCAACAACATTTGTTCCGTATTCAATCATTTGACTTGCGTGAAAAGTTCCTTCACTTCCTGTAAATCCTTGAACTATTATTTTTGAATTTTTATTTACTAAAACACTCATTTTATTTTATTTTTTAAAGCAATACAAAAGTACTTTATTGTCGTTAGTTTTAAGATTAAATTATTTTATTTTTTTTAATTCAGATGAAATTTCAGGTATTTGCTTCACATAAGCTTTTTCTTTTAATTCTATTCGTGCTTCTTGAGCAGGAGTTCCCCAATAGGTTTTATGTCCTTCTAAAGATTTACTAATACCTGATTGGGCATGAATAACTGCTTTTTTACCAATAGTAACACCACTAGTACAGCCAACTTGGCCCCAAATGGTTACTTCATCTTCAATAACAACACATCCAGCAATGCCAACTTGCGAAGCTATCAAACATTTTTTTCCTACTATGGTGTCGTGGCCTATTTGAATTTGGTTATCGAGTTTTGATCCTTCACCTATAATAGTATCTCCTGAAACACCTCTATCTATGGTACAAAGTGCTCCTAAATCTACATCATTTTCAATAACAACGCGGCCACTAGATTTTAATCTATCATAACCTTCTGGTCGTTTTTTGTAATAAAAAGCATTAGCACCTAACACAGTACCGGCATGAATAGTTACATGGTTACCAATAACAGCATCGTCATAAATACTTACGTTTGAATGAATGATACAATTTTCTCCTATAACGACATTATGACCAATAAAACAATTTGGTTGTATAACCGTATTTTTTCCTATAACTGCTGAGTTTGATATTGAAGAATTTGAAGATTGAAAAGGTTTAAAATAATCTGTAAGTTTATTGAAATCTCTAAACGGGTCATCACTTATTAATAATGCTTTTCCTTGAGGACAATCAACTTCTTTATTAATTAAAATGATAGTAGCTTTAGAATTTAAAGCTTTATCATAATACTTTGGGTGATCAACAAATACAATATCGCCAGGTGTA
The DNA here is from genome assembly GCA_021739635.1 of Flavobacteriaceae bacterium. GTDB lineage: Bacteria > Bacteroidota > Bacteroidia > Flavobacteriales > Flavobacteriaceae > Yeosuana. Next base: position 132,116 of record JAIPBH010000005.1, on the reverse strand, counting down.
ACTACATGTATTTCGTTCATTCCTAAAACAGGAAAATTATCATCACCAACAAAATTACAATCAATAATTTTAGCTATTTGCTTTAAGGTATGTGGATTTGGAAACTTCATTTTTTATGTTTAATCGTTTAATCGATGAGTTGTTTAAACAAATAAACCAATCAACAAATAAACATTAATTACTCTTTTACACGTTCTTTATAAGTTCCTTTTTCTGTTTCTACTCTAATTTTATCACCTTCATTAATAAATAAAGGGACATGAACGGTAGCTCCAGTTTCAACAGTTGCTGGTTTGGTTGCATTGGTCGCTGTGTTTCCCTTAACACCAGGTTCTGTTGCAGTGACTTCTAAAACAACACTTGCTGGCATTTCTACAGAAAGTGGCATATTATCTTCAGCATTAATTATCACTGTAACGACTTCTCCTTCTTTCATTAATCCAGGGTTATCTAAAGCAGATTCTCTTAACTGAATTTGAACATAATCTTCAGTATTCATAAAATGATAATACTCACCATCGTTGTATAAAAATTGAAATTTATGGGTCTCTACACGCACGTCTTCTAGTTTGTGCCCAGCTGAAAATGTGTTATCTAATACTTTTCCATTCGTAACACTTTTCATTTTTGTTCTAACAAAAGCAGGACCTTTACCTGGTTTTACGTGTAAGAATTCTATAATTTTATAAATATCATTGTTATATCGTATGCATAATCCGTTTCTGATATCTGATGTATTTGCCATTTTATTGTTTTTTGTTAAATTTTATGTTGTTAAGTCGTTTATTGCTAAATCACTTGTTGTTAAGTTGATAACGACTAAACAACTCCACAACAAACGGTTTTACTTTTTAATTTGATTTGAAATACCCTTTCATGATTCCTCTGTGAGAATTTTTAATAAACTGAAGGATTTCATCGCGTTCTGGTGTTGCTTCCATTTCAGCTTCAATAATTTCAGAAGCTTGGGTATTGTTGTAGTTTTTCTGATAAAGAATTCTGTATATATCTTGAATCTCTCTAATTTTATCTGATGTATAACCACGTCTTCTTAAACCAACAGAATTGATTCCTACATATGAAAGTGGTTCACGAGCAGCTTTAACATATGGTGGTACGTCTTTTCTAACAAGCGATCCACCAGTTACAAAGGCATGATTTCCTATAGAAACAAATTGGTGAACAGCCGTCATACCCGCAAGAACAACATAATCTCCAATATTTATATGGCCTGCAAGTGTGCTGTTATTTGAAAAAATACAATTGTTTCCTATAATGCAATCATGAGCAACATGGCAATAAGCCATAATTAAACAGTTGTTACCAATCACAGTTTTCATTCTGTCTGCAGTACCTCTGTTAATAGTTACGCATTCTCTAATGGTTACATTATCACCAATTTCAACTGTAGTTTCTTCATCATTATACTTTAAATCTTGCGGAACAGCTGAAATCACAGAGCCAGGAAAAATATTACAATTTTTCCCTATTCGAGCGCCTTCCATGATAGTGACATTGCTGCCAATCCATGAGCCTTCTCCTATGGTAACATTATTATATATGGTTGTAAAGGGTTCAATAACTACATTCTTTGCAATTTTTGCACCTGGATGTACGTATGCTAATGGTTGGTTCATATTTATTTTACTTTAGATATTTGAGCCATAAGTTCTGCTTCTGCACAAAGTTTACCATTAGTATAAGCATACCCTTGCATGTGACAAATACCTCGACGAATAGGTGTTATGAGTGAGCATTTGAATATAAGTGTGTCCCCAGGAACAACTTTTTGTTTAAACTTAACATTATCCATTTTCATAAAGAAAGTCAAGTAATTTTCTGGGTCTGGAACTGTGTTAAGAACTAAAATTCCACCTGTTTGAGCCATAGCTTCTACTATTAAAACACCTGGCATTACAGGTGCTCCTGGAAAGTGACCAGCAAAAAATGATTCGTTCATAGTTACATTTTTTGTAGCTATTACATGGTTGTCAGTAAGTTCAAAAACTTTATCTATTAATAAAAAAGGTTGTCTGTGAGGCAACATAGCCATAATTTGATTCACATCCATTAATGGAAGTTGATTCAAATCGATACATGGTACATTATTGCGCTTTTCATTTTTAATGATTTTAGACATTTTTTTAGCAAACTGTGTATTTACAAAGTGGCCTGGCTTATTGGCAATAACTTTGCCTTTAATATGAGTTCCTATAAGCGCTAAATCGCCTAAAACATCTAATAATTTATGTCTTGCAGCTTCATTAGGATGATGCAAGGTAAGATTGTCTAAGATTCCATTAGGTTTAATTGCTATGGAATCTTTTTTAAAGGCTATTTTAAGTTTTTCCATAGTTTCTGGTGATAAAGCTTTATCTACATAAACGATGGCGTTATTTAAATCGCCTCCTTTAATTAAGCCATGTTCTAAAAGCATTTCAATTTCATGCAAAAAGCTAAAGGTTCTGGCATTAGAAATATCTTTCTTAAAATCTGATATCTTATTTAGCGTAGCGTTTTGAGTTCCTAAAACTTTAGTACCAAAATCTACCATAGCTGTAATTTGGTATTCTTTAGAAGGCATGACTAATATTTCACTACCAGTTTCTTCGTCTGTATATGAAATAACATCTGTAACAATATATTCTTCTCTAAATGCTTCAAGTTCCATAACACCTGCTTCTTCAATGGCTTTAACAAAGAATTTTGAAGAACCATCCATAATTGGAGGTTCAGAAGCATTTAATTCTATAATAACATTATCAACATCCAAACCAACTAAAGCTGCTAAAACATGTTCTGAAGTTTGAATGATGACCCCATTTTTCTCTAAGCAAGTACCTCGCTGTGTATTAGTTACATATGTTGCATCTGCTTCTATAACAGGAGCACCTTCTAAATCTACACGTTTAAAAGCTAAACCTGAATTTGCTATGGAAGGCTTAAATGTAAGGGTTACATGTTTTCCTGTATGCAATCCTACACCGGATAAAGAAACCTCCTTTTTAATGGTCTTTTGTTTTTTGTCTGTATTAACTATGGCCATGTATCTTTTTTTCTATGTCATTAATATTTTTAACAATTTTAGTCAAGTTTTTAAAGTGAACATATGATTTATTATAATCACCAATTGCAATAGCTGGAGATCCTTGTAATATTTCATAATCCTTAACATTTCTAGCAATACCTGACTGCGCTTGAATTCTTACGTTGTTACCAATTGTAATATGACCAGCAATTCCTACTTGGCCTCCAATTAAACAATTTTCACCAATTTTTGCAGAACCAGCAATACCTGTTTGTGCAGCAATTACGGTGTTTTTTCCAACTTCTACGTTATGAGCTATTTGAATTTGATTGTCTAACTTAACCCCTTTTCTAATGATTGTAGATCCTAAAGTTGCTCTGTCTATCGTTGTGGTTGCTCCAACATCTACAAAATCTTCTAAAATCACATTTCCTATTTGTGGTACCTTACTATATTCACCATTTTCCATAGGAGCAAAACCAAAACCATCAGCCCCAATGATAGAACCTGAGTTTAAAACACAAAAATTACCAATTACGGTCTCTGAATATATTTTAGCGCCTGAAAAAATAACGGTATTATTGCCTATTGATACATTATCTCCTATAAATACTCCTGGATAAATTTTAACATTATCTCCAATTTTAACGTTTTCACCTATATAAGCAAAAGCACCTAAATAAATGTTTTCTCCATATTTTGCAGACTCTGAAATATATGAAGGTTGTTCTATGCCTGTTTTATTAAGCTTAATAACATTATAATACTCTAGTAGTTTTGAAAAGGATTGATACGCATCATCAACTTTAATGAGTGTGGTTTTTATATCGTTTTCAGGAAAAAATGATCTATTAACAATTGTTATTGAGGCATTAGTTGAATAAATATATGGTGTATATTTAGGGTTGGCTAAAAAAGTTAGCGACCCTTCAATACCTTCTTCAATTTTTGATAATTTAGAAACTTCTACATTTTCATCTCCCACAACATCACCTTCTAAAATTCCTGCTATTTGTTGAGCTGTAAATTTCACACTCTAGAGTTTGTTTGTTTTGTTTTGAATGACGCAAAAATATGAAAAATGTACTAAAGTTTAACTTTAGGATAACATATATAATATTTAGTCACAGGTTTTGATAATGCTTTGATATTAAATTGGTCGGAAGCCTTTGTAATATCTTCAATTTTACCTGATTTAAATAAGATGTTAATGTTCTGTGTTTTTGGTATATAAGCTTGATTGGTTATAAAACCAGAAAATATAAAATATTTAGCTTCTTTTTTGGTGATTTTATAGATGTTAATCAAATTATCTAAATGGTTATCTAGGATTTCTGATTTAATTTTCTTGTCTTTTACCTTAATTTTTAACAAATTTCTATTCAAAATCATTTGGCACAATTGACTTAAAACAAAATCATCATGATGTTGCCATGTCTTTAAGCTAGAGATTATATCAAAATCATCTAATTCAGAAAAAATTTCTAATACTTCATCATTAAAATCATGTAAAGAAATGGTGTGTTCTAAAAAATATTGAAGGGGTTTACTTGTTTGTAATACAACTCCAGAATGTAACAATTCCTTAGCGCGTGTTAATACTCTTATTAATAATTGCTCTGCTACAATACTTGTTTTATGTAAATATACTTGCCAATACATAAAACGTCTGGCATTTATAAATTTCTCAACACTATAAATGCCTTTTTCTTCAACCACTAAAAAATCATCTACTACATGTAGCATAGTAATGAGGCGTTCACTATTAATATTGCCTTCTGCAACACCTGTATAAAAACTATCGCGCTTTAAATAATCGGCTCGATCCATATCCAATTGCCCAGAAACTAGCTGGCACATAAATTTTCTATGATAAACACCTTTAAAAATTTGAATGGCTAGCGTTAAACTTGAGTTAAATTCTTCATTCAATTTCTCCATAAAAAGCAGCGAAATCTGCTCGTGAGATACGTTATTTACAATACTATGCTCCATAGCATGAGAAAAAGGACCATGACCAATATCATGTAATAAAATTGCAACATAAAGGGCAGATTCTTCCTCTTCAGAAATGGTAACGCCTTTAAAACGAAGTATTTCTATTGTTTTCTGCATTAAATGCACACAACCTATAGCATGATGAAATCGTGTGTGATGTGCACCAGGATATACCATATATGACATACCCATTTGAGTAATTCTACGTAAGCGCTGAAAATATTTATGTTGAATTAATTCAAAGATTAGCGCATTAGGAATAGTAATAAAACCGTAAATTGGGTCGTTAAAGATTTTAAGTTTGTTCAAACTTTAAAAATTAATATTAAATAGATACAAATATAATTATATGAAGGCCATAATTACCTAATTATAATAAAAAACAAGCATAACATAATACAAATTTATACTAACAATTTATTTAGATGGATAAAATAAACATACTTTGGATTGATGATGAAATTGATTTACTTAAACCTCACATAATTTTTCTTGAACAGCGAAACTATATAGTAACTACATGTACTAGCGGTTCTGAAGCCTTAGATATATTAGATGATTTAAAATTTGATATTGTTTTTTTAGATGAAAATATGCCTGGACTTACAGGATTAGAAACCTTAAATGAAATCAAGGAAAAGCAGGACAATCTTCCAGTAGTCATGATTACCAAAAGTGAAGAAGAATATATTATGGAAGAAGCTATTGGTAATAAAATAGCCGATTATCTAATAAAGCCAGTAAATCCAAATCAAATCTTATTAAGTATAAAAAAGAATTTAGATCATTCTAGATTAATTTCTGAAAAAACGACTTCAAACTATCAGCAAGAGTTTAGAAAAATTGCTATGGATTTGGCCATGGTAAATAGCTTTGAAGAATGGGCGACATTATATCAAAAACTTATTTATTGGGAAATTCAATTAGAAGATATTGAAGATATTGGCATGTTTGAAATATTAGAATCACAAAAAGTGGAGGCTAATTCTCAATTTGGAAAATTTATAGATAAAAATTATTCTAAATGGTTTGAAGCCAATTCAGATGCACCCATAATGTCTCATACGCTTTTTAAAAATAAAGTGGCTCCTCAATTAAGTAAAGAGCAACCTACTCTATTGGTTGTTATTGATAATCTTAGGTATGATCAGTATAAAGTATTTGAGCCTATTATAAATAATTATTACAAAAAAGAAAGCGAAACACCTTTTTATAGCATCTTACCAACCGCAACACAATATGCTAGAAATGCTATATTTTCTGGACTGATGCCTAGCGACATGGAAAAATTGTTTCCCCAATATTGGAAAAACGATACCGATGATGGTGGAAAAAACTTGCATGAAGAAGATTTTCTAAACGCCCAAATGAAACGTTTAGGTTTAAGTCACTTAACGTATGAGTATCATAAAATCACAAACTTAAAATCAGGTAAAAAACTAGTTGAAAATTTCAATTCACTAAAAAACAATGATTTAACAGTTGTTGTCTATAATTTTGTAGATATGCTTTCGCACTCAAAAACAGAGATGGAAGTGGTTAAAGAATTAGCCTCAAATGACAAAGCATACAGATCATTAGCACTAAGTTGGTTTAAAAACTCGCCGCTTTTAGAAATGATTCATCAAGCGCAATTATTAGGCTTTAAACTTATTTTAACTACAGATCATGGCACTATAAACGTAAAAAATCCTTCAAAAGTAGTTGGCGATAGAGAAACTAGTTTAAACCTACGCTATAAAACAGGTAGAAGCCTAACGTTTGAAACTAAAGATGTTTTAGTAGGCAAAGACCCAAAAGCCATTCATTTACCATCAATAACCATGAGCAGCTCATTTATTTTTGCTAAAGGAGATTTGTTTTTTGCCTATCCTAATAACTATAATCATTATGTGAGTTATTATAGAAATACCTATCAACATGGCGGCGTATCGCTTGAAGAAATGATTATTCCATTTGTAGTGTTTAGTCCTAAATAAATCCATGTAATGCAAATAAATCCGATGAAATACATTTTTATTAGGTTATTACAAATTTAATTAATAATATTGCCTAAAATATTTTTAATATTCTTATGGATTATTTTTTAGATTCAATTGATGAGGTAGCAAACACCATTATAAACAACATAACATCAAAAGTTATATTACTTTATGGCGATATGGGTGCAGGTAAAACAACCTTAATTAAATCTTTGGTAAAAGCCATTGGAAGTCATGATGAAGTTAGTAGCCCTACTTTTTCTATTGTAAACGAATATGAAACAAGTAATGATCTTATTTATCATTTTGATTTATATAGAATAAACGATTTAGAAGAAGCTTATAATTTCGGAATTGAAGACTATTTAAATTCAAATCATTGGGTGCTTATAGAGTGGCCTGAAATAATAGAAAGTATTTTAACAGAACCATTTAATAGACTAGAGGTATTAATAAATAACGATAAATCTAGAACCATAAAATTAGATTTTAAAACAAATTTTAATAAACAAATATGCTAAGCTATATAAGTAAATAACAGTATTTTATCCTGAACTTTGAAGATTTACGGTAAAGCCACAACACGAAATTTTAAAAAGCACTGTTTTTAACACAACTTTAACATTTCGCGAATTTCTTCAAGATTCTTTTATATACTTTTGAGGTATTAATTAATTAATTAATCCCTTATAATTATGAAAACTAAAAAGTATGTAATTGCAATCGCAATTTTCGGAGGTATGTTGTTTACAGCTTATGCAGCTAACGCAATCAATCTAGATGGAAAACAAACAGCCAAAGTTGAAAGATCTACAATCAAAGTACCTACAAACAGATAAAAAAAGTTTGGTTATAGGTAGTGTCATAGCTACTTTAATAGCAATGACACCTTATTTATTTACGCTTTATGACAGTGTCCCAGCGACAAAATCTTGGGACACTTTTTTTGGCACATACACCAGTGGTTTTTTTCAAAATGCCAATACAGCGATGTGGATTATTACAAGTAAAGCAGTTCCTCTTTTCTTAATATTTATTTGGTTTTTCACCAACAGACATTGGTGGTATCATGCTTTATTGGTACCAATAGCAATGTATATCTATCAGATTTTTGGTGTTTTTTATGATGATGTATATATGGATAAATTTCAGTTTATATATATGTTTCCTGTTATGGCCATTGTAATTCCTTCCATTTATTTAATTAGAGCTAGAATTTTTAACAGAATAAATGAAGTGAGTAAATCATTAGAAGAACTAGAAGACGAGTTTAAAGTGTCTCCTAAAAATTTCTGGGATAAAATAAAACAGTATTTTTAATTACTGTTTGCTATTTAATCTATCACGCTCATCTAAATCAATCTGTTTTTCATTGTTTTTTAAATGCGTATTCCCAAATTTATAGTTAAAGCCAATTGTAAATAATCTGTTTTCAAACCTAGATTTCAAAAGATAATCTTGATTTAGATATCTATTGGTTTGTGTGAAATTTTGAGTATTAAATACATCAGAAACTCCTATACTCACAGAAGCCTTATCATTCCAAAGAGTCTTTCTAAAATTGATATCAAGGCCATGTCTGCTGCTAATATTTGAAGGACCATTCACAATGGGCGATATATATAAATAAGACACATCAGCTGTTAAACTTTTATCCTTAAGAAAGGAAAAATAATTAATAATTTGTGAGTAAAAAGCCCATGTATTATTATTTATGAATTGATCTGCAATCTCTAGGTTATAAAACTGATTTTCTTCATGAAAAATAGATGAAATCACATATAAATTCCAATCTGTTGCAAGCTTTGTGTAAGTTGTAAAATCTAATCCGTAAGAGATATTCCTATCAATATTAGTGTTAATAGTTTTAATAATATTCTCAGTATTATCTTGAAATGTAATTTCTAATGTTGGGTTATTTTCATATCTGTAATACACTTCAAAAGTATATGCTTTATTTAAGGTATATCCCAAGGTAAACACATCATCAATTTCGGGTTTCAAATTAGGACTACCTACTATGTAAGCATTATCATTTAAGTAATATTTAAAGGGGTTTAACTCACTATACCTTGGTCTAGAGATGCGTTTGTTATAATTAAAATATAACTCATGATGTTCATTAAAACTGTGCATGACATAAAATGATGGGAAAAATTTCAAATAATCATTTTCATTTATCAAATTAGTTGATAAAGAGTTTCCAGTAATATCTGTAAATTCCGTTCTTATGCCCCATTTAAAACTCCAAGAATCCCAGTCTTTTGAATAACTTGCATAAGCGGCATAATTGATTTCATCATATAAAAAGGTATCTGAATTTTGCAAATCTTCTACTTTAACACCATTATCAAAGGTAAACTGATTTAAAACACTCTTGGAATTAATATCTGAAAGTTTAATACCAGCCTCAAATTGTGAAGCATCACCTATAGGTAATTCATAATCCACTTGAGCCGTAAATAATGCAATTTCTTGACTTGAAAAGGTTTGAAATTTATTGGTTCTAATTAATGATTCATCTGGAAATAAATAATCTGTATCTACATTTTGGTAACTAGAAAAATCATAATCTGTATAATGAGCATTTGCTGAAAGCTTTTCACCTTCTTTTTTGAATTTATGAACATAATCTAAGGTAAATGCCAAATTGTAAGTTTCATCTACTAAACGATTCTTTGTATAAAATGTGGAATCTAAATCTTTATTGGCATTAAAAACCTGTGTCAATGAATTTACAGAGGTTTTAGTATGGTCTCTGGGTGATATTAACAAATTAGTTGATATCCCTAAACTATTTCTTTCATTGATTTTAAAATCAATATTCGCATTTAGTGTTTGGTTTGCCGTTTCTCTGGTCCTTTTATAATCTGTTTCCCAACTTGAAGTCGTCAGGTTATTTTCAATAAAATTTATATTTTCTGTATTATGCCTGTAATCTTTACGCGGACTTATATTATAATTAACATAGGCATCAATAACCTCAGTTTTAAAAAAATGATTGGTTCCTAATGAATATTTTGGATATTCTTTTCCTTGTTTATACGTGCCAAAAACACTACCATTATAACCAGCTATAATATTTTTGCTGGTTATAATATTAATAATTGAACCGCCTTCGGCTTCATATTTTGCTGGTGGATTGGTAATAACTTCTATGGATTTAACTTGACTTGCAGAAGTGCCTTCAAGTAACTGTTGTACTTCATTTGATGATAAATGTACTTTTTTATCATTGATGTAAATGGTTGGTGTTCCATTTTTTACAGTTATAGACTCATTATTTACCAAAACACCTGGTGTGTTTTTTAAAACATCTAAAATATTACTATTTGACAACGTGCTATTTTCTACATTAAAAACTAATCTGTCAACCATTCGCTTTACGGTTGGCCTTTTTGCAATAACCGTAACACCATCTAGTTCTTGAGCTTGTTCTTTTAGCACAATATTATTATAAACTACATCTTTATTTAAAGAAATGCTGTCTTGATGACTTATGTACCCTAGAAAACTTATTTTTAAGACATAATCTGCTTTTTTTAGGCCTTCTAACACAAAGGTTCCGTCTTCATTTGTAGTGGTTCCAGAAATAGCATGTTCATTAGACACTTCTGTTAAAGTAACATTACAAAACGCAATAGGTTGATTGCTTTCGTCTATCACATGTCCTTTTACAGATACCTGCTGAGAAAAAATTGAGATGGAAAATAAAAGAATGAGAGATTGTATTAGCTTTATATTCATATAAAAAACAATAGTTGTAAAATTACATCTTTCAAATTAAACGAAATTACGGTAAAACCGTAATGATTGAACTTTATAAATGAAATTATCTTTATAAATTTGAAAAAATTTACGACTATTATTTTAACAAATACCTATATGGAATCAAAAAAATATTTGTAATTTGATTTTTATTAAACACCTTAATTTATGTCAAAATCATTATCACCCTTTACAAAGCAACAACTATTACCACAAGAAGAAACGCTTGAGATTTTTAAACGTAAAGGTGAACTTTATATAGGAATTCCTAAAGAAACCGCCTTTCAAGAAAAACGGGTTTGTTTAACACCAGATGCTGTTTCGGCATTGGTTAGTAATGGCCATAAAGTGCTTTTAGAATCTGGCGCTGGTAATGGCGCTAATTTTAGTGATAATGATTATAGTGAGGCTGGTGCAGAAATAACTAAAGATGCTGCAAAGGTGTACGCATGCCCCATGATTTTAAAAGTAGAGCCACCAAGCCTTGAGCAAATCAAATTGCTAAATCCTCAAACCATATTAATATCGGCACTTCAGCTTAAAACACAAAGTAAAAAGTATTTTGAATTACTGGCTGCAAAGCGTGTTACCGCACTAGCTTTTGAGTTTATTAGAGACGAAGATGGCATTTATCCAGCGGTGAGATCTTTAAGTGAAATTGCTGGAACAGCTTCGGCATTAATCGCAGCAGAGTTATTATCAAATAACTCAGAAGGAAATGGATTATTGTTTGGTAATATTAGCGGAGTACCACCTATTGAAGTAGTGATTATTGGTGCTGGTACTGTTGGAGAATTTGCAGCAAGAAGCTCTATAGGCTTAGGTGCCAACGTTAAAATATTTGATAATTCAATTTCTAAATTGCGTCGCATTCAAACCCATTTAGGCAGAACCTTATTTACCTCTACCCTTCAACCAAAAAATTTAACCAAAGCTTTAAAGCGCTGCGATGTGGTTATTGGTGCCGTAAGAGGTTCTAACAGGTCTCCCGTTGTAGTGTCAGAAACTATGGTAGAATGTATGAAACCTGGCTCTATTATTATAGATGTTAGTATTGACATGGGTGGCTGTTTTGAAACAAGCGAAGTAACGTCTCATAAAAATTCAACATTTGTTAAGCATGGTGTTATTCATTATTGTGTACCTAATATTCCTGCAAGATATTCCAGAACAGCTTCTGTATCTATAAGCAACATCTTTACACCTTATTTATTAAAGATTGCCGATGAAGGTGGTATTGAAAATTCTTTGAGATTTGATAAAGGTTTAAAAAATGGATTGTATTTTTACCACGGAATTTTAACCAATAAATCTGTTGGAGAATGGTTTGATTTAAAATATAGTGACATCAATCTGCTTATTTTTTAATCTTCTAAAAAGACATTCTGAAAAACTTTAAGAATAAATGAAATTAATACAACGCATTGGCTATTACCTTGGAGGCTTCTCTATGGGGTTAGTCATTTTAGCCTTTTTTTTAAACGGTAAAAAAGTATCTTGTGATTATGGTCCAGATGCTAGAGTTTTAAAAAACATAAACACAAAAAAAATAGTGTATTCAGAGGCTATTAATCTGGCTTTATCGCAAAATAACATAGATTCCATGGCAATCGTTTATCTTCTTAAAAAAGGAGATATTAGTTTTTCTAAAAGTAATCCTAGAGAAAAACCTTGTGCAATCTATGTCATTGAAGGTGAGTATCAGGATACAAATATGGAGTTAACCGTTCAAAATTGTGATAGTGTAGCTACGCTATTAAAAATTTATAGGCCTCAATAAATGATAAAACGGAGTTTTGATGTACTTTTTTCAAGTTTAGGATTCATAGTCCTTGCGCCTTTTTTAGTACTGATTGCCATTATGATTAGATGTGATTCTAAAGGACCTATCTTATTTATTCAACCTAGAGTGGGTTTACACAATAAAAACTTCAATATTTTTAAATTCCGAACCATGTATGTGGAGTCTGAAAATAAAGGCTTGCTAACTATTGGAAACCGAGATTCAAGAGTAACCAGAATAGGATATTTTTTAAGACGCTATAAAATTGATGAGTTTCCTCAACTTATCAATATAATCAAAGGAGATATGAGTTTTGTTGGTCCTAGGCCAGAATTAAGAAAGTATGTCAATTATTATTCGAATGAGGATTTAATAGTGCTTTCTGTAAGGCCTGGTATTACGGGTTTAGCTTCCATTGAATTTAGAAATGAAGTTGAATTACTTAATTCAGCCAATGACCCCGAAGCCTATTTTATAAATGACATAATCCCAGAAAAAAACAAACTCAATAAAATCTATATTGAAAAGCGTAATTTTTTTCTGGATTTAAAACTCATTCTTGTTACAGTTTTAAAGGTATTAACGAAGTAATTTTTTTTCTTATTTCTGGTATTTGAATTAGTTACGAAGCCTTATTTTTCGTACTTTGCAGATACTTTAACTTGCTATACCTACACATTACCGACTCAAAGCCTATGAATCTACCTACGTTTAATCGTATTAAAAGATTACTTGAAGAATCTGGACTGCTTTCTAATATCAATACGACTTCTGATTTTGAGTTTCATCCTAATTTTCAAAACGAAACCATTTTAATTACAGGAGCAGCAGGTTCTATAGGTAGTGAAATCTCAAAACAAATAGCTAAAGGCAGTTTTAAAAGATTAATATTAGTTGATAATGCCGAATCACCCATGTACTTTTTGCAAAAAGACTTTGAACAATTTGCTCATACAAATATCTTTTTTTTGATTACCGATGTAAGAGATGCAGTATCTATGCAAGAAGTATTTGAAACCTTTAAGCCCAGCCTTGTTTTTCATACAGCAGCATACAAACATGTGCCACTAATGGAATCTAATCCTTATGAGGCTGTTAAATTAAATGTTTTAGCTACCCAACTTTTAGCAGAGTTAGCCCTCATCAATACTTGTAAAAAATTCGTATTTATTTCAACTGATAAAGCCGTGAATCCTGTAAGTATTATGGGAATGACTAAACGTATTGGTGAACTCTATTTACAAAGTTTAAATTTAAAAAATAGCACAAAATTCTTAATAACACGCTTTGGAAATGTTTTAGGTTCCAATGGGTCTTTGTTGCCACTCTTTAAAAAGCAAATAGAATTAGGTAAGCCATTAACCATTACAAGCCCAAAAGTTTCAAGATATTTTATTAATAAATCAAAGGCTTGCCATCTTATTTTAAAAATAGCAAGTTATGAGCAGTGGCAACACTCTATATTTACTTTTGATATGGGTGAACCCATAAAAATTATAGATTTGGCGAAAACCTACATAAGTTTACAAAAAAACAAAAACGAAGACCAGATAGACATGGCGTTTATTGGGCTTCGTCCTGGTGAAAAACTTCATGAAGACATCATTTCAAAATCTGAAATCATAAAAAGCACTCATGACAAAGATATATTATATGTTACTCAAAAAAATGACTATCCTACTAACCTTATAGATTTAAAAAAACTAGAATCTATAACACCTTGTCAAAAAACTTCTGAAATTAAATTGATTTTAGAATCTTACTTATAATAGCTTACAGCAATTTTCTGCGTTGCTTTTCTTTAGTTAATAAGGCTAACTCTCTGCCTGTTTGTCCCGCAACTGAGGTGTTTTCTTCTGCACGTCTAATCAAATAAGGCATCACATCTTTAACGGGTCCAAAAGGGATATATTTAGCAACATTATAGCCTTTACTTGCCAAATTAAAACTAATATGATCGCTCATTCCATACAGTTGTCCAAACCAAACTCGGTCATCATTATTTTTTAATCCCATGTTTGACATTAATTTCATGGCAGCATAGGAGCTTTGTTCATTGTGAGAACCTACAAAAAGTGATATATCATCTAAGTTTTCTAAAATATAAGCTACTGCAAGATCAAAATTAGTGTCGGTTTCTAATTTACTTTTACACATAGGTGTTGGGTAGCCTTTGTCTTTGGCGCGTTCATTTTCTTTTTCTAAGTAAGCACCTCTAACAAGCTTAAAGCCCATATAATAGCCTTTTTCTTTAGCTAACAGGTGTTCTTTCTTTAAAAAATCAAGACGATCTGTTCTATACATCTGAAGCGTATTAAAAACAATAGGCTTCTCTATATTATATTTTTGCATCATTTCTCTAACCAATGCATCCGAAGCATCTTGCATCCAGCTCTCTTCGGCATCAATTAAAACTTCTATATCATTGGCTTTACCGCGTTTACAAATAGCATCAAATCTACTAACTACCTTTTGCCATTCTTCTTGTTCTTTAGTTGTTAAGGTATCTCCATTTCCAATTTTTTCAAAAAGTTTCAATCTTCCAAAACCGGTTGGTTTAAAAACCGCAATAGGCATAGATTCTTTTTCTTTAGCAAAATCCATGATTTTTAAGGTAGTAGTCATGGCAGCATCAAATTCTTGGTCATTTTCTTTGCCTTCTACAGAATAATCTAAGACTGAACTTACGCCCTTTTCAAACATTTTATCAATAACAGGCAAACAATCTAGCTCATTAACGCCTCCACAAAAATGATCAAAAACCGTCGATCGTATTAAGCCTTCAATAGGTAAATGTGCCTTAATAGCAAAGTTTGTAGCGGCTGTTCCTATTCTAACCAAGGGTTCAATAGAAATCATTTTAAAAAGAAAATAAGCACGTTCAAGTTCTGAATCGCTTTTAAGTGAAAAAGCAATTTCTGTATTGTCAAAAATAGGTTCGGAAATCATTTTATATAAAATTAATACAAAGATAATGATGCTAGAGTTATCATTTTATATAAAAACTCCTTAATTTCACGGCTTAAAAAAAGTTTTTTTAATTCATTAATTGAGGTCCAAAAAAGAACGTTTTAACTCATGAAATCTATCACAGCAAACAATTCAACTATTCATTTCAATGAAAACTGTTATATAGCTTTAAATAAGCATATTAAAATGAAAAATTTCTCTACTATTTTTATTTTAGTTGATGAAAATACTCATAACCTTTGTTTACCTGTTTTATTAGAAAAACTAGAAACAAATAGTGTTATTGAAATTATTGAAATTGAGTCTGGTGAAATAAATAAAACCATTGATACTTGCGTAGGCGTTTGGAATACACTTTCTGATTTTAATGGCGATAGAAAAAGTTTACTCATTAATATAGGTGGTGGCGTTATTACCGATTTAGGTGGCTTTGTCGCTTCTACCTTTAAACGCGGTATTTCCTATATTAATATCCCTACAACGCTGCTATCTATGGTGGACGCTTCTGTAGGTGGGAAAACAGGCGTGGATTTAGGAACCTTAAAAAATCAAATTGGTGTAGTAAGTGTGCCTGATTTAGTGTTAATTGATACCAAGTATTTGCATACACTCCCACAAAATCAAATGCGTTCTGGTTTAGCCGAAATGTTAAAACACGGATTGATTAGCAGTGAATCTTATTGGAATAAATTTAAAGACTTATCTAACTTGTCTTTTAATGATTTAGATGATTTAATTTATGAGTCTATCTTAATTAAAAAGCAGGTGGTTGATATTGACCCATTTGAAAATAATCTTCGCAAAACACTTAATTTTGGACACACATTAGGACATGCTATTGAATCGTATTGTTTAAGTAATCCAAATAAAACCGATTTATTGCATGGTGAAGCTATTGCTATTGGAATTGTTTTAGCAAGTTATATTTCAACCAAATTAGTTGGGTTTCCTATAGAATACACCTTAGAAATAAAAGACATTTTTAACAACTATTATGGCGTAGTGTCTTTTGATGACTCAGACTTCGCTCCTATTATGGACTTTATGAAATATGATAAAAAAAACAATCATGGCAACATCAATTTTGTGCTTCTTGAAGCTATAGGAAAACCGAAAATTGATTGTTTAGTGGAAGAATCAATCATTTTAGAAGCCTTTAAATTTTACGCTTCCTAAATTTTAAAATCAAAAAAATATTGTAACTTTATAATATTAGCATTTGTATTAAAATATACCCATAAGGTATTATCATAGTTTTTATTATAAAAATGTTGAGTCGCTTTGGAATTGTTACCAAACGTAATTCAGCATTTATATCTAACCAATAAATAATAATAAAAATAGTTACAGATGAAATCGCCAAAAAAAATGAGTGTATTTGCGAAAAAACACCAGTAAATATAAAGGCGATACCATATGACCGTTAAAAAGCAATAAATACTACATATGAAATCGCCAAAAAAAATGAGTGTATTTGCAAAAAAAACACTAGTAAATATTAAGGCGATACCATATGACCATTAAAAAGCAATAAATATCACATATGAAAAGAATTATTGTTGATTACAGAAAGTTAACACCTCAGTTACTAAAACTTTTAAAGGAAAAATTTCCGGATGGTTACAGTGATAAAGATATTATTACGTTTGATAATCATCATAATGAAACCATTGAAGCTGTTGAAATTAAAACAGAGGATGCCGATTACCTAGTCAAAGTAAGTAGCAAATTGCATTATACCATGACTAATTTTGATAGTGAAGATTTTGAAGTGAATGCCTTAGGAAATGTGGTTGTTGACCCCAATTTAGAAAACATTATAGAACCCAATATATTTGTAGATGACGAAGAAGAATAAAAATTCTATGAAAATGACTAGTTTTTATTTTTAAAATCCTACTATCTTTATCCCAAATTTAATAACCCCCAAATTAAACAACAGTCGCTTTTTTATAAGCAACTGTGTCATGCATACATGTTACAAATAATTTCAAAAAAAAGATTTCTTAAAGATTTATTAGAGGATTTTGTTGATATACATTGCCATATTTTACCAGGTATTGACGATGGTTCAAAATCGGTTGACGAAAGTATCATACTTATCAAAAAGATGAAACAATTAGGCATTAAACAGTTTATTGCCACACCACACATCATGCAAGACTTTTATCCTAATGACGATCTGTCTATTGGAAACGCCTATCAAAACCTTATAGCAAACTTAACCAGTAAAAAGCTGAATAACACGGTAATCAACCCATCAGCAGAATATATGATGGACCATCATTTTGAAAATTTGGTAAAACAAAATCATATATTTCCTTTAAAGGAAAATTATGTCCTTGTTGAAATGTCATACTTCCAGCCACCTATCAATTTACAAGAAATAATTCATGCCATGTTGATGAAAGATTACATTCCAGTGCTGGCACATCCTGAGCGTTACTCTTACTATCAAAACAAAAAAGAGTTTTATAAAACATTAAAGCAATATGGGTGCTTATTTCAACTCAACCTATTATCATTGAGTGATCACTACGGAAAAAGCATTCAAAAAATAGTCATGTATTTATTAGAAGAAAACCTTATTGATTTTGTAGCTACTGATGTTCACAATGAAAATCATGTCAACAAACTAAGCGATTTAATACTTACAAAAAATCAAAAATCACTTTTACCTCAAATTATTGAGACTACAAAAAAAACCTTTTTAGTCTCTTGAAAAACGTTTAAAGAATGATTTCTTTTTTGGTGCCCCATAATAACCATATCTAGCCCCATAGCCAAAATTAGCTTGATCTACGTCGTTAACAACCAGCATCATGCCTTTTAGTTTTTGTTTATCATGAAGGTCTTTAGTGAAATTCAATAAAGCTTTTTCAGTATAGTCAGCACGAGTCATATAAATAGTATGCCCAGCAAAATGGCTAAATAGTAAGGTATCGGTTACCAACATAGAAGGTGCTGTATCTACAATCACAAAATCATATTGGTCAGACACTTTATCAAATAAAGGTTCCATGCGGTCGCTCATTAAAAGCTCTGCAGGATTAGGTGGTATTTTGCCTGATAATAACACATCAATTTTGTTATTCTCTACGTCATAAGTTTCTATAGCCTCGCCTATCAAAATAGAATCATCACTTAAATATTCGGTTAGTCCAATTTTTGATACTCGCTTTTTGTTTTGAATAATTCCACCCAAGTCTATTTTAGGGTTTCTAATATCGGCTCCTATCAAAAGCACGCGTTTATCTGTATTAGCCAAGGTAAGCGCAAAATTTATACTAAAAAAGGACTTACCTTCTCCATTAATGGTAGAAGTCACAAAAATTACGTTGTCATATTTTTTCACATGTCGCCCACGTCGTACATAATCAAAATTAGTTCTAATAATTCTAAACGATTCTGATAATAACGATCGGTCATTTCTTTTCACAAGACTTGTCAGTTCTTTACCTTTTAATCTTGGCAACTCACCTAATACGGTAATATCCTTTATTCTACCTTCTAAATCTTCTCGGTTATGAATTTTGGTATCTAATAAATCTTTAACATAAATAACTGAAAATGGGAGAAATAAGCCTATAAATAGTGCGGCAACATAAATCATACGACGATTAGGAGAAATAGGATCTCCAAAACTGTAGGCTTCATCCACTATTTTTAAATTAGGAGTGGTTGCTGTTAAGGTAATGGCTGCCTCTTCTCGTTTTTGTAATAGGTATAAATACAAAGACTCTTTAATGCCTTGTTTACGTTCTATAGACCTTAGTTTACGTTCTTGCCCAGGCACCGAAAATATTTTTGAATTAATTCGGTCCGATTGACTTTCCAAACTACTCATTCTAATGCGCAACGATTTTTTGGCATTATCAATATTTTGTCTTAGGTTTTCTCTAATGGCGTTTAACGATTGATCTAATTCAACCACTACCAAATTTTTCTCACCGGCACTGCGTAATAAACGCTCTCGGTTAGCCAATAATTCACTATACCGCGATGCCAACGCCGAAATAGCAGGATCACCAGCTCCAAGATTTGCAGGAATGGGTGCATACGAAGCATCGTCTTGTAGCGATTCATTCATATAATCAAGCACTCGCAACTGGGTTTTACTTTCATCCAAAAACTGCTCGTTTTGTACACTAGAACTTAAAAACTGTCCCGCTTCAGAAGTGACATCCGTAATTTTATTACTCGTTTTAAAACGTACAATACTGTCATCGACACTCACTAAATCTGACGCTATTAAATCAATACGCGAATCAATAAAACTAGCTGTATTTTTAGAACGTATATTTTTAATATAAGATGAATATCGGTCATATTCAACAATCAAGGCTTTAATAATATCGATAGCCTTTGCAGGTAAGGGATCTACCAAATTAATGGAAACAATCTTAGACGATTTACCGTATTGATAGACGTCAATACGATCTCTTAAAGACTCTGTTAACGCTTCTACAGACGTCATTTGTATTCGAAGATTGGTGCCTATTAGATTTGGCTTTTTTTGACTATCTGCATTTGGAGTAATCACCATGCCGCCAAAAAAAGTAGGAATGGTTTCACCAAAAGCATACACTTTGGGCTCAGCATCTTCAGTAATACGATATTCAAAATTAACCTCAGAAACGACATCCACATAAAAATTAAAGTTGGTTTTACTAATGATAGAATCTGAAGCAATAAAATTTAAGCTTATAGGCGCATTTTTATAAATCTCAGATTCTAAAATACGCCCTTTTGTAAAATATTGAAGATTTAAATGCAATGACTTAACGACTTCTTCTACAACCCCTCTAGAGGTTATTACCATAATCTCGTCTTCAACTTTGGCATCTTCACTTTCTGAAAACATGGATAAATCACTAAATACAGCACCCGGTGAGGTTTGATCTTGTTCGCTAATAAGCATGATTTTAGCAGCAGATTCATACAAAGGTGTTTCATACCTCAGATAAAAAAAAGCAGCAGTAGCACAAGCCACAACACTTAAAACAAACCATGGCCATTTCTTGAGATAAAGACTTATCGTCTTTTTTAAATCAAAAGAATTGGATGTTGCATTTTGTATAAAAGGTTGATTAGTATCCATCATATTTTTAATTATCTAGTAATAAGAACCGTAATAGTCACGGCTAAGCCTATAATAGAAGAGATTAATCCAATTCTCGCATCGCCCGAAGCAGAACTTATAGCCGCATTATTTGGCTCTACATATATCACATCATTTTGTGTTAAGAAATACACTGGAGAATTAAAGACTTCTTTATTGGTTAAATCTACACGGGTATAGGTTTTAGTCCCATTAAAATCTCTAATAATTAAAATATTATTTCGAAGGCCTTGTATATTTAAATCTCCAGCCAAACCAAGGGCTTCCATAATGGTAATTCGCTCTCCAGAAATCGGATACGTTCCTGGTGATCTTACTGCCCCTAATACTGTGATTCTAAAATTTTTAATACGGATGTTCACTATAGGGTCTTTTAAATAGCCTTCTGCCAGTTTTTGTTTGATGAGTTCTTTGGCTTCTTCAACCGTTAAGCCTACAAGCTTAATTTTACCCAACACAGGGAAATCAATATTTCCTTCAATATCTAGTAAATAATCAATTAATTGCCCAGAAGAACCTGTTTGCATTACCAAATTAAAAGGCTTGCTCGCTTCCATGTCATAAGTAGAGACATAAATGCTTACAATGTCATTGACTTTTAATCGAGGTGTAAACGAATCGGTATCTACAATGGTTTCAAAATTTTTAGCATTTTGAAAATACACAATGTCTTTTTTAGTAGCGCACGAAACAAAGAGAAAAACTAAGATTATACAAATACTTTTATAACCAAAATTTTTAAAAACATTTAAATTAATAATGTCACGCATTGGGGTCTTTATTGGCATGAAATAATGGTTACAAATTTATAAAAGTTTTATCAACCTGATTTGATTTCACAACGTTTGATTGTTCATAAACCTTAACACGTCTGTCAAACTTCTCATAATCAGAATTGTTAGATTTATATTCAGGTATCAATTGTTTCATTTTTAACACAATATTATTGTTTTGGAAACGATTGGTGATACATAAAGCTTCAATCTCTGATTTAACTTTTTCATAGTCCAACTCTCTGGTTTTACTAATCATAATTTTTTTATGATAGGTTGATAAGGTATTCTCACCATTAGCTAATAACTCTTCATATAATTTTTCACCTGGGCGTAATCCTGTAATCTTAATATCAATATCCTCAGGAAAACGCAATCCAGATAATTTAATCATATTTAAGGCAAGATAGTAAATCTTAACAGATTCACCCATATCAAATATAAATATTTCACCTCCTTTACCCATGGTACCGGCTTCTAAAACTAGTTGAGAGGCTTCTGGAATGGTCATAAAATATCTAGTTATATCTTTATGAGTTAAGGTTAATGGGCCACCTTGTTCAATTTGTTTTTTAAACAACGGAATTACCGAACCGTTAGATCCTAACACATTTCCAAAACGAGTTGTTATAAACTTGGTTTTACTTTCTTTTTGTAAGCAGCTAATATACATTTCAGCCATACGCTTGGTAGCTCCCATCACACTAGTTGGGTTTACTGCCTTATCGGTAGATACAAATACAAATTTCTTAACATTGTAGCGTGAAGAAATATCGGCTAAAATTTTAGTACCATTCACGTTTATTTTAATAGATTCATATGGAGAAGCCTCCATTAAAGGCACATGTTTGTAGGCAGCCGCATGAAACACCATGGTTGGTTTAAATTCTTGAAAAATACCATCAATACGCAATCCATCACGTATATCGGCAACGATGGCTGTAAAATTATGTTTCCCTTGCTGTTTTAAATCTTGTTGCAAATCATATAATGGCGATTCGGCTTGATCAATTAAAATCAAATGCTTCACATCAAAATGTGATAACTGTTTTACCAACTCACTCCCTATAGATCCAGCAGCTCCGGTAACCACCACGGTTTCACCTTTAAACTCATTCAGTAAATTAGGATTATCAATTTGAATAGGTGCTCTTCCTAAAAGGTCTTCAATTTGAACTTTCTTAATCTGATTGGTGTTTAACTCGCCATGAATCCATTTTTCAATTGGTGGTACTTTAGTAATTTTAACTTGAGTATCCATCAATGAATCAATTAAGTGCATAATATTATCAGAAGCTATTTGTTGGGTAGCAACTACTATTTCATCAATTTGATTGATTTTAATAAAGGATGATGTAATGCTTTTATACGGTAAAATAGGCACCCCGTTAATAAGTTTTCCATTCTTTTTAAGATTGTCATCTATAAAACCAACAACCTCAAATTTGGTTTTTGTATTGGTAACCAAAGCGTTATAAGTTACGATTCCTGAATCTCCTGCCCCGTAAATTAAAATCTTTTTTGAAGTCATAAAACGACATTTACCATAACGATATAGTATTTTAAATGCCAATCTACTAGCACTTAGCACTATAAAACTTAGTAAAGAATGTATAATAATGATTGATAATGGAATGGTAAAATCAGGTATCAACTCTGTAACTCTATTAAAAACCACTAAAAAAATAGTCATAAAAGTCATCAATGCTACCGACTTAAATAAATTCATAACATCTGTAAATCCTGTATGTCTAATTACACTCTTATAAGAACCAACAAGTAAAAAACTGGTTGTTGCAATTAGTAACAATAAAGGTAATTGAATTAAAAACTGATTGTTATCAAAATCAAGTGTAAAATTAAAACGAATGACATAGGTTATAAAAAATGTAACCAAAACGGTGGTTAAATCTATGGCTAACACCAGCCATTTTGAAGCATATTTTTGAGAGTAATAAGCAAAGTAATGTTTTATCATTGTGAGAGTGTTTTTGTTAATATTTGGAGCACACGTTCTAAGTCGTGTTGGGTTAAATTAGAGCCACTAGGCAAACAAAGCCCATGACTAAATAAATGTTCTGAAACACCATTGGTATATGAAACAGCCTGTTTAAATACGGGTTGCATATGCATAGGTTTCCATAAAGGTCTAGATTCTATATCGTCTTCTAGCAATGCTAGTCTTAGTTGTTCTCGTTGTTCATAAGAACTGGTGGTTATACAAGTTAACCATCGGTTAGAATAAAACCCTTGGGGCTCTTCTAAAAAGGATATGGTATCAAATGCAGATAAATGCTGCTTATAAAACTCATAGTTACGGCGTCTGGCAGCAACTCTTTCGTCAAGAACTTCCATTTGACCTCGACCTATTCCAGCAAGCACATTGCTCATACGATAATTATATCCTATAGAGGAATGTTCGTAATGAGGCTTGTTATCTCTGGCTTGAGTCGATAAAAAGACCGCTCGTTGTTTTAATTCTAAAGACTTAGTAACTAAAGCTCCTCCACCTGAGGTAGTGATTATTTTATTTCCATTAAAGGATAAGATACCCATATCTGATAGCGTACCACATTTCATACCAAAATAGGTGCTGCCTAATGCTTCAGCACTATCTTCAATCACAGGAATATCATACTTTTTTGCAATGGCATTAATTTCCTTGGCTTTGTATGGCATGCCATATAAATGAACAGCTATAATAGCTTTTGGCTTTTTGTAGGTATTCATACGGTCTTTAATGGCTATTTCAAGCAATTCAGGCGACATATTCCAAGTATCGGTTTCACTATCAATAAATACTGGAGTCGCTCCTTGATAGATAATAGGATTAGCGGAGGCAGAAAAAGTAAAACTTTGACAAAGCACCTCATCACCTGCTCCAACCCCTAATAATTGTAAAGCCATATGAATAGAAGCGGTTCCAGAGCTTAAAACCGCTACATGCACCTCGTTTTCAAGATAGGAAGTTATATCATTTTAAAAACCATCTACGTGAGGCCCTAAGGGAGCAATCCAATTGGTGTCAAAAGCTTCATTCACAAAACGATGCTCAGATCCTCCCATGTGAGGTGATGATAAATATATTTTAGTTTTAGTTAGCATAAGTATCGTCTCTTTTAGACATAACAAAACAGCTTATAAATAAGCATAATAATATAAGGTAACTATTACAGTTACTTAAAATAAAATTAAAATGTGTTTTGTGAATCCCCTCATTCATAAAAACAAAATTGATATTATTAATTTTCAAATTATGATTCCTTAAAAATTTTAATACCCTTAATTATAGTAATAAAAACATAAAATTTTTAACGATCAAAATTAATTTGTTTTGCTATTAATCAATTCAACTTTGAGTTTTACGGTGTAAATTTAGTAATAGTTTTGATGTAACATAGCAAGTTTAAACTTATTTCGCTAAAAGCGTATTTAAAATCGGTTAAACGCATATGACCTTTAATTTCATCCCATTCATCAACAGATAATCGATTTTCGTCTAATGAATGATGAATAATTGACAATTTACAATGAGTAATTAACACTGACCACTGAATACTGAACACTGACCACTGACTAATGTATAATTAACGATTAACAATTAACGATTAACAATGTTTGATTAACACCGAATACTGACCACTGAATACTGAACACTGAATACTGACTGCTGACCACTGAACACTGACTAATGTATAATTAACGATTAACGATTTCTGAATTAATGAATAAAAACTGACTTCACAGTGAACAATTATAATGGACCAACAACTATCAACCAACAACAAATAACAATTAACCATGTCTGATTAACACTGAGTACTGACCACTGAACACCGAACACCGAACACTGAACACCGAACACTGACCACTGAATACTGAACACTGACCACTGAAAGACACCGACAAAACCCACCCATTCATCACAACGAAAGGAATTTCATCGTAAAAACTAAGGACTTTACATAATAATAATACATCTTACATATATTTTTCACATCTTTGTCAAGCTATTAATAACCCAAGTCCAAATGTATCTGCAGGAATTAAAAAAAATTCAAGGCTCAAAAGTATTGATTACTGGCGGTGCCGGCTTTATAGGCTCTAATTTATGCGAAACCTTGTTAAACAATCAGTTACAAGTAATTTGCTTAGATAATTTTTCAACAGGCAAAAGAGAAAACATCGCCGCTTTTTTAAATCACCCACAATTTACACTTATTGAAGGCGATATCAGAAACCTACAAGACTGTCAAAATGCTTGCCAAGGGGTCGATTATATTTTACACGAAGCCGCTTTAGGTTCGGTACCTAGATCCATCCAAGATCCTTTTACCACTAACGAAGTCAATATTTCTGGGTTTTTAAATATGTTGGTCGCTGCTAGAGATGCCAAGGTGAAACGCTTTGTATATGCGGCGAGTTCTTCTACCTATGGTGATCATGAAGCGCTTCCCAAAGTAGAAGATGTCATTGGGAAACCCTTATCGCCTTATGCCATTACCAAATATGTCAACGAGCTCTATGCTGATATTTTTTACAGAACCTATCAGTTGGATACTATTGGGTTACGATATTTTAATGTGTTTGGAAAGCGACAAGACCCAAACGGTGCTTATGCCGCTGTGATTCCAAAATTTGTCCAGCAATTTATCAATCACGAATCACCCATCATAAATGGTGATGGAAGTTACTCCAGAGACTTTACCTATATTGATAATGTGGTTCAAATGAATATTTTGGCTATGACTACCACTAATGAGAAAGCCCTTAATACGGTGTATAACACAGCCTATGGAGATCGAACGACCTTATTAGAGCTCACTAATTTATTAAAAGAAAACCTTGGCGAATTCGATAAGGACATCTTAAACGTAGAAATCAAACATCGTGAAAACAGACTAGGCGACATTCCACATTCACTTGCGTCTGTTGAGAAAGCAAAACAATTGTTAAATTACAATCCAAAATATAACCTCACAGACGGTATTAAAGAAGCTGTGTCTTGGTATTGGAAACATTTAAAATAATGAACGATTGACAATTGACAATTAACAATTAACAATTGATAATTAACAATGAATAATTACAATAATAAATAGTGAATAGTTCATAATCAATTAAACGAATCAACAAATAAACAAATCAACGATTAAACAACATAAACTGTCACCCTGAGCATTACTTGAAACAGAAAACACTGTTTTTAGTGAAAGTATCTAGCGTAGCTAACGAAGGGCTTTGAAAGTAATAAACAATTAAGAGTTATGAGTTATGAGTTGTGAGTTATGAGTTAATAATAAATAATCAATTTCAACTCAACAATTAAACGAATAAACAATAGTCAATAATAAATAGTCAATAATAAACATGGATCACATCAAAATAGGTATCATTGGTTTAGGCTACGTAGGCTTACCTCTAGCAAGATTATTTGCAACCAAGTATAACGTCGTGGGTTTTGATATCAATCAAAAAAGAATTAAAGAGTTACAATCAGGACACGACCTAACACTTGAAGTTGAGGAAGATATTCTAAAAGCCGTTTTAAAAACATCAAACAATTCAGAAACAGGTTTGTATTGCTCCTCAATTTTAAACGATATTAAAGATTGTAACTATTATATCATCACAGTCCCTACACCTATTGATAAAAATAACCGCCCAGACTTAACACCATTGTATAAATCAAGTGAAACCGTTGGGAACGTATTAAAAAAGGGAGATATTGTTATTTATGAATCCACAGTCTATCCAGGGGTTACAGAAGATGAATGCGTACCAGTACTTGAAAAAATTAGTGGCTTAGTCTTTAATAAAGATTTTTATGCAGGCTATTCACCAGAGCGCATTAATCCAGGTGATAAGTTACATACCGTTGATAAAATATTAAAAGTAACGGCGGGTTCTACGCCTCAGGTTGGTAAAAAAGTAAATGATCTATACGCTACTGTTATTACAGCAGGCACACACCTGGCTCCTACTATTAAAGTCGCAGAAGCAGCAAAAGTCATTGAAAATTCA
Organism: Flavobacteriaceae bacterium; assembly: GCA_021739635.1. Lineage (GTDB taxonomy): Bacteria > Bacteroidota > Bacteroidia > Flavobacteriales > Flavobacteriaceae > Yeosuana. Next base: position 104,668 of record JAIPBH010000005.1, on the reverse strand, counting down.
CAACGCGATATTAATATAGCCTTTGTGAATGAGTTGGCAAAAATCTTTAATTTAATGGATATTGACACCCATGCCGTGTTAGAAGCCGCAGGGACTAAATGGAACTTTTTACCCTTTAAACCCGGCTTAGTAGGTGGGCATTGTATTGGGGTGGATCCCTATTATTTAGCTCAAAAAGCCCAAGAAGTAGGCTATCATCCAGAGATTATTTTGGCTGGTCGCCGGGTAAATGACGGTATGGGGCAATATGTAGCTATGGAAGTTATTAAGATTATGTTGCAAAAAGATATTAAAATTAAGGGCGGTAACATTCTAGTGTTAGGGATTACCTTTAAAGAAAACTGCCCAGATGTACGCAATACAAAAGCGGTAGATGTCATTCGTCAACTTCAAAGTTTTGGAACCAATACAACTATTTTTGACCCTTGGGCAAACCCCGAAGAAGTTATGCATGAGTATGGCTTAACCACCACTCAACAACTCCGTCACCCTGAGCTTGTCGAAGGGTACGACGCCATTGTGTTAACGGTAGCACACAAAGAATTTTTAAAGTTAAACCTAAAAGCACTTTTAAACCCCAAAGGCATCATTTATGATGTCAAAGGAGTTTTAAAAGAACACATTGATGGAAGACTCTAAGACTGTTATATTTAAACCAAATCTATAAGCTGTGAGCCAGATTAAAAAAGGAGCCTTATTAAATTACATTACCATTTTTTTAACCAATGCAGTTGGCTTATTACTAACCCCATACATGATTAGGAAAATGGGAAGTAATGAATTTGGACTTTACACACTCATAGGGGCGTTGATTGGATATATATCTGTTTTAGATTTTGGTTTAGGACATACAATTATAAGGTTTGTCGCCAAATACAGGGCTGAAAAAGATAAAGAAGGAGAAGAAAACTTTTTAGCAACTACCATGTTAATTTATTTTTTTATATCATTTTTAGTTGTGATTATTGGAGTTATTTGTTATTTCAATTTAGAAACCATATTTAAATCATCTTTAAACCTAGAAGAAATTGGAAAGGCTAAAATAATGTTTATATTCATGATATTTAGTTTAGCCATAGGTTTACCTGGTGGTATTTTTAACGGAATATGTTTAGGATATGAACATTTTGTTTATCCAAAATCAATAAAAATTGTTCAGTATACCAGCCGATCTATAATGCTAGTTGCAGTTTTATTTTATGGTGGCAAAGCATTGTCCGTTGTAATTATGGATACCATTGTTAATATTATTTTTATAGCAATTGACATGCTTTATGTGTTTAAAAACCTTAAAGTTAAATTTAAATTACATCATTTCGAAAAGGTATTAGTAAAGGAAATTTTCTCATATTCCATATGGATATTCGTTTTTATTATTGTAGCTCAATTCCAATGGAGAACAGGACAAATGGTAATGGGGATAATTGCTGACACCACTGTTGTTGCTATCTATGCCGTAGGCATTATGCTAGGCGGGTATTATGGGGCTTTTTCGTCTGCAATTACAAATGTTTTTTTACCAAGAGCAATGCAAATGACTGTAGCAAATGTTAATTCAGAGGAATTGACAAGCATGATGATAAAAATAGGCCGTATATCCTTTATAGTCTTAATTTATATTTTAGGTGCTTTTTTCCTTTATGGCAAACAATTTGTCTTTCTTTGGGTAGGTGTTAAATATTACGATGCTTATATCATAGCATTAATGATCATGTTTGCATATACAATTCCATTAGTGCAAGGATTTGCTAATGCAATTCTAGAAGCTAGAAAAAAAATGTCTTTTAAAGCTATTATTTTCTTGATTTTTTTATTATTTGGAACAATTTTAGGCTACTTTTTAGCCAAGAAATATGGCCCATTGGGGATGATTACTGGTACAGTTGTTGGATGGGTCATTGCTCAAAATATCATGAATTATTATTATTACAAAGTTATAAAATTAAATATACTACGCTTTTTTAAAGAACTATTTAACAAAACTATTATTTCGCTATTTTTTGTTATTATCATAGGATTCGTTATTAATATAATTCCTGGTGAAAACTGGTTTAATTTTATAATCAAAGCGATTTTATATAGTATTGTTTTTGCAATAGTCTTTTATTATTTTGCCATAAATAAATATGAAAAGGAATTAATTAATAATTCATTTATAAAAAAGATTTTTAAAAAATATATGTAATGGTTGCTCATTTAAGACATATTCTTTGGAGAATTTTAGGTATTGATTATCAACAAACACTAAAAATTCATGATTTTGTTTTTTTGAAAAATGACAAATATTCAAATATAGGAAGCAATACCTATGATAATGGAGCATTAGTTTGGAGATGGACTACCGCAGAACTTAACATTGGTAAGTTTTGCAGCATAGCGAATAATGTTAGATTTATTGTTGATGAAGGATATCACAATGGATCTCAAATAACTAATTTCACTTTAATTAATAATTTATTTAAAGATGATATCGAGTTACCTGATGGTCGTTTAAAAGATGACGTTTTAAAACAAATAAAACAAAAAGAAGGAATAACCATAGGCAATGATGTGTGGATTGGCATGGGAGCTTTCATAATGCCCGGTGTAACCATTGGGAATGGAGTTACAATTGGTGCTAATTCTGTGGTAACTAAGGATGTCCCAGATTATGCAATTGTAGTTGGAAGCCCTGCGAAAATAATTAAATTAAAACACAGCAATAGCGATATAGAAAAACTGAATAAAATTGCTTGGTGGAATTGGAATAAAGAAATTATTAAAAAAAGAATTAAAGATTTTTACAGTGAAACTGACAATTTTATAAATAAATATAAGATTGATTAATAATACTAAAAATATGAAAATTGCTTATTGTATAGGATCTCTTGCTAAACCTGGTGGAACAGAAAGAGTTCTGGCTAGCAAGGTAAATTATATGGTTGATAAATTGGGGTTTGAAATACATATTTTAATTATTGACCAGAAAGGAGCTCCTTTATGTTATGAATTTTCGTCAAAAATTCATATTCATGATATGAATACTTCATCTCTACAAAAAGGTAAAATTATACCTGGAGTTTCTTACTTAAAAAATGTATTCAAAATAAGAAAATTATATCACAATAAACTCAAAAATATTAAACCTGATATTATTGTTGCCGTTGAACGTGGTTATCATGATTTTGTTATCCCATATATAAACCCAACAATCCCTAAAATTAGAGAATTTCATTTTTCTAAAGGAGCAGTTCGTCTTAGAGCAAATATTATGACACCTTTTACTGCAAAAATTAGGTATAAGATTTTATATGCTATCCTTTACAAGCAATTCAAAAAGTATGACAAACTAGTTTTGCTTACTAAAGGAGATCAAATTAGTGAAGATTATGGTAGTAATACAGTCGTTATTGAAAACATGTTGGAATTTTATCCCGAAAACTTTTCTTCGTTAACTGAGAAAAAAGTTATAAGTATTGGTAGTATGAATGATGATAGAAAAGGATTTCATAAGCAGATTTTACTTTGGAAGCATATTAAGACAATTTTTCCCAATTGGACATTAAATATTTATGGTGATGGTATAAAATTCAAAGAATATAAAAAACTAATTGAAAAAGAAAACTTACAAGATGTTGTCATTCTTCATGGCAGATCTAATGAAATACCAAAAAAATTAAACGAATCATCTATTTTTATAATGACTTCAGAAGCTGAAGGCTTACCAATGGTTTTGATTGAAGCAATGTCAGCGGGATTACCTTGTGTTTCATATGATTGTCCTACAGGTCCATCTGATATAATCACAAATGAAAAAGATGGATATTTAGTTGACCTTAATGATGAAATTACTTTTATAAAAAGACTAAAAACTTTAATGAAAAATGAGGACCTAAGAAAATCAATGGGTTTACAAGCTAGGGAAAAAGCAAAAAACTATCTCCCAGAAAATATTATGCCTAAGTGGCAAACACTATTTGAAGAATTAAAGCGATAATAATGGAAATAAAAACAATAACGTGCCACGAAGTCTATAATCACGGTGCCAGTTTACAAGAACATGCTTTATTAAAATTTTTAGATAATAAAGGTCACAAAACTGAAACTATAAATTATCAACCTAACTATTTAAATAATCATTTTAATTTTTGGAGAATTTCAAATCCTAGATATAAGAAAAATTTACTTTTTAAAGTGATATATTTAATATTAAAATTTCCTTCACGATATAAACTCCTAAAAAGAAAAAGAGCTTTTGATGAATTTTCAAAAAAATATATTAAAAGTACAAATATAATTTACAAAACAAATTCAGATTTAAAGAATAACCTACCTATGGCAGATAGTTACATATGTGGTAGTGACCAAATATGGAATTCTTTTTTTGAAAATGGTAAAGACCCTGCTTTTTATTTGGATTTTGTTCCAAATGACAAATTAAAAATTTCCTATGCCGCAAGTTTTGCAATAGATAAAATAGATGATAGTTTAAAAGAGTTCGTTAGGCAAAAAGTATCTAGACTTAATTACATTTCTGTTAGAGAATCTTCTGGGATTAAAATTCTTGAAGATTTAGGAATAAATAGAGCAATTCAAGTTTTAGACCCAGTATTTCTCCTAGAATCAAAATATTGGGATACAATTAGCGTAAAAAAACTTGAAAACGATTATATTTTTGTTTACGATTGTGATAGTGACCCAATGATTTTAACATTCATTGAAAAATTAAAAAAGAAATCAAATTATAAAATTGTTACAGTAAATAAGAATATTAAATATGCAGACAAATACTATGACCTTTGTGGTCCAGATGTATTTCTTTCATTAATTAAGAATGCTGACTTTGTTGTTTCAAACTCGTTTCATGCAGTAGCTTTTTCTATTATATTTAAAAAACAATTTACAGTGTTTAATCGATTTGAGAAAATTAATACAAGAATGAAAGATATTGTTAATTTACTTGAAATATCAGAAGTACTCATAGAAAATAAAAATCAAGTCAATAATTTCAACTATATAATTAATTATGATAAGATGAATAGTCCTTTATCGGCTCTAATTAATCATTCAAGGAATTATTTAGAAAATGCTTTAATAAATTAAAAATAAAGAAAAGGTGAGTAATATAATAGATAAAATCAAATCAAAAATCCATGCTTTAATTTTTTGGCAAAGCCCCATAGGAGATTTCGCCAATAAAATGTATGATCTTAAATTGTTTTATAAGTATTCTTTTAAAAAGAGTTATACTAAAAGTAAAGAAAGTGAAATCGCATATTTGACTAAACAATATCATATAGTGGAAAAAGGTTTGGCACTTCCTAATCCAAGATTAGGATTTGGTAAAGAAAAAATAAATCTTTTGCTTAAAAAAAGCATTGAATATAAAGAAAAATATGGTGAGGATCAATTAGTACAATCAATAAAAAACTGTTTATCTGAATATCTAGAATTTAATAAATTAAATAACGTAAAAATTGAAAGTGAATATTTTGAATCTATATCAAAATTTACAGGTTCAAATCAAAACCAGATTAAAGAAGGTGGTACTAAATTAATTAATAAGGAAGATTTAAAAAATATTACAAATATAAATTTTGAGAATTTTGTAAAAAGCAGATTTTCTATAAGAGATTATGACCATACTGATGTTGATTTAGAAATTATTAAAAATGCAGTTGACATTGCCAAACATGCTCCATCAGTATGTAATAGACAATCATGGAGAGCACATGTTTATAAGGAAAAAGACCAAATTTTACCAATGTTAAAAATTCAAGGAGGAAATAATGGTTTTACTGATAGTATTAATAAATTAATTATAATTACTACAGACACTAAAGCATTTACGACTTTAGAGAGTAACCAATTATATATTGATGGTGGCTTATTTTCAATGAATTTAGTGCTTTCTTTGCACAGTAAAGGAATTGGATCCTGTTGTCTTAATACTTGTTTTCCTTTTACTTCAGAAAAAAAAGTAAAGAAAATTGGTGAAATTCCAAATAACGAAAAAATAATAATGATGGTTGGTGTTGGTAATTTAAAAAGTAATTATAAAGTTGCTATTTCAAAGAAAAAGGCATTAACAGAAATAATTAGGATACATTAAATATTTAAAAAAATGATACCAAAAGTAATACACTATTGTTGGTTTGGAAAAGGAAAAATGCCGAAATTGGCTGAGATATGTATAGAATCATGGAAAACACACCTACCCGACTATGAACTTTTTTTATGGAATGAAGAAACATTTGATGTAGATAGTAATCTATTTACTAAGCAAGCCTATGAATCTAAAAAATTTGCATTTGTTACTGATTATGTAAGATTATATGCTTTGTATCACCATGGAGGAGTTTATATGGATACAGATGTTGAGGTTATTAAAAATATGGATTATTTTCTTCAATTTCCTGCGTTTTCAGGATTCGAAGATAAAACAAATATACCTACAGGTTTAATGGCAAGTGTAAAAGGGGGTTCTTGGGTTCGATTTTTATTGTCATACTATGAAAATTTACCATTTATTAAGAATGATGGAAGCTTTCATGATATAACTAACACTTATACAATTGGTGAAATGACAAAAACATTAGGTTTTATACCTAATAATCAGTATCAGGTAATTTCAAATGAAGTGCATTTATTCCCTAAGGATTATTTCTGTCCTAAGTCCCAAGTTTCGGGTAAAATTGAAGCTACAGATAATACGTATTGTATTCATCATTTTTCAGGTTCTTGGATGCCTCTAAAGAAAAAAAGAATAACAGAATTCAAAAGAAAACTAATGAGAATTATTGGTGTTAAAAATGTTGAATTTTTAATTAGAACATTCCATCTAAAAAAAATAAAAAAAATTATATGAAGAAAGTTTTGCTCATTTTTGGTACTAGACCAGAAGCAATTAAAATGGCCCCATTAATCAAAGAATTAGAAAAATTCCCGCATTTTTTTGACACTTTAGTTTGCGTTACAGCACAACATAGAGAAATGTTAGATCAGGTACTTTCACTTTTTAATATTACACCAAACTTTGATCTTGATTTAATGAAACAGGGACAAGATCTATATGATATTACATCTCGCGTTTTAATAGGTCTGAGAGATGTTTTACAAGAGGTTAAACCGGATATTGTTTTAGTTCATGGAGATACAACTACATCAACGGCTTCTGCTCTAGCAGCGTTTTATCAACAAATACCAGTAGGACATATTGAAGCTGGACTTAGAACAAATAATATTTATTCTCCTTGGCCAGAAGAAATGAATCGGCAGATTACAGGACGTCTTGCTACATTTAATTTTGCTCCAACAGAACTTAGTAAAGATAATTTATTAAATGAGAATATTAAGAATGAAAGTATTTTAGTAACAGGCAATACTGTAATTGATGCTTTACATTTAGTTTTGACTCAAATAGAAAATAACAAAAATATTCAAACCGATATATTCTCTAAATTAGCTTCCTTAGGTGTTACTCAAATAAAATTAGAAAGTTGGATAGCTTTCAAAAGAAGATTGGTTTTGATAACAGGTCATAGAAGAGAAAATTTTGGTGATGGCTTTTTAAATATTTGCATGGCCATAAAAAATCTCGCAGAAAAATATCCTTTTGTAGATTTTTTATACCCAATGCATTTAAATCCTAATGTTAGAAAACCTATTAGAGAAGTATTTGGAGATAATAATTATGAGAATGTTATTTTTATAGAACCACTTGAATATCTTCCATTTGTATATTTAATGAGTAAAAGCTATTTAGTACTCACGGATTCTGGTGGTATCCAAGAGGAAGCTCCTGGTATAGGCAAGCCAGTTCTAGTAATGAGAAACACGACTGAAAGGCCAGAAGGTTTAGAAGCAGGCACAGTCAAGTTAGTAGGAACTGATAAAAATATTATAATAAAGGAAGTTTCAAATTTATTAGATTCAAATAAATTATATTTAAAAATGGCTGAAGCCTCAAATCCTTATGGTGATGGCTTTGCTTCAAAAAAAATAGTTGAATTTTTAAACAACAATTTATAGCATTTTAATGATGAAAATAATGTACATAACCGATCAAATATATAAACATGGTGGTGGGGAACGTGTACTTACTAATAAATCAAATTACTTAATAGAAAAAAATTGGGCAGAAGTCTATATTGTTACATCTGAACAAAAAGATATGACACCTTGCTACCCAATCAATTCAAAAGCTATTTTCAAAGATTTGGGTATTAATTACAATAGAGAATTAAGCTATTTTCATCCTTATAATTACAGAAAGATTGTCAAGCATTTTTTTAAACTTAAAAAGACAATTAAAGAAATTAATCCAGATGTGATTATAACCTTAAGCACTCAATTTGATTTTTATTTCCTACCTTTTATTTACAAAAATATTCCTAAAATCAAAGAATTTCATTCCTCTGGTTTTTTTAAAAATTTAAATAGAAAAAAGCATTCTTCTTTTTTTAAAAAAATATTTTTTAAAATCAATGACTTTATAGAATTTAAATATGATTACTTAGCAATTTTGACTAAAGATGAAGAGAAATATTATAATTCCAAAAATAAAATAATTATTCATAATGCATTGACCAATTATCCGAGTAAAGCTTCTGATTTAAACAATAAAATAGCAATAAGTGCAGGCCGAATAGCTCCTGTGAAACAATTTGATAAGTTAATCAAGTCTTGGTCCTATGTAGCAAATAAATATCCAGATTGGCAACTAAAAATTTATGGGAATGGAGATTATAATGATGTTGACAAATTAAAGAAAATCATAAATGAATATAATCTTAACAATTATGTTCAACTTTGTGAATCTACAGATAACATTGAAGACGTAATGCTAAATTCATCTTTATACTTAATGTCATCTAAAACTGAATGTTTCCCTATGGTTTTATTGGAAGCGATGTCATGTGGTTTACCTATAATTTCATTTAATTGCCCACATGGCCCTAAAAACATTATTACACAAAATATTGATGGTATTTTATTAGAAGTAAATGATGAAGAAAACTTAGGTAACGCTATAATAAATTTAATTAATGATAAAGAAAGATTAATCAATTTTGGGAAAATGGGCAGAAAAAATGTTTTGCGTTTTAGTGACGATATTATAATGTCAGAATGGTTAAATTTATTTTTAAGTTTAAATAAAAAATAATGTTTGATTTTGTACAATTAAAATATTATTATGATTTATATATGTATTTTGCTTTGTTTTTGGTTCTTGCCAATTTACTTCATGCATATACTCTTAAACTAGATGATTCCAAAAATATACGTTTTTTAAGAACGGTTGGATTAGTCCTCTTAGTAGGAATAACTTTATATCTTGGATTACGTCCATTAGGTCGTTACTTTGGTGATATGGGAGCATATCATCATAAATTTTTAAATTATGCTCAAGGTGCTGATGTAACTACTACTAAAGATGTATTTTTTCATTATTACATGAAGTTTTTATCAAACTTTGTGCCTTCAAGTGGTTTTTTTTTAATTACTGAAATTCTATATATAATTCCAATGTATTTAATTTCTAAAAAACATTTCAAACAATATTGGTTTTATGCCTTTTTTATGTTTGTAGTTTCATTTTCTTTTTATTCTTATGGAACGAATGGTATACGTAATGGAGTTGCTGGTTCTATGTTTTTATTGGGTTTATGCTTTCCCCAAAAAAAAATACTACAAGCAGTCTTTTTTTTGATTGGTATTTTGTTTCATAAAACGGTTATGCTTCCTGTTTTAGCTTACTGTTTAACTCTAATTTATAACGATCCGAAAACATTTTTAAAAGGATGGCTTTTTGCAATCCCAATGTCATTAATTATGGGAGGAATTTGGATTTCCTTATTTACAAGTTTAGGTTTTGGCGATGATCGATTAGCTGGATATTTGTCAGGGGATTTTGCTGGAGAAACCCCTAGGTTTCGCTGGGACTTTATATTTCATAGTGCTTTTGCTGTGTTTGCAGGGTGGTATTTTGTAATCAAAAGACAATTTAAAGATGATTTTTATAATCAAATCTTAAATACTTATTTAATTTGTAATGGTTTTTGGATTCTTGTTATTCGTGCTAATTTTTCAAATCGATTTGCATACCTCTCTTGGTTTATGATGGGTTTAGTAATAATTTACCCACTATTAAAAAAACAATTTTTTAAAAATCAACAAGTAATTATTGCAAAAGTTGTTACAGCATATTTTTTATTTACTTTTTTAATGTGGCTATTATATTATTCTTAAAATTAAAAAAATGAAATTAATTACAATATTCACACCTACTTTTAATCGAGCCTATTGTTTAGATCAAATATACCAAAGCTTGGTTTCTCAATCTAATAAAAATTTTATTTGGCTAATTATTGATGATGGGTCTACTGACAATACTAAAACGTTAGTAAACCATTGGATATTAGAAAGTAAAGTAACCATTCAATATCACTATCAGGAAAATCAAGGGATGCATGGTGCTCACAACAGTGCCTATGATTTAATTAAGACCGAATTAAATGTTTGTATTGATTCAGATGACTATATGCCTAATGATGCAGTTGAAAAAATTATTAATTTTTGGACTAGTGCTGATGCTGATAAAAATAAGGATATAGGTGGAATGATTGGCTTAGATGCTTACAAGAATGGAGAGATAATTGGCAGTAAAATTCCTGATGGACTTAAAGAAACTACCTTAGAAGATTTATATTATAAACATAACGTTTCGGGCGATAAAAAATTAGTTCTAAAAACTGAAATTGTTAACAAGTTTCCCAGATACCCTATTTTCAAAGAAGAACGCTTTGTACCTTTAGGTACTTTATATTTAATGATTGATAAAGAATACAAATTACTTTGCCTTAATGAAGTATTATGTGTAGTAGAATACATGGAAGATGGTTCTTCCAGAAATATCATTAAACAGTTCTTCAGACATCCTAAAGGTTTTCAACACGCGAGAATAATAAATATGAAGTATTCAAATTATTTAAAAGTCCGTTTTAAGAATGCTGTTCATTACATATCGCATAGTCTCCAATTAAAAGATTCTCATTTTTTAAAAAAAACCCCTGATATAATGCTTACACTTTTGGCATTACCTGTTGGTTTGGGGTTATATGCATATATATTTTATGTTAATAAATTAAAGAAATGAAAATTCTTCAAATAATTAATTCACTAAGATCAGGTGGGGCTGAAAAATTAATGGTTGATGCTTGCATTAAATATAGAGCGCAAAATATTGATGTAGATATTTTACTTTTGGACGGTACTGAAACCCCTTTTCATAGAACATTAAAAGAACATAACGACATTAATATCATAACACTTGGGGGGGGTAGGAATATTTACAATCCTTTAAACATAATTAAATTAAAGTCAATAATTAAGGGGTATGATATAATTCATGTGCACTTATTCCCTGCATCTTATTGGGTGGCTTTTTCTAATATTTTACCTTTTAACCAAAAACCAATTATTTTCACCGAGCATAATTCAACTAATAGAAGACGAGGTAATCCATTATTTAAAGAACTAGATAGATTAGTTTATAATCAATTTAGAAATGTGGTAACTATATCTGAAGCTGTTGATTTTAATTTAAAAAATTATTTTGGTAAAAATATAAATGAAAAAGTTGTTAAAATTTATAATGGTATCGATTTAATAAATATTGAGACGGCTAAACCTTATACAAAAGAGGAATTAGGTTATGATGATTCAGATATATTGTTGATACAAGTTTCCAGTTTTACTCCTCAAAAAGATCAAAAAACTCTAATAAAATCAATGAATTTACTACCTCCAGTATATAAATTGCTATTAGTAGGTGATGGTCCTCTCAAAGATGAATGTATAGAATTTTGTAAAGAATTAAAAGTACTTGAAAGGGTTAAGTTCTTAGGAATCAGAAATGATGTTCCAAGATTGATAAAATCATCTGATTTGGTTGTTTTATCGTCTCATTATGAGGGGCTTTCATTGTCATGTATTGAAGGTATGGCATGTGGCAAGCCTTTTTTGGCATCAGATTCTCCAGGGTTAGGAGATATTGTTAAAAATTATGGACTAACATTTGAAACAAAAAACAGTACAGAATTGTCTTCTAAAATTTTAAGTTTAATGTCGGACAAGGCATTATATAATAAAACAGTAGATTTATGTTTAAAAAGGGCAAAAAAATTTGACATTAATTTAATGGTAAAAAATTATATCAACCTTTTTGAAGAAATAATTCAATAACTTAATAAAAACCTCTAGATTGGTTGTTTAGAGGTTTTTATTAAGTTATTAATTCTAATTACAAATATTATTATTAATTTTAATATTTATTGAATCAGTATTATTCTCCCAAACACATTCGTATTTATTATTCACAGAAATGTCATTGTTAGTTATAACAAGATCCTTGCATCCAGAATCAATTCTAATACCATGATTATTAACTACATTTAGAATATTATTGGTTAAGCTTCCTTTACTAGCATAGGATAAACGAATATTACCATTTTCTAAATTATTATTATCAAGTATAAATCCATTAGAATTACTCATTGTTATACCTCCTTTATTAATTATGTTTTTTTCAATCGTATATGAGTAATTTTCCTCACCAGCATCATTATTTATACTAACAAACTGAAGAGGCGTTCTAGTTACCTCAATTCTATTATTAGAAAAAACTACTTTATCTAAATATTTAGATTGTCCTGCACTTAAAATACCATCGCTAGAACTAACTGAACTAATTATTTTATTATTATATATTTTAGAATTTGTCAACACTTCAAATGATAATCCAACTTTACAATCAATTAAATCATTATCATATACCTCTAAATCTGTATTACTAACCTTCATTCCAGTTGAAAACCCAAAAACAGTATTACCATAGACTTTATTACCATAATTGCGTTCAAACCTATCATTTCTTCCTGCTGAAATTGCAGTTCCATTTGTTTTAGCTAAGTCTGAAACTGCAGTTATTTCATTATTTCTTATTATAGTTCCTATAGAGGTAGAATATGATATAGAACTTTCCATTAAATTAGATTCAATAGTTACACGATCACCAGTATGAACAGTAAATCCTCCTACTCTACTTCCTTTCTCAATATTATTTCTAATTATAATGTCCTCTGCAATTTGATAAATTGTTCCATCACCCCCTCTAACGGCCTCTACATCAATAGCAAATCCAGGTGCAGTTCCTTCAGATTTATTCGTATGAATACCAGCATCAATAAATTCATTATTTTCAACTATTATTTCATGTCCATCAACTATTGATAAATTGTTCCTTCTATTTCTAATAAATTTATTTCCAGTAAGTGTAACGTTAACTGATGGATTATAATCGGTACTAAAGGCGTGTCCTAGTCCTGATACGTTCATACCATCTCCGGAAGAGTCCATAACAGTAACATTTTCAATTTTAATATTTTTACCACTTTTCACACTTACTAGAGTTTCCCATTCATGTGTGCCTCCATTAGAATAATCATGTTCGTCACGATCTCCATGTAAAATACCTCCACTAATTACAACATTGGAAGCATCTAAAACTGATAAAAGAATTGGTTCTTTAAAATTATTTGGTTGAATTCTTAAATGAGTATTTTCTGTCATTGACAAAGTGAAATTTGAAGGTATATTAATAGCAAATTGCGTAGGAGTTAATAAACTATTAGTTTCACGATCCACTTTGAAAAATGCATCTAGTTTATCAATTGAAAAAGTTGTTATACCAAGATTGTTAACTTCTACCAATAGAGATTTTAAAATATCCTTGTTTCTTTTGGCAACCTCATCAGAAACAACACCTTCTACAATCCCCCATCGTTGTGGGTTAAAGGTAAATGAGGTATCTTTCATTTGTGGTGAAGCACCGCTTAAGGTTAAACTACTATTTAATAGCTCTCCAGAAATAACGGTATTACTGGCAAAATTTAGGGTTCCATTAATAACATCACCACCTTCATAAACAATAGTCACGTTAGCAGGTAAATTAATGGTTTGGCCACCTAAATCCATCACACAATTAATTACAATGGTATCTCCTGATTGTACAGCATCTAAGGCAAATGAACATGGTAAACTGGTATCAACAGCTCCTGCATTGTTATCTTCAACCGGAGTATCAGGGTCAACAGTAGTATCTGGTTCTGGGTCTACAACAACTTCAGCTGTTGGTTCAATAAATAGTTCTTCATTATTACATGATACAAAAAATACCATGAATAAAAATAATAATAGCGTAGGTTTAATAATCATTTTCATAAGATCTCGATTTGGGTGAGAGGTTAATTGTTAAGTACAAAAGTATATATTAATTTATGTTTATCGCTTAAGTGTTTAATTTTTTCGATGAAATACATTTAAATATTACAAATAAAATCGTTAAAATGTAATTTTGTTTCGATAAAAAGTAAATTAATATTGTAGGTTTCTCTAATATACGACGTAAAGCTATGTTTGGACGTTGAAATTTAAAAAAAACAAAAATATTTTAAATAAGGATAACTTATTGGATTTGTTAATAAGTATTTATAACTTAATGACACTTAAAATACATCAAAAAATAAGCTACAAGGTTATTTTATAATGGTTCACTCAAATACAAACACTTTTGATACCCAATAGATACTCAATAGATACTCAATAGATACTCAATACAAAACCTATGACTTTATGATGAGTATTAATAGATAATCTCATTAGGATATAGCCAACATAAGCCAACTAGTTAATAATCAAAAAAAGAAAACACCAATAATCGCAAAAAAAACACATTAAACAGACTTAATAACACATCAATAAGTTTGTTTTATATATTTGTCTTGAAAATGCTATTAAACCAAGTCTCCAATAAATAATGAAACAAAAATTAATAAGAATAACTTCGGTTCCGCAATCTTTAGGTGGATTATTAAAAGGTCAAATGAAATTTATGTCACAATATTATGACATAATAGGAATTTCCTCAAACGGAGATGGGCAATTAGAAGAATTTGCAGTCATAGAAAACATCAAAACCATCCCTGTTGAAATGACCCGAAAAATAACACCTTTTAAAGATATTGTGGCCGTGTATAAATTATACAAGATTTTTAAAAAGGAACAACCTTTTATCGTTCATACACACACTCCAAAAGCGGGTACTTTAGGTATGTTGGCAGCAAAATTAGCAGGTGTACCAAACCGATTGCATACCATTGCAGGCTTACCTTTGGTGGAAGCAAGAGGTTTAAAGCGGGTGCTTTTAAATTTGGTTGAAAAAATAACCTATAGTTGTGCTACCATAATATATCCCAACTCCATAGGGTTAAAAAAAATAATTTTAGAACATCAATTTACTAAGCCAGAAAAACTAAAAGTTTTAGCCAATGGTAGTTCTAATGGGATTGACACCTCATACTATAATCCACAATTAGTAACTAATAATGAGAAAACAATCTTACAAGAAGAGCTGGGTATTAAACCAAGTGATTTTGTATTTGTGTTTGTAGGCAGGTTGGTTACAGATAAAGGCATCAACGAGCTTGTTGAAGCTTTTATAAATTTAAACATGCAAATACCTCATATAAAACTTTTATTGGTTGGTGCTTTTGAGGATAAATTAGACCCATTAAGCTCACAAACTATAAATTTAATTAATGAAAACAAAAATATATTACATGTTGGTTGGCAAGATGATGTAAGACCCTATTTTGCTATTTCAAACTGTTTGGTGTTTCCTAGTTATAGAGAAGGATTTCCCAATGTGGTATTACAAGCGGGCGCTATGAAATTACCTTGTATTGTTACCAATATTAATGGTTGTAATGAGATCATTTCTGAGCCAGATAACGGCATCATCATTCCAGTAAAAAATACAGAAGCCATTTACCAGTCTATGGAAAGATTAATACAAATGTCAAAAAAAGATCATGAAACCATGGGGGAAATATCTCGCAATACCATTGTATCAAAATTTGAACAACGCTTTGTCTGGAAATCAATATTAGAAGAATATCAAAAAATAGGAACAATCAATTTAAATTAAGAAATATTAATTTTAAGTATTAAATCTCCTGCTAAATTATTTTATCAAAAATATGGGCATTTTAACCATTAAAAATATCCATATGATTTAATTAAAGTAATTTTAAAAACAATAAATAGACAACATAATTATGTATAAACTATTTTTTAAAAGAATACTTGATTTTTGTATGGCACTTATAGGTTTTATTATACTTATGCCTGCGTTTATAATAATCACTATATATCTTTTATTCAGTAATAAAGGAAAGCCATTTTTTTACCAAAAACGCCCAGGTAAAAATGAACGCATTTTTTCCATTATCAAGTTCAAATCCATGAATGACAAAAAAGATATAGATGGTAATTTATTACCTTATGAAAAAAGAATCACCAAAACTGGTGCTTTTATTAGAAAATATTCACTGGATGAAATCCCCCAACTTATTAACGTTATAAAAGGCGATATGAGTTTAGTAGGCCCAAGACCACTTTTAATAGAATATTTATCATTATATAATGAAGAACAAAAAATACGTCATAATGTAAAACCAGGTATTACGGGCTGGGCACAAGTAAATGGAAGAAATACCATCTCTTGGGAACAAAAATTTTTATTAGATACATGGTATGTTAAACATATAACATTCATATTAGATTGCAAAATATTTTTAATGACTATAAAAAAGGTAATTAAGAAAGATGGCGTTAATAGCTCAGACAATTTAAACATGCCTTTATTTACCGGTAATAATTAGAAATTTGATAGCGCTATGAATAAAAAAAAAAATATAGTTGTTTTTGGGGCTTCTGGACATGCCAAAGTAATTATTGATATCATTGAAAGAGTAAATCTTTATAACATTATTGGTTTGATTGATACTTTCAAACCTATCAATAGTGAAATTTTTAATTATAAAATCTTAGGTACTGAAAATGAATTAAATGAATTAATTCAGGATTATAAAATTGATTGCGGAATTATAGCCATTGGCGATAATTGGATTAGAAAAAAAATGCTAAAGAAAATTTTAAATATAGTACCAAACTTTCAATTTATTAGCGCCATACATCCAAATGCTATTATTGGAAAAAATGTAAAGATTGGAGAAGGAACCGTCATTATGCCAGGCGTTATTGTAAATAGTGATGCTATTATTGGTGATTTTTGTATTCTAAACACTAAATCTTCTTTAGGGCATGATGCAAAACTTGCGAAGTATTCTAGCTTAGCACCAAATGTTACTATAGGTGGTAATGTTACTATTGGTGAATTCACAGCTATTTGTCTAGGCGCATGTGTGATTCAAGATATTACTATCGGAAAGAATTCTATAGTAGGTGCATCAGCATTGGTAAATAGAGATATTGAAAGTTATAAGATGGTTTATGGTATACCAGCTAAGATTATAAAAAATGTTGTAAAAGGTGAAAAGTATTTGTATCATATTGAAGATTTTGTAAAACCAAAAAAAAATATAGATAAAATAAATTCAACCATTGAAGTTATTACGGGCAAAATTGGTTGGGATAACGTACTAAAAAAGGTTGAATATTATGATTTTTACCATACCTATGATTATCATGAATTATCAAAAGCTGATAATGAAATACCTATGCTAATAAAATATTCTGAAGGCCCTACTATTATTGCTTTACCATTATTATCTAGAAATATTAAAGGAACCGTATACAAAGATGCAACATCGGTCTATGGCTATGCAGGACCTATCACTAAAAACCTGCCTGACACTTTTAATAATCGTGATTTTCAAAAAAAATTAATGGATTATTTTCACAAAAACAATTTCGTGTCAGTGTTTTCTAGATTAAACCCCTTTATTTCAGAACAATGTAAAACCCTAAAAAACATTGGCTCAATAGTAAACCAAGGAAAAATTGTAAATATTAATATTCAAGAAGATATAGAAATTCAAAGACAACTTTTTCAAAGTAGATTAAAAACACATATTAATAAAGCAAGAAGACATTGTTCTATAAAAAAGGCAACAACTGAAGAAGATATTCAGGAGTTCATAAATATTTATTATGAAAACATGGATAGAGTGAATGCTAAAAACTCTTATTATTTTAATAAAGACTATTTTCAAAAAATAATAGATTCTAGTGATTTTGAATCTGAAATTTTATTGGCCGTTGATAATGAAACCGGACAAACCATTGCTGGAAGCCAGTTCATTATGACTAATGGCATTGTTCAATATCATTTGTCAGGCACTAAAAATGACTTTTTACATTTAATGCCTACTAAGTTGCTTATTGATGAAATGCGTATAATTGCAACCTTAAAAGGGCTTAAGTTTTTTAATTTAGGTGGTGGATTAGGTGGAAGCGATGAAGACTCTTTATTTAACTTTAAGTCATCTTTTTCAAAAGATTTTAAAGATTTTAACCTGTGGAAATATATTGTCAATCAAGAGGTGTATGATGAACTAGTCCTTAAAAAAGGGATTACCGAAGAAATGGAATATTTTCCACTGTACAGAGCTATTGATGATTTAAATGTTAATGTGTGATACAGCAAAACCCTTTTTTGTCTAAAGAATTTAGCTCGGTTTGGTGTAAACATTTTAACACCAAACAAAATACCTTTACCTTTAATAGCCTTAAGGACCTTAGCTTTTTTAAATCTCCCATAGCATCATTGTTTATAAATGTTGGAAAAAACCTGACCAAGGGTATTAGCTATCAAATAGCCGAAGGTTCTTCTTGTGACTTAAAAGGCAAGGTCTGTTTTATCTATGATGTTCCAGAATATGCCATAAGCAACCCTATACAAACCCCAAATAACATTAAAATAAAAAGGATCCAACAATATCCCGGGTTTTTAATTCATTTAGACCAACATATTAATTTTGATGACTATTTTAAAAAAACCTTCAGTAAAAGTAGCATTCAAAAGTTTAAAAGATACCAAAAACGTCTGGAAACCTGTTTTGATCTGAATGAGAAAATGCTCATGGGAAGCCAGGTTGAAAAAGCAGAGTACGAAGCCGTGTTCAATCATTTTCACCGTTTGCTGACCAAACGATTTGAAGATAAACAAATTACCAACAACAACCTGAATCCAAAAGAGTGGCTCTTTTATAAAGAGGTAGCCTATCCCCTTTTAATTACTAATAAAGCAGCATTGCATGTGCTGTATGATGGAGAAACCCCCATAAGTGTTAGGCTATTGTACTTTTCTGAAAGCATTATTTTTGATGCGATAACAGTATTTGATATAGACTACACCAAATTTCATTTGGGTAAAATAGCCATCATGAAAATGCTGGAGTGGAGTTTTAAAAGCCCTTACAAAACCTTTGATTTTTCAAAAGGCTACTTTGACTATAAGGAAAGTTGGAGCGATTTAAAATATGTTTTTGAATACCACATTTGGTACGACTCCAAATCGCTAACAGCCTCTGTTTTGGCCCATACCCTAGCCCTTCTGTTTAAAGCCAAGCAGTACTTACGAGATAAAAACATCCATGAAAAACTTCATAAAGCCACCTTTTTGTTGAAGCAACCTAGAAAAAACCAAACCCAAGTAAACGTTTTACCCTATGAAAGCCTGGAGATCCATGAACCTAGCTTGCAAAAAGTGGATGCTGTACATGAGTTGGGCTTTTTAAAAAAACACTTGGTTGAGTTTCAGTTTTTAAATAGCGAGCATCAAAAAAATCTCAGTTTGTACCAAATACCCAATCAGCACAAGGAATTGTATTTAATTAAAGGTAAAACCAACCAGCAAATACTAGCCGTTAGCCATCTATGAGTTTGTTTAAAATACATAAGGAGCCTTTTTACAACAGGGTATTTGAGCAGAATAACATACCTTCGGTATACCAAGAATGTATTTTACACGGTAAAATCAGCATCCCGAGCCAAAGCTATACCACTTATCAAGCACCTTCAACGGCAAAAATCCATGCCTTTGAACTGGTTCCTGATTATATAAGCCCAAAAGTATCCGATGCATGGGTTTTAAAAAAAGTGTTTCAAAAGCATGGCTATGCCGCAAATTTAAATCACTGCAAGTCTATAGACGAGTACATGGCCATGAATTTTAAAAGTAGTTTTAGAAATAATGTGAAGAGATCGGTAAAACGTCTTGAAACCTCTTTTGATATTACTTATAACATGTTTTTTGGCAAGATTACATATGAAGCGTACAACTCCTTGATGACATCATTTCACGACCTGTTAAGCAAACGGTTTCAACAACTTAAGCTTAAGAATGTTACCTTAGAAAACTGGACGTATTACTTTAACATAGCATACCAACGTATTAACAACAAAGAAGCCTCCCTGTTTGTTATGTATAAAGACCAAGAGCCTATAGCGTTTTCCTTAAATTTTCATTTTGACACCGTGTTTTACTTTGCCATCCCTACTTTTAATGCAGACTTCTCAAAATTTACTTTGGGCAATGTGGTGATATATAAAAACTTAGAATGGTGCTTAAATAATGGGGTTAGTCTGTTTGACATGGGCTATGGTGGTTTTGAAAACAAGATCAACTGGTGTAATACCACATATCATTTTGAAACCCACATCTTCTTTAAGCCTAAAAACTTGATGGGATATGCCTATACAAGCATCCTGAAATATAAATACAAGCTCATCAATTATTTGTTGGCCAAGAACGTCAATGTCCTTATCAGAAATATGATGAACATGGTTAAAGGCGAAAAGTCTTATCAACAATTGACATACAAATCCACAGAAATCGATAGACCATTAAGCTTAGAGGATCCCCAGATAACGCTCATAGAGGATTACCATAAAATCTATGCCTTTTTAAACAAACCGTTGTATGATTTTTTATATATCCATCATGATTCCATAAAACACATAAAGATTTACAAATTTAAGCATGAACCAGACACCTTTTTAATTACCGGAACCAAAAACCAATCAAAGATTAAAATTTTACAAGATGACATTCATTAAAAGAGAACAGTTTCTTTGGAACTTTATGAGGCAAGGCCAAGTCTGTGATAGTTTTGAATACTTAAGGTATAATAACAACATCCTGTTTTCCAATAAAAATAAAGCTTCAGAGTTTCCCAAAGTCATTTATATAAGCTTAGTACCATCGTTTTTAGAGCCAATTATCTACCATTCAGACGATTATACACTAAAAAAAATAACCCATCAAAATTTTTCGGGGGCTGGCATAGCCATAGAAAAAGGGATGACCTTAGAGCTTTATTTAAATAATCAATTAAAAAGGCAAACTAGGATAAATTTAAAAAGATCCATAACCCGTTTAGAGGAATCCTTTAACATTTCATACGAATACAACCATGGCGATATTTCTAAAGAGAAATGTGCCTATTTATTGGATACCCTTTATAACATGCTTAAAATTAGATTTAAACAAAAAAATGAACACAACAATCGTTTTTCACACTGGCAAGAGTACACTAAAAACATATACGCATTAATCCAACAAAAGAAAGCGTCGTTATTTGTGGTATATGACCACGAAAAACCCATAAGCATTTCATTGAACTTTCATTTTAACAACCACCTATTAATGAGTGAGGTTAGCTCTTATGATATTGATTATGGTAAGTTTAGTTTAGGCCATTTAGATAACTATATCCTGCTACAATGGTGCATGGAACATGAGTATGGCTTTTTAGATTTAGGAAATGGCATTTATGATTTTAAAGAAAAATGGTGCAATACCTTTTACGAGGTTAACTATTTAGTTTATTATAAGAAAAAATCGTTCTTGGCAAGCGCTATGGCTTTAAAAGAAGTGCTTATAATTCTTGCTAAAAACAAGGTTAAATCATGGAACCTTACTACCAAACTTAATCATTTAAAAGCCTTGGCCATTAAAAAACAGGAAGACCCAATAAGGCCCTTACTTGATTATACCATTGAAGAAATACAAACTCTGGAGCTCATGGACATCAGCCAGCTAAAAAGTATAAACATCCATGACGACCTTCATAGATATCTAAGAAAACCCGTCTATGATTTTATATATAATAACAAAGAAAATATAAATCATGTTTCAGTATTTCAATGCCAAAACGAAGCCAAACGCTTTTTAATTAAAGGGGAACGGATCATCCATAAAATAGAGTTTAAACTTACCTAAAAATGCTTAAGAATTTTATTATATCAAAAATTACCATAAAGAATTTTTATGTTGAAACCGTGATAAAAAGGACAATACTCCCTTTTTATGATAGGGTTTCAATAGGATCAGTCAATACCACGGGGCCGTATGAAAAAGAACCAGTCTCTGAGAATGATTTAAACAAAAAGATATATTATCTAACCTATGTTCCACCCTATGTTGATCTTGCACTAGGAAAAGATTTTAAAAAAATTGCTTTTGAAAGGTTTGTTGGGTATTCCATTAACCTTGAAAATTATGAGTCTGTTGAATCTTACATGTTACATCAATTTGGTTCAAAAAGCAGGAGTAAAATAAGGACGTATCTAAACCGTTTAGAAACTTGTTTTAACATTTCTTATAAAACATATTTTGGCCAGATTGAACCCGATACCTATCAGCACATTATGGCATCATTGGAACACATGATTTCCAGAAGATTCAATCAAAGAAATGATGAACATCAGGCTGTAAAAAACTGGGACTATTATAAAAATGCCACTTATAATTTAATCAATAATAAAAAAGCTTCCTTGTTCGTGGTGTATGACAATGACAAACCCATTGATATTTGTTTAAACATTCATTATGAAGCCATTTATATTAATTATATCAGAGCGTTTGATATAGATTACTCAAAATTCAGGCTTGGCTATGTAGACATTTTAAAGCAATTGGAATGGTGTTTTGAACATGGATACAAAATGTTTGATTTAGGCATGGGTATTTTTTCCTATAAAATTCAATGGTGCGATGTACAATATCAATTCAAAAACTACATTGTATATAATAAAAAATCAATGGTTCTTGCTTTATCAAGTAGGTTAATGGCACTATTTTATAAACTCAAACTCTTTCTAGATAAAAACAACATAGTGGTTGACAAAGCAGAAAAAAACCAAGACAACACCAACAGCAATCAAGTTTTTGACACTGACCATGAATTTGATACACAAAAAATAAACAACATCCCTATAAACAGCGAATTCCTTGAGATTGATATAGAAGAAGACACATACGCCTTTTTAAGAAAATGGGTCTATGATATCTTGTATCTTAATTTTGAACATAAAAATAAGGTTACCCTATATAAAGTAAAAAACGAGTTAAACAGTTACATTGTAAAAGGAAAAAATCTTTACAAATTAACGCCTAAAAGTAATTAGCTTGAACGCATAGCTTAATAAACCTATAAGACACTGAAAACATCATGAGTATTTTTAATACCATAAAAAAAGAAGATTTTTATATAGATTTAACTGAGAAAAATAACGTCCTCAAGGCCTACGCGCATTTAAAATTTAGCCATGACCAAACGGAGTTTTATACAGATAAGGGTCTCTTTAATCTTGAAAAAGTAGTGTCTATCAGATTATTTCCCAAGTACTTAATTCCAATCGTTCATTTAAAAAACCATGAGACTATTATAAAAGTTTCCCAGGACAAGATTAATGGATACGCCATACCGTTAAATCAAGCACAGGATTTTGAAACCTTTTATAAAGAAGCATTCAGCAAAAGTTTTCGGGCAAACATCAAGCGTTTTGTTTCAAGATTTGAAACCTGTTTCAATGCCCGCTATAGCATGTTTTTTGGTTCCATTTCAAGGGAAGATTACACCCTTTTAATGAATGCATTGCACCACATGCTGACCAACCGGTTTAACCAGAGAAATGATGATAATAGAATTCTAAATCATTGGTCGTATTATATGGCTACCACGTATGATTTAATTAACAGCAAAAAAGCATCCCTGTTTGTTATATACAACAACCACACGCCGGTACACATCTGCATTAACCATCATGTTAACAACATTCTTTTTGTATCCATCCCATCCTATGATATTGATTATGCAAAATTTGCTTTAGGAAATATCTCCATATATAAATTGCTGGAGTGGTCATTTCAAAACAACTACAAACTGCTGGATATGGCCTATGGCGATTTGGAATATAAGCGCAGATGGAGCACCTTAATCTATCCCTTTGAACACCACATTCTTTATAATTACACTTGGAAACATAGCGTTATGGCTAAGATAGAGATAGCCACCATTAGGTTTAAAAACTATTTAAAATCTAAAAACATTGACGATACTGTTAAAACCATAAAAAGAAAATTAAAAAGAAAAAATATCGATTTTTCAGAGGTAAACTTTACTTCAGAGCCGGTTCAAACAACGGATAATACCCTCAATAAAATAGCCGTTACCAATGAAAATTTAGAGCCTAGTATTCTAAAAAAGCCACTATTCGAATTTTTATTCAAGCACAAAGTACATATAGACCAGATCCATGTATTTGAAATTCAAGCCTCTAAAGTCTATATCATTTCAGTTAAAAATATATCTGAAAAAATCACAATATTTTAACTACATCAAATTATTTAGAAGTTTAACAAGAAAAGTAATGATTGGTGCTTTTTATAATAAATTCACAAAAACCGGGCATCTTATAAAATGAATTTAATCACAAATAAAAAACACACTTTAATATGCTACTAATCTTTAGGCTTATATTTTATTATGGAATCACACACATTTTTTGTAAATAATTCGGCAGATTTTGTATCTAAATGGTGGCCTTCAAAAGCAAAATAGTCATCATTTGTAGTTCCAAAATTAAAATACTTAATATCATTCTCGTTGGCTACCGTTTGTACTCTAGTATTGAATTCTTTAAAATAATTATTTTCTAATTCTAAAAAATCGGCATCAATAGGCAGCCTTAGTAAATATACCTCACCAAAGTCTTTGAGGGTTTTCACTAAGGTGTCTAAACTTTTAAATCTGAAATCTGAAGGTTTACTGGTTTTAGACATTTCAATAAATCGGCGCATTTGTTCATCCTTCCATGCCTTTAAAACCCTCTTATCGTTTGAAATGTGGTTAATTTCCATCCAACCATTCTTGTGTACGGTATATTCTTTTTTTAACATAGCCTTAAATTCAAAATAATTTAAATGCTTAATAAAATATTCATAATTTGGGTTTTTATCAACAAAATGTATGGTGTGTGGTGGCTCCTTATTTTCTATAAATTCGCCTTTTTCATTTGAATTATTTACATCAGAAGACATCATTAACGGTGTTAGTGAAATTAAAAATAATCCGTTTTTCGATGTTTTTGTTAGTTTTTTTAAAACACTCTTCCTGTAATGAGGACCTATATGGGCTTGATCTATGGTAAAAGCATAATTGTATATAGGTAAATCATAATCGTCATTATTTAAATATTTATTAACTATATGTGGGGTTAACCCTTGAAAACCTCTAGAATCTCCTATAATAAGGGAGTTTACTTTTGGTGTTGTAAACTTTTCATAGAAAGGATCAATGTAAGCACCTTGTGTTTTTAAAAAAAAGGTAACAATGCCTAAACAGATTATAGTATAAATAGCTAAGTTTTTTATTAATTTAAGTACCATACCTTTTAAAATTGAAAATAAATAAATGCATCAGTCGACTGACCAGCAAATAAAAGCAGTAAGAAAATAAAAATGTATAAAACCCACCTGATGATTTTAGGGTAATTACTAATCTCTAAATCGTGGGCCTTTCCCCTATTAATCCACTCTAGACCTAAAAAGACAACAATTAATAATACGATTAAAATATTACGACCATTTAAAACCGCATATGGAATTTGTAGAAGTGATGCCGAAAAAATACCTTTTAAATAATTGATAGCCATACTAATACTTTCTGCTCTAAAAAATATGGCAACAAGCATAACCTGCATAAACAATATTGCCATTTTAAAAATACTAAAAATTGAAGGCAGCCATTTGTTTTCGTCAACAATTGCAGAAGAAATATTCATAGAACCACTATAAATTACAGGAATAAAATATAAGCCATGAATGAGTCCAAAAACAACATACGTCCAATTTGCACCATGCCATAAACCCACAATTAAAAACGTAAAAACAACCGAAATGATTAACCCTAATTTTTGATAAGAACGAAGTATAAACGATAAAGGCGTAAAAATATAATTTAGCATCCAACTAGTTAAGCTCATATGCCATTTTCTCCAAAAATCGCCTATGTTTAAGGAAAAGAAAGGTGTAGCAAAATTTCGTGATAATTTAATACCTAGTAATTTTGAAACTCCAATAGCCATGTTAGAATACCCTGAAAAGTCGGCATATAGTTGTATCATATAAAAAAACCCTACTACAAATAATGTGCTACCACTATGAATATTATAATTTTCAAAAATAGGATTGACTATAATAGCACAGTTTTCGGCTATGACTATTTTAGCAAATAATCCCCATAGAATTTGCCTTAGTCCATCAACAATAATATAATAATCAAATGGTCTTTTGGTAATGAGTTGTGGGATTAAATATTGTGCTTTTTCAATAGGGCCAGATAATAACTTAGGAAAATAGGTCATGTAGGTTGAAAACACAAATAAGTTGTTGTACGGGGCAATGTCTTCATAATAAACATCGATGATATAAGCTAAGGTTTGAAATGTATAAAAACTTATTCCTAAAGGAATTAAAATTGATAATGCTGTAAAAGATGCATTTGGATCTATGATGCTTTGTATGCTTTCATAGAAAAAATTGAAATACTTATAATACCCTAAAATACCTATATTTACTATAATGCCAAACCACAAAACGAGTTGTTTTGTTTTTTCTTTATTTACCTTATCTATTTTTTTAGCTAAATAAAAATTAAACAAAATATTAAACACCAAAATTCCTAAAAATCGCCAGTCTGCCCAACAATAAAAAAACAAACTAGAAATTAATAACAGTATGTTTTGATACTTAGCCGAGTTCTTAAAAACAAACCAATACAATACAAAAACAACTACTATAAAAACGATAAAATCGTATGAATTAAAAATCATAGACTAGCGTGTATAAATTATAATTTTGATTGAATAACACTTATAAGTGCACCTACGTTATTGAGTTTATTTAAATCTCGTAATTTAAATTTTATATCAAAACTCTTTTCTATATGTGTAATTATCATCATGTGAGACAAGGAATCCCAACCATCAACATCTTTGGCTGTTAACTCGTCGGTTATTACAAAGTTTTTATGTTCTAAAACTTCTGCTAGTATAGTCTCCAATTTGGTTATAACGTTTAATCTTTCCATAATTGTTTAATGGGTTTTAAATAATTTTATCAATTCGTTTCTATCTATTTTACCATTTGTATTTAACGGAAAATGCTCTATAAACTTTATTTGTGTAGGCATCATATATTGTGGCATTTTTGTTTTTAAGTAGTCTAGCAATGGTAATGTATCTATTTCCTTAGATTCTATAACCAACGCTATTTCAGTATTATTTAAACCATTATTTACCGCTAATGAAACCGCATTAACTTTGTTTAAAAAAGCTTTAACATGAAACTCTATTTCAGAAAGTTCCACTCTAAAACCTTGTATTTTTGCTTGAAAATCTACCCTTCCAACATACAAAAAGTCGCCACTTTCATCTTTATAACAAGCATCCCCTGTTCTATAAAATCTTAGGTTTTCACCCTTGTAATTTTTATAAAAAAAAGAAGCCGCATTTTTTTCATGGTTTTCCCAATATCCTGGAGTTACTTGTTTCCCTGCAATACATAATTCACCTGTTATTCCTATTTCAAGCTCGTTATCATCATCACCAACCACGATACTAATGGTATCTTTCATATCTTTACCAATACTCATAATACCATTATGGGTTTTATTTTCCTCGTTTCTATTAAAATTATAACTGGTACAAATAATTGTTGTTTCGGTGGGTCCGTAAGCGTTTATTATAGTAGCATTTGGAATGCATTGACTCCATTCTTGTAAAACATCCAGATACAAAGCTTCTCCAGCAAACAGATTAAATTTAAGATCAGGACAGTGTATTTCTTCAAAATAAGGGCGTAAATAATTAATAATTGAGGGCACCATGATGGCAATGGTTAATTTATGATCTTCCATCAATTCAAATATATAGCTATACTTAATTTTACTTTTTGGAATGGTATAAACACACGCACCATTTAATAAGGGTAATAAATATGAAAAAACCGACATATCAAATGTTAATTCAAACATTTGAAGACACTTGTCTTTATAATGGACATCTGGACACAAAACACTAAATGCTTCAAAAAAAGACGCCAAGTTTTCAAATGTTATAGGTACTCCTTTTGGAACACCTGTTGTACCCGAAGTAAATAATATATAAGCTATAGATTCTTTTGGAATATCCACTGGAACCAAATCTATTCCCGTGTTAGGAAGTCCTCTGGTTTTAATTATTTTTTGACTTTTTAACAGCGTAACTGTAGTACTTGACGAATCTAAAATAAAATTAATATTTGCCTGTTCTACTATGGAATAATTTCTAGATTCTGGAAACTCTGGATTTAAAGGCACATATGCTTTACCTTCCAACCACAAAGCTATAATAGATGCATAGGTTTCTAAATCATCATTAGTTACTAAACCAATATTATAATCGGTTTTATTAACCTCACTTTTTAATATTACTCTAATATTAGAAACGACTTGCGATAGATGACTATAAGTATAAAATTCCTCATTAATACAAAAAGCATTATTGATTGAGTTTTTTTTAATAGATTTTTGTAAATCAGATATTAGAAACATATAACTATTGTATTTTAATACAAAAAACAATTATTGATGTACAATAATAAAAAAAAATCTTCAAAAAGCTCCATAAATACTTTTATCTGCAAAATAAATAAACAAATAAAAAAGCCCTCGTTTTAAGGGCCTTATGTATCTAGATATTCTATTTATTACATTTCATTAAAGATAGAATGCATCAATCGTTTTTTATCATTAATACTTTCTTCAAGCGATATCATGGTTTCTGTTCTATAAACCCCCTCAATATCATCCAGCATAAAAATAATTTCCTTAGCGTGTTCGGTGCTTCTAGCTCTTATTTTACAAAAAATATTAAACTTTCCGGTAGTGATATGTGCCACAGTAACAAAAGCAATACTATTAATGCGCTCTAAAACAAATTTGGTTTGTGACGTATTATTTAAAAACACACCAACATAGGCAATAAATGAATAACCTAATTTTTTATAGTCTAAAGTAAGTGAGGAACCTTTTATAATGCCAGCTTCTTCCATTTTTTTAACACGCACGTGAACCGTACCTGCTGATATTAATAATTTTTTGGCAATGTCTGTAAAAGGAATTCTTGTGTTATCAATTAACATGTCAAGAATTTGGTGATCTATTTCGTCTAATTTTATTTTTCCCATGGCTGATTATTTTTAAATAAAAAACAAAATTAACACAATTTCACTGATAAATACACACATTTTTCACACTTTATTTCAAAAATAATGAGAAAATCTCATTATTTATTGTCACGAAAACGTTTTCGTGACCCACTTCTATGGCTTTATTTTTGTCATTAAGAACTTCAAACCCTTTGGCATCAATTTCTTGATGTCCATAAAAATTGTCTAATTTTTCTATTTTTTCAACTCTTGGAACAAAATGAATCTGGTTATGTATTAATACTTCTTGATATAATATTCCAATATCGAGTATTGAATCATCTGCTGCTTTGGCATTCCTAATAATAATATCAAAAAAGCATTTGTCATTTTCTGGTATTTTTAGATAGGGCAAATAATGACTTCCATCTACATCATGTTTAGAAATATAATCTAAAGAACGTAATAATGAGACATAAATATAGCCTCTAGTAATATCTCTACCATAATCATTAGGATAATGTCCTGCTTCAAACAACATGGTTGGCACATTAAAACTTTGAAATGTATCTCCAACACAATTAATATTAAAAGCATCATCATAAACACCAATTTGATTTGGTATTAATACTTGTAAAGCCTCATGCATCACACTAATAATTTCCATGGCTACTTTTCTGTTTGCTGTGATGGTGCAATGCTCGTCTTGTGCAGGCGATAAAAAAGAAACCGTTGCAGGATATTTTGAACGACCGGCGCTAAAAATAGTGCGCTGACCATGTAAATTATAACAAAAATGAGGTTTAAAGTCATCAAACACCTGTCTTAACAACTTACTTTCTGGCTGAGATAACTGTTGGGCATCTCTATTTAAATCTATTAAATTGGCGTTTACCCTTGTATAAGCTACAGCGCCATCAGGATTTAAAATAGGAATGATATAAATACAGCAGGCCTTTAAAATATGATTGGTAGTTGTATGTGCCTTTAAAAGGGTATTTAACATATCAAAAAGAGCCTTTGTTGTGGTAGATTCATTACCATGCATTTGTGACCACATGAGGATTCTTTTGGAGCCTTGACCTATTTTAATACCATAAATAGGCTTTTTTAAAACAGAGGTCCCAATGGTTTCAACAGTGGCATATTCTGAAAGTTTAGAGACTAAAGGTTCTATATGCGCATTGGTAATGTAGCGATGATAAAGCTGCGTTTCTTTATGTGTATTAAACAGGTTTTGTAAGAGGTCTATTTCCATCAACAAATTATTATGATACAAATGTAAACAATTACAAATTTACATTTGTAAACAAGTTTTTGACGACTTTATGTTTACAACATTAAACAGATTTTTAAAATATGACCTAAAGTATGGTCTTAAAAACACTCTATAAAAATATTTTTTATTAATTAATATATAACTAATTATTTTTCAATATTTTAAGATGCTTTTAATAAAGCATAACTTCACTTAAAATGGTATTAATTAAGGAATCATAAGCGATGTTATAAAATAATTGTTACATTTGTAAAACACTTTTGCCTTTATTTGTGTTTACAATGATAAACAATGAAGATTTTGCTAAAAGACTTCAAATAATCATAGATTATTATGGAGAATCTGCGTCTTCTTTTGCAGAAAAAATTGGGGTACAACGCTCAAGCATCTCTCATATTTTATCTGCGAGAAACAAACCTAGTTTAGAGTTTATTTTAAAAATTATGTCCTCCTTTCCTGAAGTTGCATGGCACTGGTTAATACATGGCACAGGGTCATTTCCTTCAACCGAAATTAAATCAACCATTAAAACAACCGTTCAAAATGATATGGGTTTTGATTCTGATGTCAAAAAAATAATTAAAGAGGATGTTGTGAATGATAAAGTTATTGAACGCATTGTTATTTTTTATGCTGACGGAAGTTTTAAAAACTTTCAGAATTAACAAGGTCTTCACTATTTTTGCAATCAAATTAAGCTTTATGAAAAAAGGATGTCTTTATATGATGGTAGTAACATGTTTAAGTTGTTACCAAACAGAGCGTAACTGTAAAGATTTTAAAACGGGTGAATTTTATAGCGAAGTTATCATTGATGGCGTGTTACACACCTCAAACTTTAAACGCACGGACTCTATTCAAATTGAAACTTATAATAAAACCTCTGATTCTGCTACGGTAAGATGGATAAATGATTGTGAGGTTATTTTTAAAACCATCAACCCCAAAAATATGGCGGAACGTAAAGATATTCATTTAAAAATCTTAACCACAACAGATGCTTCTTACACCTATGAATACTCTTATGTTGGAGACACTAAAAAACAACAAGGTATTGCCTTTAAAAAAAATTAATTAAAAGGATATAGAAAAGATTCGACTACATTAAATTTTAATTCTTGAGTCTCTGTAATCTCATACGTTAAAAATAGTTCTCCCCAAAATTGGCCATCTGAAAAATCAGCAATAATCCATTTGTGATTTAATAATTTTACGGTATTTATCATCATTTTACGTCCTTCACTAGCTGCATAAGGAACCAAAGGATGTTCACCTGATACTTCATTTAACTTATATAATTCATCTTTTATAAAAGGTATTAACTTATCAACCTGATAACCTTTATTTTCAAAATAGCTTATCGCATCTTCATTTCTATCTAAATTAAAATGTGAAACGTTTAAAATATCCTTTTGAAGCGTTGCTATAGAATCTTTATAGGTTTGAATTTGTGATTGATACGTGTTTATCTTATTATTTTGAAACTCAAGCAAGCGTTTAGAATTGACATACTGAAATAAAATAATAAGCACTGAAAAAATAAATAGGTAAATAAAAATGCGTTGTTTCATGTTAATATTTAAATTGAGATTTGTAAATTATCATAGGCTAAAAATACGCCTTTTGGTAGAGTTTTTTCAACTTCTTTATGAAATCCTAACAAATGACTGATATGAGTTATATAGGCGGTTTCAGGATTTACTTGGTTTATAAATTGCAAGGCTTCTTCTAAATTAAAATGTGATACATGAGGTTCTATTCTTAAGGCATTAATGACTAATACTTTAACATTTTTTATTTTTTCAATTTCAGAATCCTCAACCGTTTTAACATCGGTTAAATAAGCAAAATTATGAAATCTAAAACCTAATACCTCAACTTGATAGTGCATGGCTTTTATAGGAATGACCGATAGGTTATTTAATAATAACGGTTGGTTTTTAATAATATGAACATCTAATGTTGGTGCTCCTGGATATTTGTTTTCAGTCTCAAAAATATAATCAAACCGTCTAGAAAGTGACTCAATAACACGTTTTTGTGCATAAATTTGAATATTACCTTGACGAAAATAAAAAGGCCTGATATCATCTAATCCAGCAGTATGATCAGAATGTTCGTGGGTAAATAAAATACCATTAATTTTTGAACAATGGGCTCGTAACATTTGGTATCTAAAGTCTGGACCACAATCTATAACGTATGCAAACTCATCCCACTCAATTAAAACTGAAACACGAAGTCTTTTGTCTTTAGGATCAGAACTTAGACAAACAGGATGTGTGCTTCCAATAACTGGAATACCTTGAGACG
This sequence comes from Flavobacteriaceae bacterium, assembly GCA_021739635.1. Lineage (GTDB taxonomy): Bacteria > Bacteroidota > Bacteroidia > Flavobacteriales > Flavobacteriaceae > Yeosuana. Next base: position 71,696 of record JAIPBH010000005.1, on the reverse strand, counting down.
TTCCTGTTCCTAAAAAAGTAATTTTCATCAATAATTATAAAATTATAGTTTAAATTTAGCACTTATTATTTAAACCATATGATGCGCTGTTTTTTTTAAACGGCATTTGTAAAAATTAAAAAAGTAATTCATCGAAAATATGATAAATATCACATATAAAACGTTCGTAAAGAAGTATTTTTAACACATTAAAAAATCAAAATATTGATCAAATGATAATAGGAGTTTTAAAAGAAACCCAAGAAGGTGATAACAGAGTCTCCATCACCCCTAAAATTGCCCAACAACTTATAGGAAAAGGATTTGAAGTAAACGTAGAAGAACATGCGGGAGCAAATTCATCGTACAAGAATTCTGATTACAGTCAAGTTGGTGCACAAATTAGATCTAAAGAAGATCTTTTTAATACCAGTGACATTTTAATTAGAATTAACAATTTTGATACGAAAGAACTAGAATTGTTAAAAAAAGGTCAAATTGTTATGGCTCAACTGTTTCATAAGTTGCATCCGCAGCATATGGAAATTATTTCTAAACGCGGAGCCACAGCTTTTTCTATGGATGCTATCCCACGTATTTCTAGAGCACAAGATATGGATGTATTGAGTTCTCAAAATAATTTAGCAGGTTATAAAGCTGTCATCAAAGGCGCTAATGAAATGACTAAAATATTTCCTTTAATGATGACCGCTGCAGGGACCATTTCACCAGCTAGAGTTTTAATTTACGGAATTGGTGTTGCTGGCTTGCAAGCCATAGCCACCGCCAAACGCTTAGGGGCTATTGTAGAAGCTACTGATATTAGAACAGAAACCAAAGAACAAGCCGAGTCGTTAGGAGCCAAATTTATCATGGTTGATAATAGTGGAGAAGAATCGGAAGGTGGATATGCTAAAGAGGCTTCAGAAGATTATGCAAAACGTCAAAAAGAAGCGGTAAACAAATCGCTTTTCAAGGCAGATTTAGTCATTACAACCGCTATGGTACCAGGAAGAAAAGCGCCTGTTTTAATTACTGAAGAACAAGTGTCTCACATGCAAAATGGTGCTGTTATTATAGATTTAGCGGCAGCTCAAGGTGGTAATTGCGAAATTAGTGTGATGAATGAAACCATTAATAAATATGGCGTTAAAGTGATAGGAACTACTATGGCACCTCATAGTGTTTCTACCAATGCCAGTGATTTATACGCAAAAAACACCTTTAACTTCTTAGTTCATTTAACCCATGACAAAAATCTTAAATGGGATTTAGAAGACCAAATTACTGAGGAAACGTTGATTGTTAAAGACGGAGAAATAAGAAAATCATAAACTATATACAAGATGCAAATTTTAGAATTTATTAAAGATAACCTTCACCTAATTTATATCCTTATTCTATCGGTATTTATTGGTGTTGAAGTTATTAAAAATATCCCTGCCGTATTACATACGCCTTTAATGTCTGGGGCCAATGCCTTAAGTGGCGTGGTCATTGTTGGGGCCATTTTAGTCATGCTACAAGCTGACCCTACTGATTATATTGCTTTAACTTTGGGGTTTATGGCTGTAGTATTGGGAATTTTAAATGTGGTGGGTGGCTTTGTAGTAACCGACCGTATGTTACAAATGTTTAAAAAGAAAAAACAATGAATCTTACATTAGATATTATTTACCTGATAGCAACCATAACCTTTATTTATGGTTTAAAATATTTAGGCCATCCTGAAACCGCAAAAAAAGGAAATTTAATTGCCGCTTTTGGTATGGGAATAGCCATTGTTGGAACCTTATTTTTACACGATCTTGTGGTACCAACATTTACCTATGTATTAATTATTGCTGCTATTGCTGTAGGTACCGTTTTAGGCTGGATAATTGCCCTTAAAGTGCAAATGACCAAAATGCCAGAGCTGGTATCCTTATTTAACGGTTTTGGTGGTGCTAGTGCTACAATTATTGGACTGGTGGAATTTAACAAAAGTATTGGTGACCCTACACAAACAACAACAACTATGGCTGCTATTATTATTGGCAGCATTACATTTTCTGGAAGTGTGGTTGCATGGGGTAAATTAAATGGAACCATGAAAAGCCTTATCAGACTTCCAAAATATAACCTTATTAATAATGTTGTTATTTTAGGATTAATTGTTTTTGCGGCCTATTTTGTTTGGAGTTCCTCTAGCAGTCAACCCTTATTGTATCTGTTGCTTTTTGTAGCATTGGTATATGGAGTTTTATTTGTAATTCCTATTGGTGGTGCAGATATGCCCGTAGTTATTTCACTTTTAAATTCCTTAACGGGGATTGCAGCAGCTATAACAGGGATTTTATATAGCAATATGGTTATGATTGTAGGTGGTATCTTAGTTGGATCGGCGGGACTCATCTTAACCTTTGCTATGTGTAAAGCAATGAACAGATCCTTATTTAGTGTTATTTTTGGAGCTTTTGGTTCAACTCAAGCTGTTGCGGGTAGCCAATCTGTTAAAGGTGATATTAAACATGCGACAGTTAGTGATGTTGCTATTTTAATGAATTATTCTCAAAGAGTTATTTTTGTTCCAGGTTACGGTTTAGCGGTTGCCCAAGCGCAACATGCTATTCATGAATTGGAGCAATTACTAGAAAGTAAAGGCGTTCAAGTTAAATATGCTATCCATCCGGTTGCAGGACGCATGCCAGGCCATATGAATGTGCTTTTAGCTGAAAGTAATGTTGAATATAACAAGTTGGCAGAAATGGATGATGTAAACCCTGAATTTAAAAATACCGATGTGGTTTTTGTTGTAGGAGCCAATGACGTGGTAAATCCAGCAGCTCACAATGACCCATCTAGCCCAATTTATGGAATGCCTATTCTTGAAGCTGCCGATGCTAAACAAATCATTGTAAACAAACGTAGTATGAATCCTGGTTATGCAGGTATAGAAAATGAATTGTTTTACAATCCTAAAAATTCCATGCTGTTTGGTGATGCTAAAACGGTCATTCAATCATTAATTTCTGAATTAAAAGGGATGTAAATTTATATATTCGCAATATTTTTTAAAGCCATTTCATTATTGTGAAATGGCTTTTCTATTTATAGATGCTTTGTTTTTTTTTCTATTTTTGTCTTAACAAAAAAAATATGGCTTTAAAATTAAAAGGAGATAAGGAAATTAGTAAGATTCTAACTATAAAACAGAAATCATTACAAATAAATTTAAACGAACATATTTATGGCACATTTGCCGAAATTGGTGCTGGCCAAGAAACAGTTCGTAATTTTTTTAGAGCAGGAGGCAGCTCTGGAACCATCGCAAAAGCCATGTCTGCCTACGATAAAGATTTTAGTGATGCTATTTATGGTGTTGAAAGTGATAATAGGTATGTAAGTGAATCTCGCTTACGTAAAATGTTAGACCATGAAGTTAATTTAATTGAAGACAGAATTTCTAGAGATAAACATCCTGATAAGTTATTTTTCTCCTTTGCCAATACAGTCGCTACCATTGACTTTTCAAAAAAATTTAAAGGTCATGGTTGGGTTGGCATTAAATTTCAATTAGATCCTTTAGAAGATTATAATGAAATCATTTTACATTTAAGGTTTAAACAAACCAACGCTCAATTACAACAAGAAACCCTTGGTGTGCTTGGAGTGAACCTTATTTTTGGTGGTTTTTACATGCATGACGATCCTAAAGAAATTGTAAAATCATTATATGACAATATTGAGAAAGATCAAATTGAAATTGATATGATTAATTTCTCTGGTTGTAGATTTATGTATGTTGACAACCGATTGATGAGTTTACAGTTAGTTAAAAACGACATGACTGAAGCCGTGATGTTTGGTCCAGATGGCATTAATTTATTGCCTTCGCAAGAGCTTTACAAAAAAAATATTTTAGCACTTAGGGGTAGTTTTAGACCCGTTACTAAGGTTAATATGGATATTTATAAAAAATCTGTAGAATTATTTCTTAATGAAAAAACTGTCAATAAAAATAATGTTAAAGTTATTTTTGAAATTACTTTAGCAAACCTTCGGGCTGAAGGCAAAATAAATGAACGTGACTTTTTAGATAGAGCAGAATTACTCTGTTCTCTAGGACAAACCGTCATGATTACCAATTTTCAAGAATATTACAGATTAGTAGAGTATTTTTCTCAATTCACCAAAGCAAGAATGGCATTAGCCATGGGTGTTTATAATTTAATTCAAATTTTTGATGAAAAATACTATAGACACATTAGTGGTGGTATTCTAGAAGCTTTTGGTAAATTATTCTTTAAAGATTTAAAGGTGTACCTCTACCCGCTTAAAAACCATGTAACAGGTGAATTTTACACCAGTGAAAACTTAAAAGTGCACCCACGAATGAAAGAATTGTATAAATTCTTTAAATACAATGGTAAAATGCTTGACATCAAAGACTTTAACCCAGATATTATGGATATTTTGTCAAGAGAAGTTCTTAAAATGATTCAAGATGGTGAAGAAGGTTGGGAAGACATGCTTCCTGATGGCGTTGCCGACATTATTAAAGACCAACGATTGTTTGGATATGTTAAAAGACGTAAATTAAAATAACTTACGCTTCTAGTATTTGACTAGCGTGATCTTTAGCTTTTACGTTATCAATAACTTTAGTAATAATGCCTTGTCCATCAATCACAAAAGTGGTTCGATGAATACCGTCAAAGGTGCGACCCATAAATTTTTTCGGTCCCCAAACCTGAAATGCTAAAATCATTTCTTTATCTACATCAGCAATTAGTGGATAAGGAAAACTAAACTTATTTTTAAAATTTGTTTGCGCTTTTTGGTTATCGGCACTAACTCCTAATATCTCATAACCAAGCTCTTGAAGCTTTTTATAGTTGTCACTTAAATTACAAGCCTCTACAGTGCAAGTTGGTGTATTTGCCTTTGGATAAAAAAATACTATCAATTTTTTGCCTTTATAATCTGATAATGAAATGGTTTCACCTTTTTCATTTAATGCTGTAAAATTTGGAGCCTTATCTCCTACTTTTAATGTGGTCATAATTTTTAACTTTGTGATTGCTAAAATACAACAAATGTCTAAACAAGAAAATGTTGAGTTTGTAATTTCAACTTTAAAAAATTTATATCCAGAAATTCCAATTCCACTAGACCATAAAGATCCTTACACGCTTTTAATAGCTGTTTTAATGTCTGCTCAAAGTACAGATGTTAGAGTGAATCAAATTACACCATTATTATTTGAAAAAGCAGATAATCCGTATGATATGATGAAGCTTTCAGTAGAAGAAATCAGGGAGATTATAAAACCCGTTGGTTTATCTCCAATGAAAAGCAAAGGCATTTATGGTTTATCAAAAATTCTCATTGAAAAATATAACGGTGAAGTGCCGCAAGATTTTGAAGCGTTAGAATCTTTACCTTCAGTTGGCCATAAAACAGCTAGTGTAGTCATGTCTCAAGCCTTTGGAGTACCTGCTTTTCCTGTTGATACACATATTCATAGATTGATGTATCGATGGAATTTAAGCAATGGAAAAAATGTGGTTCAAACTGAAAAGGATGCTAAAAGATTATTTCCAGAAGAACTTTGGAATGATTTGCATCTTCAAATTATATGGTATGGCAGGCAATATTCTCCTGCAAGAGGCTGGGATTTAGAAAAAGATATAATAACCAAAACAATTGGAAGAAAATCAGTCATTGAAGAATATTATAAATCAAAAAAGTCCTGATGACTAACTTTCAGGACTTTTTCAAAGTTTAGTTCAGAAGCGCTTCAAACTTCATTTCATTACAATTAAAAACACTTAAAGCTTTTGAATAATTTAGAAGAAAATTAACCGTTTCTTCTTTCGGTTTTAGGTCATTAAAATTTTCAACAGATTTGTTAGTGTAAAGTTTTGCCATTTGTTATAATTTCTATTAATCATAACATTAACGGAGCTAAACTTATTTTATTGTTTAATTAGTTAAAACTATATGATGTTTTTCAATAATTTTTCTCAAATTAATAAGGGCATAACGCATTCTACCTAATGCTGTATTAATACTAACACCTGTTTTATCAGAAATTTCTTTAAAACTTAAATCATCATAAATACGCATTAACAAAACCTCTCTTTGGTCTTCAGGAAGTTCTTCCACCAAACGTCTTACATCATTTTCAACCTGATCTTTTATGATTCTCTTTTCTGCATTTAATGTATCATCACTTAAAACAGAAAAAATACTGAACTCACCACTATTATCAAATTTTGGCATTCTACTGTTTTTTCTAAAGTGATCAATCACTAAATTATGAGAAATACGCATCACCCAAGGTAAAAATTTACCTTCTTCATTATAAGCTCCTCTTTTTAGAGTACGGATGACTTTAATAAAGGTATCTTGAAAAATATCTTCAGTGATATCTCTATCATACACTTTTGAATAAATAAAGCTATAAATTTTTTGTTTGTGCCTTTTTATAAGTATTTCTAAGGCATACTCTTCACCATGAATATAATTAGTGACTAAAGTAGAGTCCGGAATTAGGTCGTATTGCATAATAATTACTTTTAATGCATTGAAGAGCACTTCATTGCTTGGGGTTAAAATTTTAAAAGTAATGTTCTGCTATAGGCAAGTTGTGTTTTTTGATTAAATAACTTGTCAAATATAACAACAAACATCCTTAAAAAACAAAATTTTTTTATGTTTTCCACTTATAAACATCTAAAAATCTATTTTTTATAATAAAAATTTAAAAATATTGTTGATGACTGAAAATAAAAATTAGTGTCTGTTTTTGTAAAACTACTTTTGATTTGCAATAAATTTAGTAGGATAAAATACTTATAGTATCTTTGCAAATTATCAAATAAAAGCTATGATTACTAACCTTTCTGACGTAAATCCAAAACAAAATATCATCATTAAAGGTGCTAATTTGCACAATTTAAAAAATATTGATGTCGTGATACCAAGAAACAAATTGGTAGTTATTACAGGGTTGTCTGGTTCAGGAAAATCAAGTTTGGCTTTTGATACGCTATACGCTGAAGGACAAAGGCGTTATGTGGAAAGTTTATCCAGTTATGCACGACAATTTTTAGGAAGACTTAATAAGCCTAAAGTAGATTATATAAAAGGAATTGCGCCTGCAATCGCCATTGAACAGAAAGTAAATTCTACCAATCCTCGTTCAACAGTTGGAACTACTACTGAAATTTATGATTATTTAAAACTTTTATTTGCTAGAATTGGTAAAACGTACTCTCCTATTTCTGGAAATGAAGTTAAAAAGGATACGGTTTCTGATGTTTTAAATTATTTAAAACAGTTTCCTGAAGGTGAAAAATTATTGCTCCTTGCTCCTATTCATTTGGAAAATGGCAGAGAGATGAAGGACAAACTCAAAGTGCTGCAACAACAGGGCTATGCAAGGATTAAAGTTAAAGATGAGGTTTTAAGAATTGATGAAGTAAATAACATAGACACAAAAGATATTTTTTTAGTTGTTGATAGAATTATTATTAAAAACGAAGAAGATTTTGAAAACCGTTTAGCTGATGCGGTACAAACGGCTTTTTTTGAAGGAAAAGGAGAATGTGTCATAGAAATTTTAAGTGATAATTCAACAAGACAATTTAGTAATAAATTTGAATTAGATGGTATTTCTTTTCTAGAGCCAAATATCCATTTATTTAGTTTTAACAATCCTTATGGTGCGTGTTCAAAATGTGAAGGTTATGGAGATATTATAGGTATTGATGATGATTTAGTCATTCCAAATACTGGCTTGTCTGTTTATGAAAATGCTATTTTCCCTTGGCGTGGAGAAAGTATGAGTTGGTACAGAGACCAATTAGTTAATAATTCACATAAGTTCAATTTCCCTATTCACAAACCTTATTTTGAGTTAAGTGCAGATCAAAAGCAACTTATCTGGGATGGCAACAACTATTTTGAAGGATTGAATTCATTTTTTGCTGAACTGGAATCTAAGGCTTATAAAATTCAAAACCGTGTGATGTTATCACGCTATCGCGGAAAAACGAAATGTAAAACATGTAATGGTAAGCGACTACGCACTGAAGCTAATTATATAAAAATTAATGGTGCTACTATTACAGATTTAGTTGAAATGCCATTAAACAAGCTAGCCGTTTTCTTCAAAAATTTAGAATTAAATGACTATGATACTAAAGTAGCAGAACGATTATTAAAAGAAATTAATAACAGATTAGCATTTCTTTCAAACGTAGGGCTTGATTATTTAACCTTAAACAGAAAATCCAACACCTTGTCTGGTGGAGAAAGTCAACGAATTAATTTAGCAACTTCATTAGGAAGTAGTTTAGTGGGTTCTATGTATATTTTAGATGAACCTAGTATAGGTTTACACCCAAAAGATACGGAACGTTTAATCTCTGTTTTAAAATCATTAAGAGACCTTGGTAATACTGTTATTGTCGTTGAACATGATGAGGATGTTATGAAAGCAGCTGATAGTATCATTGATATTGGTCCAGAAGCAGGAACATTTGGAGGACATGTGGTGGCTCATGGAACCTATTCAGATATTTTGATGTCAGAGTCATTAACAGCAAAATACCTTAATGGAAGTTTACAAATAGAGGTTCCAAAAACAAGAAGAACCTCAAAATATTATATTGATATTATTGGTGCTCGTGAGAATAATTTAAAAAATATTGATGTCCATATTCCACTAGGCATGCTAACCGTTATTACAGGCGTTTCCGGTAGTGGAAAAAGTACACTTGTTAAAAAAATACTGTATCCTGCGTTACAAAAAAAACTAACCGATTTTGGAGATAAACCAGGACAATTTACTAATCTTGAAGGCCATTTTAGCAATGTAAATCATATAGAGTTTGTTGATCAAAACCCAATTGGCAGATCATCGCGTTCCAATCCAGTAACCTACATTAAAGCCTATGATGATATTAGAGCCCTATTTTCAAATCAAAAGTTAAGTACCCTTCGTGGGTATCAAGCCAAACATTTTTCTTTTAACGTAGATGGCGGACGTTGTGAGACTTGCAAAGGAGAAGGTGAAGTAACCATTGAAATGCAATTTATGGCTGATGTGCATTTAGAATGTGAAACTTGTAAAGGCAAACGCTTTAAAAAAGAAGTGCTTGAAGTTACGTTTGCAGATAAAAACATTGATGATATTTTAAATCTAACTATTGATGATGCCATCACTTTTTTTGAAGCAAATAAGCAACATAAAATAAAAACAAAATTACAGCCATTACAAGATGTTGGCTTAGGTTATGTTACTTTGGGGCAAAGCTCTTCTACCCTTTCTGGTGGCGAAGCACAACGTATAAAACTCGCCTCGTTTTTAGGCAAAGGCAATAACAAAGAAAAAGCCCTTTTTATATTTGACGAACCTACTACTGGGCTTCATTTTCATGATATTTTAAAACTTTTAAAATCATTTAATGCCTTAATAGAAAATGGACATTCTATTATTGTTGTAGAACATAATTTAGAACTTATTAAATGTGCAGATTACATTATTGACTTAGGTCCAGAAGGTGGTGAACATGGTGGCAGTATCGTTGCAACTGGTACGCCAGAGGAACTTATTAAAATCAAAACTTCAGAAACTGGAAAGTATTTAAAGGATAAACTTTAATTAATAAAACAGAAAAGCGGTTGCTCCAATAATTAAAACTGCTAATGGAATAACAAAACTTAAAAACAAAAACGAAATCATTCCAGTTTTAAAAAAACTTAAAAAATAACCTTGCCTGTAGAAATTTTTAATAGCCAGTAATAAATAGAAAAAGGTAGAAAACATTACTAAACCTATCAAAAATGCAGGTATAGTCCAGATTAAATCAGCTAAAATTAAAATACTAAACACCATAAATAAAAAAGAGAAAAAGTAGAACGTAAATACTAAATGATGTGAAAATCGTCCTTTTTTATAGTAAAACAACTTTAGTAATAAAGCAAAAATAGGTAGCAAAATAAACATAGCTATTGGTATGCTATCATAAAATGCTTGCAAAATAGAACCACCATTGCGTTGTTTATAAAATTTCAATACCTGTTTATATAATTTTTGCATAAAAACTCCAGTATCATCATTCAATCCCATCGCTTTATAAATTTCTGAATCAGGTGCACTTATAGCTATTAAAGAATCTATCTTTTTTTCATTAAAATCAAAACTAGAATTAACAATTTGATCTTTATTTTGGGGCTTCAAAATAGAATCTAACTCATTATAATTTTTAACTCCTTCAATTGGCATTTTACTTTCTATTAAAGGTTTTAAAAATTGTTTTGCTTTAATTGAATCTATTTCTGTATTAGCATTTATAGAGTCTAAAACCATTTCCTTTTTATCAAAACCATTTTTTAGCGCCGTATCAAACTGCTCTGTAGTTTCTCTTGTAATAAATGAAAATAAAAAAAAGAAAACGACTGATATAAACAAATACATTTGAGCCGGATGTAAATACAATAATCTTTTTCCCTCAATAAACTTTTTTGGTAAATAGCCTGGTTTAAACATTAAAGGAATATAACTCTTAAAAAAGCGTGCATCAACAGAAAAATAATTACTTATAGTGTTATAAAATAAAACCCCTAAAGTTAATTCATCTTCTGTTTTTTGTCCGCAATGTGGACAAAACTGAAATCCTTTTTCATAAGAGTTTTCACAATTTTTACAGGGAATGAATTCTTTTTTCATAAAAGTAATAGCTTTTCATAAAAATATAAAAAAGAAAGCACATAGCAATTATTTGTAATTAATTGATATTAAGTTACTTAAAAATTTGGCATGCAAATTGAAATCTAGTTTGCAATAGCGAAAGCCGAAACGCTAAACAGTAGGCATCATATAAAATTTTATGACTATGAAAACACTTTTACTTTTTACTACAAGTTTGTTATTAAGTATAACAACAGTATCAGCTACAGAAATACATCCTAAAAAAAAAGGGAATAATTCAGATATCTCCAAACGCTATCGATATGCGCAACCTATCATGTTTATTGAACGTGGTGTAGAGTTTATGGTATTTCCAGATGGAAGTTTTGACTTTGATGTATTGGATAATATTTATTCCAATAACTCTAATAACAGAAGAACCGCCATCAATGCAAGTTATGATACAAAAAATTTACGTGTAGAATATTCTTCTAACAGATTTAACAGACCAATGATTGTTAAAGATAGATTTGGAAATATAACCAGAATAGGAAACACCTCTATTTATTATGACCGTATGGGCGATGTAACTCAAATTGGCTCAGTAGATATTGTTTATAATAGAGGCATTAAAATGGTTTCTAAAATTGGTGGTTTAAGAGTAAACTATGACCATTGGGGACAAATTGTTCATTCTTCTGGATATGTAAATCACTTGAATAGATATACAAATTCTCAATTAACTATGGATGATGATACTTTTTATGATGACCATTACAATGCTAATTATTTTTATTACAAAAAAAATGGCGATATAAAAAAACTTAAAAAGAATAAACATTAGTATATTTTGAATAAGTCAATAACATCCCAAAACACTTTAATTAGCGTTTTGGGATTTTTTTTTTACTTTTTTTTAATACTTAATGCTAAAAAATTTACCCGTAAACTTTATTAATTATTGGTTCCTTTTTACACCCTATTCATAGAGTTAATTTTTAGCTAATAAATTATTTTTTATCTGATTATCAAATACTTAAATAACTAAATTATTTTTTGGCACGCTGTTTGTAATTATCATATTGTATCACAATTAAAACTTACAATTATGAAAAGAATCGTATTATTAGCAGGTATCATCTTAACTGGATTAACTGCTGCAGCTTCAACAAGTACCACAGCAACAAATAGTGAAACCACTACAACTTTTATTAATGGTTATGGTAATTCTTTCATATTTGTAGAAGGAGGTATTGAATTTTCTGTGTTCCGTGATGGACAATTTGATTTTAATATTTTAGGAAACCGTTCAAACTTAAATATCTCAATTGGTTCGCCAAATGCTAGTATTAGTTTTAACTCTGGATATGATTATAATGCTTATGTACAGTATGATGAATATGGTGCAGTCATTCAAATAGAAAATGTTCCCATCTATTATGATTATTATGGACGAATTAGTCAAGCTGGAAACGTCAACATTTATTATAACAATTACGGTTACGTATCTAGAGTTGGTGGTTTATATGTGCACTACAATAGATATAATGAGTACTCATATTTTACAGGTTTTATAAACATTTACAATAGAAATTATGTTTACAGACCTTGGCACAGATATTATAATATTCCATCTTACAATCACTGTGTAGTTTATAACAGACCTTACAGACAATATTATAACCCTGTTAGATATGCTTATAGCAAACCATATTATAATAATTATAGACCTTCAACAGCTGTGTCATCAAGACGTGGAGCTACTATAGAAAGAAACAGAAGTTATGCTACAGCAAATAGAATTTCTAACGAAGAACGTAGAGAAAATACGCAAGCAAGATTAAACAAAAGTGACAACAGAAGAGAATACGCTAAATTTGAAAACAATCAGCGTAACACAACCCGTGACAATAACAGAACAAATAATGATATTGTAAGACATGATAATTCAAATATAAACAGAAATAATTCTCAAGTAAATAGCAATACAAGAACTAGAGAAACCGTTATTAGAAATAACAAGCCTAATGCATCTGTTACTAGAACTAATGATGTGGTGAGAGAGAGAAATAATTCGGTTAATCAAAAACCAAACAATTCAAATTCACGTACATATAATAAAGAAACAACTAGAAGTACACCACAAGTTACGCAACGTACTACTCAAAGTAGAACGGTAACTTCACAAAATAATAATACAAGAAGTAACAACACAAAGTCTGACTCAAGAAGAAGACTATAAAAAATGGTTGGTTAGTTTGGAAAGCCCTGCGATATGTATGCCTCAAAGCAACATCGTAGGGTTTTCTGTTTTTATTTTAATCGATTTTTTAAATTATTTAAAATTGAAGTAATATCATCTGAAAAACTAAAATTGTAAACAATAAAACCATAAAACAAACTAAACAATACCGTTTTTAAACCAATGTTTATAATAGAATGAAACGGAAATTCCCAAAAATAAAACACTAAAACACTAGCAATAATAAGTCCCGTAATTTTTAAGGTATCTATCGTAAATGGAGTCATTTTAAAAGCGTATTGAACAAAAAGAATTTTAGCTAGGTTATATAATAAAACGGCTATAAACGTTGCAAAAGCAGCTCCGTTTATTCCAAATAAAGGAATAAAAATTATATTAAAACCAATGGTAATAATTACTAAAAAAACACCTAGCAGTAATGCCATTCTGTAATAATCACTATTAAATAAAATGGCGTTATTGTTTCCTAATATACTATCCATAAGTTTTGCAACACCAATGAGTATCACGATTATTAAACCACCACTAAATTTTTCGGGAATAAGCATATACAATTCGTTGATGTTTAATATAATTAAAAGAAAAATAAACCCACTAATAATATATAAGTTCAACGAACTTTTTTGATAAAGCTTCTTTAATTCAACAATATCTTTTTCATTAAGAAGTTTGGCTGTAACCGGACTAATTATTTGATGCAAAGATCTTAATGGTACTCCAATAACACTTGCTATATATATGGCTACACCATAATAAGCCACCTTTTCTATATCAACATAATAGCCTAACATAAATTTATCAATCTCCAAAATAAGATTAGCTACAGAACCTGCAACGATAATTAAAGCGGTATATTTTAAAACTTTTGATAAACTTTTAAACTTATGAAACTTTAAAACCGGATGCCTTAAGCCAAAAGCATAAATAGACATGATAATCATTCTAAGTAAGTAAATCCCAACGATGCTATAAATTAATTCTTCTACATTTAAAAAATCATAATACAAACAAAACAACAAAATAGTAGTGCCAATTCTATGAAATACTTCTTTCATAAAATTACCAAAAACACTTTGCATCTGCACTCTACTCCATGCATAAAACACTTCAAAATAGGCAAACGCAATAGCAGAAACATAGATTAACCAATAATAATCTTTTATAATAGGATTGGTTTGAGATATCCAATTACTAATAGTATTAAATGACAAATGGCCTATAAGTCCTAAAGGTATTATAATGGCCAAGGGCAAAAACAACATTAAAGTTAAAAAGCTATTTTGTGATTGTCTGGTTTTAAAAATAGAATAGAATTTTATTAAGGTATTATTAGTGCCAAATGCCATTAAAGGCATCATGATATTAGCTGTAGAAAGCATGAACGTGATTAATCCAAAATACGTATCACTAATAAAATTGGTAAAAAGAAACAACACATTAATGGCGCCTATACCAAAACCAAAATAAGTGGCAACTGTATTTTTAATAGATTGTGATACTACTACACCCATTATATTAATTTAGATAGCGATTGAGCCAATGCCTTTCTACTATATTTTTGAAGACCAATTGGATTTGAATGCAAGGTATTATTTTTATAACTGTTATAATGACTCAAGATAAGTGTTTTTAATGAGTTATAATCATCATAATTAAAATAGTGTCCGGTATTGGTTTCTTTTATGATTGTTTCTACGTCCGAATGTTTTGGTCCTATGGCAATTATGGGTCTATTTGAAACCATGTATTCGAATAATTTACCTGGAATAATGCATTTAGTATCTTCAGAATTTATCTCAATCAACAACAACACTTGTGATTTTTTTTGATGATTAATAGCTTCTTTATGTGAAACATAGCTTACATTATCAACATAGTTACTTAAACCATGATTTTTAATAGTTTGCAAAACATCATCACTTACTGAACCTATAAAATTAAGTTTAAAATCTGAAGAAAAATCTTCTTGCTCATTAACTAAATCTGATAACACCTTCCATAAAACTATAGGATTTCTTTTTGAAAGTAATGACCCAATGTGAGATAAAGAAAACGTATTATCTAATATTATTTTTTCTGAAGTTTCAACATCATACCCATTAGTAATAACGTCTATAGGTTTAGCTGTAATGTTTTTAAATTCTTGTTGAGTTGTGTAACTAGTTACTACAATTTGATCCGCATTATTTAAAACCTGTTTTTCTAAAAATTTATGTTTTAATTTAGCCTTTTGGGTTAATTTTAATTGCTTATGATACCCTATACTAGTCCATGGATCTCTAAAATCTGCAAGCCACTTCACGCCTAGTTGCTTTTTGAGCGAAAGCCCAATAAGATGTAAACTATGTGGTGGACCGGTTGTAATAATTACATCAATATGATGGTTTTTAATATATTCTGAAAGAAATTTTACAGATGGTTTCACCCAGCCAATACGAGCATCTGGAATAAAAAAATTACCTCTTATATAAAGCAAAAATTTTTCAAGCAGATTTTGTTTTTTTTTCTCAGAAATAATGCCTTTACTAATAGTTTTTGATTGTTGTTTTGAAAATAACCCAGCAAATTTATAAGGCTCAGAAATGGGTTGTTTTAAAATTTTTAAATCTGAAGAAACATCAGCTATTAAGCTATCATCAATTATGGGATAATTTGGATTCTCAGGAATATAAACAATTGGTTCAATATCAAAATCAGGAAGATACTTCACAAATTTTAACCAACGTTGTACACCTGGTCCGCCAGCAGGTGGCCAATAATAGGCAATAATAAGTGCTTTTTTACGCACTGTCATGTTTTGTTTGCTTAAACTGATACAACAATCCTAAGATAATTAAAATACCAACTAATACCGAACTTGCCAATGCAATAGAACTACCTGTTTGAATAACTTGTGGTTCAAATTTAAATTCAATGGTATGCTTACCTGAAGGAATTTCCATGCCACGCAATACATAATTAACATGGCTATGAGTTACTGTTTTACCATCAATGTAAGAGTTCCAACCGGCTTTATAATAAATTTCAGAAAACACAACAAAACCTTTGTTGCTATTACTTGAATCATATTTTAAATAATTAGGTTTATAATCTATTAATGAAATCGTTGTAGATGAGTCAACAGTATATTGTTTAGAATACTTTTCTTTATCTATCCATTCACTTTTTATAACGGCTGTAGTTTTAGTATTTAAACTATCTAAAGCTAAAATTTCTTCATTTGCAGAATTTACCAGCTTAAAATCTTTAATAAACCAAGCATTTCCATTAGCTTCATCATTAAAGTATGGTAAAGGCTCACCTGTATCATTAGTTATAATAATATACTTGGTGTTAAGCATATTCAACACATTGATGTTATTTTTTGCAACATAAAAGTCAAACAATTCATCATAGCGTTTTAAAGGAGCCGCATGATAACCAGATAGTGAGTTATGGAAATACGAAGCTCTTGCTCCTGAGGATGTTAAATCAAACACTCTAAAGTGTGAATTATCTTTTAAAATCTCTAAATCTGCTGCATTGGCATGATAAGGCTTGTTAACACTTATTGAAGAAACAAAATCTTCGTTATTTACATAGCGCTTATCTACAATAACTAAATCAAAAAGAATTAATACCCCAAAACAAACAATAACCCATGATTGTTTTAACTTATTCTTTAAAAACATAAAAATAATTCCAGCTGAAAGCACTACTAAAATTAGGGTTCTAATCGTGTCTTCTGTAAAGATAGATTTTCTATCTTCCTTAATGGCTCTTATAAAATCTGGTCCGTAATTTTGACTGTAATAACCATCATTAATACTTACAAAATCAAAAAACGTGGTTTTAAAGATTAAAAAAACCAATGCTATTCCACTAGTAATATAAACAGAATTTTTTAAGGCATTTAATTTCTCTTTACCATCATCCTCTGATTTTTTTAATAGTTTTGAAAGCCCAAGAATTGCTAAAACGGGAATGCATAACTCCAAAATTACCTGAATAGAGCTCACCGCTCTAAACTTGCTATAAAGCGGCACATAATCAATAAAGAAATCTGTTAAAGCACCAAAATTCTTTCCATAAGATAATAACAAAGAAAGTAACGTACCAGCTACCAACCACCATTTCATTCGGCCTTTTACAATAAATAAAGCAAATACAAATAGAAACAGAATGACTGCTCCAACATAAGCTGGGGCTTCCACAATAGGTTGTTCTCCCCAATACATAGGGGCGCGCTTTGATTCTTCTAAAGCTTGAGTTGGTGTGGCTCCTAAGGTTCTAAAAGCTTCATAGGTTTTAGAGTTTTTACCAACATCTTCACCATTGCCTCCACCCATAAATCTAGGAATATATAAATTGAAGGTTTCTAAAATACCGTAACTAAATTGTGTAATATAATCTCTATCTAAACCAGATGTAATCTCTTTTGGAGTTCCGTCTGGATTTATGGTTAATTCGCTTTTACCTCTTGTACTTTCTTTAGCATACTCTTGAGTTGCCAAAATGTTGGTAGCATTTAATCCAACGGCTAAAATAGCAGCTATAATCAGTATGCCAACAGACTTAAAATAATGAACAAGAATGTTCTTTTTGTAAGCATCTATCAGGAAAACAATACCTAAAACAATTACCAACAACATCAAATAATAGGTCATTTGAAAGTGGTTTGCAACAATTTCTAAACCTAAAGCTATGGTAGTTAGCAAAAACCCATAAACATATTTTCTTTGAAAGGTTAATAAAATACCACTCAAAACCAATGGCATATAAGCAATCGCATGTGCTTTACTATTATGCCCAACACCAAGAATAATTATTAAATACGTTGAAAAACCAAATGCTAAAGCTCCAACTGTGGCAAGTTTATAATCTACTTTTAAAACCAATAAAAGAATATAAAATCCTATTAAATAAAGAAACAAATAATCGGCTGGTCTTGGTAAAAATCGTAATGAACTATCAAGATTCTTAATATAATTATTAGGGTAATAAGCTCCTAACTGATAGGTTGGCATGCCAGCAAATGCGCTGTTCGTCCAATAAGTTTCTTCACCTGTATCAGCTCTAAAATCATTTTGCTGTTTGCTCATGCCAATATACTGCATGATATCACTTTGGAATATCTGCTTACCTTGAAGTACAGGACTAAAATATAATAAGGATATCATTACAAAACCTATAATGACTAATAGGTGTGGCAGAAATTGTTTTATTGAAAATGGCATGAATGTATGTTAAAATCAAAGATTGCGAAAATTAATCAATTTCTTCGTAATCAATATAGTCTCCTACGTTTTTATTTGATGATTTAGTATTAGGAACTTTTTCAATGGTTACTTCACCTTCTTTTCGTTGAGGCTCATTTTGTTTTTGAAAATTATCAAACTGACTACCAAAACGTTCTTCAGCCTTTTTAGCAACAAACTTTATTAATAATGGAGCAAACAACCTTGACAGCACTTTAAGTGCGTAATAAATTAGTAAAATAATTAGTATGGCCCTAATCAACCCAGTTGCAGACGCAAATTGTAACATAAAAATAATTTTTAACAAAAATACAATTCTATACTTTTAAAAAATACTCAAAAATGATAAAAAAACTATAAAATCTCTATATTTGATAACCCTTAATTGTGTAAATAATAAATAGTATGATGATTTTTTTAATTCTAACAAAATCAAAACCTTAATTATGAAACTTATAAAATCTACCTTAATTTTTGTTATTTGCTTAACTGCGTTTAATAGTTTTAGCCAATATACTGATGTTATTAATTCAAACAGACCAGGTGTTTCAAGAAGTGCTTTTTCTGTAGGAACCAATGTCGCGCAATTTGAAGTTGGTCCTTATATGATTAATGAAAAAAGAACTCCTGCTTTACAAACCGAAGTTTCTGGATTTGGAATTGATTTTGCTGCCCGTTATGGGCTTTTATTTGAAGAATTAGAATTAAATATTGAAGGCACCTACCAAAACGACACAAAAACATATTTTTCGAGCATAGCATTTGATGAACTACGTTCAAATTTTAAAAACCTTACTATTGGCGCTAAATATTTACTATATGATCCTTATAAGAATTCTGAAAATGAAAAACCAAATCTTTATAGTTGGAAAGCTAACCATAAGTTTAAGTGGAGCAGTTTAATTCCGGCAGTTTCTGTGTACGCTGGTGCTAACTATGATACAAAAAACAACCCTTATACAGCACAAGGTATTGAAGGTTTTAGCCCTAAAGTGATGGTAGCTACGCAAAATAATTTTGCTGGCGGTTGGGTTTTTGTTATCAATTTAATAAAAGATAGAATAGGAACAAATCAATCTGATTTTCAATATATTTTAACTCTTACCCATTCATTTAACCCCAAATGGGTCATATTTGGAGAAACTCAAGGCATTCAAAGTGATTTTTATGCAGACAATCTTTTTAGGTTTGGTGGTGCTTATTTATGGGGAAAAGATTTTCAATTAGATTCTGCTCTTACTTTTAATACCAAAGATACGCCATCAGTTTTCAGTGTGAATTTTGGAGCTTCCTATCGATTAGATTTCCATAAAGATAAAGAAATTGATAACGGAACTTCGGCAAAAGACGAAGGCGCTAGAAAATCAAGAGAAAATAAGCAAACAACAGATGTTATTGAAGAGTACAATAAAAAACATAAACGAAAATCTCAAGATTTTAATTAAAATATAGAATGCTCATTTCAGAATGATTACAATAAAAGAAGTAAAAAGTAAAAAGGATTTAAAGGATTTTGTGAAGTTTCCTTTTAAATTATATAAAGGTTCAAAATATTGGGTTCCACCAATAATTTCAGAAGAAATGAGAACTTTTGACAAAAAAATAAACCCTGTTTTTCATGATGCTGAAGCAACCTTATTTTTAGCTTATAAAGAAAATGACATAGTGGGTAGAATAGCTGCCATTATAAATTGGGTTGAGGTTAATAAACAAAACCATAAAAAAATGCGCTTTGGTTGGTTTGATGTTATTGATGACATAGAAGTAACCAAAACTCTTTTAAACAAAGTTCATGAAATAGGGAAACAAAATGGATTAGAATATATTGAAGGTCCTGTTGGTTTTTCAAATTTAGATAAGGTCGGTATTTTAACCGAAGGTTTTGACCAAATAGGAAATATGATAACCTGGCACAATCATCCATATTATGCTGAACATTTTGAAAAATTAGGTTATGATGTAGCAAAAAAATATTCTGAAAATAAAATGGAATTTAAAAACATTCATCCAGAATCATTTGCTAAAATTCAAGAGCTTATTAAAAAAAGGTATCAGCTTAGAGCCTTAAATTTTACAAAAAATAAAGATATCATGCCTTACACAGATGAGATGTTTGACGTGTTTTCTAAATCTCATGAAGTACTTTCATCTTTTGTAGAAATAAATAAAGAACAGAGAGACTATTTTAAAAAGAAATTTATAGGATTTTTAAATCCTGAATATGTCAAATTTGTATTAGACAAAGACGATAAATTAATAGGCTTTGGAATAGTTACACCTTCTTATGCAACTGCTTTACAAAAAATGAATGGCAAATTATTTCCATTTGGTATATGGCATTTACTTCATGCCAAAAAACACGCCAAAACAGTCACATTTTACTTAATTGGAGTTTTGCCAGAATATCAAAACAAAGGCATAACGGCTATTATTTTTAATGAATTTCACAAGACTTTTAGCGAAAAAGGTATTGAAATTTGCGTAAGAGGACCAGAACTTGATGATAATATAGCAATACATCAAATTTGGAAAAACTTTAATCCTGTGACTCACAAAAGACGATGTACCTTTAGAAAAAATATAGCATAAAAAAAGTCCGACAAAAATGTCGGACTTTTTTTATGCTATATAATATTTTTATTCTCCCATAGCAGCCATTACTGCAGCAGAAAGACGTTGGTAGGTTCCATTTTCTAATCTTGCTCTAATAGCATCAAAAGCATCCAGAGTTATTTTTACATCTTCTAATGTATGAGTAGCTGTTGGTATTAACCTTAATAAAATTAATCCTTTAGGTATTACTGGGTAAACAACTATAGAACAGAAGATTCCAAAATTTTCTCTTAAATCTTTTACTAAAGCCATAGCTTCTGGAATACTTCCTTTTAAATATACAGGTGTTACACAACTTTGAGTGGTACCAATATCAAATCCTCTATCTTTTAAACCTGATTGTAATGCATTCACATTCTCCCAAAGTTTATTTTTAAGTTCTGGCATGGTTTTAAGCATTTCTAAACGCTTACGTGCTCCAACAACCAATTGCATTTGCAATGATTTAGCAAACATTTGAGAACGTAAATTATATTTTAAATAATCAATAATTTCTTGGTCTGCTGCTATAAAAGCTCCAGTTCCTGCCATTGATTTTGCAAACGTTGCAAAATATACATCTATATCATCTTGAACACCTTGCTCCTCACCTGTTCCTGCACCAGTTTTACCTTGAGTACCAAACCCATGAGCATCATCTACTAAAAATCTAAAATTATACTTTTTCTTTAAAGCTGCTATTTCTTTTAGCTTTCCTTGCTCACCTCGCATTCCAAAAACGCCTTCAGAAATAACAAGAATTCCTCCACCTGTTTGTTCAGCCATTTTTGTAGCTCTATCAAGGTTTTTTTCTAAGCTTACAACATCGTTATGTCTATATGTAAAACGTTTACCCATGTGTAAACGTACCCCATCAATAATACAGGCATGCGCGTCAACATCATAAACTATAATATCATTTTTATTAACCAAAGCATCAATGGTAGAAACCATGCCTTGATAACCAAAATTTAAAAGATAGGCTGCTTCTTTATTGACAAATTCAGCTAGTTCTTTTTGTAAAGTTTCATGTAAATCTGTATGACCAGACATCATTCTGGCACCCATTGGATATGCAGAACCATAGGCTGCTCCAGCTTCTGCATCCACTTTTCTAACTTCTGGATGATTGGCCAACCCTAAATAATCATTGATGCTCCAAGTAATAACATCTTTGCCTTGAAACTTCATACGATTAGATATTTGTCCTTCTAATTTAGGAAATACAAAATATCCTTCAGCTTGTGAAGCCCACTTTCCTAGTGGTCCTTTATCTTTATAAATTTTTTCAAATAAATCTTTCATTAAATGTGTATGTTAATGCTATTAAAAAATCCAACGTAGTTTCTAATCTTTTTAGCCCTTAGTTAGTTAGCGCAAAATTAAATATTTATATGGTTTGTGCATAATTTTTGGTATTGAATTATTAATAAAATAAAAAAAGAGATAGTATTTTGTTTAATAACAATACTATCTCTTTAATTTATAGTGTTTAAATTTATTTTATATACTCAACTGTTTGCAAAGCTTCTGCATTAATACTATCAAAAAAGCCTTGATCATTCATCCATTTATCGCTGTATATTTTACTCATATAACGTGAACCGTGATCAGGAAAAATAACAACAACTTTATCATTCTTTTTAAATTCACCTCGTTCACCTAACTGTTTAATAGCTTGCATAACAGCGCCTGAAGTGTAGCCTACAAATAAGCCTTCTGTTTTAGCTATTAATCTAGCCATATGAGCACTTTCCTCGTCAGTTACTTTAATAAATTCATCGATAACATCAAAATCTGTAGCTGTTGGGATTAAATTTTTCCCTAATCCTTCAATTCTATAAGGATAAATTTCTTCTTCATCAAACTCTCGTGTTTCGTGATATTTTTTTATCACAGAACCAAAAGCATCAACACCAATGACTTTTATGTTAGGATTTTGTTCTTTTAGATATTTTGCAGTACCTGAAATTGTTCCTCCTGTACCACTACACGCTACTAAATGCGTGATTTCACCTTCTGTTTGTTTCCAAATTTCTGGACCAGTAGATTTATAATGTGCATCAATATTTAACTGATTAAAATATTGATTGATATATACAGAGCCTTTTATTTCTTCGTGAAGACGTTTTGCTACTTCATAATAAGATCTAGGATCATCAGCACTAACATGAGCAGGGCAAACATAAACTTTTGCGCCCATGGTTTTAAGCATGTCTATTTTATCAGCGGATGATTTAGAACTCACTGCTAAAACACAGTCATATCCTTTTATGATACCTACCATTGCAAGGCTAAATCCTGTATTACCAGAAGTAGTTTCAATAATAGTTGAACCTGGAGTTAAAATACCTTTTTTCTCTGCTTCTTCTATGATGTATGTTGCTATTCTGTCTTTAGTAGATTGACCTGGATTAAAGTATTCTACTTTTGCATAGAAATTACCTTTAAATTTTGAAGCTACTTTATTAAGTTTAACAAGCGGAGTATTGCCTATTAAATCTAATACACTGTCAAAAACTTGATTTTTATGTTTCATAAATGCTTTTTAAAAGCTACGCTAATTTAGCTAAAAATTAATGCAACCTAAAACCGAGCAAAAATAAAACATTTTTTGTTTACTAACAATGAATTCCTTCTAAATCTAATAAAAAGGCATATTCTAATGCGACTTCTTTTAAGCTTTCAAAACGCCCAGAAGCGCCTCCATGACCCGAATCCATATCTATATGGAATACTAATTTATTAGAATCTGTTTTAAATTCTCTAAGCTTGGCAACCCATTTTGCTGGTTCCCAATATTGTACTTGTGAGTCATATAATCCTGTAGTTACTAACATATTAGGATAATTTTTAACCTCAATATTATCGTATGGTGAATACGATTTCATGTAATTATAATAGTCTAAATCATTTGGATTTCCCCATTCATCATATTCGCCTGTTGTTAAGGGAATGGTGTCGTCTAACATGGTTGTAACGACATCAACAAATGGAACTGCTGCTAAAACGCCGTTATACAATTCTGGATTCATATTAATTACAGCGCCTACAAGTAATCCACCTGCAGAACCTCCATAAGCGTACAAATGCTTATTTGATGTGTATTTCTCTTCAATAAGAAATTTAGAACAATCTATATAATCATGAAACGTGTTAAGTTTTGATAGAAGCTTACCGCTTTCATACCATTGCCTGCCAAGATATTCGCCACCACGAACATGGGCAATAGCGTAAATAAAACCTCTATTAAGTAAACTCAATCTAATACTTGAGAAAGATGGATCAATAGTAGAGCCGTATGAACCGTAAGCATAAAGCAATAAAGGGTTTTTACTATTTAACTCAATTCCTTTTTTGTAAACTATTGATATTGGAATTTTTACACCATCTCTAGCTGTTGCCCAAATGCGTTTAGATTCGTAATCTGCTTTATTAAAATCTCCGCCTAAAACTTCTTGTTCTTTTTGTATGATATGTTCCTTGGTGTAAAAATTGTAATCAATTATGGCACTTGGAGATGTTAATGAGTTAAATCCATATCTTAAAACCTCACTATCAAAGTCTGGATTATTGCTAATGTATGCTGTAAATGTTTCACTTTCAAAGGGTAAATAATAATCTTCATCGCCTTTCCAACTTATAACTCGCAAGTTGTTTAATCCGTTTTCACGTTCATTAACGACTAAGTAATCTTTAAAAATTTCAATATCTTCAATTAAAACATGCTCTCTATGAGGAATTACTTCTTCCCAAAATTCTTTTTGGGTTTTATTTTCATTTGCTTTTAATAATTTAAAGTTTGTGGCGCCATCATTATTAGCTATGACATAAAAATGATCATTATAATGAGCTATACTATAATCTAACTCTCTAACTCGTTTTTGAAATATCTTAAATTTTCCATCAGGTGTATCTGCATTAAGAATTCTGTATTCTGAAGTTAAGGTGCTTGAAGACCCAATAATGATATATTTTTTTGACTTTGATTTATAAACAAACGTGTTAAAAGTTTCATCTTTCTCATGAAACACAAGTGCATCTTCTTGAGTATTTGAATGCAACTTATGTTTAAAAATTTTATGAGAACGTAAGGTTACATCATCCTTAATTGTATAAAACAATGTTTTATTATCATTGGCCCAAGTAATACTGCCGGTAGTATTTAAAATCTTATCTGGGTAAATTTCACCAGTTACTAAGTTTTTAATTTGAATCGTATATTGTCTTCTACTTACCGTATCTGTAGAAAAACAGGCTAAAGTATTGTCTGGACTAATAGCAATGCTTCCTAAGTTAAAGTACGCAAAATCTTTAGCCATTTCATTACAATCAAATAAAATTTCTTCAATGGCTTCTAAAGATTCTTTTTTACGGATATAAATAGGATAATCTTTTCCTTTTTCATAACGTGTAATATACCAATAGCCATTTAATTTATAAGGCACTGTGGTATCATCTTCCTTGATTCTACCTTTCATTTCTTCAAACAGTGATTTTTGAAAATCTTCTGTATGTGCCATTATTTGCTTTGTATAAGCATTTTCAGCATTTAAATAATCAATAACATCTGGGTTTTCTTTGTTGTTTAACCAATAATAATTATCAATTCTAATATCATTATGAATGTTTAGTTCTTTTGGTATTTTCTTTGCTTTTGGTTGCTCTAATATTTTTTTCAAAAGGAAGTATTTGTAGTTAAATATAAAGCGTCAAAAATATAAAAATTATATAGTTTTGTAAGGAATTAAAAATTATAAAATTATGTTTGGTGATATGATGAATATGATGGGTAAATTAAAAGAAACCCAAAAGAAAGTTGAAGAAACTAAAAAGCGTTTGGATACGGTTTTAATTGACGAGAAAAGTAATGATGGTAAAGTGAAGGTAACGCTTACAGCAAATAGAATTATTAAATCTATTTCTATTTCTGATGATTTATTAACTGATAATGATGAATTGGAAGATTATTTGATTGTTACCTTAAATAAAGCCATAGAAAAAGCAACTAAAATTAACGAAACAGAACTTGCAGCGGTTGCTAAAGAAGGTTTGCCAAATATTCCTGGTTTAGATATGTTTAAATAGATGTATTAGACTTTTTAGATTGTTAGATTATTAGAGTTTTAGACCTTTTAGAGTTGACAATAAATAGTCGTGCATAGAATTAGTGTAATCTAAATGGGTTACTATACGCAGTTTATTGCTTCCCATACCAATAATTAAAATATTATTGTCTTTTAATTTTTGAATGAAATCAGCTTCTTTAACATCATTGTTAAGTTCAAAAATAACAATATTGGTTTCAACGGGTTCAACCGTTTTAATGTAAGATTGTTTAGATAAAAAATTTCCAAGGTCTTTTGCTTTTACATGATCCTCATCTAATCTTTGAATATGATTATCAAGCGCATAAAGTCCGGCTGCAGCTAAATATCCAACCTGACGCATATTGCCTCCAAATATTTTTCTAACTCTAATAGCGTTCTTCATAATATCCTCATTTCCTATTAAAACAGAACCAATTGGGCAACCTAATCCTTTACTTAAACATACAGAAATGGTATCAAAAACAGCTCCATATTGTTTAGGAGTTTCTTTTTTTACAACCAGAGCATTCCATAATCTTGCACCATCCAAATGAAACCCTAATTGATGTGCATCACAAACAGCTTTAATCTTTAAAATTTCATTAAAATCCCAGCAAGCGCCACCACCTTTATTGGTCGTATTTTCAATTTCTACCAAACTGGTTTGACTATAATAAAAGGCATCTGGATTAATAGCTTCAATCACTTGATTGGCGGTAAACATGCCTCTATCTCCATCTAAAAGCCGACAAGAAACACCGCTATTAAAAGAAGCGCCACCAGATTCATAATTATAAATATGGGCATATTTATCACAAATAACCTGCTCACTTGGATTAGTATGCAACTTAATAGCCGTTTGGTTTGCCATAGTGCCCGATGGAAAAAATACAGCTTTTTGTTTTCCAAACATTTTAGCTAAACGTTCCTCTAATACATTCACCGTTGGATCTTCACTAAACACATCATCACCAATCTTGGCTTGCATCATGGCTTCCAACATCCCTTGGGTTGGTTTGGTAACGGTATCGCTTCTTAAATCAATTTTCATTTATTAAAATTTTTAATCAAAATAATTATGTTGCTTTTTCTGATAAACGTAATTTTTTGCATTTAAACATAATTTTAAAATAAAGTATTATCTTTTAGTTAATTTTATATTAAATAATACAACATGAATATTTTTATTTCTGAAGTAAGTAAAATTAAACAAAAGTTAAAAGAGGATAATATACATTACTTTATATTTATTATTTATATTTTAGGAATACTACTATTGTTTAGTATTTTCTATCTAAATAAAAAATTTAATATCCCTTTTGAAAAACTTACTGGAGATCCTGCTTTAATATTTAATTCACATCCTTTTATTGGCTTTTTATCTAATATTGGTGTCCTCATATGGTGTTTTACAGCATCTGTTTGTTATTTTACTTCTTTAATTTTATTAAAAAAAAATGATAAAATAAACGGTATGTTTTTTTTAGGTTCAGCAATTTTTACTAGTTTATTATTAATTGATGATTTTTTTATGTTCCATGATTATATTTTTTATTCATTCAAAAATTTTCAAATTGCTCAACCAATAACATTTACTATGTATGCCGTATTTTTATTTTGGTATATAATTAAATTTTATAAAGTAATATTAAATAGCATATATATATTTTTAGTATTGGGAGTTGGCTTTTTAGGTTTGTCAGCTTTTACAGATATAATATTTGAAAGTCTAGGTTTTGAATACTTTATAGAAGATAGTTTTAAGTTTATTGGAATTATAAATTGGATGTTATTTTTTACAATAAGTTCATATAAATTAATTTTAAATAAATTAAATTTTTAAATACATATTTTAATTTCCACTTCTAATTTTATTAATCAAAATAAGGAATAAAGGCAAAGGGTCTTTAATAAAGTATTTTATAGGTGTATATTTTAGTATAAAATTAAAGTTAAAAACAAACAACTTATTCTTCCTAATAGTTTTTTTTAATCCTAATAAATTTAAATATTTTGTGTGTTTATATTTGGGGGTTTCAAAATTATAATTTAAACTTTTTAAAGCATGTAAATAAGGAAAATTTACGCCAGCAATTTCTGAACCTTCAATAGATTCCCAGCATCTAGGATTGATTTCAATAACTTTAAAATTGCTTTCTTTTTCATCAAAACGCATATCAATATGAGCTAAACCTGACCAGTTTAATGATAACATTAATTCTTTTACTGTATGCAACAATTCATCATTATGCAAAAAATCCAAGCCAATTTTTGGAACAAAGTCACTTATTCCAACTAATGTTCCTTTTTGAATTGTATAGGCAAGAATTTCTCCTTGTTCACATAATACACTACAATCAATATCATAGCCAGAAATATAACTCTGGATAAGATAAGGATAGGTAATATCATTTTCTGTATAATATGACTCAAGTTGTTCTTTGTTTTTAAATATGTAGATACCTTTACCACCACCAAAACCTTCTAAAGGCTTCAATATTAAAGGAAAATCGAGAGAATCAGTGCTGTGAAATTGGTTTTTATTGTAAATAAAAGTTTTAGGGCATTCAATATGATGTTCTAGCATATGCTTCCATAATAAACCCTTGTTATTAGCTATCTCAAAACTTTGTAACGATGGCAACAATACCAATTTGCTATAAGTAGATAATTTGGCTTGATATTTAATAGAATTCCTTATTCCATCTTCATCAATAGGCATTACCAAATCAATTTTAAATTTCTCAATTTCTTTATTTATTCCTTCAATCCAATTATTCTCATTATTTATATTTGGAAAAAAAGTATAATTTAAAATTTTTCCTGAATGTTTAATTTCTGCTTGCTCATTTGGACTAATAATATATATTTTAATATTATTTATTTGAGATAAACAATGGACAACAAACATTAATAAACTGTTACCTCCAACAGGTATAAGAACTGAAATTGGTTTTATATTTTTCATATCAAACTTGAATAACTTATATATATAATTTAATATTATAAATTAAATATTACTTCCCCAAAAAAAAACTCTTAAAAGCATTTTTATTCCATTAAATACTTATTGAGAATTATTAGTGTTATTTTTACAAAAAAATTAATTCATGATAACCCAAGACCAAATAAAATCTCTTAAAACCCGCCTTGACAAACTAAGGCACTATCTTTGACGTTGATGCCAAACTTATAGAAATACAAAACGAAGAAGAGCAAACCTTTGCTCCAAACTTTTGGGATGATTCTAAAAACGCAGAAATTATTATGAAATCTCTGCGTGTTAAGAAAAAATGGGTTGAAGATTATAATAATTCTGTATCACTTTTAGAAGACTTAGAAGTTCTTTATGAGTTTTATAAAGAAGGTGAATCTTCTATGACAGAAGTTGAAGAACAATATGATAAAGTTTATACACTTCTTGAAAATATTGAGTTTAAAAATATGCTTTCTGAAGAAGGCGATAGTTTAAGTGCTGTTTTACAAATTACAGCGGGTGCTGGTGGTACAGAAAGTTGTGATTGGGCCAGTATGCTTATGCGCATGTATTTAATGTATGCTGAAAAGAACGGGTTTAAAGTTAAAGAATTAAACTTCCAAGAAGGTGATGTTGCTGGTATTAAAACCGTAACTCTTGAAATTGAAGGTGATTTTGCCTTTGGTTGGCTAAAAGGTGAAAATGGTGTACACAGATTGGTAAGAATTTCTCCTTTTGATAGTAATGCAAAACGTCATACTAGTTTTGCCTCTGTTTATGTCTATCCATTAGTAGATGATACTATTGAAATTGAAATAAATCCAGCAGATATTGAAATTACTACAGCACGCTCAAGTGGTGCTGGTGGACAAAACGTTAACAAAGTAGAAACTAAAGTACAATTAACCCACAAACCAACAGGTATTCAAATTCAATGTTCTGAAACACGTTCACAACATGATAACAGGTCACGCGCCTTGCAAATGCTTAAATCTCAATTGTATGAAATTGAATTACAAAAACAATTAGCACAAAGAGACGATATTGAAGCAGGAAAAATGAAAATTGAATGGGGAAGTCAAATTCGTAATTATGTGATGCAGCCATATAAATTGGTTAAAGATGTAAGAACTGGGCATGAAACAAGTAACGTAGATGCTATTATGAATGGTGATATTAATCCGTTTTTAAAAGCTTATTTGATGATGATGGGGCAAAAAGAGGAAGATAAAACGTTTTAAATATTTAAAAAAATATGATTAAAATATATCACAATAGCAGATGTAGCAAATCTAGAATTGGATTAAAACTATTGGAGGATTCTGGCAAAGAATTTCAAATTATCAATTATTTTGAAAACATTCCTAATCATAATGAGTTAAAAAAAATAATAGCATTATTAAAGATTAAACCCATAGAATTGGTTAGAAAAAATGAAT
Organism: Flavobacteriaceae bacterium; assembly: GCA_021739635.1. GTDB lineage: Bacteria > Bacteroidota > Bacteroidia > Flavobacteriales > Flavobacteriaceae > Yeosuana. The sequence goes on along the minus strand of JAIPBH010000005.1, from coordinate 41,435 downwards.
CTATATGGAAAGAACACTATAAAAACTTAAATCTTTCTGATGATGAAATTATTGACATTATGATAAAAAATCCTAAACTAATAGAAAGACCAATTGTGATAAATGATAATAAAGCAGTTATTGGAAGACCTTCAGAAAAAATCATTGAAATACTATAATTTTTCAATACTTTAAATCCTTTCTTTTTAACATAATATTAACCAATACAGCTTAAACTTTCGGGTACTTTTGCAGTCTTACATTAAAAATTATAAATGTATAAACTACTCCTAACCCCAATAATTACTATATTTTTTTGCACATTAGTAAATTCTCAGTCGTTATCTGAAAAATCTGCTGATTCAAAAATTTCAAATTTAACCAATGCAAATTTTTCATCCCAAAATGATAATAAACCAACAACTTTAATTCCAACAACCATTAATGATGTGGTTATTTCAGGAACCGTTTTTGATAAAGAAACTAAAGATCCGCTAGAATATGCTACTATAAGTTTTTTTAATAAAAGCGAAAATAAAATTGAAACTGGTGGCATTACAGATTCAAAAGGCAATTTCAGTATTCCAATTAAAGCAGGACTTTATGACATTTCGATAGAATATATTTCTTATAAAAAGCAAACCATTTTAAATAGAGTTATTAATAAAAATGAAAATATTGGTGCTTTTTATTTAGATATTAACCTTGAAGCTTTACAAGTAGTAGAAATTATTGCCGAAAAAACGACGGTTGAGTTAAAACTAGATAAAAAAATATATAATGTCGGTAAAGATTTAACAGTTCGTGGTGGTACTGTGAGTGATGTTTTAGATAATATTCCATCTGTATCTGTTGATGTGGAAGGAAATGTTGCTCTACGTGGTAATGATAATGTTAAGATACTTATTAATGGAAAACCTTCTGGTTTAGTTGGCCTAAATTCTACAGATGCTTTACGTCAATTGCCTGCAGAATCTATAGAGCGTGTTGAAGTGATTACCTCTCCTTCTGCTCGCTATGATGCTGAAGGAACCGCTGGAATTTTAAATATCATTTTACGCCGAAGTAAATTACAAGGGCTAAATGGAGCTGTTACTACAAATGTTGGCTATCCAAATTCAGCTGGGATTTCTGGAAATATAAATTATAGAACTGGTGATTTTAACTTTTTTAATACCACTGGCTATAGCTATAGAGAATCTCCTGGTAAGTCAATTACAAAAACTGAATATTTTAATGAAAGTGGTCCAAATACATTTTTAAATGAAAATCGAAAATTCGATAGAAACAGTCGTGGTTTAAACACCAATTTTGGAGTAGAATGGTATATTACAGATTCAGCTTCATTAACAACTTCATTATTATATAGAGACAGTAATCAAAATCAAGATGCAACCAATAGTATTAGAGAATTTGATAACGTAGGAAATATTTTAAATACATCTTCTCGTTTTGACCCAGAAAAGTCAACTGATAAAACAACGCAATATTCCTTAAACTTTGATAAAATATTTGATGGAAATAGCGAGCACAAACTTACCTTTGATTTTCAATATGAAAGCAGTGATGAAGATGAAAAATCTTTAATATCACAAGATGGAACTGAAGCTGAACGTGTAGATACTTATGAGCAGCAAGATAATATATTACTGCAAAGTGACTATGTACTTCCTATTGGCGAAAAAAGTCAGTTTGAACTTGGGTATAGAGGCAGTTTTAATACATTAGATACAGACTATACTCTTGAATTTTATAACAATGGTGTTTATGAATTAGATACCAATGTAAGCAATAATCTTGTTTATAGAGAATACGTTAATGCTGCATATACTCAATTTGGAAGTAAAATAAAAAACAAGTTTTCTTTCCTATTTGGATTACGAATGGAATCTACAAGAATTTCAATAAACCAAATTACTACTAATGATCTTAAAAAGAAAAACTATGAATCTCTATTTCCTACAGTAAATTTATCATATGAATTTTCAGAAAACCAAAGCTTAACTTTTGGATATAACAGAAGAATCAGTAGACCAAGATCTAGATTTATAAATCCATTTCCATCTAGAAGTAGTGCTACTAATTTATTTCAAGGAAACCCAGATATTGATCCAAGTTTTGCAAATAAAATAGATATTGGGTATTTAAACAGATTTGGAAAAACAACTTTAAATTCTTCAATATACTACGAACACGCAACTGATGTTTTTACTTTTATAACTGAAGATACTGGACAAACAGCACTAGTTGGTGGAACTGAAGTACCTGTTATAAAACGTTCACCAATAAATTTAGCAACAAATGACCGATATGGTTTTGAGTTTACTCTAAATTTCAGACCTTCAAATAAATGGAATTTAAATGGAAACTTTAATTTATTTAAATCTATTACCAACGGTTTTTACAATAATGTAGATTATGGTGCTGAAAATTTAAGCTGGTTTGCAAGATTAAATAACAAATACACTTTACCAGGTAAAATAGATTGGCAAACTCGTGTGATGTATATGGGTCCAAGTGAAGATGCTCAAAATAAATCAAAAGGTATGCTCTCAACAGATTTAGCTTTTAGTAAGGATTTATTTAATGATCGTGCTTCATTAGCTTTTAATGTAAGTGATCTTTTCAATACAAGAAAAAGGCAAACAACATCAACAACTCCAACATTTGTAAGTTATAGCGAATTTCAATGGAGACAACGAAGTTTTAATCTATCATTCACTTACAGATTTAACCAAAAGAAAAAGAAAGATGGTGAAAATGGTGGACGAGGAAATGGTGGTGAAGACTTTGAAATGCAAGGATAAAATAGAAACAAACAAAACTAAAAAAGGAAGCTAAAATAGCTTCCTTTTTTTAAATATTATAAATTTAAATTAATGAATTGCTGTTTGTTTTTTTGCTTTTTTTTCAGCTCTTATTTCTTTTAAACGTTCTATTGATGAACCAAAAATCCAATAAGGAATTACAAAAGTTATTAAAAAAATCATTAACCAAAAACCTATAGTTAAAATGGTTAAAAAAGCTAAAAATCCTAAATATTGGTCAAACGTAAACATAATTGTAAATTCCTTTGGTTAAATATGAAGCAAATATAAGATAAACCTATTTGCTATACAATATCAAATTAAAATTTATTAACACATTTATTAGTCTAAATTTGGTTGTGGTGTCATTCTTAAATAAGGTTTTATTTCTTGATGCCCTTTTGGGAAAAGTGCTGGTATTTCACTATTAGTAACCGCAGGAGAAATAACAACATCTTCACCATTTTTCCAATTTGCTGGTGTTGCTACTTTATGATAAGCCGTTAACTGCAATGAATCTATGACTCGTAGTAATTCATCAAAATTTCTACCAGTTGATGCTGGATAAGTTATAATTAATTTCACTTTTTTGTCTACTCCAATAACAAAAACCGAACGCACAGTAAACTTATCACTTGCATTTGGATGAATCATATCATAAAGCTCTGAAACTTTTTTGTCTTCATCTGCTATAATGGGAAAATTTATGATAGTGTGTTGGGTTTCATTAATATCTTTTATCCAATCGTTATGAGAATCAACACCATCAACACTAAGCGCAACAACTTTCACATTTCGTTTATCAAACTCTGACTTGTATTTAGCAACCGTTCCTAATTCTGTTGTACAAACTGGCGTATAATCTGCTGGATGAGAAAATAAAATTCCCCAACTATCACCTAACCAGTTATGAAAGTTAATAGTCCCTTCAGTAGACATTGCTGTAAAGTTTGGAGCTTCATCTCCTAATCTAATTGTTGCCATTTTTATATATTTTAATGATTATAAATTTATTTTAATTTAAACTAAATTTCGATTAAAAACTATTCTACTCTTAAATATAGCTAATGTACTTATTTTTTGAAAAAGAAATAAATGTGTTAACAATCTTTTAGGTTAAAAAAATGATATAAATAAACTTAAATTACATAAAAAATGAGTTTCAAAAAGTGTAAATTTGTATGTATATAAATCATATTTAAAATGAATTTTAGAATAGAAAAAGATACTATGGGTGAGGTAAAAGTACCTGCCGATAAACTTTGGGGAGCTCAAACAGAACGCTCAAGAAATAATTTTAAAATTGGTCCTTCTGCTTCCATGCCTTTAGAAATTATTTATGGCTTTGCTTATCTTAAAAAAGCTGCTGCTTTTACAAATTGTGAGCTTGGTGTTTTACCTATTGAAAAAAGAGATTTAATTGCACAAGTTTGTGATGAAATTTTAGAAGGAAAACATGATGACCAATTTCCATTAGTAATTTGGCAAACAGGCTCTGGCACACAAAGTAACATGAATGTGAATGAAGTTATAGCTAATAGAGCACAACAATTAGCAGGAAAAGTTGTTGGTGAAGGAGATAAAGCTATTCAACCAAATGACGATGTAAATAAATCTCAATCATCAAACGACACGTTTCCAACAGGAATGCATATAGCTGTTTATAAAAAAGTGATAGAAACCACCATTCCTGGTGTTAAACAACTTCATGGTACATTAAAGAAAAAATCTGAAGCATTTAAAAATGTTGTTAAAATTGGTAGAACACACCTTATGGACGCAACGCCATTAACTTTAGGCCAAGAACTTTCTGGTTATGTTGCCCAATTAGAACATGGTTTAAAAGCCTTAGAAAATACATTACCACATTTAAGTGAATTAGCTTTAGGTGGTACTGCAGTAGGAACTGGTTTAAATACCCCAAAAGGTTACAGTAAACGTGTAGCTGAATATATTGCTAAGTTTACAGAACTTCCTTTTACAACTGCCCCAAATAAATTTGAAGCGCTTGCAGCTCATGATGCTTTAGTTGAAACTTCTGGAGCTTTAAAACAATTAGCGGTTTCATTAAATAAAATTGCAAACGATATTCGTATGATGGCATCTGGTCCAAGAAGTGGTATTGGTGAAATCACTATTCCAGCAAATGAACCAGGAAGTTCTATCATGCCAGGAAAAGTAAATCCTACCCAATGTGAAGCCTTAACTATGGTTTGTGCTCAAGTTATTGGTAATGACGTTGCTGTATCAATTGGTGGTATGCAAGGGCATTATGAATTAAATGTTTTTAAACCGGTTATGGCTGCCAATGTTTTACAGTCTGCACAATTAATTGGAGAAGCTTGCATGAGTTTTGATGAACATTGTGCTGTTGGTATAGAACCAAATCATGAAGTCATTACTAAACTTTTAAATAATTCATTAATGCTTGTTACTGCTCTTAATACAAAAATAGGGTATTATAAAGCGGCTGAAATAGCTAATACTGCTCATAAAAATGGTACTACTTTAAAAGAAGAAGCTGTAAATTTAGGTTATGTAACTGCTGATGACTATGATGCTTGGGTTAAGCCTGAGGATATGGTAGGTGGATTGAAATAAATACAATTCTTTTAGTATAAAAAATACCTCTCAAATTGTATGAGAGGTATTTTTTTAAAATAACGTTTTATATAAATAATTAAAATTCTCTTTATCTTTTAATAAAAATATTCGTGTAAAACCAATCGCCATCAACATTTTGTTCTGCTGACACATCAAAATTTGTAAAATCACCTTCTATATTTTCTCTGTGCGTATCACTTTTTAACCAAGCGTTAACTACTGATGATGCTTGTGTGTAACCATAAGCTACGTTTTCAGAAACTACTTTAGCACCTGCATTTGCTTTTAAATAATTGCTTCTTGAGAAAAAATTATCATGAGAAACTTCATTTTCAGTAACCATATGTTCTGTATGTGTGTAAGCTTGCCCTTTTATAATATCCATATTAGCAAGTGGATTTAAACCTAAACTTAATCTATGATTATTAATCAACTCTAATATTTGTATTTCTATGGTTTTTGCTTGAGGAATAACAAGATTTTCATTTAAAGCATTAGCATTTTCATCCAAGCTATCTGTAGAACAAGAAAAACTAAAACTAGCTAACATTACTAGTAAAAGTAGTCGGATTAATGATTTCATGGTTAAGTAATTTAGATTTGGTATTATAAATTTAAACCACTAATCACGAATCAAATGTTAAAGAAATGTTAAAATCGATTAAAAACAAACAGATTATCGTATTTATATGTTTTTAATCGATGAAATACATTATAAAAAATATTTAATGAGTATTTCAACTATATTTTATGGAGATAGTCGATTAATATTCCAATTAAAATCCTCTTGAAGTTGGTATCTAATTCTATCATGCAATCTGTTTGGTCTGCCTTGCCAAAATTCAATTTCTACGGGTTTTACAATATATCCTCCCCAAAATTCTGGCCTAGGTAACTCTTTCCCTTCAAATTCTTTTTCTAGATTCAAGAGTTTATTTTCTAAGAATTCTCTATTTTCAATAACTTGACTTTGATTAGAAACTATTGCTCCCAACTGACTACCTCTAGGACGAGATTCAAAATAACCGTCACTTAAGTTTTCTGCAATTTTTTCAGCTTTTCCTTTTATGATAATTTGACGTTCTGCACTATTCCAAAAAAAAGACAAACAAACATTTGGGTTTTGCTCAATAGCCTTGCCCTTTTCACTATTGTAATTTGTGTAAAAGATAAATCCTTCATAAGTATATCTTTTAAGAAGCACTACTCTACTTTTTGGATAACCATCCAATCCAATAGTTGAAATCGTCATGGCATTGGTTTCTTCAACTTCAAAATTTGTATCAACTTCATAAAACCATTTTTGAAATAACTCCATAGGATTTTCACTTATATTACTTTCAAGCAGTTGCTCCTTTTCATATGATTTTCTGTAATTACTTAAATCTGTATTCATTATAAAATTTTATGCTAATTATAAATTAATTATCCTAGAGTTCAATAAAAACACATAAATTTAAGCATTATTTTAAAAGTAATGCATTTCGAAAACAGTTTATATTCTAAAGAATTTAAGTATCTAAAAGTGGGGTTGAGTTTTGGTAACTTCTACTTTTGTGAGTATTTTTTCATTTCAGAAATACATCAAGGTGAACATTTTGATTGGCCAAAAGTTATGCTAGTTGCTAAAGAAATATTTAAGCACTATGGCTTGAATGCTAAGCTTGGATATATTTCAAACAGAATATATTCTTATTCATCTGAACCTCAATCATGGGATAAAATTGAAAAAAAATATGGTATAATTGTAGCTAGCGCTATTGTTTATTATAATGATTTCACGTATAAAAATGCATCTCTAGAAAAAATGTTTTCGCAAAAAAGTATTAAGCGATGCATGAGTCTTGATGAAGCAATTATTTGGATGAAAACCTTAAAAGAATTTAATTAAACTCAAACACTTTCCCATCCTCAGCTAATTCAACATTATTAAAAATGGTTTGAGCTTCTGTTTTAAAGTCATTTAAACTTCCGTATCTTGTAGAATAATGACCTAATATTAATGTGCCAGCATTTGCTAATTTAGCTATAGTTGCTGCTTGTTTTGCTGTACTATGTTTGGTAGGTTCTGCAAGTTTTTCGTGTTGCTCTAAAAAGGTAGATTCATGATATAGTACATCAACCTCTTTTATGATAGAAACGATAGCTTCATTATAAGCGGTATCACTACAAAAAGCATAACTCAAAGGTTTATTAGCTGATGTTGTTACAAGGTTATTTTCAATAAGATTTCCATCTTCATTTTTAACATCAAATCCTTGTTTTAATTTTCTATAATATGCTGTATCTATATTGTTATTTAAAACAGCATCCATATTTAGTTTGCGCTCACCTTCTTTTTCTTTAAACAGAAATCCGTTGGTATAAACACGATGTGTTAAAGGAATGGTGTAAACTTCAACTTCTTCATCTTCAAAAATTAGTTCAGATTTAGTTGAAACCAGCTCATGAAAAATAAGTTGATAGTTTGTCCACGAGTCTGCCAATTTCATTTGAAGTGTAATCACTTCTTTAATACCTTTTGGTCCATAAACGTGCAAATCTGCTTCTCTTGTTAGTAATCTAAACGTTGAAATTAAACCTGCCAAACCAAAAAAATGATCTCCATGTAAATGCGAAATAAAAATATGCTTAATTCTGTTGAATTTAATTTTATGTTTTCTTAACTGCACTTGAGTTCCTTCTCCACAGTCAATTAAAAACATATGATTTTTAATTTCAATAACCTGTGACGTTGGATTTGTTAATTCTCTTGGAGTTGCACTATAACAGCCTAAAATTGTAAGTTTCATCTAAAACCCTAAATCCCTTTCCATCTCTTCCATTTCTATAATATCATAAGCTTCTTGCAAAGTTGGAACAACTACTATATCATCTGGAGTTTCTTCTAAATCTATCTTATCTGAAACAATAACAAAAGATTTTTTTGATTTTCTATGAGTATTTGAAAGTTCTAAAAACTCTAAAACATCTTGCAAACTCAACTTATTTAAACTTGTTAAGTTCAGAATAATATTATCGTTTTTTAGTTTTGAGTAAACGTCTTGAATTTTTTTAACCAATTCAACTGGATTTGACTTTTCTTGAGTAATTATAGAAATATTTCCGTCTTGATCTAAAATCATATTAATGTTTAATTTTTGATGCTAATAAGTAAATAACAGCCATTCTTATAGCAACACCGTTTTGTACCTGCTCTAAAATTATTGATTGTTTAGAATCCGCTACATCACTAGTAATTTCAACACCTCTATTAATTGGTCCAGGATGCATAATGGTGATTTCTTTATCTAGTGAATCTAAAAATTCTTTATTAACACCATATTGTTGCGTATATTCTCTTGTTGTTGGAAAATAACTGATATCCATTCGTTCATTTTGAACACGTAACATATTAGCTACATCACACCAGTTTAAAGCTTTTCTTAAATCTAATTCAACTTTAACTCCTAGTTTATCTATATATTTAGGAATCAATGTTTTTGGCCCACAAACCATTACATTGGCTCCTTGAAGTTGCAGCGCAAAAATATTTGACAAAGCCACGCGACTATGCAAAATATCTCCAACAATGACAATGTTTTTTCCTTTAACTTCACCGTATTTTTCTCTAATTGAATATGAATCCAGTAATGCTTGTGTTGGATGTTCGTGTGCTCCATCGCCTGCATTTAAAATACTTGCTTTTACATGTTTTGATAAAAATACACCAGCTCCAGGGTTTGGATGCCTCATAACAACCATATCTACTTTCATAGATAGAATATTGTTAACCGTATCAATAAGTGTTTCTCCTTTTTTTACAGATGATTGTGCAGAGGAAAAATTTATAACATCGGCAGACAATCTTTTTTCAGCTAGTTCAAACGATAGTCTTGTTCGGGTTGAATTTTCAAAAAACAAATTGGCAATGGTAATATCTCTGAGTGAGGGAACTTTTTTAATGGGTCTATTAATCACTTCTTTAAAATGATCGGCTGTTTCAAAAATAAGTTGAATATCTTGTTTATTAAGATATTTAATTCCTAATAAGTGATTCACACTTAACTCGCTCATTTTATATGTTTAAAAGTTTAGAGTTTAAAAGTTTAAAGTTGCTTAAAAGCTTACTTAAACAAAAACTATTAATTATTTATTTATTAAGTAAACTGAGTCTTCTCCGTCATTTTCTACCCAATTTACTTTTACTTTTTCATCATTTATGACGTCTACTTGCCTACCTCTATAATCTGGTTGTATTGGCAAGTGCCTACTAAAACGTCTGTCAATTAGTGTTAATAATTCAATTTCACTTGGTCTTCCAAAGGATTGTATAGCCGTTAATGCCGCTCTAATACTTCTACCTGTATATAGTACATCGTCTATAAAAACAATGGTTTTGTTTTCGACAAGAAAATTTATATGTGTTGAATTGGCTTCTAAAGGTTTATCACTTCTTCTAAAATCATCTCTAAAAAAAGTAATATCTAGAAACCCTAATTGAATGTTTTTAACTTTATAATCGTTTTTTAAAATTTTAGCAATTCTATTTGCTAAAAATATACCACGCGGTTGTAAGCCTATTAAAACGGTATTAGAAAAATCGTTATGTTTTTCAATGAGTTGGCAAGCCAATCGGTGAAGAATGATGTTTACCTCTTTTGCGTTAAGTAAAACTTTTTGACTCATATACTATCCAAACGTATTTGGAATACAAATGTAATGCAAAAAATTAAAAATATTAGTTTAAAAATGGGTTTAATAAAAAAAGCCTTCAAGAAATTGAAGGCTTTGATTTTATAAATGGATTTATTTATAAAAGGTTTTACAAAAAATTATTTTTTTGCTTTACCTTTTACAGGTTTTCCGTCCATTTTATCTTTTAGAGCTTGTAAAGCTTCGTTAGCATCACCAATAGTAGGTTTTGCTTCTGCTGCTTGATCCGCTACTTTTTTAGCTGCTGCTTTAACGTTAGCTATTTCTTCAGCTTTAAATATTGCTGTATGAGAAGCAACTACACGTTTAAACTCTTTATTGAATTCAATGATTTTAAATTCAGCAGATTCTCCTTTTTTAAGTTTTTTACCATCTTCTTTTTCAAGGTGACGCGTAGGAACAAATGCTACAATATCTTCATTAAATTCAACAGTGGCACCTTTATCAACGATTTCAGTGATTTCTGCGGTATGAACTGTATCTAAAGCGAAGTCAGTTTCATAAATATCCCAAGGATTTTCTGTAGTTTGTTTATGACCTAAACTTAATTTACGTCCTTCAACATCTAATTCTAATACCACAACATCTAATTTATCTCCAACTGAACAGAATTCAGATGGATGCTTGATTTTCTTAGTCCAAGATAAATCAGAGATGTAAATTAATCCGTCAATACCTTCTTCTAATTCAACAAAAACACCAAAATTTGTAAAGTTACGAACTGTACCTATGTGGTTAGATCCTAAAGGATATTTACCTGTAATGTCTGTCCAAGGATCTGGAGTAATTTGTTTGATACCAAGTGACATTTTGCGTTCTTCTCTATCTAATGTTAAGATAATAGCTTCAACTTCATCTCCAACAGAAACGAAATCTTGGGCTGAACGTAAATGAGTTGACCATGACATTTCAGATACGTGAATTAAACCTTCAACACCATCAGCAACTTCAATAAATGCACCGTAATCTGCAATAACAACTACTTTTCCTTTTACTTTATCTCCTACTTTTACGGTATCAGCTAAAGCTTCCCAAGGATGTTTGCTTAATTGTTTTAAACCTAATTGGATTCTAGATTTGTTTTCATCAAAATCAAGAATTACAACGTTAAGTTTTTGATCAAGTTCAACAATTTCATTTGGATGATTAATTCTAGACCATGATAAATCTGTAATGTGAATTAAACCATCAACGCCACCAAGATCAATAAATACACCGTAAGATGTTACGTTTTTAACGATACCTTCTAAGACTTGACCTTTTTCTAATTGACCAATAATTTCTTTCTTTTGTTCTTCAATATCAGCTTCAATTAAAGCTTTATGAGAAACTACTACGTTTTTGAATTCGTGGTTGATTTTAACCACTTTAAATTCCATAGTTTTATTTACAAATTGATCGTAATCTCTAATTGGTTTTACATCAATTTGAGAACCTGGTAAGAATGCTTCAATGCCAAACACATCTACAATCATACCACCTTTAGTTCTACATTTAACGAAACCATTAACGATTTCACCTGTTTCGTTTGCTTTAATAACTCTGTCCCAAGCCTTAATAACACGCGCTTTTCTGTGAGATAATACTAATTGTCCTGTTGCATCTTCACGTACATCAATTAATACTTCTACTTTATCACCTACTTTTAAGTTTGGATTGTAACGAAATTCGTTTAACGATATAACGCCTTCAGATTTTGCGTTAATGTCAATAATAGCATCACGATCAGAGATGTGAACTACGGTTCCAATAACTACTTCGTCATGAAGTGTGTCAACAAAATTTTCTGCTACTAATTTTTCAAATTCTTTAAGTTGTTTGTCATCAACTTCATCAATACCTTCTTGGTAATTGTGCCAGTTAAAGTCTTTTAAGAATTTTTCAGGGTTTGCTTGAGCTTCAGATATTACTGAAACTTCTACAGTTGCTGCTTCAACAGCCTCAACTTCAGCTTGTTTTGCTTTTTCAGCCATGTGCTGATTAAATTTTTGTATTCTGTTTGTTTTGGAAGATTTAAGCGATAAACCAACAGAAGTATTATTATTTTTTTAGTTTCATTCCTTTTATCTTTCCATAAATTCGCTAAAAGGAGTGCAAAAATATATATTCTTAGCTTAATTACCTAATAATGAATGAATAAATTGATTGTCTTTTTAATTAATCTTGATTTAAAACTGAATTTACTAATTTTAGAATAGTTGAAAACTGCTCGTCTAATGACATATTAGAATTATCAATTTCAATAGCTTCATTAGCTTTATATAAAGGGGAATCTTTTCGTGTAGAATCTAAATAATCACGTTCTTCAACATTCTTTAAAACATCTTCATAACTTACATGATCTCCTTTAGCTTTCAACTCATCATAGCGTCTTAATGCTCTGGTTTTTGCCGAAGCTGTCATAAATAATTTTAATTCAGCATTTGGAAAAACTACGGTACCTATATCACGGCCATCCATAACTATTTCTTTCTCCTCACCCATTTTTTGTTGCTGTTTTACTAATTGTTGTCTTACTTGAGGAATAGCTGATACTTTACTAACAAAATTTGAAACTTCTAAAGTTCTAATTTCTTTTTCGATATTAATTCCATTTAAATAAACTTCTGCAAAGCCTAGGTTTTTATTGAATTTAAAACTCACCGTTATATTATCAAGTTTTGATATAAGTCCTTCAACATCAAATCCTTTTTCATTAATAAAACCCTTACTCATGGCAAAGTAAGTAACCGCTCTATACATAGCACCAGAATCAATATAAACATACCCTAAATGTTTCGCTATTTGTTTAGCTACTGTACTTTTTCCTGTTGAAGAAAACCCATCTATGGCTATTGTTATTTTTTTCATTTGATTTTTTGATGTTGGTTGTTGGTTGTTGTTAGCAAAATTAACTTTTAACTTATCATTTTAAATCTATTTGCAATCCAAAAAAGTTTGAATTGGCTGCACTTGTATATTTAGCATGCGTATAACTAAATCGCATTTTATTAAGTTTTATGGAAAACCCTGCAGACAAGCCTGAAAAGTTACGCTGGTCAATAATACGTAATTCTTCAGCTCTTCTAAAATTATATCCTAAACGAATATTAAATCCACCTTCAGGAAACAATTCTGCGCCAAAAATAGTGTGTCTTATCACTTTTCCTAAAAACCCAACTTTTTCAGGCGTTTGGTTTCCTGACAAATCGGTGGTTACTCTCGCTGGATTTGAAACCGCAATTGGCCATTCCTGTAAATTCTCAAAGGTTATATGCCAACGAATGGGCACATTTTCTAAACGCTGAGACATTCCAAAATCAATTTCAAAAGGCAAAGGTTCATTTAAACCTGCATAGGTTGTTATTTGAGTTCCAAGATTTCTCATAACTAAAGCAGCATGAAAATCTAAATCTTCGTTGATATAAAGTAAACCTAAATCTGCTGCAGCACCTAATGAATTATACTGTTCTAGCTTTGATGTAATCAATTTTACATTCGCACCAAAATAAAAATCACTATACCCAATTTGTAAAGCATATCCAAATGATAATGCTGCTTCATTACCTGTAAAGGTTCCAGTTGAAACTCCATTTTCATCATATCCATCAAAAGTACCATAATTAATATAGGTTATTCCAGCATGAAACGTTTGTGTTCTTCTGTCTACTGTATAGGCGTAAGATGCAGTTCCATAACTAATTCCACCTAAATAACTCGTATAATTTAATGCTAATTGATTATCCATTTCAGGATTGATAGTAGCTGGATTATAAAGCCCTTGTGCAACATCATAATCTAAATTAGTAAGTACCTTACCACCAAGTGCAGCTTGACGAGGCGACGACACCAAGTTTAAAAATTGATAGGTAGATTCACCTCCAACTTGCGCTATAGTTGCAACACTCATTAACAAACAAAAAAACGTGATAATTCTCTTCAACATATAGAGCGCAAAGTAACTAAATCTATGTTAGAACGAAAGCAGGTTAGAAATATTTTAAATCAAAAAAACCTCGAAGTAAATCGAGGTTAAAAATTATAATGTTTTAGCGTTTTGAACCTTTTGATTGGTAACTGCTATTTTAATAACATCACTCATGTCTGTGACATAATGAAAGGTTAATCCTTTTAAATATTCAGGTTTAATTTCTTCAATATCTCTTCGGTTATCTTCGCAAAGTAATATTTCTTTTATTCTAGCTCTTTTTGCCGCTAATATTTTTTCTTTAATTCCACCAACAGGAAGCACTTTTCCGCGTAAAGTAATTTCACCAGTCATGGCTAAACTTTTCTTTACTTTTCGTTGAGTAAATAAGGATACTAATGATGTTAACATGGTTACACCTGCACTTGGCCCATCTTTTGGTGTTGCACCTTCTGGCACGTGAATATGCACATTATAAGAATCAAAAACTGTTGGATTTATACCAAAATCTTCAGCGTTTGATTTAATATATTCCATAGCTATTGTGGCAGATTCTTTCATGACTGTTCCAAGATTTCCTGTTATTGTCATGGTTCCTTTTCCTTTTGATAAAATAGACTCTATGAATAATATATCACCACCAACACGTGTCCAGGCTAAACCCGTCACGACACCAGCTACGTTATTATTTTCATATTTATCACGCTCTAATTTTGGACCACCAAGAACTTCAACAATATCTTCATTTGATATTTTGATATTATAATCTTCTTCCATGGCGATATTTTTAGCTGCATATCTAACCATTTTTGCAATCTGTTTTTCTAAGCTACGAACACCAGATTCACGCGTGTAACCTTCAACTATTTTTTCTAATTGAGGCTTGGCTATTTTTAAATGGTCTTCATTTAAACCGTGCTCTTTTAATTGCTTTGGAAGTAAATGACGTTTGGCAATCTCTACCTTTTCTTCAATAGTATAACCCGTTACATTAATGATTTCCATTCTGTCTAACAAAGCTGGTTGAATGGTTGATAAACTATTACACGTTGCTATGAACATCACTTTAGACAAGTCATAACCCATTTCTAAAAAGTTATCATAAAACTCATTGTTTTGCTCTGGGTCAAGCACTTCTAACATGGCAGAAGATGGATCGCCTTGATGTGAATTTGACAGTTTATCAATTTCATCTAAAACAAAAACCGGATTTGATTTTCCTGCCTTTTTTATACTTTGAACAACGCGACCTGGCATAGCACCAATATAGGTTTTTCTGTGACCTCTTATCTCTGCTTCATCACGTAAACCACCTAATGACATACGCACGTATTCTCTTCCTAACGCTTCTGCAATAGACTTTCCAAGAGACGTTTTACCAACACCTGGTGGACCGTAAAGGCATAAAATAGGCGATTTCATATCATTTCGCAATTTTAAAACTGCTAAATGTTCTATGATACGTTTTTTAACATCTTCCAAACCAAAATGGTCTCTATCTAAAATTCTCCTTGCTCGTTTTAAATCAAATTTATCTTTACTAAACTCATCCCAAGGCAAATCTAAAAACAAGTCTAAGTAATTTCTTTGAATAGAATATTCTGCAACTTGAGGATTCATACGTTGCATTTTAGCTAATTCCTTTTCAAAATGAGAGGCCACTTTTTCATTCCATTTTTTAGTTTTGGAACGCATACGCATGTCCTCAATTTCCTCGTCATGACTCACGCCACCAAGTTCTTCTTGAATGGTTTTCATTTGTTGATGCAGGAAATATTCGCGCTGTTGCTGATTCATATCCATTTGCACTTTGGACTGAATATCATTTTTAAGCTCCAATTTTTGAAACTCAACATTCATAAATTTAAGAGTCTCTAAAGCACGCTTTTTTAAGTCATTTATTTCTAAAAGACTTTGTTTTTCTGCAACTGAAAGATTCATATTTGAGGACACAAAATTTATCAAAAACGAATTGCTTTCTATATTTTTTATAGCGAAAGAAGCTTCACTTGGAATGTTTGGACTATCCTTAATAATTTGAAGTGCTAATTCTTTTATAGAATCAATAATAGCAACAAACTCCTTATTGCTCATTGCTGGTCTTGCCTCAGGAATTTCTCTGATAGTAGCATTCATATAAGGCTCTTCAGTTATAACTTCGGCAACTTTAAAGCGTTTTTTACCTTGAATAATAACCGTTACATTACCATCAGGCATTTTTAAAACACGCAAAATTCTTGCTACTGTACCAGTTTCATGAATATCTTTAGCTGTTGGATCTTCAATAGATTCGTCTTTTTGAGCCACTACTCCAATAACTTTGTTTCCTTTATTGGCATCGTTTATTAATTTAATAGACTTATCTCTTCCTGCTGTAATTGGAATAACAACTCCAGGAAAAAGCACCGTATTTCTTAAAGGTAAAATGGGTAAAACTTCTGGTAAAAGCTCTTTGTTTATTTCTTCTTCATCTTCAGGTGTCATTAATGGAATTAATTCTGAATTCTCATCAAACTCTTGGAATGACAAACTGTCAAGACTTATAAAATTAGATTTCTTCATATATGTTTTTAGGTCAATATGTCACTTAAAGACTATTGATCATTTAATTAATTTCGTTTTATAAATTTAAAACATCTGAATATCAATATCTTAAAATAAATAAACACTATTCATTAAACTTATAATTTCAATTGCTATGCCATAAGTTCATTTATAGGCTTAAAACCCAAAAAAATGAGTGATAATTAATCTTTAATCACATCTTTCCTAACTTTTTCAAAACAAAAAGTAAGGCTATTGGAATGGCTAATAAAACAATCATCAATAAGTTTTCTTTAAATAACCAAGAGGCTAAAATTAAAGTAATCATATATCCGCCAATGGCTCCACCAAAATGTGCGTCGTGACCAATATTTCCTATCTTGTTTTTCATTCCGTAAATAGAGTACAATAAATATCCTATTCCAAAAACATAAGCAGGGATTGGTATTGGAATAAAAAACATATATAAACTCATTCCTGGTTGTAATAAAATAGCTGAGTAAATAATGCCCATAACTGCACCACTAGCACCAACAGCACTATAATGGTATTCGTCTTTATGAAAGTACAAAGACAATAAACTACCTAATATTAAGCTTCCAATATATATAATTACAAAACTTAAAACCCCTAAATCTCCAATAACGACACTTGCGAAAAAGTACAATGAAAACATATTAAAAAACAAGTGAGAGTTATCTGCGTGTAAAAACCCTGAGCTAAATAATCTGAACTGTTCACCTCTTTTTATAGCGCCTACATTAAATTTATACTTTTCAAAAAAACTAAAATCACTAAATCCTTTGTATGAAATAATGACATTGGCAGCAATGATAATGATGGTAACTAAATCTAATTTACTCATGAGGTTTAAACGTTTAAATAATTTATAACATATATTTCCTGTGAAAAACTATTTAATAATTTAGGTCACAGGTAACCTCCTAATAAAATTTCTCATGCGGTTTGTGTATATTCGCATAAAAATTTTATTTCGGTTTGTCGTTGCAAATTTAAAACTAATTCATGCAATTTCTTGTTTACATTCTAGTTTATCCGTTTTTATGGTTTATTTCTATATTGCCTTTTAGAGTATTATATCTTTTTTCTGATGGCATTTATGTTTTGATTTACCATATTATTGGTTATAGAAAGAAAACGGTAAACGAAAATTTAAGGCTTGTTTTTCCTAATAAATCTGATACTGAAATAACACAAATTAGAAAAAAATTCTATCATCATTTATGTGATATGTTTTTAGAAATGACAAAAACCATGAGCATTTCTAAAAAAGCATTAGAAAAACGTTTTAAAATATTAAACCCCGAAGAGCTAAAAAGATTAGAATCTTTAAACAAAAGCATCATTTTAATGTATGGCCATTATGCTAGTTGGGAATGGTCTATTGTTATCCAAAATCACATTAATTTTAGTGGTTATGGTGTTTATAAAAAATTAGCTAATAAGTATTTTGATAAGCTTGCAAGAGATATTCGGTCTAAATACAAAACAACCTTAATTAGCACAAAAGAAACCGTTTCTATTATTGATGACAATGAAAAAAAAGGCATAAAAAGTATTACAGCTTTTATTAGTGACCAATCACCAAGAATAACCAATGAGGTTTACTGGAGCAACTTTATGGGTATTAAAGTGCCTTGTTTTACTGGTGCTGAACGATTGGCAAAAAAATTAGATTTCACCATAGCCTACTTAAAAGTCAATAAGATAAAACGTGGGTTTTATGAAGCCGAAGTGATTGTATTGGCAGAAAACTCTTTAGAATATCCTGATTACAAATTAACTGATCTATTTCTTCGTGAAGTTGAAAAACAAATTTATGAAGCACCTGAATACTACTTTTGGACTCATAAACGTTGGAAACATGCTCAAAAAGAAAGTTAGTAGTATCTTTTATTTATTAGCTAGCTCTCCTATCTCTTGAATAAACTTATCAGCTAAATCATCAGCTTCTATTTGTGATTTGGCTTCGGTATAAATCCTTATGATAGGCTCGGTATTACTTTTACGTAAATGCACCCAACTTTCAGAAAAATCTATTTTAACGCCATCAACAGTAGTTAATTGCTCGTTTTGGTAGCGATTTTCCATAGCTTTTAAAATGCCATCAACATCTAAACCAGGTGTTAATTCTATCTTCTTTTTGCTCATAAAATAGTTTGGATAGGTTTTTCTTAGCTCACTTACTTTCATTTGTTTATCAGCTAATAAACTTAAAAATAAAGCCACACCAACAAGCGCATCTCTACCATAATGAGATTCCGGATAAATAATACCGCCATTACCTTCGCCACCAATTACTACGTTATTTTTTTTCATCAATTTAACCACATTCACTTCACCAACAGCACTAGCTTCATACGTGCCTCCATGTTTTTCGGTAACATCTCGCAAGGCTCTGGTTGAACTCATATTGCTCACCGTGTTTCCAGGTGTTCTGCTCAACACATAGTCGGCACAAGCTACCAAAGTATATTCTTCACCAAACATCTCGCCATTTTCATCCATAAAAGCCAATCTATCTACATCAGGATCTACCACAATACCAAAATCGGCTTTATGTTTTTTAACGGCTTCAGATAAATCTGTTAAATGTTCTTTTAAAGGCTCTGGATTGTGTGGAAAATGCCCATTAGGTTCGCAATACAATTTCACCACATGAACGCCTAGACGTTCTAATAATAACGGAATAGCAATGCCACCTGTTGAATTTACACCATCAACCACCACTTTAAAACGTGCTTCTTCAATTGGTTTTACAGTTACTAGTGGTAAATCTAACACTTCAATAATGTGCAAATCTATATAAGCTTTGTTTTTTGTTATTTTTCCTAAACTATCAACATCTGCAAACTGCATCGGAACACTTTCAGCAATTTCTAAAATTTTAGCACCTTCAACATCATCTAAAAATTCGCCTTTAGCATTTAAAAGTTTTAAAGCATTCCATTGTTTTGGGTTATGACTTGCGGTAAGTATAATACCGCCATCGGCATGTTCCATAGGCACTGCTAATTCAACCGTAGGCGTGGTAGAAAGTCCTAAATCAACCACATGAATCCCAAGTCCTACCAAGGTATTCATAACCAAATTTTGAATCATTTCTCCAGAAATTCTGGCATCTCTACCTACCACCACTTTATAAGTTTCTTTAGTACGTTGTTGCTTAATCCAAACGCCATAAGCCGATGCAAATTTAACGGCATCAATAGGTGTTAAGTTGTCCCCTACTTGTCCTCCAATGGTTCCACGAATTCCTGAAATTGATTTTATTAATGTCATATTTAAAAGTAATTTTTAACAAACCTACATATTTTTTTCAGCTTCCTTTTTATTAAGACATAAAAAATGTTCAACTGAATATTTTTAAAGTTAAAATACAAATCTTCCGTTTGAATTTGTAAATTTCAACAATGAATTACTTAGCACATATATATCTTTCAGGTGAAAATAACCTTGTAACTATTGGAAATTTTATTGCTGATGGTATTAAAGGAAAGGATTATAAACAATATCCTAAAGATATTCAAATTGGAATTTTATTACACCGACATATCGATACGTTTACTGATGCTCATAAAACGGTTAGAAAAAGCACCAAGCGTTTACATGAAAAATACAGTCATTATTCCGGTATTATTGTCGACATGCTTTACGATCATTTTTTAGCTAAAAACTGGAGTAAATACTCTGATATTGACTTAAAAGATTATACAGAATCTTTTTATGATTGTTTAGAAGAACATTATACTATTTTACCCTTACGCATTCAAAAAATGATGCCTTATATGCTGGCCGATAATTGGTTGGTAAGCTATGCTTCTATTGAAGGAATTACAAAAGCTTTGGATGGCATGAATAGACGAACTAAAAATAGATCGGGCATGAACGAAGCTATTAATGAACTTGAAGAATTTTATACCGAATTTGAAAACGAATTCATCCAGTTTTTTGATGAACTTATTCAATTTTCAAAAGATAAATTAAAAGAATTAGAATTTAAAATTGCACAAGAATGAAGCACTTTTTATCATTCCTAGTATTAATATCATTATGTTTTTCATGCAAAAATTCTATTGAAATTAGTAGTAAAAGAGGTGTGATTTCTAAACATGGCATGGTAGTTTCCGCACGTTTAGAAGCTTCACAAATAGGCGTTGATATTTTAAAAAAAGGCGGTAACGCTTTTGATGCTATGGCAGCTACTGGTTTAGCTTTGGCGGTTTCATATCCATTTGCGGGAAATCTTGGTGGCGGTGGTTTTATGGTTTATAGAAAAGCCAACGGGGACATTGGTGGTATTGATTACCGAGAAAAAGCCCCTTTAGCAGCAACAAAAAACATGTATTTAGATGACAATGGTGACGTTATTCCTAATAAAAGCACACTAGGTTCGTTAGCTGTTGGAGTTCCTGGAAGTATTGCAGGGATTTTTGAGGTTCATGAAAAATTTGGAAACTTACCTATGAAAGATATTCTTGAACCCGTAATTGCCTTAGCTAAAAAAGGTGTGGTTGTCACTAAAAATCAAGCCAATAGATTCAATCGTAGCCTAGATCAATTTCGTTTAGTAAATAAAGATTCTCTAATTTTTTATAAAGTTTGGAAAGAAAATGACACTATAAAATATCCTGCCTTAGCTAAAACTTTAGAGCGCATTTTAAAAAATGGTAAAGACGAATTTTACAAAGGTGAAACTGCTAAAATATTAGTTAAATTTTTAGAAGAAAATGGCGGAATTATTACTGAAGCAGATTTAGCAAACTATGAAGCTAAATGGCGAACTCCTATCACTTTTACTTATGATGATTTAAAAATAATCTCTATGTCTCCACCTTCAAGTGGCGGTATTTGTTTGGCTCAAATTATGAAAATGATAGAACCTTTTGATTTACAGAAACAGGGTCATAATTCTGAGAAAACCATCCAAATAATTACAGAAGCCGAACGCAGAGCCTATGCCGATAGAAGTTATTATTTAGGTGACCCAGATTTTGTTTCTATACCTTCTGAAGAGCTTATTAGCGATGCGTATCTAAAATCAAGAATGTCTGATTTTTCTTTTGAAAAAGCGACCTCTTCAGCAATGGTTTCGCATGGAAATATTGAAGTGGTTGAAAGTAATGAAACAACTCACTACTCCATTATTGACCAGTTTGGAAATGCCGTTTCTGTGACCACCACGCTAAATGGTGCCTATGGATCAAAACTATATTGTTCTGAACTTGGCTTTTTCTTAAACAATGAAATGGACGATTTTAGCAGCAAACCTGGCGTTCCTAATATGTTTGGACTCATTGGTGCCGAAGCCAATAGCATTGCTCCAGAAAAGCGTATGTTAAGTTCTATGACGCCAACCATTATTGAAAAAAAAGGAGAATTATTTATGTCTGTTGGAACGCCTGGCGGTTCTACCATTATAACCTCTGTATTGCAAACTATTTTAAATGTTCATGAATTTAATATGACCATGCAAGAAGCTGTTGATGCACCAAGATTTCATCATCAATGGCTACCAGATGTGATTCAAATGGAACCTAACTCCTTTGATGAAAAATTAATTAAATCACTTCAAAATAAAGAATATTTCATTGATGAAAAAAATTCTCCAATAATAGGTAAAGTTGATGGTATTATGGTTTTAATCGATAAAATGCTTGAAGGTGGTGCAGATCATCGAGGTGATGATACGGCTGTCGGTTTTTGATGTATTTTTCATTTATAATCAATTGATTTTAATAATTTAGTCCTGATTTATAGATTATTACCATTACATTTGCTATTAACTTAATTTATGAAAACCAAAAAAACTTTTAAAATAATTACTGGTGTTATTGTGTTTTTAACACTGCCCAGCATTCTGTTTTTTGGCTTCATTTTTTTTAAATATAATGAAGATTTACCTGTTGGAGTTCAAGGGCCAGAAGCAGATAATTTAGCTTATAAAATGCTAGATGCTCTAGATTATGAAGCTTATAAAAACACCAATTATATAGAATGGACCTTTAAAAATAATCATCATTATAAATGGAAAAAATCAAGTAATACCTGTTCTGTTTTTTGGGAACATCATAAAGTTGATTTAAACTTGCATAATAGTGCTTTAAATAAAGCTTACATACATGGATTTAAAGTTGAAGGAGATATTGGTGATGACCTTATAAAAAAAGCCATATCTTATTTTGATAACGACTCTTTTTGGCTGGTTGCCCCATACAAAGTTTTTGATTCTGGTACCGAACGAAGATTGGTTACATTAAAAAATGGTAGCAAAGGATTATTAGTAACTTTTACAAAAGGTGGTACAACACCTGGTGACTCTTATTTGTGGATGCTTAACGAAAAAGGGATTCCCGAAAGTTTTAAAATGTGGACTTCTATACTTCCTATTCAAGGTTTAGAGTCTTCATGGTCAAATTGGACCATGACTGAAAGTGGCGCTAAATTACCAACCTTTCATAATATTTTGTTTTTTGGTGTTGAAATAACAAATATAAAAGGAACCAAATAAACTTATTTCAACTTGATTTTTGCCCAACAAACTGTTGATTTTTTAGTTTAAACAACACATTAAAAGTTGTTAAACTTCCATAACTTCTTGTAATATATTGTTGTAACTCAATTTTTTCTTGTTCGTCTAAATTACTCGAGTTAACTTTTTGTTCCATAACTCGCAATCTGTCACGCACCATAGTGATTTTATGAAAAAACGTATCAATAGGAATTTCAGTTGCTTTTAAACTAGTATCACCTGGCTCCAAAATAAGCTTTCCTCCTTTCCACTTATCTGCAATAGGAACAATTTCAGTCACGTCACTCCATTTTTTCAATATTTCTGTAAGGCTTCGTTCTACATCAAAAAAACTAACGGTATCTACTTCATTTTCAGTAGATTCAATAACTTCAAATTCACTATCTAAATCAATTGTTTCCAATCCGTTTTCAATAAACGTCACCCAATACTGTTTAGAAGATACGTTTGTAATTACTCCTTTTCCATATTCTGAGTGATTAATTCTTGAACCTATTCCTAATAATTTCATCGTTAAATTCTTTATCAATTTTAAATAACAATATTAACAAATCTTAAAAGAAAAGTGTTATTAAAATTTAGTTTAATCTATAAAAAAATCCTAAATTTTTGTTAAAAACTAACTTTTTAAAAAAAATTCAAACCCTTAGTTTAACAGGGTATAATCATTAATAAATTACAATAAAACATCAAGCTACCCTATAAAAAATACTAAGTAATTAATTTTTATGTAAACTCAAAAACAAAATAGTCTATAAATAATAGCTCCTAAAGAAAAAATGAATAAAAACAAGTAAAAGTTAACAAACCTTAAAGCAATTGGAACTTAAATTTCAATATTTTATATTTATAAAAACTAAAAAATAAACCTATGAAAAAAGTATGCTACCTTATGTTTTTAATTGTTGGCTTGTCATTTGCCAACAACACTCCTTTAAAAAATTTTAATGATCCACAAATTGGAGACGTTATAATTATTAATCAAACCAATGCTAATGGTTATAAATATATTTTCTTTCCTAAACTAAACTTTATTGTTAAAAAAGGTGGTATTGGAAATTATAATTTGGTTGAACACACTCATGCTATTGTTAAAAAAGTAGAAAAAAACGAAAATGGAGACATCTTTGTGATTTTAAAAAGAAAAAATGATAAAAAATTCTTTGGGTCTGTAAAAAGAGTCAAAGCCAATTATACCAAGGCATTAAATGCAGGCGAAATTTCAAAAACTACAAATTAATAACTAATTACTTTAAGTTTTAAAACATGCTCTGATTTTTTCAGAGCTTTTTTATTTTCGTAAACTAAAAATGATAGTTTTTACTTCACATAAAATTAACAACTAAAATTGTAACTTTGCACTTTTGCAAATTTATGAGCCAATTTGAAGATTTTATTGAGGTACAAGGTGCACGCGTTCACAACCTTAAAAACATTGATGTTTCAATACCAAGAGAGAAACTTGTAGTCATTACAGGACTGTCTGGTAGTGGAAAATCATCGTTGGCTTTTGATACTATTTATGCCGAAGGGCAACGACGTTATATTGAAACATTTTCTGCCTATGCACGCCAATTTTTAGGAGGTTTAGAACGCCCAGATGTTGATAAAATTGATGGATTGTCTCCGGTAATTGCCATTGAACAAAAAACTACCAGTAAGTCGCCACGTTCTACGGTTGGAACCATTACAGAAATTTATGATTTTTTGCGTTTGCTATTTGCCAGAGCTTCAGATGCCTTTAGTTACAATACAGGCGAAAAAATGGTGAGTTATAATGATGCACAAATAAAAGAGTTAATTATAAGTGATTTTAATGGCAAACGCATCAACATTTTAGCACCAGTAGTGCGTTCACGTAAAGGACACTATAGAGAATTGTTTGAGCAAATAGCTAAACAAGGTTTTGTAAAAGTTAGAATCGATGGAGAGATTCATGATCTTACTAAAGGCATGAAATTAGACAGATACAAAACACATGATATTGAAATTGTTATTGACAGATTAGTAATTGATTCATCTGCTGATAATAATAAGCGCCTCACAGAATCCATTAATACAGCCATGTATCATGGTGAAGATGTTTTAATGGTTATTGACCAAGACTCAAAAGAAGTCCGTTACTTTAGCAGGAATTTAATGTGTCCAACTTCTGGAATTTCATACCCAAATCCTGAACCTAATAATTTCTCATTTAACTCACCAAAAGGAGCTTGCCCGCATTGCAATGGCATTGGAAGTTTATATCAGGTTAATGAAAAAAAAATTATTCCAGATGATTCCCTTTCTATCAAAAATGGTGCGTTAGCGCCTCAAGGAGCAGAAAAAAATAGTTGGATTTTTAAACAACTTGAAATTATTGCACAACGATTTAATTTTAAATTGACCGATGCCTATAAAAGCATTCCTGAAGAAGCAAAGCACATGATTTTGTATGGTGGCAATGAAAAATTTTCAATAGAAAGTAAAACCTTAGGTGTAACTAGAGATTATAAAATTGATTTTGAAGGTGTTGCCAATTTTATTGAAAACCAATATAAAAATGCAGAATCTTCCTCGTTAAAAAGATGGGCAAAAGACTATATGGACAAAATTACTTGTCCGGAATGTCATGGCAGCCGACTAAAAAATGAATCGCTTTACTTCAAAATAAACAATAAAAATATTTCAGATTTAGCTAATATTGACATAATTGAGCTAACTAAATGGTTTAATGATTTGCATAATCATGTATCAGAAAAACAATTAAAAATAGCTGAAGAAGTGATTAAAGAAATAAAAACTAGACTTCAGTTTCTATTAGATGTAGGGTTAGATTATTTATCATTAAACAGAAGTTCAAAATCCTTATCTGGTGGCGAAGCCCAACGTATTCGTTTAGCAACACAAATTGGCTCTCAATTAGTTGGTGTGCTTTATATTTTAGACGAACCAAGTATTGGATTGCATCAGCGTGATAATGAAAGACTTATCAATTCATTAATAGCATTAAGAGATATTGGTAATTCTGTAATTGTTGTTGAACATGATAAGGATATGATAGAACGTGCTGATTATGTGATAGATATTGGGCCAAAAGCTGGTAAACATGGCGGAGAAATAATTAGTATTGGAACACCCGAAGAATTAAAAACACATCAAACCTTAACAGCCGATTACTTAAACGGAACCAAGAAAATTGAAATCCCAAAAAAACGAAGAAAAGGCAATGGTAATGCTATTGTTTTAAAAGACTGTACAGGAAACAACTTAAAAAATGTATCAGTATCCTTTCCGTTAGGAAAAATGATTGGAGTCACTGGTGTTTCAGGTAGTGGCAAATCCACTTTAATAAACGAAACCCTATACCCTATTTTAAATGCCTATTATTTTAATGGCGTTAAAAAACCAATGCCATATAAAAGTATTGATGGCTTAAAACATATTGACAAAGTTATTGATGTTAACCAATCTCCTATTGGAAGAACACCACGAAGTAATCCGGTTACCTATACAGGTACTTTTAGTGAAATACGAAGTTTATTTGCTAAAATTCCTGAGGCTATGATACGTGGTTATAAAGCGGGCAGATTTAGTTTTAATGTAACTGGCGGCCGTTGTGAAACCTGTCAAGGTGGCGGTTTACGAGTTATTGAAATGAATTTTCTTCCAGATGTTTATGTAGAATGTGAAACCTGTCAAGGCAAACGTTTCAACAGAGAAACACTTGAAATTCGTTACAAAGGAAAATCTATTAGTGACGTTTTAGATATGACCATTAGTGATGCCGTTACTTTTTTTGAGCATATTCCAAAAATTCATAATAAACTAAAAACTATTGAAGACGTTGGTTTGGGTTACATCACATTAGGTCAACAAAGCACAACGCTTTCTGGTGGTGAAGCGCAACGTATTAAACTGGCTACCGAATTAAGTAAACGAGATACCGGAAACACCTTTTATATTTTAGATGAACCTACAACAGGTTTGCATTTTGAAGATATTCGTGTATTGATGCACGTTTTAAACAAATTAGTTGATAAAGGCAATACAGTGTTAATTATTGAGCACAATTTAGATGTTATTAAAACCGTTGATCATATTATTGATATAGGATATGAAGGCGGAAAAGGTGGCGGACAAATTATTGTAGAAGGCACACCTGAAGAAGTGGCAAAGCATAAAAAAAGCTATACAGCACAGTTTCTTAAAAAAGAATTGGTATAGTAATCAGTGTTCAGTATTCAGTGTTCAGTGTTAAGAGTTCAGAGTTCAGTAACATGAAAATAAAAAACACTAAATTTGAAATTTCCGTATTCAAACGCATTAACAAATAAACAATTAAACGATTAAACAATATATATGAGACAAGAATTACATCCTAAAGGATGGAATGAAATAAAAACAAACGACTCTTGGGCCATTTTTAAAATTATGGGAGAGTTTGTAAGTGGTTTTGAGAAAATGAGTAAAATTGGTCCTTGTGTATCAATTTTTGGATCTGCCAGAACAAAACCTGACAATAAATATTACCAATTAGCTGAAAAAATTGCAAAAAAAATTGTTGAATCTGGCTATGGCGTTATAACTGGTGGCGGACCAGGTATTATGGAAGCTGGTAATAAAGGTGCCCATCTTGGTGGAGGAACTTCGGTAGGATTAAATATTGAATTGCCTTTTGAGCAACATGATAATCCATACATTGATAGTGATAAAAGTCTTGATTTTGATTATTTTTTTGTTAGAAAAGTCATGTTTGTTAAATACTCACAAGGTTTTGTTGTCATGCCTGGTGGTTTTGGAACACTTGATGAACTATTTGAAGCTATCACATTAATTCAAACCCATAAAATTGAAAAATTCCCTATTATTTTAGTTGGAACAGAATTTTGGAAAGGCATCATTGATTGGATAAAAACCACTTTATTAAATGACTTTGGAAATATAAGTGAAAAAGATTTAGATTTAATCCATTTGGTTGATTCAGAAAATGAAGTCATTGAAATTTTAGATGCATTTTATAAAGAATCAGATTTTAGTCCAAATTTTTAAGTAATTTCTTTATTTCAAATGTTATATATTTAAAGTAAAAATCATCCATTAAAATTTTGCTATATTGCCAAGCCAACTTACCAAAGCTATTAACCGTTAATGTTTAGTAAATAAATTGAGATTCAAATCATTAAGCTTTTTATTTGTAAGCTTTTTATGCCTTACAATGTTTGGTCAAAATAAAATTGACCTAAGAGCTATTTTTAATGTAGAAAATAAACAAATTGCTATATCTCAAACTATTGAGTATAAAAACACGTCTAATGATGTGTTGCAAACTATCTATTTAAATGATTGGAGTAATAGCTACTCAACAAAAAAAACGCCTTTAGCAGTAAGAATGGCCGATGAATATAAAAATGAATTTCATCTCGCAAAAAATCAAGACAGAGGTTACTCTGTAATTACATCAATAAAGCAAAATCAAGAAGATTTACATTTTGAAACGCTTCCTGGCCAACTAGATGTTGTTAAAGTTGAATTAAAAACTCCTATAAAACCTCATGAATCTTACAAAATAAACCTTTCATATATTGTTCAAATTCCAAATGATAAATTTACCAGTTACGGCATAAGCCCAACAACCGGTAATATTAATTTAAGATATTGGTACATTACTCCTGCAATTTATGATGGAGAATGGCAATATTATAGCAATAAAGATTTAGACGATTTATATATCCCCGAAGCCGATTTATTTCTGGAAATTGTATGCCCAATTGAATACACTATTACTTCAGAATTAAATATAGGTAATATACTTCAAAAGTCTACTAATCAAACAATTACGCTTAAAGGAAAAAACAGAGTAAACAATAAGTTGTTTTTAAGTAAAACTCCAAATTTTAATACGATTGAAGCCGATAATTTTTCATTAATTTCTAATATAGATGATGCTAATTTAGATGTTATCGACAAAGTTTTAATTACAGAAAAAATAACAAAATTTATTTTCGAAAATCTAGGCAAGTATCCACATGAAAAACTCCTTTTATCAAATATTGATTACTCAAAAGACCCCATTTATGGTTTAAATTTTTTACCAAAATTTATTCATCCATATCCTGAAAATTTTCAATATGAATTAAAACTTTTAAAAATTGCATTATATAATTATTTAGAAAATACCCTTTTGGTCAATCCCAGAAAAGACCAATGGCTTTTAGATGGCTTGCAAATTTATTTTTTAATGAAATATGTAGAAATAAATTACCCTAACATGAAGTTTTTGGGAAATATCGCTGATATATGGGGAATACGGTCATTTCATGCAGCAGATTTAGATTTTAACGATAAGTATATTTTGGCATATATGCTCATGGCAAGAACAAACAGAGACCAGCCATTAACCATGACTAAAGACTCTTTATTAAAATTTAATAAAAGTATTTCTAATAAATATAAAGCTGGTATTGGTTTAAATTACCTTGATGACTTTATAAATTCAAACATTTTAGAAACTACTATTAAAGACTATTTATCTGAAAATAAAATAAAAGTAACTAAAGCTGAAAGTTTTGAAACGTATTTAAAAAGCAAAACTAATAAGGATTTAAATTGGTTTTTTGATGATTATTTAACCACTAGAAAAAAAATAGATTTTAAAATTAAGCATGTTATAAAAACCACCGATTCTGTAACTCTTACCATTAAAAACAAAGAAGATAATAACATGCCTATATCATTATATACATTAAATAATGATAAAATAGTCTCAAAAATATGGATAGAAAACGTATCAAAAAGCAAAACCATTACCATTCCAAAAAATGATGCTAATAAATTGGTTCTCAATTATGAAAACATCATTCCTGAAACTAATTTAAGAGACAATTGGAAATCTTTAAAAGGATTCTTTTTCAATAACAAACCTTTACAATTTAGGTTGTTTAAAGATTTTGAAGACCCAAATTATAACCAAGTATTCTTTATGCCAATTATTGAATATAAAAATATTTATGATGGCTTAACATTAGGTGTTAAAGCTTATAATAAAACACTTTTAAGAAAATATTTTAATTACAAATTAGAACCAAAATATTCAATCAAATCAAAGTCTTTTACTGGATCGGCAAATATTTATAATATTCATGATTTTGAAAACAGCAACCTTTATTCTATAAACTACGGATTAAGATCAAGTTATGAATCCTACGCACCAAGCTTGTTTGTAAAACAAATAACACCATACCTTTCATTTTTCTTTAGAGAAGATGAAGATTTCCGTTCAAACAAAAAGAAAGCATTATATCTAAGATATTTAGATATAAGCCGTGATAAAGATGTAACTGTTGTAAATACCACAGAACCAAATTATAACGTGTTTAATGCAAGATATGTTAATTCAAATGACAATTTAATAAACTTTAATAGTTGGTATACAGATTTTCAGATTGGAAAAACATTTACAAAAATTTCATTTGATTATGAATACAGGCGCTTATTTGAAAATAACAGACAATTAAACTTAAGATTTTTTACCGGTGCATTTATTAGTAATTCAAACAATAGCAATTCAGATTATTTTAGTTTTGCTTTAGATAGACCTACAGATTATTTATTTGACTACGCCTATTTAGGCCGATCAGAATCCACAGGAATTTTTAGTCAGCAATATATTGAAGCCGAAGGCGGATTTAAATCAAAATTGCAACCTGCATTTGCCAATCAATGGATGTCAACAGTTAATACCAGTACCACATTATGGAAATATATTTTAGCATATTCTGATATTGGCTTAGTGAAAAATAAATTTAGCAACGTAAAATTTGTATATGATTCTGGTATTAGAGTAAATCTAGTAACTGATTACTTTGAAATATATTTCCCAATATACTCTAATCTAGGTTGGGAAATAGGACAACCAAATTATGATCAAAAAATTAGGTTTAAATTTACGGTTGACCCAAAATCATTATTTGGACTGTTTAGAAGACGATGGTATTAATTATGTTAATTTTTTGTGGTTTTTATTAAGTAATTTAATTATTATTAGATTATTATCAATAAAAATTAAGAATAAAATTGCAAGAATAAGAATTCTTCAAACCTCAAAGTTTTTTATTATTGTGAGAACCATAAACTTTGCCTAAATTTGTCAAACCTGAAAGCCAATATGCATGCAACCATTACCAGATTTGAAAAATAACATGTCTTTTGATGATTTTAAAACAGAAGTTTTAAACGACTATAAAATTGCCGTCACAAGTCGTGAGTGCAGTTTATTAGGCCGACGTGAAGTTTTAACTGGTAAAGCAAAATTTGGAATTTTTGGCGATGGAAAAGAAGTGCCACAATTAGCAATGGCTAAAGCCTTTTTAAAAGGTGATTTTCGTTCTGGTTATTATCGCGACCAAACATTCATGATGGCATTAGGAGAATTAACCATTGAGCAGTTTTTTGCTGGTTTATATGCAGATACAGACCTTACCAAAGAACCCATGTCGGCTGGTCGTCAAATGGGAGGACATTTTTCTACACAAAGTTTAGATGAAAATGGTCAATGGAAAGATTTAACAAAACAATACAATTCTAGTTCAGACATATCAACTACAGCAGGACAAATGCCTCGCTTACTAGGTTTGGCTCAAGCTTCAAAAATTTACAGAAATGTAACTGGAATTGATACTGCCAATTTTTCAATAAATGGTAATGAAGTTGCTTGGGGAACTATAGGAAATGCGAGCACCAGTGAAGGGTTATTTTTTGAAACCATTAATGCCGCTGGAGTATTACAAGTACCTATGGTGATAAGTGTTTGGGATGACGAATATGGCATTTCAGTTCATGCCAAATACCAAACCACAAAAGAAAATATTTCTGAAATACTAAAAGGATTCCAACGTACTAATGACGAAAAAGGATATGAAATACTTCGTGTAAAAGGTTGGGATTATGCAAATCTTATTGAAACCTACCAAGAAGCCGCTTCTATAGCAAGAGAAGAACATGTTCCTGTCTTAATTCATGTTTTAGAACTAACACAACCACAAGGGCATTCTACCTCTGGCTCTCACGAACGTTACAAAAGTAAAAATCGCTTAAACTGGGAAATTGAACATGATTGCAACCTAAAAATGCGGTCTTGGATGATTGAAACTGGCATTGCCACCAATGAAGATTTATCTGAAATAGAAAGAGCTATAAAAAGAGATGTAAGAGATGGTAAAAAAAGAGCTTGGGACACCTTTTTAGCGCCTATACTTAAAGACAGGTTAGAATTGTCAGGAATTTTAACTCGTTTGTCAAATAACAGCACAAATTCTGAATTTATAATAAAAGCTAAAAATAGCTTACTTACTCTTGAAGAGCCAACCAGAAAAGATGTGTTATCAACAGCTAGAAAGGTTTTACATCATATTATTACTGATAGTTCCAATGAAAAACAAGAGCTTACCAATTGGATAAATACTAATTCTAAAGAAGTACAGAATTTATTTAGCTCACATTTATATTCTGAATCTGATAAATCTGCAGTTAAAATTAATGAAGTCAAACCTATTTATGACTCTGAAGCAGCTTTAGTGGATGGCAGAATTATTATTAGAGACAACTTTGATTATATTTTTAAAAATTATCCTGAAGCCTTAATTTTTGGTGAAGATACAGGTCATATTGGTGATGTAAACCAAGGCTTAGAAGGCTTACAAGAAAAATATGGTGACTTACGAATTTCTGATACTGGTATTAGAGAAGCAACCATTTTAGGTCAAGGTATTGGATTAGCAATGAGAGGTTTAAAACCAATTGCCGAAATTCAATACTTAGATTATTTAATGTATGCCTTACAAATCATCAGTGATGATTTATCAACCTTGCATTACAGAACAAAAGGTCGTCAAAAAGCACCTGTAATTATAAGAACTCGTGGGCACAGACTAGAAGGCATTTGGCATTCTGGTTCACAATTAGGTGGTATCATAAATTTAGTTCGAGGTATTCATGTATTAGTCCCAAGAAACATGACAAAAGCAGCAGGGTTTTATAATACGCTTTTGCAAGGTGATGAACCCGCTTTGGTTATTGAATGCTTAAATGGTTATAGGCTTAAAGAAAAAATACCTAGTAACATTGGTGAGTTTAAAACTCCAATTGGTGTAGTAGAAACTGTTAAACAAGGCACAGATATAACATTAGTTTCATACGGTTCTACATTAAGAATTGTTGAACAAGCCGCTAAAGAACTGCAATTAGTAGATATTAATGTTGAAGTTATTGATGTGCAATCCTTATTGCCTTTTGATATTAATCATGACATTGTTAAAAGTATAGCAAAAACAAATCGTGTGATGATTATTGATGAAGATGTGCCTGGTGGCGCTTCGGCCTATATTTTAAATGAAATTTTAAATACTCAAAATGCTTATGAGTTTTTAGATAGTCAGCCAAAAACCTTAACAGCTAAAGCTCACAGACCAGCATATGGAACTGATGGTGACTATTTTTCAAAACCATCTGCTGAAGATATTTTTGAAGCTGTTTATAATGTTATGCATGAATTAAGCCCAAGTGATTACCCTAAATTAAGATAGTCATACAAATCATTTTGTAGTATCATTCTTTAACAAACTCAAAACATTATAGTATTTGAAAGCCGTATCAGTAGCTAATTTAAAAAAGGAATTACAACATCTTTCTTCGGAAGAATTAGCTGAGTTATGCTTACGCTTATCAAAGTTTAAAAAAGAAAATAAAGAACTCCTCACCTATTTATTGTTTGAATCTCATGATGAAACAGGCTATATAGAATCTGTTCAAAAAGAAATAGACGAACAATTTGAGCTTATAAACACTAATAGCTTTTTCTACATAAAAAAAAGTGTTAGAAAAATATTGAGAACCATAAAAAAATACGCTCGATACTCACTAAAAAAAGAAACAGAAGTTGAATTATTGCTTTATTTCTGTCAAAAAATGAACGCATTTAAGCCTTCAATAAAAAACAACGTAACGCTGACCAATATTTTTGAAAGGCAAATCATTCTTATTAAAAAATTGGTATCTACGCTTCATGAAGACTTACAGTATGATTATAATTTAATGCTTGACGAATTAAATAATTAAGACTTTTATACTTAATATGTAACTTTGCGCTTTTAAGCTAAAGATCTCAATACCAAGAATGATAAACATTCACGAAAAAACATTACATGATTTAGAATTTCCAACGGTTTTACAACAAGTTAGTGAACATTGTATTACCGTTTTAGGCCATGAAAAAGCACTTCAAATAGCGCCATTTAACTCTAAAGACGACCTATTAATTGCCTTACTGTTGACCAATGAATATCTGTCATCTTTTCACAATAATAATAGAATTCCTAATCATGGTTTTGATGCCATTACAAAAGAGCTGCAACTATTGCGCATTGAAAACACCTATCTTGAAGTTCATAGCTTAAAAAAAATTGTATCCATTTCATTAACTACTAATGAAATAGTGATATTTCTTGAAAAGTTTAAAGATTATTATCCTACTTTAAATCAGTTTGCTTCTCATATTGAAGTTTCAAAAGTAATCATTGAAAAAACAGATGCTATTGTTGATAGATTTGGTGATATTAAAGATAATGCTTCTAATCTTTTATATGAATTAAGACAATCCATCAATAAAATAAAAGGTAAAATTAACCAAAGTTTTGCTACGGCTTTACATGCCTATCACCAGATGGAATATTTAGATGATATTAGAGAATCTGTGGTAGATAACAAACGTGTTTTGGCTGTAAAAGCTATGTACAGACGCAAAGTAAAAGGTGCCATTATGGGCGGAAGCAAAACAGGAAGTATTGTTTATATTGAGCCAGAAACCACACTACAATTTTCTCGTGAGCTTAATAATTTAGAGTATGAAGAAAAAGAAGAAGTGATTCGTATTTTAAAAGAACTCACCAATTTTATTCGCCCTTTTTCTCCTTTGCTAACAGATTCTCAATCTTTTTTAATAGACATTGATATCATTGCGGCAAAAGCAAAATATGCAAAATCTATGAATGCTATTCTTCCAGAAATTTCAGAAGAAAAAAACATGCATTTACGAGATGCTTATCATCCATTACTATATTTAAACAATCTTAAAAAGAAGGTAAAAACATTTCCACAATCTATTGATTTACAAAAAGAAAAGCGCGTAATAGTTATTTCTGGACCCAATGCTGGTGGAAAAAGCATCACGCTTAAAACCGTTGGATTGTTGCAAGTTATGTTACAAAGTGGCCTATTAATTCCAGTTCATGAACGTAGTAAAGTATGTGTGTTTGATAGAATATTGAGTGATATTGGCGATAATCAATCTATTGAAAATCATTTAAGTACCTATAGCTACCGATTAAAACAAATGAATTATTTTTTAAAGAAATGTAACAAAAATACACTCTTTTTAATTGATGAATTTGGAACTGGTAGCGACCCAGAACTTGGTGGTGCTTTGGCTGAAACTTTTTTAGAAGAATTTTATCATAGAGAAGCCTTTGGAATTATTACCACGCATTATTCCAATTTAAAAATACTGGCTAATGAACTTCCTTTTATGGAAAATGCGAATATGCTTTTTGATGAAAAAACTTTAGAACCTTTATACAAACTGGTTATTGGTCAAGCAGGAAGTTCCTTTACTTTTGAAGTAGCACAAAAAAATGGCATTCCATACAGTTTAATAAATCGTGCTAAAAAGAAAATTGAACGCAGTAAAGTGCGGTTTGATGAGACAATTGCAAAACTTCAAAAAGAACGCTCAAAACTTGAAAAAACAGGTGAATCTTTAAAATTAAATGAAAAGAAAAAAATTCAGGAAGCAGACAAGTTAGAAGAGATAAATGCTAAAATTCAGAAGAAACTAGAAAGCTATCAAGAATTATATGATAGCAATCAAAGACTTATTTATCTTGGACAAAAAATAAATGATATTGCTGAAAAATATTTTGAAAACAAACAGAAAAAAGAATTAATGGGAGAATTCTTTAAAATTGTTCAAATAGAAAACTCTAAACGAAAAAAGGTTTCGGTAAAAGAGAAAAAAGTAATAAAGGAGAAAGAAATTAAAGTAAAACAAGAAGCAGAAAAAGTAGTAACTGTTATTAGAGAAAAGAAAAAAGCGGCTAAAGAAAAGTCTAAACCTATTGAAAAACCAAAACCTGTATTAAAGGTTGGTGATAGAGTGCGAATGGAAGATGGACGTGCTATTGGAAGTATTGACAAGATAGAAAAGAATAAAGCTGTTGTTAATTACGGTATGTTTACGACTAATGTGAGTATAGAACAATTAGAACTAGTTGAAGCAAAAAAATAATATCATGGATTTACCCAAAAACAAAAAGCTCATATTGTTTGATGGCGTTTGCAATATGTGCAACCGTTCTGTTCAATATGTAATAAAACATGATAAAAAAAACGTGTTTCTGTTTACGGATTTACAAAGTGAAGTTGGGCAGCAAATTATTAGTAAATACCATATAGATACTAAAAAAACAGATTCTATTTTACTTTATACGGAAGAAAATGGGATTGATTACAAATCTACCGCAGCTTTAAAAATAGCTTACCATTTAGGGTTTCCAAACCGTTTATTAAGCGTATTTTTTATGATACCCACATTTATAAGAAATTGGGTTTATGATTATATAGCTAAAAACCGCTATAAATGGTATGGCAAAAAGGAATCGTGTATGATTCCAACAGCAGAGTTGAAGAGTAAGTTTTTAGAGTAGTTTATTAAGGCACTAAACAACCCCATTCTGTCCATGAACCATCATAAACCGATATATTTTTATAACCAGAAATGTCTGCTCCTAAAGCCAATACACAAGCAGTAATTCCAGAGCCACAAGAAAAAATAATGGCCTCTTCCTTTTTTGCAAGTTGCTTGAATTTAGTTTTAATTTCTTCTTCTGAAATTAATACATGACCGTTTAATAAGTCTTCAAAAGGCAAATTAACAGAATTTGGTATGGTACCACTTCTTAACCCTGCTCTGGGCTCGGCTTCTAAACTATTAAATCTGGCTTCAGAACGTGCATCCATGATGATATGAGATTTTTTTGAAGAAGCGATTTTTACATCATCAAAATACTTCATAAGTTCTGGTTTGTATTGCGCTTGAAAATTGCCTAAACTAGCATTGTTTTCAGTTTTAGATTCTGTTTTATAACCAGCTTTAATCCATTCTGTTAATCCGCCATTTAAAACAGCCACATTATCATGTTCCATGGCTTTAAACATCCACCAAACTCTGGCACTTGAATAAATGCCTTGCTCATCATAAACCACAATAGCACTATCGTTATTAATGCCTAAGGCTTGAGCCGATTTTGTGAATTGTAATTCTGATGGAAATGTGTTTGGAAATGGTGCTGACGTATCACTAAAAGCTTCTTTTAAATCGAAAAGGCGTGAATTTGGAATTTGAACTTCTGATTTTGAATGACCTTCACCTACAACTTTTTTTATGCTCGCATCAAGAATAACAAGGTTTTCAGATTTTAAATTTGAATGAAGCCATTCGGCCGATACTATAGGTTTAGAAATTACAATTTTTTTCATAATCAAGATTCTAAATCAAAGGTTTCTGTTGGGTCTTTTTCAGGATGATACTTTAACATATCTTCTCCATCAGCTATAATAGCACATACAGTTGCATCTCCAGTAACATTGACTACCGTTCTAAACATATCTAAAATTCTATCAACAGGAAAAATAATGGCTATCCACGCTGGATTTAAACCTACCGAATCTAGTACAATAATGAGCATAACCAAACCTGCGCTAGGAACTGCTGCAGAACCAATAGATGCCAAAGTAGTGGTAAGTACGATGGTTATTTGTTGTTGAAAACTTAAATCAATCATGTGCATTTGTGCCAAGAAAATAACTGCAACTGCTTGATATAGACTGGTTCCATCCATATTAACGGTTGCTCCAATGGGTAACACAAAACTGCTTACTTTTTTATCAACTCCAAGATTTCCTTCTACACATTCCATAGTTACCGGTAACGTTGCTGCACTACTAGATGTTGAAAAAGCTAGTGTTTGAGCTGGCCCCATGGCTTTAAAAAATCCTAAAAAAGGAATTTTCTTTACAAACGTTTTTAAAATGGCTGGATACACAACAATTATCATTAGCACTAAACCTATTAATACAGTGAGTGAGTACCAACTTAAGCCTTTAAAAATTTCTATAACTTTACCAATATCATCACCTGCCATTTTGCTAACAACTCCTGCCAATAAAGCAAATACAAAAAATGGTGCCGCTTGCATCACCAAATCTACCATTTTTAAAAAAACCTCATTAACACCATCTACTAAGTTTAAAACAGGTTGTGATTTTTCGTTTGGAATGAAGAGTAAACTCACTCCGAAAAAAATGGCAAAAAAGATAATCTGTAACATTAAGCCATTATTGGAAAGAGAATAAAAAAAGTTATCGGGTACAATATCAACTAAAGGTTGTAAAGGTGATGTTTGTTTACGTTTGGTTGCGTTTTCTAATTTATCGGAAACTGAAGCTTCTTTTAATTGGGTTTTTGATAGTTTTGAAATTTCTTGAGCACGCTCAAAAAAATCTGGATCTTGCAGATAGTTAATGTCATCTTTAATTTGATACCCTTGAGAATCGGCCCAAATTTCGTAACTAATTCTGTTATCAATTCTACTTTGCTCGTCTATTAGCTTACCTGGTTTGATGGTGTTTACAAGAAGAAGTCCTAATGAAATAGCCATCACTGTTGTTATGAGATAAATAAGCAGTGTTTTTCCTCCCATTCTACCTAAACTGGCAGGATCTCCAATATTGGCAACACCACTGATTATTGAAAACAATACTAATGGAACTGCTATTAGTTTTAAAAGATTGATAAAAATAGTCCCAAAAGGATCTATCCAATTAATGGTAAACGCACTCCATCCTAATGAACTGGATAATAAAGCCCAGATAATTCCAAGTATCATCCCAATTAGGATTTTCCAGTGTAGTGCTAGCTTTTTCATATCATCTTGTTTTGAGTTTTTATTTTAGCCCTGATTGTAGCGGCATCCTTTTGCTATTAGGCAAAAGATATAGCGGAAAGCAGGAAATAGCTACAAATGAGCTACTTTATTTTGTAACCAAAAATCTGCTATAACCAATGCTGCCATAGCTTCAACAATAGGCACGGCCCTTGGTACCACACACGGGTCATGACGCCCTTTTCCTTGCATTTCTACTATATTACCTTCTTTGTCAATGGTTTCATATTTCTGAATGAGTGTTGCCACAGGTTTAAAGGCCACATTAAAGTAAATATCCATACCATTGCTTATACCACCTTGAATACCACCAGAATAGTTTGTTTTAGTTGTGCCATCTGGATTGAAAGCATCATTGTGCTGGCTACCAAACATGGTACTTCCTTCAAAACCACTACCATACTCAAAGCCTTTAACCGCATTTATAGATAGCATGGCTTTGCCCAATTCGGCATGTAATTTATCAAACACTGGCTCACCTAAACCTACAGGTACATTTTTGATAACACAACTTACAATGCCACCTACGGTATCTCCTTTACTTCTTACTTCCTTAATATAGCTTTCCATTTTTGCAGCCATTTCTGGGTCTGGACATCTTACTATATTAGATTCTGTTTGAGTTAAATCTAATTCATTATAAGGTTTATTAAGCTTCATGTTTCCAACTGAAGAAACATAAGCATTGATTTCAATGCCTTTTAGCATTTGTTTAGCAATAGCTCCTGCTACTACTCTACACGCTGTTTCTCTTGCAGAACTTCTTCCTCCACCACGATAATCACGTACACCATATTTTTTATCATATGTATAATCAGCATGACTTGGTCTGTAACTATCTTTTATGTGTGAATAATCATGGGATTTTTGATTGGTATTCTCAATTACAAATCCTATGGACATTCCTGTAGTAACACCTTCAAAAATACCAGAGTGAAATTTTACAGTATCGGGTTCTTTTCGTTGGGTAACTATGGAAGATTGTCCTGGTTTTCTTCTATCTAAATCATTTTGAATTGCATCTAAATTTAACACAATACCAGCAGGGCAACCATCAATAACGCCACCTAATGCAGGTCCATGAGATTCACCATATGTGGTAAGAGTAAACAGTTTTCCAAAGGAGTTTCCAGCCATAAATCACTTTTTTTTGCTAATGTAAATCTATTATTAGAGAAACAAAAATTGTTATTTACTAAATACATAAAATTTACAATAATTTTATTCTTGTAAACGAGCTAATAATAAGTTGCAATGAAATAATGTTTATAAAATATTAAAATGTACAGAATTTATCATCAATAACTTTTCAATATCAGGTCGAGTTCGCAGTCGAGACTTCATTACAAATTTTCAACTATAATAACTTCTCGACTGCGCTCGAAGTGACAATCAAAATAAAAATTTTAATTTCATAAATAAATGTTCACTTTTGGCGTTATTTTTGCAGAACCATATTTAGATATTTTTTTTAAATGGTCTTTTATTTAAAATATCACGTATATTAACTAGAAACAAAAAACTTAAATTTTATGAGAAAATTATTTTTACTAGCCATAAGTATTATTGGCTTTACAACAGTAACAAATGCACAAGACATTTCAAATAATGCTATTGGTTTACGATTGGGAGATAGTGATGGTATGGGTGCAGAAATTTCTTATCAGCGTGCTTTAACAGATAGCAACCGTTTAGAAGTTGACTTAGGCTGGAGAAATGGAAATGATTATGATGCTTTTAAACTTACAGGATTATACCAATGGGTTTATGGCTTAGATGGTAATTTTAATTGGTATGTTGGTGTTGGTGGCGGATTGAGTTCTTTCAGTTGGGATAACCCTTTTCCTAATGGAGATAACAGTGAAACGTTTCTTTTTGCTGCTGGAGACATAGGTATTGAATATAATTTTGATATTCCTTTATTGCTTTCTTTAGATTTTAGACCAGAACTTGGTTTTGGAAATTATAATAATGATTTAGATTTTGATATTGCTTTAGGTATTCGTTATCAATTTTAATCAACTCTATAAAAATAAAAAAAGCGTTATAAAGCTTTAACCATAAGTTTAGATAAACGTATAATTGGTTTTTAAAACAGTGAGCTCGAT
The DNA here is from genome assembly GCA_021739635.1 of Flavobacteriaceae bacterium. Taxonomy (GTDB): domain Bacteria; phylum Bacteroidota; class Bacteroidia; order Flavobacteriales; family Flavobacteriaceae; genus Yeosuana. The sequence goes on along the minus strand of JAIPBH010000005.1, from coordinate 204 downwards.
TTAACATCGAGCTCATTTTTTTTAAATTTAATTCAAACTATTTAGCCTAACACAGAATTATACTTTATTAACCCGTTGTGCATTTTAAATAATGCTGATTTTAATATTGTTAATATTTCTATCAAAGATAAATTTATTGATATACTGAACAACAGTCAAAGCAGTTATCTTAGCTAGTACCCTGGTTTTAAAACCCTCAAAAGA
>JAIPBH010000004.1 GCA_021739635.1 Flavobacteriaceae bacterium | reverse complement strand
ACGTTTGTGAATGTCAATGCCAATGTATAACTTTGGTTGAGCAGTGGGTTCAGTTTTCATATCTTAATTGTTTTTGTGAACTTTAAAGATACTGGACTTTCTGCTTTTTCATGGATGCTAAAAAAAATTGCTAGTTTTACCTAAACCAATGTTAGTTGCTCGTTTGCTAGCTTCTGATTTTCCTTCGGAAAATCCTCGCACACAAACACGCAACTTTCCTTATACATAAACGTTGTGCATAATTTTGACCCGTCCTGAAATAGGTTGACTAAAAATTAATCATTTAATTACAGTCACTTATGAAAACACAAAAAGACCACTGGCTAAAAAAGCCATTGAATTAAATGCTTAACAGCAATTAATTATACACGGCTTAAATAGGGGGATACCAGAAGCTAATTTATTAATTCTTAATACCCCAGTTACTAGAAAACTGTGTTAAAAAATATTTTTGACTATTAAATATAATGTGGTATCCAAATACTTTTAGACAAATAGAAGAAAATGAAATAATCCCTTTGGCTAAAGAAATCAAGAATAACAAACACCGGGAAAATAATAAATCAACTAATAACAAAGCTAATTGGTTTCATGACATTTTAGTTGGAAAACCGGTCGTTTTAGAATCTATAATATTTTGGTGAATACTTGATATTCCATTTAAATAGCATACACTATCCTTACATCTCTGGGTCAAATAAATATATTTACATATGAGGATGTAAGTTAAAATGGTATCTAATTAGCAACGACATATTTAATAATTTCACAAAGAAAAACCAAGGAAATTAAATGATAGTGGAGTGATTTATCATTTCCATTAAATATAAATATTAAAGAATTAGATTTTTTTCTTTTTATCTTGATACCCACAGAAAATAAATATAGTAAAATATAGTAGATTTCTTTTTACTATATATTTAAGGCAGTACCTAATAAACTGTCTTTTTCAAATATTAATTTTTTAATAAATGCCTCTAAAAAAATATATTAATACGATGTTTAAAGAAGTTTCACAAAGTATTACGTCGTTCAACGACGTTTCACTACTTTATACGTCATGTTCAGACTGCTTTTTGGAATTCTTAAATTAATTATAATTCAAATATTAAATTTGATATTTTTATTTTAAAAAATAAAAAAGGAAGCTTAATTAGCTCCCTTTCTCTTTGGCATCAATTTATAATGTAAAAGTGATTTACAAGCCCATCTCTTTGATATCTGAAATCATTATTTTACTTAATCGCAAGATTGCAGTAACTCCTGCAACAATAATTAAAGCGCCTATGGTTGTATAAATAATGGTACTGATGGGTACTTCTGTGAAATTATTTTGTTCAGTTTTCATTTTCTTTTGGTTTTATGATGATGGTTCTTTGTTGGTTCTTTCCAACTATTGCTGCTGAGATAACTATGGCTAACATAATTACCCCTCCAACAATCATGTATTTTAGCCATGGGCTATGAACTGGTTGTGTTACGTTGTAGTTTTCTTCTATAAAACTTGGCAACTCATCTATGGGCATTCTTGAAATCATAATTTATTTATTTACTTATTTCTATTAGTTTAATTTTATCTGATACATAAAGGCGAAATTTATAATTATACACACAAAAGTATTTCTTTCCGTCTCTCTCATCTGTCCCAGTAAAATAGGATAAATCAAAACCATCTGCTTTTAAGGCATCTAAAAAACAGGTAGCACAATTTTCTTGTCTATGCGCTTTAAAATACTTTTCCAAAATGCTGTCATTATTACATAACATCTTCTCAACCTTTTTGCGATTACTATGCTTTGTCTTTCTAGTATTATGGTTATAGCCAAAATTAGCATGTTGCTTATTTAAATATACTTGGTCTATTCTTCCTGGCTGAAATGTATAACCACATCCACATTTACATTCTCTAGGAGAAATTGGTCTGGGTAGCGGTGAATTCTCACCTAAATCTATTATCTTATTTATTTTGTTTTTATCTGTTTTCATAACTCTCAAATTTTATTTTGATGCCTTATAATAATTACTTTTGTGTAATTATGTAGCATATTTTATATAAATATAGTTCATTACTTTTTTATTTCAAAATTTTATAGTATTTTAGTTGCTCTTAATTACAAAAATATGACTGAATCAGAAATTATAGAGTTAGGCAATAGTGTTTTTGATGAGCGCGATATTAGCCCTGCACAACTTAATGTAACTTCAAGGCAAATTAATTATTGGCTCGATAAGGCTCTGTTGCCGTTTGTTCAAAAACAACAGCCCAAAGAGGATACTGAAAAAGAGAGCAATTACCTAATTACTGAAAACAATGACACTAAAACGAAATGGATTCGATTAAACCTTTCTCAAGCGGTATGGGTGTGCATCGTTAAAGAATTACTATCCTTTGGTGTATCCATTGACCAATTAGCAGAACTTGCTAATTCTGTTTGGAAGAAACCTAGGCAAGATAAATATGCTGATAGCGTTTTTGATTATCATATTAAAAATAATATTCACAAGCTTTCGGAAGAAAAAATTACTTTTTTAAAAGATGCTTTAAGAGATGAGCTTTTAATGGAACATTATTTCAGAACTATCATAAATCCTTTTACGGATATGATTAAGTCTGTTTTTAAAAGAGAAACTCTTCCCCACTCTATTTTGTATATACCTGAAACTAATGATTATAAATTTGTTACTGGTGGTACTGAACTAATTTTAGATTTAAGTAGTATTTATATGCAACACCCCATGATTTGTTTACCTCTTGCTCCTATCATTTCTAAAGTGCTTGCTGTTGATTTTGGTAATGAAAAAAAGGACTTAACTTATCTTACTAACATTGAAAAACAGATTAGAGATATTGTTGTTTTTAAAAGACCTAAAGTGATTGAGATTGCTTTTGAAGAGCATCATATAAAACCTATTACTCTTACTGAGGAGCATAAAAGCCGAGAAGCTCTGGCCAGATACATTCTAGAAAACAAAATTGCTAAAGGCTCTAAGCTTTTAATTGATATACGGTCTCAGGACAATTATAAATTAACTTTAATTAAGTAAACATGATACATTTTGTAGCACACACTCGGTCCCTGAAAATACAGCCCGGTTTAATCCTATATCGTTATGGGCCAAGAATCGGAACTTTGGAATACTGCAAAGGAACTTTTAAATCATCAAAATAAGCACCCTTATTCTGATGATGACATTAATGAGATAATCAAATTTTTAGAAAACATATCAGAGGTGATATGCCATAATCTAATCCACAAAAATAATTAAGCTGTGAAAAACGTCATTTTATATGTGAGGGTCTCTACGGATGAGCAGGCTGATAAAGGTTACTCGCTCCGTGACCAGGAGGCAAAATTACTTCAATACTGTAAAGAACGTGACTATAGGGTTATTGATACCTATAGAGAGGATTACTCCGCCAAGACTTTTAAAAGACCTGAATTTAAAAAACTCCTAACTTATTGCAAAAGCAATAAAAAACAAGTCGATGAACTTTTACTTGTAAAATGGGATAGGTTTTCAAGAAACACGGCTGAATCTTATCAAATGATTGGAATATTTAATGGGCTTGGTATTAAAATTAATGCTATTACTCAACCTCTGGATATGACCATTCCCGAGCAGTTGCTTATGATGGCTGTTTACTTAGCGATTCCTGAGGTTGAAAATCAGCGACGGTCTCAAAATGTGATTGCTGGTATGCGACGTGCTTTTAAAGAGGGGCGCTACGTTGGGTCGCCTCCCAAAGGGTATGCCATGGGAAGGGATAGCTCTAAAAAACCTATTTTAATTCCTTCTAGTGTCGCTCCTTTAATTCAGGAAGCTTTTGAACTCATTTCTAAAGGTATCTATACGCAAAAGGAAGTCCTTACCAAACTCAATAGTAAAGGTTTAAAAAGTTCTAAATCTATGTTTTCTATTATTCTTAGAAATACTATCTATTATGGTGGTGTTTTTATTAAAGCTTATAAGGATGAGCCTGAAATTATTGTGGATGGTATACATGAGCCCATTGTTTCTAAAAAGCTTTTTGACCAGGTTCAGGTTGTGCTGGATGCTAAAAAGAAAAAGCATCACGTAACGCATAGTAGAATTAATCCTAAATTTCCATTAAAGGGGTTTTTGCTTTGTCCTGAGTGCAACAGACCTCTGACTGCCAGTGTTTGCAAAGGACGGTCTGAACATTATGCCTATTACCACTGCATTAGTCCTTGCAAGGGAAGATATCGTATAGAAGAGGCTGAAAACGCCTTCGTTTCTTTTTTAAAAAGCATCACACTTAATAAGCCTGTTCTTGAACTTTTACAAATCATTATTAAGGAACAACTTCAAAAGCAATTACTGACTTCTAAACTAGGTCCTAAGCATTACGAGAAAGTCAAACTCATAAGTGATAAGCTTATTAAAATTCAAGACCTTTTTATTGATGGTCAAATGGATAAAAAGGAGTACGCACAGGCCAAGAAAAGATATCAGGATATACTGGATGAACTTCTACTTTTAGAACAGGCTCAAAATAAACAGAAAGATATTTTTGAAACTTATAAAAAAGGCTTATCTAACTTACAAAACTTTGATAAACAATACGTTGATGGTGATATTCACAACAAAAGACTCCTTACCGGTTTGATATTCCCAAATAAATTCGGTTTTCAAAATAAAAAAGTTCAAACCGCTGATATCAATCCCCTGCTTTTAAAAATATCCAGTGTTTATAAGGGTTTTGGAAGAAATGAAAAACGGGACAATCCTAATATTAAGAATTTGTCCCGTTTAGTGATCGCGACAGGATTCGAACCTGTGACCGTCTGCTTAGAAGGCAGATGCTCTATCCAACTGAGCTACGCGACCAGTAACTCTATTTTGTCGGGGTGGCAGGATTCGAACCTGCGACCTCCTGCTCCCAAAGCAGGCGCGATAACCGGGCTACGCTACACCCCGAATTGGTTATCATTTAATTTGCGGAGAGACAGGGACTCGAACCCTGGCGACAGTTACCCGTCGACAGATTAGCAATCTGCTCCATTACCACTCTGGCACCTCTCCTAATTATAATGAACTTGTGCAATAAAATTGCGGTTGCAAATGTAATGTATCATCTTTAAGAACACAACTATTTATTTAGTTTTTTAAAAAAATTATTCAGGGTATTCAATTCTTAAATGGTAAATATTTGCAAGCTTGTGTTTTAGCACTTTTTTTATGGATTGAATTTCTTTAAACGTGATATTAGCATTTAAAAATTGTCCATCTTCTATTTGCTTATTTATAATGTTTTCAACAAAAGCGTCAATTTTGCTTGATGTAGGCTCTTTTAAACTTTTAGAGGCTGCTTCAACACTGTCACACATCATTAAAATGGCTGTTTCTTTACTAAATGGTTTTGGCCCTAAGTAACTAAAATCAGATTTATCTACTCCTTGTTCTAGTTCCTTTTCTTTGATGTAAAAATAATAAACCATAGATGTTCCATGGTGGGTTCTAATAAAATCAATAACTCTATCTGGTAAATTATATTTTTTAGCTATTTCAATACCAGCAATCACATGATCTATAATAATACGGGCGCTTTCTTTTGAAGATAACTCATCGTGTGGATTGATACCTGTTGATTGGTTTTCGATAAAATAGGTAGGGTTTTTCATTTTTCCTATATCATGATATAAAGCACCAACTCTAATTAGCATAGCATTGGCTCCTACTTCGTTTGCACAAGATTCGGCAAGATTAGCAACATTTAAGGAATGATGAAAGGTTCCTGGCGCTTTATTTGACAGTTCTTTTAGCAATTTAGTATTTGTATCTGATAATTCTAAAAGTGATACATCGGACACTAATCCAAACAGTTTTTCATAAATATAAATAAGAGGCTGAACAAACAACGTTGCAAGTCCGCATAAAATAAACCAAATAAAGGTTTCCCATTTAATAGTTTCAATACTTCCTTCGTGAATGACAAAAAAAGCAAAATAAGCAACAATATAAATTAAAGTAATTTGACCTACCGAAATAAATAAATTAGCACGCTTATATAATTCTGAAACCGTTAAAATAGTTACAATACCTGCTATAATTTGAAGAAACATATACTCATAGCTATTGGGTACAATAGACCCTAATAGCAAAACGGTTATAACGTGTGCAAACAAGCCTAAACGTGCATCAAAAAAAGCTTTAAATACTAATGGTAAAATACAAATAGGAACCACATAAATATATTTTGAACTATAATTAACCACTAAGGTTGTTATGAGTACCATTAAAAATATATTGAAGAAAATAAAGGTTACTTTGGTGTTGTTTTCAAATACATCCAATCTATATTTTCTTAGGAATAAGAGTAGCATTAATAGTGCTAAAGACACCAATAAGGTGTATGCAAATAGTATCCAATTATAGTTTGATGCACTCCAAACCTGTGATTCGTATTCAGATTTTAAAGATTGTAAAATTTGATATTTATCACGCTCAATAATTTCTCCTTTTGAGATAATTAAAGTTTCCTTTTCAATACTGCCACGAGAATACGCAATTTTATCTAAATCTTCTTTTAAAACTTTTTCTGTAAATGATTTATCATATGTTAAATTAGGCTGAATTAAATCAAAAAATAAAGCGGTAAACTCCTTTTTAAAGTTACTTAATTTTTGTTCAACTAACACTTTATTAATAACCGCAGTAACCTGTTCTTGATGAATTAAATTGGCATATTTTGCTGTGTGCTTTTCAATTCTATCTTCTAAAATAACAACTGTTTTAGTATCGGGAAAATTATAGTTTTCACTTAAAATACCAAAAAGATACAACTCATCAATAATTTTTTCACCAGCTTTAAATAAAATATTGTGTTCTATTCTAGGTAATGAATCTGAAAAAACAGTTTTAAATTGATTTACATATAACCTTTTAATTTCGTTTTCAATAGAAACATCTACATTAAAAAAGAGTGTAGCTTGGTCTGAAATTGTTTTCTTTTCAGCTTCTATCTCTTCATTTGACTTTTTAATTGCAAAATTAAAGGGCGCATATAAATTTTCTGATTGCCATGGTTTTCCTTTTTCAAAATTATACTTGAATTTTCCTGTTTTTGGAAACAAATACACTATTAAAAAAGTTGTACATATAAATAACAATCCTTTGTAGATTAAGGAATGATTTCTGTATAATTTATTTATGATGTCTGACATTTCAATTTTAAAGGTTTTCAAATGTAATAAAATATAAGCTTTTTTGATTTTTTATAATGGAGTAATCGTTCTAATTTCTACTAAAAAATGATTATTTTCGCTTCGAGCTAATTAAACATCAAAAAAATGAGCAAAGAAGTCGTTATTGTATCTGCAGTTAGAACGCCAATAGGTAGTTTTTTAGGATCTTTATCAACTGTATCTGCTTCTAAATTAGGAGCTATTGCAATTCAGGGTGCTTTAGACAAAATAAGTTTAAACCCAGAACTTGTTCAAGAAGTTTTTATGGGTCATGTGGTGCAAGCTGGTGTAGGCCAAGCTCCTGCCAGACAAGCGGCTATTTATGCTGGAATACCTAATACAGTTCCTTGTACAACTATAAACAAAGTTTGTGCTTCAGGCATGAAATCAGTCATGCTAGCAGCTCAATCTATAGCAATTGGTGATGCAGATATTATTGTGGCTGGTGGTATGGAAAACATGAGCTTAATACCTCATTATTTATATGCTAGAAATGGCACAAAATTTGGCCCAACGTCATTGATTGATGGGATGCAAAGTGATGGATTGGTTGATGCCTATGATCAAAATGCGATGGGAGTATGTGCTGATGCCTGTGCAACAGAATACGGTTTCTCTAGAGAAGACCAAGATGCCTACGCCATTCAATCGTATAAACGCTCTGAAGCTGCATGGAATGCTGGTAAATTTACTAATGAAGTTGTGCCTGTTAAAGTACCTCAACGTCGTGGAGAACCTGTTTTAGTTAGCAAAGATGAAGAATATACCAATGTTAATATTAACAAGATACCCGAGCTTAGACCTGCATTTACTAAAGATGGAACCGTAACTGCTGCCAACGCATCAACTATAAATGATGGTGCAGCGGCGTTAGTTTTAATGAGCAAAGCAAAAGCTATAGAATTAGGATTGAAACCTCTTGCAACTATAAAAGGATATGCTGATGCTGCTCATGAGCCTGAATGGTTTACAACCGCTCCTGCAAAAGCACTACCTAAAGCCTTAAAAAAGGCTAACCTTACATTAAATGATGTCGATTATTTTGAATTTAATGAAGCCTTTTCTGTAGTAGGTTTAGCCAATATGAAAATTTTAGGATTAAATGATAGCCAAGTAAATGTTAACGGAGGCGCTGTATCCCTTGGTCATCCGCTTGGATGTTCTGGCGCAAGAATTATTATAACTTTATTAAACGTTTTAGAACAAAACAATGGCAAAATTGGAGCCGCTGCTATTTGTAATGGTGGTGGTGGTGCTTCTGCAATTGTTATTGAACGTCTTTAATTTTTATTGAATGCAATACGGAATTTGTCAATTAAGCATTGTTCCTTTAAGATTAGAATCTTCTGATAAAAGCGAGTTAATTTCTCAGTTGCTTTATGGCGACTTTTTTAAAGTTCTTGAGAAACAAAAAAAATGGAGTAAAATTAGACTTGCATTTGACTCGTTTGAAGGCTGGATAGATAATAAACAATATCTTGAAATTGATGAAAATCAGTATAAAAAATTAGATAAATCTACTCCAAAACTATCTATTGATTTAGTTGAGTTTGTAGAAGATGACCATCATCAATTATATCCCATATTATTGGGCTCTTCATTAAATGGCTTATCTATTTTAAATCATTCGCACGATGGTCAAATTGTGGAAGGCAAAAAACCTAAAAGCCATATTATTCAAACAGCTTTTTTATATTTAAATAGTCCACATCTTTGGGGCGGAAAAAGTCCTTTTGGTATTGATAGTTCTGGATTTACTCAAATGGTTTATAAACTTAATGGCTACCATCTTTTACGTGATGCACATCAACAAGCAACTCAAGGTGAAGCTTTAAGTTTTATTGAAGAAAGTGAACCAGGTGATTTAGCCTTTTTTGATGACAATGAAGGAAAAATTGTTCATGTTGGTCTTATTATGCAAGACAATTATATTATTCATGTTCATGGAAAGGTAAGAATTGACCGTTTAGATCATTCTGGAATTTACAATGTTGACCAGAAAATACATACCCATAAGCTTAGGGTTATTAAAAAAGTGATATAAAAAAAGCCGCTAAAAGCGGCTTTTAAAATGTATCAAGATTGTTAGTTAGTTACCAGCAGCTTCAAGCACATCTACTTTAGCTTTCATTTCATTATATTTTGCTGTTTCTCCTAGAACACTATAAATATTCATTAAAGTTTTTGCAGCACTCAAATTTTGATCATCAATTTTATAAGCTTCCGTTAAATAAGGTACGGCATCTTTGTATATTTGTTGACGTAAAAGTCTTAATTCTTCGTAACGTAAATCATCTTTTTTTGAAGTTCCTAATCCATTCATTTCTTCAATTAAAGCTTGTTCTTTATTTAAAACTAATGCCGCACTATTTATGTATGCGTTAACGTATTTTGGATCTAGTTCAATGGCTTTTTTGTAGTATGCCATAGCTTCTTCTGGATGTTCAGATTCTGAAGCAATTACCCCTAAATTGTATTGCAATTCAGGATTTTTTGGATCTTTAGTTGTTGCTAATTGCAATAAGTTTTTAAACTCTTCAATATTTCCTATTTTATAATAAATATTAGCTTCTGATAGTAATAGATTAATATCATCTGGACTTTCTGCTCTTGCTTCTTTCATAGCTGCTAAGGCATTGTCATTATCTTCTTTACTTATATAAATAAGGGCTATGTTTTTTACAATTTCTGCTTTTTTAGATTCAGATTTACGGTCTTCTGGTTTAATGTGTGTTTTAGCTTTTACTGATATATCTCTTAAGCTTTTATTTTGAAAAAGTTCTTCTTTTTGAGTTTCAATACTGGTTGCAAAGTATTGTTGTTCTACACCTGTATATCCTAAATTTTTTAGTTCTTTATACAAAACCAAAGCTCTGTCATAATCAGGTATGTTTACTGCGGTTGCAGCTGCATAATATAGATAAGATGTGTCTTTAGTAGAAACTCTGTAGGCACGTTCAAAATCATTTGATGCAATTCCATAGTCATTTTTTTCGTAAGCGGCATTTCCCTTAGTTAAGAAATTACTAACCATATCTTGCTTTAACTGAGCTACTTCGACTTGATAACCTTCTTTTACATTTTCTAAACTTTCTAAAGCTTTATCAATATCAACATTAGAGCCAGCACCGTTAGCATAAAGCGCTTGAGCATTAAAGAAGTAATATTGAGATTTAGTTTTGTCGTCTAACCCTGATAGCATAGACTCAACTTGAGTTAAACCTGCTTTTGCTTCAGAGTAATTACTGCTTTTTAAAGCTTTTTCAACAGCCTTTAACTCTTTTTTCTGAGCAAACGAAAATGTGCTTATCAAAAGTGCTAAAGCTATAACTAATTGATTTTTCATTTTAAATAATTTTAGATTTGTTAATGTATTAATTGTTTTCTTCTGGGTTGTTATCAAGAGTTGTGCCATCTGTCAACTCATCATTATTTTCAATGGTTTCAATAGAGTCCAAACTTGTTTCTTCGACCTCATCATCAGGCATTACTTTAGCAACTGCTGCAATAGAATCGCCATTTCTAAGGTTTATTAATTTTACACCTTGAGTGGCTCTTCCCATGAGTCTTAAATCTTTTACAGACATACGAATGGCAATTCCTGATTTATTAATAATCATTAAATCATCATTATCTGTCACATTTTTAATAGCAACTAAATTTCCTGTTTTTTCAGTAATAGAAATAGTTTTTACACCTTTTCCTCCACGATTTGTAATTCTGTAAACTGGTTCTCCATCTTCTGGGTCATCAATATAGGTACGTTTACCATATCCGTTTTCAGACACTACTAAAACAGATTCTTCTAGTGGATTTTCAATGGTAACCATACCAATGACTTCGTCTTTTGAGTTTGCAAGCGTAATTCCTCTAACTCCTGAAGCACTTCTACCCATTGGTCTGGTTTTAGCTTCTTCAAATCGAATGGCTTTTCCAGATTTTAATGCCAACATAACTTGGCTTTCGCCTGTAGTTAATCTTGCTTCTAGCAAGATATCATCTTCTTTAATGGTAATGGCATTGATTCCATTGGTTCTTGGTCTAGAATATTGCTCTAATAAAGTCTTTTTAACTTGACCATTTTTAGTAGCCATAATAACATAATGACTGTTTATGTAATCTTCATCTTTTAAATCTTGAGTACATATAAAGGCTTTAACAGCGTCATCTTGCTCAATATTTATTAAATTTTGAATAGCTCTACCTTTTGAAGTTTTACTTCCTTCAGGGATTTCATAGACTCGCATCCAGAAACATTTTCCTTTTTGTGTGAAGAACAGCATATATTGGTGGTTTGAACCTATAAATAAGTGTTCTAGGAAGTCTTCATTTCTGGTGGTTGACCCTTTTTGTCCAACGCCGCCTCTACTTTGTGTTTTATATTCTGAAAGGGACGTACGTTTAATATATCCTGCGTGAGAAATAGTAATGACTACTTTTTCATCGGCAATCATATCTTCAATACTAAAATCGCCTCCAGAATATTCTATAATAGAACGACGTTCATCACCATATTTAGCTTTTACTTCGATAAGTTCTTGCTTAATGATTTCCATTCGACGTTCTTTTTTATCAAGAATATCTTTTAAGTCTTCAATGGTTTTCATCAATTCTTCATACTCACTTCTTAGCTTATCTTGTTCTAAACCTGTAAGTTGACGCAAACGCATTTCAACAATGGCTTTTGCTTGAATTTCTGATAATTCAAAGCGAACCATTAATTTTTCACGGGCTTCATCGGCATTTGATGAGGCTCTAATAATGGCAATAACTTCGTCTATATTATCTGAAGCGATGATTAAACCTTCTAAAATATGAGCTCTTTCTTGTGCTTTTCTTAATTCGTAAGTGGTTCTTCTAACAACAACTTCATGTCTGTGCTCAACAAAATAATGAATCATGTCTTTTAGATTCAATAATTGTGGGCGACCTTTTACTAAAGCAATATTATTTACACTAAATGAAGATTGTAATTGAGTAAATTTATATAATTTGTTTAAAACAATGTTTGGAATGGCATCGCGCTTTAATACATAAACTATACGCATTCCATTTCTATCAGATTCATCACGTATGGTTGCAATACCATCAAGTTTTTTATCATTTACTAAATCAGCAGTTTTTTTAATCATGTCTGCTTTATTAACTTGATAAGGTATTTCAGTAACTATGATACACTCACGACCATTGACTTCTTCAATATTGGCTTTACCACGCATAATAACCCGTCCACGACCTGTTTTAAAGGCTTCTTTTACGCCATCATATCCATAAATAGTTCCGCCAGTTGGAAAATCTGGTGCTTTTACGTGCTTAATTAATTCATCTATTTCAATATCATTGTTATCAACATAGGCAACAATACCGTCAACCACTTCAGATAAATTATGAGGTGGCATATTGGTTGCCATACCTACAGCAATACCTGATGCGCCATTTACTAAAAGTCCAGGAATACGGGTTGGTAATACGGTTGGCTCATTTAAAGTATCATCAAAATTTAACTGGTGATCTACCGTTTCTTTGTCAATATCTGCCAACATGTCTTCAGATATTTTACGCATACGCGCTTCAGTATAACGCATGGCTGCTGGACTATCACCATCTACAGATCCAAAGTTACCTTGTCCATCAACAAGCATATATCTTAAACTCCATTCTTGAGCCATACGAACCATAGCGTCATAAACTGAGGTATCTCCATGTGGGTGATATTTACCTAAAACTTCCCCTACTATTCTTGCTGATTTTTTGTGTGCTGTATTTGCTCTAACGCCTAATTCATACATTCCAAAAAGAACACGTCTATGAACTGGCTTTAAACCGTCTCTTACATCAGGTAAAGCACGTGACACAATGACTGACATTGAATAATCAATGTAAGCCGATTTCATTTCATCTTCTATGTTAATTGGAATAAGTTTTTCTCCTTCAGCCATATATATTTAATTAGTTATTTTATTGAAAATTACAAACGTGCTAAGATAACTATTTCGTGAGTTATGGCAGGACATTTAAGCCATTTTTTTAGTGTTTTTTATTAACAATTTACACTATAATTTTCGTTGATAAGTATGCATTTAAATATTTTGATTTTATAAAGTTTTTTTTGTCTATTAGCAACTTACAGACAATTTAAGGTATAGTTTTTGTCTTTACTAAATTGTTTTATTACTTTTAATGCAGAAAGGAACCTATTATGGACGATAATTTTTCACCCAGAGTTAAAGATGTAATTGCTTACAGCAAAGAAGAAGCCTTGCGCTTAGGCCATGATTTTATTGGTACTGAGCACTTAATGCTTGGCCTTTTACGTGACGGAAACGGGAAAGCCATTGATATTTTAAATGCCTTAGAAATTGATTTAAATCATTTAAGGCGAAAGGTTGAAATATTAAGCCCTGCCAACCCAAATACATCTGTAACTTCTAATCAAAAAAAGAATTTACACTTAACAAGACAAGCAGAACGTGCTTTAAAAACAACATTTTTAGAAGCCAAATTATTTCAAAGTACCTCAATAAATACAGCTCATTTATTATTATGTATTTTAAGAAATGAAAATGACCCTACTACCAAGCTTTTAAATAAGCTAAAAGTTGATTATGACAACGTAAAAGAACAATTTAAATCTATGATTACTAACGACAATAATTATATAGAACCCAAGTCTGAATCATTTCAAGATGATGACTCAACTCATGATGATGACACCACAAAAGACAATCTTTTTAATGCTCCAGCAAACAAAACCAACAAAAAGTCTAAAACCCCTGTTTTAGATAATTTTGGAAGAGATTTAACAGCATTAGCTGAAGAAGGTAAATTAGATCCAGTTGTTGGTCGTGAAAAAGAAATCCAAAGGGTTTCTCAAATTTTAAGCAGACGTAAAAAAAATAACCCACTTTTAATAGGTGAGCCTGGTGTTGGTAAATCTGCCATTGCTGAAGGATTAGCGCTTAGAATTATAAAAAGAAAAGTATCAAGAATTCTTTTTAATAAACGTGTGGTTACTTTAGATTTAGCCAGTTTGGTTGCCGGAACAAAATACCGCGGACAGTTTGAAGAACGTATGAAAGCGGTAATGAACGAGCTTGAAAAAAATGATGATGTTATTTTATTCATTGACGAAATTCATACCATTGTTGGTGCTGGTGGCGCCACTGGAAGCCTAGATGCTTCAAACATGTTTAAACCGGCTTTAGCACGTGGAGAAATTCAATGTATTGGTGCTACAACTCTTGATGAATACAGACAATACATAGAAAAAGACGGCGCATTAGAACGTCGTTTTCAAAAAGTCATTGTAGAGCCAACTACGGTTGAAGAAACTATTGAAATTTTAAATAACATTAAAGGAAAATACGAAGACCATCATAATGTTGATTATACACCTGAAGCTATTGAAGCTTGTGTAAAATTAACCAATCGTTACATGACAGAACGCTTTTTACCAGACAAAGCTATTGATGCTTTAGATGAAGCTGGGTCTCGTGTTCACATTACTAACATTGAAGTTCCAAAGCAAATTCTTGATTTAGAAAGACAGCTAGAAGAAGTCAAGGAAACTAAAAATTTAGTAGTAAAAAAACAAAAATATGAAGAAGCTGCGAAGTTAAGAGATGATGAAAAACGCATTGAAAAAGAACTTCAAATGGCTCAAGATAAATGGGAAGAAGATACCAAACAACACCGTGAAATTGTAACAGAAGATAATGTAGCTGATGTGGTTTCTATGATGACTGGAATTCCCGTTAATAGAATTGCTCAAACCGAAATTAATAAACTGGCAGAATTACCAAAACTTATCAAAGGAAAAGTGATTGGTCAAGACGAAGCTGTTGCTAAGGTTGTAAAAGCAATTCAACGTAACAGAGCTGGATTAAAAGACCCAAACAAGCCCATTGGTTCGTTTATATTTTTAGGTCAAACAGGTGTTGGTAAAACCCAATTAGCTAAAGTATTATCAAGAGAGTTATTTGATAGTGAAGAAGCCCTTGTTAGAATTGATATGAGCGAATACATGGAAAAATTTGCTATTTCAAGATTAGTAGGTGCTCCTCCAGGATATGTTGGTTATGAAGAAGGCGGGCAATTAACAGAGAAAATTAGACGTAAACCCTATGCTGTTCTGTTATTGGATGAAATTGAAAAAGCACATCCAGATGTCTTTAATATGTTGCTTCAAGTACTAGACGATGGCTTTTTAACAGATAGTCTTGGACGAAAAATTGATTTTAGAAATACTATTATTATCATGACATCTAATATTGGTGCTAGAAAACTTAAAGATTTTGGAACAGGTATAGGTTTTGGAACCGCATCACAAAAAGCTCAAGAAGATGAAAACACAAAAAGTGTTATAGAAAATGCTTTAAAAAAATCATTCGCACCTGAATTTTTAAACAGAATTGATGATGTTGTTATGTTTAATGCTTTAGAAAAAGGAGACATCAATAAAATTATTGATATCGAACTTGAAAAGCTTCTGTTAAGAATTAAAGACTTAGGCTACAATTTAAATTTAAGTAAAAATGCTAAAGATTATATAGCTGAGAAAGGTTTTGATAAACAATACGGAGCCAGACCATTAAAACGCGCTATTCAAAAATATATTGAAGATGCTTTAGCCGAAGAAATTATAACATCGCATGTCCAAGATGGTGATAACATTATTATTGATTTAGATGAAACTTCTCAAGAGCTTAATATTAAAATTGAGAAAGCTGAAAAACCCAAAGAATCATAATTTTTAAAATCTCAAACAAGCCAAAAATCCTACATTAAATTTAATGTGGGATTTTTTTTTGAAAAAGTGTAACAAAAATGTAATGCAACAATCTTTATAATAACAATTTGCTTTAATGACGCTAACCAAGCTAAATATTGAACAACTTATAGCATTATGTATGTCTGGCAACCAAACGGCGCAGTTGGAAGTCTACAACAGGTATTATAAGGCCATGTACAATGCTTCTTTAAGAATTGTTAAAGACAGTTTTGAAGCAGAAGACATTATGCAAGACTCCTTTTTGTTAGCGTTCACAAAATTGGAGAGTCTAAAAGATGCCAAAACATTTGGCCCTTGGTTAAAACGAATTGTTATTAACAACAGTATTTACCATTACAAAAAAAATAGTAAATACAACAACGTTCCTATTGATCATGTGATTTATAAAGTTGAAGATGCAACAGAAGGTATAGATAGTTCAGATTTTACTAACCTAAAAGTAAAGCAGGTTTTAGAAACTATGAAAACACTCAAGGAGAATTATCAAATTTGTTTAACACTTCACCTTATTGAAGGATATGATTATGATGAAATTTGTGATATTTTAAACATTTCACAAGCTAACTGCAGAACCATGATATCTCGAGCTAAAGATAGTTTAAGACAAAAATTAGAACTAGTAGTTTAAAAAAAGAAAGATGAAAAAAGATACTATTGACAATCTATTTGAAGAATTACGTTCAGATTTTGATGTTGAAAACCCAAATATTGGGCATCAAGAACGGTTTTTATCAAAACTAAAAAATCAAAATTCTGAAAACAGTAAACACACTTCAAATAATGTAAATTTCTGGAAACCATTCTTAAGTATAGCTGCCTCCGTAGTCATTTGTTTCAGTGTGTTTACATTACTAAAACCTAGCAACAATGTTAAAGATTTAGCAAGTGTGTCACCAGAAATGTCACAAACTGAAACCTTCTTTACTTCAACCATTTCAGAAGCATTAGTAAAACTTAATAATGAACGAACTTCAGAAACAGAAATACTCATTAATGATGCTTTAAAACAAATGAACATTTTGGAAAAAGAATACGAATCGTTGAAAATTGATTTAACAGAAAGTGGTGATGATAAACGCGTTATTTATGCCATGATTACAAACTTTCAAACCCGAATAGATATTTTAAAAAATGTTATGAATACTATAGAACATGTAAAACAACTTAAACAAAATAAAAATGAAAACTCAAATACTATATAAAACAGCCTTAATACTGTTTTTAATGCCCGCTATAATTTTTGCCAGCGACATTTCAAAGGGAAAATATAATAAAGAAAAAACCATTAAAAAGGAATATACAGTTAGCAGTCATGCCCTTTTAAAAATTGATAACAGCTACGGAAACCTTAATATTATTACCTATAGCGGTAACAAAATATCCATAGAAGTTAATATAAAAGTTAGTGGAAATGATGAAGAAAAAGTGCAAAAAAAACTTGATGATATCACCGTAAATTTTAACGCAACTTCAAACTTAGTTGATGCCAAAACAGTTTTTAATAATGATAAAAAATCATGGTGGAACTGGGGAAGTAATAACAACATAAACATGGAAATTAATTATGTTGTAAAACTACCCATAACCAATAGTGTCGATTTAACTAATGATTACGGAAGCATTAACTTAGATAAACTTGAAGGAAAAGCAACCATAAACTGTGATTACGGAAAAATAACCACTAAAGAACTTATGGCTGAAAACAATATCCTATCATTTGATTATACAAGTAACTGTTATTTTGAGTTTATAAATAGTGGAAAAATTAATGCCGATTACAGTGGCTTCACAGTAGCAAAAACTAAAAAACTAGATGTGAACGCAGACTATACAAAATCAATTATTGAAATAGCTGAAGATGTTAATTTTAATTGTGATTATGGTTCTGTAAACATTAATAAACTAAACAATGTTACAGGAAATGGAGATTATTTAACCATGCGTTTAGGTGACGTTTATAAAAATGTAAGTATCAAAGGAGATTATGGATCACTTAAAATTGATCAAATGACCGCCAATGCTGGAAACCTTAATATAGAATCTGATTATTTAGGCATTACCATAGGATATCATCCTGAATATCATTTCAAATTTGATATTAGCACAGCTTACAGTTCTTTAAGAAACACTAATGGTTTTGAATTTACAAAAAAGAATATTACTACAACTAACAACTATTATTATGGTTATTACGGTACGAGCAGTACTTCAAATTTAGTTAAAATCAACTCTGATTATGGCAATGTAACTTTTAATAGAAATTAATCATCAACAAATAAATATCACCTATGAAAACATTAATCAAAAAACAGGCAGTCATTATTGTAGCTTCCATTTTATTAACTACTAGTTCATACGCACAATGGGGCAAATCAATTAAAGGAAACGGTCAGGTAACAACCATTACAAAAACCACATCTGAGTATGATGGCATAAAATGCAGTGGTTCTTTTAATTATATCTTAGTGAATGGAACCGAAGGAACCATTAAAATTGAAGGTGAAGAAAATTTACTTGAATACATAACAATAGAAGTTAAAAACAATACCTTAATTGTGAAAGAAAAAGACAATATGAATTTAAAAACCAGTTGGAATAAAGGCATAAAAATAACCATCCCTTTTAAAGATATTAATAACATATCACTAACAGGATCGGGCGATTTATGGAATGAAGATTTGTTAACTTCAAATGACTTAGATGTTTCATTAACAGGTTCTGGCGATGTGGTTCTTAACATAAAAACATCTAACACAAAAGGAAGTGTTACAGGTTCTGGTGATGTTACATTAAAGGGAACTACAAACGCGCTGGAAGCTATTGTAACTGGTTCTGGAAACTTTAATGGCACAGATTTAGAAACTATAGATACAGATGTTTTAGTTACAGGTTCTGGTGATGCAAAAGTAGTTTGTAATGGAACTTTTAAAGCTAGAGTTGCTGGTTCTGGAGATATTCAATACAAAGGAAACCCAAAAACTGAAGATACTAAAGTTGCAGGTTCTGGAGATATTACTTATCAAGGAAAATCATAAAATCAATAAAAAATCAATCTTTCATCAATCCAATAAAACGACTCTTAAAAGGGTCGTTTTTTGGTTTAATTTCTCTGTTCTTTTGGGACTCTAAACAATAAAATAATACCAACTAAAAAGAATAAAACTAAAAATAGAATGCCATTTCTCATGGTTCCCGTAATTTGGTCAATCGTTGCAAAAATGACCATACCTATAACGATTCCAATTTTTTCAGCAACATCATAAAAACTAAAATACGATGTGGTATCTTCGGTTTCTGGCAAAAATTTTGAATAGGTTGATCTTGCTAATGATTGAATGCCACCCATAACCAAGCCTACTAAAGAAGCTGCTATATAAAACTGAATAGGTGTAATCATAAAATAGGCATAAAAACACATAAACATCCAAACAAAATTAACAACAATCAATGTTTTAATGTTCCCATATTTTGAAGAACATCTTGAGGTTATAATGGCTCCAATGATGGCAACTAATTGAATCACTAAAATACTAATAATTAAACCCGTTGTTTTTTCGCTATCACTAGCCCAAGCTATTTCTTCTTCTCCAAAATAAACTGCTACCAACATAATGGTTTGTACCGCCATACTAAAGACAAAAAATGCATTTAAAAATCTTTTTAATCTTAAATTTTTCTTTAACTCTTTCCAAACTTGCCTTAATTCTCGTATGCCATTAAAAACAACATCTTTAGTCACTTTATGGCCTGCCGATGTTCCTTTAGGTAAAAAATAAAATGAATATTGACTGAATAAAACCCACCATATTCCTACAGTAACAAATGAATATCGCATCATTTGCATTTTAGATTCTCCATCATCCTGACTCATCACCATTATCAAATTAACAATAAGTAAAATAACACTTCCTATATACCCAAAAGAAAATCCTTTGGCACTCACGCTGTCTTGTTGTTCTGGAAACGCTATATCTGGCAAATAAGAGTTATAAAAAACTAAACTTCCCCAATACCCTATTAATCCCATGAAATAACACAAAATACTTATATAAATATGGTCTAAACTAAACCAGTATAAGCCAATACAACCTGTACCACCTAAGTAACAGAAAAATTTCATGAAATTCTTTTTATTACCTACATAATCGGCAATACCAGACAATATAGGTGAGGTAAACGTGACCACCAAAAATGTAAAAGCAGTTACAAACGTTATTAAAGCAGTACTCTTAAAATCAAAACCAAAAGCATGAACGGTTTTAATTTCAGACAGAAATAATGCCGAATAAAAAATAGGAAAAATTGATGAGGCTATGGTTAGCGTATAAACTGAATTTGCCCAATCATAAAAAGCCCAAGCGTTAAGAAGTTTTTTACTTCCTTTTTCTAATTCATCCATAATAAAAAAGCTGCTTTTATAGCAGCTTCTAAAGTAAACAAATATTTTAAACGAAAAGTTAAATTATTATTTAAACGATGTTACGCCAAATTTTTTAGCTTCCTCTTTAGCTTTTGGAGCTAATGCTGTTAAATTAGCAATTCTAGAATCGTTGGATGGATGCGTGCTTAGCAATTCTGGAGGCGCTTGTCCGCCACTATTTGCGCTCATACGCTTCCAAAGCTCTGCCGCTTCATCAGGGTTGTAACCAGCAATCGACATTAAAATTAATCCTATAGAGTCTGCTTCTGTTTCATGGTTTCTACTAAATGGTAACATGCCTCCTACTTGCGTTCCAATACCATAAGCTTGATTAAAAAGTCCTAAATTTTTATTATCCTGCAAAGCAACATTTAACCCTACGGCTCCAATTTGTTGTAACATACTTGCGCTCATGCGTTGTTGTCCGTGATTAGCTAAGGCATGTGCCACTTCATGACCCATAATAGCAGCTAATCCAGCTTCACTTTTAGAAATTGGTAAAATACCAGTATACACTACTATTTTTCCACCTGGCATACACCAAGCATTTACCGTTTTATCATCAACTAAATTATATTCCCATTTATAATCATTTAAATAACCAACATGTCCATTGGCATTTAACCAGCGTTCTGCGGCTACTGCTATTTTTTGACCTACTTTGGTTACCATAGCGGCATCAGCAGTTCCTTTTATAACTTTATTTTCAGATAAAAATTGATTATATTGAGCAAATGCTGTTGGAAATAAAGAACTATTTTCTGTTCCAGGCAAAGCCATGGTTTGTTTTCCCGTAAATGGATTAGTGGCGCATGCTACCAAAATAATTGTAGCGACTAATGTAATTATAACTATTTTTAATTTCATGAGAAGTTGATTTTAATTTTTTATAAAAATACAAAAATCAAATTGTAATTTTTTTACACAATTTTATTTTTATTTTTTAAAATTTACGTTTTTATATAGATGTTATGTTTCGTAATTAATTTCGACTTAATAAAAAACATAATCACACAGCAAAAAATGAAAAAGTTTATAATTTTAATAGTTATTATAAGTAGTTTTAGTTGTAATAGTAATGCCCAAAAAAAGAATCAAGAAGAAACAAAAGGAATTACCATTACTAAAACAGATTCTGAATGGAAAAAACAATTAACACCTGAGCAGTATTACGTTTTAAGAGAGCAAGGTACAGAAAGACGCTTTTCAAGTTCATTAAATAAAAATCATCAACAGGGGACGTATGTTTGTGCTGCATGCAATACACCATTATTTCTTAGTGAACATAAATACGATTCTGGTTCTGGATGGCCAAGTTTTGATAAAGAAATAAAAGGCAATGTGGCTTTTTTAAGCGGTTCTAATTATTATTACGGCATAGAAGAACATTGTGCCGTTTGTGGCGGACATTTGGGTCATGTATTTAATGATGGTCCTAAAAAAACAACAGGATTACGCCACTGTATTAATGGTGTTGCATTAAAATTTATACCTAAAAATGAGTAAATACAAAATAGAAAAAACCGATGAAGAATGGAAAAACCAACTTTCTGAAGAACAGTTTTGGGTTTTAAGAAATAAAGGAACAGAACGACCACATTCTGGAAAATACAATCTTCATTTTGAAAATGGTACGTATGTGTGTGCTGGATGCCATCAGCAATTATTTGAGAGTGACAGCAAGTTTGATGCCCATTGTGGTTGGCCAAGTTTTGATGAATCTATAAAAGGTACTGTTGAGTATATTCTTGATAAATCACATGGTATGATTAGAACAGAAATTGTTTGCTCCAATTGTGGTGGGCATTTAGGGCACGTTTTTAATGATGGCCCAACAAAAACGGGCACACGCTACTGTGTAAATTCTTTAAGTATAGTTTTTAAAAAGGATGAATAATAGTTATCTTGATAGTGCCATAAAACAATTTAAATATTACAAAAGTTTGGGTGATAAAACTTTTGAGCAACTAAACTTTGATGAAATGCAATGGCAAAGTGATGAAAACTGTAATAGTATTGCCATTATTGTTAAACATGTAGCTGGTAATATGCTAAGTAGATGGACTAACTTTTTAAGTGAAGATGGCGAAAAAGAATGGAGACATAGAGATGATGAATTTATAAATACTTTCCATTCTAAAGAAGATATTATTGCAACTTGGGAAAGTGGCTGGTTTTGTTTTTTTAATGCCTTAAAATCTTTAAAAGAAGACGATTTAAATACCCTTATCTACATTAGAAATCAAGGACATAGCGTTACAGAAGCTATTAACCGTCAATTGTCACATTACCCCTATCATGTTGGCCAAATTGTTTTTTTAGGAAAGCTAATTAAAGGTAACCAATGGAATTGTTTATCAATTCCTAAAGGAGAGTCATTAAAATATAATTCTGAAAAATTTGATAGAGAAAAAACACGAAAACATTTTACGGAAGATTTGTAGCTTTTCTATCTAAAACTAAAAAGTGCTTTGTGAAATTTCACAAAGCACTTTTTGTATGGCAATTTACATTTATGTTATTTAGCTTCCATTGCGCGAGTTGTATAATATCCCATTTCTCGAGTCATCATACCTTCATCATTAAAATAATGAACCAACATTGCAGGAATATTTACTTTTTTACCGTCTGATTTCCTTTTTAATCTTAAATTCCACCAAGATTGTACAACTTTAGCCTTATCTAATTCGTATTCTAAATAATCTGGGTATCCACTAACATCAATTCTTTCGATATCCCAATCTTTTAACATACCTAAAAATGCTTCTTTTTCTTCAGCAACGCTATGGGTTTCTCCATTTGCCATATCTAAATTATTAAACCTTGCATTTTCAGCAAAAAAACTAAAGGCCTTATCAACATCACTATGTTCTAAAGCTGCTACCATCCTAAGTACTTTATTTATATATTCATGATGATTATATAATTTACCATTAGTTCTAGGCACAAAACTCTCCCTTAAATTGTCAAAAATAGTTCCATCATCATAAGTAATTTCTCTCGCAATTTTATTGTCTTTATTAACAACATATAAACGATGGACAGGCATATCTATTTTAACACCAGTTTCCTCGTGGACGCCTCGAATATAATCCCAAGTTTGCACCCACAGACCAGTATCACCATCATATTCAAGTGCATCTGGATAAGCCTCGCCTTGTCTTGAAATTGTTAGGTAAGCTATGTTTTTACTCCAAAAATCAGAATCTTTTAGAAACTGAGCTTTGTTAGTTCCTTTGGCTTCAGGATTATTGTTCATCCCATTGATAGAGATAAAATTATCAGCCAAATAGCTTGCTACTGCAACTGTATCTCCTTTTATAAAGGCTTGTTGCATCGCTTCAACCGCTATAATAGCAGGATGCTCTTTGTAAATTGTTCCGTTTTTTTTCTTTTGTGAAAACATGACGATAGAAAATATCATCATGGCAATGGTGACATGTTTTTTCATTTGGTTTATAAATTGGTTGGTTAATTTTATAAACTTAATAAAAATATCTGATAATCAGAGCT
Organism: Flavobacteriaceae bacterium; assembly: GCA_021739635.1. Taxonomy (GTDB): domain Bacteria; phylum Bacteroidota; class Bacteroidia; order Flavobacteriales; family Flavobacteriaceae; genus Yeosuana. The sequence goes on along the minus strand of JAIPBH010000004.1, from coordinate 220,081 downwards.
TTATTTTAAATATAATTAAGTTATTCCTTTAGATTCTTTTTATAAGGTCTAATTATCAATCTAGCTTCTCTATCAAAACGAATGTAATTATATACCCAATTGATGAATACTACCACTCTATTTCTAAAACCTATTAGAAAAAATAAATGCACAAACATCCAAACATACCAAGCAAAAACTCCTTGAAATTTAAAGTGTTTTAAATCGACTACTGCTTTGTTTCTGCCAATAGTAGCCATAGCACCTTTATCTTTATATAAAAAAGGAGTCATTGGTTTTTGTTCAATCAATCTAAGTAAATTATTACCTAAATGCTGTCCTTGTTGAATGGCTGGTTGTGCCATCATAGGAAATCCGTTAGGAAAGTCTTCACTTTCCATACAAGCTACGTCACCAATTGCAAATATGTTATTACAACCCTTTATTTGGCTAAATTCGTTTACTATAATTCTGTTTCCTCTATTGATAAACGCTTCAGAATCTAATCCTTTAATAGTGGCACCTTTAACTCCTGCCGCCCAAATTAAGGTGGCGGTTTCAAAAGTTAAGTCAGAGTTTGTTGTAACTGTTTTACCATTATAATTAGTAACTCGTACATTTTTCCAAATATTGACGCCTAAATTCTCTAAAAAAACCTCAGCTTTTTTTGAAGCATTTTCACTCATTTCTTTAAGGATTCTATCACTTGATTGAATTAGGTTTATTTGAACAGAACGTGTGTCTAAATCTGGATAATCTTTGGGTAATATTCCTTTTTTTATCTCTGCTAAAGCACCTGCCAATTCAACACCTGTTGGGCCAGCACCAACAATCACAAAATTCATTAAGGCATTACGTTCATTCAAATCAGAAGTTAATAAGGCCTCTTCAAAATTTTCGAGAATTAAACTACGTAAATTGAGTGATTGTGGTATAGATTTCATAGCCATGCTATGCTTTTCTATGACAGAATTACCAAAATAATTGGTTTCAGATCCAGAAGCAATTACTAAATAGTCGAATTTTAAAGTTCCAATATCAGTACTCACTTCATTAGTTAAAGGTTTTATCTCTTCAACATGAGCCAATCTAAAATGGAAATTAGTATAATTTTTAAGAATTTTTCTAATAGGATATGCTATAGAATCTGGTTCTAAACCACCTGTAGATACTTGATATAATAAAGGTTGAAATGTATGATAGTTGTGCTTGTCAAGTAATACAACTTGTACTTCTTGCTTTGATAATTTTTTAGCTAAAGAAATTCCAGCAAAACCACCGCCAATAATAACAATTCTGGGAAAACTAGTTCTAGGTATGTTCATATTCTAATAGTTGCAAGGTAAAGGTAACAAAAGATTCAAATTTATCAGGCTCTAAATTCTTTATTCAAATTACGTTTCGTAAATTCGCTGCTTGATTTAATGATTAAATAATTCTCATGAGTAAATACGATATTATTGTTCTTGGAAGTGGTCCTGGCGGTTATGTTACAGCTATTAGAGCATCACAATTAGGTTTTAAAACAGCAATTGTTGAAAAAGAAAATCTTGGTGGAGTTTGTTTAAATTGGGGTTGTATTCCAACAAAAGCGTTATTAAAATCTGCTCAAGTTTTTGAATATTTGAAACATGCAGGAGATTATGGTTTATCTGTTAAGGATTATGACAAAGACTTTGATGCCGTTGTAAAACGTAGTCGTGGTGTTGCAGATGGCATGAGTAAAGGTGTCCAATTCTTAATGAAAAAGAATAAAATTGATGTTATTGAAGGTTTTGGAAAACTTAAACCAGGTAAAAAAATTGATGTAAACGGAACTGAATATAGTGCAGACCATATTATAGTGGCTACTGGTGCAAGGTCAAGACAATTACCAAATTTACCTCAAGATGGCAAAAAAGTAATTGGATACAGAGAAGCAATGACCTTACCAACACAACCAAAGAAAATGATAGTAGTTGGTTCTGGTGCTATTGGCGTTGAGTTTGCTTATTTCTATAATTCTATGGGAACAGAAGTAACCATCGTTGAATATTTACCAAACATCGTTCCAGTAGAAGATGAAGATGTATCAAAACAATTGGAGCGTTCTTTTAAAAAGAGTGGCATTAATATTATGACTTCAGCAGAAGTTACTAAAGTTGACACGTCTGGTTCTGGAGTAAAAGCTACGGTAAAAACAAGCAAAGGAGAAGAAGTTCTTGAAGCCGATATTATTTTAAGTGCTGTTGGAATTAAAACAAATATTGAGAATATAGGTTTGGAAGATGTTGGTATTGCTGTTGACAGAGATAAAATACTAGTTAATAAATTCTATGAAACTAACATTCCTGGTTATTATGCTATAGGTGATGTAACGCCTGGTCAAGCATTGGCTCACGTAGCTTCTGCCGAAGGCATTTTATGTGTTGAAAAAATTGCTGGGCAACATGTTGAAGCTTTAGATTATGGAAATATTCCTGGTTGTACTTACTGTTCTCCAGAAATTGCAAGTGTAGGCTTAACTGAAAAACAAGCAAGAGAAAAAGGCATTGAAATTAAAGTAGGTAAATTTCCGTTTTCGGCTTCTGGAAAAGCAAGTGCTGGTGGAAACAAAGATGGTTTTGTAAAAGTTATTTTTGATGCTAAGTATGGTGAATGGTTAGGTTGCCATATGATTGGTGCTGGTGTAACCGATATGATTGCTGAAGCTGTTTTAGGTAGAAAATTAGAAACTACTGGACACGAAGTATTAAAAACAGTACATCCGCATCCAACTATGAGTGAAGCTGTAATGGAAGCCGTTGCTGATGCTTATGGTGAAGTCATTCATTTATAGATTTATTAGATTTTTAGACTTAATTAGATTTTTAGATATTAAAAAGGTTTCAGAAATTCTGAAACCTTTTATTTTGTTGGATATATGATTGTATAATTATCTAACTATCTAAGAATCTCAATAGTATATTATAAAAAACTTTGAATAGCCAATTCATAACTTTGTAATCCAAAACCAAGAATCACGCCTTTTGCATTTGGTGAAATATAAGATTGGTGTCTAAACGCTTCTCTGCTAAATGTGTTTGAAATATGAACTTCAATAACCGGAGTTTCAATAGCCTTTATAGCATCACCTATTCCTACAGATGTATGCGTATAAGCAGCAGCATTTAAAATAATGCCATCATAACTAAATCCAACTTCTTGTAGTTTATCAATAAGTTCTCCTTCTATATTAGATTGATAATAGTCTAATTGAATATTTGGATATTTACTTTTTATTTGATTTAAAAACTCGATAAATGTTAAGCTTCCATAAATGGTAGGTTCTCGCTTACCAAGCAAGTTTAAATTTGGACCATTAATGATGATTAGTTTTTTCATTAAGTAAAGATATAAAATTTATTATTTTGAATTCAAAATATCAATTTGTGTAGTTTCTCCAGTCTTCAAATTAGATAGTGCTTTTATCTTATTGTTATTGTCATCAATTTCAACAACAATTGTATTTGGCTTTATTGAGCCTTCGTTATCTGCAAATATTTTAATAGAAGTTTTTTTATCATTTAAAAAAATAGGTATTACCTTTTTTATATTATTGGCTTGATACGATTTTAAAATAATTTTTTCGTTAATTTTTATCGATATTCTGTCTCCGTCTTCTTTACCACCGTCATAAATTATAAGATTTATTTTTTTAGCTTTTGAGAAAACACTTAAAACTTGGTTCTTTCTTAAAATATTCATATTTATAGAATCCATAATTTTAATTGGGTTAATTCTTTGTTTTATACTATCAGAGATTTTCTTTGATTTATTAATTTTGTTTGTAACCTTATCAATTCTATCATTAACTTCTTCTGCTGTATTTAAAAAAAGTTTTCCATCTATGCATTTAGTGTTATCAGAAAACAAACCAACAAAATTAGTTTTAAAAGATTTTGTTTTCTCTAACAAAAACCCTTTTGCCGTAACATTAATAAAGCAAAAATCTTGCTGAGAGACAACTGACTTTGTATAAACAATTCCCGTTTCTCTAAAACTTAGTTCTTTGTTTTCTTTGCTATACTCTCCAAAAATATTTGATCTAGTTTCATTCTCACCACCTAAATCTGTTATTGAATATCCTTTTACTTCTCCTTTATTTTCTATTAAAATAATTTTATAAGATATTGATATAGAATCACTAAGCATAATACCTCCAAAATACTCGTATTGCTTTTGAGAAAAACAAAAATTAAAACCCAGTAAAAAAAAACTAACCAGTGAGATTTTTCTTAAAATAATCATTTTTTTTTGTTAAATTAGCTACAAACATAAATCAATTTATTATGAAAATTAAATTATTACTTTCTTTATTAGTAGTGTTTTTAACTTACTCTACTAGTTATGCTTCTTTTCCTGTAAAAAGAACTGTAACAACAACTACTACTTCAACTGAAATTGGAAAAAGCAATTCGGTAGAGGTTATCACTCCTATTGCAACCGTAGCTCCTAGAGACAAATGGGTTGGTGTAGCATTATGGTTCTTTTTAGGTTGGCCTTTTGCTGCCCATAGATGGTATTACAAAAAACCTGTTGGATGGAATATATTATTTATTCTTACAATTGGTGGTTTAGGCATTTGGGCTATTGTTGATTTAATTAACATGCTTACAGATAATTTTTAAAAATTAAAAAAAAAAAATTAAAAGATCACACTAAGTGGTCTTTTTTTTTTGACTATTTTACATTCATGAAATGGCAAAACGCATTAAAAGATTATAAATTATTTCTGAAAATTGAACGTGGATTATCTAAAAATTCTATTGATAATTATGCGCTTGATGTTAAAAAACTTATTGACTATTTAGAATCTAATACTATTTCTAATTCACCAATAGATATTTCAACTGAAATTATTCAACAGTTCATTTATGAAATAGCTAAAGTTGTCAATGAACGAACGCAATCAAGAATTATATCTGGATTGCGCAGTTTTTTTAGTTTTTTAGTTTTTGAAGATTACAGAGATTCTAATCCTCTAGAATTAATTGAATCTCCAAAAATAGGCAGAAAACTTCCAGAAACTTTAAGCGAACAAGAAATTGACGCCTTAATAGGAGCCATTGATTTAAGTACCCCAGAAGGAGAAAGAAACAGAGCCATTTTAGAAACTTTATATGGTTGTGGTTTAAGAGTTAGTGAGTTAACAAACTTAAAACTATCAGATTTGTTTTTTGATGAAGGCTTTATAAAAGTCACTGGAAAAGGTGATAAACAGCGCTTTGTTCCAATTTTAAAAGCAACTCAAAAGTATATCAATATATATTTAAAAGAAATTAGAACACATTTAAAAATTCAACCTAGTTATGAAGACACTTTGTTTTTAAACAGACGCGGAAAACAACTAACAAGGGCTATGATTTTTACAATCATTAAACAATTAGCAGAAAAAATTGGCCTAAAAAAAAGTATATCTCCACATACATTCAGACACTCATTTGCTACACATTTATTACAAAATAATGCTGACTTACGTTCCATTCAAATGATGTTAGGTCATGAAAGCATTACAACCACAGAAATTTATGTGCATTTAGATAAAGGGCATCTCTCAAGAATTGTGGAAAAATATCATCCTAGGAAATAGGTGTTAGGTGTTAGGTGTTAGTTGTTAGTTGTTAGTTGTTAGTTGTTAGTTGTTAGTTGTTAGTTGTTAGTTGTTAGTTGTTAGTTGTTAGTTGTTAGTTGTTAGTGAAATTAACTTTTAACTTTTAACTTTTAACTTTTAACTTTAAAATTATTTAGCAATATTTACGGCTCTAGTTTCTCTAATCACAGTAACTTTTACTTGACCAGGATACGTCATATCTGTTTGAACCTTTTGAGAAATACTGAATGATAATTCTGCAGCTTTTTGGTCATCAACTCTGTCACTTTCAACGATTACTCGTAATTCTCTTCCAGCTTGAATAGCATAGGCTTTTTTAACCCCTTGGAAACCTAATGCAATATCTTCTAAGTCTTTTAAACGTTGAATATAACTATCTAAAACTTGTCTGCGAGCGCCTGGTCTAGCTCCAGAAATAGCATCACAAACCTGAATGATTGGAGATAATAACGATTTCATTTCAATCTCGTCATGATGAGCACCAATGGCATTACAAACCTCAGGAATTTCGCCAAATTTCTCAGCCCATTGCATTCCTAAAATAGCATGTGGTGTTTCCATATCTGCTTCTGCATCTGGCACTTTGCCTATGTCATGCAATAATCCTGCTCTTTTAGCTAGTTTAGGATTTAAACCTAACTCAGCAGCCATAACACCACAAAGTTTAGCTACTTCACGTGAATGTTGTAATAAGTTTTGTCCGTAAGAAGAACGGTATTTCATTCTACCAACCATTTTAATAAGTTCTGGATGTAAATTATGAATACCCAAATCAATTACGGTACGCTTACCTACTTCAATAATTTCTTGGTCTATTTGTTTCTTGGTTTTTTGAACTATTTCTTCAATTCTTGCAGGGTGAATTCTACCATCGGTTACTAATTTATGTAATGACAACCGTGCAATTTCTCTTCTTACAGAGTCAAAGCATGATAAAATAATCGCTTCTGGTGTATCATCTACAATAATTTCTACACCAGTTGCCGCTTCAATAGCTCTAATATTTCTACCTTCACGACCAATAATTCGTCCTTTAACGTCATCTGATTCTATATTAAATACAGATACGCAATTATCTATAGCTTCTTCTGTGCCAATACGTTGAATAGTGTTAATAATGATTTTTTTGGCTTCTTGCTGCGCTGTTAATTTGGCTTCTTCAACTGCTGATTGCACAAATGCCATAGCATCATTTTTAGCTTCTCCTTTAAGTGATTCTATTAATTGCGCTTTAGCATCTTCAGCAGATAAACTTGAAATAACTTCTAATTGCTCAACTTGACTTTTATGTAATCTGTCAATTTCAATTTTCTTTTTATCTAGAATCTCTAATCTATGGTCGTAATCATTTATTTTAGCTTCTAAATCACTATTGATTTTTTTTGTTTTAGCTAACTCTGAAGACACTTGAGATTCTTTATCTCGTGTGCGCTTTTCAGCTTCATCAATTTTTTTATCGCGTGCTAAAATAACTTTTTCGTGTTCAGATTTAAGCTCTATGAATTTTTCTTTAGCTTGAAGAATTTTATCTTTTTTAATTGATTCTCCTTCACTATTTGCTTCTTTAATAATGGCAGCAGCACTTTTTTTAGCGCCTTTTATGAGTTTTGAAGCATTATTTCTTTCTAGTAGTTTTGCTATAATAAAGCCTAATAGTATGCCTACTAAGATTCCTATAACAATCATTATAATTGAGTTTTCCATTGTAATTAGTTAGTTTATATATAAAAAAAGCCTACACCAGTCTAACATTTTTGTATAAACTCCTTAAAAACAAGTATAGGGCTAACAAGCTGATCAAGGATCTGCTCAAGGCAGCATGCTTTTACAACTTAAACTCACCCTTTTTAAAGAATTAACGTTGAGTTTATCAAAAAAAATAACCAATGTAGGCAGTAACTTTAGTTTATTTTAAAGAACGTTAAGAGATTAAATGAGCCTGTAATAAACTGTTAAGAGATTTTAATTTCTCTTCAACATGTTCATTTACATTTTCTTTATCTATCGATTTCTGTTCAACTTGAGAAGCAAATTGCAAAGCACACATAGCCAATACATCTTGTTTATCTCTAACAGAATAACTTTGCTCAAATTGTTTAATCATTGCTTCAATGTTTTTAGCCGCTTTACGCAATCCTTCTTCTTGACTTGCATCAATGGTTAAAGGATATACTCTGTTAGCTATTGACAGCTTTATTTTAAGCTTTTCAGACATTGAATTTTTGTTACATTAATCAGCTAATTGGGTAATACAATGATCAATATCCCTAATTAATGCGTTTATTTTAAGCTTAGTTTCTCTTTTGTTTTCGTCACTACCTAATATTGAGTTTGCAATTTTTAGAGCTTCATATTTTTCTTCCCAAGATGCAGTATGCAACTTTTGCTTTTGAAGATTTTGTTCTGAAATAGCTAATTCTTCTTTTAACTTTGAATTAGCTTGTTTTAAAACCTCTAATTTATGTAATATTTTGCTTATTTTATTCTCAAGAGAATCTACAATATCTTCAATATTACTCATTTGCAAATTTCAATAGGTATTCTACAAAGTTAACATACATTGCCATAAATTACAATTGTTTTTCAATAAAATTTTAAAATGACCTATAAATGCTCATAATCAATACAATGGCTTGATTTTTGTTTTATTTTTTGAGTATTCAACACAAATTAATATTTTAGCAACAATACCAAATTACTTTAAAAGAAATCAAAAAAAAACATTTGGTACAAAACCACATATATGCGATTAATCCTTATCCCTCTTCTATTTTTTTGTTCAATTTGTATTGCTCAAAATAACTATCCTCAAGACTATTTTAGTAATCCATTAGAAATTCCTTTAATTCTTGCAGGTAATTTTGCTGAATTTAGATCAAATCATTTTCATTCTGGTTTAGATATTAAAACTCAACAACGTGAAGGTTTAAAAATTTTAGCTGCTGCTGATGGTTTTGTGAGCAGAATAAAAATATCGCATTTTGGTTATGGTAAAGCCTTGTATATAACGCATCCTAATGGATATACAACCGTTTATGCTCATTTACAGAATTTCAATCCAGAGATTGAAGCCTACATTAAAAAACAACAATACAAACAAGAATCTTATGAAATTGAATTATTTCCGCAAGCTGGTGAACTTCAATATTCTAAAGGTGCTGTGGTAGCATATAGTGGAAATACTGGTGGCTCTGGAGGACCGCATCTTCACTTTGAAATTAGAGATAAAGAAGAAAATGCTTTAAATCCGCTACTTTTTGGTTTTGATATTGCAGATTCTGTTAAACCAGTGGTAAGTAACTTGTATGTATATGCTTTTGAAGACAGTTCGCATGTTAACAAATCAGGCCTGAAACAAAAACTTCGTTTAATTCCTCTTCAAAATGGTGATTATATGACTGAAACTATTGAGGGGTTTGGTAAAATTGGCTTTGCTATTGGTACTACTGATAGACAAAATTTAGCCGCCAATAATAATGGTGTTTATAATATTCAAACCTTTTTTAACGGAAATAAAAATTTTGAAATTGACTTTAAAGAATTTTCATTTGATGAATCAAAACATATAAACAGACTTATTGATTATGATATCTTTAAAACAAAAAAACATCGAGTTCAAAAATTATTCATTGATAATAATCCGTTAAGTTTATTTGAATCTGCATTAAATAACGGTTTTATTAAAATTGATGATAGTACTAATTCTGTTTACAAAATAAAAGTAACCGATTATAAAAACAATGATACTTGGGTAACCATAAACATAAAAGGCAAGAAAAGTGACGTTTTTGAAAAAACGCAACCCGAAACCACTCCTTACTATATTTATGCAAATCAAACTACTAATTTAAAAGAAGGCAATGTATCTGTCGATATATATCCAAATACGTTTTATGAAGATTTATATATCAATTTTCAAGTAAGAAATGATACACTCATGCTTCACAAAGACATCATTCCATTACAAAAAAGTATCACTATAAGTTTTGATGTTAGCAAATATTCTGATGAAGATAAAAACAAACTTTACATTGCCGAATTGCTGGGTTATAAAAAATATCCTTCATATTCTATGACAAAAAGAAAAGAAAACACCCTTTATACCTATACAAAAACCCTAGGAACCTATGCTCTTACAACTGATAACAAAAAACCAACCATATCAGCAATAAATTTTCAAAATGGTCAATGGTTAAGTAACTTCAGGTATTTAAAAATAAAAATTGATGATGACCTTTCAGGAATTTCAAACTTTAGAGCCACTGTAAACGGAAAATGGATTTTAATGGAATACGAATATAAAACCAAAACATTAACTTATGATTTTAATGATGGAATTATAACCGATACAAAAAACAATTTAAAGATTATAGTTACAGATAATGTTGGAAATAGTTCTACTTTTGAAACTATGTTTTACAGAAAATAAAATTTACTGCTTTTGAATACAAAATCTTTATTTGTAACTCTGCTGTTTATAATCCTATTTTTTATGGGTTACTCTCAAACAGCAACTATAAAAGGAATTATTTTAGACACTAATAATTCACCCATTCCAAATGTTAATATAAAAACTGGAGCATTAGGAACCATAACAAATGATAACGGATTTTATATTTTAAAAATCCCAGCAAATCAAGATATCAAAGTTGAATTCACACATATTTCACAAAAAAAAATTGAAAGTACTTTCAATCTGAAAAACGGTGAAACCTTTGAGTTTAATCCAATAATGAATGCTTCGGTAGAACAAATTGCCACAGTTATCATCTCAGGAAAACGGCAAAAAGATGTTGAAGGTGTTATCACATTAAGCCCAGAAACTATAAGGAAAATTCCTGGCGCCAATGCTGGTGTAGAAAATTTGCTAATGACTTTACCAGGAGTTAGCAACAATAATGAATTAAGCACACAATATGCCGTAAGAGGTGGTAATTATGATGAAAATCTAGTCTATGTTAATGATATTGAAATTTATCGTCCATTTTTAATTCGTTCTGGACAACAAGAAGGTTTAAGTTTTGTTAATACAGATTTAGTTCAAAATGTAGATTTTTCAGCTGGCGGATTTCAAGCCAAATATGGTGATAAACTGTCCTCGGTTTTAGATATTACCTATAAAAACCCATATCAGTTTGAAGCTAATGCCGATTTAAGTTTATTAGGTGGAAGCATTTCTGTTGAAGGTGTTAGTAAAGATTCTAAACTATCAGCAATTGTAGGAATGCGTTACCGTGATAATAGCCTTTTGGTTAACGCAAAAGAAACGCAAACTAATTATGATCCTGTTTTTGCCGATATTCAAACATATGTAACTTATAAATTTACAGACAAGTTTCATTTAAGTTTTTTAGGAAATGCCTCTTTAAACAAATACCATTATCAACCACAAACACGGCAAACAAATTTTGGAACTCTAACAGATCCATTGGCCTTGGTTGTTTATTATGAAGGTCAAGAAAAAGACCAATATCAAACTTTATTTGGTGCTTTTAAAGGAACTTATTTTGCAAATGATGATGTAACACTGCAACTTATAGCATCAACCTATCACACCACAGAAGAAGAGCATTTTGATATTTTAGCTCAATATAATCTAGGTCAAGTTAACACCAATATAGGTGATGAAAATTTAGGTGAAGTAGAATTTAGTGAAGGTATTGGTGGCCAATTAAATCATGGAAGAAATGATTTAGATGCACTTATCACTAATATTGAACACAAAGGAACTTACAAGATTAATGATAATAAAATTGAATGGTCAGCCAAATTTACCCATGAAGATATTCGCGACCGTTTGGTTGAATGGGAAGTAATAGATTCTGCAGGTTTTTCCATAAATCCACCAAGTATAGATTACTTTAATGAACAACCCTATACACCTTACCAAGGCCCATTGGTGACCTATCAAAATGTAAGAGCTACCAATAATGCACAAATAAATAGAATACAAGCTTATGCACAATGGAGTAAACGTGCTACTCTTGGCACTAGTGATGTTTGGTATAATGCTGGTGTAAGAGTTCATAATTGGTCTGTTAGCGGTGATGGTATTGCGTCATCAAATCAAACTGTGTTTAGTCCACGTGCCCAATTTGCAATTAAACCTTATTGGCAACGTGATATGTTATTTAGAATTGCAACTGGTTTATATTACCAACCGCCATTTTACAAAGAACTGCGTGATGCCACAGGCACTGTTCAACCAGAAGTAAAAGCACAACAATCATTTCATATTGTATTAGGAAATGATTACAGTTTTAAAATGTGGGACAGACCTTTCAAACTAACCACTGAAGCTTATTACAAGAATTTGTCAAATGTAAACCCTTATACTTTAGAAAATGTACGCATTCGATACCGTGCCAATAATAATGCAAAAGCTTATGCCTACGGATTAGATATGCGCTTAAATGGAGAATTTGTTCCAGGAACAGAATCGTGGTTTAGTTTTGGATATTTAAAAACCGAAGAAAATATTGATGATAAAGGTTATATAGCCAGACCAACAGACCAACGGTTAAAATTTGCCGCTTTATTTCAAGATTATGTGCCAAATATTCCAAGCATGAAAATGTATTTGAATTTGGTTTACAATACTGGCCTGCCTGGTGGTTCTCCTAGTTATGCCAATCCATATGAGTATCAAAACAGATTGCCAGCATATAAACGTGCAGATTTAGGTTTGCTTTTTGTTTTGGTTGATGAAAAAAAACAATTTAAAAGTGGATGGAAAAAACCTTTTAAAGAACTCTCTTTTGGGTTTGAAATATTTAACATGTTTGACGTACAAAACTCTATTACTAATACTTGGGTAAGAGATGTTTATTCCAAACGCCAATATGCTATTCCAAATTATTTAACTCCTAGAGTTTTTAATGTTAGAACTACCATGAAGTTTTAGCTTTATTTTGCAAGCTTATGTTCTATTAAAAACTTATATTTAATATCACTTAATTTGATTATGAAACTATTTATAAATATAAGTATTCTGCTTTTTTACTCTTTAATAAATGCACAAATTATTGGTGATTTATCATTTGGCACTGATGATACATTTGAAATCATGACATGGAACCTTGAAACATTTCCAAAGAATGAGCAACAAACACTTGACGATGTTAGTAAAATAGTAGAAGCTTTAGATGTTGACTTTATAGCTATACAAGAAATAAATAATCAAATTGCTTTTCAACAAATGGCAACTAACCTAGTTGGTTATAATGGTTATATAGAGTCCACTTATTATGATGGATTAGCTTTCTTATATAAACCCGATGTTGTTGAAATTAAAAATATTTATAGAATTTATTCAACATCAACCTATTGGAATGTTTTTCCAAGAGCTCCAATGGTTGTAAATATTACTTACCACAATCAAGATGTAACTATAATAAACAATCATTTAAAATGTTGTGGCGATGGTATTTTAAATTTAACAAATACTGATGATGAAGAATACAGAAGATATGAAGCTATTAATTTATTGAAAAGCTATATTGATAATAATCTTCAAAATGAAAATGTTATACTTTTAGGTGACTTAAATGATGAATTATCAGATTCTATTAGCAACAATGTTTTTCAAAACATTATAGATGACAATCTCAATTATGTATTCACAGATTATAATATTGCATTAGGTAGTAGTTCAAGTTGGTCATATCCATCATGGCCTTCTCATTTAGATCATATTCTAATTTCAAATGAACTATTTGATGAGTTAAACTCATCAAATTCTGATATTCAAACCATAAAAATAGACAACTATCTCTCAGGAGGATGGACAGAATATAATCAGAATATTAGTGACCATAGACCAGTTGCTCTAAAGGTTGCTATAGATTCAAACTTAGGCATAAATGATATATCTAAAAAAAACCTTGTTTATTTTGTAAATTATCCAAATCCTATTCATTTAGAAACTACTTTTTTTTTCAAAACATCACAAGAAAATTGTAAAATTGAAATTTGTAACTCTTTGGGACAAATTACTTTTTCAAAAGCAATTCCTAATGGACAATCTAAATTAATTTGGAAAACAAAAAACTTATCTAATGGTATTTATTTCGCTAAATTAATATCAAATAATCAAATAATAGCAAACAGAAAACTTTTAATCTCAAATAATATTTAAAAAATGAAAGTAAAATTTATGACATTAGCCACTCTCATAATATTTCAAGTAGGTTTAGCACAAAATAATATTATTCCATTTCCTGCAAGTTATACCTCATCAAGTGACGTATTTCAACTCAATAACCAAGTGAGTTTAATTCTTAAAACAAATGATGTTGAAGTAAAAAACTATTCTAAAAATTTTATTGAATTATTAGCTAAAAAAGGTATTCATGTCTCTTTGAATGAAAATGAGAGTCATAAATCAGATAAAACCATTGTTGTTGAGTTATTTAAAAATTTTAAACCAGAAATAGGAAACGAAGGTTATATTTTAGAAGTAAACACATTTTCAATAAAAATTTCAGCAAATGAATCTGCAGGAATTTTTAATGGATTTCAAACATTAAGACAATTATTTCCTGTTGAATTTGAATCACATAGTAATGATAGTTTAGAAAGTATAAAAATCAGCGGATGCAAAATAATAGATTATCCTCGCTTTAAATGGAGAGGTTTAATGCTAGATGTAAGCAGACATTTTTTTACAGTAGAAGAAGTAAAAGCATACATTGACAAAATGTCTCAATATAAATTTAATGTATTTCATTGGCATCTTACTGATGATGAAGGCTGGAGAATTGAAATAAAATCCTTACCAAAATTAACTGAAGTTGGTGCTTGGAGAGTTCAACGTTATGGAAGTTTTGGAAAAGACAGAATATATCCATTACCAAATGAAGTAGCTACTTATGGTGGTTTTTATACGCAAGATCAAATAAAAGACGTTGTAAAATATGCTTCAGATAGAAACATAACCATTGTTCCAGAAATTGATATGCCAGGACATAGTATGGCCGCTTTAGCAGCATATCCAGAATTATCAACAAAAAAAGAAGCAAAGTTTGTTAGCCCTGGAGCAAAGTTTTCTGAGTGGTATGGCAATGGTACATTTAAAATGCTTATTGAAAATACATTAAATCCTGTTGACGAAAAAGTATATGAATTTATTGATAAAGTTTTTACTGAAGTTGCCTTACTATTTCCTGGTGAATATATACATATGGGTGGAGATGAGGCTTACCATGGCTATTGGGAACAAGATTCAACTGTGCAATCCTTCATGAAACAAAATAATATAAAGGATAGTCATGAACTGCAAAGCTATTTTGTTAAGCGCGTTGAAAAAATAATACGTTCTAAAGGAAAGAAAACCATTGGTTGGGATGAAATATTAGAAGGTGGTCTTGCTGATGGTGCCGCAGTAATGAGTTGGCGAGGTATGAAAGGTGGCATTGAAGCTGCTAAAATGGGACATGAAGTTGTTATGTCTCCTACAACTTATGCTTATTTAGATTATACGCAAGGAGATTATAGCGTTGAAAATAAAGTATATGCAAGCCTTAGCCTAGAAACGTGTTATTCTTTTGAACCTGTTCCAACTGATGTTGACCCTAAATTTATTTTAGGCGGACAAGCAAATCTATGGGCAGAAAAAATTCCAACCTTACCTTTTGCATTTTACATGACTTATCCAAGAGCATTTGCTATTTCTGAAACCTTATGGAGTAAAAAAGACAGTAAAAATTGGAATCATTTTGTTGGTAGAGTTGAAAATCAATTTGAAAGGTTTGATATGGCTAATCTAAATATTTCAAAAGCTGTTTTAGAACCCATTGTTAGAGTTTTTAAAGATGGCAATAAACTTATGTGTGAGCTAAAAAATTCTGTACCAAATACAGACATTTATTATACCATAGACAATACGTATCCTGCTAAATTTGGCTTAAAATACACAGAACCTTTCGAGATACCACAAGGCGATCTTGGTTTAAGAACTCAAACATATAAAAACGAAAAAGCGATTGGTAGAGAATTAATTATTCATCGTACCGACCTTGAAAAAAGAGTCAGTAAATAGTTTTTAAGCAGTCAGATTTTTTAAAATATCAACCACATAATCAAGTTCTTCTTTAGTGTTATAAGCACTAAATGAAAACCTGATAGAAGGTTTTTGTAAATCTGTTTCGTTTAATAGTTCAGCCAACACATGAGAGGTTTGTATGCTTCCGCTTTGGCAAGCACTTCCTTTAGAGCAAGCAATGCCTTTTAAATCTAATTGAAATAATAACATGGCAGATTTTTCGGCCGAAACTGGTAAACAA
The DNA here is from genome assembly GCA_021739635.1 of Flavobacteriaceae bacterium. Lineage (GTDB taxonomy): Bacteria > Bacteroidota > Bacteroidia > Flavobacteriales > Flavobacteriaceae > Yeosuana. The sequence goes on along the minus strand of JAIPBH010000004.1, from coordinate 204,187 downwards.
ACATTTACCAATGTATAGGTGCTTTTTTCTAAATCACCTGAATTTCCGTTAAAACTAACTTTGGGTATTTCTGCTAGCAATCTAGAAATAAAATATTGTTTTAATTCTTGAACATAGCTACGTTCAACATTAAGATTAGCATACGCTAATTTTAAGGCTTCTTCAATGCCTACAATATTATGAACACTTTCTGTACCTGCACGAAAACCTCGCTCCTGCTCGCCTCCAAAAATTAAAGGTTTTAAACCGGATTTTTTTCTAATAAAAACAAAGCCAACACCTTTTGGTCCGTGAAATTTATGGGCACTAGCAACCAAAAAATCAACAGGAATTTCTTGTAAATCTAAAGAAAAATGCCCAACAGATTGTACAGTATCACTATGAAATAACGCATGGTTTTCTTTACATAGCTTTGCAACGCGTTTAATATCTAAAATATTTCCAATTTCATTATTAATGTGCATTAAACTCACCAATGTTTTATGAGAGCTTTGTAGTAAAACCTCCAGATGTGCATAATCTATATCGCCATGACTATTCACATTCACAAAACTTACTGAAATATGATACTCTTTTTCAAGCTGCTCAATAGTATGTAAAACGGCATGATGTTCAATTTTTGAAGTAATAACATGAGTTACTTTTAAATCTCTTACAGCACTTCTTAATACTAAATTATCTGCCTCAGTTCCACCAGAAGTAAATAAAATTTCTCCTGCAGACACGTTTAAATAGCTAGCAATCGTTTTTCTGGATTTTTCAACAAGCGCTTTTGACGATCTACCAAAACTATGTGATGACGAAGCATTTCCATAGTTGTGCTTCATAACCTGTGTCATAGAATTTATAACTTCGTCACGAATTTGAGTAGTTGCTGCGTTATCTAAATAGACTTGTTTCATCAATTTTAATTGAAATGCAAAAATACTTGAAATAAAATTATTATCAATATGCTACGTTATAAATAACAATTCCTTTATTTTTGTCAAAAACCCATTTCTATGCGCAACTCATTTTTAATTGTTATTATATTAAGCCTCTTAACTACTTTTTCTTGCAATGATGGAGACATTATTACTGTTGAATTTGATTTTGATGATACATTTTCAGCGTGTGAAGGCGTTTCGGATTTAGTGTTTTACAATACCAAGAATGATCCTTCTGAATCTTTATCCATTTTAATTCCTTCCTATTCTCTTGAAAAAATTTTAGCTGTTGAAGAAAACGACTCATTAATTATTGAAAATTTAGCGGTAACTTTTAATTACAGAACGTATAGCAACTCAAGCATTTCAAATTTGTTTTGTAACGATATTCCAAATTCAGATATTGATATCATGAGTGATGAAGAAAGTGCTTCTACTGTAAAAATATTAACGATTTTAACTGAAGACGATAATGATGGCATTCCTGCTGAATTGGAAGATATAAATGGCAATGGTGATTTAAAAGATGATGATTCTGATGGTGATGGCATACCTAATTATAAAGATGTGGATGATGATGGGGATAATATTTTAACCCGTTCTGAAAATCCTGACCCAAATGGTGATGGGTTATTAGATGATGCTCAAGATACCGATGGTGATGGAAAACCAGACTATTTAGATACTGATGATGATGGTGATGGTGCTTTAACACGTGATGAAGAAACAGATACACAAAATAACAACCCTATAGATGATATTACCAATAGCGATATTGGTCCTGATTATTTAAATGCTGACGTCGCTACTGAAATAACAGCAACAACCTTTAGACAACATACCATTTATAAAACCTATGAGGTTTTTATGACCATTTATGATATTACTTTGTCAAATTTATATCTTGAAGAATTGAATTTTGGGCGTTTAGAAAATAGTAGCCTATCAGATTCAGAATCATTCGTGCCAGATTTTAATTAATAATTTGGTGGCACATTTTGGTAAATGTAAACTTCGGTAGCTCCTAACCCATATTTTTGATAATTGGCATCATAAAATTTCACGTTATTGTATCTTCCAAAAAGATAATCGAGTTCAATTTTTAAAACACCTTCACCAACGCCATGTATAAAAACTACTTTTTGTATTCGTTTTTGAATGGCAAAATCTAGTTGACGCTTAGCTGTTTCTAATTGCAAAGTCAACATATCATGGTTGGTCATGCCTTTAGTAGAGTTAACTAGCTGATGAATGTGCAAATCTATTTCCATAGTTGGTTCATAGCGATCTTTAACTCTAGTAACAGGTTTGTTTTTTCTAACAGGCTTTTCTTTTTCAAAAATCACTTCGTTTAAATTAGAATGAGAAAAAAGTGATTTTCTAAAATCTTGTGTTGATTTATTTTTTACCAATTCTATTGCACTAAAATCTAACGAAAAACCATCTTTAGTTTCAATAGTAATTATTCCATTTTTAATTTTAGTAATTACTCCTGATAAGTCTTCATCAATAACTAAAACAGTATCTCCTACTTTAAAATCCATTATTCCTCTTTAATAAAATCATTATCATCATCTTTTTTACTTGGAATGGTTTTAGAAATTCTATAAATACCAATCATTAAAACTACAATGCCACCTATTAAAATAAATTCATTTTGATTTGTTCCACTTTTGGCATAAATAGCAACTATAGAGCCTAATAAAATCAAGATGTAGTTTAAATATTTCATTTTTTTAAGTTGATTTTTGATAAAACTAAATTACATCATTAATATAGATTTTTGAAACATATTCAAGAATAAAAAATAATAAATAAAATACATTTCTTACAAATCAATTATTTATATATATTTATATTTTTAACATTTAAATTGAATTTTATTTATGGAAACTAAACCATCGAGACCTAGTAGTTATTTAGCACTAGCAATTATTAGTACCATTCTTTGTTGTTTACCTACAGGTATTGTAAGTATTGTTTATGCAGCAAAAGTAAACAGCTTGTATGCAAGTGGAAACTATGATGAAGCAACAAAAGCATCCAAAACAGCCAAAACTTGGGGATTAGTTTCCGTTGGTTTAGGCTTAGTTGGAATTATCATTTACATAGTAATATTTGGTTTAGCAATTTTTGGCAGCTTAGCTAGTAGTGGCTATTAAAACTAAAACATTATTATTTGTAGTATTTATTGTACTCGCTTTGGGTTTTGCTTATTTTTATTTTAACTTTAACCCTAGTGAGTACAGTTTATTTCCTAAATGTCCTTTTTATTCTTTTACTGGATTCTATTGTCCTGGATGTGGAAGTCAAAGAGCAATTCATCAATTACTACATGGAAATATTTTAAAAGGATTAAATCATAATTTTTTAATCATTTTGTTAGCTTTCGTTTTAGTTTATGATGCTATAGCTTATTTATTAAATAATTATTATAAAAAATCATTTAAAAACTTACTACACAACCCAAAAACAACCAATACAATTTTGATTCTTGTGATTGTTTTTTGGATTTTAAGAAACATTAAAATATATCCTTTTACTATATTAGCACCATAAATCTTACGTAATAAAATGTCTGGCATTGACAATTACATGCTTCCTTGTTTAAACAAAACTCTTTTTGGAGTTGAATGTTTAGGATGTGGTATTCAAAGGTCAATTTCGCTCATTTTTCAAGGTCAATTTGCAGCTGCATACAAAATGTATCCTGCTATTTACACACTTATTATATTAGTTCTTTTTCTTATATTTAATTTTTTTATAAAATTTAAACATGGCTATAAAGTCAAAATGAGTTTAATATTTATAAATGTCATTATTATTGTAGTAAGCTATCTATTAAAAATAACCCACTAAAATTTATTTCATGGAAAAACAAAAATTACCAAATTCAACCCTTATTCTAGTATTCGGAATCATTTCTATTTTAACTTGTTGTTGTTATGGCATTATTGGTTTAATATTAGGAATTGTTGCTATTATTTTAGCAAATAAAGCAACTAAAATTTATGCCGAAAATCCTGAAAACTATACTGGATATTCTAATGTAAAAACAGGAAAAATACTTGCTATTATTGGTGTTATACTTAGTGCTATTTATCTGATTACTGTTGTGTATTTTTATTCAACTATTGGTTATGAAGGACTAGAAGAAATGCAAAGAAATTGGATTGAGCAAATGCAACAAAATCAATAAAACATATATTATTATTTAAAAAATGCGACTTTATCAAGTCGCATTTTTTATGCTTTTATTTTAGCCTTCAAACTGTTTTAAAGTTTTAACAATTATAGAAACACAATCCAATAATTGTTCTTCAGTCATTACTAAAGGTGGCGCAAAACGAATAATATTACCATGCGTTGGTTTTGCTAATAAGCCATTATCACTTAAAGCTAAACAAATATTCCAAGCCGTATTGCTATTCTCATCATCATTTATAACAATGGCATTTAGCAGTCCTTTGCCTCTAACCAGTTTTACAATATGACTTGTATCTATATATTTTTGTAATTCGCTTCTAAATAAATTTCCAAGCTTATCAGCATTTTCTGCTAACTTCTCATCTCTAACAACCTTAAGAGCAGCCATGGCAACAGCTGCAGCTACTGGATTACCACCAAAAGTACTTCCATGATTTCCCGGCTTAATAACGCTCATAATGGCATCATTAGCTAAAACGGCAGATACCGGATACACACCACCACTAATGGCTTTTCCTAAAATAAGAATATCTGGTTTTACATCTGGTTTACTAGAGCAATTTTTATCTTCACAAGAGCAATTTCCGCAAGTAGCCAATAAACGTCCGGTTCTTGCAATACCCGTTTGAACTTCATCAGCAATAAACAACACATTATATTGTTCGCACAAGGCTTTTGCTTTTGTTAAATAATCATCATTAGGTACATAAACACCAGCTTCACCTTGTATGGGTTCAACCAAAAAACCAGCTACATTTGGATGGTTTTTTAATGCAGCCTCTAATGCTATTAAATTATTGTATTCAATTTTAATAAAACCGTTTGTAAAAGGTCCAAAATGCTTACGAGCAACAGGATCGTTTGAAAAGGAAATAATGGTTGTTGTTCTTCCATGAAAATTGTTTTTGCATACAATAATTTCAGCTTTATTTTCGTCAATACCTTTTACTTCATAAGCCCATTTTCTACATAACTTTAAAGCGGTTTCAACAGCTTCAGCACCAGTATTCATAGGTAATAGCTTATCAAAACCAAAAAATTCACAAGCAAATTTTTCATACTTTCCTAAAATATCATTGTAAAAAGCTCTTGATGTTAAGCTTAACCTTTGTGATTGCTCTATTAAAGCATTCACAATTTTTGGGTGACAATGCCCTTGATTAACAGCAGAGTATGCTGATAAAAAATCATAATATTTTTTACCATCTACATCCCAAACATACACACCTTGCCCTCTAGTTAGTACAACTGGTAATGGATGATAGTTATGAGCACCATACTTGTTTTCTAAGTCTATCGCTTGTTGCGAAGTTAATTGGTCTAAAACAGCCATTTTAAATAAATTTAAATTGATAAAACAACCATTCCTTCTGTACCTTTATTCTTTCGTAGAATCCGAAAAAGCAGCGTGGGAGAGAAATCATCCCTAGGACTTGCAAGTTACTAAATATTACGTATTAAAGAAAGTGTTGCTTTTAGTTTTTAGGAAAGATAGTTTCGTGCTTAAATTCACAATATAAAATCTTTATAAGTCATAAAAAATAACGCTTTGATAGGTTTATAAATCTAAAAAGCAATTACTTTTGCAGCATGTCAAGAAAAACCAAAAAACAAGTATTTACAAATATTGAAGTTATTGATGCCGGTGCCAAAGGTAAAACCATAGCTAAAGCGCCTGATGGCAAGGTTATTTTTTTATCGAATGCTGTACCTGGCGATGTGGTTGATGTTCAAACTTTTAAAGCACGTAAAGCCTATTACGAAGGAAAAGCAGTTCATTTTCATAAACGTTCTGAAAAAAGAACTGAGCCTGTTTGTGAACATTTTGGTGTTTGTGGTGGCTGTAAATGGCAAGATATGGCTTATAAATATCAACTGTATTATAAGCAAAATGAAGTGGTTAATAATTTAACCAGACTTGGGCATATTCAATTACCTGAAGTTACACCAATTTTGGGCTCTGAAAATCAATATTTTTACCGCAATAAAATGGAGTTTTCTTTTAGTGACTCACGTTGGTTAACACTTGAAGAAGTGCAATCTGACAAAGATTTAGGAGATAAAAATGCGCTGGGGTTTCATATTCCTGGTATGTGGGATAAAATTTTAGATTTGAAAACCTGTCACTTACAAGAAAATCCTTCTAATGATATTAGAAATGCTGTTAAAACATTTGCCATTGAAAACCATTTAGAATTTTTTAGCACTCGAAATCAGACAGGGTTTTTACGTACTATGATGATTAGAACTTCAAGTACTGGTGACATTATGGTCATGTTTCAATTTTTTAAAGAAGACAAAAAAAATCGTGAATTACTTTTAAATTTTATTGCTGAAAGCTTTCCTCAAATTACATCATTACAATACGTTATTAATGGTAAAGCCAATGATACTATTTATGATCAAGAAGTAATTCTATATAAAGGAAATGACCACATTTTTGAAGAAATGGAAGGTTTAAAATTTAAAATAAATGCTAAATCTTTTTATCAAACCAATTCCAATCAAGCCTATCAATTGTATAAAATTACAAGAGATTTTGCAGGATTAACAGGTAACGAGTTGGTTTATGATTTATATACAGGAACTGGTACTATTGCTCAGTTTGTTGCAAAACATGCCAAAAAAGTCATTGGTGTTGAAGCGGTTCCAGATGCTATTTTAGCTGCCAAAGAAAATGCACAATTAAATGATATTAATAACGTTGAGTTCTTTGTAGGCGATATGAAACATGTTTTTAATGATAGTTTTATAGCAAAACATGGACAACCAGATGTTATTATAACAGATCCACCACGTGATGGTATGCATAAAGACGTTGTACAACAACTATTAAACATTGCGCCTAAAAAAATTGTGTATGTAAGTTGTAATAGCGCCACTCAAGCCAGAGATTTAGCACTTATGAACGACACATATAAAGTAACCAAAGTACAAGCTGTTGATATGTTTCCGCAAACATTTCATGTAGAAAATGTTGTACTTTTGGAAAAACGGTCTGAATTACCTAACTAATATTGAATAGTAAAAAGTAAATGAAGCATTATAAAATTTTAGCAATACTTTTTGGCATTACAACTATATTTTCATTGGGTTGTGAACCAGATGACATTTGCCCAGAAAGTACTGCAACTACACCAAATTTGATTATTCAGTTTTATGATTTATCAATTCAAGAAAACAAAAAAAATGTATTTGGCTTAAAAGTTCAAGGTGTTGATAATGATACTCCATTAACAAATTATAATGTTGTATCTGTTAATGAAATTATTATCCCACTAAAAACAAATTCAAATAGCACTCAATATTCGCTTCATAAAGAATACACCAATATAAATGATGTTATTGGTGGTAATGAAGATATTATTACCATAAATTATGTTACAGAACAAGTATATGTATCAAGAGCATGCGGTTACAAAACTATATTTAAAAATGTAACGCTTACCATCAATAGCGATACTGATAATTGGATACAATCAAAAGAATCATTAAACGATAATCAATCTGTAGAAGATGAAACAGCAGCACATTTCAAATTATTTCATTAGTATTTGTTTGTTTTTGCTGCTTTGTGTTTCAGTACAAGCACAAAATGACAGCATTATTTCAACCGTGAATGATTCCTTAAAAATAAAACTAAAGTACGGACTTCGTGTTGGTGGAGATATAGGAAAACTTATTCGTTCTTTTACTGATAATGATTATACAGGATTTGAAGTCAACGCAGATTATAGAATTAAAAGAGCCTTATACATAGCTGGAGAACTTGGTATTGAAGAAAAAATAACTAGTAATGATTATTTAAACGTAACTACTAGCGGAACATATTTAAAAGCAGGTGTTGACTACAATCTTTACAAAAACTGGCTTGATATGGATAACATGATTTATTCTGGTTTTCGTATAGGCGCAACAGCTTTTAGTCAACAAATTAATAATTTTACAGTTTACACTACCGACCAATATTGGGGCGAGCAATACACATCAACAGATGCTCAAAAATTTAACGATTTAACTGCCTTTTGGATTGAACTTATTATAGGAATAAAGGTAGAACTATTCAATAATCTGTATTTAGGATTAAACGCTCAACTTAAAGGCTTAGTAAATGAAACGGTTCCTACAAATTTTGAGAATATTTACATTCCGGGTTTTAATAAAACCTATGACAGTAGTGGTATTGGTGTTGGTTATGGCTATTCTATTTCCTATTTAATTCCATTATACAAGAAAGACAAAAATTAATTTGTTGGCATTAAAAGATGGATATTAACCCCTATTGAAAATAGTGAAGCTTGCATAAAACCTCAATTAACAAACACCATTTAAAGTAACTTAGTCAAATTAAAATAGTTTGGCTTTAAAAAAATAAAATTGTACATTTAAAAAAAGGGGGGATTTTTTTTCTTAAATCTTATTATAATATCTTAAAAAAATCTAATCTGTTTTATTCAAAAAAGAAGGTATTTTTTAAACTGATTAATAAATTATTAAACTATATGGTTAACTCTACTTTTAACAATAACTTAAATATTCTGGAAACGCAATTTAAAAATGAGGTATATGTAAAAGAAATTACAGATTATATAAAAGCCACAAAAAACAACAAAACATATCCCAGAACATTAAAAATACTAACAGATGCTTCAGAAGCGTTATATAAATTTTCTGTAAATGATTTAAATACCATAATTTCTGAAAACAATAAATCATTAGAAAAATATGATGCTATTATTGATGCTATTATTATTGATAGCCCTCAAGAAGCTGCACTTTCCATATTATATCAAGAATTAGCAAAAAATAAAAAATACTATTTTAATGTATTTTCTACCCATGAAGCCGCCAAAAATTGGTTGGAAGAATTTTAACTTACTAAACTTTTTATATTATTATTTAAAAAGGATTATCTGGCCTGTAATGTATCAGCGCCATCCAATAACCCAACCAATTCTTTTGGGTTGTGAATTAAAACAGGTATATGTTGTGGGCAAATATAAAAGGCACTGTTTTTATGATAAAATTTAGTAAACGGAGTTTGGTCATACTTTAAAGTTATTATTGTTAAAACCAATAATAAAAGTAATAACAAAAGATTGTAACTAAAAATAAGTAAGAATTCTAGAGATATTACGCTTGTAGCTCTAATATTCTAGCTTATTGCATTAGCAATTATAAAATATTTTTAAAACTTTTCATACCGGAACGACAAACTTAATTGTTAAAATTTACTTCATATACTTCCCTTTTTTACTACCAGCATACATTTCATATTTTACCAAACGTGCTTCTAGTTTGGCATTAAATAAATGTATTTTACGTGAAGGCCTTAAACCCACATGTTTTAATGCATCTAAATTACTGGTAATAAACCAAGCATCAGTATTTGGATAGTTTTGTTTTAAGGTATCACCAATGCTTTTATAAAACTCTTGCATATCTATATTTAAACGCTCTCCATAAGGTGGGTTAAATACCATGTGCAATTTTTCATCGCCTCCTTTTTGGGTTTTAAAAAAATCTTCATGCTTTACCTCAATAAAATCTTCTAATTGCGCATTTTTCACATTGTCTTTAGCTTTAATAACCGCACTTGGCGCTTTATCATACCCAATAATTTTATAATGAAAATCGCGTGTTTTATTAAGCAAAGCTTCTTCAATTTTTTCAAACAATTCTACATCCCAATCTTGCCAACGCTCAAAAGCAAATTCTTTTCTTGTTAAGTTAGGCGGAATATTACACGCTATCATAGCAGCCTCAATAAGCATAGTGCCACTACCACACATAGGATCCATAAAATCTGTTTGTCCGTCCCAACCAGAAAGCATGATTAATCCTGCTGCTAAAACCTCGTTTATTGGCGCAATATTAGTGGCCGTTTTATAACCACGTTTGTGTAAAGAATCTCCTGAAGAATCTAACGACACAGTACATTGTTGCCTATCAATATGAATATTTACCTTTAAATCTGGGAAACGCAAATCTACATTGGGTCGCTCGCCGGTTTGGTCTCTAAATCTGTCAACAATGGCATCTTTGGTTTTTTGTGCTATATAAAGAGAATTGGTAAACAAATCGGAATGAATGGTAGCATCAATAGCCAAGGTTCCAGTAGGCTTTAAATAGTGTTCCCAAGGCATGGCTTTTATCTTGTTATATAAATCATGCTCACCAGTAACCACAAAGGTTTCTATAGGTTTTAATATTTTTATAGCAGTACGCAACCCTAAATTAGCTTTATACATAAAGCCTTTATCTCCTAAAAAACTTACGCTTCGTATGCCGGTTTTTACATCTTGGGCTCCAAGTTGCGTGAGTTCTTTTGCTAATAAGTCTTCAAAGCCAAATAAGGTCTTGGCTACCATTATAAAATTATTCTCCATTATTTACTGTAAATAGATTACAAAAATAGCTTAATTTTGCGGCAATCTTAATGTTTATTAAAAATTAGGTTAAGGATTGAAGCGGCATCCTTTTTTATGCTTTTTTCGGCATAAAAAAGATATAGCGAAAAGCCTGGCCGTGCAATAGCACGGAAACCCATTAAAAAAGTATATGATAAAAGACACAACTGAATGGTTTTCTTCTTGGTTTGATACACCATTTTACCACATACTTTATAAAGACAGAAACGATGCTGAAGCGCATGCTTTTATGGATACGCTTACTAATTATTTAAATATTCCGGAAGGTGGTAGTATTTTAGATTTGGCTTGCGGAAAAGGCAGACACTCGGTTTATTTAAACACACTTGGTTATGATGTCATTGGTGCAGACTTATCTGAAAATAGTATTGCTTTTGCGAAACAATTTGAAAATAACCACTTGCATTTTGAAGTACATGATATGTGCATGCCTTTTAATAAATCTTTTGATGCCATATTTAATTTGTTTACCAGTTTTGGTTATTTTAAAGATGAACAGGGCAACTTAAATACTATTAAAGCCATAAAAGCAGACTTAAACGAAACAGGATTTGGCGTGATTGATTTTATGAATTCTGATTTTGTTATTGAAAATTTGGTTCCTGAAGAAGTTAAAGTTATAGATGGTATTACGTTTTTTATAAACAGATATGCTCATGATGGCTATATTTTTAAGGATATTAATTTTACGCATGAAGGTGTTGATTACAGTTTTCAAGAACGCGTAAGAGCCTTTACTTTAAGTGATTTTGAAGCTTTATTTGAACAAGCTGGTGTTTATTTATTGGATGTATTTGGTGATTATAAATTAAGTAAATTTAGACCACAAACGTCTGAGCGTTTGGTGATGATTTTTAAATAATATACATGTTGAATTTTATACTTCCTATAATAAGTGTGCTACTAGGCTTTTTAATAGTCGTTATTTTAAAACCTGCAAAACAAAAAAATTTAAAACTATTACTTGCGTTTAGTGGGTCATTTTTACTTTCTATCACAGTATTTAATTTTTTACCTGAAGTGTATCATGAAAACGGAAAGTCTGTAGGGTTATTTATCATGATTGGGATTATGCTTCAAATTGTATTGGAGTTTTTCTCAAAAGGTGCTGAACATGGTCATGTACATTTAAATAAAGAAAGCACCTTATTTCCTTGGTTACTATTTATAAGTTTATGCATTCACTCTGTTTTAGAAGGTATCCCAATTGAGGCACATCATAATTTAATTTATGGTATTATCATTCATAAATTACCGGTTGCTATTATTTTATCAACCTTCTTTTTAGCTTCAAAATTAAGTAAAGCACACGTTGCCTTTTTTCTTATTATGTTTGCACTTATGACGCCTTTAGGTGTTTTATTATCTAAATACTTTGAGTTTTTTCAAACATATTACAATGAAATATCTGGAATTGTTATTGGTATCTTTTTACATATTTCTACTACTATTTTGTTTGAAAGCAATGAAAACCATAAGTTTAACTTAACCAAGTTAATTACTATTATTATTGCCATAGTTATTGCGTATTTATTGTAATGTTTAGTAAAGAAGAATCTCGCCTATTACGACATGAATTTTGGACTAGTTTTGGAAAATCATTTCCAAGAAAATGGATTTTGTATGATACTAAAATAAAAGGATTTAGTTTTAAATTTCACTTTGATACCAAAACTGCTTTAGTGGCCATTGACCTTGAAGACGACCTTGAAAACCGTATTAAATATTGGGAAAAACTTCAATCTTTACAAGCTATTTTAAAAGAAGACTATCTGCCGGAAATTATTTTTGAAGAAACTTATATTCTGGATAATGAAAAAGAAATTTCAAGAATTTATGTGCCTTTAAATATGAAAGTTTCTATTCATAATAAAAATACATGGCGTGATGTGATGGAGTTTTTTAATAAAAACATGGGTTTGCTGGAATCTTTTTTTGAAGATTATAGAGATATTTTAGTGGATTGATATTATAATAACTTTTCCATTTTATAATCATCCATAAAAAACCCATTACCTATATCGGTTATGGTTTCTCCAATAGTTTTAAATCCCATGGCTTCATAAGCTTTTATAGAATTTATATTGAATCTGTTTACCGCAAGATTAATTGATTTGCAGTTCATTTCAATCGCTTTACTTTGAACAAATTCCATGGCAGATTTACCTATTTTTTGACCTCTAAAATCCTTAGAAACATAAATCTTACTTAAAAACAAACTATCATCTTGCTTTTTTATAGAAATATACCCAACAAACTGATTATTGTGATGCACTTTAAAATAGATGTAACCATCATTATATTGAGAATACATAGCATCTGCAGATTGGTAATTTTTCACCATATAATTAACCTGTTCAACACCAATAATTGGTTTATAATGCTCGCGCCAAATGATGTCTGCTAAAGCAGCTATATCTTCAAAATGTTCTTTAGTTATTGCTATAAAAAACTCTGTCATAATTTTCAAAAAAAATGTTTACCTATTAAATGACATAAAAGAAAATCATAAAAAAGTGAAAAATGGCTCCTGCTAAAACAAACAAATGCCAAATGACATGATGATAAGGAATACGATGAATGACATAAAAAACAATTCCTAAAGTATATGACATACCGCCAGCAAAAAGCAACAAAATACCATCGCCTAATATTCTGGAAGTATTTGAAAAATCAAACACGATGAGCCAGCCCATAACGAGATATAATAAGGTTGAAAATATTTCAAATCTGCCTGTAAAAAACAGTTTTAAAATAATTCCGAACGCAGCAATTCCCCAAACTATATAAAACAAAGTCCAACCTAAACTTTCGTTTAAAGAAATAAGTAAAACTGGTGTATAAGTTCCTGCAATTAAAAAGTATATGCTTATATGATCTACAATTCTGAAATAATGCTTTTTATTTTCGTCTTTAACTGAATGATATAAGGCAGATGCAGAAAATAAAACAATAATTGAAATACCATAAACTATTACACTAAATAAACTATATGGTGTTTTATGAGTATTGTATAAAATAAGTAAAACCAATGCAGCAATTCCTAAAATAGCACCAATTGCATGTGTTAGAGCATTTAGTTTCTCTTCAAAATGAGATTGTATTTTCATGCTAAATTATTTCTTCTTTTTATTTAACCATTTATCTGTTAAATCATAAAAGTTGTATTCTTTGGCTGCTTTTTGGCGTTCTAAAACACCACTTAAAAAATTGCGCTGTAAAATATCTTCAATTAAATAATCTTCCATAACATTCATAGGGTCGTAACCTTCTTTTAAAGACAAATCAAACATACTAGCCGTGGTATTATACCAAAAAGCCCTCCAACCACTGCGCAAATCTTTCACTAATTGAAATGTAGTTTCTCCTGTTTGCCTATGAATGAGTTTTATTAATATTTGTCCTTCAGTTCGTGTGAATTTCTTTAACTTTTCTGAAAACTCGCCTTCAATATACTTTTGAATAAGTTTAGTGTATTTTTTCTTTTCACGTTTGTTAGGTAATTTTTCTAGTCGTCTATTTAAAGAATCCAATCTATCTGCAGCCATTTTAGCATACGGATATACTTTTATGGTTTTACGTCTTAAAATTAAATACCGCATTCTGTCTTCTTTACTTGGGAATTTTAATCCATTAAGTACATATATTTCATTAAGACGAATGGTATCTCTGGCAATAGAATCTCCTTCAATAAGATAATAATCATATTCTGTTGAGTCTTTCTCAACAGTTTTTTCTTGAGAAAAAAGTAACAAAGGAAAAATTATGAATATGTAGGGCAAATAATTCATATAAAAAATAAAAATTTAGTATTCAAAATTAATAATTTACCTGCTTTTAAAACCTAAATTTTGAATTATTATTGTTTTAAATATTTTTCAAAAAAAACACCCAAAACCTTAATGCGTATTTGAGTGTATAAGTTAGTTGGTATATTTTAAACTAAAGCTCTCTCCTATTATCGTCTGAACTGGTATCAATCAATTTGTTATAAGGGTCAATACCAACTTCGGTTGGTTTTTCATTAACTATAATAGTTACTTTATTATTGATGGCTGTTACCTTATGCTTTTTTAAGTATAACTCTTTTTCTTTCTTTTTGCCATCAAGGTCTTCTTTAGTAAAAATACCTATGTCAATATAATCTGCTAATGGTGCCGAAAGCTCCGGTTTTTTCATGCTTTCAGTTTTATAACTTAAGGTATCTCCTACTTTAGTTCCATAGTATTTTTTACCTTTTTCGTTATTTCTGTATTTACTAACATTAAATTCAATATCAACCTGATATTTTCCGTTTTCTAATGCTTTTGAACTTACATCAACTATTCTGTTTGAATATAAGGTAATGGTTTCAAACATATCATGAATAACATATTGCAAACTATCTGGTGTTACCTGTTTGATATAATTTACCATTTCAACAGATGTGGTATAAGGCGGCTCTTGGAATTTTACCTTTTCAACATAACTTTTTAAAGCATTATTCAAAGTATCCTCACCAATATAATCACTTAAAGCATAAAACACTAAAGACCCTTTTTGGTAACGAATATAACCTTGTCCGTCATTATACATTAAAGGTTTTTCACGTTTGCTTTCAAAAGTTCGTTGCGTTAAATAATCGTCTAAAGCTTTCTTTAAAAATTTGCGCATTTTGGATTTGCCTTGCTGATGTTCTAATACTTTTAAGGCAACATATTCAGATAAACTTTCTGATAACATGGTTGCTCCTAAAACATCGGCTCCAATCACTTGATGTGCCCACCATTGGTGTGCTACTTCATGCACTGTAATGGCGAATGGGTAATCTACACCACCTTCTTCAGTATCATCTACATCTGCAATAAAACCTACGCCTTCAGAATACGGAATGGTGTTTGGAAATGATTGTGCAAAGCTACCAGCAGTTCTTGGAAACTCTACAATGCGTAATTGCTTATGTTGATATGGACTGAAGTTTTTTGAATTATAATCTAATGAAGCTTTTAAACCTGCAATCATTCTATCTAAATTAAATTCATGCCCTTTATGGTAGTAAATCTCTAAATTTACATCATGCCACTTATCTTTTTTAATTTCATATTTTGCTGAATTAAAGGCATAAAAATTTAAAATTTTACTATCCATTTTATAATGAAAATAGCGTCTATCGCCTTCTTTCCATTCCTTTTGTAAATATCCTGGTGCTATGGCAATTTGATCTGAAGATGTACTTACTGTTGCTTCAAAATCAATCCAATCGGCATCTTTTGAAATATACGTATTACGTAATGCGGTTGAATCTGTTGGTGCTGGTTTTAAATCGTTTTCTGGTAAATTATATTTCTTTCTAACTTCATTATCTTGCAATTCTGCTTCACTATCATATCCTAATGACGGAAATAATTGAAAATTATTTATAAACGTACCATTGTATAAAACTGGTGAATTTTTTCTTAATAACGTGTTTGGATCATTTCTTACAGTAAAACTTAATTTTAATGTGTCGCCTGGCAACAAAGACTCTTTAAGTTTATAAATATTGAAATTAAAAACAGTGTCTTTTGATACTAAATCAATAGGCTTGTTGAACTCAAAAGTACTTGGAAAGTCATTATAATTTAACAAAATACTATCAATAGCTACTTGTGTTTTATTAACCATAATGTATGACCCATTGGCATCAAAATTTAATTCCTTTGGAAAAATATTAACATGGCATGTTACTGAAACAATTCTTGGTTGCATAGCATTTTCATATTTTTTATATGTTTTTTCCCAAGTTACTGAGCGTTTTTCTTGATCTTTTGATGATGTTCGCTCATTAATAATATTGTTTTCATAAAAAATAGTAAACCCTAAACTTAAAAAAACAACCACGCATATACAAAAACCAATCAAAACAAAGCCTTTAAAACGCGATTTTGCAATATTAAATCGTTCTTTAAATGAATTAGGAATACCTCTTACCCAAAATAACGCTGAAAGACACAACAATATCAATCCACAGAAAAACCAATATAGTTTATGGATTATATAAGGTGAAAACGTAGCACCATAGCCATTCATATCTGAATATTGAAAACCTGGAGCTTGATTATATTTAAAAATAGCCTGTTCTATACCTGCAAATGATAAAAACGGAATTCCAATAGAAATAACCAACATGACAAACAATCCTAAATACGGATTACCAATGAGTATTTGTATAAACAATGATAAAAACGCCCAAATAGCAAAACCAATAAAATTTAGTATGTATAATTCATATAAATAATGACTTATTTCAAAATCATAATACCCATGATATATTTGAATCATCATGCCACCAACAATAATGACAAACAACAATAATGCTTGCATTTTTAATAAGGCCAGTAGTTTTGATAATAATAAACTCCAATTAGGAATTGGAGTAACATCCATAAGATGATTCATATTATCTAGTTTTCCTCTATGCACCAACATTCCAGCATATAAAAACGTTAAAATATTAATAAACAATGAAAAACTATTACCCGGAATTAAAAGCATTTGCCATGTAACTGGCAGCGTTTTTGTGCCAAACACTTCACCTAAAGCAGTTGCAGAAATCAATATAAAAATGAGTCCAACAAGAACAATGCTTATAAAAGGCCAGCTTTTAATAATATATTTTAAATCTACATTTGATAACCTCCAAGTAGTTTTTAAGTTTTGAATGAATGAAAAATCAAAATCTACTTTTGGTAAATGAATTCGAGTAATCCCACCAAAATTGCTTTTTGTAGAACGTTCTCCTTTGGTTTTTCTGAATGAAAAGGTTAATGCATTTTGACTAAACGAAAACAATTTAAAAACTAAGGCAAAAACTATGGTAGCAATTCCTAACCAAATTAATCGATTGTAAATGACAACGCCTTTTACTGGAAGCATCATCTCATTTTGCTCTGCAACAGTCCAATATCGTGTGTAATAATTAGCAGCTTCAGCACCAAACGGATCTAAAAGTGATGAAATAAGTCTGTTTTCAGGATCAGACAATAAATTGGCAACAATACCTTGAACCAGCATTAACAACACTATTGTTATAAATCCTGCTGCTATATTTCTTGTAAATGTAACCACGGCAAATACAATAGCTCCAAAAAGTAATATGTTGGGAATGATATAAACAACATAAGCTTGCAAATACGCCTCTAAAATCACTGGCCCAACAATATCTTGATTTGTTCCTGGCAGCCTAAAACCTACTAACATTCCAAGTCCAATAACCAATGTAATGATGGTAACAATGGTTATTCCAGAAAAAAACTTTGCAAATAAATAATGAGCCTTTGAAAATGGATAGGAATATAAAATTGTATGCATTTCACTTTTGTAATCTCTATAAATTGTTGCTCCAATTATAGAAGGAAACAAAAAGAAAATAAACGTTGTTAAGCCATTAAACAAACCAATTACGCCCATTGGAGAGTTTACAATTTTTGAAGAACCCGTTGAAACGGTTAGAAAATCAAAAATTCCTGCAGAACTGGCTGAAAGAAATAATGACAATATTAAAAAAATCGCCATGTAAATATAAAAAGCTGGTTTTTTAAACCAATATTTTAATTCGTGAAAGTATATAGTAGAAAACATGTGTGTTTTTTTTGGTTAGAAAAATATTGCAATTATTAGGAAAGAATGGGTTCTTCTTTCAATGCAATAAAATACACGTCATCTAATTGCGGATTGGAAGCTTTAAAATCTTCTGCTGGTTTTTCTAATGCATGTACTCTAATATTCAGCGTGTTGTCTTGATTGTAATTTGATGAAAGCACTTTATAAGCAGCTTCCATAGATTCTAACGCATCACGCTCAATAATTTTAGTCCAGATTTGTCCTTTAATTTCTTCGGTAGCTGCAGTTGGCGTGGTATGTTTTAAAATTTGGCCGCCATTTAAAATGGCCATTTCATGACATAATTCTTTCACATCATCAACAATATGAGTAGAAAAAATGACTGTACAATTGGTTCCAACTTCTCTTAAAACATTTAAAAATCTATTGCGTTCAGCAGGATCTAAACCAGCTGTAGGCTCATCAACAATAATTAACTTAGGATTATTTAATAGTAATTGAGCAATACCAAAACGTTGCTTCATTCCGCCAGAATAACCTGCCACATCTTTTTTTCTTACATCATACAAATTGGTTATTTCTAAAACTTCTTTAACTAGTTTTTGTCTATCACTTTTTGATTTTACGCCTTTCAAAGTTGCAAAATAATCTAACAAATCTTCGGCAGACATTTTTGGATAGACTCCAAATGATTGTGGCAAATAACCCAATATTTTTCTTAAAGCCATTTTATCTTCCAAAACATTAATATCTCCAAAGGTTATTGAACCAGAATCTGGACTTTGCAACGTAGCAATGGTTCTCATTAAAGATGATTTTCCAGCACCATTTGGACCCAAAAGCCCGAACATTCCTGCTCCTATTTCTAAGTTTAAATTATCAATAGCTTTTACACCATTGTTATACGTTTTAGTAAGATCTTTAATAATTAACTTCATGCTTTTGGATTTATTATTAGAATAATTGGTTAATAGGTGTGAAAATAGTCAATTTTGTTACAAAATATTAAAACTTCAATACTAAAAACTAAATAAATCATACTATTTTTACTGAAATTTAAGCTAATTACGATTTTAGTATTTTAATAACTTAATTTTAATAATTTCAATAAAAATTAATTGAGAGATGTCAAAAAAATCTATTTTAAACAAAAAATCAATGGCTTTTTTAGAAGCCTATTTAAATAATGCGGCTCCAACTGGATATGAATGGGATGGACAAAAATTATGGATGGATTATTTAAAACCTTATGTTGATGAATTTATAACAGATACTTACGGAACAGCTGTTGGTGTTATTAATCCAAAAGCAACCTATAAAGTGGTTATTGAAGGACATGCTGATGAAATTTCATGGTATGTGAATTATATTTCTGATAACGGATTAATTTATGTGATTAGAAACGGTGGCAGCGACCATCAAATAGCACCAAGTAAAGTGGTAAATATTCATACTAAAAACGGCATTATTAAAGGTGTTTTTGGTTGGCCAGCAATACACACACGTAAAACAGGTAATGAAGAACCGCCTAAACCAGAAAATATTTTTATTGACTGTGGTTGCAAAACCAAAGAAGAAGTTGAAAAATTAGGAGTACACGTAGGTTGTGTTATTACCTATCCTGATGAGTTTCATATTTTAAATGGCGACAAATTTGTGTGTAGAGCTCTTGATAACAGAATGGGCGGATTTATGATTGCTGAAGTCGCCAGATTGCTTCATGAAAATAAAAAAACACTCCCTTTCGGTTTATACATTACCAACTCAGTACAAGAAGAAATAGGATTACGTGGTGCCGAAATGATTACACAACGCATAAAACCTCATGTGGCTATTGTAACAGATGTAACTCATGACACCACAACACCTATGATTGAAAAGAAAATTCAAGGTGATTTAGAAATGGGTAAAGGTCCTGTTATAGCGTATGCTCCTGCAGTACAACAGAAATTAAGAGATTTAATTACTGATACTGCAGACGCTAAAAAAATTCCTTTTCAGCGCAATGCTTTATCTCGTGCTACCGGAACCGATACCGATGCTTTTGCTTATAGCAATGGTGGTGTGGCATCTGCATTAATTTCATTGCCATTACGCTATATGCATACCACAGTTGAAATGGTTCATAGAGATGATGTAGAAAACGTGATTAAATTAATTTATGAATCGCTTCTAAATATAAAAGAAGGCGAAACATTTAGCTATTTTAAATAAAGACTGATTTGATTCCTGCTTAGGCAGGAATCTTTATTTAAAACAAAACCAATGGATGAATATATTGACATAGTTACTAAAGAAGGTAAACTTACTGGTAAAAAAACCTTAAAATCTAAAATACATGCTATGGGCTATTATCATAATACGGCCCATGTTTGGCTATATACAAAAGATAAAGAAATCCTTTTAGCACAACGTGATGCTAATAAGTCTATTTGTCCTTTATTATGGGATGTTTCTGTGGCTGGTCATGTTGATGCTGGTGAATTAATAATTCAAGCTGCTATTCGTGAAGTTAAAGAAGAAATTGGGTTAGATCTTGCACCTGATGAATTACATAAAATTGGCGTGTTTGAATGTTTTCAATCCTACCCAAATGGTATTAAAGACAATGAATTTCATCACACCTATATTGCAGAATTACAAGTACCTATTTCAAAATTAATTCCTCAAATTGGTGAAGTTGAATCTTTAAAACTGGTTTCTTTTGAATTATTTGAACAACTTTTAAAACATATTGGAGAAAATAATCATTTCATACCTTGTAATAAGGCATATTATGAATTGGTTTTAAATCATATTAAGAACATGTTTTGATTATATACAAATTACGTATGAATTTAATCTTATTTGCTATTGCGCCTGTTTTAATAATAATTGTTTATATATACTTAAAAGATATATACGAAAAAGAACCAAAAAAACTCTTGTTATATAACTTTCTGCTGGGTGCAATTGTTAGTATTATTGTAACCACTCTTTTATACCTAATAATTAATATCTTTTTACCACTTCCAGACCATTATAGCATATTCCAACAGTTTATAAAAGCTTTTTTTGTTGTAGGATTAACAGAAGAATTCAGTAAATATATCATTGTTAGATACTACGCGCAACCTAAATCTGCCTTTAGTGAACCTTTTGATGGTATCATGTATGCTGTGATGGTATCCATGGGTTTTGCAGCTACAGAAAATATTTCATATGTAATTCAAGGTGGATACCAAACCGCTTTAGTTAGGGCTTTTACAGCTGTTCCAGCACATGCAACTTTTGCAATTTTAATGGGATATTACATGGGAAAAGCTAAATTTTCTAAAAACAAAATAGTTTTAAATCTATTTGGTTTACTATTAGCCATTATATTTCATGGTGCTTATGACTTTTTCTTATTCATTGATTTTGTTCCAGGTATTTGGATTGGTGCTTTCATATCTTTAATTATAGGAATTATTTTATCAAAAAAAGCGATTAAAAAACATCAAGAAAGAAGTCGATTAAACGATTTTTAATATACCTCTCTAATACATATTATTGTTCTTCTTTTAAACTTGACGATTAATAGGTCTTTGTTTAAGTTTATACTGTGTCATTTGTATTTAAATCTTTATATTTATGTAAACTAAAATATCGTTTATATGAATTTTAAAGTCAATGTGAATTCTAATATAGAATTAGATATTTCATCAGAAGCTATTTCAAAACTTGATGCTATTAAAATTTCAGATTCAAAATATCATATTCTTCATCATGATACTTCTTATAATTCTGAAATAATAACCTCAGATTTCAATTCAAAATCTTACCAAGTAAAGGTCAACAATAACACCTATGATATTAAAATAAAAAATTCTTTAGATTTATTAATAAAAGATATGGGCTTTTCAATAGGCTCAGCTAAACATATAGATTCTATAAAGGCACCAATGCCAGGTTTAATTTTAGAAATTAGTGTTACTGTTGGACAAGCTGTTAAAGAAAATGATGCTTTACTTATCCTTGAAGCAATGAAAATGGAAAATATTTTAACGTCTCCACGTGATGGAATCATCAAATCAATTTCCGTAAAAAAAGGGAATACCGTTGACAAAGGAACTTTATTAATTGAATTTGAAACATGAAAAACTATAAAGACATAAACACTATTGATGATTACATTGTTTTGTTTCCATTAGAAATTCAAAATATTTTAAAAAAAATAAGAGTAACCATTCAGCAAGCAGCACCTGAAGCCACCGAAGCCATTCGCTATTCTATGCCTACCTTCAGATTACATGGCAATATGGTTCATTTTGCTGTTCATAAAAATCATATTGGATTTTACCCTGCACCATCAGGGATTACAAATTTTGTTGAAGATTTAAAAGCATATAATACGTCAAAAGGTGCGATACAATTCCATTTAAGCAAGCCAATACCTTATGATTTAATCCACAAAATAGTAACGTTTCGAGTTGCTGAACAAAACGCTAAAAAATGAAAAAAATATTAGTTGCAAACCGAGGTGAGATAGCGATTCGTGTTATGAAAACAGCTCAAAAAATGGGTATTAAAACGGTTGCCGTATTCTCAACTGCAGATAGAAACGCACCTCATGTTAAATTTGCTGATGAAGCCGTATGTATTGGTGAACCTCCATCTAATAAATCCTACCTAAGAGGTGATAAAATTATTGAAGTCGCCAAAAAATTAGGTGTTGATGCCATTCATCCTGGGTATGGTTTTTTAAGTGAAAATGCCTTATTTGCCGAATTATGTGAGCAAAATAACATTATTTTCATTGGTCCACGCTCAAAAGCAATCAAAATTATGGGAAGTAAGTTAGCTGCTAAAGACGCTGTTAAACACTATAATATTCCTATGGTTCCTGGTATTGATGAAGCTATTACAGATGTTTCAAAAGCTAAAGAAATAGCAAAAGAAATAGGATTTCCTATTTTAATAAAAGCATCAGCAGGTGGCGGCGGAAAAGGCATGCGAGTTGTTGAAAAAGAAAGCGATTTGGAGTCACAAATGAATCGCGCCATAAGTGAGGCAACCTCTGCATTTGGTGACGGCTCTGTATTTATTGAAAAATATGTAACCTCGCCAAGGCATATTGAAATACAAATCATGGTAGATAGTCATGGTAATGTTCTACATTTTTTTGAACGTGAATGCAGTATTCAAAGACGCCATCAAAAAGTAATTGAAGAAGCACCTTCATCGGTATTAACACCAGAATTACGAGTAAAAATGGGAGAAGCTGCTATTAAAGTTGCTAAATCTTGTGATTATTTAGGTGCTGGAACTGTTGAGTTTTTACTAGATGCCAATCATAATTTCTATTTTTTAGAAATGAATACCAGATTGCAAGTAGAACATCCTGTTTCTGAAATAATAGCTGGCGTTGATTTGGTCGAACTGCAAATACGAATAGCAAGAGGCGAAGCATTATCAATAAAACAAGAAGATTTAAAAATACTTGGGCATGCCTTAGAATTACGTGTGTATGCAGAAGACCCGTTGAACGACTTTTTGCCAAGCGTAGGTCATCTTGATACTTACAAACTACCAGTTGGTGAAGGCATTAGAGTTGATAATGGATTTGAAGAAGGTATGGATATTCCTATTTATTATGACCCCATGCTATCTAAATTAATCACTTACGGAACTACTCGTGAAGAAGCCATACAATTAATGATTAAAGCCATTTATGATTATCATATTGAAGGTGTAAAAACCACGTTACCGTTTGGAAAATATGTTTTTGAACATGAAGCTTTTCGCTCAGGGAATATTGATACTCATTTTGTAAAAACATATTATTCACCAGAAGTATTAAAACAACAAATGGAAACTGAAGCTAAAATTGCAGCATTAATAGCTGTAAAACAATATATGGAAGATCAAAAATTAGTACGATTACCAAATCAATAATCTATGGATTCAAAAATAAACAAGCTTGATGAGCAAATAAAATTAGCGCATTTAGGCGGCGGACAAAAACGCATTGACAAACAACATCAAAATAAAAAATTAACCGCCAGAGAACGGATTAATTATTTATTAGATGAAGGTTCTTTTGAAGAAATTGGCCTTTTTGTAACCCATAGAACTACCGATTTTGGTATGGAATATGAACAGTATCTAGGTGATGGTGTTATTACTGGTTATGGCACTATTAATAGCCGATTAGTATATGTTTACGGACAAGACTTCACAGTTTTTGGAGGTTCTTTATCTGAAACACATGCTGAAAAGATTTGCAAAGTCATGGATTTAGCTGTAAAAGTTGGTGCACCTATCATTGGATTAAATGATTCTGGTGGAGCAAGAATTCAAGAAGGTGTACGTTCGTTAGGTGGTTATGCCGATATTTTTTATAGAAATGTAAATGCATCAGGTGTGATTCCTCAAATTTCAGCCATTATGGGTCCTTGTGCTGGTGGTGCCGTGTATTCGCCTGCTATGACAGACTTTACACTAATGGTAGAACATACCAGTTATATGTTTGTAACTGGGCCAAACGTAGTAAAAACAGTAACCAATGAAAATGTAACTTCTGAAGAATTAGGTGGCGCACATACACATGCTTCAAAATCGGGTGTGGCTCATAAAACATCTGACAATGATGTTGAATGTTTAGAAGACGTTAAAAAATTATTGAGTTACCTACCACAAAGTAATAAAGAAGTAGCACAAAATTTACCCTTTAAATTAGGTGATGAAATAAGAGACGTTTTGTCTAATATCATCCCAGATAATGCGAATAAACCTTATGATATGCATGAGGTTATTAAAGGTATTATTGATGAAGATTCTTTTTATGAAATTCATAAAGATTATGCTGAAAATATTATTGTTGGGTTTTCAAGAATTGCAGGAAGAAGTGTAGGTATTATTGCTAATCAGCCCATGTTTTTAGCAGGTGTATTAGATGTAAATAGCTCTAAAAAAGCAGCTCGATTTACTCGCTTTTGTGATTGTTTTAATATTCCTTTATTAGTATTGGTAGATGTCCCAGGATTTTTACCTGGAACAGACCAGGAATGGAATGGCATTATAGTTCATGGTGCTAAATTATTATATGCATTAAGTGAAGCAACGGTACCAAGAGTTACTGTTATAACCCGAAAAGCTTATGGAGGTGCTTATGATGTTATGAACTCAAAACACATTGGAGCCGATTTAAATTTTGCATGGCCAAGTGCTGAAATTGCTGTTATGGGAGCTAAAGGTGCCAGTGAAATTATTTTCAAGAATGAGATTGCTTCTGCAGATAATCCTATTGAAAAATTGGCTGAAAAAGAAGCAGAATATGCTGAAAAATTTACTAATCCTTACAGAGCAGCAAGACGTGGTTTTATTGACGAAGTTATTTTGCCTAAAGATACAAGACGAAAATTAATCAAAGCTTTTTCAATGTTAGAGAATAAGGCTATTGAAAGACCAGACAGAAAACACGGAAATATTCCTTTATAATCAAATTTTTAAAAACTGCTAAATCTCAATAATTTGAGCATGATACATAAAGGTTTCTTGCCATCGTTCAAAACGTTGGTCAAATTTTGTGGAAAATATTAAATATTGGCATTTTTCTAAACTTTCTGGTGTTCTGGCTACTTCAGCAAAAAAGTTGTTTCTAAATAAAAATTCAGCATCTTCTACAATAAACATTTGTAGTTCATTTAAATTGATACCATTTAAATAAAATATTTTATTCAATCGTTTTGGTGTAGCAATAACAATGTCTGTTCCTAAAAATAAATCCTCGCGCTGTAACTCAGAGTTATACTCTTCATAAGCAGCATAAATACGCAAATCTGTTCCTTTTAAATAGGTTTTAAATTCTTCTTCTAAATGAAGTGCTGCTTCTTTGTCTTTTACAAAGATTAATGCTCTTGGTGCATTTCCTAAAGCTTGTCCGTTCAATTTTTGAATGACACTTAAAATAATACTTGTTGTTTTTCCTGAACCTTTAGGAGCAATACAAAACATACTAACACCACCTTTAATTTTTGATAGAATTAATTTTTGCAACTCTAAAGGTGATTCAATCCCTTTATTTTTAAGGTTTATTTTTAAGGGCTCGATAAATTTTTTGAATGACATGTTTTTATAAATAATCCATGCAAAGATAGTCTTTTAAAAGTGCTTTATTACACCAACAAAAAAGCATTCATTTCTGAATGCTTTTTTGCTATTAATCTATGTATTGGTAATTAAAACTGTAAATCTGCTACTAAATCAAATTCATCATAAATAGCTTTATCTTTTATGCCATCAAAAAAACTAGCCGAACCATATTTTACATCATATGCAGTTCTGTCAACTTTTAGAGTAGCTGTAGCTTTGCTTCCGTAAATTGAAATAGTAAATGCAATAGGGTTTGTTTTTCCTTTTATTGTTAAATCTCCAGTAACTGAATATGAATTTTTACCAGTAGCTTTCACGTCAGAAAATACTAATGTTGCTGTTGCAAATTTTTCAACTCCAAAAAAATCATCAGATTTTAAATGCCCTTCTAACTTTCCTTTGTATTCTCCTTGTAAATCTGTGCATACTAAAGTAGTCATATCAACAACAAATTCGCCGCCAGTTAATTTGTCTTCATTAAATGTTAATGAACCCGATTTTATGGCTATGGTTCCTTCGTGCGAACCAGCAACTTTATAGCCTTTCCATACTAATTTACTTTGTTCAACTTTAATGTCTTTTTTATCTCCATCAATTCTTGTGAAAGAAAATGTGGTAAATGCTACTAAAGCAACGATGGCTAAATTTTTAATTGTCTTTTTCATGTCTATTATTTGTTTATTTATTGGTTTACTATTTTAAATTATTCTAAAACTATAACGCAAAACTAAAAAATAATGTTGCCTTTTAAAATAAGGTAGTTTATTAAATGATGTTAAACTAGTTTAATATTTATTGTTCTAATATGAGTTGGCTTTTAATTTTACTTAAGAATTCTTTTGTAATTCCAAGGTAAGAAGCAATCATATATTGCGGAATACGTTGCTCCATTTTTGGATATTGATTTCTAAAATGCACATATTGCTCTTTGGCTGATAGGCTAAAACTTCTAACAATTCGTTTTTGAGAAGCCGCTAATCCTTTTTCTACAATTTGCCTAAAAAAGCGTTCTAACTTTGGAATTTCACTATACAATTCTTCAATTGTATCATGAGAAAATATGATTAATTCTGTGTTTTCTATGCATTGCACATTAAAGTCTGCAGGTGTTTGAGTAACAAAACTTCCCATATCTGAAGCCCACCAATCTTCAACAGAAAACATAACTATATGCTCCTGCCCTTCTTCATCAACATAAAATGTTTTAGTACAACCAGAAACTACAAACCCTGAATATTTACAAACATCGCCTTGTTGCACGATATATTGCCCTTTTAAATACTTTTTATACAGCACTTTTGAAACAAGAATATTTTCTTCTTCTTGAGTTAAAGTAATGTAATGACTCATGTATTTTAAAAGTGGTGCAATATTCATTTTATAGATAATTCTATTCAACTGGTAAAAACAAATTTAGCAATAAATAAGTTTTATTTATATGAAATATTTTTAAGTCTATGTTATTGCCTTATTTTTGCTCGATGCAAAACAAAAATACTTTTGAATTTGAGTTTGTTGCCCTTATGGCCTCATTAATGGCTATTGTGGCCCTATCTATTGATGCTTTATTACCTGCTTTACCTGAAATTGGTTACCATCTTGGAGTTACCAACCCAAATCATAATCAATTATTAATTACCATGATTTTTTTGGGTATAGGTGTTGGTCAACTAATTTTTGGTCCATTATCAGATAGTTTTGGAAGAAAACCCATAGTATTTATTGGTTTTGCGGTATTTATTATTGCCAGTATTATTTGCGTGACTACCAAAAGCTTTGAAATGATGATTTTTGGTAGAATTCTTCAAGGCATTGGATTGGCGTCTCCAAGAACGCTTTGCATCGCTATAATACGAGATATTTATAGTGGTGATTATATGGCAAAAATTGTTTCAATTGTTGTAATGGTGTTTATTTTAGTACCTGTAATTGCGCCAACTTTAGGCCAATTTTTAATGAATTATTTTGATTGGGAATCTATATTTTATGTAAACTTGGTTTATGGTACAATCATCATGTTTTGGTTTTGGAAACGCCAAAAAGAAAGCTTACCAAAAGAAAAACGAATTCCGTTAACTTCTCATTTATTTGTTGATGGTATGAAAGAATTTTTAAAATATAAAGATGCCATTGGA
Source organism: Flavobacteriaceae bacterium (assembly GCA_021739635.1). Lineage (GTDB taxonomy): Bacteria > Bacteroidota > Bacteroidia > Flavobacteriales > Flavobacteriaceae > Yeosuana. The sequence goes on along the minus strand of JAIPBH010000004.1, from coordinate 175,792 downwards.
TTTACTTTAATTTCTGGTTTTATAACTGGGTCATTTATGGTGTATTTAAGTACTTCTCAACAAATTTTTGAACAACAATATAATTTAGCAGAAATGTTTCCTTATATTTTTGCAAGTCTAGCCATTTCAATAGGATTAGCTACTTATTTAAACAGTGTTTTAGTGGTTAAATATGGTATGATGCGTATGGCGTATTATTCAACAATTGCCTATTGTGCGGTTTCAATACTTTATGTGATATTATTTTGGTCTGGAAACAATCCTAGCATATTTGTCTTGATAAGTTTTTTTGCTATGCAGTTTTTTGCTGTTGGATTTTTATTTGGAAACTTACGCGCTTTAGCAATGCAGCCTCTTGGACATATTGCTGGTATAGGCGCTGCAATAAATGGCTTTGCATCAACGGTTTTGGCTGTTCCGGTTGCTAATTATATAGGTGGCTTTGTTAAAGAATCAGTATTACCTTTATTTATTGGATTTTCAATTTTTGGCTCTCTTTCTCTTATTGTTTTTTTAATACTGAAAAGAAAACCTAAAAGAGTGATTGTTTAAAGATACCTTTCTTTGATAATTTTTAAATGCCAAAGTTCATGACCTAGAACTGAAAATGCTGCAGCTCTTGCTGATAAATTATTTGCATTAGCAATTCCTATAAATTTTAAATCAGTTTCATTTAAACTTTTTATTAAAACAATAGTATTTTGTCTTACAACTTGATATTCTTCTAAAAGTGCTTCTAAAGTTTTATTGTTTGCTAAAGATGGTTTTATATAGTTATTTTCATCAAAACCAGATAAAGGTGTTTCATCATGTCTGCCTATACGAAAACAGCGATATGCAAAAATGCGTTCTGTATCAATAATATGCTGAAAGACTTCCTTGATAGTCCATTTATCTTCAGCATACTTATATTTCAATTTATTGCTTGGTAAGGAATTAAAAAAATCAACAACATTTTTTAATCCTAAATAAAACCCATCAATGAGTTCCATTTCTTCAGGAATCATATCTAAGTATGTTTTATAAAAAGGATTGTATTCTGATGTTTTTAAATCTAATATTGTCATTTGTATAACTTTTAAATTTTAGCTTGATAGGTGTATAAATCGTAATATCGTCCTTGTAATGCAATCAATTCATCATGTGTACCACGTTCAGCAATTCTACCTGCTTCAATCACTAAAATTTGATCTGCTTTTCTAATGGTACTTAATCGGTGTGCAATTACAATGGTAGTTCTGTCTTTCATCAACTCACCTAAACTTTTCTGAATTAAACCTTCGCTTTCCGTATCTAAGTTTGAGGTTGCTTCGTCTAAAATAATAATTTTTGGGTTTGCCAAAATAGCTCTGGCAATGGCTAAACGCTGACGTTGTCCACCAGATAATTTTACACCTCGTTCACCAATTAATGTATCTAAACCATCATCAAATCTGTCTGTAAACTCATTAACATAAGCCGCTTTTACAGCATTTTGTAAATCCTCCTCACTAGCATCTGGTCTTGGGAACATAATGTTTTCTCTGATAGTTCCTTCAAATAGAAATTCATCTTGTAAAACAACCCCTAAATACTGTCGGTAGCTACTCAATTTTACTTTTGATAAATCCTGATTATCAATAGTTACAATTCCAAATTTTGGCGTTAAAAAAGTAGCTGATAATCCTGCGATAGTAGATTTTCCAGAACCTGAACTTCCTACCAAAGCCGTTACAGAACCTGCTGGCGCTTTAAAGTTAATATCATGCAATACCTGTTTGCCAGCGTCATATGAAAACGCTATATCTTTAAATTCTATATCGCCTTTAATGGTTTTCAAAGTAATAGCTCTTTCTTCATTATCTTCTTCGGCAGTCATATTCATAAGCTCTTCGGTTCTGTCTAAACCAGCAAAGGCTTCAGTAAGCTGACTTCCAATATTACTCATTTGAACAATAGGCGCAATCATAAAACCAAGTAATAAGGTAAAGGACAAGAAATCACCAATCGTTAAATCGCCTGTCATAATTTTATAACCACCAATGCCCATAATACCTGTGGAAGCTATGCCAAGCAAAAACGTTGAAGAGCTTGTCATAAATGCCGTAGCAGTTAAACTCTTTTTTACGTTTTGGAACAATCTGTCAACACCTTTTTCAAAAGTTTTATTTTCCTGTTCTTCAGCATTAAAGGCTTTAATAACACGTACGCCAGACAAGGTTTCTGTTAACCTACCAGTTACTTCAGCATTAATTTTTCCACGAGTTCTAAAAATGGGTCTAATATATCCAAAGGCTTTTAAGGCAATAAACCCAAAAATAGCTACGGGTACAAGTACAAATAAAGTCATTGACGGACTTATTCTAATCAATAATACTAATGAAATAACGGCTGTAATAGTGCCTCCAACCATTTGCACCAAACCGGTACCAATTAAGTTTCGCACACCTTCAACATCACTCATAATGCGTGATACCAAAGCACCAGATTTGGTATTATCAAAAAAACTAATGGGTAATGACAACACTTTTCTCTGAACTTGTGCACGTAGTTCTGATATAAGATATTGTGCCTGCACACTTAAAATACGTGTTAATAAAAAGGATGTTACAGACTGAAATAAAATAGCCAAACCAACAATTAATAATAAATTTTTAAGTTGCTCATAATCTTTATTTGGAATGACGTCATCAAGTAATGCTTTACTTTTCCAAGGTAACACCAAGCTTGAGAGTCGGCTTAAAACGATAAGCACCAAACCAATAAAAACCAGATTTCGCCTAGGCCAAATAATAGTTTTAAAGGCAGTTGCCATAGTTACTTTAGCCTTTTTTTTGTTTGAACTTGTATTTTTAAGATGTTGCATGATATGTTATTATAAACAAGAATAGTCTGCTAAATTAACCATTCTTCCTAACCAATCATATAAAAATTTGAATGTTATTTTAGAATAAAAATCTTAGATAAATATTTTTTTATTATTAACATTTAAATTTAAATAATTTAATAAAAATCAATCTTAAGATAACTATGAGTAATGGCTTAATCTTAGATACTTTATAAAATACATGCGTTTTTTACTCGTGCTCATTTCTTTTTTTTTGTTAAATTAGAGTCTTACTTTGCGACTACGTTTTATTAAAAACTAGAATTCATAAAAACTAAATTATTTACTTAAATTCCAATTAAAAAAATAACCTTATGGCACTTATAAATCCCTATATTAATTTTAATGGAAATACCGAAGAAGCTTTTACATTTTACAAATCAGTCTTTGGTGGCGAATTTGCAAAAATTATGCGTTTTAAAGACTTATCAAATGATGACTTTCCAGTGTCAGAACATGAAGCAAACAAAATAATGCATATTGCTTTGCCTATTGGCAAAAACATGTTGATGGGTAATGATGTTCCTGAAATTATGGGACAAGTTAATGAAAATGAACACCGTTCCAAAATTTCAATTAGTGCCGAAAGCCGTGAAGAAGCCGATAAATTATTTAACGGACTTTCAGCTGGCGGACATATAGAATTTCCTATTTCTGATAGTCCTTGGGGTTCTTATTTTGGCATGTTTAGAGATAAATTTGGCATTGAATGGATGGTAGATTTTGACCCAAGATACAAGGGAAAAATATAAACCACAAAAAACAGATTGGCCAGAACACAGTTTCTATTATTTAAAAAGAAAAAAATACTACCCATGAAAAACAAAAGACTTTTAGTCATTCTGCTTACAGTAGCAGTTATATTGCTTATACCATTCATTGCCATGCAATTCACAAACGAAGTAAATTGGACACTGTTTGATTTTGTTATTGCAGGCATTTTATTACTAGCAACTGGTTTTATTTGTGAACTGGCAATAAGAAAAATAAAGAATATTAAATACCGAATTGCAATCTGTATATCTGTTTTGGTAATTATATTTCTTGTTTGGGCTGATCTCTCAGTAGGCATTTTTGGCACGCCTTTTAGTGGACATTAACGTTGATTTTTTTTAACAAACTTTAAAACATCAAAAAGTCTAACAACTTTTAATGTTTTCCAAAAACTTTTACACCTGCTTTAATTTTTGTTCTTAAATAGTTTTCCCGTGGTACAATTGGGCAAGAATAGGTATCATTATAAGCACAATATGGATTGTAAGCAGAATTAAAATCAATGATAACCGTATTAGTTTCTGGAATTCTTAAATCGATGTAACGGCCTCCACCATAACTTTCAAGTCCGTTAGTTTCATCAGAAAAAGGCAAAAACAAATAGTTTTCATATCCTTCTTTTTTTATTAAATCTTGATTTTGGTACACATTTAATTGAAATATTTCATCATTTAAAAAAAATTCCAAAATGCCATATTTTACATATTCAGGAAGCCTATCAGTGGTTGTTTTCATTTTAAATGGAAGCTCATTTGCAGTTCTTGTAAATAAGGCTTTAACCACATAGGTTGAATCATATTCAAAAAAATCTAAGCCATTAAATGCTTTTCTATCTTCTTCTTTTAATGGTGATGTGGTAACATCTTTAAATTCAGCGTTAATTCCTTTTTGAAATTCTGTTTCGCCACTAATTGGTTGTTTACCATCTTTACAACATGTTAAACTCATTAAAAGAAAAACGAATAGGATACCTTGTTTCATTTTAAAAAATATTTTCAACTCAAAAATACAACTTACATTTATTTTGTATACATTTGAGAATCAAAAAAAATAAATATGCGCAATATAGTCACCATTTATAATGAATCCAGAACATCAAAATACAGATGTTGGGCTTGTTATATGTTGTGATGATATGAATCTATATATTACATAATATGAAAGTCCAACTATAACAGTTGGGCTTTTTTTTTGCCAACAAAACACTTAAAATATCCATTGTTGAAGTAATTAAATACATGAAAACACTTTTTAATAAATACATAAATACATTTAAAGGCCTTTCAAAAGAAGTATGGTGGATTGCTTTAATTACGCTTATAAATAGAGCTGGCACGATGGTTATCCCCTTTTTATCATTATACCTCACCAAAAGTTTACAATTCACAATGGCTGATGTTGGTTGGATTATGAGTGCCTTTGGATTAGGTTCTGTAGTTGGCTCATGGATTGGTGGCAAACTAACTGATAAAATTGGCTTTTATAAAGTCATGGTTTTTAGTTTGATAACTACTGGATTGTTATTCATCATCCTGCAATTATTAACTACATTTATTGCTTTTTGCATTGGTATTTTTGTTGTGATGCTTGTGGCAGATATGTTTAGACCTGCCATGTTTGTGGCTTTAAGTTCATATAGTAAACCAGAAAATAAAACACGTTCTGTAACGCTTATAAGATTAGCTATTAATCTTGGTTTTTCAGCTGGTCCTGCAGTTGGCGGCATTATTATAACCACTCTTAGTTATGGTGGATTGTTTTGGGTTGATGGGATTACTTGTATTCTAGCTGCTATTGTTTTAATAAACGTATTGCATCCAAAAAAATCAAAAACATTAGATGATTTAAAAATAGAAAATCCCAAATCAGCGTATCATGATTCTGCTTTTCTAGTATTTTTAGTTGCTATGATTTTATTTGGAATAGTGTTTTTGCAATACTTTTCTACCATGCCATTGTACTATAAAGATGCGCATCAATTAAATGAATTAGAAATAGGAATATTATTGGGATTAAACGGATTTATCATTTTTGTTTTTGAAATGCCCTTAATAAAATGGCTAGAAAACACAAGGTTTACAAAATTAGGTTTAATGCTTTTTGGAGCAATTTTAATAGGATTTAGCTTTCTTATTTTAAATGTAACAACATGGGCAGGAGTTTTAATTATTGGAATGTTATTGATGACTTTTGGAGAAATGATAGCTTTTCCATTTTCTAATGCTTTTGCTATGGAAAGAGCAAAAAAAGGAAATCAAGGGGAATATATGGCATTATATAGCATCTCATTTTCTGTATCTCATATTTTTGGGCACAATGTAGGTTTACACTTGGTTGATGCCATAGGTTTTAACAAAACATGGTATTTAACGACTATTCTTGCTGGCTTATGTGTGTTTTTACTTTATTTTTTGAAAAATCGTTTAAAAAACCTAAATTTTAGACAGTAAAATAAGTAGTTTGAAGATTTTAAATTATTAACCACATAAATGTGATTTTATAATTATACTAGTGTAGTAAATTCTTTAAAAAGCATAAAAAAATTCATTTTAATTGAAAACAAAAGTAAATTAACTTATTTTACTGGCTTAACCTCATTATATTTTACCACATGAGATAACACTATTTGCGTTTTAGTTTCACCATACACAATAAGTTGATCTATAAAAGATTCTAAATGCTTTTGGTTTTTAAAAACTACTTCCATAACAATGTTTTCATTACCTGTTATTCTATAACAATTTAAAACCTCATCATAAGTTTTTACTTTTTCTAAAAAGGGTTTTAGCATACCCATAAAGGCTCGTAGAGTAATTAATGCTTTTAGTTGATAACCAACATCTAAAGGTGATATAGACGTTTTATAACCTTGAATAATTCCAGCATCTTCCATCTTTTTAATGCGTTCAGAAACAGCTGGAGAACTCACGCCAACTTGCTTTCCAATGGCAACGTTTGATTGTCTTGCATTCTCTTGCAAACACTTTAAAATCTTCCAGTTTAAAGAATCAATTATCATTTAAAAAAAATTAACTATTAAAACTTAATTATTAAAGTAAATATACAATTTAACTTTAATATTTATAGTATAAATTGATTACTTGTAAGTAATTTTGATAAAATTGCTTAAAGAAGATGTTGCCCAATATTCCATCACACCTATCAGATTTGCCTATTTATAAAAAGGCCATGGAAATTTATATTCTAACACGAAGTATTTCTGCTTACATACAATATGACTTATCCAACTTAAAACCAGACGGAAGTGAATATTCAGATATTTATTTTTCTGGTGATATTATACAACAATCTGTTTCATTAGCGCCTGAAATTTTGAATGCAGAATTAGGTCGCTATTCTGATAGAAAAGATAAACATGTAGCGTCATTACAACGTCTTACCAATTTACTTTACAAAAATTCTTATCGGTTAGAAAAATCAAATAGCAATGGTAAAGATTTTTTACCAATATTGAGAAGTGAATTAAATAAGTTTAAAAGTTTACAACACAACTGGATGTTAACATTGTAATAGACTGCTACTAAAATTTACTGCTTATTTTAATTAATATATAGCAAAAAAAAACACACATTATTACATGTGTGTTTAGTGTAATCTTAGGGATTATACCTTTCATTACTTTATTGTTAAATAGCAATTTAACTAGCTTAAATAAAAATTTAAACTACATTGTAAACTTATTAAATTTAAAGATACTAAGAAGAAATAATTGATGCTGTACTTGATAAATGTCAATTTACTTAGCTTCCTTTTTTGTTTGCTCTTTTATAGTAAGCCTTGAAAGTGTTTCTGGACGCATATTAAGTAACGACGCTAAATATTTTTTGGGCAATCTTTCAATAATTTTTTGATTATAATTTCGCTTATAAAATTCGTATTTACCAATTGCAGTTGGAATTTTGGTCATAACAGATCTTACTTCTGAAATAACTATATAATATTTAAGCAACTCTACTTGAAGCTTAATCATATCTTTATAATGTGCTAACGCATAATCAATTTCAGCAAAACTTAAGCTTTCTGTAAAAGTATCCTCAATACATTCAATATTCTCTTTGGATATCTCTCCTTTAAAAAACGAACTAATTGAAGTGCCTAACTGGCCATCAATTCCTACCCATGAATTGACTCTTTTTTTATCAAAATTATAATAACTAATTACCAATCCTTTTCTTATGATGTGAATTCTATCACAAAATTCGCCTTGTTTAACAATTAAATCTCCTTTTTTATATTGTTTAAGGACCATTTTATTGGATAAATATTCATTTAGAGATTTTGATAAAGGATAAAAAGAATTTAAAAGTGTTATGCTAAAAATATTTTTATAGTTATTAGGCATATCTAAAGAAATTGTGAGAGTTAGTAAGCAAATTACGACAATCAAAAATATAAATTTTCTATGAATTATTTTTAAAAATTCCTACATATTTCTTCTATACTGACCTCCTACTTCAAATAATGCTTTAGTAATTTGCCCTAAAGAACAAACCTTACAAACTTCCATTAAAATTTCAAAGATGTTTTGGTTATTAATAGCTTTATTCTGTAACTCTTTTAATAAGCTATCTGTTTCATGTGCTGTATGTAAATTCTGTAATGTTTTAATTTGAAGTTGTTTTTCTTCATCAGTAGCACGTATAACTTCTTTGGGTAAAATAGTTGGTGACCCTTTACTACTTAAAAAGGTATTAACGCCAATAATTGGGAATTCGCCATTATGCTTTAAAGTTTCGTAATACAAACTTTCTTCTTGAATTTTAGAACGCTGATACATGGTTTCCATAGCGCCTAAAACTCCGCCACGTTCGGTAATTTTGTCGAATTCAATTAACACAGCTTCTTCTACTAAATCGGTTAATTCTTCAATAATAAACGATCCTTGCAACGGATTTTCGTTTTTAGCCAAACCTAATTCCTTATTAATAATCAATTGAATGGCCATAGCACGACGAACAGATTCTTCGGTTGGTGTTGTAATGGCTTCATCATAGGCATTGGTATGCAACGAATTACAATTATCATAAATAGCATATAATGCTTGCAATGTGGTCCTAATATCATTAAAATCAATTTCTTGAGCATGCAGGCTTCTTCCTGAGGTTTGAATATGGTATTTTAGCATTTGAGCTCTTTCATCGGCTCCATATTTAAACTTCATGGATTTTGCCCAAATTTTTCGAGCAACACGACCAATAACGGCGTATTCTGGATCAATTCCATTAGAAAAAAAGAATGATAAATTTGGACCGAATTTATTGATATCCATACCACGGCTTATATAATACTCTACATAAGTAAACCCATTAGAAAGTGTTAAAGCTAATTGTGTGATGGGATTTGCTCCAGCTTCTGCAATATGATACCCAGAAATAGAAACTGAATAAAAGTTTCTTACCTTATGTTTAATAAAATATTCCTGAACATCACCCATTAAGCGCAGAGCAAATTCTGTTGAAAAAATACACGTATTCTGTGCTTGATCTTCTTTTAAAATATCTGCCTGAACAGTACCTCTTACTTGAGCAATGGTTTTGGTTTTTATATCTTCATAAATATTTTTTTGTAAAACTTGATCTCCTGTTACACCAAGTAGCATCAATCCTAAACCATTATTCGTTTTTGGTAATTCACCATGATACTTAGGACGTTCTTTTCCTTTATAAAGCTTTTCAATTTTTGCTTCTACTTCGTTTTCCAGTCCATGTTCTTTGATATAAATTTCACATTGCTGGTCTATGGCTGCATTCATAAAAAACCCTAATAACATAGGTGCAGGACCATTAATCGTCATACTTACAGAAGTCATTTCATCTGCTAAATTAAAACCTGAATACAGTTTTTTAGCATCGTCTAAACAACAAATAGAAACACCTGCATTTCCTATTTTTCCATAAATATCTGGTCTTAAATCTGGATCATTCCCATATAAAGTTACGCTATCAAAAGCTGTGGAAAGGCGTTTAGCTGGCAAGCCTTCACTCACATAATGAAATCGTCTATTAGTCCGTTCTGGTCCACCTTCACCTGCAAACATACGCGCCGGATCTTCGCCAATACGTTTAAAAGGATATAAGCCTGCTGTAAAGGGAAATTCTCCTGGCACATTTTCTTGTAAAACCCATTTTAAAATATCTCCCCATGCCTGATACTTTGGCAACGCCACTTTTGCAATTTGCACATGAGATAATGATTCTGTATGAGTTTCTATTTTTATTTCTTTATCTCGTACTTTAAATGAATATACTGGATTTTTATATGTGTTTACTTTATCAAGCCAACCCATAATAATCTCCCAATTATAAGGATCTAGATTTAATTTGACTCTATCAAACTCGCCAACAAGCAATTTGATGAAATCTTTATTTTCAGGTTTTGAATGATTTAGAATGATATCAATATTTAATCCGTTATTGTCAAGAAAAGACCTTTCGACTGCGCTCAAGGTGACATTATTCACAGAACATATAGTTTTAAAAATACCATATAATTTTTGAGCAACTTCTACTTGTTGATTTACTGTTTTGTCATAAGCACGATTAGTTTCAGCTATTTCAGATAAATAACGGGTTCTGGAAGGTGGAATTACAAAAATTTTCTCACTCATTTCATTTGAAAGAGTATAAGTAGATTTCAAATCTGAGTTTGATTTTTCAACTATTTTATCAATGACTGCTTTATAAAGCGTATTCATTCCAGGGTCATTAAATTGCGAAGCAATGGTTCCGTAAACGGGTAAGTTTTCTTGAGGAACATCCCATAAATTATGGTTACGCATGTATTGCTTTTTTACATCGCGCAAGGCATCTAATGAGCCACGTTTATCAAATTTGTTAATAGCTACCAAATCTGCAAAATCTAGCATATCAATTTTTTCTAACTGTGTAGCTGCGCCAAATTCAGGCGTCATGACGTATAATGAAACATCACTATGTTCAATGATTTCTGTGTCTGACTGACCTATACCAGATGTTTCCAAAATAATTAAATCATACTCAGCGGCTTTTAAAACTTCAACAGCTTCATTAACATATCTTGATAATGCTAAATTAGATTGTCGAGTTGCCAAACTGCGCATATACACACGAGAGTTATTAATGGCGTTCATACGAATTCTATCACCCAAAAGGGCGCCGCCAGTTTTTCTTTTTGAAGGATCAACCGATATGATTCCTATGGTTTTATTAGGAAAATCAACTAAAAATCTACGAACCAATTCATCTACCAATGACGATTTTCCTGCTCCACCAGTTCCTGTAATTCCTAAAACTGGGGTTTTTGAATTTTTGTTTTTAATATGTATCTCTTCAAGTGTTTGTTTTGCTACTTCAGGGAAATTTTCAGCCGATGAAATAATTCGGGCAATTGCTGTAGCTTTTTTATCTTTAAGTTTATTTACATCAATATTTAACTTATCGCCAATAGCAAAATCTGATGTTTGAACCAAGTCATTAATCATGCCTTGTAATCCCATTTCACGTCCATCATCTGGAGAATAAATTCGTGAAATACCGTAATCCATCAACTCCTTTATTTCTGTTGGTAAGATAACGCCGCCGCCGCCGCCAAATATTTTTATATGTTCTGCATTTCTTTCTTTAAGCAAATCAAACATATACTTAAAATACTCATTATGTCCACCTTGATACGATGTCAAACAAATAGCATTTACATCTTCTTGAATAGCGGTATTAACTACTTCTTCAACACTTCTATCATGCCCTAAATGAATCACTTCTACACCAGTTGCCTGAATAATTCTACGCATGATGTTTATAGAAGCGTCATGACCATCAAATAATGAAGCAGCTGTTACAATTCTAATTTTATGCTTTGGCTTGTAAGGAGTAGTTTGTTCCATTAATAAAAATATCTGTTATTTTACTTGCAATTTACAGAATATTCAAAAATATATGCTAATTATCTTTAATTATCTAAAATTGTATGAATTATGAATTTCAATAATAATTTAGTTAATTTTGAAGGTGAATTGACAACATAAATAATGAATAAAGTTACCCTTTTAATGTATTGTAAAGACCGACCAAATATTATTGCCTCGGTCACTAATTTTATTGCAAATAATCAAGGTAATATTGTTTACATAGATCAGCATGTTGATAGAGAACAAGATATATTTTTTATGCGTTTAGAGTGTGAATTTGATATTAATACATTTTCTATTGAAGCATTTAAAGACTTATTTAAAAACACATTAGTTGACCAATTTAAAATAAAATGGCGTATGTACTCTTCAAACAGAAAACCAAAAATGGCTTTGTTTGTATCAAAATATGACCATTGTTTGTATGATATTTTGGGTAGATATAATTCAGGTGAATTGTTTTTAGAAATTCCTTTTATTTTGAGTAACCATTTAGACTTAAAACCTATTGCAGAAAGTTTTAAAATCCCATTTTATCATGTGCCAGTAACTAAGGATACAAAAAAAGAAGCCGAGCAAAAACAATTAGATTTATTAATCGAGCATGAGATTGATTTTATTGTACTTGCAAGATATATGCAAATAGTTTCAGACACCTTAATTAATAAATATCCAAACAAAATTATTAATATTCATCATTCCTTTTTACCGGCTTTTGTTGGTGCAAAACCCTATCATTCAGCTTATAAAAGAGGTGTTAAAATTATTGGAGCCACAAGTCATTATGTTACTGAAGAATTAGATGCTGGCCCAATTATTGAGCAAGATGTAGCAAGAGTTTCACACACACATTCTATTGAAGATTTAATTGCTAAAGGACGTGATTTAGAAAAAATTGTATTAGCCAACGCCATTAAATTACATACTAATAGAAAGGTTTTGGTTTATAATAATAAAACCATCATTTTTTCTTAAATAAACTATATTTGTTTCATTATAACCCCAAAATCTAATAATTATGATTCGTAAATTCTTAGTGTTTTTTTTGATTCTTAATTTAACTGCTTGCGCAGAAATACAACAAGTAGTAAATCAACTTCCTCAAAGCGGTAGCGTATTAAGTAATGCCGATATAGCTTCAGGTTTACGAGAAGCCTTAAATTTTGGAATTGAAAAACAAGTAAGTAAGCTTACACAAACCGATGGTTTTTTTAAAAATGAATTAGTGAAAATTTTATTACCAGAAGAGCTTAAAAAAGTAGATAAAACTTTAAGAGATATTGGGTTAAGCAGTTTAGCTGATGATGGATTAAAAATATTAAATAGAGCGGCAGAAGATGCTGTAAAAGAAGCTACTCCTATTTTTGTTGATGCTGTTAAAGATATTACGTTTGCAGATGCAAAAAATATTCTAGTAGGTAATGATGATGCAGCTACACAATATTTAACAAGTAAAACACAAAGTGCTTTATATGATAAATTCAATCCAGTAATTAAAAATTCATTTACTAAAGTTGGAGCTGATAAGATTTGGAGTAATTTAATTACTAAATACAATAACATTCCTTTAACTGCTGATGTAAATCCTGATTTAACAGATTATGTAACCCAAGAAGCCTTAAAAGGCGTTTATACCATGATTGCTGTTGAAGAAAAAGAGATTAGAACCAAGTTTTCTTCAAGAACTACAGATTTACTTAAGAAAGTATTTGCTTTGCAAGATTAAAATATCAAAAAAAATTAATAGTCTTTAAATTTATTTTAAAAAAAAAAGACTATTTTTTTTTCATTTATAAATAAAAAATGTATATTTAATTGCTTGTTATTCAGTTATATATATGAAAATTAACGATGTTATAAAAAATCGTCAGAATAAACTTAATGCTCAATATAAAGAACTTATTGAGCAAGCTTATAATTTCCGCCAAACAGATTCAGAACTTAGTGATTTTTCTGAGTTTAGAGCCATGAAACTTCTCAACAAGCTTAATACTTTAAGGTATTTTTCAAGAACTCAATCTAAACTTTAGTTTAAGTTTATTTATCTTTTTTTTAACCTTTATATGACATCTAAAGTTTTTAAACTCACGTACTTTATTAAAAAATAAGTTATGAGTTCACATTTTTGTAAAGTTGGTAAAATTAAACCCAACGTAAATAAACTGATGAGTATAAAGGAATTTGAAAGAAGAATTTCAAACTTTGTAGAAGATATTAATAAGGTAGATTACCCAAAAAACTTTGATGGAATAGCTATTTAAGCATTATTGCTTTCATTTCCTTTTGAAGTTCTTCAGCTTTTTTGGCTGCTACTAAGGCAAAATCTTCTTTATTAGAGGCATAAATAATGCCTCTGGATGAATTAATAAGTAATCCTACACTTTGATTCATACCGTATTTACAAACATCTTGTAAGTTTCCTCCTTGTGCGCCAACACCTGGAACCAATAAAAAGCTATTAGGTATTATTTGTCTTATTTCGGCTAAATATTCAGCTTTTGTAGCACCAACAACATACATTAAATTCTCAGAATTTTTCCAAGTTTTTGAAGTTTTTAAAACCTGCTTATACAACTCTTCTCCTTCAATAGTTTTAGTTTGAAAATCAAATGCGCCTTCGTTAGAAGTTAATGCAAGAAGAATAGTATGCTTATTTTCAAAAGCTAAAAAAGGTTCTACAGAATCTTTACCCATATATGGCGCCACTGTAACACTATCAAACCCTAAATCTTCAAAAAAAGCCTTGGCATACATGCTACTTGTGTTTCCTATATCGCCACGTTTTGCATCTGCAATGGTAAAAATTTCAGGATGCTTTTCATTTAAATAATTTATTGTCTTTTCTAAAGCTCTCCAACCTTTTAAACCGTAAGCTTCATAAAACGCCGTGTTTGGTTTGTAAGCCACACACAAATGATGAGTAGCATCAATAATAGCTTTATTGAAAGCAAAAATAGGATCTTCTTCTTTTAATAAATGCTGCGGAATTTTATTTAAATCAACATCTAATCCTATGCATAAAAAAGAGTGCTTTTTGTAGATTTCTTGTATCAGTTTTTCAGTAGTCATAGTATAAAAAAGCCTCAATAAAGAGGCTCTAATTTTTAAATCACATCACTATTAGCTTTTAACTTTTCTGTGTTTTCTGCTAATTGCAACTCATCAATGATTCGTTGAATATCACCATTAACAATGTTTGATAAATCATAAAGTGTTAACCCTATTCTGTGGTCTGTAACACGTCCTTGCGGGTAATTATAAGTTCTAATTTTAGCACTTCTATCACCAGAAGTCACCATAGAACCACGTTTTGCAGCATCGGCTTCATTCTTTTTAGCAAGCTCAATTTCATATAATCTTGAACGTAAAACTCTAAAAGCTTTCTCCTTATTTTTATGTTGCGACTTTTGATCTTGACATTGGGCAACCAATCCTGTTGGAATATGTGTTAAACGTACGGCTGAATAGGTTGTATTTACCGATTGTCCACCAGGTCCAGAAGAACAGAAAAAATCTATTCTCACATCTTTTGGGTTGATTTCTACATCAAACTCTTCAGCTTCTGGAAATACCATGACTGTGGCTGCACTGGTATGAACGCGACCTTGGGTTTCAGTTTGAGGAACACGCTGTACACGATGTACACCAGCTTCAAATTTTAAAATTCCGTACACATCCTCGCCATTTACTTCAAATTGAATTTCTTTAAAACCTCCATTAGTTCCTTCGCTAAAATCTACAACATCAACTTTCCATCCTTTACTTTCGCAGTATTTAGAGTACATTCTGAATAAATCGCCTGCAAAAATACTAGCTTCATCACCACCAGTTCCTGCTCTTAATTCAACAACGGCATTTTTAGTATCTTCAGGATCTCTAGGAATTAAAAGAAATTTTATTTCATCTTCTAATTTTGGTATTCTAGCTTTTGCTTCTTCAAATTGCATTTTTGCCATGTCTACCATTTCAGAATCAGTTTCATCAGAAATAATAGATTCAGCTTCGGCTAAATTATCTAAAAGTGTTTTATACTCATCGCGTTTTCCAACAAGAACTTTTAAATCTTTATATTCTTTATTTAAAGCTATGTAACGCTTTTGATCCGTCATAATATCTGGTTGAATGATTAAATCACTCACCTCATCAAAACGCTGCTTAACTATTTGTAATTTATCTAACATTTACTTTTTTACTTGTGGCGCAAAAATACGATAATTTATGAATTTTAATAGGATGCTTTTACTTGCTCTAAAATTTATTTAAAAATATATTATTATTGATTTTTTTAAAAATCAACAGCAAATCCAATGCCTAAAAATTGTTTCCATTGTGTTTTGGCTCCTGCTTCATCAAACTCTCCTTCTATTTCAGATGGTTTGGTGGTTTTCACATCATCATCATATCGAATATGTGATCCTAAAGTTGCTTTTACAAAACTGTTTACTTTAAAGTCAAAGTTAATTTGCCAATCAACATCTACATTTCCGAAGCTGTTTATATAGTCTGTGTATAAACTAACCAGATGCTTTAATGTGATATTTTCAACCAATTCTTTTTCATAACTATTGGTTACTAATACTCCTACTTCTTTATGAATTTTATTTCCTTCAATTATTACATTTCCTTCTGCATCTAAAACTGCTGGGTTTACACCAAAAGAACCTGTATTGGCAAGTTCTTGATCTAAGACAAAGGTGGTTTTGATAGTCATAGGTGAAAGATATAAAGATATTTCTTCTTTTCTCTTAACATATTCCATACCACCACCAAAAAACAAATAACCTGGAGCCATGAGTCTTGAAATTGGTTTATCTGTATCTGGATATGAATACCCGTTTGTGAATTGAGTTTTAAAATTAAGTCTTGCAGAATAAAACCAATTTGATAAACTATCTGGTTGATAGCCTAAATTTGAGTTAAATTCTATAATATCTTCCGTTTTTCTTAACTCTCTGTCTTGCTGTTTATTGATTCCGTATCTAGAAACAAGGCTGTTTTTCCAAGTAAAATATTTATCTGAATAATTTAAATGAGATTCGTAATTAAATAATGCAGAAACCGAATTACTTCCTCCAGAATTCCAATTAACAAAAGTTACTTCACTAACATCAACACCTAGTTTATTGTTACGTTTCCATTCTGGTTGAATTTCAATCAAATCACTTGATTTATCGCTCATAAAAATAGAAGTAGGTTGCGCTATCAGGTTTTGAATACATAAACAAATAGCAATAAATAAAATTTTTTTCATGGATGGTTATGCTAAATTAAAATTCTGTTTTCATCAAAAATCATTCCATTTTAATATTAGGAAATTTAGTATTTAAACTCCCCAAATTCACTTTTTATTGTGAGTCCTGTATTATTTGAATTTTCAACTCTACCAATAATTTGTGCATCTACATGATAAGATTTTGAAATTTCAATAATATCAAGAGCTGTTTCTGCTGATACATATAATTCCATTCTATGTCCGCAATTAAATACTTGATACATTTCTTTCCAGTCTGTTTTTGATTGTTCTTGAATTAATTTAAACAATGGAGGAACAGGAAACATATTGTCTTTTATAATATGCAACTTTTTAACAAAGTGCAGTATTTTGGTTTGAGCACCACCAGAACAATGTACCATGCCGTGAATGGAATCACTATTATATTTTGATAAAATTTCTTTAATAATTGGCGCATATGTTCTTGTTGGTGACAGCACGAGCTTGCCAGCATCAATTGGAGAATCTTGAACAGTATCAGTTAATTTAACATTTCCTGAATACACTAAATCTGAAGGAACAGAGGCATCAAAACTCTCTGGGTATTTTTCGGCTAAATACTTACTAAACACATCATGCCTTGCAGAGGTTAATCCATTACTACCCATACCTCCATTATATGATTTTTCATAAGTAGCTTGACCTGATGATGACAATCCTACAATAACATCGCCTGCTTTTATATTGGCATTATTGATAACGTTAGAACGCTTCATTCTAGCAGTTACGGTAGAATCCACAATGATTGTTCTTACTAAATCTCCAACATCAGCGGTTTCTCCTCCAGTTGAATGAATAGTTACCCCAAAGGATTTTAATTCTGAAATAAGTTCTTCAGTTCCATTAATAATGGCTGAAATAACTTCTCCTGGAATGATATTTTTATTCCTTCCAATGGTTGAAGACAACATAATATTATCAACAGCTCCAACACATAACAAATCATCAATATTCATAATCAAAGCATCTTGTGCAATACCTTTCCAGACTGAAATATCTCCAGTTTCTTTCCAATACATATAAGCTAATGATGATTTCGTTCCTGCGCCATCGGCATGCATAATCAAACAATAATCTTCATCATTAGTTAAATAATCTGGAACAATTTTGCAAAAAGCTTGAGGAAATAATCCTTTATCAACGTTTTTTATGGCGTTATGAACATCTTCTTTTGAAGCTGAAACACCTCTAAGGGCATAACGTTTACTTATTTCTTGACTCATTAATATAATTTGTGTGTTGATTTGCAAAAGTAAGGATTGTTTACTTTTTACTTAAACTTTTTATTATTGAATTTACTTTATGGCGTTAAAAGAAAAAAGACCTGCTAAACAGGTCTTTTTATTATACTATTAATATTATCTGGTAAATAATAGTTCGCGATATTTAGTTAGAGGCCAAATTTCATCATCAACAAGTAATTCTAATTTATCGCAATGATACCTAATATCATCAAATAATGGTTTTACATTAAAACAGTATGCGTGTGCCTTTTTTTCTATATCAACAATAGCATTTGCTTTTTTACGCTCATTGGTCATTTTAGTAACATTAAAGTTAATGCTTTCTATATGACTTGATATTTCTTCAATTAAGTTTAACTGCTCTTTAGATACACTTTGATATTTTTCTTCAAAAATATCTTTTAATCCTTTTACGTTTTTTATTAAAATGTTTTGATACTTAACAGCAGTAGGAACAATGTGATTTCTTGCAATATCTCCTAAAACTCTGCCTTCAATTTGAATATGCATAATATATTCTTCTATTTCTATTTCATATCGAGCCTCCATTTCTACTTTACTCATAACATTCATTTCTTCAAAAAGTGAAATGGCTTTTTTAGAAATTTTTGCTTTAAGAGCTTCAGGAGTTGTTTTATTATTGCTTAAGCCACGTTTTTTAGCTTCAATTGCCCAAGCATCGCCATATCCATTTCCTTCAAATAATATGTTTCTTGACGCTTTAATATATTCTCTCAAAACATTAAAAATAGCCTCATCTTTCTTTAACCCTTTATTATCAATTAAAGCATCTACTTCAACTTTAAAGTCTTTTAATTGTTTAGCTACAATGGTATTTAAAACGGTCATTGGGTTTCCACAATTAGCCATAGATCCTACAGCTCTAAATTCAAATTTATTACCTGTAAATGCAAATGGAGACGTTCTGTTTCTGTCGGTATTATCAAGTAATACATCAGGAATTTTACCTACCACATTCAGCTTTAAATCTGTTTTTTCTTCTGGTGACAATTTACCAGAAGTGACGCCTTCAAGCTCTTCTAATACTTTTGTTAATTGCTCTCCAATAAATACAGAAATAATAGCTGGTGGCGCTTCATTAGCTCCCAATCTATGGTCATTACTTGCAGATGCAATGGCTGCTCTTAAAAGTTCTTCATAATCATGAACTGCTTTTATAGTATTAATAAAAAACGCTAAAAACTGTAAGTTGCTCATAGGCGTTTTTCCTGGTCCTAATAAATTAATACCAGTATCGGTTGATAATGACCAATTGTTATGTTTACCAGATCCGTTTACACCTGCAAATGGTTTTTCATGTAATAAAACCTTAAAATTATGACGAGAAGCTACTCGTCCCATAATATCCATTAATAAGGAATTATGATCAACAGCTAAGTTAGCTTCTTCATATATTGGAGCTAATTCAAATTGATTTGGTGCTACTTCATTATGACGTGTTTTAACAGGAATACCCACTAACATACATTCTGTTTCCAGCTCACGCATAAAATTTAAAGCTCTATTTGGAATAGACCCAAAATAATGATCATCTAATTGTTGTCCTTTTGCTGATGAATGCCCTAACAAAGTTCTACCAGTTAAGGTGATATCAGGGCGAGATGATGCTAAAGTTCTATCTATTAAAAAGTATTCTTGTTCCCAACCTAATGAAGATGATACCTTTTTTACGTTTTTATCAAAATATTTACAGATAGCAGTTGCAGCATCATCTACAGCATGTAAAGCTCTTAATAAAGGTGTTTTATAATCAAGTGCTTCACCCGTATAAGCAACAAATATCGTTGGAATACATAATGTGGTTCCATAAATAAAGGCTGGAGATGTTGGATCCCAAGCGGTATAACCTCTTGCTTCAAAAGTGTTTCTTATACCTCCATTTGGAAAGCTTGACGCATCTGGTTCTTGTTGTACTAATTGATCGCCACCAAATTTTTCAACAGACATACCACCTCCAATAGTTTCAAAAAAAGCATCATGTTTTTCTGCAGTTATTCCAGTTAATGGTTGAAACCAATGGGTATAATGAGTTACCCCTTTTGATAAAGCCCAATCTTTCATTGATGATGCCACTTGATCGGCAATATTTCTATCTATTTTTGTACCATGTTCAATGGCACTCATAACACCTTTATAGGCATCTTTAGATAAATGTTGGCGCATAGCATTTTCATTAAAAACATTTTTTCCAAATAAATCAGATCTCCTTTCTTTCTCTTCAATAGGAATTGGAGTATGAGACATGGATTCTTTAATAGCGTGAAATCTTAAGGTAGACATTTTGTAATTGAATTTAGTTTAATTATAAAACACAAAAATAATCATCATAAAATTAAAAGCTAAGAGTTCAAAAATATTCTTGTTAACAATTTTTCAATTTTTATATAAAAAACTATTCTTTTTTTAATAGATACCCCAAAAAAATGGGGTATAAATAAAAATAACATTAGCATTCATTAAAATACCCCTTTAAATTTAAATTAAATACATAAAAAATTATATTTGTCATTATTATCAATTTTTCATCTATAAAACATTCATTATGGCAAAAATTAAATTAGAATACATTTGGTTGGACGGTTACTACCCAACTCAAAACATGAGAAGTAAAACCAAAGTTGAGGAACACGAAAATTTTAAAGGAACTTTAGAAGAAATAGGTCTATGGTCTTTTGATGGTTCATCTACAAGACAAGCAGAAGGTGGTTCTTCTGATTGTGTATTAAAACCTGTTGCTATTTATCCAGATCCAGAACGTGTAAATGGGTATTTAGTAATGACTGAAGTTATGAATGCTGATGGAACACCTCACGTATCAAATGGTAGAGCTACTATTGATGATGGTGACGATGATTTCTGGTTTGGTTTTGAACAAGAATATTTTATCATGGATGTTGAAACAGAATTACCTTTAGGATTCCCAAGAGGAGGCTATCCAAAGCCACAAGGTATGTATTACTGTTCGGTTGGTGGGTTAAATACACATGGACGAGATCTTGTTGAAGAACACGCAGATTTATGTATTGCTGCTGGTTTAAACTTTGAAGGTATAAACCAAGAAGTTGCTTGTGGACAATGGGAATTCCAATTGTTTGCAAAAGGAGCAAAATTAGCTGGTGATGAATTATGGATTGCAAGATATTTATTAGACAGATTAACTGAAAAATATGGTTACTATATTGAATACCACCCAAAACCACTAGGAAAAGATTTAGATTGGAATGGTTCTGGTATGCATGCTAACTTCTCTAACACAACATTAAGAACGTGTGGAGACAAAGCTACTTACGAAAAAATCTGTGAGGCTTTTAGACCATATGTAAAAGAACACATTGAAGTTTATGGTGAGTTTAATGACCAACGTTTAACTGGAAAACATGAAACAGCTTCAATACACGATTTCTCTTATGGAGTTTCTGATAGAGGTGCTTCTATTCGTATTCCTTTAATCGCTGTTCAAAAAGGGTATAAAGGTTGGTTAGAAGACAGAAGACCAGCATCGAACGGTGACCCATACAAAATTGCAGCTAGAATTATTAAAACTGTTAAATCCGCTAAGATTTAATAATTATACTGTTATTAATTTGTTCATAATAAAAAAAGCTCACTTAATTAAGTGAGCTTTTTTAGTTAATTAACTTGGTTTTATTTTTTTGAAAATACTATGACAATAAAAATTCCATAACATAAAACTAAAAAGAAGCCTTTAAGTCTTGAAATTTCAAATTTCTTTTTAATGAAAACCAATGGTAATAATATTAAAGCATAACCAAGCATCCAAAAAATATCGTTTGTTAGTATTTGAGATTCTGTAACAGGTATGGGTTTAATGATAGCAGTTAATCCTAAAACAGAACAAATATTAAAAATATTTGAACCAATTAAATTACCTAATGAAATGGCTTTTTCTTGTTTTGCAGCAGCAATAACAGATGCGGCTAATTCTGGAACACTAGTTCCTACAGCAATTAAAGACACGCCTATAACAGCTTCGCTAACACCAAGTGATATGGCAATATCTTTAGCACCATCAACTAGCCATTCGCTTCCAAAACACAAAGCACTTCCACCAATTAATAGCCACAAAATTATTTTAAAATTTGAAACAATAGCCAAGGTTTCATCAACATCTTCTACTACCGTATCCTTCTTTGAACTGCGTATTAAAATGAGTAAAAAGAAAATAATACCTACAAACAAAATAAATCCTTCTAAAGCACTTAAAACATTATCATTGTAAAGAAAATAGTATAATACAATGGAAAACAACATCATTGCTGGCCAATTTAATTTATAAAAAGACTTATCAACCACAATGGTTCCTACCATAGCCGTTAAACCAAGTACCAAACCTATATTAGCAATATTTGAACCAATGACATTATTTAACGCTATTGCAGGAGAACCTGCTAAAGCAGCTTGTAAACTAACAAGTAATTCTGGTAATGATGTTGCAAAAGACACCACTGTCATACCAATAACCATTTTAGAAATATTAAATTTAAATGACAATGCAACGGATGAACGCACTAAAAATTCACCTCCAACTACCAACAAGATCAACCCTAGAATTACTAAAACAATGCTCATAAAAATTATTTTTCGCGAAGATAACATAATTACTTTTTATGCTTAAATTTTAATTTGATTAAAATAATTTATGTCATTTTTAAAAATAAAAACTTAAATTTTAGTTAAATAACTATAATTTTAGTTGTATAACTATAAAAATAGTTATAAGTTTGATTTGCGTTAGGGATTGAACGGTATGTTTGAGCTCGCCGACGAAGGAGGCAGCGAGTAGTGAAAGCCCGACCCTTGCGGTAACGCCCAAATATTTATTTAAAAACATGGAAAAATTAACTAACAAGGAAGAAGAGATTATGCATATTTTATGGAAGCTTGAAAAGGCTTTTGTTAAAGATGTTTTGGCCGAAATTAAAGATGATAAACCTCATTATAACACATTATCCACCATTATAAGAAATTTAGAGGAAAAAGGTTATGTTGGTTACCATGCTTTTGGAAAAACACACCAATACTTCCCTTTGGTAAGTAAAGAAGATTACCGAAATGGCTTTATGAATACTGCTATTGACAACTACTTTAATAATTCTTATAAAAATATGGTTTCGTTTTTTGCTAAGGAAGAAAAGATTAGTGTCGAGGAACTTAAGGAAATTATTTCATTAATAGAAAACCAAAAATAACATGGAATATCTACTAAAAGTAACGGCGGTTGTCACCATATTTTACACCATTTACAAGTTGTTTTTACAGCGTGATACCTTTTTTGAACAGAATAGATGGTTTTTGTTGGCTGGATTAGTGGTGGCAGTTTTTATTCCGTTAATTGTGATTCCAATATATGTTGAACAGGCTCCTGTTGTTTTAGATCATCTCGTTTTTGTTGAAGATGATGTTGCAACAACTCCAACCAAGAGTTTTTTTGATGTGCTATTTATTTTAAATACGCTATATATTTTAGGTGTTATTGTTTTTAGTTTGAGGTTTATACTCCAAATCACATCTTTATTACCGCTAATAATAAAGGGTGAAAAGCAAAAGATTGGGCGTTATCATTTTATTAAAACAAACAAAAACATGTCTCCTTTTTCATTTTTTAACTACATTGTTTATAATGCAACACCGTTTAATGAGTTAGAATTAGAGCAAATTATCACGCATGAAAAAGTGCATGTACAACAACATCATACCATAGATATTCTGATAGCACAATTAGCTTGTATTGTATTTTGGTTTAACCCGTTTATTTGGCTTTACAACAAAGCTTTAAAACAAAATTTAGAGTTTATTGCTGATAAAATGGCTATTAACTTTTCTACTTGCAAAAAAAGTTATCAATACACCTTATTAAAAACAAGTATGCCAACGCATCAATTGGCTTTAACCAATAATTTTTATAATTCATTAATCAAAAAACGAATCGTTATGTTACACAAATCAAAATCAAAAAAAATCAATTTATTAAAGTTTGCTTTAATCATTCCAGCATTGGCTTTATTTTTAATGAGCTTTAATACCAAAAAAGTTATTATTGAAAAGAAAAATAACTTATCAGAATTAAATGCTGAAAATCTAGTTCTAAAAAATTTAAAAGAATCATCTATTGAAGGCATTATTACCAAAGACTTTACAGATAGTGACTTTGAGAAATTAAAAGCAACATTTAAAAATGAAGGCATTACTCTAAAAATTAAAGGTATTAAACGAAACAAACAAGGAGACATTACGGCTATAAAAATAGAATTAAATTCAAAATCATCAAGTGCAAACTATAGCATAGATACTGATGAAGCCATTAGTCCAATTAAAATTTCTGTAGATGATGATGGGAAAAACATATCTATAGGAAATGGCCAATTAAAGAAAGACCATAACATGGTTTTCATAACAAAAGATGGAGACATTCATGAAACTAATCATTCTGGTTCTGGCAACAATGTGTTTGTTATTACTTCAGATGATGATAATGAAGATATTGAAATTAAAACTATCGTTATAAAAGATGGTGATACTTCTCGCATATCAAAAAAACATAAAATGAAGATGGTTAATTTTAACTCAGATAAAGATTCAACATTGACAATAAAAAAAGGTAATGCAAAAAAAACATATAATGTTACCGTTAAAACGGATGGAGACAAAGATGATATAACCTGGGTTACTGAAGATACTAATGATAGAAAGGTTATTGATGCAAGTGGTAGTGATGACAATATAAAAATAATTTCTAAAGGTGGAAAAGAACCATTATTCATGGTTGATGGAAAAGAAATTACTCAAGAAGAAATGAATGACATAAAACCTGACACTATTGAATCTGTAAATGTTTTAAAAGGTGATATGGCTACTAAAAAGTATGGCGAAAAAGCCAAAGATGGGGTTATTGAAATTACCTTAAAAAAATAAAACTACACTAAATTATATACCTTAAAAAAGGCTGAACTTAATTTGTTCAGCCTTTATATTTTATTTAATCACAATCTTTTTGATTACTGCTTTTCCTTCGGAAGAAATTTTTAATAAATATATACCACTTGACAAATTATAATTGAGATACGAATCGTTAACTAGTGTCTTGGTTTCTAATTTTCTTCCTTCAGTAGAAAACAAATCAATACTTGTTTTGTTTTTTATACCTTTTATATGAAACCCATCTTTTGAAGGATTAGGATATACTTCTACTTGAAATAAGCTATTTGAATTTACACTTAAAGACTGACTCCAAACTTCACCCATATGAATTCCCCATAAATACTCCACCAAATCTGGTTTATCTATGTATGGATTTCTATTATATTGCCAAGTGTAAACCAAGTTATTTCTGTTCATTTCATAATCATCTGGCGGGTCGTTTCTGTGCCATTCAAGCAATGTTACTAAATCTCCAATAAACCCATCAGGTATGTCACTTGGATATCCATTTACTACATCAATACCATTATAACGAGTAACCATATAAAAAATACTTCTGGCAACATCGCCTTTAAAACTGCCTGCATTTCCTATAGGACCATCATATTCACTTACACCATAATTTTGGTTGTTACGAATGCTGTTTTCTGGTCCATCGGCAGCTCTTAAAGCATGAGCGTCGGAATTTCCATGTCGTAAAGAATCGGCTTCTGTGGTCCAATAAATAGCTTTTCCATCGGCAGTATCATCAGCTTCAATACTAAAAAATCCACCACGAGACCTTGGATATACATGTTCACGGTTCCATTTTCCTAAACTATTTGAAACGGTTTGATAGTCTAATTTAGCTCTGCTCTGCTCTGTATATAGTAACCAAACTTCATTACTGTTTTTTGGGTTTTGATCAGCTTCTTTTAAAATATCAATAATATCTGCATAGGTTTGAGCTCTTACTATGGCAGGATTTGCTACAATATCTTGTATGGCTTGTTTTAAAGAAGCTCCAGACAATCCATCTAAACTATCATAATAATTTGCTGGTTGCGTGCTTGAAACCAATCCATACGTTGGATTTAAAGGTGTTCCCCAAGCATTTACTATAAAATCATTATCAATAACTCTTATTTCAAGCTTGTCATTTAATTTTAAATATTCTGTTGGTAAAGTAGATAGACTTATTTTTAGTACCTCATCACCTTCATCATCTGCATCATCTGTAATTGTGATAGTTGTAGATATTGTATTTTGACCAGTTGGAATGGTTAATGAGATGTTTCCTGTAAAGTCTGACGTATTAAACGTGCCGTTATTTAAAGTGATATTAAATGATAAATCAGAATCTACATTTTGCTCTGTTGTGAAAGTGATATCAAATGATTCGCCTTCATGGTATTGGGTTTGTGCTATAGACATTAATAAACCATTCAACACAATGCCACTACCATCATTTAATTGCCTTGGCGTTGGAACACCTACAGAATAAGACCCATCATTATTTCTTTGAATAGAATTGGTGTTATTTCCAGCACCTTCATTAATTATTTGAATGCTGGAATTAAAAGCTGAAAAAATGGGGATTAATCCTGTGCCATCTGTATCACTGGTTTGATAAAGCAATACATCAATAAGTGTTTCATCAACATAGGCTATTGTTAAGTCTGGAAAATCAAAATCATTGGCCTGATAAATAGCAACAGCATCTGCACCATTTTGGATAACACTAACTGGTATTAAATACTGAGGAATTGGAGATACTGTATTACTTCCTATTAAAAATAAGCCGTTAATATCAGTTGAATAACCATCTAAGTCAATGGTATAATAGCTTGAGTTATTTCCTGAAACTGATCCATTAAAGAATACTACTACATAACCATCTAAAGGAAAATTTGGCGTCTCAGATTTTAATTCTAAAAATTCTTTATCATCTGTACTAGGCGTATCACAATCTAGCTCATTAATTACAATTTGACTTAAAGCAAACTGGCTTAATAATAAAATAAAAACGGTAAATAACTTTTTCATGAGAGACTTTTTTACAAATGTACGTATCTAAAACTGACTTTTTGTTATTTTAAAAATTCTATGTTTTAAAATATCATTAGAGACCATATTGCAAAATATAGGTGATTTTTAAATCAAATGCCCCTATACTATAATTTATATTTCGAAAAACACCCTACAATAATTACAATTTAAAACTTTTTAAATACTATTGAATTACAATTTATAACTTAATTTAAGATATTAATTAAAATATTATAATATATATCATTTTTTAAGTTACATAATTGCATTCAATTAGATAGATTTATTAAAATTCCTTTGGAACTAATATGACTTATTCTATATCTTCAAAATATGATAAAAAAATCTAACTAATTATTAACCCGTAAAACCAATAAATTATGATCACACTTGCTTTAATGTTTATCGATATTATTTTTTCGATATAAAAAATTAAAATGGTAGAACTTAGTCTAGAATAAGTTTTACTAATTTTACCAAATGCAAAAGCAAGTATTTAAAATTTTAGCAAAGGTTAATAAAATAATCTTACCCAGTTATTCTAAAAAACAGTTGGATTTAAGTAAAGCCACAAAACTACAATTAGCCATTATTGGTTGGCGATATTATGTAACCTCAAGAGTTTTGGATTAAAATTAATATTTGGATAGTTTGTTATTTGGCAAATGTACTTCTACTTCCAACCATGTCTATTTGATAATGAAAATCAAGTGATAAAAGGCCTGCATCATCTACATAAGTGTCTTGAGTATCACCTGAATTTCTCCATAATCTACAAATTAAAATACTTGAAATCTTTTTACCAGTGCCATCCAGACCAACATTACCAGAACTTAATGCAGTTATCATATGTGTGTTTGCAGTAAATCCTCCTGTTGCTACCACTGTGTTTGTTGTTTTGGCAGAAAAGACTAACGGTGTTGTTGCATCATAATTAACCCATGTATAATCAAAATTCCACTCAATATCGCCAGATTCTGTTGCTCTAGGTGTCCAATGCAAATGCGGATAAATAGTTGTTCCTTCTTTATAACTATGTGGTAGTTGTACTTGAAAACTCATAGCTTCCAAACCCTCATTATTTCGAAAATACCAAATTTGTCCACCAGAGCTTCCAGAAAAATACTCTAAAGAAGCCGAGCTTGAGCCTTTATCTAGTGAAACTCTTAAATCGTCCCAAACTTCAGCTCCACCTTCAAACATAAGAGTACCATCTGCTTCAATTTTAGTGTCATTGCCTCCTGCTATATCACCTATTCTAGTATTTCCAGTAGCATCTATGGTCATTCTTTCTGAGCCTGAGGTTGTTAAATGTATGACATCTTCATCGGCACTTTGTTCTACCTCAACTCTAGTGTCGCCTTCAGCATTTATTATTTTATCTGGAGTACCATCTTTTAATTCAGTCCAGCTACTGCTATAAAACCAAAAACTTTGTGTATCAGTATCAAACACAAGCAATCCAGTTGCAGGAGTTGCTATGGCTGTTCTTTGAAGCGTTGTCATTCTTGGTATTAAAACTCCCTTTGCATCAGATTGAATATCTAACATAGATGATGCATCTGGGTCTGTGGTGCCTATTCCAACTTGACCTAAGGCAACACTACTTATTAACAGAAAACCTGATAAGAGTATTTTTACTATTATAAAGTGAAAGTTTTTCATTTTTTTTAGAGATTAGTTAATTATTTTAAATCCTTTTTTACCTTCTTGAGACTGTACTTTTACAATGTATAATCCTTTTTGATGTGTAAAGGGAATTTTTATTTTTTGTTGATTTAAGTCACTTGTATTTAATTCCATGATTTGTTGCCCTAATTCATTGAATATTTCAACATGACTCAATTTTATATTGTTTATGTTATTGATAATGATATTGTTATTTACATAATATACCCTTAAATCATTTTCAATAAATGCGTCTGTGTTATTTAATGCTTGGCTATTAAATACGATACTAAATCTATCAAGGTATTCTCCTGGTGACAGATTAGGACTAAAACTAGATTCAGATAAATTATAGGCAGTATGTAATACATTATCTTTAATATAAACTGGTTCGGTAAAATTTTCAACCGCATCTAACATGATTTTATGAGTTCCTGATTGGGTAATTATTAATCCAATTGGAAACTCGTATGAGTTATCAAAAGCTCCTACACCTTGAATCACATATTTTTTTGTTTGATCATTTTCAATAATAAAAAATGCTTCATCTTCTCTTGGATCCATCATTAAAGCATCATATCCCACATTAAAATCTAAATCTGCATTTGTAGAAGGTAAAAACCCCAATAATATTTGTCTATGGAATAATTCTGGATCTTCATAACCAATTCTAATAAAGCTTTCTATTTCTTCAGTACTTGATTGTTCTGAGGCTTTGGTATTCGATGTTTTATAGAAATTTGATTGTACACCATCTTCTGTTTGAAACGCTCTTTGAGAATTTTCTAAAGAAATATCACCACTTGTTAGGGCTGTAACAAAAAAGCCTTGAGCAACAGCAATGTATTGTTTTGGGATGATTCCTGAAGCCAAACCTACACCAGAAATAGATGCTATTATAGAAGGAGCAACTCCACCTGTTAAATTTTGAACAGAATAACCACCAAGATAATTTGCCAAATAATGTGAATTTGAGCCTCCATCAACCCAAATATTTATTCTATCAATAACGCTTAAATTATCTGTTATAAATTTTTCTGAATCTAAAGCCGAAGGATATGGATTTCCTAATAATTGACTTTCATTTGCTACTAATGTAAATGTGTAAGCGCCATTATTTGGAGTTCCTTTAAATACATAATTTTGATTAGTTGTACCAGTTCCTTTCATGGTAAAACCAACTCCAGGATTTAATAGTGTATTGTTGTCCATTTTTACCCAACCATAATATCCTAAATTGCTTTTAGGATAAGTATATAGCCAGTAATCATTTACATATAATGAAGTTAATACATTGTTACTACCATCTAAAACTGAAGGTAAACCATTGTATGGTGAGCCATAATTAAACAAAACTTGTTGAGGTGTAAATGAATTTATAGCAGCATCGGACCCATCAAACAAACCACCATTTAAAGAAAAAGTTCCTGAGCTATTTACTGGTGATGACCAATAGTTAAAACCATAAACATTTGTTGTGCCTTGCTGGTCTCTCAATAAACTTCCTGTGCCAGACGTATTGGCGTTTATTCCTAAATGTGTTTGAATTAATTGTGCTTCTCCTGTTAATCTTAAATCTCCATCAAGGAGATTTACTTTGTTTGCTACAATAAGACCAAAATTATTAGCAACAGAAACGCCTGTTAAAGTTTTATTGATTTCTAAATCATAAAAGTTTGTATTATTTGTTGTTCCAGAAATAGTTTGAATGTCATTTACAGTACTATTAAAATACGTTGTACCACTTGTTGGAACTGAAGTTGTACCATTATTTACAAAATTGCTATTAATATATAGTTCACCATCATTGTTATGTATCCCAGTAGATTCATTAATATATTCATTACCAAAATATACCGTTGTAGATGATTTTACCTGTAATATACCTTTATTTGATATTTGAGAATATGAAATATTATTTAGAAAGATTACTAAACAGAAAAGTGAAAATTTATTAGATTTCATAATTCCTAAGATATTTGAGAAGAAACAATTACATATTAAATATATGATTTGTAATAAAAATAAAATATGACAAATGTCAGTTTCTACTGAAAAAACAGATCTTTATCTAAATAAATTGCACTTCGTCGATAATATAAGAATTGTTTTATTTAAAAATTACGCTTAACTATTTTATATATTTTTTAATTAAGCCTTGTAAGGTTTCTATCATAATTGGTTTTGAAACATACTCATTACAGCCAGATAGAATTGCTTTTTCTTTATCTTCTTCAAAAGCATAAGCTGTTTGTATCACAATGGGTATATTAGGATAAAGTTTTTTAATTTGTTTTGTAGCTTCATCACCTTTAAGTATAGGCATATTAATATCCATTAAAACCAAGCCAATTGAATTATTGTCTAAACAATAATTTACGGCCTCTTCTCCATTTTTAGCCCATAAATATTTTACTTTATTAAGTTCTAAAACTGTTTTTAAATATTCAAAATTCCCCTCATCATCTTCAGCAATTAAAACAGTTTTATCATTATTAATTTCATTTTTTACAGCAACATCTTGGGCTAATTTGGTTGGCAATGAAGTTTCTACATGTATTGGCAATGTAAAAAAGAATGAACTACCTTTTCCTATTACTGAATCTACCCATATGTTTCCTCCCAATAAGTTAATTAATTTTTTAGCTATGGTAAGTCCTATACCCAAACCCTCATGTTTTCTACTAAAACTTCCATCGGATTGCCTGAACGCATCAAAAATAAGATCTTGTTTTTCTTTACTAATTCCTATGCCTGTGTCTTCAATAAAAAACTTTATCATAGTTTGTCCTTCCATATGATAAATTGAAAAACCATAATTTATATAGCCTTCATCGGTAAATTTTAAGGCATTTTGTAATAAGTTTTTTAATATTCTACTCAGTTTATTTTCATCAGTATCTATCATTAATTTTTTATATTCTGGTGCAATCATTAAATTTATTTCAATACGCGTTTTATCTAGTTTTTTTTGTTCATTTCTAATAAAATTCTCTACATCGTAAAGTGTCTTTTCTAAATTTACATTTTTTTTATTCACTCTTAAGTGACCAGATTCAATTAATGAAATATCAAAAAGATCTTCAATTAAACTTAATAAATGCTCACCACTAGAATTAATTATATCATTAAATTCTAAAATATCTGTCACAGGTGTATCTGCATCTATTAAACTAGACAAGCCTATAATAGAATTCAATGGAGTTCTTAACTCATGAGACATGGTTGCCAAAAATTCAGATTTTAATCTTTCATATTCTTTTGCTTTTTTTAATGCCTCTGTTAAATTTTCCATATGCATTAACCGCTCTGTTACATCATGCTGAATTCCTAAATACCCCATAATCATACCATTTGTATCTAAGATTGGTGCAGCTGAACCTTCAATACATATAACACTTCCATCTTTTCTTTTATTAAAATATTGATTCATTAAAATGCTTTCTTTTCTTTGAAGTTTATTCCAAAACAGATTATAATCTAGTTTTGTATTTGGATCTTTAAGAATTCTTGGAGTCTCAATACCAATAATTTCTTCTGGCTGATAACCATACATTTTTGTGAACTCTGGGTTTATGTATGTAAAAACACCATCAGTATCTGTCATAAAAATGACTTCTTTTGCATTTTTTAAAGCTTGATTTAACTTATTTAATTCTTTAAAATGTTCTTTACGTTCGGTTATATCTCTAATAATACCAGTTATGTATGTACTATTTGTAGAATTCCAATTTGATGTTGAAAGCTCAATAGGAAAATGCGTTCCGTCTTTTCTTTTAGCTAAAAGTTCTGATGTTTTATTAATTTTGCTTTGTAGCCATATTTTAACGAACCTTTTTAACTTTTCATCAGATTTAGAATTTTCAAATTTGTTGTGTATTAATATTGAAATATTATTATCAACAATTTCACTTTGCTTATACCCAAACATTTTTTCGGCAGCTATATTCCATGACATGATGGTACCATCATCTTTAATGGTAATAATGGCATCTATGGCAGAATTAATAATTGATTTATTAAATTCTTCTGATTTTAATGCTTTTTGTTTAAGAATCTTAATCTCGTCTAAAAGCTGATCTTTTGATTTTTCAATATCATCCATATTCAGCTATTTTATGTCGTTAACTTTTAAATACTTATGTATGATTTCATACAACATTTTTTTTGATGTTGGCTTAGCTACATATTCATTACAGCCTGCTTTGAGCGCTCGTGTTTCATCTTCGGCTAAGGCATAAGCAGTAATGGCTATTATTGGAACTGTAGAACTTATAAGTCTTATTTTAAAAGTTGACTCATAGCCATCCATTATTGGCATTTTAATATCCATTAACACCAAATCTATATCTTGATGTTGTTCAAATAATTCAACTGCTATTTTTCCGTTTTCGGCATGGATTATTTCAAAATTGAAACTTTTAAGGACTTCGCGTATGTACACAAAATTGGTAAATTCATCTTCAACTACTAATACTTTCGTTTTATGAGGAATTAAATTAGACGTAATAGGTTCAAATAATTTTTTTTCTTCTTCCGTAGGAATTACAGGTAAATAAGGTATTTCAAAATTGATAGTTGTTCCTTGTTTTTGATTGCTTTCGGCCCAAATAGTACCACCAAAAAGTTCAACAATACCTTTAGCTATTGCTAAGCCCAATCCTGTACCTTTAACAGCATTTAAATTGTTGTTATGAATTTGAGAAAATCTTTCAAAAATTAATTTCTTGCCATTCTCATCAATACCAATACCTGTGTCTTTAACATAAAACGTAATGCCTTTTGATGTTACTTCGTATCCAAATGTTATAGAGCCTTTTTCTGTATATTTTATGGCATTTTCCAATAAGTTAGAGAATACCTGCATTAATCTTGTTCTGTCTGTATTAATAAAACTATTTACATCATCAAGTGTTTTTTTTGTTACTA
Organism: Flavobacteriaceae bacterium; assembly: GCA_021739635.1. GTDB lineage: Bacteria > Bacteroidota > Bacteroidia > Flavobacteriales > Flavobacteriaceae > Yeosuana. The sequence goes on along the minus strand of JAIPBH010000004.1, from coordinate 142,145 downwards.
ATTCTAATTGATTTGATGGTATTTGTAATGAAAATTGAAGGTGTAAATTATCAATTATTTCATTTAAATTATGCGTGTTGTAGTTTATGCTTAATTGATTGGCATTTATTTTTGAAACATCAACTATATCTGAAATTATAGATAATAAGCGTTTACCTGCATCATCAATTAAATGCATAAATTTTTGCCTTTTTACACTGTCCAGTTTATTATCATTTAATAAGCTTGTAAAGCCAAGAATAGCATTCATGGGTGTTCTTATTTCATGAGACATATTGGCTAAAAAGGCAGATTTTAAACGTTCACTTTCTTCGGCTTTTTCTTTTGCTAGTATGAGTTCTATTTCGGTTTTTTTAAGATTTGAAATATCTGTAATAATACCTACTAAAAATATTTTTCCATGTTCGTCAATAAATCTTGATTTTTGGGTTAAAATATTTTTTGTTTCTCCGTTTCTAATGGTAATAGTTTCTTCAACAATACTATCTTTTCCTGTATTTATAACTTCTTTATCAATACTTAAAGACGCGTTCATTTCATTAGTTGATACATTATCATATAGCGTTTTTCCTAAAATATCTTCTTCTTGCATATCAAACAGTTTGCAGAAAGCATTATTTACAATTAACATTCTGCTTTCACTGTCTTTTACAAAAACAGGGTCTATAATCTTATTGATAATATTATTAAGAAATTCTTCACTCTGTTCTGCTCTTTGCTTGGCGCTTTTAATTTCAGATTCTACTTTTATTCTATCGGTAAAATCTCTTATAATGCCTACTATAAACTTGTTTCCTGCTTTATCTATATATCGTGTTTTTCGTGTAAAAATGGTTAAAGGTGCTTTACCTTTTAAAGTCATGGTTTCTTCATTAATACTTTCTTCACCAGTTTCTAAAACTTGCTTATCAATTCTCCAGTAAGTTTCATTTTCCTCGGTTTTAATATTTTTAATTTCAGATTTTGTTAATAATTCTTTTCTAGATAATTTAAACATGCTACAAAAGGCATCATTAACGATAAGATAGTTGCTTTCTTTATCCTTTACAAAAACTGGGTCTCCAATATTATTAACAATATTTTCAAGGAAATCCCAATTTTGTTCTGCTTTATGCTTTGCGCTTTGTAATTTTAAATTGGTTTCAACCCGATGTGTTATATCTCTCCAAACGCAATAAATAATTTGCTTATTAGGCTCATTTACAATGGTTGTTAGTAAAACTTCTACTGGAAATAATTCGCCAGTTGCTTTTTTATGAATCCATTCAAACCTATGAGAGCCATCATTTAAAGCTTTTTCTATGTTTTTTTGAGCTTCTTGATATGAATCCTTTTCTTTAGGTTGCATTTTTGGAGATAAAATAGATGGATGCACATTTAAAATTTCATCCTTCGATCTATAATTAAGCATTTGTATTGTTGCCTCATTACAATCAACAAAAAGGCCATTTTCTAATATAAGTAAGGCATCGGCCGATTTTTCAAAAAGCATTCTAAACTTATGTTCAGATAATTGCAGTTCATCTGACGTTTTTAATACTTTTCCTTCTAGTTCAGTATTAAATTCACGTAGTTTATCGTATGAATTTTTAATTTCTAGAATAGTATTATCTAAAGTTTCTTCTTCACTTTCTGATAGTTTATTTATACTTGTTAAATCTTCATTTTTTTTATATATGCTGTTTAAATTGAATATGAAATTTTTTATGGGTTTTGTGATACTTCTTGATATATAAAATGATAGAATTAAATTTATAATAGCTAAAAAGCAAAAACCTATCCAGAAGTATTTTATTCTTTTTTTGCTATTAACAAGCGTATCTTTATAAAGCTCATTAGCTTTGTTTTTTGAAAAATTTAATATTACATCTAAATGAGATTCTACCTGTTGCAATTTTACCAACCCAAATTTTTCTAATAATACTTTTGCACTTGTAATGTCTTCATTTTTTCTTAATTGCATCAATTGGTTTACAAAACGGCTATAATCATGATAGCTTTGATTAAGGCTATCTAATTCAGATTTTTTGCCTAAATAAAGGGTTTGTATTGTTTTTAGTTCTGTAAACCCTATACTATCTCTTTTTCTTATTTCATTATAAATCACTTTGTCATTTTCACCTAATGAATTTACAAAATGGTCAAGCCAATGATTTATATTAGAAATCTCTGATTTAAATGCTCCAGCAGAATTAGTTACAGCAAAAGGATGGTTGTAAAATAGTTCCATATTCTGGTTTAAATTATTCATTCTAAACAATAAATAACCACCAAAAAGAAGAGTAAAGAATAATAGAAAAAATGCTAAATTTATACGTGTTTGAAATTTTAATCTTTTCATAATAAACAATCGTTTAATTAGGGAATAAAAACGAATTAAAATTTAAGCCAAATTTGAATTATTAAATTTATTTATAAAATCACATAAAAAAAATGACATATGTCATTTCAATTAAAAATAGATTTAAATTCAATTGTTTGATTTTTAGTTATTTATAAAATTTTAAGAAATGTTAAATTTTAAAAGTTGAAAAGAATTAAAATTAGAAGAAGTTTATAACAAAAAAAAAGAGAACAATCCCTTTTATAGAATTACTCCCTTTTTTGTTATCAACCAACCAATAAATAACATTACAAAGAAACATAATGATTGTAGTATAAAATATGACTTTTGTTAGGTTTTAAAAAAAATTCAAAAAAAATTCAAAAAAAAAAAAAAGGGTTGAAAAATTTTCAACCCTTTTTTTGTATCTTGTTTTATACTAATTAGTTCCAAAAAGCAGCATATAAAGCAGCTACTATAAGCATAACTGCAAATGCACCAATATTAAATAAAGGACTGGTTTTAAATAGTTGTTTAGTAATTGAAATCCCTTTCTCATCATCAGCTCCTTTATGTTGTGTATAACTTACAAGGGCAATAACTGTCATGGTTAACAATACTGTATATCCCATTTGGTCCATAAAAGGAATGTTTACAAAAAATGGATTTGAAGACCATCCATTTGGAGCAACTTTAAAATATAATGCTATAGGTATTGAACTTAATGCTCCTACAATAGCGGCTTTGTTGGTTGTTTTTTTCCAGAATAATCCTAACATAAATACGGCTAATATACCTGGACTAACTATTCCTGTATATTCTTGTATAAACTGAAAGGCTTGATCTATACCGCCTAAAAGTGGCGCCATGATACTCGCAATAATTAAAGCAACTGCGGCAGACATTCTACCTACATTAACTGTAGCTTTATCGCCTGCTGTTGGGTTAATATATTGCTTATAAATATCCATTGTAAAAATAGTAGATGTAGAATTTAACATAGAGGCTAACGACGATACAATAGCTGCTGCTAACGCTGCAAATGCCACACCTTTCATCCCTGTTGGTAAAAACTGTAATAACCAAGGATACGCTTTATCTGCTTGCTCTAAAGATGGTAAATTATGTAGAGAAGATTCACCTAATCTGGCCATAATTTCGGGATCATTAACCATAACCCAAGCTGCTATACCTGGAATTACAACTACTAATGGAATGATTAACTTTAAGAATGCCGCTAACAAAATACCTTTTTGTGCTTCTTTTAATGATTTAGCAGCTAATGTTCTTTGAATAATATATTGATTGAAACCCCAATAATATAAGTTTGCAACCCACATACCTCCTATTAAAACACCTATACCTGGAAGCATATCATAATATTTGTTAGATTCATCAAAAATCATGGCAAATCTTTCAGGAGCATGCTCATAAACTGTTTTAATACCAGCTACTACACCTCCACCATCAGAAACCGTATTTAATGCAATGTAGGTTGTTACTAAACCTCCTAAAACTAAAAATATAACTTGTATAACATCTGTCCAAGCCACAGCGGATAAACCACCATATAGTGAATAAGCCGCTGCAAATAAAGCTAAACCAATAACGCCATACATCATTGGTATTCCCATGATAGTTTCTAAAGCTAAACTTCCTAAATATAACACAGAAGCTAGATTAACAAACACATACAAACCTATCCAGAAAACTGCTAAAATAGTTTTTAAATTTGTAGAGAAACGTTTTTCAACAAATTCAGGAATTGTATAAAGTCCTTTTTCAATAAAAATGGGTAAAAAATACTTCCCTACAATAATTAGTGTGATAGCTGCCATCCATTCATAAGAAGCAATTGCCAGTCCTAGTGCAAAACCAGAACCAGACATCCCAATAAATTGTTCTGCTGAAATATTAGCTGCTATAAGTGAGGCGCCTATTGCCCACCAAGGCAATGATTTACTAGCCAAAAAATAATCTTCGGCATTTTTTTGATGCCCTGCTTTATCTCTTGAAACCCATAACCCTACGCCTAGTATTAAAACGGCGTAGGCTACGAATATAAAATAATCCCAAAATCCAAAATGTGTAGTCATAGTTTGTGTTATATATAATTAATTTAGTTTAAGTTATCTAAAAAGGCAAGATTGTAAATCTAATATTATTATTCATATCTAAAGAATTAATGAATAAATAAAGACCATTAAAAACCCTGTTAATGAAAGAATTGTAGTCATAACTGTCCAACTTTTAAAAGTTTGGGTTTCATTGATACCTAAATATTTACTTACAAGCCAAAACCCACTATCATTTACATGAGATAATATAGAAGCTCCAGAAGCAATGGCAATTACTAATAATGCTTTATCAATTTCAGTTATATCAGAAGCTAAAAGGGGTGCCGTTATCCCTGCAGCAGTAATCATTGCTACCGTAGAAGAACCCTGTAAAACCCTTACTATTACCGCTGCCAAAAATGCAAAAAACAAGATACTAACACCTTCATTTGCAAAGTAATTAGCTAGCATTTCACCTGTGCCAGTATTAACTAAAACCTGCTTAAAAACACCACCAGCACCTGTTAACAAAATAATAACTCCTGCAGGCTCCATAGATTTTGTGGTTATTTTTAACAAACTCTCTTTTGTAAATTTTCTTCTAATACCCAAAACATACCAAGCAACCAAATTGGCAATAATTAATGCAGTAAATGGATGTCCTATCATTTTAAGCCAAGATTTAAATTGAATGGAAACAAAATCTTCATCAAATAATTTACTGTTAAGTATGGTATTACTAACTATTAATAAAATAGGAATTCCTATAATACCTAAAATGATTGCTACTGAAGGGAATTCACTTTGTTTTTCAAAATCATTTGATAATTGAGGCGCTTCAACAAATATTTTTTTTGAAATATAGCTCCCAAATATAGGACCACTGATTATGGCTGTAGGAATGCCTGTTATAAATCCAAAAAAAATGACCCAGCCTAAATCTGCTTTTAAAATATCGGCTACAGCCACCGGACCAGGTGTTGGTGGAATAAATGCATGCGTAACTGCTAATCCTGCAAGAAGTGGAATGCCATACAGTAACAATGATTTTTTTGTTTTGCGTTGCAGAGAATAAATAATTGGAACTAAAATGATAAAAGCAACATCAAAAAAAACAGGAATTGCAATAAAAAAACCAGCAATTACCAAAGCCCATGATGCATTTTTCTCTCCAAACTTTTTAACTAGAAAACTTGCTAAAGCTTCTGCGCCACCCGAATGTTCTAAAATAGCACCAAACATAGCTCCTAAACCAACTACCATAGCTACAAAACCAAGTGTATCACCCATACCTTGTTTCATGGTTGCTATAATATCTGACGGATTCATACCAGAGATTAATCCTACCACTATACTTGCAATAAGTAATGCAATAAATGCCTGAATTCTTAATTTAAGAATTAAAAATAATAACACTATTATGCCTATAACTACTGCTGAAATAAGTGTATAATCTATCATATATCAAACCAGTTTGTATGATAATATTGAGATAAAGAATCATTTTTTATTTGATAAGTATGAGCCCCAAAATAATCTCGTTGTGCTTGAATTAAATTAGCTGGCAAATTTTCAGTAGTCATTGAAATCCAATAATTATAAGCAGACCAAAATGTATCAAATGCCACACGATTGGTTAAACTCAACGCAATAGATTCTTTGATACTTTCTTCTGAAAGTTTCAATAGTTCAAAAATTTGCTTATCATCAAAATAGGTATCATGTTGTTTAAAAACATCTACAGATTTTTCCATAAAGTCTGAACGAATAATACAGCCATTTGTCCAAATACGTGCTATTTCTGAAAGATTCAAATTCCAATGATATTCTATTGAAGCAAGTTTAATTAATTGAAAACCTTGATGATGATTTATAATTCTAGCAAACCGATAAGCATTTTCTAAAGCCATAACATGTGCTATTTCTTTTGAAATTGTTTTTTTATTAAAAGCTCTTGACAATGCTATTCTTTCATCTTTAAATGAAGATATATAACGGGCAAAAACTGAAGAAGACATCATGGAATTTACAGCACCCAAATCAAAAGCAGTTTTACTGGACCATGAACCCGTACCTTTATTACCAGCTTTATCCAAAATTTTATCTAAAATAAATCCTTCTCCATCTTTCTTTTGAAGGATATCAATAGTAATTTCTAACAAATAACTTGACAAGTCTGTTGTATTCCAATGAGATAAAATTTCAGCTATTTCATAATTATTTCTTGAATCCTTCAACATGGCATAAACCTCAGCAAGCAATTGCATTTCTGCGTATTCAATACCGTTGTGAATCATTTTAACAAAATGACCAGAACCTTCTGGACCAATATATGCACAACAAGGTTTATTGTTTTTGTCTTTAGCTGAAATACTTTCTAAAATTGGTGCTATATATTTATAACTATCAAAATGTCCTCCTGGCATCATAGATGGCCCTTTTCTTGCGCCTTCTTCTCCACCAGAAATTCCACAACCAACATAATGCAATTTTTTAGAGGCTAACAAGGTGTTTCGCTTGGCTGTATCTAAATAATGTGAATTTCCGCCATCAATAATAATATCTCCTTCAGATAGCAGTGGAATTAGCTGTTCTATAACTGAGTCTATGGCGTTTCCAGCTTTAATCATGATTAAAATTTTTCTAGGAGTTTCTAGTGATGTTACAAACTTTTCTAAATCTGTAAATCCTGAAAGGTTTTTAAATGAATTGTTTTCATTTATAAAATCAGAAACAACTTTATCTTCACCAAAACCTGTTCTATTAAAAACAGATATATTGAAACCTTTCTCTGCAATATTTAAACTAAGGCTTTTTCCCATAACTCCTAAGCCAATAACCCCAAAAAAAGATTTACTCATGTATTGCTAATTTTGAATTGATAAGATTTATCATATTTTCAATAGTATTATCTATGTTTATTTGAATAGCATCACTTGGAATTTCTAATGTGTCAAATTGAGATTGCAACAGTGATGTTTTCATATAATGATTTGATCTGTTTTCTAATCGATTGCTGATTAATTCAAAAGAACCTGATAAAAAAATCCAAACAACATGAACGTGTTTTGACAAAATTTTTCTGTAAGATTTTTTTAAAGCAGAACACGCTAAAATAGCGCCACCTGATTGTTCCCAAACCTTAATTTTTTCAGCCAATACATGTAACCAAGGAAATCTATCTTCATCTGTTAAAGATATATTATTTTTCATTTTTTCAATATTTTCTTTAGGATGAAAATCATCAGCGTCAAAAAAAGGCATTCCTTTTTCTAAAGCTAATTGCTTTCCAATGGTAGTTTTTCCACAACCACTAACGCCCATTAATATTATTATCATTAAAAATGATTTTTGATGGTTATATTAATTTTAAAAAGTATTTAATAGTATAATCGAATAAAAAACAATGTAATTATTAGTGTTTACTTTAACGAATTTAATCAAAACTCAAACAATTCATTTGTTTTTGAAAAACAAATTTTTCAATTTATAAAATTCAAAATATTTCTAGAATAAACCATTTAGCAAATCAAATAGATTCATTGAAAGAAACTATAGCTTTGTATAAAAAGTAGTTTTAGTATTACCACAAGTACATTAAGATTATAAAGTAACGTTGGTTTTAATCTCTTTTTGCTTATTCAATTCAAGATAATCTTGATTTTTATATAAAAATAAAATACTTGATAACACTTTTTTAATTTTAAAATAAGAGTTCATCAAATAATGATACTTTTTTTTGCGAGATTTTAAAAAGAATCTTAACAATAACTCTAATTAAGCAATACTCAATATTTGCATGCCCATTTGATGAAAAAAATCATATTTTTACTTCACACATAATTTAATTTTTAGATATTTAATGTTAATTTATTGTATAAAAATACTCTCAAACAATTATAACAGTAACATATGATTCATAAAGGTTCTGAAGTTGAAAAATTAGCCGTTTCTGACTCTTACAAAAATTGGAAAAAATGGGGACCTTATTTAGCAGAAAGACAATGGGGAACTGTTAGGGAAGATTATAGTGAACATGGTGATGCTTGGGAATTTGTGAGTCATGAAAAGGCTCGTAGCAATGCATATAGATGGGGAGAAGAAGGCATAGGTGGATTTTGCGATTCAAGAGAAATATTGTGTTTAGCACCTGCTTTTTGGAATGGAAAAGATACCATTTTAAAAGAACGCCTGTTTGGTCTTACAAATAATCAAGGTAATCATGGTGAAGATGTTAAAGAACTCTACTTTCATCAAGTATCATCTCCAACACATTCCTATTGTAAATACCTTTATAAATATCCGCAAAAAAAATTTCCATATGCTGATTTGGTTTCAAAAAATCAAAACCGAAACCGAGAGCAAGAAGAATACGAACTATTAGACACAGATTGCTTTAAAAAAAATAGATATTTTGATTGTTTTATAGAATATGCAAAAGCTGATGTTGATGATATTCTTATGAAAATTACAGTAATAAATAGAGGTAAAAAAAAGGCTGAAATACATGTACTTCCTCACCTTTGGTTTAGAAATTTTTGGAAACACAACAAACGCTTTACTCGTCCTAACATGAAATCTATATCAGATAATTGTGTGCAATCTAGAAGCGTTAGAAACGGTAGATATTATTTTTATCATGAAAATGGTGAACAATTATTTTGCGAAAACGAAACCAATAATAAACGTATTTATAATTTTTTAAACGAAACAGATTACGTAAAAGATGGTATAAATGACTACGTTGTAAATGGGAAACCTACAATAAATCCAGAAAAAAATGGCTCAAAACTAGCTATTTGGTATAAATTTAAACTAAAAGCGGGTGAAGAAAAAGTTATAAAAGTTAGGCTTAGTAAAAATAAATTGCAAGAACCATGGACAGATTTTGATGCTATATTTGAACAAAGAATAAAAGAATGTGATGAGTTTTATAATGATATTATAAAAAAAGACATCCCAAAAGAACATCAAGCCATTGCAAAAAGTGCTTTTTCAGGATTACTTTGGACTAAACAATTTTACTACAATGACGTTTTTAAGTGGCTTTTTGGAGGTCCAGGTGAAACAACACCTAATAGGTCAAATCCAAGAAATTATAGTTGGCAACACCTTACCAATAGGCATGTAATATCTATGCCTGACAAATGGGAATATCCATGGTATGCAGCTTGGGATCTTGCTTTCCATATGGCGTCATTTGTAGAAATAGACCCATTTTTCGCTAAAGAACAACTGCTATTAGTATTACAAGAAAGTTATATGCATCCTAACGGCCAGATACCGGCGTATGAGTGGAATTTTAGTGATGTTAATCCTCCTGTACATTCTTGGGCTGTTTGGACAGTTTACGAAAAAGATAAAAAGCTTAAAGGAACCGGAGACACTTATTTCTTAGAAAAAGCTTTTCAAAAACTCCTAATTAATTTTACATGGTGGGTAAACCAAAAAGATAAAAGTGGTACAGATCTGTTTGAAGGTGGATTTTTAGGTTTAGATAATATAGGTGTTTTTGACCGTAATCACATGCCACAAGGTATTACACGAATGCAACAAGCAGATGCTACCAGTTGGATGGCTATGTTTACATTAAACATGCTACGTATGTCTTTAGAATTAGCAAAGACTAATAAAACTTATGAAGAGTCTGCTGCCAAATTCTTCAGGCATTTCTTAAATATAGCTTGGGCGATGCATCATATTGGAAAAAAGGATATTTCACTGTGGGATGATGAGGATAATTTTTATTATGATGTTGTTGAAATGTCGAGTGGTGCTACCGAGCGATTAAGAGTGAGATCTCTAGTAGGTGTGATTCCAATGTTTGCCGTTGAAATTATCAATAAAGATTTATTTGAAGAGTTAAAAGAATTTAGAGTAAGAGCCAATGAAATTATAAGAACAAGACCAGATTTAGCTTCTTTAATTTCTAATTTAGATAAAACAAATGAAGATGGTGATTATTTGTTTTCCATCATGCGAGCTTTTAGGTTGGAGCATTTACTAAAGCGTTTGTTAGATGAAGATGAGTTTCTGTCTGATTATGGGATTCGTTCTCTTTCAAAATATCATGAAAAGCATCCTTATGTATTTCAACACCAAGGACATCATCAAATACAATATGAATCTGGTGAAAGTCGTTCCAATATGTTTGGAGGAAATTCAAACTGGAGAGGCCCAATATGGATGCCTATCAATTACATGATTATTCAATCATTGCGTAAGTATTATAAATATTATGGCCCAGAATATGTTTATGAATTTCCAACAGGCTCTAGTAATAAACTTAATTTACAGGAAATTGCAAATGAGCTATCAAAAAGGTTGATAAAGCTTTTTGAAAAAAATGAAACAGGTAAATTTCAATACCATGCTGACGACCCAAATAACCTATTCTCTAAAGAAGAACATTTTAAAAACCAGCATCTCTTTTATGAGTTTTTTGATGGTGATCATGGCAAAGGTCTTGGAGCTTCACATCAAACAGGATGGACTGCTTTAATTGCTAATTTAATTTTGGACTTGGAACAGTTTGATAACATTAAAAACAAATAAACATTGTCTTTTTTAGTTATTGATTGTCCAACTTTTGTTGCAAGTTAAATACATGCTTATTGCTATTTGTTCTAACATTAACAACATTATTTAAATTTGAAACCCTAAATTTATATTAGTTATTTGGTTTGAAATGATTAAAATAAAAAATACTTAAGGCATCAAGCTAACCAATGCATTTTTATTAAGGGTAGTTTTTGAGTTTGTCTTACTAAAAACGTCATTTACTATTTTATAAATTTCTGGAATGACTGTTTTTGCTAGTTTAGAGTTGCTATTTAATAGAACACAAATACCTAAATCGGCATCAGGATAAATCGCAATTTCATTTCTGTAACTATTAACACTTCCTCCGTGATGTAGTATGGTTGTTTGTTCGTCATTTTGCAAAAACTTATGAATTCTCCAACCAAAGCCATAGTAAGAGTTTACATGTCCTGGCCATTTCTCATAATATTTGTTGTGATTTTTAATTTCTATATATGGGTTAAAAACTTCCTGTAAAGCAGAATTATTTATAATTTCAGGGTGATGTCCTAGCAATAATTTCATCCATTTGGCCATATCAAGTGCACTGGCGTTAATACCTCCAGCTGCAAGGGCATTGTAATAATGATCGTTAAGTTTTAAGGCTTTCCAACTATTACTACTTTTAAAATGTGGCAAAGCTACATTATTAGATTTTCCTAAAGTTTGATAATCCATTGATACTGAATTCATTTCCAAAGGTTTAAAAAACCTATCGTTTAATAATGTTTTAACATCTTGATGGGTTGATTTTTGCATCATCTCTGCACTAAGAGCAAACATAGCGTTTTGATAGCTATACATTTCACCTGGTTTACTAGCAGGTTTTAGTGCTTTAAAACGTTTAGCAATTTCAGTTAATGATAATCCTGATTCTATAAGATTGGTATAACTATGGTAAGGTGCTCCTGATGTTTGTGATAAAATAGTGGCAAGCGTTATTTGATTTGTATTTGTGCTGTCCCCTAATTTAAATTCTGTTATATAATCACTAACCTTATCATTCCAGTTTAGCACACCTTCATCTTTTAATTTAGCGGCTAAAACTCCTGCAAATCCTTTTGATATAGACCCAAGTCTAAAAACGGTTTCGCCATCAACTTTATCATTTAATTTAATATTCCTTTTACCAAATCCATCAGAAATTAAAATAGAATCTCCTTTAACAATGCTTACTCCTGCTCCTACAATATCTCCTGAAGTGATGGCTCTTTTAAAATATGCAGTTAGAGCATCTCTCAGTTCTTGTTTTTGGTCTTTATATGTTTTAATCTCATTTTGATTAAGAAAAGCTTTATCTATTTTATTTTTCGAAATTAATACCACTTTATTAGGAGTAGTTACAGATTTAACAACACTCAAGTTGAGAAAAAAAAGAGCAGTAATTAAAACCGATGATTTTATAAGTATTTGGAATCTCTGCATAAGCAAAATAGTGTTTGGTTTTTGAATTCTAAATCGCTAATATACGTTAAAATACTTTTATCATCGACAAAAAACTATTTTTTTTAATTATTAAATTATTTTCTTACAATAATATACAATTTACTCCAATTTTTATAGAATGAGTCATTTATGTTTTGTTAGTAAATAGTTGATGGTGCTTCAAAAAAAATCCTGCAAAAAAAGCAGGATTTTTTTATTTTGTATGTATGTAATACTATGCAAACAATGGTTTGCCTTTCATCATTTTATTAACTTTTACCTTAACAGCTTCTAAAACGGCTTCGTCTTCAAAATTGGTAATTACCTCATCAATTAAATTTACAATACCAACCATATCGTCTTCTTTTAAACCTCTTGTGGTAACCGCAGCTGTACCTACGCGAATGCCTGAAGTTACAAATGGCGATTTATCATCAAAAGGCACCATGTTTTTATTCACAGTAATATCTGCTTTTACCAAGGCTTGCTCAGCATCTTTACCAGAAATATTTTTGTTACGTAAATCAATCAACATCATATGATTATCAGTACCACCAGAAATAATATCATATCCTTTACTTACTAATTCTTTTGCCATAGCTTCGGCATTTTTCTTTACCTGCAAAATGTAGTGCAAAAATTCATCTGTTAATGCTTCACCAAAAGCAATGGCTTTAGCAGCAATAATATGCTCCAATGGGCCACCTTGATTTCCTGGAAATACCGCAGAATCTAATAAAGCTGACATTTTTTTAAGACTGCCATTTTTTAAAGTCTGTCCAAAAGGGTTATCAAAATCTTGCCCCATCATAATCATACCACCACGTGGTCCTCGTAATGTTTTATGAGTAGTAGTAGTAACAATATGGCAATGTGGTAATGGATCGTTTAAAATACCTTTTGCTATTAAACCAGCTGGATGCGATATATCTGCCATTAAAATAGCACCAACGCTATCTGCAATCACTCTGAAACGTTTAAAATCTATATCTCTTGAATATGCTGATGCACCGGCAATGATTAATTTTGGTTGCTCTTTGGTAGCAATCTCTTGTATTTTATCGTAGTTTAAAACACCTGTCTCCTGCTCTACGCCGTAAAATACCGGATTGTAAAGTTTACCAGAAAAGTTAACAGGAGAACCATGTGTTAAATGCCCGCCATGAGATAAATCAAATCCTAAGATTTTATCACCAGGAGTTAAACATGCATGATAGACTGCAGTGTTTGCTTGACTACCAGAATGCGGTTGCACATTAACATATTCTGCATTAAACAAGGCTTTTGCTCTATCTATAGCAATTTGCTCTACTTCATCAACCACTTCACAACCACCATAATAACGCTTTCCAGGATAGCCTTCGGCATATTTGTTTGTTAAAACAGAACCTGCAGCTTCCATAACCTGATTGCTCACAAAATTCTCTGAAGCAATTAATTCTATACCATGTAATTGTCGTTCTTTTTCTGCTTGTATTAATTCAAAAATCTGTTCGTCGCGTTGCATAAATTTAAGTTGTAGTTAAATATTGCGGCAAAAATATGAAATAGATTAGTTAAATTCTTCAAAAAACATATATTTACTTGTAAGTTTTTAACCGTTTTATCAACGATTAAAATAAACCTAAATTTTAAGCCATTTATTCTATTAAAATGAAAAAAATGTGTAGGTTTGAATAGAATTTAATAATATAAATCATAATACGTCATGCCAATATCAGCTAATAATCCAGATAGAAAATCGTGGTTACACGTAGATAAAAACTCTGATTTCCCTATACAAAACATCCCTTTTGGGGTTTTTTTAACTCGTGATGATATCATTACTATTGGAAGTCGTATAGGAGATACAGCCATAGACCTTGGTGCCTTGCATCAACTTGGTTATTTTGAAGGTATTCCTTTAACAGATGATATTTTTCTTCAAGATACTTTAAATGATTTTATTGCTGATGGAAGAAAAACATGGAGAGCCGTTAGAGATAGAATAGCTGATATTTTTGATTCAGAAAACAATACGCTTAAAAACAATAAACAACATAAAGAAATAGTCCTTTTTAGATTGGATGAAATTGAAATGCAATTACCCGTTCAAATAGGTGATTACACTGATTTTTATTCAAGTATTGAGCATGCTACCAATGTAGGAAGTATGTTTAGAGATGCTAATAATGCCTTGTTGCCAAACTGGCTGCACATTCCAGTAGGCTATCATGGTAGAAGTTCTTCCATTATTCCATCAGGGATTCCAGTGCATAGACCTCAAGGTCAAACATTTCCTGAAGGTGCTAATGAGCCATTATTTGGACCTTCAAAATCTGTAGATTTTGAATTAGAAATGGCTTTTATTACTACAGATGCCAATGATTTAGGTGAGCCCATTCCAGTAAATGAAGCTGAAGAATATATTTTTGGTTTGGTATTATTTAACGACTGGAGTGCTAGAGATATACAAAAATGGGAATATGTTCCGCTAGGTCCATTTTTATCTAAAAATTTCGCGTCTTCCATTTCACCATGGATAGTCACTTTAGATGCCTTAGAACCCTATCGAGTTGAAAGTCCAAAACCAATTAAACCTCAATTACCATATTTACAATATAAAGGCAAAAAAAGTTTTGATATTCAGTTGGAAGTCGCTATTCAACCTCAAGGAGCTAAAGAAATGATTGTTTCGAAATCAAACTTTAAATATATGTATTGGAACATGTCGCAACAGTTAGCACATCACACTATAAATGGTTGCCCTGTAAATTCTGGTGATATGATGGGAAGTGGAACTATTTCTGGGCCAACACCAGATTCTTACGGATCGATGCTTGAATTAACTTGGAAAGGAGAAAAACCTATAAAAATGAAAGATGGCACAGAACGAAAGTTTATTAATGATAATGATACCGTTATTATGCGTGGACATTGTGAAAAAGATGGCACAAGAATAGGTTTTGGTGAAATTTCTACAAAACTATTACCAGTTTATACAAAGAAATAATTTAATTTTGCATTATAACAACAACCCTCAAATGAATAATTTGGGGGTTATTTTTTTAAAGTTTGGCATTAAAATTGAATTTTAAAAAACTAAACCCAAAACAATAAGCACATGAAAAAAATTCTACTTATCGCAACTCTTATAACAACTCTAGTAGCATGCAGTACCAGAAAACAGGTTGAAAAATCTATTAATTCTGGTAATTACGACAAAGCCATATTTGATGCTTTAGATAAACTAGAGACCAATAAAAGCAAAAAAAGTAAAGAAGATTATATTGTAATGCTTCATGATGCTTATATAAAATCTGTTGATAGAGATTTAAATACTATTACATTTCTTAAAAAAGAGAATAACCCTGAAAACTATCAGGCTATTTATGAAACCTATGTTAAACTAAATAGTAGACAAGAATCCATTAAACCTTTTATGCCTTTGCAAATCAATAATAAAACCATCAATTTTAAATTTAATGATTATAGCAATGAGATAATAGATGCTAGAAATAAAACCTCAGATTTCTTATATGAAAAAGGCATCACTTTATTAGATTCAGATTCTAAAACAATGATTAGAGATGCCTATAACACGTTTAGTTATATAGAATCCATTAACCCAAACTACGAAAAAACTAGAGAATTCATTGAAGAAGCACATCAAAGCGGTACAAATTATGTAATTGTTAATATAGAAAATCAAACCAATCAAATTATTCCAAGTAGATTGGAAGATGATTTGTTAAATTTTAATACGTACGGATTAAATCAGTTCTGGACTGTTTATCATGCCAATCAAGACGCAAATTTACAGTATGATTATGCCATGACCTTACAATTAAAACGAATAAATATTTCACCTGAACAAGTTAAAGAAAAAGAAATATTAAGAGAACGAAACATTGTTGATGGCTGGCAATATAAGCTAGATGCTAAAGGAAATGTTATGAAAGATAGTTTAGGCAATGATATAAAAATTGATAAAATAATAACTGTTAAAGCAAGATTTTCAGAATTTACTCAAATAAAATCTACACAAGTTATTGGTGATGTGGTTTATATAGATTTAAAATCAAATCAATTAGTTGATACCTTTACCATTGATAGTGAATTTGTTTTTCAAAATATCTATGCGGCATTTAGAGGTGACAAAAGAGCTTTAAATAAAGAAGATTTAAATCTGCTTAATAATAGAAGTATTCCATTTCCAAGTAATGAACAAATGGTGTATGATACCGGTGAAGATTTAAAACTCAAACTCAAAAAAATTATAAATTCCTTTAGATATAGAAATTAACAAAAAGCTCCTAAAATTTTAGGAGCTTTTTGTTTTTATATTATTTTTTAATCCTGAATTAAATAATTCCCGGAAGGTATAAATCTTAAATTCTCAGTAGATTGATTATAAATATAAACCCATACTTTTAACATGTCGCCAGTATTAAGATAGGCATTTATGAGTTCTCTCCTATACTCGTTAGGACACTCAGATGTATCTCCAATACCTTCATAATCATCTAATATTTTAAATGTTTTATCGTTCTCATGAATTTTAAAAATGTGTCCAAAAACTTTTTCAGAAGAAATATTACTTAAAATTGCCGCCGGATACCAAGAAACTTCAAATAATTTACCATTAAAATATCCATCACCAATGAAATCAGAGTTTCTCTCTAAAAACTTTGACATATAACTATCAAAATCCTTTAACAAAGTTCCGTAAACAAATAAGTAATCTGAATTCATTTCATAAATTCTTAAACAAATCGGCTTAAATCCATATCATTAATAGCTCCATGAGAGTTATTTGCAACCACTATTCCGTTTTTTATAATCAACACTTGTGGTGACTCATGAAACACGTTAAATTGAGATGCAATAGCATTAGAGATATCTCTGTAATTTAATAAATCAAGATAATACAAATCGATATCATTTTCAGAAAAGGTAAAATCTTTTTCAAATTGATTCTTCACCATTCTACTAATTCCACAACGTGTAGAATGTTTGAAAATTAATTGCGTTTTGGCTAATGATTTCTCTTTAATGTCATCTAATTGATTTAAAGATGTTAAAGCTTTCCAAGGTAATTGCTTTGTTACTTCAGTTTCAGATGAATTGTTAAATAGCTTATTAAATAATCCCATATTTTGTGTTTTAATATTTCTTAAGTCGTAAAAGTTTTTAATTCTTACAACTGCCTTAATGTCCTGTTTTTATTGACTTTAACTGTCCTTTTGTCTTATAAATGGCATTGGTAAGATTATTGACGATTTGATTGTAAAGGAAAAAATAAAATAGATATGAACCTTAATAATTTTACAATAAAATCACAAGAAGCTATTCAGCAAGCTCAACAACTTGCGCAAAGCTTTGGTCATCA
The DNA here is from genome assembly GCA_021739635.1 of Flavobacteriaceae bacterium. Lineage (GTDB taxonomy): Bacteria > Bacteroidota > Bacteroidia > Flavobacteriales > Flavobacteriaceae > Yeosuana. The sequence goes on along the minus strand of JAIPBH010000004.1, from coordinate 124,387 downwards.
AGAAATTCAAAATGAGCATATCTTTAAAGCCATTTTTGAAGTTGATGAAAACGTGCTGCCATTCATTTTAAAAAAATTGAATGTAAATATTAACATCTTACAACAAGCTCTAGACAAACAACTAGAAAGTTTTTCAAAAGTATCTGGTAGTGATATTATGTTATCAAGAGAAGCTGGTAAAACTTTAAATGAAGCCTATATTATTGCTAAAAAAATGAAAGACGACTTTGTTTCAGTTGAACATTTAATTTTAGCTGTTTTCAAATCAAACAGTAAAATAGCTCAAATGCTAAAAGACCAAGGTGTTACAGAAAACACTTTGCAAGCAGCTATTGAAGAGATTCGTAAAGGTGAGAATGTAACTTCTCAAAGTCAAGAAGAAACCTACAATGCTCTTAATAAATATGCTAAAAATTTAAATCAACTTGCTAAAGATGGTAAGCTTGATCCTGTAATTGGTCGTGATGAAGAAATACGAAGAATTCTTCAAATCTTATCTCGAAGAACTAAAAACAATCCCATTTTAGTTGGAGAACCAGGTACTGGTAAAACCGCCATTGCTGAAGGTTTAGCTCATAGAATTGTTGATGGAGATATTCCTGAAAATTTAAAAGGCAAACAAATTTTTGCTTTAGATATGGGCGCGCTAATCGCAGGAGCCAAATATAAAGGCGAGTTTGAAGAACGTTTAAAAGCTGTTATTAAAGAAGTTACTACTAGCGAAGGTGATATTGTGCTTTTTATTGATGAAATTCACACATTGGTAGGTGCTGGTGGCGGACAAGGCGCTATGGATGCTGCTAATATTTTAAAGCCAGCCTTAGCAAGAGGTGAATTGAGAGCCATAGGAGCAACTACTTTAGATGAATACCAAAAATATTTTGAAAAAGACAAAGCATTAGAACGTCGTTTTCAAAAAGTAATGGTTTATGAGCCTGATACTGAAAGTGCTATTTCAATTTTGCGTGGTATTAAAGAAAAATATGAAACCCATCATAAGGTTAGAATTAAAGACGAAGCTATTATTGGTGCTGTTGAATTATCACAACGTTACATAACAAACCGTTTTCTTCCGGATAAAGCCATTGACCTGATGGATGAAGCGGCTTCAAAATTACGTATGGAAATCAATTCAAAACCAGAAGAACTGGATGTTTTAGATAGAAAAATCATGCAGTTGGAAATTGAAATTGAAGCTATCAAGCGTGAGAAAGATGAAACAAAACTAAAAGTATTACGCTCAGATTTAGCAAATATCAAAGAAGAACGAAATGAACTGTACGCCAAATGGAAAAGCGAAAAAGATGTTGTTGATACTATTCAAACTATAAAACTTGACATTGAAAACTACAAACTAGAAGCCGAGCGTGCCGAGCGTGATGGCGACTATGGTAAAGTAGCAGAATTGCGTTACGGAAAAATAAAAGAAGCCCAAGAACAATTAGACAAATTTCAAGTAGAATTACTAAAAAATCAATCAGGAAACTCTCTTATAAAAGAAGAAGTTACTTATGATGATATTGCAGAAGTTGTTGCTAAATGGACAGGAATTCCAGTCGTTAAAATGCTGCAAAGTGAACGCGAAAAACTATTAAAACTCGAAGACGAATTACACAAACGTGTTGTTGGACAAGAAGAAGCTATTGTTGCTGTTAGTGATGCTGTAAGACGAAGCAGAGCTGGTTTACAAAACCCACAAAAACCAATTGGAACCTTCTTGTTTTTAGGCACCACAGGTGTTGGTAAAACAGAATTAGCAAAAGCTTTGGCTGAGTATTTATTTGATGATGAAAACGCCATGACTCGTATAGATATGAGCGAATACCAAGAACGCCATGCAGTAAGCAGACTAGTTGGTGCGCCTCCAGGATATGTTGGTTATGATGAAGGTGGACAACTAACAGAAGCAGTTAGAAGAAAACCATATTCTGTGATTCTTTTAGATGAAATTGAAAAAGCTCATCCAGATACATTTAATATTTTGTTACAAGTCTTAGATGAAGGCAGATTAACAGATAATAAAGGCAGAGTTGCTGATTTTAAAAACTCCATTATTATCATGACATCAAACTTAGGAAGCCATTTGATTCAAGAACGATTTGAGTCTACAAAAGATATCGATTCTGCCATTGAAGCAGCAAAAGTAGATGTTTTAGGATTGTTAAAACAAACCATAAGACCAGAGTTTTTAAACAGAATTGATGATACAATCATGTTTACACCATTAACTAAAGAAAACATTGTTGAAATAGTTGGCTTGCAAATAAAAGGTATCACAAAAATGATAGCAAAACAAGGTATCACTTTTGATGCCACATCAGAAGCTATTGCTTACTTGGCAACAAAAGGTTATAATCCTGAATATGGTGCGCGACCCGTAAAACGTGTTATTCAAAAAGAAGTTTTGAATGCCTTAAGCAAAGAAATTTTATCAGGTAAAGTATCAACTGATAGCGTTATTCTTTTAGATGCTTTTGATGATAAATTAGTCTTTAGAAATCAGGCCGATTTAATTTCAAAAGAAATATAAAAAGACTTTTTACTGTAACAATTCAAGCAAAAAATAGTCTTATTATTGGTTGGTTAGTTAAAAGCAATGTGAATCAAAACTTTATCAAATAAAGTAGATGAGCATTGCTTTTTTTTGTTAATTTTTTTGTTAAACTAAATTTTAAAGCAATAAAACTTTATTTTTTACATTATCAATATAAATAAATTCATTAAATTTGTTTATCGATAAAATCCCCCTTTTCATCGAAGAATTAAAATTGGTTTCCCTCTCCAAATTTATTTTTTTTAAATAAAAATTAAAAAAAGACCTACTTATAATGGATATTAATGCATTTCTAGATTTTGAACTTTTAGATTCTTCTACTACAGAGCGAGATATTGTTAATTTATGTAATGATGCTCTAACTTACAATTATTACGCTATTTGTATTAATAGCTGTTATGTGCCTTTAGCTAAGCAATTATTAGACAAAACATCAGTAAAAATAAGTACAGTTGTTGGATTTCCATTAGGTGCCATGCATACCAAATCTAAAGCATATGAAGCAAAAAAAGCTGTTGAAAATGGAGCCGATGAAATAGAAATGGTTATCAATGTTGGTTTACTTAAAAGCAGGAATTATTTAGCGCTTTTAAAAGACATAATTGATGTAAAACTGGCTATTAATGGCAAACCTTTAAAAGTCATTTTAGAAATAAGTGAATTATCAAAAAACGAAATTATAAAAGCATGTGAAATATCTATAGATGCCAAAGCAGATTATATAAAAACATCTACCGGATTTTCTCATAGCGGAGCTACATTTACTGCCATAAAAATTATTAAGAAAACAGTAAAAGAAAGTGTTAAAATTATAGCTTCTGGAAGAATTAATGATTTTGATACTGCTTTAAAATACATTCATTTAGGCGCTCATAGAATTGGAGCTACCAAAGAAATGAAAATCACAAAAGCACAATTATTAGAAGAGATTTGTTAAAAAACATAAAAAAAGAGGTTATTCAATTAATGACATAACCTCTTTTTTATATTAACTTTTTTTTTAAAACTTCATTCCAAATCCAACACCTGCAATAAATGGATTAATATCCACATCTGCATCTACAGTAGCACCAAGTGCTGTAGTAGCATTCACTGTAGCCGTTGTATTTAATAACAAGTATTTGGCATCTACGTTAATAAACCATTTTTCATTCAAAAAGAAATCAAAACCAAGTTGAAAATCAAAACCTAAACTATTTTTGTAATCAACTTTATCTGCAACAGGTCCTTCATTAGCATTGTAAAATATGGTATAATTCACACCTGCTCCAATGTAAGGGCGAACAACCTCTCCATCAAAATGATATTGCAGAGTTAATGTTGGAGGTAATAACCAAACATCGCCTAACGGAATGTCACCAACTGCGGTAGAAATTGCTTTAACATCATGATTTGAAGTTCCTAAAATTAATTCGGCAGCAATGTTTTTAGTAAAAAAATAAGTAAAATCAAGTTCAGGAATGTATGCATTAGATATTTGAGCATCACCACCGATTACTTGAATAGAAGCAGATTCATTTGGTGCAATTACTAAGCCTCTTAACCGTACTTGCCACTTGCTAAAATCTGTATCGTTGCCAACCTCTTTATCTTGAGCATTAACTAAACTAAACGTTAAACACAGTATTAAAACTGTAAAAATTGTTTTTCTCATTTTGTCGTTTTTTAATATTTGCTGCAAACATATTTTTAAATTATTTTAAAAAAACTAACAAAAGTCATGTTTTAAATATTAAATATTACTATACTCAGAAGAGAATAAATTATTTCAAAATCTATTTTTATTCAACCAAAATAACCTTAACTTTAACATATTAAAACATCAAAATGAAATCATTAAAAAACTATATAGATCACACCCTTTTAAAAGCCATAGCTACAAAAAAAGACATTATAAGTCTTTGTGAAGAAGCAAAAACATATGATTTTTTTTCTGTTTGCGTTAACAGTTGCTATGCAACTTTAGCAAAAGAACAGTTAAAAAACAGTTCTGTAAAAGTTTGCTGTGTTATTGGTTTTCCATTAGGTGCTATGTCAACACAAGCAAAAGTTCAAGAAGCACAAATAGCCATACAAGATGGTGCCGATGAAATTGATATGGTTATGAATATTGGTTTTTTGAAAAGTGGAGATTTTGAAAGCGTATTAAAAGATATTCAAGCTGTTAAAAGCATCATGCCAAACAACACTCTAAAAGTTATATTAGAAACTTGTTATCTTGACGAAGATGAAATTATAAAAGCCAGTGAACTAGCTATAAAAGGTGATGCCGATTTTATAAAAACATCTACCGGATTTGGCACAAGAGGTGCTTCTTTTGAAGACATTAAACTTATGAAAAGTGTTGCCAAAAACACAACCAAAATAAAAGCTTCAGGTGGCATTAAAGATGCAAAAACAGCTTTATATTATATCAATCTTGGAGTTGAAAGACTAGGAACTTCATCAGGAATAGCTATTATTAAAGGAGAAACTTCTAATTCAAATTACTAATTAATTAAACAAAACATGAGTGTACATATAGAAGCAAAAAAAGGAGATATTGCAGAAACCATTTTATTGCCAGGAGATCCATTAAGAGCAAAATGGATTGCCGAAACCTTTTTAGAAAATCCGGTTTGTTTCAACAAAATAAGAGGTATGTATGGCTTTACAGGTACCTATCAAGGAAAAACTATATCGGTAATGGGTACAGGCATGGGTGTACCAAGTATTTCTATTTACGCACACGAATTAATTACCGAATATGGTGTTAAAAATCTCATTCGTGTTGGCAGCGCGGGCTCTTATCAAGCCGATGTAAAAATTAGAGATATCGTTTTAGCCATGGCAGCATCATCAAATTCTGGCATTAATGAATTACGTTTTGGTGGAGCCGACTTTGCGCCTACTGCTAGTTTTGAGCTATTTCAAAAAGCTGTTGAAACTGCAAAATTAAAAGAGATTCCCATAAAAGCTGGCAATATTTTTACATCGGATGAATTTTATGCAGACGATTTCGAATCGTATAAAAAATGGTCTAAATTTGGTGTTCTTTGTGTTGAAATGGAATCGGCTGGACTTTACACCGTAGCAGCAAAACACCATGTAAATGCGCTTTCTATTTTAACTATTTCTGATTCTTTAGTAACTGGAGAACGTACGACTAGCGCCGAGAGAGAAACCACGTTTAAAGATATGATACAAATTGCTTTAGAATTGGCTTAACAAAGCAATTGAAACTTAACAGACTGACCCGTAAACTTTTGCGCTAGTATATTTATTGATTTTTCTTCTAATTGAAGTACTCTAGGATATCCGCCCGTTGTTTGGCAATCGCGGGTTAAAATGATGAGTTTTCCTGAAGGTGTTAATTGCACCGTTCCTGGCATCACTAAAGATGTTATGATAGGTTCTAAACTATTGTCTAAAGTCTCTTGTAATTGATAACCCATTCTATTATGGTTTTTTGAAATTGTAAAGTCTTTTGAAAACAATGAATATTGCTGTTGTTCTGAAAGCCTATCAAACTCAGGGCCTTTAAAAACATGAATATTTTTTGAATTTATATACGACAAATCTACACGAACTGATGCATTTTGTTCCATAAAATCTAATTTAGAAGGATTTGCAATAATTTTATCTCCTTTTCTTAAAACTTCATGCTTTGTGATTGCTTGATACATACTAACACTTCCCATCACAACTTCAGATTTAATACCTCCTAAAACTGCTACATAACTTCTAAATCCAGATTTTAAAGTCCCGAACGACAAGACATCTCCTTGATTCACTTTCATTATTTTATTTAACTCCATAGACCTTTCATTTAATTTTGGAGACATATTGGCTCCTGAAACAGTAATGAAAGTGTTTACTTCAAACTTTAAAGTTGCTCCAGTCATAGTCATTTCTATAACTGGTACATCTGGAGCGTTTCCTAGTAACGAATTTGCTAAAATGGCTGCTTGCTTATCCATAACTCCAGCTACAGGAACTCCATAGGATTGATACCCACGTCTGCCAAAATCCTGTATAGAGGTGTAAAACCCCGCATGTAAAACCTCAATCACAAATCACCTCACTTTCTATTTGATAAACGCCCGCTTTTACAAGTGCTTTTATATCTTGATATTCCTTATTTGAAATAGGCAAAAATTTTATTTTATCACCTGGTTTTGCAAAACAAGGAGGCGTATTTTCGACATTAAAAAAGCTGATTGGCGTGTTGCCAATTACATGCCATCCTCCAGGACTTTCCATTGGATAAACACCTGTTTGATGTCCTCCAATAGCAACAGAACCTTTATCAATTTTCAATCTTGGAGTCGACTTTCTAGGAATCTTTAAGTAGTCATCTAAACCTCCTAAGTATAAAAATCCTGGTAAAAAACCAATAAAATAAACAGTATAAACAGCGTTATAATGACGCTTAATTATGTCATTCTTTGATAGACCAGTAAACTCAGAAATATGTTTTAGATCAACACCAAAAAAGTCGTCATAACATACAGGTATTTTCCATAAAACTGACATGCTGTCATTATTCAATTTGGGAGCAAAATAGATGTTTTTTAATTGATTTATCTCATTTTCAAAATTCCTACAAATTGAATAGTAAGTAATTAATAACGAGTTATATGCTAACTTTAATTCAACAATAGATTTAATATTTTTTTGTTCTATTGAATACTTAAATGCAAGGATGTCTTTTAAAATATCTTCTCTAATTTCTGAAGGCCATTCAATCAAAATCGAACGTTCACCAAAGGGTTTAAATAATAAATTAAAACTCATATTTTAGCGTATTTCAATACCCTTTTCAGCTAGTTGTGCTACTAAATATTTCACAAAAAAAACAGCCTGTGAATGATCTCCATGAATACAAAAAGTATTTGCAAGCATATCAATTTCTGTACCTGTTATTGTTTTAACTTTTCTAGAAATAATCATTCTATATACATGCTCAAACATTTCATTTACATCATCAATTATAGCATTGTTTTTTGTTCTAGAAACTAAACTCCCATCGCCATTATAATTTCTGTCTGCAAAAGCTTCACGCATAATTGGTATATTATTATTAATTGCCAACGTTTCAATTGCAGAATGATACGGCACATATAGTTTAATGGGTAATATAAAACTTTTCATGACTTCGATAATAACCCCTGCAATTTTAGTATCAACAGCAGCGATATTATATAAAGCGCCATGAAGTTTTATATGGTTCAATCTGGCTTGCTCCTCTTTTAAAACAATCATCAAATCATTTATTTGATCTTTTAATGAAGTATATAAAGCAACACTTGTTAACTGCATTGGAATGCGTCCAAAATTATCTTTATCAGGAAATGAAGGATGTGCACCTATTTTAACTTGGTATTGTTTTGCTAACTTAACAACATATCGCATGGTTTCTAAATTACCGGCATGGCCACCACAAGCAATATTACAAGATGATATATGTGGCATTAATAAGGTTTCATTTCCAATACCTTCACCAACATCTACATTAATATCGATTGTTATATTTTGCACTATAATTAAGATTAGTATTTTACTAAAGTTTCCATGGACAATAGTTAAGAAATTATAACCATTAAAAAGATAAATACAGGATATTTAAAATATTTTAATTTTATAAATCATTGTAAATAAGCAATCTAAAATATATTATTAGACCAATTATTTAAAATATATTAACCTTGTTTTAATAACGTTTCTATAGCAACTTTTAGCTGTTTATCTTCTCCTTTTGATTTATCATCTGGATTGTTGTTAACTAAAATATCTGGTACAGCTGGTCCTAACTCCATATTAGACTGTGTTGCTTTAACATACCAACCTCTAAACGGCATTCTTACAGATGAACCGTCAATCAAACGGGTAGCTCCTGTAGAGATTACAGCACCAAAGGTAGGTTCTCCAACCAAGGTTCCTATCCCTAAAGTTTTATAGGCATGAGCAAATATTTCAGCATTTGAATAGCTTGTATGATTGCAAAGCGCAACAGATGGCTTTGTCCACGATGCTAAGGGCAAACGCTCGCTAAATGGATAATGATTACTAAATTTAGTATGTTCCTTTTCTAAATTATTGGCTGCGCCTCTTGGAACAGTGTAAGCATGTTGTTTTACGCTAAGAACCGCCATTAAATAATCGGTTGTCCATCCGCCACCATTGTAACGCACATCAATAACCAAACCTTGTTTACCTAAACCTGCTGCTGTTAATTCTCTTTCAAAAGATTCAAAGCTTTGCCAATTCATCCCTTGAATATGAATATAACCTAGCTTTCCATTGGAATATTTATCGGTTAAACGCTTACGTTCTTTAACCCATGCATCGTAATTTTCTTTTCGGTTACTGGAAGTAGGCCTAATTACCAATTCTTGTTCTGCATCGCCTCGCTTGATTTCTAAATATATTTTTTCATTAGAAGTGCCTTCAAGCAAACTATAAAAATTAAGATTTTTAGTAAGTTTTGTTCCATTAACAGACGTTATAACATCACCTACTCTAATTCTGCTAACACTTTTATCTGCTGGCATATTTGCTATTACAGAGGTAACGTTTAAACTTCCATTAAGGTTAGGGTTTACCTCTATACCAAGCAATCCTGTTGTTTCATTTTGCAATTCTTCTCGATCTTCGCCAACGCCAAACCCCATATGACTGGCATTGATTTGACCCAACATCCAATTAAAAATATTTTGAAAATCGGTTCTTGTAGAAGCTTTCATGGCTAATGGTTTGTATTTTTTCTTTAATGAATCCCAATTTTGACCATGAAAATTTGGGTCGTAAAATCCATCGTTAATGGCTTTCCAAGCTTCTTCAAAAATTTGATTGGATTCTTCAAAATAATCAACATCTATTTTTGCACTAATTGTTAAAGCCTCTGATTTATCTGTGGACAGATTTAGGTTTGTTAAGTTTCCTGTACCTGTGGTCATGATAAATTTTGTTCCTTTTTTATCAGCCAAAATATTGGATGGTTTGGTGTTATTTGAAGTAATTTCTTTTTTGTCTTTACCCTTCCATGTTATTTTATATAAATCGGTTTCAACTTCAGCATCTCCTCTACTACCATTGCCGGTGGTGTAATAAATAGTTTTTCCATCGTTGGATATATACCTGCCAAACTCGCCACCAACAAAAGACGTGACTTGTACTTGTCTTTCATAAATATTGTCAAAATCTATGGTAATATCTTTAACAACCTCTTTAGATTTATCCTCTTTTTTATCTTTATCGGCGTCTTTCTTTTTATCTTTTTTATCCTCTTTGGTTTCTTCTTCTTCCCAATCTTGAGCAGTTTTTTCCCAATCAGACTTATTTAACCAAGTAAACCAAACATCGTAATCGCCATTATTCCTATTGGAAGAAAAAACCAGTTTCTTTCCATCTGCACTCCAAATGGGATTTCCGTCTTGTTTAGGATGCATGGAAATATTTACAGGTTGCTTGGTGTTATCTGCTTTATGAATGTAAATTTCTTCATTAAAATCTAAATCACTTAAACTGTAAGCTAACCATTTTGAGTCTGGAGACCAAGACACATCACTTGCTGTATCCCAACCATCCAATAAGATGGTTTCGTTTGACAACTTTCCTTGGGCATCTATATTAGAAACTATTAATTGTCCTCTTCCTCTTTTGAACACCATTGATTTCCCATCAGGTGATATGATTGGATCTGTTTCACCTTCTTTTGTATTGGTTAATCTAACAACCTTATATTTTAATGTTTCCAGTAAATCTGACTTTTTAGAATCATCGGATTTTAACAGATATAAATCATTTTGTCCATCTCTGTCCGAAACAAAAACCAAGGTGCTATCATTCAACCAAGTTGGCATTCTATCTCTATAAGCCGATTTGGAGACATTGACTGTCTTTTTATTATCCTTATCTGTTGATCTTATAAATAATTCACCTCTAATAACTAAGGCTGTTTGCTTGGCGTTAGGAGATAACGCTAGGTCTTCAATTCTGTTAGAAAATGTTTTATGTTCAATGGGGTCAAATCTGTAATCTGAACCAATGGTTAGTTTTACTTCTTTTAAAGCCTTAGAGGTTGTATTTAAAACGAATAATTTATCACCTTGAACCATGGCCATATCTTTACCATTAGCACTTACATTGAATGAAAAGATTCCCATATCTGTAAAAGAGGTTATGGATTCAATAGTTCCTGTTTTTTGTCCGTGCTCATTAATGCTTAGTTTATTAACATTGTATTTGCCAGACCTAGACGATTGAAAATAAATGGTAGAATCGTCTCCCCATTGCGGATAAAAATCGTTCCCATCAAAGGTTGTTAATTTTAGATAAGTATCTGAAGCTATGTTGTACAACCAAATATCTCTATTGGCTGGACCACGATACGCCTCTCTAGAAATTCTGCAAGAACCTTTTACAAAAACAATAAACTTTCCGTTAGGTGATACTTTCGAATCAAAACCAACGGTTGACATAAATCGTGTTGGTGTGCCTCCTTGGTCGCTTACCATATGTGTTTCGTATTCTCGTTCTACTTGAGCAAAATCTCTTCGTGTTGAAAATATAATGTTGCCATCTTTTGTATAATCTGTTATAAAATCTGAAGCAGAATGAAACGTGATACGCTTTGGCAAACCGCCTTGAGCAGGGATTACGTAAATATCACTATTGCCATATCGATCACTTTCAAAAGCAATAGAACGACCATCATGACTCCAAATAGGATTGGTATCATATGCTTCATGAACCGTGATTCTTTTAGCATTTTCACCATTCATGTTTGAAATCCAAATGTCGCCTTGAAAATTAAACGCTATCTCTTTTCCGTCTGGACTTACAGAAGGTGTATTAATTAAAGGTGTTTGAGCCACACAAAATGGACTTAATAATAAGGCAAGGATGAATAATTTTAGAGATATGTTCATAGTATTGTAGTTAGATTTCTAAAAATAATTTTTTTATGTTGTTAAACCTTAATTTAATTTGTTTTTAACAAAACTTAAATCTCATTTTTATTCATTTTTCACAGAAGATAACGCATAAATAGCAAAACTTCCCAACCAATGTCCGCCTTCATAACTATCACCAACAACACTTGGCAACGAGTAATTAATATGTTGATTAGCAATATTGTTTAAATGTTTGTACTCTGGAAGTCCTTCGGCAATGTTATTTAAACACCAAGCCCTTGAAAAATTAACGCCGTCTAAATGCACCAACTGTCCATCGGTTCTATCAGATACCAAACCAACTTCAAGGGTGAACCCATCGTTTTTTAATTGAGGTAAAAATACTTCTAGCCATGCTTTAAATCCTTCTGTTGGCAATAAGCGTTTCATTAAAGCAGCTTCTTCTAAACATGGTGATAAAAAATCGCTTCCACTAGGTTCCCAAGACATAGGACAGTCTTTATCATTTAAAAAGAAATATTTAGCTCTTTTTATAATAGCCATTTTTAAAGATTCATTTTGTAAGGTTTGGGCATAATCATAAGCAAATGAGAGCCCAAAAGCGGTGTTAGTATGTGTTCCAACCCTCAATGGATAGTTTAATTTTGGTAAAAATTTAATATACTTTTCTATAATTAAATCGGTTAATGGTTGCAGATTAGTTTCCAATTCTCTTGCAACCGGTGCATCCCAAGTATGTAATTCTTCGGCCAACTTTAATAACCAAGCCCAACCATAGGTGCGTTCAAAGGATTTGTTGTGTTCGCCTTCAAAAAAAGCAACTTCGGTTAGGATATTTTCTTTAGATATGCTTTTAAGGAGCCTTTCTTTAATAGCCTCAGCATGGTCAATTTCTGGAAAGGTTTTTAACAAACGCACCAAACTCCAATGCCCATGAACCGAAGAATGCCAGTCAAAACAACCATAAAAAGCCGGATGCAAGGTTTTAGGCGATAATAAATCGGCATCGCTTCCTAAGGTTTGACCCAATTTATTTGGATATTCAGTATCCATACAATGTAAGGGTAATTGTGCTAAACGGTTGGCTTGTTCTAAATTGAGGACTGGTATTGCTACCTTTTCAGGTTTTATAGTTTCTATAGTGTCTTTATTTTCTTTGTTTGAAGTATTGCAGCTAAAGGCTAAGATAGTTAGTGATGTAATGATACTTTTTCTCATTTTATAAATTTAGCATTAAATATTAAAAAGAAAAGGAATTTCGCATAAACACCTAGATGGTTTTTATTAAATGTTTAATTGTAAATAAGGCGCTATCAAATTTCTGCATTTTATGTTACTTTTACAGTGCTTTTCGTTAAATAAAAATGTGCATGAAAAACAATACTAATTTTAGAATAACCAATTTGGGAGAACCTACAAAACTGTCTCCAATTCACTTAAGCAAAATTAAAGGCGATAATATTTTTAATTTTATTGACGATAGTAAACGAATTTTAGCCGATATAAAATTAAACCATTTCACTGATTCTTTAGAAAACGCTATACAACCTGATTCATATGAGTATGCTGGACCTCGCGAAAAGGTTTTTTTTGAAGGTAAAGACACAACTGCAGCCATTGTAACCTGCGGCGGACTCTGCCCTGGTATCAACAACGTGATTCGCAGTTTGGTTATGACGCTGCATTATTTTTATAATGTAAAGCGTATTGTTGGCATTCCATACGGTTATGAAGGGTTAAATCCTGAATTGGGTCATGAGTTGATTGAACTTACTCCAGATTTCGTGAAAAATATCCATGAGTTTGGAGGTACTATTTTAGGCTCTTCAAGAGGTGGACAAGATGTATCTGTTATGGTGGATACTTTGGTCTCGCACAACATAGACATCTTATTTACCATTGGTGGTGATGGTACCCTAAAAGGTGCAAACGCTTTAGGAACTGAAATTATAAATAGAGGTTTAAACATTGTAGTTGCTGGCATACCAAAAACCATAGATAATGATATTGATATTATTGACAAATCGTTTGGTTTTGAAACGTCTTTTGATGTGGCTTGCCCAATTGTAAGAGACGCTCATAACGAAGCTAATGGTGCTTTTAATGGCGTAGCTATCGTAAAATTAATGGGAAGAGACAGTGGTTTTATTGCAGCCTCAACAGCCCTTTCTATGCCCGTTGTAAATTTTGTTTTGGTACCAGAAATGGATTTTGAACTAGAAGGAGAAAACGGATTTCTTGAAACACTTAAAAAACGATTATTATCTAAAAAACATGCCCTAATTGTTGTCGCCGAAGGTGCTGGTCAGCATCTATTTGAAAACAATAATAATACCGTTGCCGATGCTTCGGGTAATATTCAGCATAAAGATATTGGCTTGTTACTACAGCAAAAAATTAAGGACTATTTTGATGGCATACACATGAAAACAACCATAAAATATATTGACCCCAGTTATATTATTAGAAGCGCGCCTGCAAATGCTAACGATAGCTTGTTTTGCAACCAATTATCTTATCATGCGGTACACGGTGCCATGGCAGGAAAAACAAATTTTGTTGTAGGAAGCGTTAATAATAGGTTTGTTTACTTACCCATTACCGATGTTACCAAAAAGCGTAAAAAAATAAATATGGAAGGCGGCTTTTGGTTTGGTGCTTTACAGAGTACGGGACAACCGTTTTCGATGAAATAGAAATTACTAAACGGTTTGCAAGGTCTGTATGCTAATAGCTAGCGCTCGTTTGTAACGAGTGCTTATTAACAATTAGTGAAAATATAACACAATTTATTTTTATAACAGTGCAGTCCTCTTGATAGTTTCTTGTAATAGAATATTTCCAATCTGTAGAGTTGATTGCAAAATACACACTTAATTGGTTTTTATGAAAAGTTAATTTTGCTTTCTAGAACAGCACTCGTTACAAACGAGCGCTAGCGGCGTAATTTAAAAATCTACCTTACATTTCTTCTATACTCTTTTAAATCTAAAATTAAATTAGCCGTTATGATAAAAATCATAATTATAATGATTAGTATGCTCCAGACAATTTTAAATTCTAAACTTTCTTTATATAATCCCATAAAAAAATAACAAAGAGTATAAACAGGTACGACATAACCTAAAATGTAATTCTTTAATTTATTTAAATAAGACAATATTCTTAATCCAAATGGTTTGATTTCAGAAATAATAGTTTTACCATTTGGCAAAATGGGTTCTAAATATTTTCTAAATACCACATTAAGAAAAGCTATTATAATACCAATCACATAAGGATTACTAAAAAAATCTTTCATAAAAAAAACATATTTATTCGTATTTCAAGTAGTTTGATGGGATCAGCGGCAGCCTCTGCTAGCGCTCGTTTGCAACGAGTGCCCACACACTAGTGAACGAGATTCCTGCCTTCGCAGGAATTTTTTACCCCAACCAACCTTCTCTATCCAAACTTCGATATTGAATGGCTTCACTAATATGCGACCCATTAACGTCTTCAACACCTTCTAAATCGGCTATGGTTCTCGAAACTTTTAAAATGCGGTCGTAAGCTCTTGCTGATAAATTTAAACGTTCCATAGCGGTTTTTAATAACTGTTTAGAAGCGTCGTCCAACACGCAATATTTCCTGATTTGTTTAGTATTCATTTGGGCATTGTAATGCACCACCTCTGAGTCTTTAAAACGTTCGGTTTGAATGTCTCTGGCTTTGGTAACACGTTTTCGTATCTCCACCGAAGTTTCACTTTTTCGGTCTTCCGATAATTTTTCAAAAGGCACTGGCGTGACTTCAATATGAATATCTATTCTATCCAACAACGGCCCTGAAATTTTACTTAAATAGCGTTGCATTTCTGCAGGACTTGAGGTTACTGGCGCATCGGGATCGTTAAAATAGCCGCCAGGACTCGGATTCATACTGGCAACCAACATAAACGACGATGGATAGGTAACCGTAAACTTCGCTCTTGAAATGGTAACTTCTCTATCTTCAAGCGGCTGACGTAACACTTCTAAAACGCCACGTTTAAATTCGGGCAATTCATCTAAAAACAACACGCCATTATGCGATAAGGAAATTTCTCCAGGTTGAGGAAAGGCACCGCCACCAACTAAGGCAACGTCGCTAATGGTATGATGCGGACTTCTAAAAGGGCGTTGTGCCATTAGCCCTGTATCTTTTACTCTACCAACCACCGAATGTATTTTAGTAGTTTCCAAAGCTTCATGTAAAGTCATTGGCGGTAAAATACTAGGCAACCGTTTCGCCAACATGGTTTTTCCTGCGCCTGGCGGACCAATTAAAATAATATTATGGCCTCCAGCAGCAGCAATTTCCATACAACGTTTAATGCCTTCTTGCCCTTTCACATCACTAAAATCAAACTCAGGAAACTCTAGATTTTTATAAAATTCTTCTCGTGTGTTGATGATAGTTTGTTGCAAAGGTTCTCCTTTATCAAAATAATCTATAACTTGTTTGATATTGTCAATGCCATACACTTCTAAATGATCAACAATGGCGGCTTCTTTGGCATTCTGACTAGGAAGTATAAACCCTTTAAAACCTTCTTCTCGCGCTTTAACAGCAATGGGCAAGGCACCTTTTATGGGTTGCAAACTGCCGTCTAAAGACAATTCTCCCATAATGATGTATTTCTCTAAATCATTAGCCTGAATTTGCTTAGAGGCTGCGAGAATACCAATCGCTAAGGTTAAATCGTAAGCACTTCCCTCCTTGCGCAAATCGGCTGGTGCCATGTTAATGGTGATTTTCTTTCCAGGAATTTTGTATCCGTTATTTTGAAGCGCCGCCGCAATACGGTAATTACTTTCTTTAATGGCATTATCTGGTAATCCAACTAAATGATACCCTATTCCGCTATCAACATTTACTTCAACAGTAATAGTGGTAGCCTCTACCCCAAAAACAGCACTTCCAAAAACTTTTTTGAGCATATAAATTGTTTAAAATTTAAATGTAAGAAATGTATATGAATTACTGTTAATAGAATTCATTAAAGTTAATGATGCTTTTTGAATAAAACCTCATAATCTTCTTTAGAATCAATATCAAAAAATACATGACTTCCATCAATAGACACAACGTTATCTGAATGTTTTTCTAATAGATTTTTTGCGCCTTTATCGCCTTTTAACTGCGCCAGTTCTTCAAAATAAGGCTTCCTAAAAATAGCAGGAACTCCCAACTTTTGGTTTTTGTATAAGGTACAGGTTATGTGGCTTTGATTTTGAAAATGTGTATTGATTAGCAAATTTAAATAATGGGTATCAATAAGTGGTTGGTCTGCCAACATGATTAAAACCTGTTCTATTTCTGGTTGAAATTTCGAAATTTGAGCCACACCAAATGCTATAGAGCTACCCAAACCTTCGTTCCATGCATCATTTTTTAAAACGGTTATGTTTTTGGTATGAATTTCAGTTATAATTTGCTCAAAGTTCGCCCCTAAAACAAGATAAATACCGTTGTTTTTAATATCTTTTAGTGAATTTATAGCGTGTTGCAATAGGTTGCTATTTTTCCATTTAAGAAGTTGCTTTGGAAATCCCATTCGGGAAGCATTACCTGCAGCAAGAATTAATATGGCTAGTTTTAACAAATGAACATAAATGATTTAAATATGAATGCGCCCTACTTTCTCTTTTAAAGATTTAGGCTCTTGCTGTCTTACAACTGATAAAATTTCTGAAACAATAGAAATGGCAATTTCCTGAGGCGTTTCGGCTCCAATATTTAATCCAGCTGGTGCATGAATGTTGTCAATAAAAGCTTCATTGACATCAGGACAATATTCTATAAACTGCGACATGAGTTTTTCATGTCGTTTTGA
Organism: Flavobacteriaceae bacterium; assembly: GCA_021739635.1. Taxonomy (GTDB): domain Bacteria; phylum Bacteroidota; class Bacteroidia; order Flavobacteriales; family Flavobacteriaceae; genus Yeosuana. The sequence continues at coordinate 107,079 of JAIPBH010000004.1, read as the reverse complement.
AGGCCCAAGAATTCCTAAATACGCTGGTTTAGACTCCTTTAATTCTAATAAATATTTTAAATCGTTTGAAAAATTATGAGACATTAATACAACCGCTGTTTGATTATCAATAGAATCAAGTTCTAAAGTATCTGGCGAAACCGAAAAAAATGCCGTCGCACCCGGAAAGTCTGCTATGGTTTTAGACTCTAAAGGTCCCGAAATGACGGTAACATCCCAACCTGTATAATGCGCCAATTTACATAACTGAACCGCATCGTGTTCTGCTCCAAAAATCATGAGTTTAAAACAAGGTTTTAAGGTTTCTTCAAATACCAAAACATCTTCATTTAATTTGAAAGACCTTGAAATAGAATATGATTTGTTTGAAAAAGACACAACAGAACCCATAGCATCGTGTTCTCCAATATTTTTTGAATAATGCGATTTAATACTAAACAACTGTCTGTTTTTTAAACACATTTCAAAAGCATTAAAAAACTCGCTTTCAGGATTAAATGGCTCTATTAACATATAAAGAACGCCTTCGCAACCCAAACGGTATCTACCATCATATGTCATCATTTTAGCAATGTCAGATTTAAAAACAGTTTCAGATTGTCGAAGAATATCTTTTTCAACACAACCTCCACTAACAGCACCTATCATGTTGCCATTTTCAAGAATAAGCATTCTTACACCTGGTTTTCTATAAGAAGATCCTTCTAAATCAACCACAGTGACTAAAACTGCTTTTAACCCTTGTTGTTTTGCTAAAAGATAACTTTCAACTATTGTTTTGAATTCATGCGTCATAAAATCAATCTGTTAACAAATTTTAACCAAGTAGTTTTTTAGTTTGAATATGGTTAGCAAAAGGTTGCGTTGTTAATCGTTGGCCTGTTGCCTTGTACAAAGCATTGGCCAATGCACCCACTGCAGGTGGAAGTCCTGGCTCACCCAAACCTGTTGGAGCAATTTCATTTTTCACAAAGAAAACTTCTATTGATTCTGGTGCTTGAGAATGACGCATCAATTGATATCTATCAAAATTCTTTTCATTTACAACACCGTTATTAAAAGTTAATTGGCTGTACATAGCATGTCCAATTCCATCAATAACACCACCTTGAATCATATTTTTAGCAGCATCTGGGTTTACTACAATACCGCAATCAACAGCGCAATAGACATTTTTCACTTTTGGTTGTCCGTTTTCTAAAACGACATCTATAACTTCTGCTACATAACTGGAATGGCAAAAATAGGCCGCAACACCACGATAAACGCCTGGTTTGTTGTCTCCCCAATTTGATTTATCTTTAACTAATTTTAAAACTCCTGCATAGCGTTCAGCTTCATAATCATGCTTTTCTCCTACTGGATTTTTAATGGCACGATCAAACAATTCCAAACGAAAGTCTATAGGGTCTTTTCCTGCTGCTTCAGCCACTTCATCTAAAAATGATTGTTCTGCTCCTGCTGTAAAGTGAGACTTGGGTGCTCGCCATGCGCCTGTTGTAATATTGGTACTAGCACTAATTTCTTCAGCCAAATAGTTATCAACAGTACCTGCAGGAAAACGATCAGGAAATACAGAGCTTTCTGGTAAACCAGCACCTTTAACGCTAAAAGCAATTAAGTTATTATTTTCATCTAACCCAGCTTTATATGTTGATTGATAAGCGGGTCTGTATGTACCTTGACTCATATCATCCTCTCTTGTATAAATGAGCTTCACTGGTGCTCCTATTTTTTTTGAAATAGCTGCTGCTTCCACTCCAAAATGAACATAAAGTCTTCTTCCAAAACCTCCACCCATTCTGGTCATGTTAACAGTAATATTTTCAATTGGGATATTAAGCAATTTAGCCACAGAACCTTCAAGTGCTTCTGGTGTTTGTGTTGGGCCTATAAGTTCTGCTGAGTTTTCGGTTACATTAGCAAAGAAATTCATAGGCTCCATGGTGTTATGAGCAAGGAACGGAGAATTATAGGTTTGCTCTATTACTTTAACAGCTTTATCAAACGCAGCATCTGGATTTCCATCTTTTCTGCTTTTTTCTACTTTTCCAGATACAATAGCTTGTTCTAAATTCTTTAAATGCATCTCAGAATTTTCCAACTCACTTACAACTTCATAAGTGGCTTTAATGGCTTGTTTTGCTTTTATTAATTGCCAAGTAGATTCGCCAACAACAGCAATAAGTTGTAGAAAACCTTTTTCATCTGACCAACTTGGCTCATTAATAGTGGTATCAATAATAAAAGCATCTTTTACACCAGGCATTTTTTTAATCTCTTCCTCATTAAAATCTGTTATCTTCATACCAAATGCTGGTGGATGTTGAATCATAGCAAGTAGCATCCCTTCTCTTTTAAAATCTAATCCGTATAAAGGTTTGCCTGTAACAATATTTTTACCTTCTACATTTTTAACGCTTGTTCCAATTAATTTAAAGTCTTTAATCTCTTTAAGTTCAATTTCTTCAGGAACTTTTATATCTACAGCTTTTGAGGCTATTTCACCATACGTAATAGTTCGCTCTCCATTTATTTGTTTAATAATACCTTTACTAGCTGTTAAATTTGAAACAGATAGTCCCCATTCTTTTGCTGCAGCCTCTAATAACATTCTTCTACCTGTAGCACCAGCCATTCTTAAAGCATCCCAACTTAGTCTAATAGACAAACTTCCACCAGCAAATTGATTTTGATAAAATCCTGTGTTTAAAGGTGCTTGTTCAACAACAACCTGTTTCCAATCTACATCTAATTCTTCTGCTACAATCATAGGCATAGATGTTTTTATATTTTGACCAATCTCAGGGTTGGGTGAATATATGGTCACCAAACCAGTATCACCTATTTTGATATAACCATTAATGTCAAACCATTCTTTTGGAATTGCTATCTCTTCTATTTTTGCATCTGAAATACATCCTGTTAACCAGCTAAATCCAATAAGCATACCACCACCTGCTGCTGCAGATACTTTCAAAAACGAACGACGGTTGTACTGTGTTTTTATTTTTGTCATGACTTAATGAGTTTAAAGTTTAGTTGCGGTTTTAATAGCTTCTTTTATTCTTAAATACGTACCACATCTACAAATATTCCCATTCATAGCAGCATCAATATCAGTATCTGTAGGATTAGGATTGTTTTTTAGTAGAGCAGCGGCCGTCATAATTTGTCCACTTTGGCAATATCCGCATTGTGGCACATCATGTTCTAACCATGCCTTTTGAACCGGATGATCGCCTTCTTTTGAAAGCCCTTCAATAGTTACAATGTCCATACCTTGTAATTGAGAAATTAATAAGGAACAACTACGTAAAGCATTTCCATTTACATGCACTGTACAAGCACCACATTGCCCAATACCGCAACCATATTTTGTGCCTACAAGATTCATTTGATCTCTTAATACCCATAATAATGGTGTGTCAGAATCAGCTTCAACAGAATGGATTTCTCCATTAATTTTTAAATTATACGTCGGCATTTTTATTAATGTTAATTAGAACTAAGACTAAATGTTATAAAAAAAGGAATTGCAATAAAAATAAGAAAAAAAAAGCAGTAATATGTTAAACTATTCTTTAAGAGTTAATTAAAGCAAACTCTAAAGCCCGTTTTTCATTATAATACACATTTTTTTTATCGATAAACCCTGCATGACCACCATGTTTAGGCATTTCTAAATACACATTGGGATTATTTTTAGCTTCTTTTACAGGATAACATTCTGGCGACAAAAAAGAATCATTTAAAGCATTTATAATGAGTGCTGGTGTTTTAATATTGGGTAAAAATTGCAGACAACTACATTGCGTATAATAATCTACACCATTTTTAAAACCATGAGCTTTTGAGGTATAAATAGTATCAAAATCGTATAAGGTTTTAATAGAATTTAGTTCTTCTAAACTTAACATATTTGAGAATTGCTGCTGCTTTATCCTCAATCTATCAACTAAATGTTTTTTAAATCTATCGTGATATAATCTATTTTCAAACGTGTGCAATTTTTTAGCCGACCCTTCTAATGAACAAGGAACAGAAACAGCTACAACTGCTTTTATTTCTTTTGGAATTTCATTTCTTTCCCCTAAATATTTTAATACCATATTTCCTCCAAGACTAATTCCTTTAATATAAATTTCAGAATAATTCTTTGTGTTTAGTACATGAGTAATCACAGCTTCTAAATCTTCAGTTGCACCAGAATGATAGGACCGGTATTTTAAATTGTCACTTCCACTGCATCCTCTAAAATTGACGCAAACAGCATCTACTTTATTTTTATTAAAAAGTTGAGCCGTTCCTGTCATATAAGGTCTTTGGGCGTTGCCTTCTAAACCGTGAAGTAAAATAATGACTTTATCTGTTTTTTCTTGTGAATAACTCCAATCTAAGTCCAAAAAATCATCATCAGGTAAAGTAATGCGTTCGCGTTCTTGATTAAGACCTTTGACTTGTCTGACCAATCCTGAATAAACTGTTGATATATGTCCGTTTTTAAAAAAATAGGGCGGTTTATAAGTGCTTTCTACTACAGGCATTTGGTTAATGGTTTTTGGTTGATGGTTGTTGGTTTTTTGTTTTTTGGTTTTTGGCTTTTGGTTTTTGGTTTTTGGTTTTTGGTTTTTTGATTTTTGTTTTTGGTTAGAGCAAAATTAATTCATAATTCTTAATTGTCAATTGTTGTTAATTGTCAAACTCGTGAATTTAAAATCTGTTCCATTAAACAAACCTTTATCGCTTAATTTTAAAGATGGGATTACTAACAGCGCCATAAAAGACAAGGTCATATAAGGCGCATGTAACGGACTGCCTAATTGTTTTGCCATCGCATCTAATACTGCATATTGTTTTCCAACAGTTTCACCATCTTGGTCACTCATGATGCCGGCAACTGGTAATGGAATCACTTTTTCTTGGTGATTAGACACGGCACAAATACCGCCTTTATTTTCAATGATTACATTCACGGCTTTACAAATGGCTTCATCTGAAACGCCAACAGCAATAATATTATGAGAATCATGACCAACCGATGATGCAATGGCTCCTTCTTTTAAGCCGAAATTCTTTATAAATGCTATGGCTGGTATTTGATTTTGATAGCGATTCACAACCGTCATTTTTAAAATATCTTTTTCAACATTTGAAACCAAATTACCATCTTTAATCAAACTATCAGCAACAAGTTCATTGGTTACCAATTGCCCTTCTAAAGCTTCAATAACTCTTATTTTATTAGCTGATGAATGAAACCTAAAATCTGAAACCGTTTTCTTTGGCGTATTAAAATTATTCAAAAGTTGAAATGCAACAGATTTTATAAGTGATTGACCTTTATTAAAAACCAATTCCCCATTAATGTAGGTTTGAAGGGTTTTGAAATTAACTAAATCTTCAACTACAATACAATCGGCAAAATCGCCTTCTTGTAACAAACCAACCTCAAGATTATAGTGTTTTACCGGATTGATGCAGGCCACTTGTAATACTTTAAAAATATCCATATGTTTTGAAACAGCTCTAGCACATAGTTTATTGATATGATTGAGCAACAAATCATCTGGATGCTTATCATCACTACAAAACATGATGTTTTCAAAATGTTCTGGAAGCAAATCAATCAAGGCTTCAAAGTTTTTGGCAGCACTTCCTTCACGTATTAACACTTTCATACCTTTTTGAAGTTTCTCTAACCCTTCTTCATAGGTAAAACATTCATGGTCTGTTGAAATACCTGCGTTGATATATGTTGTTAAGTCATTACCTCGTAATCCTGGGGCATGCCCATCAACGGGTTTGTTATAATGTTTTGCCCAAGCTATTTTTTTCATGACCTCATCATCCTTAAACAACACACCTGGATAATTCATCATTTCGGTTAAATAACTTATATGTGGATTTTGTAGTAACTTTTTAACATCTTCTGAATCAATAATGGCTCCAGCCGATTCAAAACTAGTAGCAGGCACACACGATGGCGCTCCAAAGTTGAATTTAAAAGGCACGTTTTTGCCATTCTCAATCATAAACTCCACACCTTTAACACCAAGCACATTGGCTATTTCATGCGGATCTGAAACCGTTGCAACCGTACCATGTTTAACCGCCAAACGTGCGAATTCACTCGGCACTAACATAGAGCTTTCTATATGAATATGCGCATCTACAAAACCAGGCAAAATATAATGATTTACGCCATGATCTTTTTCTATAACAGATTTTATTTTCCCATTTTCAATAGTGATTTCTCCTTTAAAAATGCGCTTGTTTGGGATGTCAACTAGGTGGCCTTGTAAAATCATTTATTGTAATTCAATTTTTAGTATTTGTGTTGTAGCATCTGTTACTTTAAATCGGTTATCAGCTCTTTTTCCAATCACCCAAACCATAGCATGTTCTGAACATAACAACCAGGTGTTTTCTTTTTCTATTAACGACAGTTTTTCGTCTTTAAAATACTTACTTAATTTCTTTTTTCCTTGCATTCCTATAGGATAAAAGAAATCACCTTCTTGCCATTTTCTGATGGTTAAGGGATATTTAATAGTGTTTTTATCAAGATACAGCACATCCTTTTTCGTTTCTAAAATAGCATCTACTTCCTTAAAAATCAATTGCCCTATTGGTATCGTTACGTTCGTATCTTCTTCATAAACAGAAATCATGTGGTTCATTTTATCAGAGGTAAGTTCCGTAAGAATTAAATAATCTCTATCTTTTAATAATCTGTGTAACGAAGAAAACACTTGCTTTCCTGATTGTGCATCTAATAAACCAACAACATCTTGCCATTCGGTAAATGCGTAATCTTTTAAAAGCTCATACAAATAAGCTTTTGGGTTTTTGAGTTGTTTTAATTCTGAAATTTTAAACTTTATCTCTTTTTTATCAATAACCTCAACCGCACGTTTCACTACTTCTTGTAAGCTTTCTTCAACGATATCTGCCGTATCATTCAAATTGTTTAAGGTGGTTTGAAAATTTTGAAGCAACTGCGGATTCATTTCTTTTAACACAGGAATTATGTCATGTCGTAACTTATTTCGCAGGTATTTGGTTGATGCATTGCTGCTATCGTCTCGCCATTTCAATGAATGTTGATGCGCATACTTTTCAATATGTTGTCTTGAAAACGGCAATAAAGGTCTTACAATAGAATTATTAATTTCAGGGATGCCTGTTAATCCTTCAAGTCCTGTGCCTCTTGTAAAATTGATTAAAAAGGTTTCTAAATTATCATCCGCATGATGTGCTGTTAAAATATAATCAAATTTTAACTGTTCTGAAAGGTCTTTAAACCAATCATAGCGCAATTCTCTTGCTGCCATTTGAATAGATAATTTATGCGCATCGGCATAAGATTTGGTATCAAAACTTTCAATAAACACTTCTAAATCTAACTTTTCGGCAAATTGCAAAACAAAGTCTTCATCGGCATCACTTTCATCACCTCTTAAATTAAAATTACAATGCGCCAGGGCTATATTTAATTTTAACTGATAACACACATGCGTTAACACCACACTATCTAATCCGCCAGAAATAGCGACTAGCAGTTTACTGTTCTTTAAAAAAGAAAACTTGGCATCTATATGATTTTGGAATTGCTCAATCATCTTTCAAATATACAACTTTGCATCATGAAATTAATACCAACTTGTTAATATAAAATGACAAAAATCATGCTTTTTAAACTAAAATTGAAGTACCTTAAAGGAGTAAATTTTAAATACTTTTATCATGTGTACTATAGATAAAATTAATGATAAAGCTACCAAGCTAGCTTTTGACAAACGAGTGATTTCTGCAACAGATCAAATTTACCCTTATGTAAAACACAGGCTTTACATTGCGGAATCTATGCGTATTTTACCAAAAAACATGTATTCCTCAAATGGTATTGTTGATGAAAGCATTGCTGAGTTTTATGAAAAAGGCTATGATATTGACAGTGATGTTTCAACCATAAAACTTAAATTATTTAAGATTGTTTGTGCCACATTAGATAGGCTTTTTAAAAAAGAAGCTTTTCATAAAAACACCATTAGCACGAGCGACATTTTAGAAGAAGAACTTGATGATTTAGAAGAAACCTATACCATTGATGGTGATTGGGATTTTATTATGAATGAAGAATTAAATGACATATCCTATAAACAAGACCACAAGCACAAGCATCTATTTTTATATGCCGACCATGAAAACTCTGTGTTAAATGCGTTTGAATTGGAAGAAGTCGCATCCAATAAATCGAATCAACTTTTAGGAAGTCTTTATAGCTGGATGCCTTTAAATGTATCAAGCATTATAGACTTATTAGTGTTTGGAAAACTAAGCTTTGAAGAGATTGCAAAGGTTAAAAACATAGAGGTAAAACGTGTTGAGCATATTTATGAAGAAGTAAAAAACCGGTTTAAAGATCATTTAGACTAGTTTTCTAAAACGTCACGCATGGCTTTCGCTTTTAATAGGCATTCCTCATATTCTTTAAGTGGGTCACTTTTAGCCGTAATGGCGCCACCAACAGAATAAGACACGTATTTATTGGTTTCGTTGTATAAAATACTTCGTATAATGACATTAAAATCAAAATCGCCTTCAGGAGAAAAGTAACCAATGGCACCAGAATAAAGGCCTCTTTTTGTTTCTTCAAGAGCTTCAATAATTTTCATGGCTGAAATTTTTGGTGCACCTGTCATGCTACCCATAGGAAAGGTACTTTTAATCACATCAACAGGATGTATGGTTTGATTAATTTGAGACGTGACCGTTGATATCATTTGATGCACTTGCTTAAAGGTATAAACCTGGCACAACTCTTCTACCCTAACACTTCCTTTTATGGCCGTTTTTGATAAATCGTTTCGCATTAAGTCCAGAATCATGATGTTTTCACTGCGCTCCTTTTCATCATGTACTAAGGCTAATTTTAGCTGCTCATCTTCCTCAGGATTTTCAGAACGCTTTGCGGTACCTTTTATAGGCTGAGAAATAATAGTATGTTCGTCTTTTTTTAAATAACGTTCTGGTGATGAAGACAATACATACAAATCATTCAACTTAAAAAAAGTAGCAAATGGTGATTTAGATATCTCATTTAGTTTCAAATACGTTTCTAAAGGATTGATTTCTGTAGCTTCCGCATAAAACTCCTGACAAAAATTAGCTTCATAAATATCGCCTCTGTGAATATGCTCTAATATGGTATTTACTTTTTTAAAGTACTCCTCTTTATGAATACGCAGTTTTATTTTTATAGCATTTTCAACAGGGTCAAGCTTCTTTTTAGAGGTTTGTTGTATCGCTTTTAAATCGTGTTCTATATCGTCTTTAAATGCTTTTAAATACCGAATAACTACTGTATTCCCTTTTATTAAAAACACCTTTTTGGGTTGAAAAAAGTACAACTCAGGAAATTCTAAGCCATCATAGTTGTTGGACTCTAAATGTTCAACATCATTTTTTAAATCATAGGTTAAAAAGCCAAAAATCCAATCGTTACAATTAGATTGGTAATGTTTGAGTGTATTAAAAGCATGGTGATAATCTGTTTGAATACTATGAAAAGCATCAACAGCTAAAATAGCATCATAGCTGGAATACATTTGAAGATAATTATTGGTGTCTAGCCAAACGACTTCTTGAAACTGCTGACTCCAAATCAGTATATGTTGCTTAAACTGTTCTGGATTATCAATATGATGTATAAACTTTGTTCTCAAACATTAAAATTATAGCGTAAAGTTAGTTAGATTCCTTAAAAAATTACAAATTTTGCAGGCAAGTTTTAAAATGAAATTCATGTACACTTTAGAAAACAATAAACTTAAAATAGCTGTAAAAAAAATGGGCGCCGAGCTTTGCCAAATATCATCGGTACAAAATATCAATGAATTCATGTGGGATGCCAACCCAACCGTTTGGGCTAATCACGCACCCAATTTATTTCCAATTATAGGGGCTTTAAAACATGATACCTACCATTTTGAAAACAAAGCGTACAATCTTACTAAACACGGTTTTATACGACATAATAAAGATATTGTTTTGCATGAACAAACCATAAATAGCTTGACTTTTAAGCTCACTTATAACGAGTCCACCTTAAAAGCCTACCCGTTTAAGTTTGAGTTTTATATGACTTATAAACTTTTAGATAATACTGTTGAAGTTACTCACACCATTAAAAACTGTGATGACCAAACCCTATATTTTTCAGTAGGCGGTCATCCTGCATTTAAATGTCCTGTGTATCAAAACGAAACGTATCAGGATTATTTATTAGAGTTTGAATGTGAGGAAAACTCGGTAAGGCATTATATTAATATGGATAACGGATTAATTTCTTCGAAAACAGAATCTGTTTTTAATGATTCCAATACCATCAACTTAACACACGAGTTGTTTCATGCAGATGCCCTTATTTTTAAAGATTTAAAATCTAGAAAAGTCACTTTAAAAAGCCAAACTTATGGCGCCATTCTAACCGTAAAATTTAAAGAATTTCCTTATTTAGGCATTTGGGCAAAACCAACCGGCGATTATGTTTGTATTGAACCTTGGCTTGGCATTGCAGACCATGAAAACACCAACCAAGACTTAAAAACTAAAGAAGGCATCTTATCATTAAACGCAAAAGAAACCTTTACAGCCACTTATAGTATTGAAATTCACAACAATCATCTGGTTTAAATACGAATAATAACCTTAACTTTGCCAGCTAAATGATAGCTGTGACCTTTCAAGATTTAAATTTAAATACCCCTTTATATAACGCCTTAGACGATTTAGGGTTTACTACGCCTACGCCCATTCAGGCAGAAGCTTTTAATGTAGTAAACTCTGGTAAAGATATGGTAGGCATTGCCCAAACGGGTACAGGTAAAACCTTTGCCTACATGCTACCCATTCTTAAAAGTTTAAAATTTTCAACACAAGAAACGCCTCGTATTTTAATTTTGGTACCAACTCGCGAATTGGTAGTTCAAGTCGTTGATGAGATTGAAAAGTTAGCCAAATACATGACTGTGCGGGTTTTAGGTGTTTATGGCGGTACCAACATAAATACTCAAAAACAAGCCATTGCAGATGGCTTAGATATTTTGGTGGCTACACCAGGCCGTTTTTATGATTTAGCATTAAGCCGCGTATTGCAACTTAAAACCATTCAGCGTTTGGTGATTGATGAAGTGGATGTGATGCTAGATTTAGGTTTTAGACATCAGCTTATTAATATTTTTGACATTTTACCAGAACGCCGACAAAACATTATGTTTTCGGCAACCATGACGCATGATGTGGATGCCATGATTTCTGAATTTTTTAAAACGCCTGAACGCGTTTCTATTGCCGTTTCTGGAACCCCTTTACAAAATATTGCACAGCAACGCTATACCGTCACAAATTTTTATACCAAAGTAAATTTACTAACTCATTTACTAAAAGACGAAGATACTTTTAATAAAGTATTGATTTTTGTAGGTAATAAAAAGTTAGCCGATGTCCTGTTTGAAACATTAGAAGACACCTTTCGCGATACCTGTTGCGTCATTCATTCTAACAAAACACAAAACTACCGACTTAGAAGTATTGAGCAATTTAGAAATGGTTTTAACCGTATTTTAGTCGCTACCGATGTTATGGCACGTGGATTAGATATTGATAACATTAGCCATGTTATTAATTTTGATACGCCAGACTTTCCTGAAAACTACATGCACAGAATTGGTAGAACAGGCCGTGCAGAACGCGAAGGCACCGCTATTTTGTTTTCAACAGACCATGAACTTGAATCTTTAGAGAAGATTGAAGCACTCATGAATATGACTATTCCATTGATGGAATTTCCTGAAGATGTTGAACTATCAGACCAATTGATTGAAGAAGAACGCCCACAAATAAAAGAACGTCATAATCCTATAAAAAAGGATGACACTATTGGTGCCGCCTTTCATGAAAAGATAGATAAAAACAAGAAAGAAAATTTAGGCGGTTCGTATAAATTTAAAATTGCAGAAAAGTATAAAAAGCCACTTACCAGAGGCGATAAAAACGCCAACAGACGAAATAAGAAAAAGTAAGCGTTTTTAGCTATGGTTCGTCGCGTGAAAATCTGCGAGAATTTTTATAAGGTGGCTTGCCCTAGCCCGTAATTTTATTGTTGTTAGGCCGTTGGTTTTTCTTAGTCATTAACAAATTCTAAAATGTCTGCTGGCTGGCAATCCAAAACCTTACAAATGGTTTCCAATGTGCTAAATCTAATGGCCTTTGCTTTTCCTGTTTTTAAAATAGAAAGGTTTGACAACGTTAGCCCAACTTTTTCAGAAAGTTCATTCAAAGACATCTTACGCTTTGCCATCATCACATCAAGGTTTACAATTATTGGCATAGCTTATATGGTTAAGTCGTTTTCGTTTTGTAAGTCCACTCCTTTTTTAAAAATAGTGGCAATAATATACACCACAGCTCCCATTACAATAAAGGCTTGACTATCTACCCAAAATTGGTTTAAACTATCGGTGTTATACCCGTAATGAATGAAACTTTTAACGATTTGTCTAGCCATGTAACTTAAAAGCCCTATTGAAAGGGTAAAATACCCAATTAATAAAATCTGTCTCGAAACAAAATGGTTGAAGGGTTTTAATAAATCCATTTTATGCATTAGCCTTATCACGATGTAAAATAGAACTGCTTTTAAAATTGAAATGATAAGAATAAAGCTATAGATGCCGAAAAAAGCTAATTTGCTATCATTATAAATATCGGTTAAGTCTAATTTTTGATACAGGTTTTGCACAAATTCAGGGTTGTACAGACTAAAAAAGAAATTGACGATTAAGCCACCTGCCTCAATAGACAAGCCTACAAAAATAAGCCAAGCCACAACATATAAGGCCCAAAATACGAAGTTGTTTGTTTTTAACATCAGGATTATAATTTAAAATTAACATGACAAAAATAATAAAAAATTATTGAAAAACAATAAATATAAGTCTTTATTTAATAAATATATATTGACATAACAAGTCATCAACGATAAGGCACTGATTAATTTATATTGGCCTTTGAGCGTAAAAGACCGATTGCGAAAGGGCGTTTTGTTATGGTGTGTGTATAAGGAAAGTTGCGTGTTTGTGCGCGAGGATTTTTAGAAGTAGGCAAGAACAAGCAATTACTTATAGCCATTGTTGGCACCAGTTTTTATTGTTTTAATTCAGTTATTTGCTGTTTTGCATATTCCTTTGCTCCTTCATCTCCATATTCAGCAGTCTTTTTATAATACTCAATAGCTTTTGTCTTATCTCCTTTAAGTTTATAACCTTGAGCAATATTTCCTAGAACTATATAATCTTTTGGATTTATCTTTTCAGCCCGCAAAAGTGGTTCAATTCCTTTGTCATATTCTCCTGTTAGCAAATAGGTAATTGAAAGATTGGACAAACTTTCTATGTGGTTTGGATAAAATTTTAAAACTGTATTTGCAATTTCTCGCATATTTTTGAGCAATTCATCACTACCAGTATTATATAATTGCAATTGATAGTTTTGAATATCTAATAGAAACTCTTTTTCTCCACCATCATATTTTTCGTGGTTTGTCCAAGTCCATTTATTACTATTTTTAGCTGAATACTCAATTGTCTTGATTATTTCCGATGTGAAATTTGTCCAGTCAGGAATTTGTCCAAGTGCGTATATTTTTCCAAACCGCATATCAAGTCGATTTGGGTAAAGTTTGATTCCTTCGTCAATTTTATCCAATCCTTTTTTTAATTCCGTTAGGTCATAATGGATTTGACTTCCTAAAAATCCAGCATTTTGATTTAAGCTATCTTTTAATACAAGACTTTCTCCGTTTGGTTGATCGTTTGTCAAAGCGAGAACTTCTTGACGTGATTTCATAAAATGATAATTGAAATAGCTTGTGTAAAGTTCAGCATCTTTTGCATTTTCAGATTGCCATTTTTTCAAAGTTTTCAATTGATTGATAGTGTCATTAGATTGACAATATTTTTGAAATTCAGATTGGTAGTCTTGACTAAATCCGATTTGCGAAATTAAAATCGCAATTAATGTTCCTAATATTTTTTTCATTCGTAATTTTTCTCAAATTGGTGCCAACGTTTTACTATAAGAAAAGTTGCGTGTTTGAGCGCGAGGATTTTCCCCTGTAAACCGAAGACAGCAAATTTGCGAGGACTTTTTGAGAAGAAAGTCCAAAGCAATGATATCTAAAGCCGGTGTTGTGCAACATTTTTTATATTTAATTTCAGTCAATTTTTATTCGTATGTCGGTGAAGCTCCAAGCACAAAAGTTCCGAAATTTTTCATTGTGTTTGGTGCGTCAATTTTTAAAGAAAAATCTTTTGTAGAATTTGGTTCGTAATATTCATAGATTATAAAAGATTTACTTTCAATTAGGGTTTTTGTTTGAGAATATAATTCTACCGTAATTTTCAAATCCTTGTATTTTGCTATCGATGCAGTATTTTTCACTTGTCCAGTTATCAAGTATCCATCATATTTGGCACTCGAAAATAAACCAGCTTCTTTAATTTTATTTCTTTGCATTGATATATTTTCCAATTTTAGATATTGCAAAGGGTTACTATTTTCCTCCATTTGTAATTCCATTCTCAATTCAAAAGGTGTTTTTTGTCGGTTTTCTTTGCAACCAACTATTGATAATGTCAAAATGTAAATTAAAAGCAATGTAATTTTTCTCATATTTTTATCTTTAGTTTCAGTTTTTGTTGTTTGGTCAAATTTTGCACAACTTGTTTATCTCCATAACGTTTTATAGCCATAACACCAAAAAGGCAGAAAATGCCCAAGTTTTAAGATGTTTTGTGATGCCTATTTTGTTTTAATGGGTTTTGTTTTTAAACACACCAAGTTAGTCTTTTCTTACAAACTATACAAGCAATTTTTGTGTCATTTTAGTTTTCTTTAACCCTTGTTCAGCCAAAGCCCCATCTCAACCAAATACACCAAACCTGTAGCTGAACAAGACTCGAACAAAACCCGAACAAAACCCCTACGTTTTTGGGTACGTGTGTCAATATGTGTCAATGTGTGTCAATATGTGTCAACGTGTGTCAATGTGTGTCATTTTTTGGAGATGCCATTTTTTATTATTACTTTAGTAAGTTAGAGCCTTTTTTAATCTCAATTTAAAAAAACAACGGCCCTAGCATCATAAAAATGGGGATGCTAAGTTTTTAAAAACTTATAAAAATATTAGTGGCTTATCAGGGAGTCTAGGTCCTTTTTTAAATCGGCATACTGCTCGTAACTACCAAACCTAAAATGTCTCTTTTTACCTTTAATAATAAGGGTTGCAGGTAAGGCTCCATACCAATCTGGATCCACTTGTTCTGTCCATTTGGTATAGTTTTGGTCTTTAAGAATCATGATTTCTTGCTGTATATCATGTTTTTTAACAAACGGATAAAATTTGGGGTCTAATGCTTTTATGTAATCTAAATTTATGAGTAGCACTCTTACCTGCTTGTCTTGATATTCGGTTTCTAATCTATTAAAATGTGGCAATTCTTTAATACATGGCGGACAGTGGATAGACCAAAAATTTAAAACCAAAACGCCTTGAGCTTCGCTATCTATAATGTTTTGCAGGTCTGAAAACTGGTCTAATGTTTCGATAGTCGCATTCTTATGGGTTTCTTTTGGTTTGCATGAAAACATTAAAAACAACAGGAGTAATACGGCTAAAAATGATTTCATGGTATATTTAAATTTTTTTAATAGTCAAAGCTACCTTTTTAGCTACAAATTACGAAACAAATTTATCATGACTTATAAACAGAATTAAACTTATGCCATCGCTGCTATACCTTTTAAAATGATGTATTCTACACGATATAAATTCATTTAACATTTTAATTGCATTTTTATTAAAAACCCTTTATAAAATTTACATATTATTAGCTGGATTTATGCGCTTAAAAAGAATAGAAAACCTTAAATTTGTTTACATATTTATGCATCTCATGGCCATATGAATGATACTTCAAAACTGATACAAAAAGCTAATTTGCTATTAGAGATTTCGTCTCTTTTAATGGTTTCTGGTGCCAATACCAACCGTGTAAATTTAAGTATTGATAGATTTGCTACCGCTTTACATGTAAAAGCATCGAGTTTAATAAGTCATAAAACAATTATTATGACTTTAACTGATGAAGAAACCAATTCGGGCTGCACACGGGTACAAAACATTCCTCCTTATCTCATAAATTTTTCAATTATTTCGGCTATTAGCAAGGCAAGCTGGAACGCCACAGAAGAAAACTGGTCGTTAGAAAAAATATCTGATGAAATTGAAACCATTAAAAAACTAAACCGGTATCCTAGACTCGTTATTTTAATAGCAGTAAGCTTAGCTGGTGCTGGGTTTTGCAATATTTTTAAAGGTGATTATTTAAATATGTTTGTGGCTTTTATAAGCACGTTTATTGGCTTATATATTTTTCAAGAAACCCATAAATTAAAATACAACCTTTATATTAGAATATTTTTAGGCTCATTTATAGCTTCGGTAATCGCTTCTGTTGGAATTCTATATCATATAGGGGCGCATCCGCAAGCTGCTTTGGCAACTTCTATTTTGTTTTTGGTGCCTGGTGTGCCGTTAATAAACTCCTTTACTGATTTGATGGATAATAATATATTAAACGGAATGGTAAGGTTTACCACAGGTTCTATGATTGTATTAGCGATGTCTATTGGATTATTTTTAGCAATGTTTCTTTTTCAATTAACTTAAGATGTTAGACGTTATATTAAAATTATTAGAAGTATCCTTTTGGTCAGGCATTGCTGCTCTTGGGTTTGGTATTTTATTTAACATTCCCAGAAGTGCCATGATGACTGTTTTTGTATTGGGCTTTTGTGCAGGTTTCATTAAATTTAGCTTGATACATTTTCATATTCACGTGGTATTAGGAAGTTTATTGGCTGCCTTTTTTGTGGGCATTATTAGCATTCCATTGGCCCATAAAATACACCAACCACCGGTTGTGTTTTCTATTCCACCAGTTATCCCCATGATTCCTGGTTATTTTGCTTATGAAACCATTTTATCTATTATGAATTTTATTTTCACTGAAAGCGATGCCAGCAAAAGGGTAGAATTAATTGATGCTATTTTTACTAATGGGTTTACTATGTTTTTCATTTTAATTTCACTTACGGTAGGCGTGGCATTACCTATGCTATTACTTAAAAAAAATTCAGTAAAAAAAATAGACCTCTAACCTCATCAACTCTTTACAAGTCATGAAATATTTATATTCTATTACAGTAGCTATATTCCTTTTTTGTTCTGGTAACGCGTATGCTTATGATGATTGGAGCGCTACCGGACATCGAGTTGTTGGCAAAATAGCCGACCACTATTTAAAAGGAAGCACCAAAAGAAAAATTGAAAAATTACTGAATAATAAGTCGCTTGCTTTGGTTTCAACCTTTGGAGATGATATAAAATCGGACAAGCGTTTTGACTCCTTTTACACGTGGCATTATATTAATATGCCCTTGGATTCGAACTACGAAAATTCTGAAAAAAGCACGAGTGGTGATTTGGTTACTGGCATTAACACCTGTATTAAAATGATACAAGATGCGACGTCAAGTGATGCTGATAAAGCTTTTTATTTAAAATTGTTAATTCATTTTATAGGTGATTTGCATCAACCCATGCACGTAGGTTTGGTTGAAGATAAAGGTGGAAACGATTTTAAAGTGCAATGGTTTTATAAAGACTCTAATTTGCACTCCGTTTGGGACAGAGAAATGATTGAAAGCTTTAATATGAGTTACAGCGAACTTGCTGAAAATGCCGATGTATTAAGTAAAAATCAAGTAAAAGCGATTCAAGAAGGTACTATTGTGGATTGGGTGAATGATACTCATACATTGACCAGACAAGTATATGCTAACGTAAAACCAAATGATAATTTACGTTACAACTATTCATACGATTATTTTGAATCGGTACGCGCTCAATTACAAAAAGGCGGTATTCGGTTGGCTAAGGTGTTGAATGATTTATTCTAATAAAAAAAGCTGTCTGAAAAGCGATTTTTTATGTCATTGCGAGGAACGAAGCAATCTTTATATTGTTAGTAATCAATTAAAAAGATTACTTCACTGCGTTCGTAATGACGATTATTATCTATTTTTTATGTCATTGCGAGTAACGAAGCAATCTTTATATTGTTAGTAATTAATTAAAAAGATTACTTCACTACGTTCGTAATGACGATTATTATCTACTTTTTAAACAGCCTCTCTTTTTGAATGTATCTAGTAATATTAAATATGTAACGCTCTATTATCTGTTGCTGCTAAGGCCGCTTCTTTAATGGCTTCGGTAAAGGTTGGATGCGCATGCGACATTCTTGACACGTCTTCTGCACTGGCTCTAAATTCCATAGCAACCACCGCTTCGGCAATCATATCGGCAGCACGAGCCCCAATCATATGAACGCCTAAAATTTCATCGGTCGTTTTATCAGCTAAAATCTTAACAAACCCATCTAAATCCATACTGGCTCTACTTCTACCCAACGCACGCATGGGGAACGAGCCCACTTTATAATCTACTTTTGCTTCTTGCAATTGCTCTTCGGTTTTTCCAACACTGGCTACTTCTGGCCATGTATAAACTACTCCAGGAATTAAATTATAATCGATATGCGGTTTTTGTCCCGCAATCGTTTCTGCTACAAAAACACCTTCTTCTTCGGCTTTATGAGCCAGCATAGCGCCTTTTACGACATCGCCAATAGCATAAATATTTTTAGCTGATGTTTGTAAATGGGCATTCACTTCTATTTGACCTCTTTCTGTAATCTTTACTCCTGCAGCTTCGGCATGTAAGCCATCTGTGTAAGGTTTACGCCCTACAGATACTAAGCAATAATCGCCCGTAAAAGTTAGTTCTTCACCTTTTTTATTATCCGCCTTTACAATCACTTCATTACCTTTTCTCTCAACAGATTTTACTTTATGAGAGGTTTCAATTTTAAACTTTTGCTTTTTAAGGACTTTATTTAATTCTTTAGACAAACCAGCATCCATCGTAGGAATAATTCTGTCCATATACTCAATAACGGTTACCTCAGCACCTAAACGTTTGTAAACTTGCCCCAATTCTAAGCCAATAACGCCACCACCAATAACGATTAAATGCTTTGGGATTTCAGTTAGCTTTAAAGCTTCTGTTGAGGTAATAACGCGTTCTTTATCAATAGCAATAAAAGGTAAACTTGATGGTTTACTACCTGTTGCAATAATGGTGTTTTTAGCTTCAATTTCTATGGTTTCAGTTCCACTAATTGTAATATGGGTGGCATCTTTAAAACTTCCTAAGCCTTGATACACATCAATAGTATTCTTCTTCATTAAAAAGTCTATACCACCTGTAGTTTGGTCAACAACCGCTTGTTTACGCGCAATCATTTGCTTTAAATTTACCTTGACTTCACCAGGAATGTCAATACCGTGTTCTTCAAAATGCTTGATGGCATCTTCATAATGGTGCGACGAATCTAAAAGGGCCTTACTTGGTATGCAACCCACATTTAAACACGTGCCTCCAAGTGTTGCATATTTTTCAATAATGGCAGTTTTCATTCCTAATTGCGCACAACGTATGGCTGCTACATATCCTCCAGGTCCAGAACCAATTACGGCTACATCGTATGAATTCATAAGATAATTTTTGATGTTTGTTTAATAAAAATTGAACACAAAAATACAAATGTTTTATGGGACCACCATAAAAAAACTTTTTAATAAAATGAGGCCTTTATTAAATTTAAAAACATTAAAACTCATCATTTAAAAAAGAAAGAATAACTAAAATTATGTAGTTTTGTCATCATGCAAAAAAACATCAACATACAAAACAAAAAAGCGCGCTTTCTCTATGAAATACTAGATAAGTACACCGCTGGTATGGTATTAACAGGCACCGAAATTAAATCTATTAGAAGTAGTAAAGCCTCTATTGCTGAAAGTTTTTGTGAGTTTAATGAACAAGGTGAGCTTTTTATAATTAATATGACTATTGAAGAATACTTGTATGGCACTTATTATAACCATAAACCAAAAGCTGAAAGAAAACTCCTTTTAAATAAAAAAGAATTAAAAAAGCTTTTAAAAGAAGTTCAAAACACCGGGCTTACCATTGTGCCTTTAAAATTATTTATCAATGAAAAAGGCTATGCCAAAATAGATATTGCCTTAGCCAAAGGAAAAAAATTATATGATAAGCGTGAAACCATAAAAGATCGTGATAACAAGCGCGACCTAGATCGTGTAAAAAAAATATATAAATAAGGATGTCTTCATTAAAACTTATAAATTATGCATAAGCTAGTAACCCTAATACTTATAATAACCTTCTCATTACCTATCAATGCTCAAGATAAAGTTGTCATATCTGAAAAAGATTCGCTTAAAACCCAAGTTATTGATAGCTCAAAAGTAAAAACACTTGATAGCACCATTAAGACTTTATATAACGTGATTTCAGGAGAAAAAGGTGTAGAAAGAAATTGGGAGCTTTTTAAATATTTATTTAAACCAGGAGCCAAATTAATACCCTCAGGAAAAGATGCTGAAGGTGTGTTTAAGGTTCGTTATATGTCGCCAGATGACTACATTAAAAGTTCTGGTGATTGGTTGATTGAAAATGGTTTTTTTGAAAAAGAAATTCATAGAACAGTAGATACTTTTGGAAATATTACCCAGGTTTTTAGCACCTATCACTCTTTTAAAAGTGAAGCAGATGACAAACCGTTTATGCGTGGTATTAATAGTATTCAACTCCTTAATGATGGTACACGCTGGTGGATTATAAATATTTACTGGACTCAAGAGACCAACGAAAACCCTATTCCTAAAAAATATCTAACCAAGAATTAATTCTTATCCTCCAACAAGGGCACAAAACGAAATTCACCAAATTCATGCTGTTCAAATTCTTTAGCATCTGTTCTAATAAATAAAGACATAATTTGAATAGTTTCACCAACAGGAATCACTAACCTACCTCCTATTTTTAACTGATTTAACAAGGGTTTAGGCACAAAAGGCGCACCAGCCGTTACAATAATACTATCAAATGGCGCTTCCTCTTCTAACCCTTTATAGCCATCACCAAAAATGAGTTTTTTAGCTCTATAACCAAGTTTAGGTAAAAAAATACTGGTTTTTTTAAATAGTTCTAACTGGCGTTCTATACTAAAAACTTTAGCACCTAATTCGCACAACACAGCTGTTTGATAACCACTTCCTGTTCCTATTTCAAGGATTTTATCTTCCTTTTTAACATTGAGTAATTCTGTTTGAAAGGCCACTGTATAAGGTTGTGAAATGGTTTGATCGGCAGCAATAGGAAAGGCTTTATCTTGATACGCATGGTCTAAAAAGCTAGAATCCATAAACAAATGGCGTGGTACCTTACCTATGGCTTTTAAAACATTGACGTCTTTTATTCCTTTGGTTTTTAAAACGTTAACCAACTGTTGTCTTAATCCTTGATGCTTAAATGTGTCTTTCACTATTCGTCTTCTTTTCAAGTCTAAAATTAGTTAAACATTTTAGCTAAAAACAATTAATTTAGGATTAATTTTTCACAATTAATAGATAAAATTTTAGATGAATATTATGAATTTCATGCGTTAAAAGTGCTATTTTTGTTGAAAACCTAAATAAAAATGCTAAAAGCTGGTGTTCTAGGTGCTGGTCACCTTGGGAAAATTCATTTAAGACTTCTCAATCAATCTGAAAAATATAACCTCATAGGATTTTATGATGCTGACTCTGAAAACGGTAAAAAAGTAGAAGCCGAGTTTGGTTATAAATTCTTTCATACTATTGAAGATTTAATTCATGCCGTAGATGTGGTAGATATTGTAACACCTACCCTTTCACATTATGATTGTGCACTACAATCTATTGCCAAAGGCAAACATATATTTATTGAAAAACCGATAGCTAAAACGGTTGAAGAAGCCGAACATATTAGAGCTATTTTGGCTGAACATCATGTTAAAGGTCAAGTTGGGCATGTGGAGCGTTTTAACCCTGCGTTCACTGCCGTTAAAAATGATATTCATGAACCTATGTTTATAGAAACTCATAGACTTGCAGAATTTAATCCTCGTGGCACAGATGTTCCTGTGGTTTTAGATTTAATGATTCATGATATTGATATTATTTTAAGCGTTGTTAACTCAAAAGTGAAACATATTTCAGCTAGTGGTGTTTCTGTTATTAGTGACACTCCTGATATTGCTAATGCACGTATTGAGTTTGAAAATGGTTGTGTTGCCAATTTAACAGCGAGTAGAATTTCATTAAAAAACATGCGTAAAACGCGTTTCTTCCAAAAAGATGCTTATATCTCTGTGGATTTTCTTGAGAAAAAATGTGAAGTGGTTAAAATGAAAGATGCACCAGAACAACCTGGAGATTTTGATATGATTCTTCAAAATGCCGAAGGCGTTAAAAAGCAAATCTATTTTGACAATCCTGAAATCTCAAATAATAATGCCATTTTAGATGAATTGGAAAGTTTTGCAGATGCCATAAATAATAATACCAAACCCATTGTGACACTTCATGATGGCACTGAGGCATTACGTGTAGCAACTCAAATAATACATTGTTTTAAATAAAATTTCATGATGAAAAATGTGGCAGTTATTGGTGCAGGAACTATGGGAAATGGTATTGCGCACGCCTTTGCTCAAAGCGGATTTAGAGTTCAACTTATAGATGTTAGTGAAAATGCCCTAAAAAAAGGCATAGAAACCATTACCAATAATTTGAACAGAATGGTTAGTAAAGAAACCATTACCGAAGCTCAAAAAGAAGAAACTCTTTCAAATATTTCAACGTTTACAAGTATTACTGAAGGGGTTGAATATGCTAGTTTAGTGGTAGAAGCCGCTACTGAAAACATTGATTTAAAACTCAATATTTTTAAGGAATTAGATAAACATTGCCCAGAAGGCACCATTCTTGCTACCAACACCTCATCCATTTCAATCACTCAAATAGCATCGGTAACCTCACGACCAGACCATGTAATAGGCATGCATTTTATGAATCCGGTTCCTATTATGAAATTGGTAGAAATCATTAGAGGTTATAATACTAGTGATGACGTGACTAAAACCATCATGGATTTATCAAAAACCTTAGGAAAAATTCCTGTTGAAGTAAATGATTATCCTGGTTTTGTAGCTAATCGCATATTAATGCCAATGCTTAATGAATCCATTGAAGCATTATATAACGGTGTTGCAGGAGTTTATGAAATTGATACGGTTATGAAACTTGGTATGGCGCATCCCATGGGACCATTACAATTAGCGGATTTTATAGGTTTAGATGTTTGTCTATCTATTTTAAATGTGATGTATGAAGGTTTTAAAAATCCCAAATACGCTCCTTGCCCATTATTAGTAAATATGGTGCGTGCAGGTAAATTAGGCGTTAAATCTGGTGAAGGTTTTTATGACTATTCTGAAAGTAAAAAAGCGGAAAAAATTGCTTTGCAATTTTTAAAATAAAATAATAATGTCATTGCGAAACTTTTAAAAAAAGTTGTGGCAATCTATTTGCTTTAAAAAGATTACCACGCCGTTTTACTCCTCGTAATGACGAGAAAAAAAACCATGGCCAAAGTCATTCCATTTAAAGCCGTTCGCCCAACACGTGATAAAGTAAGTTTGGTTGCTTCGCGTTCATACCAAAGTTATACGCAAGCAGAACTAGAAGCCAGACTAGATTACAATCCGTTTTCATTTTTACACGTCGTCAATCCGGGTTATCGTTATAACAAAGCAATGTATTCAGGAATTGAACGCTATAATTTGGTTAAAAACAGATATTTAGAATTTAAGGAAGATTCGGTTTTTATTCAAGATGAACAACCCAGTTATTACATCTATAAAATTGTAAACAGAGATGGCTATTCGTTTTCAGGCATTATAGCAGCTACAAGTTCTGAAGATTATGAAAAAGATGTTATTAAAAAGCATGAAGACACCATTGAATACAGAGAACATATTTTTAAAGATTATTTAAAAGTTGTTGGCTTTAACGCCGAACCTGTGTTGCTTACCTATCCAGATAATACTATTATTGATACTATCATTGCTAACATTCAACAAGACAGAGCCGAATTTGAGTTTACTACCACGTATAGAGATACTCATTATTTATGGATATTGAACGATAAAGAGATTATTAAGCGTATTCAAAACGAGTTTGATGCCATAGAAACTATTTACATTGCTGATGGACATCATCGCTCAGCATCTTCCTATTTGCTGTCAAAAGATTTAAAATCAGAAAATAAGAGTCACATTGGAAATGAGCCTTATAACTATTTTATGAGTTATTTAATTCCAGAATCGCACCTCAAAATTCATGAGTACAACAGACTTGTAAAGGATTTGAATGGCTTATCAAAAGAAACCTTTTTAATAAAGTTAGATACCATGTTTCGCATAGAAAACAGAGGAAATGAGTTATATAAACCTAACAAAAAACATCACTTTAGCATGTATTTAGATGGCGAATTTTACTCATTATACTTAAGAAAAAGTGCGTATTTATTTAAAACATCGTTAGATGCTTTAGATACACAAATTTTATATAAAACCATTTTAGAACCACTTTTAGGAATTACTGATTTACGCAATGACACGAGAATTGACTATTCATTTGGCAAAAATGATTTAGTAACTATTAAAAGTAAAATAGATACAGGTGAATTTACTGTTGGATTTGGTTTGGTTCCAATCACCATAAACGAAATAAAAGCCATTGCAAATGATGGTTTAACCATGCCACCAAAAAGCACTTATATTGAACCTAAACTAAGAAGTGGGGTAACCATTTACGAATTTTAACTATGTCCATTCAAGAAAATCTTAATCATATAAAATCGTCATTACCAAAGCATGTTACTTTAGTTGCTGTGTCTAAAACAAAACCTATTCCAGATTTAATGGAAGCCTATCATGCAGGACAACGCATTTTTGGTGAGAATAAAATTCAGGAAATGGCCGATAAATATGAAACCATGCCAAAAGATATACAATGGCATATGATTGGTCATGTTCAAAAAAATAAAGTAAAATTCATGGCATCGTTTGTAACATTAATTCATGGCGTTGATGATATAAAACTCCTTGAAGAAATTAACAAACAAGCATTAAAACATAATAGAATTATTGATTGTTTGCTTCAAATTAAAATAGCTTCAGAAGATTCAAAATTTGGAATGACTCCACATGATGCCTCTGATTTATTACAGTCTGAAGTTTTTTTAAAATTAAAAAACATTAGAATTACCGGTCTTATGGGCATGGCTACTTTTACTGATGACGAAAATCAAATTAAAGAAGAATTCACATATCTAAAAACTGTTTTTGATACCTTAAGAATTGAAAATTCAGAATTCAAAATTTTAAGTATGGGCATGAGTGGTGATTATCAGTTAGCTATTAATTGTGGTAGTAACATGATTCGTGTTGGAAGTAGTATTTTTGGAGAAAGAAATTATAGTTAAATTCTAAGAGAGTTTGAAATAAATTAAATAGATTGCTACGGCTTAAATAAATCTCGGAATAACAAATAAACGCATCAACATTTTTTGTACGCAATATTAGACATAGAAACCACTGGAGGCAAGTATAATGAAGAAGGCATTACAGAAATTGCAATCTACAAATATGATGGTCATCAAGTTATTGATCAATTTATAAGTCTTATTAATCCAGAACGAGAAATTCAACCTTTTGTAGTAAATCTTACTGGCATTAACAGTAGCATGTTACGAAATGCCCCTAAGTTTTATGAAGTTGCCAAACGCATTGTAGAAATTACTGATGATTGCATTGTAGTAGCTCACAATGCGCAATTTGATTACCGTATTTTAGTCACAGAATTTAGACGTTTAGGGTTTGATTTTAATCGTGAAACGCTTTGTACTGTTGAATTGGCAAAAGCATTAATTCCAGATCAAGCGTCCTATAGTTTAGGAAAATTAGTGCGCTCACTTGGTATTCCGGTAACTGACAGACATCGTGCCAATGGTGACGCCATAGCTACGGTTAAGTTATTTAAAATGTTGCTTGATAAAGATTCTACAAAAAAAATTATTCAAGAATCTGTTCGCTTAAGTCCGAAACTACAATTAGAACCCAGACATATTGATATTATTGAAAAACTACCTTCAGTAACTGGTGTGTATTATATTCATAAAGCAGACGGAGACATTATTTATATAGGTAAAAGTAATAATATTAAGAAACGCATCAATCAGCATTTTACAAATACCAATCGCAAATCAAAAAAAATTCAACTTCAGGCAACAGCTGTGACCTATGAAACTACAGGAAGTGAATTGGTAGCCTTACTAAAAGAAAGCGAAGAAATAAAACGCAATAAACCCATTTTTAATCGTGCTTTAAGAAGAACCGTTTTTACGCATGCCTTATATAGTTTTGTTGATGAAAATGATTATATCAATTTAAAAATTGATACCGTTGATGGCAGAAAAAAACCCATTACAACCTTTAGCAATAGAGATAGTGCCAAAAGTTTTATTTTAAAAGCTATAGAAGATTATAATTTATGTCAAAAACTAACAGGTATTTACAAAACAAAAAGCAGTTGTTTTAAATACGATATCAAAGAATGCCATGGTGCTTGTATTGGAAAAGAGCTTGCTGAAGATTATAATAAACGTGCCGAGGAATTTATAAATAAAAATAGCTACAAAAATAAAAATATGGTGATTATTGATAGAGGTCGTGATATTGATGAACGCAGTGCTATCTATATTGAAAACGGTGTGTTTAAAGGAATAGGCTTTTTTAACTTAAACTATCAAATAAATAATATAGAAGTTTTAAAGTCTTTTATTACTCCTATGGAAAATAACAAAGACACACAGCATATTATTCAAAGTTATTTGAGAAGGAATAAACGATTGAAAGTTATTCAAATTAATGACTAAGCTTTGTTTTTAAATCTTTTCTTACCTTTAATTCATGAGCATTACTTATAAAAGAAACTGGAAAACTAAACTTCATGAAATTATTTATGAAGCAGATACTCCTGCTGGAAAGCTATTTGATATTGTTTTACTTATTACTATTATAGCTAGCATTGTTTTAGTGATGCTTGAAAGTGTAAAAAGTATCGATTCTACCTATCATGATATTTTAAATATAAGTGAATGGATTATAACCATTCTGTTTAGTATTGAATATATTGCTAGAATTATAACCGTAAAAAAACCTTTACATTATATTACAAGTTTCTATGGATTTATAGATTTGCTATCAACCATCCCAAAATATCTTTCAATTTTATTTACTGGTACACATGCTTTAGTAGCTTTAAGAGCCTTACGCCTTTTAAGAGTATTTAGAATTTTAAAATTAGGCAGATATTTAGGCGCATCAAATAATTTAGTTTCTGCCTTAAAAGCAAGTAGAGCTAAAATATCTGTGTTTTTATTTGCCGTTGTTATTGTTGCAATCATTTTAGGAACTATTATGTACATGATTGAAGGTGAAGAAAACGGATTTACAAATATTCCAAAAAGTGTGTATTGGTGTATTGTTACGCTTACAACGGTTGGGTTTGGTGATATTGCTCCACAAACTCCTTTAGGGCAATTTATTGCGTCTTTAGTTATGATTTTGGGTTATGGAATCATAGCTGTTCCTACAGGTATTGTTTCTGCTGAATATACTAATCAAAGTAAAAACAAAGACAATACTATAAAAGATCATATAAATTTTAACACACAGTCGTGCCCAAACTGCTCAGCTGAAAACCATAAAGACAATGCTGAGTTTTGTTATAATTGCGGCCACAAATTAAACCATGAGTAAGTTTCTTATTTCAATTGTAGGTCCAACAGCTATTGGCAAAACTGCTTTGAGTATTAAACTGGCTAATCATTTTAATACAGAAATACTTTCAGCAGATTCCCGACAATTTTTTAAAGAAATGTCTATTGGAACTGCTGCGCCATCACAAGAAGAATTACATAGTGCCACACATCATTTTATTCATCATAAATCCATACAAGACGATTATAATGTTGGTGCTTTTGAAAAAGAAGCCATACTAAAATTAGATGAGCTCTTTAAAACCAACAATGTAGTTATTATGATTGGTGGCTCTGGACTTTATGTAGATGCAGTCACCAAAGGTTTAAATGATTTTCCTGATGTTGACAATAGCATTAGGGACCAATTAAATACCGATTTATCAACCAAAGGTCTTTCGTTTTTACAAGAACAACTTAAAACATTGGATATTCAAAGTTACAATTCAATAGCCATTGATAACCCACATCGAGTTATTAGAGCTTTAGAAATTTGCATTGGAACTGGCAAACCTTATTCTTCGTTTTTAAATAAAGACAAAATAAAACGTCCGTTTAAAACCATTACTATTGGTTTAATGGCTGATAGAGAGATTATTTATAACCGAATTAACCAACGCGTTGATTTGATGATGAATGAGGGCCTTTTGGAAGAAGCTAAAAACTTATATTCTTATAAATCATTAAATGCATTAAACACCGTTGGTTATAAAGAATTATTCAATTATTTTGATGGCACTTGGACGTTAGATTTTGCGATTTCTGAAATTAAAAAAAATACGCGTCGTTTTGCAAAACGACAGTTAACTTGGTTTAGAAAAGATGAAAACATACAATGGTTTGATTATGAAACCCCAGTAACCCAAATAATATTAGAAATAAATAAAAAGCTTATTTCGTAATAAATACCTCTGCTCAAATTATTTTAGTGTAGCAATTTTATTTAATTTTAAAACTTAAATTGTTAAGATTTCCATGTTAGAATTTTTATTTACCAGCGATGCCATTATGGCGCTGATTACTCTCACTTTTTTAGAGATTATTTTAGGTATAGACAATATTGTTTTTATCTCTATTGCTGCAAATAAGTTACCAGAACATCAACGAAACAAAGTCACCAACATTGGGCTATTACTTGCTATGGTTCAGCGTATTATTTTGTTGTTTTTTGTATCGTTTTTAGTAAGTTTAAAAGAGCCTTTTTACACGTTTGAGACCTCTTGGTTACACATAGCCATAAGTTGGCAAGCCATTATTTTATTTGGTGGTGGTTTATTTTTAATTTACAAAAGCACTTCAGAAATTCATGAAAAAGTGGAATCACCAAAGCATGATGAAAAAGAATTAAAAGGAAAAAAGATAAAATCATTATCACAAGCCATTGTTCAAATTTTAATTATTGATTTTATTTTCTCTATAGATTCCATTTTAACGGCAGTTGGTATGACCAATGGTTTACATGAAAATCATAATTACAATTTGCTGTTAATGATAATAGCCGTTGTAATTTCAATAGGCATTATGATAGGGTTTGCAAATCCTATACGTAAGTTTATTGATACACATCCAAGTATGCAGTTATTGGGTTTATCTTTTTTAATACTTATTGGATTTATGCTTATTACAGAGGCTGCGCATTTATCACATACCAAACTATTTGGAAATGAAGTTGGTGCTATTCCTAAAGGCTATTTATATTTTGCCATTGCATTCTCTTTATTCGTAGAATTTCTTAGTTTTAGAGTTAATAAGAAAAACCCATGAAAACATTAAACTGTGTTATATTATTAATTTTAATAGTGTCTTGCCAAAACAATCCAAAAAAAATAAACACTATTAAAGAAGGAAATTATACTGGAATATTTTCTTACGGAAATTTTACTGATAATATTATCATTGAAGTTGAAAGAGATTCTTCAAATTATCAAGTATTCTTTACAAGTTTAGAACAAAATGCCAATAGAATTCCATTGCAACAAATCAATGTTGTTGGAGATTCAATAAATTTCAAGCTACAAAGTGATTATTTCACTTATACCTTTAAAAACAAATGGGTTGATAACAATAAAAAACTACAAGGTTCTTTAACTGTTGATACAGTTACTGTTAATTATTCTTTAGAGAAGGAATTAAAAAATGAACAAACTCTTAAAAGTGAAGACATTGTTTTCAAATCAAATAACTTAAGTATAAATGGCACAATTTGGTATCCACAAAATAGTAATGGAAATGCTCTAGTTATAGTAACTTCTTCTGGAAATGCAGATAGAAGCTCATCAAGAGCAGAAGCTATTCTTTTTGCACAAAAAGGCTATACAACATTTCATTATGACAAACGTGGTACAGGAAATTCTGAAGGGGATTGGACTTCATCAACTATTGAAGAATTGTCATTTGATGATGTTTATGCTATCAATTATTTTTCAAATAAAACACATATTCCTATTTCAAAAATTGGCATTAAAGGAAGTAGCCAAGGAGCATCAAAAGTTCCTTTTATCTTAAATAAATTACCTGAAATTAATTTTGGCATTGTAGTAAGTTGTCCTGGTGTTACTTTACTAGAAAGCGATTTAAATTACTGGAAAAATTCAAATTCTAATGACATTGGTAATGATATAGATGAAGCTGTTAATTTACAAGGAGATGTTTTTAAGTTTATTGCAGGCACATTTTCAAAAACAGATTTAGAGAAACTTATTAAAAGCAAACAAGATAAAGTTTGGTTTAAAAATATTTGGATTCCTAATTTAGATGAAGTAAAAATTGATAAAAAATTATTGTACTCGCCTATTCCATATTTTGAAAAAGTGAAACAACCTATACTAATAGTACAAGGCACAAAAGATGACATTATTCCTATAGAAAGTTCTGAAATAATAGCTGAAGCCCTTAAAAAAGCAAATAATACTAATTTTGAAGTGCATTTTCTTAAAGGCGCTTCACATGCTATGAATAATGTTGGAGAAAGTGATTTCCCTTATTGGTCTAAGTTACATTCCAACTACATTGAAACTTTGGATAAATGGATGTCTTCAAAAACTAAAACAAAGTAATTTGACCTTTATCGTCAATTTCTGAATTGTCAATATTTAAGTCTTTTGTAATAGGAGTTTCATCAGTATCTTCAGAATCAATGGTTTCTTCATCAATCACTTCTAAATCATCTGCATGAATTTCTTCTGGCGCTTCATAAGGTAAAGGTTCTAGCAGATTTATTTGCTTAACTTTATCAGCAGTTAATTGATTTCCAAGTGCTTTAATACCTTTTATTGATATAAAATTTTCAATATTTATTTCTATAGTATCTTTTTGGTCTTTACCACGTTCTTTAGCAAAAACAACTTCTGCTCTTGGAATCCAGTCCGTTGAGACAATCTCTAATTGTGATTTTGGGTGTTCTGAAATAAAAATTTCTTCTTTATTTTCATTCTCAATTAAGAATCGTTTTACAAAATAACGCTCTTTTTCACCATCATAATACACCGCTGAAATAGGCTTTTTTGGAAGCCATTTTTCAATAACTATCATATCATCTTCAAAATGTGTAGTGAGTTCAGGTAAAATGGTTTTGATAGTACCAGATTGTGTAATGATAAGTAATCTGTCTTCGCCTCTAAACTCGCCTATTAACTCACCTCTTCCATCTACATTTAAGCGTTGAACCGAATCATCAAACCATATTTTTCTTGGTTTTAGTGTAGAAATACCTTTTTCTTTGAGTTCAATTTTTTTAATGGAGTATTTGGTAACCAGATTTCCTTTAGAGTTTCTTCCTTTTATAATAATATCAGCAAAATCTAAATCCCATTTAAGCTTTTTAATACTGCCTACTTGCCTTAAAAGAACGGTAATAACTTCTGCTTCGCCATTTGGGTTTGCCGAAAAATATAAAATGGTAGAGCCTTTACTTCCATTGGTTAAATCGTATTCTTTATCTCTGGTGATGCTGGTAACTGCAAAACGTTTGATATACGATGGCCCTTTGGCTCCATCTCTGTAAATTAAATTATAAATGGTGCGATTATCTTTTTTATCAAATACCTCAACATGAATAATATCTTTTCCTATAAAGGTTTTAGCATCCACTTTAGTGATAATCATTTTACCTTCTTTTGTAAAAACTATGATATCATCAATATCACTGCAATCACAAACATATTCGTCTTTTTTAAGTGAGGTTCCAACAAACCCTTCTTCTTTATTAACGTACAATTTAGTGTTACGAATGACCACTTTTGTAGCGTCAACATCATCAAAAGTTCTAATTTCTGTTTTGCGTTCACGACCAGTACCATAATCCTTTTTTAATCGCGTAAAATAGGCAATAGCATAATCTATAAGATGTTCAAGATGATGTTTAACCTGCGCTATTTGGTCTTCTAAAGCTTCTATTTTTTGTTGGGCTTTATCAATATCAAATTTTGAAATACGCTTGATTCGTATTTCTGTTAAACGCTCAATATCTTCTTGCGTAATGGCACGTTTTAAATGTTTGATGTGTGGTTGCAATCCTTTATCAATGGCATTGATAACACCTTCCCATGTTTCTTCTTCTTCAATATCATGGTAAATTCTGTTTTCAATAAAAATGCGTTCTAACGATGCAAAATGCCATTGTTCTTCAAACTCATCTAATTTAATTTCAAGATCGCTTTTTAGAAGTAGAACGGTGTTATCTGTTGACCGACGTAACATTTCTGTAACACCAATAAACAAAGGTTTATTATCTTCAATAACACATCCTAAGGGAGAAATAGAACTTTCACAACTGGTAAATGCGTATAAGGCATCAATGGTTTTATCGGGTGAAATTCCTGAAGGCAAATGCACTAAAATTTCAACATCGGCAGCGGTATTATCTTCTATTTTTTTGATTTTGATTTTGCCTTTTTCATTGGCTTTTAAAATAGAATCTATCAGTGATGTGGTATTGGTTCCGTATGGAATTTCAGTAATTACCAATGTAGATTTATCTAACTGTGATACTTTGGCTCTGATGCGAATTCTTCCGCCGCGCAAACCATCTTTATAATCGCTTACATCAATAATTCCTGCTGTTGGAAAATCTGGAAATATAGTAAACCCTTTTCCTTTTAAATGTTTTATAGAAGCATCTATTAACTCAATAAAATTGTGAGGTAATATTTTAGTTGATAAACCTACAGCAATGCCTTCGCCACCTTGTGCCAATAGCAACGGAAACATAACCGGTAAATTTACTGGTTCTTTTCTACGTCCGTCATAAGAGGCTTGCCATTCTGTAATTTTTGGATTGTAAACAACGTCGAGTGCAAACTTTGATAAACGTGCCTCAATATAACGCGAGGCCGCAGCACTATCGCCTGTTAATATATTTCCCCAGTTACCTTGTGTATCAATGAGTAAATCTTTCTGGCCAATTTGCACCATAGCATCTGCAATACTGGCATCGCCATGTGGATGATATTGCATGGTATGCCCAACAATATTGGCTACTTTATTATAACGACCATCATCTAAATCTTTCATAGAGTGCATAATACGCCTTTGAACTGGTTTAAAACCATCTTCAATAGCAGGTACAGCACGTTCTAGAATAACATACGAGGCATAATCTAAAAACCAATCTTGAAACATTCCAGTAATTCTGGTAATGGTTTCTTTAGTATCGCCTTGCGTATTTAGTGAATCGTCGTTTTCTTCAATCATTAATTACTTATTTTTTCTTTTTGTAAAGTGAATTTTTTGGGGTTACTCCTTTTAATTTTCTTCTTTTATGATAATCTGTTACTGGATGTGTGACTTCTCCTTTTTTGATTTTAAATTCTTGATATAACATGACAATATTAATTAAGTTTCTTCTACAATATCTAACTCAACTTTAAGGTTATTAATAATAAATTCTTGCCTGTCTGGTGTGTTTTTGCCCATATAAAATTCTAATAATTCTTCAATAGATAAATCTTTATCTAACATGACAGGATCTAATCGAATACTTTCCCCTATAAAGTTTCTAAATTCATCTGGAGAAATTTCTCCTAAACCTTTAAACCTAGTTATTTCTGGTTTTGGTTTTAATTTTTCAATAGCATCTCTTCGTTCTTGATCTGAATAGCAATAAATAGTTTCTTTTTTATTTCGCACTCTAAACAGAGGTGTTTGTAAAATATAAAGATGTCCTTCTTTTATAATTTCTGGAAAAAACTGTAAAAAGAAAGTGATAAGTAATAATCTAATGTGCATACCATCAACATCGGCATCGGTAGCTATGACAATATTATTATAACGCAAATCTTCAATAGATTCTTCAATATTTAATGCTGCTTGCAGCAAATTAAATTCTTCATTTTCATAGACAATTTTTTTGCTTAATCCATACGAATTTAATGGTTTTCCTTTTAAACTAAAAACTGCTTGTGTATTGACATCACGTGATTTTGTGATACTTCCTGAAGCGGAATCACCTTCGGTAATAAATAAGGTAGATTCTAAATTGCGCTCATTTTTAATGTCTCCAAAATGCACTCGACAATCTCTTAACTTTTTATTGTGCAAACTGGCTTTTTTGGCACGGTCTTTTGCTAGTTTTCTAATGCCTGAAAGTTCTTTACGCTCATGCTCTGCTTGCATGATTTTACGCTGAATTTTCTCAGCAGCTTCAGGGTTTTTATGTAAATAGTTGTCTAATTGAGTTTTTACAAAATCGTTAATGTAGGTTCTAACTGTAGGTAAATCTCCGCCCATGTCTGTGGAACCTAATTTTGTTTTTGTTTGACTTTCAAAAACAGGTTCCATCACTTTTATAGAAACCGCAGAAACGATTGATTTTCTAACATCGGCAGCTTCATAATTTTTTCCATAAAACTCTCTAATGGTTTTTACTAAAGCTTCTCTGTATGCTGCTAAATGTGTGCCTCCTTGCGTGGTATTTTGACCGTTTACAAACGAATGATATTCTTCACTATATTGGGTTTTGCTATGTGTTAAGGCTATTTCTATATCGCTACCTTTTAAATGTATAATAGGATATAACATATCAGACTCTGTGATATTTTCAGATAGCAAATCTTTTAAACCATTTTCACTAAAATATTTTTCACCATTAAAAACAATAGTTAAACCTGTGTTTAAATACACATAGTTTTTGAGCATTCTAATAACATACTCATTTCTGTATTTATAATTTTTAAAAATGACTTCATCTGGAATGAATGAAACTTTAGTTCCTTTTCTTCTATTAATATCATCCAACAAATCTTGATTGATAAGATTTCCTTGCTCAAATTCTGCTGAAGCTGATTTATTATCGCGTGTAGATTCTACTCTAAAAAAAGACGATAAGGCATTCACTGCTTTAGTACCAACGCCATTTAATCCAACAGATTTTTTAAAGGCTTTAGAATCATACTTTCCACCAGTATTCATTTTAGAAACCACATCAACCACCTTTCCTAAAGGAATACCTCTACCATAATCTCTAACAGTCACTTTTGTGCCCTGAATAGAGACATCAATAGTTTTTCCAGCGCCCATAACATACTCATCTATAGAGTTATCTAGTACTTCTTTTAAAAGAATATAGATACCATCATCAGGAGAAGACCCATCGCCCAATTTACCAATATACATTCCTGGACGCATACGAATATGTTCTTTCCAGTCAAGCGAGCGTATATTATCTTCAGTATAATTGGTTTGTTCAGACATAGATTTGAGTGAAATTTAATGATAGGACGCTAATATAATATATCAAAATAAAAAATGAAACTGCCTTTACACAAAGTAATTAACAATAAAAAAATAATGTTGTTGAGAACATCTTTTTTTTACATTAATTCACCTAAAAAAATACTTATTTTTTCTTTTTTAAAGATACTAATGAAATTCCAATTATAACAGCAAAAGCACCTAATAATTGTAATAAAGTTAATTGTTCATTTAAAAAAATAGCAGCTAAAATAATAGTAGAAATTGGTCCAACTGCTGCAATAACCGCAAAATTAGAAGAGCTAATGAGTTTAATAGAAGTGGATACTAAAAACGATGGAATTACGGTTGCAAAAATGGCAATTAAAAACCCTAAAAGATACACTTGCCAAGGGTAATGTAATAAATCTATTTTATTGGTAATTCCGTAATGAACAAAAACACATATGCATGATACAATCATAACGTAAGCGGTAAATTTCATCACACCAAATTTTGGAATTAACCAACCGCTACCAGACAAATAGGCCGCATAAGTTATGGCACAAAGCACTATAAAAAATCCTCCTAAATACGTATCATTTCCAGAAATAGCAACTTCATTCCAAAAAGCTATGATAATACCTACATAGGTTAAAATAATAGCATAAACTTGATTTTTAGAAACCGGTTGTTTTAAAAATAACTTATTAAACAAAATCACTATCGTTGGATATATGAATAAAATGATGCGTTCTAAACTTGCTTTTATATAAATGAGTCCTACAAAATCAAAATAACTAGACAAATAATAACCAACTATACCAAAAAAAGCTACCCATAAATAGTCATTTTTTACTAAAACTATCTCATTATTTTTATTTCTAAATATGATGGCAATAACTACATAAAATGGGAAAGAAAACAACATTCTAAAAAGCAAAACACTTACAGCATCAATGTGGTATTGATAAGCCATTTTTACCATGACTGCTTTTGAAGAAAACAGAACAATGCCTATTAATCCTAAAATAATACCGTAAACAAAAGACTTGTTAGATTTCATGCTCCAAGATAGATTTTTGTAGATAAAAGTTGATTTAAAAAATCTGGAGCATTGCGACACTCAAGGTTAAATAAAACTACACATTAAATAAGAAATGCATGACATCGCCATCTTTAACAATATAATTTTTCCCTTCAACACGCATTTTTCCAGCCTCTTTTACTTTAGCTTCACTACCATAAGATTCAAAATCATCATAAGCAATAACTTCGGCTCTAATAAAACCTTTTTCAAAATCGCTGTGAATAACACCGGCAGCTTGTGGTGCAGTAGCTCCAACATCAATGGTCCAAGCTCTTACTTCTTTTACTCCGGCAGTAAAATAGGTTTGTTGTTTTAATAATTTATAAGCCGAACGAATTAATTTAGCAGAACCCGCTTCATTTAACCCTATATCTTGAAGAAACATTTGGCGTTCTTCATAATCATCTAATTCATTTATATCTGCTTCAGTTCCAACGGCTAAAAATAAAACTTCTGCATTTTCATCTTTAACAGCTTCTTTTACCAACTCAACATAAGCGTTTCCTGAAACTGCTGATGCTTCATCAACATTACAAACATACATCACTGGTTTATCTGTAATGAATTGTGATGGTTTTACAAAATCATTATAATCATCTTCACTAAATTCTAGGGCTCTTATAGAAATACCAGCTTCAAGATTTGACTTAATTTTAAGCAATACAGCTTCCTCTTTTTGAGCGTCTTTATTTCCTGTTTTAGCAGCACGCTTTACTTTTTCAAGCTTTTTATCAACAGTTTCTAAATCCTTTAACTGCAACTCCATATCAATGGTTTCTTTATCACGAATTGGATTTACTTTACCATCAACATGTACAATATTATCATTATCAAAACAACGTAACACATGTAAAATAGCATCGGTTTCTCTAATATTTGCTAAAAACTGATTTCCTAATCCTTCACCTTTACTGGCTCCTTTTACCAAGCCTGCAATATCAACTATTTCCACAGTAGCAGGTTGCACTCTAACTGGTTTTACCAATTCTTCTAGTTTTTCCAAACGTTTATCTGGCACATTTACTACACCTATATTAGGCTCAATAGTACAAAATGGAAAGTTAGCACTTTGCGCTTTTGCATTTGACAAACAGTTAAACAAGGTTGACTTTCCTACGTTTGGTAATCCTACAATACCTGCTTTCATTTTCTTTAAATAATTTATATGACAAGTACAAGAACCATTTTTTGGTTTTTGCGAGTGCAAATGTAGTTAATTCATTAATTATTTTAAGTATTAACATAAGATAACTGTTCATTTATATTTGTAACAAAAGCGAATTTTAATCGTTAATTTTTAAAACTATCATTATGAAAAACCTATTGATGAGCATTTTATTATTCTTTATTAATATTTAAAAATAAAATGTAATTGATAATAATGCATCAATTACTGTACTACTCTCGCAATTTTTCAACAGTTTTTTACTTTTAGTTAATTATTATGCTATATTTATGTTAACTAATTCAAAAAAACATAATTTAACATGAAACACATTTACGTAATAATACTAATACTTTTTGGTATTAATTTTTCAAATGCACAAACAGTATCTGGAACTGTTTCTGATGCTACCGGTATGCCAATTGCAGGTGTAAACGTTGTTGTAAAAGGAACATCAACGGGTATTGTATCAGATTTTGATGGAAAATATTCCATAAACGCAAGTCCAACTTCAATACTTATTTTTAGCTATGTTGGTTATGATTCAGTCTCCATTGATGTAAATAACCAAACAACTATAAACGTAACTATGCAAGAAGGTGTAAGTCTCGATGAAGTAGTCTTAGTTGGATCTAGAAGCCCAAAAAGAACTGCAGTAGATACAGCCGTAGCTATTGATGTTATTGATGTTGCAGATGTAACAACTCAAGTAGGAAAAGTTGAAATTAATGAAATGCTTCAATATGCTGCACCATCATTTAATGCCAACAAACAAACCGGTTCTGATGGTGCTGATCACGTAGATCCAGCTTCTTTAAGAGGTTTAGGTCCTGACCAAACGTTGGTTTTAATTAATGGAAAAAGAAGACATCAATCGTCTTTAATTAACATTTTTGGAACCAGAGGTCGTGGAAATACTGGAACCGATTTAAATGCCATTCCTGCGTCTTCAATTAAAAGAATAGAAATTTTAAGAGATGGTGCTTCGGCTCAATACGGCTCCGATGCCATTGCTGGTGTCATTAATATTGTTTTAAAAGATAATGTTGATGAACTAACTGGTAGTGTAAGTTATGGTGCATACAGCACAAATGCAGATGTAGATACAAGTGCTTTTGGCGAATATGGCGCTTGGAATACAGATGGCTACAGACTTGACACGAAAAAAGATGGCAATGCTATTGGAAAAGATAAAAATTTTGATGGAGGCTCTGTTAAAGTCACTGCAAACTATGGTTTTGAAGTTGGTAAAGGTGGTTTTGCAAACTTTACTACAGAATATTTAAGTAAAAACAAAACATTACGCCCTGCATTTGATTTTAGAAAAGGTTTTGGTGAAGCAGCCATTGAAGGTTTTAATTTCTTTGGAAACTTAGCGGTTCCTGTATCTGATAAAACCGAAATTTATGCCTTTGGCGGAAGAAATTATAGAGATACCGATGCATATGCATTTACAAGAAATAATCCAACGGCGCGTAACGTACTAAGCATTTACCCAAATGGTTTTACACCAAGAATAACCTCAATTATTACAGATAATTCATTATCAGCAGGTATAAGAACCACAACTGATAGCGGATGGAAAATTGATATTAGTAATACTTTTGGCAAAAACGATTTCCATTACTTTATTAAAGGAACCCTTAATGCCTCTTTAGAAGAAACCTCTCCAACAGATTTTGATGCTGGCGGACATAGCTTAAGTCAAAACACCATTAATTTTGATTTTTCTAAATATTATGATACTGTGTTAAGCGGTATGAACTTAGCTTTTGGAGCTGAATACAGAACAGAACAGTTTATTATTTATGCAGGTGAAGAAGCTTCTTATGGTATTTATGACCAAACCGGTATTTTAATTACTGACCCAAGTAACCAAATACAACCAACTGACCCAGAAACTGGTGATTTAAGACCAGGTGGTTCTCAAGGATTTCCAGGTTATGGTCCTAAAAATGCCGTAAATAGAAGCAGAAGTAACATTTCGTTATATGCTGATGCTGAATTTGATATTACGGATGCTTTCTTAATAAATGCTGCTGCTCGTTTTGAAAACTTTAGTGACTTTGGAAGCACCATAAACGGAAAATTAGCTGCGCGTTTAAAAGCCTCTGATAATTTTAATATTCGTGGATCTTTAAGCACCGGATTTAGAGCACCTTCATTAGCACAAATTTATTACAACTTAAAATTCACAAACTTTGTTGGTGGACAAGCTTTAGAATCACTCTTATCTCCAAACAACAGTCCTGTAACCGCATCGTTTGGTATTGGCCCATTAAAAGAAGAAAAAGCATTTAATGCGGCTTTAGGCTTTACAACTACATTTGGCGACTTTACTGCCACAGTTGATGGGTACTTTATTAAAGTTAAAGACAGAATTGTATTAACGGGTAACTTTGATGCACCACAAATTCCAAATGTGGAAGCAGCTCAGTTTTTTGCAAATGGTGCAGATACTAAAACAACCGGTTTAGATATTATTTTAGCTTATAAAACTAATTTAAGCGATGGTAGTTCAATAGCCGCAACCTTTTTAGGAAACTTTAATGATATGAAAATTGATAAAGTAAAAAATGGTAGTTTAGATGAACAAACCTTTTTTGGTGAACGTGATAAAGCCTTTTTATTAACATCAGCACCAAAAAGCAAATTGAGTTTAAACTTAAATTATAATAAAAAATGGTTTGATACAGGCTTAACTTTCACCAGATTTAGTGAAGTTGCATTGTTAGATTACCAAATGTATGAAGACCCAGCAGATTATGGTGGATTTAACCAACAAGTAGCTGCAGCAACAGACACTTATGGTTCAAAAATGGTAACTGATTTAAACTTAGGCTTTGCATTATCAAACAGTTTAAAACTTAATATTGGAAGTAATAACTTATTCAACATTTATCCAGACCAACAAGATGACTGGACAGAAGCTGGAGGCTATTGGGATTCAGTTCAAATGGGATTTGGTGGTGCTTATTACTATGCAAAACTTAATTACAAATTTTAATTAAATAAACTTTAACAGAATAAAAAAAACCGAGCAAATTGCTCGGTTTTTTTGTTTAGATAATTCTTTTTTGTAGGTATCTTTGAAACAATATTTAAACTTTAATTTTCACACTATGAAACCGTGTTTTTTGTTTTTTTTATGCTTCTTTGGCATCAATATACTATGTTCTCAAAATGACATTAAAATAGAATATGGAGCTGTTTTTAAAAATGAAAAAAGAGAGATTCCTGTTGATATTATTGGCAAAGATGATAACGGTTATTACCTATTATACTCTGAAGGTAGATTTGGACAAGGTGATGATATGTTTTTAAGAAAATTCAATCTAGATTTAACTCCTTCCGGTGAAGAAATTAATTTGAAAGATGAAAATTATGAAGATAAATTTAGCTCTCTTGGACTTATCAAGATTAAAGATAAAATCACTCATATTTTTAGCTTATTAACAGATTCTGGTAAAAAATATTACCATCAATCCGTAAACCTTGACACCTTTACATTAAACGAAAAAACATTCATTACAGAAATTGAAAATGACACCAAAAGTGCTAATAATTCAATAAGTAGATTTATTATTAGTGAAGACCAAAATACCATAACACTGTTTTACACCATACCCAATAAAAATAAAGAAATAGCGAAAATAAGAGTACAAACATTTGATTCTGCTTTTGTAGAAACATCAAATTTATTTTTTGAATTCCCTTATAATAATGATGTTTTATCAATACATAATGTGTTTTCAAATGAAAATAACGATTTGTTTATTTTATGCAAAGTATATGACAGCAATAAAACTTTAAGTGATGAAAACAACCACAGATATGAGTTTCAATTATTTAAAGTAGAACCTGAAAGCCTAAGATTGATAACCAAAATAAGACCAAATGATGTTCATTTAAGATACTTAAGTCCTAAGTTACTCAATAATGACCAATTAGTATTAACTGGGTTATTTTCTAAAAAAGATTTGTATGCTATGAAAGGCATTTTTTCAGCAAAAGTAGATTTACAAAATGGAAATCTTATATATGCCAATTACAATAATTTACCTACTGATTTTTTTGTAAAATTAATGGAAAATGGTAAAAAGAAAGATAAAGCCATCTCTAAATACAATGAAGGAAAAATAGAAAATCAAAATTTCATACTTAAAAATATTTTAAAATTTGACAACGATGAATTATTGGTTTTAGCTGAACAAACATGGTCTTTTACTTATAATTATGTAACCACTTATTTTAATCATGATATAGCAGCCATAAAACTAGATAATCAAGGAAAAATAGTGTGGTCAAATAAAATTGGTAAAAAAAATGAAAAAACCAATGTTAACATTTATAGTTCTTTCTACCCAGTTTTAAGAGATAATGATGTTTATTTATTTTATAACTGCAATTCAAAAAATTTAAACCATAAAACTGGATTTATTGCTAACTCTTTTGGAACTTATGATGGCGTTTTTTTAAGCACAAAAATAGATTCTTCAGGAAACTATAATAGGCAAGTTTTAAGTACAAAACAAGAATTAGAAGGTGTTACTATAAGGCCTAAATTATATAATTGGGTTGATGATGATACCATTTTAATGTTTGGTCAAGACATTGATAATTTAAAAAACCAACGGTTTGTTAAATTAGTTTTTAAATAAAAAAATCCTGAGCTTAAAACTCAGGATTCTTTATAAGTACTTAAGTAAAGCAAC
This sequence comes from Flavobacteriaceae bacterium, assembly GCA_021739635.1. GTDB lineage: Bacteria > Bacteroidota > Bacteroidia > Flavobacteriales > Flavobacteriaceae > Yeosuana. Next base: position 64,471 of record JAIPBH010000004.1, on the reverse strand, counting down.
TATGCTTCTGGATGCATAAAACGTTGTTTAGCTAACAACTGCTCTTCAGTTTCTACATGAGCATCATCAGGCACACAACAATCTACTGGGCAAACCGCTGCGCATTGAGGCTCATCATGAAACCCTTTACATTCTGTACATTTATCTGGTACTATGTAATATACCTCATCACTTACAGGTTCTTGAGCTTCATCAGCATCAACTTCTTTACCATTAGTTAAAACTACTTTTCCTTTTAAACTGGTTCCATCATTATATCTCCAGTCATCTGCAGCCTCATAAATAGCTGTATTTGGGCATTCGGGCTCACAAGCCCCACAATTTATACATTCGTCTGTTATTATAATTGCCATAGCATTTTCTTTTTCTAAATTTGTAATGGCTAAAATAAAACCAAAACCATTCATAACCAAATAGAGAATGCATTTACAACAAAGAATTAACGCTTTTGTAAAATTAGGAGATTTTTTAAGTCAATTTTCTAATGAAATAATTCAAAAAAAAGAAAGTGTTGAACATAACGATTTATTTTTTGAAGGATTTAAACATCAATTAAAATTAGCAGAAGAACACAATGGTTGGTTTACCAAAGAAAATATGGCATTTGCTATTAAAGGTTGGTCTGACTCATTAACTACCGAGAATTTAAACAAATGGTTATCTGCATATGATATAACAAAAAAAGAACCAAAATTGGTAGCTATCATTATGGCTGGAAACATTCCGTTAGTAGGGTTTCATGATTTTTTATCTGTTTTAATTTGTGATCATCATGTTTTAGTAAAGCAATCATCAAATGACAAACACCTACTGCCCTATTTAGCTAAATATTTAGAGTTTGTAGAACCTCAATTTAAAAATATCATCACTTTTACTGAAGATAAGTTAGAAAATTTTGATGCTGTAATAGCCACCGGAAGCAATAATACAGCACGCTATTTTGAATACTATTTTAAACATAAACCTTCTATTATTAGAAATAATCGTAATTCTGTAGCTATCTTAAATGGGCAGGAAACGTTAGAAGACATGCAAGCACTTTCTGAAGATATTTTTAGATATTATGGCTTAGGATGCAGAAATGTTTCAAAAATCTATATTCCAAAAAATTATAATTTTGATTTATTTTTTCAAGGCATGTATCATTGGCATCCTATTATTGAAAAAGCTAAATACGCCAATAACTATGACTACAATAAAGCAGTATATATCATGAGTGAATTTGATATGCTTGAAAATGGCTTTTTAATGATTAAAGAAGATACTAGTGCTGTATCACCTATTGCTACCGTTTTTTATGAATATTATGAAAATCCTTCAAAATTAAAACAAAAATTAAATCAAGAAAAAGAGTCTATTCAATGCATCGTTTCTAAAGGTTTTACTAAAAATGAAATTGCTTTTGGTAAAACTCAAAAACCACAACTTTGGGATTATGCAGATGATGTTGATTCTATTGAATTTTTATTAGCAATTTGACGAAAAAATTATGGATTTTATAACATAAAATAGTCAATTAATTAGCAACTTTGTATCTCTAAATTTTTAAAAAAAATGAAAAAACATAACTTTAGTGCAGGACCAAGTATTTTACCTCAAGAAGTTTTATTAAAGGCATCACATGCCGTCATTGATTTCAATAACGAAGGCTTATCTTTATTAGAAATATCACACAGAAGTAAATCTTTTGTTGATGTTATGGAAAAAGCCAGATCCTTAGTTTTAGAACTTTTAGGATTAGAAGGTAAAGGTTATAAAGCCTTGTTTTTACAAGGTGGTGCCAGCACTCAGTTTTTAATGGTTGCCATGAATCTTTTAGAAAAAAGAGCCGGTTACTTAAATACGGGTACTTGGAGTAAAAAAGCGATTCAAGAAGCTAAAATATTAGATGATATTTATGAAGTAGCTTCATCTGAAGCAGCTAACTTCAACTACATTCCAAAGGGTTATGATATCCCTGAAGATTATGATTATTTTCATTGTACTTCAAACAATACTATTTTTGGGACTCAAATAAAATCATTTCCAAATTCTCCAATACCTATGGTATGTGATATGAGTAGTGATATTTTTTCTCGTGTTTTGGATTTTTCAAAGTTCGATTTAATTTATGCAGGAGCTCAAAAAAATATGGGTCCAGCAGGAACAACTCTTGTAGTTGTTAAAGAAGATATTTTAGGAAAAGTATCTCGAAAAATCCCTTCAATCATGGATTATAAATTGCACATAAGCAATGGTAGCATGTATAATACGCCTCCAGTTTTTGCAGTTTACACATCTATGTTAACTTTAGAATGGATTAAAAATATGGGTGGTATTGCTAAGGTTGAAGAAATGAATGAGAAAAAAGCAAGACTTATGTATTCTGAAATAGACTTAAATCCATTATTCAATGGTTTTGCAACTAAAGAAGACCGATCTAATATGAATGCCACATTCACCTTACAAAATGAAAATTTAAAAGAAACTTTTGAAACCATGTTAAAAGAAGCTGGAATTAGCGGATTAAATGGTCACAGAAGCGTTGGTGGTTACAGAGCATCTATGTACAATGCATTACCTATTGATAGTGTTAAAGCGCTTGTAGAAGTGATGAGCGAATTGGAAAGTAAAGCATAAAATTAGCAGGCAGTATTCAGTTGCAGTTTGCAGTTTCACTAACTCTTAATAATAAATAAATTTAATTTAAAGTTGAATTATAAATGTTCCCAGAACTTTAAACTTTTAACTTTTAACTTTTAACATAAACAATGAAAGTATTAGCAAACGACGGTATTTCAAAAACCGGCAAAGAGGCTCTTGAAAAAGGTGGTTATGAAGTTATTACAACTACTGTAGCTCAAGAACAATTAATAAATTATATTAACGAAAAAGGCATTAGTGTAATATTAGTACGTAGTGCCACAACAGTTCGCAAAGATTTAATCGATGCGTGTCCTGGAATAAAAATTATTGGTCGTGGTGGTGTTGGAATGGACAATATAGATGTAGATTACGCAAAAAGTAAAGGCATCCATGTTATTAATACTCCTGCATCTTCTTCCCATTCAGTTGCCGAATTGGTTTTTGCACATTTTTATGGATTAGCACGTTTTTTACATAATTCTAACCGTGATATGCCACTTGAAGGCGACACAAGTTTTAATAAATTAAAAAAAGCATATGCTAATGGTATTGAACTTAAAGGAAAAACTCTTGGTGTTTTAGGCTTTGGCCGTATAGGTCAAGCCACAGCTAAAGTTGCTTTAGGTGCCGGAATGAAAGTGATTGCTTTTGATCCATTTATAGAAAAAGTTAATTTAGAACTTGATTTTTTTGATGGACAAAAAGTAAATTTTGATATTAAAACCATTTCAAAAGAAGACGTTTTAAAACAAGCTGATTTTATTACCTTACACGTGCCAGCTCAAAAAGAATACGTTATAGATAAAAGTGAGTTTGACATCATGAAAGATGGCGTATTTATTGCAAATGCAGCTCGTGGTGGTGTGGTTAACGAAGCTGCTTTAGTTGAAGCTATTTTGAATGGCAAAGTAGCAGGTGCTGCTTTAGATGTATTTGAAAAAGAACCAAAACCAGAAATTCAATTACTGATGAACTCAGGGCTATCATTAACACCTCATACTGGTGCAGCAACCAATGAAGCGCAAGACAGAATTGGTACTGAGCTAGCTGAGCAAATTATAAACATTCTGGGTTAAAAAAATGTAACTAAATTATTATAATATAGTCCTAACAGATATGCGTTAGGACTTTTTTTGTACATTGAAAGTCGAAAAAAATTAAGAAATAAATTAAAACAAAAAAATGTCAGGAATTTTAGACTTATTAAACAGTGATTTAGGAAAAACCATTATAAGTGGTGTTTCCAATCAAACCAATCAACCACAAAATAAAACACAAGATGTATTAACAATGGCTTTACCAGTTTTAATGGCTGCCATGAAAAAAAATGCCAATACACCTCAAGGAGCTGAAGGTCTTTTAAGTGCTATAGGAAACAAACATGATGGAAGTATTTTAGATAATCTTGGTAGCTTATTTGAAGGGGGCGTAGACTCAAGTGTTTTAAATGATGGCGGAAAAATATTAGGTCACGTTTTAGGAGGCAAACAACAACATGTTGAAATGGCTTTAAGTCAAAAATCTGGTATTGATGCCGGTTCTGTGGCGCAAATATTAAAAGTAGCAGCACCTATTTTAATGGGTATTTTAGGCAACCAAGCTAAAAAGCAAAACGTAAATAGTGCTAGCGGACTTGAAGGCATGCTAGGTGGTTTACTTGGTGGTAGTTCTGCTAAAAATGATCAAAATTTTTTAGAGTCTATTCTTGATGCTAATGGTGATGGTAGTGTTATTGATGATGTAGCTGGTATGGTTTTAGGAGGCTCAAAAAAGAAAGGTGGCCTAGGCGGTTTGTTAGGCGGTCTTTTTGGAGGAAAATAATTTATTTTCAACCAACTATATTATAAGTGCTTGCCTAATTAGGTAAGCACTTTTTTTGTTAAAAAGTTAAAAAATAACTCTTTAAACAATACTTTTTAGTAAATTATCACTAAAATTAGCATCATGAAATTCTTAATTTATATCCTAATCATTTTGGTTTGCTTTATAGGTTGTAATACCTCAAAAATTGTAAACACAAACAATAACATTCAGCAAACAACATCAAACGATACCATAAGAATAGCTAATGATTCGTTAGAATATGAAATAATTATTATTGAACCCGGATTTGACTCTTGGTTAGTTAGTACTGCAAAGCCAGAAGGGTTTTATTCTCAAAGCTATTTAGAAACCAGAAATTATATATATGTAACCGAATGGAATAGCAGAGTATTACAACCTCTACGTTTTAATCAAAATCTTTACGAAATGCAAATAGACTATTCTAAAGGTATTGATTATGGCTATGATGTTAATTATAAGCTATATAATTATTTTATTTATTTTCAATTAACATATAAACAACAATTAGGTCCATTTGTTCCAAGAATTTAATTTTAATATTTTTGCAACTAAATTGTTGATGTGAAAGTTTTTAAAGAACGTTGGGAAATTTCTAACAATTGGCAACTAATTATTCCATTTTTAGGTATTGCTGTTTTATTGTATTCTTCATTTAAATTATCAAAAGTACTTTTAAAAAATGTTCATATTTCCTTTCATTTAATATTAAGTGTTGTTTTTTATTTTTTATTATTAAAATTTGTTTTATTTCTTTTTAAAAAGTTAGAAAACAGATGGAAAGTAAACTTTAAATGGGAAATGATTTCCATATTTTTGGTTTTTGCAATTACAGGAACATCATCCATTTATATTTCAAAACCTATTTTTACATTACTAGGAATTACTAAAGAAAACTTAAACCCTTTTGTTTATTGGATAATATATAGTATCATTGGCTTTATTTTTTACCAAATATTACTTGTCTTAATTGGTTGGTTGTTTGGGCAATTTAAATTTTTCTGGAATTTTGAAAAAAAAATGCTTGTTAAACTAGGTTTTAAGCGCTTTATAAATTAATGCAGTTTTTAAGAGAACATATCATTTATAAAATTCTGGCTTTTACTTTAGCCTGGGCCATACTTATTCCAACAGCTGTAAAATTTACACATGCCTTTAATCATTATAAACATGAAGTTTGTTTAGGTGAAAAAACTACACACTTACATAAATTAGATATAGACTGTAAATTTTATGATTTTAAAATAAATACCCCTTTTTTATTAACAACTGAAAATATTGATTTACTTTTTGAAATTTCAAATTTTAAGATAAGTAATAGCTTATATACATTTCTTAATAATCATCGGCCTTTATCTTTTTCGCTTCGTGGTCCTCCGGAATTGGTTTAAAATTCAAAATTATTTTAAACTAAATTTTTACCATGAAAAAATATTTATTTATTGTGGCCTTTGTCTTTATAAGCATAGCTCACAGTCAAAACTGTTCATCAAAGTTTTTTGGTAATGTTCACGATTTTCATGATGGCTCACCTATTCTAGACGCCAGCATATATCTTGAAACAATAGATCGATATACTACCACAGATTTTGATGGGAATTTTTCCATTGAAAACATCTGTGATGGTACTATGACTATTGTTGTATCTCATTTGGCTTGTGAAACAAAACGTTTTGAAGTTCACATTAAGGGTAATACCAAATACGATGTCACTTTAGAACATCATATAGAAGAACTAAGCGAAGTTAAAATTGAAGGCAAAGGTCCAGCAAAATTGACAAAAACATCACAGGAAACCCATTTAGACACTAAAATGATAGAGCAATATAGTTCTTTAAGTCTAGGTGATGCCTTGAAACAAATTAGCGGTGTATCATCTATAAATACAGGGAATTCTATTGTTAAACCCATAATTAATGGGTTACATAGTAGTAGAATAATTGTGATGACTAATGGTGTGCGTTTACAAGATCAAGAATGGGGAATCGAGCATGCGCCAAATATTGATTTGAATACTGCGGGTAACATTAATGTTATTAAAGGTTCAAATGCACTAGCATATGGTGGCGATGCCATTGGTGGCGTTATTGTCTTAAAGCCTTCAAATATTAGCTTAAAAGACTCGCTTTACGGAAAAACAATTTTGAGTGGACAGACCAATGGTAAAGGGTTTAATATAAACTCAGTATTAACCAAAACATATAAAGAAGGTTGGTATGTTAGTGTGCAAGCTTCGATGAAACAATTTGGTGATTTTAAAGCTCCAGACTATTATTTAACCAATACAAGTTCAAATTTTAAAGGGTTTTCTGTAAACGGTGGCTATAAAACGTTTGAACAAGGGTTCAATATATATTATAGTTTTTTAAATAATGAAATTGGCATCTTACGGTCGTCGCATATTGGAAATATTGAAGATTTGGTTAACGCCATTAACAGTCAGCAGCCATTAGTGATTGATGACTTTAGTTATGATATCAATGCGCCTAGACAAGACGTTACGCATCAAATTGCAAAACTTGATTTTTATAATCGATTTAAAAATTTTGGACGTTTCGAACTTCAGTACAACTATCAAAATAACGAACGTTTTGAATATGATATTCGTGTTGGTGGCGATAAAAACAAACCTGCCATAGATCTTACTTTAAAAACGCATACCATAAAAGCGAGTTTAAAAATGGATTCTAACGAAAATGCTATTTACGAATTTGGTTTTAATGGCGGATATCAAAATAATTTTGCAAATCCTGATACTGGAATAAGACGTCTTATTCCAGATTACGATAAATTTGATGCTGGTATGTTTGCCATTGCAAATTATAAGCTAAATACTAAAACCGATGCAGATTTTGGTGTTCGTTATGATTTTATTCGTATTGACGCTAAGAAATTCTATCAAACAAGTCGTTGGGACGAGCGAGGTTATGGTGATGATTTTGCAGATATCGTGATTGACGATTTAGGAACACAATTACTTACAAATCCTATTTTCGATTATCATAACGTTTCTGCATCAGCAGGATTAGCTCACAAATTTAACAATAAGCATACCTTGATTTTTAACTATGGCTTGTCTAACCGTGCGCCCAACCCATCCGAATTATTTAGTGATGGTTTACACCATTCAGCAGCAAGAATCGAATTGGGCGATTTACGCATAAAACAAGAAACCTCGAACAGAATTTCTAGCACCTATCAATATCATCATAGCAACCTGACTGTGAGTCTTGAAGGATTCTACAATCACATAAAAGATTATATTTTTATAAAACCCACAGGCACCGAACAAACCGTTCGTGGGGCATTTCCTGTTTGGAGTTACGAGCAAACTAATGCTGCTTTATTTGGTTTCGATATAACTGTAAAATACTATTTCAATGACAACTGGTCTTTTAGCAACAAATCATCGTTTATCAAGGGTAGAGATTTAAATGAATCAGAGGCTTTGATTGATATGCCTTCATTTAAAACCATGAATATCTTAGGGTATTCAAACGAAAAATGGTTTCAGCTTAATGCCAATCTTCAAAGTGAATTGGTTTTAAAGCAAAACGACTTTCCAAATAATAACTTCGAAGTTTTTATTCCTTCAACAGGCAACATGGAGTTTGTTGATGTTAGCTCAACACCACCAACTTATCATTTATTGAATTTTGAAAGTGATATTACGCTCGATGTGTCAGAAAAAACAAACCTAAATATTGGTTTAAACATTACCAACATTTTTAATACTTCTTACAGAGAATATCTTAATCGATTAAGATATTTTGCCGATGATTTAGGAAGAAACATCATGTTACAATTAAAATTTAATTATTAATTAAAAAAATAAAAACAAAATGAAATTATTTAAAAAATTATGTATTATCACATTATCGTCTATTGTATTAGCATCATGTTCTAACGATGATAATCCAGTGCCAGTAAACGAAGAAGAAGTTATAACAACCTTAACGGCTACGTTAACACCTGTTGGAGGTGGCACTACAATTACCTTACAAACAAAAGATTTGGATGGTGATGGTCCAAACGCACCTGTTATTACTGTTTCTGGACCTTTATCAGTTAGCACATCTTACAATGGAAATTTACAAATTTTAAACGAAACAGAAACACCGGCAGAATCGATTAATATGGAAATTGAAGAAGAAAACGATGAGCACCAATTTTTCTTTCAAGCAACAAATAGTATTGCCACATTTGATTATGCCGATGTTGACGGTAATGGTAATCCTTTAGGTTTAGAATTCACTTTAACTACAGCTGCAACTGCTGCCACAGGAACTATTACCATAACATTACGTCATTTGCCTAATAAAACTGCCTCTGGAGTAAGTGATGGCGATATTACCAATGCTGGTGGAGAGACAGATATTCAAGCCACTTTTTCGGTTACTGTCCAATAATCCAATTTTTTAATACCTAAGAATCCCTTTCATTGGTTTGAAAGGGATTTTTTTATTTATCAATTGAATTTTACGATTTGCTATGATCTTTATTTCTACCAAAAACATAAGTGTATAACCACATAAGGGTAAACGTTGGGATAAAATCAAATCCTGGCAAAGCTTCTTCTGCAAAATTTATAACTGCAGCAACCTTACCTGAAGTTCCTTTATATAATTTGGTCATAATCCAAGCAGAAAGTGGTGCCCAAATAATATCTGACAACTCACCTATTCCAGGAATTAAATATGACACATATCCAACCGCATCTAAAAAAATGCTTAATAGTAGTTTTTTGTATTTATTCATTATAAAAAATTAACAATCAAAAACAAGAAATATACCAAAATTATTTTCCTATAAGTTTCAAAAATTCATTTCTGGTTTCAATTTTTTCAAACTGCCCTCTAAACCCTGATGTTGTTGTAATTGAGTTTTGCTTTTGAACGCCACGCATCATCATACACATATGAGATGCTTCAATAACTACAGCAACTCCTTGTGGCTTTAACGTATCATTTATACAATCTAAAATTTGCTCTGTTAAACGTTCTTGTACTTGTAATCTTCTTGCAAAGACATCAACAATTCTTGGAAGTTTACTCAAGCCTACTATATAACCATTAGGAATATATGCAATGTGAGCTTTACCGAAAAATGGCAGAATATGATGCTCACAAAGTGAATACAACTCAATGTCTTTAACAATCACCATTTCATTATATGATTCTTTAAACATGGCACTTTTAAGAATTTCAATCGGATCTTGATGATATCCTTGAGTTAAAAATTGCATGGCTTTGGCTGCACGTTCTGGAGTTTTTTCCAAACCATCACGTGAAATATCTTCACCTAAATCTGTAATAATATTTTTGTATCTATTTTTTACATCATCAGTTACTTGAATGTTGTATTCTTCAAAACTTTTATAAGGCATTTTAGTTGGTTTGTTTCTTTAATTTATGTATGTAATCTTCTTTTAATTTCTTCAATTTAGGATTGATTATATATTGACAATAAGATTCTTCTTTGTTCAAATTATAATAATCTTGATGATACGCTTCAGCATTATAAAATACGCCTAGTTCAACAATTTCAGTCGTAATAGCATGGTTAAAAATTTTCTCATTTTCTAAGAACTTAATAAATTCTATGGCTTCTTGCTTTTGTAAGTCATTATTATAAAATATGGCTGAACGGTATTGAGTTCCTACATCATTTCCTTGTCTGTTTAAAGTTGTTGGATCATGAGTTGCAAAGAAAATTTCTAATAATTCTTTATAAGAAATTAATGTTTCATCATAGTAAATTTGAATGGCTTCTGCATGCCCAGTTCTTCCTGTACAAATTTCTCTATAAGCAGGATTTTTTATAGATCCACCTGTATAGCCTGAAATTACACGTTCAACACCTTCTAAATTATTAAAAACAGCTTCTGTACACCAAAAACAACCGCCAGCAAATGTGGCTATTTGTAAAGTATTATTCATAGTTTTAAAGTTAAGTAAATATTAGTTGTTTTAATTGTTAAATCCTTACAAGGTGTTGCATTTTAACTTTTAGTTAAGGATTAAATATTTATGGTATCTGTAAATTTGTAACATTTACTGTAACAACCCATTTTTTTTATTGTCTTTATAAAAGACATAAAAAATCATCAATCAAAATCAATCAATGAAATTTTATATTTTTTTCATCTTTTTAATGGCTATTAACCTCTCTGGTTATTCTCAAAACAAAAAAACGTATCATATTAAACGAAGTCAAAAAGCGCCTAAAATTGATGGTGTTTTAGATGATGACATTTGGAAAATATCTGAAGATGCTCAAGATTTCACTCAATTTAGACCAGAAATGGGCGTAAAAGAAACAGATAGTATTAAAACCAAAGTAAAAATTACTTATGATGATAATGCTATTTACTTTGGAGCTTATTTACATGATGATCCTTCAAAAATAATGCGCCAATTAACTACAAGAGATAATTTTGGGCAATCAGATTTTTTTGGAATTATTATAAACCCAAATAATGACGCACAAAATGATACTGAATTTTTTGTTTTTAGTTCTGGTACTCAAGCTGATGCTATTTCAAATCCAAGTATTGGAGAAGATTTTGGTTGGAATGCTGTTTGGGAAAGTAAAGTAAATATGGTTGAAGATGGTTGGATTATAGAAGTAAAAATACCTTATAGAGCTCTTAGGTTTTCAAATGAAAATGTACAAACTTGGGGAATACAATTTCATAGACATTTCAGAAGAAATCGTTCTCAATACACATGGAATCCAATAGATAGAACAAAAGGAAACGTTGGTTTATACCATGGTGAACTTAAAACCTTAGAAAATATTGAATCTCCAACACGGCTTAGCTTTTATCCATTCGCTTCAGGTTTAGTGAATTCTTATAATGGTGAAACGGAAACAGATTTAAATTTTGGACTAGATGTAAAATATGGAATTACTGAAAATTTCACTTTAGACGCCACTTTAGTACCAGATTTTAGTCAAGCAGGATTTGATGATTTAGAATTAAACTTAGGTCCATTTGAGCAAACCTATTCTGAACAGCGCCAATTTTTCACTGAAGGTGTTGATTTATTTAGCAAAGGAGATTTATTTTTTTCCAGGCGTGTAGGTAGCAGCCCAACAGGAGACGTTGTATTAAATGATAATGAGGAAATTAAAAATTATCCAAATTCCGTAAAAGTTTTAAACGCTATTAAATTATCAGGCAGAACAAAAAATGGTTTAGGAATAGGCATTTTTAATGCCGTTACAGATAGAACTAATGCCATAATAAAAGACACTATTTCTGGAGAAACAAGAGAACAAGTTGTAGAACCCTTAGCTAATTATAACATTCTGGTTTTAGATCAACAATTTAACAAAAATTCATCTGTAAGTTTAATAAATACCAACGTTACTAGAGATGGTCATTTTAGAGATGCTAATGTTACAGGATTAATTTTTGATATTTCAAATAAGAGAAACACCTATAATGCTTATGGTGAAGCTAAAATGAGTAATCTTAATTTAGAAGACGGAAACTCAACAGGATTTAGTTCGTTTTTTAGATCTGGGAAGTCTCATGGTAAATTCAGGTATAGTTTTGACCACAGTTTTGCAGATACCAAATATGACGTTAATGATTTAGGGTTATTGTACAGAAACAATTATAACAACTTTGGTGTAGATTTAACCTACAGAATTTTTGAACCTACAAAAAAATTAAACAACTATTACATTGGCACCTATGTAAACTATACCAGATTAGCTAATCCAGGAGAATATACAGGAAGTAGTTTTGGTTTTAATTTTAATGCAGAAACTAAAACCTTAAACAACTTTGGTGGAAACTTAAATTTTCAAGTAGGTAAACAATTTGATTATTTTGAACCAAGAACTGACGGACGCTTTTTTATTTACGAAAACAGAATAAATTCTAACCTTTGGTTTTCATCCAATTACAATAAAAAATTTGCCTTTGATGTAAGTCTTGGTGGAGCTACTTTTTTTGAAAAAAATAGAGATACCAATGAATTTTGGTTTGAAGTTAGTCCGAGGATTAGATTTAATGAAAAATTATTAATCACCTATTCTTTTGAGTACAATAAAGAATTTAATGATAGAGGTTATGTCACATCTGTTGGAAACGACATTGTTTTTGGTGAACGCGATAGAAAAACACTAGTAAATAGTATTGAAGCCAGTTATACATTTAATTCGTTTCATGGTGTATCATTAACTTTTAGAAATTATTGGTCAACAGTAAATTATAACAACAATTTGTTTGCTTTAGAAGATAATGGACGTTTAAATCAAAATTCTGGATATAAAGCTAATGGATTGGAAAACATACCTAATATAAACTATAACACATGGAATTTAGATTTTAACTACTCATGGCAATTTGCTCCTGGAAGTTTTTTAACAGCTTTATATAGAAATCAATTATTTAATTATGATAATGCATCAACAGATACCTATGGAGCAAGTTTAAAAACCTTATTCAATCAACCTATTCAAAATACATTTTCTTTACGTATTCAATATTTTATTGATTATGCTGGTATTAAAAATGCGTTTAAGAAGAAAAGTAATTCTTAATTGTACATAAAACATTAAAGTAGTAAATTCACCAACTATATTTACTATTTATGATTCAAGCAAAAAACATCCATAAATTCTACAATGATTTACATGTTTTAAAAGGTGTTGATATTCACATAAAAAAAAGTGAAGTGGTCTCTATTGTTGGTGCATCTGGTGCTGGAAAAACTACTTTATTGCAAATACTAGGCACACTTGATACAGCATCAAAAAATGAAAAATTTGATTTAACAATCAATAACATCAATATCAACTCACTAAACGAAAAAGCGTTAGCCAAGTTTAGAAATGAACATATAGGTTTTATTTTTCAGTTTCATCAATTATTACCTGAGTTTACTGCTCTTGAAAATGTTTGTCTTCCTGCTTTTATAAAGGGTACAAAAAAAACTAATGCTGAAAAACGTGCAGTAGAACTTTTGAATTTTTTAGGATTATCACATCGCCATCATCACAAACCCAATGAATTATCAGGCGGTGAGCAACAACGTGTAGCCGTTGCAAGAGCTTTGATTAATAACCCCGATTTAATTTTTGCTGATGAACCTTCAGGAAATTTAGATAGTGAATCTGCCGAAAATTTACATAGCTTGTTTTTTAAATTACGTGATGAATTTGGACAAACCTTTGTTATTGTGACTCATAATGAAGAACTTGCCAATTTAGCAGACAGAAAACTGGTAATGGTTGACGGCAAAATAATAAACAATTAGTGGCGAAAAACATTAATAAAACTGAGCTTAAAGATTTTCTTGATGCTAAAGTTGAGCAATACAACAACCTTAAATTTATTGAAAGCGATCCCATTCAGGTTCCACATCAATTTTCATTAAAGGAAGATATTGAAATTGCTGGATTTTTAACAGCTACTATTTCATGGGGAAACCGAAAAAGCATCATTAATAATGCAAAACGTATGGCAGAGTTATTAGATAATTCCCCATTTGATTTTGTTTTAAATCATCATGAAACAGATTTAGAAAAGCTTGAGCCATTTGTTCACAGAACGTTTAATGGAGAAGATTTTATTCAGTTTATAAAATCCCTTCAACATATTTATAAAAACCATAACGGATTAGAATCAATGTTTTTAAAACATGCTGAAAAAGATTCTTTACAAAATTCCATATCACAATTCAAATCAACATTTTTTGAAATAGAACATGTATCAAGAATACAAAAACATGTTAGTGATCCATTAAAAAATTCAGCTGCGAAACGTATTAATATGTTTTTAAGATGGATGATTAGAACCGATTGTACTGGTGTAGATTTTGGTATTTGGAACACATTATCACCAAGTCAATTATCATGTCCGTTAGATGTGCATTCTGGAAATGTTGCTAGGAAACTAGGGTTACTAACCCGAAAACAAAATGATGCCAAAGCTTTATTAGAATTAGATTCTGCTTTGAGGAAACTAGATTCAAAAGATCCTGTTAAATATGATTTTGCTTTGTTTGGTTTAGGCGTTTTTGAAGGGTTTTAACATTAGTTTTTCTTATATTTAAAGTGTAATTTAAAATAAATCATGAAAAAAATTCTGTTATTAGTTTTTACCATTTCTGTTTGTTCAGTATTTTCTCAAACCATTAAAATTCCTGCTGATACTACAGTTACTACATCTCACACTATTACTATAAAAAATCAACTCATTTCATATAAGTCTACTGCAGGCACACAACCTGTTTGGAATGAAAAAGGAGAACCTATAGCCACCCTTTTTTACACCTATTATGAACGGGATAAAACAGATAGAAAAAACAGGCCTCTTTTATTTTCATTTAATGGCGGACCAGGTTCTGCTTCAGCTTGGATGCATATAGCTTATACCGGACCAAAAGTTTTAAATATAAATTCTGAAGGCTATCCTGTGCAGCCTTATGGTGTAAAAGACAATCCGAATTCTATTTTAGATGTAGCCGATATCGTTTTTATTGATCCTGTTAATACAGGTTACTCAAGAATGATTGCCGATAAAGAAGGGAAATTACCAAATAGAGACACGTTCTTTGGAATCAATGCGGATATTAAATATTTAGCAGAATGGATGAATACTTTTCTTAGCAGAGTTAATAGATGGGAATCTCCAAAATATATTATTGGTGAAAGTTATGGTGGCACACGAGTTATGGGCTTAGCCAATGAGTTACAAAATAACCAATGGATGTATTTAAACGGTGTGATTATGGTATCTCCTGCAGATTATAAACTTTACAACACCAATCAACCTGTTTACTCCTCATTAAATTTACCATATTTTACTGCCGCTGCATGGTATCATAAGGCATTACCTTCTGATTTACAGAGTAAAGATTTATTAGATATACTACCAGAAGTTGAAGATTATGCCATCAATAAATTAATGCCTGCATTGGCCAAAGGTGGTTTTATTTCTGAAAATGAAAAACAAGAGGTTTCTGAGAAAATGTCCTATTATTCCGGACTTAGTAAAAAAACTATTTTACAAAATAATTTAAATGTTTCAACTAATTTCTTTTGGAAAGATTTGCTTCGTGATAAAACTGGACAAACCATTGGTAGATTAGATTCCAGATATTTAGGATTTGATAAAACTGAAACTGGCGATAGCCCAGATTTTAATCCAGAATTAACATCTTGGCTTCATTCTTTTACTCCAGCCATCAACTATTATATTCGTGAATATTTAAATTTTAAAACCGATATAAAATATAATATGTTTGGTGATGTACATCCTTGGGATAACAGAAATGACAATAGCAGAGAAAGATTAAGGCAAGCAATGGCACAAAACCCCTATTTAAAAGTGCTTATTCAATCTGGTTATTATGATGGCGCTACGACTTATTTTGGAGCAAAATATACCATGCATCAAGTGGATCCTAGCGGAAAAATGAAAGACAGATTCACATTTAAAGGCTATAGAAGTGGCCATATGATGTATTTGCGTCAGGAAGATTTAAAAACAGCTAATGATGATTTAAGAGAATTTATTAATAATTCTTTATCAAAAGGAAAAGCCGCCAAGTACTAAACAAAAAAAGCCTGACTAAATAGTCAGGCTTTTTTATGTTATAATTTAATTATCCTTTTAACCAAGCTTCACGCAATGCTATTTGAGCTTCTGTAGCATCTGCTTTTGGCATTAATGCCTCTCCTTGAGTATAAGATTGTGTGGTTTTTGTTTTTATAATAATTTCTTTACCTTCTCTGTCAAGTTTTACCTCGACATCTTTTCCTGGTTTCCACATATAAACATCTTGTAAAATTTGATTAGCACTTTGTAATGTTACTTGCTTACCATCAATTTCTTTTATGACGTCATTTGGTTGAACGCCTTGTTCAGCCCAAAAACTATTATCTAAAACTAAATCAGTAAAAAATATGGTGCCTTTTTGTCCGTCGCCACTAACAATTAATGCTCCTGCATTTTGTATATAGTTGGTTTCTACTTTATCCGCTTTAATTTCTAATCCTACTTTATTGAAAAATTCGTTATAGTTAATAGGTGTTGTACCTATAACATGCGTATCAAAAAATGTTCTTAATGAAGGATATGTCATGGCAACAATTTCATCAAATAACTTATCATCTTCAAAGGGTTTATTTTTACCGTATTTATTTGATAATTCTTTCATAAGTGATAAAATGCCACGTTGTCCATTACTTTCTTCGCGCATTAAAACATCAACACACATCCCAATTAATGCTCCTTTTTGATAGACATTATAATATTGTTTTGCATACGGATCTTTTAATACATTTTCGCTCATTTCTGTAAAACTCATACTATCATTCATTTGTAATGACGTTTGAATTTTACCCATTATTTTACCGTAAAAATCTTCTTCTGAAATTAAGCCTTGGTTTACTTGAAATAAATTTGCAAAATACTCGGTTACACCTTCGTACATCCACAAATGTTTTGAAAAAGTAGGGTTGTTATAATCAAAATAATGAACATCTTCAGAATGAACTGATAACGGACTTACAATATGGAAAAATTCATGTGAAACGGTTTCAATCATACTTTCAGCTAAGGCATCTTCTGGCATAGCTTCTGGCATAACAACTACCGTAGAAGTATGATGTTCTAAAGCACCAAAACCTTTTGGTGAGTTTTGTTCTCCTTTAGACAGATATAAGAAAATATCGTAACGTGATGTACTATTAATATCTCCTAAATAAGTTTTTTGAGCTTGCATCATTTTATACATAGCGTCCTTTAATGAGGAAGCAGAATGCATGTTATTTGGCGAATAGACACTTAACACAATTTTAATACCTCCAACTTGAAACTCTTCAACCGTAAACTTACCATACATCATAGGGTTATCAGTAATATCAAAATATCTTGGAGCTACATACATGGTTGTAGCCGTTTTTGCGTCATCACTTGTTTTAATTCCTGCATTTTGTAATGCAGACGAACGCACAAAATCTGCTGGTGCAGTCACCTCAAGTTTGTATTGATTATTCTTTAAAGAATCAAAATAACCAATAAAACCATGAAGGTTTAATACATAATTATCTGACTCAATGTTTGTTCCTGCTGGAGAAAAAGGTGTGTCACCACCAATACCACCAGTGACTTCAATATCAAAAGTATCATTAACATAATAAGTAATGTAGTCTAAATTAACAGCGCCATTAATGACCCATGTATTTGTATCTGTTTTATTAAAAGTGAGCTCATTGCCTTTGTAGTCAAACGCTTTAAAATCATCAACATATTTTCCAAAATCACTTACAGAATAGGTTCCTTGAACTACTTTTGGCAAATGATACGTTACAGTTTCTGTTGTAAAACGTCCTGGATTAATGGTAACAGGTACTTTATCATTAACTACTTTAGTTAAATTTATCTGAGTATCTATTGGTAAACTAACAGCTAAATCAGATCCTGAGTTTTTTGTTGAACTACAACTAGCAACTAACATTGCTATAAATAATGCGGATACTATTCTAATTTTCATGTTTTAAATTTATTATAATCTGTTTTATGACGCCAAAAATAAAATTATGTTACATTTTTAGTTCATAATGTTATGTTAATACTTTTAATAAAAAGTAATCTTAATTTTTGAGTATGTTTTAAAATTTTTGGCTTTAAAGAATGCTATAAAAATGAAAAAAATTATGTAGGTTTGAAATGAGAAAAGCTATTATATCTATTATAAACAATGCTCTTTTCAACAAATGGCATCTGACAGCTAAATCGCAATAAAGGTTATCAGATGAAAAATATAAACATAACATGCAGTTTAAACATCCAGAACTTCTTTACGCTTTATTTTTACTGCTAATCCCAATTATTATTCATTTATTTCAATTTAGAAAATTTCAAAAAGAAGCGTTTACCAATGTTGCTTTTTTAAAAGAAGTTACGATACAAACTCGTAAAAGTTCGCAATTAAAAAAATGGTTAGCCTTACTTACCAGATTACTCATATTGGCTACACTCATTTTTGCCTTTGCACAACCATTTTTAGCAAATACAGACCGTATTAATTCTGAAAGTGAAACAGTTATCTATCTTGATAATTCTTTTAGTATGCAAGCCAAAGGAAATCAAGGAGAGCTTTTAAAACGAGCCATTCAAGATATTATTAGCAATGTTCCTGAAGCTGAAAACATATCATTAATTACTAATGAAAACACTTATAAAAACACAACCATTAAAGCTATTAAAAACGAGTTATTAACACTTGAATATTCTTCAAAATCATTGTCATATGATGCCGCTTTATTGAAATGTAAAAAGCTTTTCAAACCATCAACAAGCATAAAAAATATTATTTTTATATCTGATTTTCAAGAAAACAATACAGCTTTTAACCCAGTAAATGATTCTTTATTCAACATTCATGCTGTTAAACTCAATCCAATTAACATCAATAATATATCTATTGATTCTGCCTACATTTCAAATACATCAGGCAATAATTTAGAATTGAAAGTTATTTTAAAAACTACAGGTAAATCTGTTGATAATTTACCTGTTTCTTTATTTAATAATAATCAATTGATAGCAAAAACATCTGTTAGCATAAATAAAGAAGCAGAAACCGCCTTTTCGCTTCCTGTAAATGAAATAATTAATGGAAAAATATCTATTGAAGATACTCATTTACAATATGATAACAACTTATTTTTTAACATTAACAAAGCTCCTAAAATTAATGTGTTTACCATAAACAATAGTGATGACACCTTTTTAAAACGCATTTATACTGAAAAAGAATTTAATTATTCTTCAACACTTTTAAAGCAATTAGATTACAATATTATTAATAACCAAAACTTGATTGTTTTAAATGAACTTAACAACATTCCAAGCGCTTTAACCAGTGTTTTGAAATTATTTACTAAACAAGGCGGTTTTTTAATAGTTATTCCTTCAAAAGATATTGACATTCAATCTTATAATTCACTTTTAATAAATTATAACACGTTATTTAAACCTATTTTAGAAACCCAAAAACAGGTAACAACTATAAACTATTCGCATCCTTTATATGCTAATGGGGTTTTTGAAAAAAAGGTTACTAATTTTCAATATCCTAAAGTTGAAAGTTTTTATAATCTTAAAAATCAATCAAATGCTTCCATGCTTGAATTTGAAGATAGCAAGCCTTTTTTAATTGAAAATAATCAAGGTTACATTTTTACATCGTCATTAGATGCTTCAAATTCAGACTTTAAAAACTCGCCATTAATAGTTCCAACATTTTATAATATGGCTAAGGCTAGTTTTAAAATTCCTGCTTTGTATTATACTATTGGAAATGAAAATACTTTTGATATTTCGGTGAATTTAAATCAAGATGCTATTTTATCTCTTGTTTCTAAAGATGTTAATTTAATTCCTAAACAGCAGTATTACAATAATAAAGTTGTTATCAGTACTATTGATGAGCCTTCTGTGGCAAACATATATTCAATTAACGAAAAAAATGTGCCTATTAAAAACGTGAGCTATAATTATAATAGAACCGAAAGCCAGTTAACGTATCAAGATATTTCAAGTTTAAAAAATATAACACTTAGCAATTCTGTTACCGACATTTTTAATACATTAAAAAGTGAGACAAAAATTAATGAGCTATGGAAATGGTTTGCTATTTTTGCATTAGCGTTCTTGATTATTGAAATGCTCATATTAAAATACTTTAAATGAACATACTTATAAAATCAGCTAAAATTATAGATCCAAAAAGTGAGTTTCATAATACAACTCAAGATCTTTTAATTGAAAAAGGTATTATTTCTGAAATTGGTCTCCATTTAAAAAATCCTAAAAAGTATCAAGAAATAACTTTTGAAAATCTTCATATTTCTCAAGGTTGGTTTGATAGTAGTGTGTGTTTTGGTGAACCTGGATTTGAAGATCGTGAGACCATTAAAAATGGTCTTAAAACAGCAGCAGCGTCAGGTTTTACCACTGTAGCCATGAATGCTAATACAAGTCCGGTAATAGACAGTAATAGTGATGTGACTTTTGTAACTTCAAAAGGAGAACACAATGCCGTAAAACTTTTGCCAATTGGCGCTTTAACAAAAGATAGCCTTGGAGAAGATTTAGCAGAATTGTTTGATATGAAAAGTGCTGGTGCCGTGGCTTTTTATGATTATCAAAAGCCAGTATCAAACGCAAATCTAATGAAATTAGCTTTGCAATACACAAGCAGTTTTAATGGATTGGTTTGCTCATTTCCACAAGACAATAAGATTACTGGTTTAGGTGTTATGAATGAAAATATCACAAGCACCTCTTTAGGATTAAAAGGAAACCCAAACTTATCAGAAGAATTGCAAGTATCAAGAGATTTATTTCTTTTAGAATATACCAACGGAAAACTTCATATACCAACTATTTCAACTGCCGGTTCTGTAAATTTAATTAGAGAAGCGAAAAAGAAAAAGCTAGATGTTACCTGTAGTGTGGCCATTCATAATTTATTTTTTACAGATGCTGTTTTAAATGATTTTAATACGGCGTATAAAGTTTTACCACCTTTACGCATACAACAAGATGTTGATGCTTTGCTTGAAGGCATTAAAGATGGCACCATTGATATGATAACAAGTGACCATAACCCGATTGATATTGAGCATAAAAAAGTAGAATTTGATCACGCCAAAAACGGAACTATTGGTTTAGAAAGTGCTTTTGGTGCTTTACAGACGCTATTTACAACCAAAAAAACCATTGAACTTTTAACCAAAGGAAAATCAAGATTCGGTGCAGAACAAACCCCTATAAATATTGGTAATATATTGAATATCACACTTTTTAATCCTGATACCAAATATACTTTCACTGCAAATGACATCCTTTCAAAATCAAAAAATGCCATTTTTGAAGATCAGGATTTAAAAGGGAAAGTGTACGGAATTATTGCTAACAATAAAATTTCTCTAAACTAACTATTATGGCAAATCAAGATGTAGAAGAAGGAAAAGGAATCGCAATTATAAGTTATCTTTCTATTGTGGGAACTATTGTTGCCTATTTTTTAAATAATGACAAGAAAAATTCATTTGCTGCATTTCACATGAGACAAGCTTTAGGCTTATGGATTATGTTTCCAATATTAGGCTTCATAACCAGTTATTTTGATAGTTGGTTTGCCACTTTTGGCTTTTATATGTTTTTTGGAGTTTTGTTTATTTATGGTTTTATAAATGCCATTGGCGGAAAAGAACAAGAAGTACCATTAGTTGGTGCTTTCTTTCAAAAATTATTTGCAACCATTGGAAATTAAATGATTAACAACACCCTTTCTTTACAACATATTATTAAAAAATCTAGTTTAGTTGAAAATGCACCATTGTTAATTATGCTGCATGGTTATGGTAGTGATGAACATGATTTGTTCTCATTTGCCAGTGAATTACCAGAAGAACTATTTATTATTTCAGTACGCGCGCCATACACCTTACAACCATACGGACATGCTTGGTATGCTATCAATTTTGATGCTGTTCAAGGAAAATGGAGTGATAATGAGCAAGCCAAAGAATCCAGAGATATAATTGCTAAATTCATTGATGAAGCAACCGCTAATTATCCTGTAAATAAACACAATGTAAGCCTTTTAGGTTTTAGTCAAGGCACCATTTTAAGTTATGCTGTTGCTTTAACCTATCCTGAAAAAATTAAAAATGTAGTCGCTTTAAGCGGATACATCAATAAAGATATTTTACCCAAGGATATAGAGAACAAAGATTACTCGCATTTAGATTTTTATTGCTCGCATGGAAGTGTAGACCAAGTGATTCCAGTAGATTGGGCAAGACAAACAACGCCTTTTTTAAATGCTTTACACATCAAGCATCAATATTCAGAGTTTCCAGTAGGACATGGCGTAGCACCACAAAATTTTTACGAGCTTAAAGCGTGGTTATTAAAACAAGTTCTATAATTTTTTAGTTTACAACAACCTGTTTTTTAATACGCTTATGTTTTTGACTTTGTCAGAAAAAAGTTATAACTTCGTTTAACTATCGATATTAATAATTAAAACTATTTATATCTTAAAAGTTAAATGATTAAATTTTTTTTATAAACTTATAGCACATACCAAAAAAAATCCAGCTAAAAAGCTGGATTTTTTTATTAATCTAAACATTTAATATTAGCTATTAACCACTAACCTAAAGCCTTCTCCGTGAATGTTTAAAATTTCAACTTTTTCATCTAGTTTTAAATATTTACGCAACTTAGCTATATAAACATCCATACTTCTTGAGGTGAAATAGTTGTCGTCTCTCCAAATTTTTGTTAATGCTAATGCTCTTGGCATTAAATCATTTTCATGAAGTGCTAATAAGCGTAATAATTCGTTTTCTTTTGGCGATAGTTTTACAGGTTCGCCACCTTTGTAACGTAAAAACCGAAGTTTAGAGTTTAAATCAAAATCACCTATTTTAAATTCAAATTGTTTGCTATCTGAAATGGTTTCTGTGGCTTTACGTTGCATGATGGCCTTAATTTTCATAAGCAACACTTCGCTATCAAAAGGTTTGTTTAAGTAATCATCTGCGCCTACTTTATAGCCTTTTAAAACGTCTTCTTTCATGGTTTTAGCCGTTAAAAACACAATAGGCACTTCTTTATTTTTTTCACGTATTTCTTTAGCCAATGTAAAGCCATCTTTATAAGGCATCATGACGTCTAAAATACATAAATCATAATCGTCTTTTTTAAATTTTTCAAAACCTTCCATACCATTTTTGGCATGAACTACGTCATAATCATTCATCATTAAATAGTCTTTAAGAATGGTTCCAAAATTTGGATCATCTTCTACTAATAAAATTTTCTTGTTTTTTTCTTCCATAATTATGTTATTAGCGGAAGCTTTATTATAAATGTGCTTCCTTTATCTTTTTCACTTTCAACTTTTACATGACCTTGATGGTCATCTACTATTCGTTTCACATACGCTAGGCCAAGACCATGACCTTTAACGTTATGTATGTTTCCAGTGTGTTCTCTATAAAATTTTTCGAACACACGTTTTTGGGCAGCTTTACTCATGCCGCTTCCATGATCTTTTATTTTTAATAAAATGTTGGTTCCAACATTTTCTGTATATACTTCTATTTTTGGTGCTTCTGGCGAATATTTAATGGCATTATCCAGAATATTAACTATCACGTTTGTAAAATGTGTTTCATTAGCCAAAATAGACGATTTATCTGCATCAAGAAATGTTTTAATGTGACCTTGTCTGTCTTCAATAATAAGCTCAACATGCGCAATGGCATCGTTAATTAAGTCGTGCAACTTAACTCTATCTTTACTTATATTGAGTTCGTTTTTTTCTAGTTTAGATATTCGTAATACATTTTCTACCTGCGCATGCATGCGTTTGTTTTCTTCCTTTATCATGTTAAGATACCGTATTACCTTTTCTTTATCGTCAATAATTTTAGGATTCTTAATGGCATCAAGTGCTAAATTTATGGTAGCAATTGGTGTTTTAAATTCATGGGTCATGTTGTTTATAAAATCTGTTTTTATTTGCGAGATTTTACGTTGTTTAACTAACTGATACAAGGCACTTGAATATGCTAAAATGATAATGGATGTAAAAATTACTGACAACAAAATCATGCCTATGATAGATGATAAAATGAATTTATTGTCATCAGGAAAACTCACTAAAAGCTTGTAATTACTTTGATTGTTTTCATCATAAAAAATAGGAACATTAAATGTTGATTCTGAACTTTTATCAAAATTATCACTATGTACTTTGGTCGCTAAATCATTTCCGTATATGGCAAATTCAAAATCAATATCAATATTATCTTCGTTAAGTTTTTTTCTTAAAAGACTTGAAATTTGTTGATTGGTAACACGTTGATAAACTGGAATTGTTTTTGTTAAAGCTTTAAATTGTTTATTAAAATAATTTCTTTCGGCATCCAATAATCTGCCACTATTAATAATATTTACAATAGGTGATTTTTTTAAGTCTTTGTTAGAAATATCGTCGTTTTTATAAACTTCAAGATTTGAGCTTCCAATGATGCTTTTAATATTTGCACTATCTAAACCTATGTCAAAGAGCGATGAAGATAATTTATAGTTTTCTTCTAAAACTCCACTTTTATATATAAGTGTTTCTTTGGTATTGTTATTTTGTTGATAAATAAATAATTGAGATACTGAAACAGAATCAATATCCTTATCACTTATTAATTTTTGATACTTCTCAAAATACGTATCTAATTCTTTGTCTTCAATGGCATTAGACACATAATTCAATGCTTTTTTTACATTAAATTCAAAGCGCTCCTTTTCATTCTTAACAGAATCTTTAATATAATAGGCCTGAACAAATATGATTCCTATTAAAGACATACTCATTAACAGAACCAATAGGACAAATACTCTCTTGCTCATTGTTCAAAATTAACATTTTAACATTTAGCTATCTTGCGTTTTAACCTTACATTAACAAAAATGTTAAAGTTTAAGAATTTTTAAATAGTTTCAAGAATTTGTTGATGAATTTTAGCGACTTGTTGGCTTGTATTTTCTAATTCTGAATTTATAATTACAAAATTAGAACGCTTTATTTTTTCTTCATCACTCCATTGATTTTTCATAATGGTTTCAATGTTTTGTTTAGTAGTGTTATCTCTTTTTAGTAAGCGTTTTATTTTTAACTCTTTTGAAGCAGTAACCGTTATGATGAAGTCATATTGCATATAAGAACCATTTTCAAATAAAATAGCAGCTTCTTTAATAACATATGGTGCATTTTGTTTTAGCATCCATTTTTTAAAATGACTGCCAACTCTTGGATGAATGATGTGATTCATTTTTTCTAAAACTGTCTTGTCATTAAAAATAGTTTTAGCTATAAATGGTTTATTTAATGTACCATTAATATAAGCATCATCACCAAATAAGGTTATAAGTTTTCTTTTAATAACTTTTGATGAAGTCATTAACTTTTTAGCTTCTTCATCAGCAATATAAACAGGAACTCCTAAAGCATGAAACATGTTTGCTACTGTAGTTTTGCCGCTTCCTATACCTCCTGTGAGTCCTACAATTTTCATGATTTTTTTAATAATTGTTATTCAGTTATTATAAACTCAATGTGCTGTTCGTTAATTTTTGCCGTTTTAACTTTATTTGTGGTTTTATTTAATTCTGGTAATAAAAATGTTTGACTGTCACTAACTTTACTAAAATCACAGATTACTTTAAAATCTTTAGCCGAAATTTCATTAAAGTTATTAAGGCTGGTATAGTAAATAACATTGATGGTTTTGGGAAAATATTTAATACTCAAATTATCTGGAACATTTGTTAATATGATGGGCACTTTTAAAGTTCCTTCGGTAAACTTTTCAACTTTTAAGCTTAAACTTACTTCATCATTTGAAAAAATTAAATCATTGTTGTTCTTAGGTATTTTTAGTTTTACACGCTTTAACACATCTGATTTTATGTTTTCTAAAGTAATTTTTTCTGTTTCTATACTTTTAATATGGTTTACCAATTCCTTTGGGCCAACTATTTGAATGGAATCTGGTTGAATTTTACTTAAATTAAACGCATCATAACCTGGAGTAAACTGAATATCGGCATTAACAACTACCGGAACATTTTTTATAGAATTAACATCAAACTTAAAATAAAGTTTATCAGGATTTACGTTAAGTAATTCTACTTGATTTCCAAATTCTAATTCTCTATTTATAAAAATTTTAGAGTTATCCCAAACATATGAATTAGCACTTTTTTTAACATCTTTTGAAAAATCAATGGTTATTTCGGGTTTTGAAATATAGTATTTAAGCCAATTAAAACCATGTGTTTTTAATGTGATATGTAACTTTTGATTTGAATCATTTAAAATCACGTATTCTTTAGGTACATTAATTTTATGAATATCAAAAACAATCGTATTTGTAAAATCCTTTGATAATTTTGAAAAAATTAAAATTATAAACGACAATAATAGAAACAAAAAAAACACATTTATTTTTCTGTTCTTTATACTAGGAATAGTATTTGTTTTTAACTTTTTTATCATTTTATTTTAAAAAATAACTCAGGAAAAAGTATTTCTGGCTTCTTGTTTGAAATATTTAACCATACCGTTGATTTTACAAAACCATAACCATACCCAAAAAATTGCACTAAAATTGCCAACATTGAAAGCAATGCCACCGTTAATTTTTTAGTTACTGCCAAAGCCGAAATAAACGTTATTAAAACATACACGATATAAACCAATAAAGCCCATTTAAAATTTATTAAAAATAAGGCTATGCTTGTTAATAAACCTAAACAAAACAACGTAGGAAACCAATAGGTGATTTTTTTTGTACTTGGATGCCATTGATTTAAAATGGGTCTAACCAACCCAAATTTATATACTTGCTTGTAAAATTTTTGCCAAGAAATGCGTCTTTTATGAAACACAAAAGCATTGGGAATTAATTTTGTTGTATATCCTAAATTCCAAAGTCTTATAGTTAAATCTGGATCTTCACCTGGATGAATGCTTCCAAAACCTTTTGAGTCTTCAAATGCTTTTTTTGAAATTCCCATGTTAAAACTTCTTGGCTGAAATCTGTTCACACTGTTTTTATTGCCACGAATACCACCAGTAGTGATGAACGACGTCATGGAAAAATTAATAGCTTTTTGAAGGTTTGAAAATGATTCGTGAGCTGTATCTGGTCCACCAAAACAATCAACATAATCATCTTTTAAGCTATTTAAAACTTCATCTAAATAATTTGAAGGTAAAACACAATCAGAATCTAAAATGATAAAGTAATTTCCTTTAGCATGATTCATTCCAAAATTTCTGGAATCACCTGGTCCAGAATTTTCTTTTACAAAATAAGAAATATGGAGTTTATTCTTAAACGTTTCAACAACTTGTTTTGAAGACATAGTTGAACCATCTTCAACAATGACAATTTCATAATTTTCATTAGTTTTTAACTCCGTAAAACTTTGTAAAAGCTCTTGTATTTCGTCAGGACGATTAAAAACTGGAATGATAAATGAAACCTGTAATTGCATAATACAAATGTAACTAAACCAATCAAAAAAGCCACCGTTTTATTGGTGGCTAGTTTATATTATCAATGTAAAAATTATTCTTTCATAAATGTTTCCATAACGGCATCACTTACGCCCATGTTACTAAAACCGCCATCATTATAAAGATTTTGTAGTGTTACACGTTTAGTTAAATCACTAAATAAAGATACTGTATAATTAGCACAATCTAAAGCTGTAGCATTACCAAGTGGCGACATTTTATCAGCATACGCAATAAAACCGTCAAAACCTTTTACACCACTTCCAGCCGTTGTTGGTGTTGGCGATTGTGAAATGGTATTGACACGAACCTTTTTATCTCTTCCAAAAAAATAGCCAAAACTACGCGCAATACTTTCTAAATACGCTTTATTATCGGCCATATCATTATAATCTGGAAATACACGTTGGGCAGCCATATAACTTAAAGCAACAATACTTCCCCATTCATTCATAGCATCTGCTTTGTAAAGCGTTTGCATTACTTTATGGAAAGACATTGCAGAAACATCTGTTCCTTTTTGTGTCCATTCATAGTTTTGATCGGTGTAATGTTTTCCTTTACGAACATTGATAGACATTCCAATAGAATGCAATACAAAATCAATTTTTCCGCCAAGAATTTCCATTGATTTTGCTACTAAATTTTCTAAATCTTCTAAAGAAGTTGCATCAGCAGGAATGATTTGAGAACCTGTTTTTTCAGCTAATTCATTAATTTGTCCCATACGCATGGCTACTGGTGCGTTTGTTAAAACAAATTGTCCACCTTCTTCATGAACACGTTCAGCTGTTTTCCAAGCAATTGAGTTTGAGTCTAAAGCTCCAAAAATGATTCCCTTCTTTCCTTTTAGTAAATTATATGACATGCTTTTTAGTTTATATGTTGATTCGTTAATTTGTTTAATAAGTGGTCAAAGATACAATTAATTCAATAATTCTTTTGCATGTGCAATGGCAGAAGATGACATTTCTAAACCTCCTAACATTTGCGCAATTTCAACAATGCGCTCGTCATGATTTAACTTTTTTAAATTGGTTGTTGTTACCTCATTAATATCTTCTTTATATACTTTAAAATGCGTGTGACCTTTAGCGGCTATTTGAGGCAAATGGGTGATTGAAATGACTTGCATGGTTTTGCTCATAAGCAACATAATATCTCCCATTTTATTTGAAATTTCACCTGAAACACCTGTGTCAATTTCATCAAAAATAATAGTTGGCAACTGAATATATTTTGAAAGCACCGATTTAATAGCTAACATAATTCTAGATAATTCACCACCAGAAGCTGCTTTTTTAAGCTCATTAAACTGTCCGCCTTTATTTGCCGAAAACAAAAAAGAAAGCTCATCTTTTCCGTTAGAGTAAAAACTATCACCAAAAACACATTCAATTTTAAATTGTGCATTAGGCATACCCAAACTACTTAAAATAGTTTCTAATTGAGAAATCAAATTTGGTATAGCGGTTTCTCTATTGGTATGAATTTGATTAGCAATAGTATCTAATTGAACCGTTTTAAGCTCTATTTCTTTATGCTTTTTTTGAATGGTATCATCAAGATTTTCAGTAATTAATACTTTTTCATCTAAATGATTTTTAATCTTAATAAGTTCAGAAATATCATTAGCCGTGTGTTTTTGTAATAAATTATTAATTTTTAATAACTTAGAATTGACTTCTTCTAAACGTTTAGGGTCTGCTTCAAGAGTATCATACATTCTGTCAATTTCTCTGTAAACATCATCTATTTCAATAAAACTACTTTCTACTCTATGAAACAAATCTTCATATTTTGATGAATAACTTTTTAACTTTAAGAAATTGTTTTTTAATTCCTTAAGTGACGTCAATACACCGATTTGCTCATCATTTAAAAGTTGGTAAGATTCTGATAGTTTTTCTTTTATGGCTTCAACATTACTTAGTGTTTCATGTTCTTCTTCAAGCAATTCAAGTTCACCTTCAATAAGATTGGCTTCTATTAATTCATTTAATAAAAACAAATTGTAATCATGCTCTTTAATGGCTTCTGCTTGAAAAACAAGTAATTCCTTAAGTTCTTTTTGAAGTGTTTTATACTCTTTTAGTTCTGTTTTGTATTGTTGAAGAAAGTCATCGTTATTTGCTAAAGCATCAATCACTTGAAATTGAAAATCATTGCTTACCAATTGCATGGTTTGGTGCTGCGAATGAATATCAATTAAACGCTCACCAATAACTTGTAAATTATTAAGATTAACAGGTGAATCATTAACAAAAGCTCTTGATTTTCCAGATGGCAAAATTTCTCTTCTGATGATGGTTTGATTTTCATAATCACAATCTTCTGATTCAAAAAGTGATTTAAGATTATAATTAGATACATCAAAAACAGCTTCAATAATACATTTTTGTGAAGTATCTTTTAAACTACTTAAATCGGCACGTTTTCCTAGAATTAAGGATAAACCGCCTAATAAAATGGATTTTCCGGCACCAGTTTCACCAGTAATTATTGATAATCCGTTATTGAAATCAACATGAAGATTATCAATTAAAGCGTAATTCTGTATAGATAATGAGGTTAGCAACTTTGATAAACAGATTAAAAATTATGAAACTAAAGATAGTTGAGTTTTAATTTTAAAACAACTTAAAATTTAATATTTCTCCATTTGCTTGCATAGGTTGGAGCTACTTTTTGTAAGGTTTCTTGAAAACTAGCAATATTAACGCTTGGTCCATCGCTAAAAATTTGTTCAATTTCATCTGACTTGGCATCAAAAAAAGTACGTAAAAGAAATGAATTGGGTCTTCTGCTATTCATAGCTTCAAACGGCTTTAAAGAAGCTGCAATTTTTTCCTTGGCTTGTTTGGCATTCTCACTCATAACATCTAATCCTTCTCTATGGTAGCTATACATCACATCTCTGTACTCCTTAAATGTAGGTGATACTATGTTGTCAATTAAAGCGAATCTACTTTGTAAACCATCTTCAAGTTTCCATCCTTTATAATTCTCTTGTTGAGAATAATTTACAATGGCTTGTGCTTGTTTTAAGTAAACATCACCTCCATTTTTTGAAAAAGAATCTGCATCCAACGCCAAAACCATATAAATATGAAATGCTACGGCAGATACTAAGTTTGATTCAAATTGAGTTGGATTAAAAATTAGGTTTTGAAATTCTAAATATCTAAAAGTAAAGTCTTTATCATTAACATTATAAAGTGGTGTACTGTAAGATGAGCCGTAAACTGGCCTTGAAGATTGCACTTGAATGGTTCCTTGAAAAGCTTCTCCGCTGTAATTTGTAATACTAATTACCATACTACAATTAATGCGCTCTTGTGGTGCAAACGTTCTATTTGTCCATTTCGTATTATTTACAAACTCTGTTAATTGCTTTTCTAAAGTTTTGAAAATTGTTAAATTCTCACTACCTGTTTGCTGGGCATTGACCACAACACTACAATTAAGTTCTTGTGAAAAACTTGTTAAACCAAAAGAAAGAAATAAGATAAATAAGATGTTACGCATTCATTTGTTTTATAATTTCATTCATTAAATCTTTTGCCACATCTGCTTTAGATTTCAATTGAAATTCAGTTATATGTTCTTTATCATCAATAAACGTTACTTTATTGGTTTCGGTTTGAAAACCTGCACCTTTATCGTTTAACGAATTTAAAACAATTAAATTTAAATTCTTAGCTTTTAATTTTCCTTTTGCATGTTCTAATTCATCATGAGTTTCTAATGCAAATCCAACTAAAAATTGCTGCTTTTTAATAGCTCCTAAAGATGCTAAAATATCTTTAGTTTTTTCTAATTCTAATGTTAACGTGTTTTCCTTCTTTTTTATTTTCTGAGAAGCAACTTGTTTAGGTTTAAAGTCGGCTACAGCGGCTGAAAGAATAGCTATATCAACTTCATTATAATATATATGCACGGCATTATACATGTCTTCAGAAGAAACAACAGAAACAACTTTAATCAAACTATGAGAAACTGTTTGTGCTGTTGGGCCAGATATTAAAATCACCTCAGCTCCTAAATTTGCTGCTGCTTTGGCTATTTCAAAACCCATTTTTCCGCTTGAATGATTCCCTATAAATCTTACTGGATCAATGGCTTCATAAGTTGGTCCAGCAGTAATAAGTACTTTTTTTCCTTTGAGAGGAAGATTATCCAAGATATTATTTTCAATAAAAGTAAGAATATCTTCAGGTTCAGCCATTCTGCCTTCTCCTACCAATCCGCTTGCTAATTCTCCACTGGTTGCTGGAATTATAATATTTCCAAAACTCTTTAAAACATGAAAAGAACGTGTTGTAGAAGGATGTTTATACATATCTAAATCCATTGCTGGAGCAAAGTAAACGGGGCATTTTGCTGATAGATAAGTTGCTAATAATAAATTATCACAAACGCCATTTGACATTTTTGATAAGGTATTAGCTGTTGCTGGAGCTATTATCATTAAATCGGCCCAAAGACCTAATTCTACATGACTGTTCCAAACAGCATTATCGTCATCATCTGAAGTAAATGATGAAAATACTGGATTTTTTGAAAGTGTTGATAAGGTTAAAGGCGTAACAAATTCTTTTGAAGCTGGTGTCATCACCACTTTTACATTGGCACCTACCTTTACAAATAACCTAACTAACGAAGCTGTTTTATAAGCGGCTATACCAGCACTAATGCCTAAAAGTATATTTTTGCCGCTTAATATTGACATGGTGAAATTATTCCTGAGTATCTTCCTCAGTATTTCTAAAATAAATTTTATCTGTTAGCCATTCTTGAACAGCTAATGCATGAGGTTTTGGTAATTTTTCGTAAAATTTAGACACCTCGATTTGCTCTTTGTTTTCAAAAATTTCTTCAAGACTATCATTGTAAGTAGCAAATTCTTCTAACTTATCAATTAATTCTCTTTTAATTTCTGAATTAATTTGCTCTGCACGTCTTGAAATGATTGATATTGACTCATAGATATTTTCTGTAGCTTCATCAATTTGATTTCTGTCATACGTAATAGTATTAACAGGAGCATTGGTTTTTTTTAAATCTATTTTCATGTGTTACTTTTTATTGAATCTTATTTGTCACATATAAACTTTTATGTTCCTTAAATTATTATTTTGTAAGTTTAATAATTTATGGAATATAAAGCTTTCATTATATATTAACTTTATTACTATAATTTTTTAATTCTTCTTCAATTTTTTGAGACATTGTATTTACCTCATCCATATGCTTTGAATTCGGATATGATTTTTTAAATGCATCGGCACTCACTTTGGCTGCATTCAATCTTCCTTGTTTTTTATATTCAACACTATTTATTGCTTCTTGATATATAGCATCAAATCTGTGAAACAAAGCATCTTCACGCAAAGTAGAACCTGGAAACTCAAAAAGAAAATTATCAAAAGATTTAATAGCTGCTTGAAAATCTTTGGTGTATCCCGGAGCTATATCTTTATATTGTTTGGCAATGCTAAAGGCTTTTAATTCTAGTTTATAATCTAACTCTTTTACTAAAGCATTGGCTTCTGGTACAAATTCTGAATCAGGAAATAAATTGATAAATTCTTGAAGTTTTTCAATAGCTTGTTTTGTTTCCTTTTGATCTTTAGTATAAACCGGAGACAGCATATAATTACTTTTTGCACTTAAAAAAGTTGCTTCTGCTAATTTTTCACTTTTAGGGTAACTAGAAGCAAAACGCTCAAATTGATATCCTGAGATGTAATAATCTTTCATTTTATAAAATGACTGAGAATACAAATACATTAATTTTTCTGCTTGTGGTTTTCCTCTATAATCAGGTACAATTTGAGCAAAAAG
Source organism: Flavobacteriaceae bacterium (assembly GCA_021739635.1). GTDB lineage: Bacteria > Bacteroidota > Bacteroidia > Flavobacteriales > Flavobacteriaceae > Yeosuana. The sequence goes on along the minus strand of JAIPBH010000004.1, from coordinate 31,019 downwards.
TTTATTAGCTTTTTCGTACTTGCCAGCATTATATAACTCTTCCCCTAACTTAAATTTTGTTGCGGTATCTTCAGATTTTAAGGCCTTTTGATATTCGCTACAAGCGCTTAAAGTTAATAATACTATTACTATGTAAATATACTTCTTCATAAATTGAAAAACAGTTTGCAAAATTAAGGTTTTAATATGGATTTTAAAAATATTATTTTAAGCTAAAATAAACCTTGATTTATGGCAATCACCGTGTTTAAGTAATTTTTAACTTTTATTTAAAAGTTGTCAATAAAACTCTTTATTTTTTCTTTTAATTTATTTGAAGCAGGAACTAATGGCAATCTTACAGTATCTTGACATAAGTTTAGTGCTTCAAACACCGCTTTAATACCAGCAGGATTGTTTTCTTCAAAAATATATCCAATAACATCCATTAATTTATAATGAATAGCATAAGCCTGATTTACCTCTTTTTGCAATCCTAACTTAATCATTTGAGAAAATTCTTTTGGAAATGCCTGACCTATTACAGAAATAACGCCAGCACCACCAGCTAAAACAACACCCAATGCTAAATCATCATCACCTGAAATAACTAGGAAATCTTCCGGTTTGTCTTTTAATAATTTTAGATATTGAGCTACATTATTACCTGCTTCTTTAACTGCAACAACATTTTTAAAATCGTTTGCTAGTCTTAGTGTGGTTTCTGGTTCCATATTTTTTGAAGTTCTACCAGGTACATTGTATAAAATAACATCTATTGGTGAAGCTTCAGAAATGGCTTTGAAGTGCTGATATAAACCTTCTTGAGTTGGTTTGCTATAATATGGCGATACAGATAAAATGGCATCAAAAATACTCAAATCTGTTTCGTTAATTTCTTCAATAACTTGAGCTGTATTATTTCCACCAATACCTAAAACCATAGGCAATCTTCCTTTATTTGCCTTAGCAATCGTTGCAATAACATCCTTTTTTTCTTGTTTTGTTATGGTTACACTTTCACCTGTTGTACCACAAATAACAAGATAATCAGTTCCGTTATTTACGTTGAAATTAACAATATTTGCTAATGCCTCATGATCAATACTTAAGTCGGATTTAAAAGGTGTTACCAAAGCGACTCCAGTACCTAGGAATTTACTATTCATTTTTAATTTTTTTTAATATAGTTAAGTATTTTACAAGTTCATGTTTAAATACGCTGAACTCATTTGAATTGGTTTTTATTATTAAATCATTAATGCGATTATCGGTTTGCAAAATGCCTATTTTAAATGGTGCCTGAGATAAAACAGTTAACAATTTTAGTTCTAACACATCGTTAGCATAATAACTTATTAAAGCATGAAATTTGGTATCTAAAAAAGTTTTTAACTCAACGTTTTTAATAGTACCATTCCAGCCAAAATCTTTATTATTAAAGCATGTATCCCAAGAACTTAGTTTATCTTTATTGCTGCTTGAGTAAGCTATTACTTTTAAATTATTTGGTAGAATTTTTAATTCTTTATACAATCCTCTAAATAATTCAAAGTCATCAATTTCATCAACATGAATAATAATACCTAAACTTTTAATCTTACTATCATTGACAATTACGTCACGATTTAATAACATTTTGTTTAAGCACTTTTTATTAGATTTTTCCTTAAAAACCTTTAAAATCATTTATCTTTATGGTTTGTGCAAATGTAACAAAACTACATTCAAAATTATTCGATTTATATATGAGGTTTACACAATTTATTTTTTTGTTAAATATTTTTATTTTTTTTAGTTGCAAGCCACACAATTTACATCCATACAAAATTGAAGGGCAACAAATTACAATCAACGACAGTCTTAAAACAAATACTGAAATTGATAATTTTATTAAGCCCTATCGAGATCATGTTGTGAAAGATTTAGATAGTATTTTGGCTTACTCTGCACATACTTATTCAAAATCTGAAGGAGACTTTAATACGGCTATTGGTAATTTTATGGCTGATGCCGTTTATGACCAAGCCTATCCTGTTTTTAAAGCTAGAACAGGAAAAGATATTGATATGGTTATATTAAATCATGGTGGTATTCGCTCTATCATTTCAAAAGGAAATATAACCACAAGAACTGCTTTTGAATTAATGCCTTTTGAAAACACTTTGGTAGTTGTTGCTCTTAAAGGAACCCAAATTGACAGCTTAATTAGCTATTTATGTAAAACTAAAAAAGCCCATCCTATATCCAAACTAAAATTGAGTATGGATAAAGATTTTAACGTTATTGATGCTAGCATAAAAGACAAAAAAATTGATGATTCTAAAACATATTATGTTACAACCAACGACTATTTATATAATGGAGGCGACAATATGACTTTTTTTAAACCAAACGATAGCGTATATGATTTAAATTATAAAATTAGAAATGTGCTTATAGATTATTTTAAAAAAGTTGATACCATTAGTCCTGTTATTGATGATAGATTTATTCAAATAAAAAAATAGTATTTAAAATGAAACGCAGACATTTTATACAACAAACATCGGCAGGAACGGCATTAATAACTTTAGGAGGTTTAAGTTTATCTTCATTTACAACAGCTTCTGAAATAAAAAAAATCACGATTCTTCATACTAATGACGTACACAGTCATATCGACCCATTTGGCCCTGAAGATGGAAGAAATGCGAATAAAGGTGGCGTAGCAAGAAGAGCTAGTTTAATTGAATCTATTAGGAAAGAAAACCCAAACACTCTATTATTAGATGCTGGTGATATTTTTCAAGGCACGCCATATTTTAACTATTATGGTGGTGAGCTTGAGTTTAAACTTATGAGTATGCTAAAATATGATGCAGCTACTATTGGAAATCATGATTTTGATAATGGTATTGATGGTTTATTTACCCAATTACCACATGCTACATTTGAATTTATTTCGGCTAATTATGATTTTTCAAACACAATTATGGACAGCCATGTAAAGCCTTATAAAACATTTAATAAAAATGGCATTAAAATAGGTGTTTTTGGTTTGGGTATTGAACTAGAAGGCTTAGTAGATCCTTTATTGAGAAAAGAAACTAAGTATCTTGATCCTATTGAAATTGCTCAAGACATGACACGTATTTTAAAAACTAATGAAAAGTGTGATTTAATAATTTGCTTATCACATCTTGGGTATAATTATAAAAATGAAACAACTAAAATAAGCGATTTAAAACTTGCAGAAGCTACTAAAGATATTGATTTAATTATTGGAGGACATACTCACACATTTTTAAAGAAACCTACTATTGTTAAAAATAAAGATGGTAATAATATACTTGTAAACCAAGTAGGTTGCTATGGTATTAACTTAGGTAAAATAGATTTTTATTTTGATTCAGCAAAAAATAAAGTAGCAAACGGAACTTCAATAATTGTTTAAGCTAAAATATTGTTAGCAGGCAATTTATCTTCTTTCACAAGTTCTTGTTTATAACTTTTATTATACTCAATAATATAATTGAATAGGTAAAAAAGCCCTAAAACATGTAATATTCTATCAAACATTAAAAAGCTCCAATGGTACACATAGTATTGGCTTACGTAATATAAAATATCACTAAATACAAAACATAAAGCCATTATCAAAAACAAAATAGAATGCTTAGTTTCAGAATTTAAATAAACTCCAAAAGCAATAATAAACAATACTATTAAAGAGATACTTTTCATTCCAAATAAAAACAACTCTAAACTATCTGGTATAATAGTTTTTAAAATACCATAAACAACATACAAAAAGTACACATTTATTAACACTACTAAAATCAGGTAAACTGTTATGACTTTATTAAGTTCTTCAAATTTAAATTTAGGAAATACAAAGCCCACCAAACACAAATAACTTAAAAAGTACATGACACTTGAGGCTTTTAAAAATATATTATTAGAAAAAACCATTGAAGCAGAATCTCCTAAAAAAGAATAAATAAAAAATAAAATAAATGGAATACTAATAGTCTTATTTTTTATAAAAAAGAAGATAAGAAACACTGGTATAAACAATGGTTTTGTTGATTGTAAAAATAAGGCATCTTCACTAACAGTTCCTATTATGTTTAAAACAATTAAAAGGAATAATGCCCCAAAAAACACTTTGTTGAAACTAAATAAAGGCAGAGGTTTCATAATTCAATATCATAAGTAGGTTACTCAAATATAGTAATAAAAAAGTTTTTATCGATATAACATTTAATTTTATCGATGAAATGCTATTTTAAATAATTTATTTAAGAAAAAAAATCAAAAAAGAAATGAATTAGATAAAATCTCGACAAAAATTTAAAATTAGTTAATAAAATGAAAAAACATTTACCTCTCATATTAAGATTATTAGTCGCAATAATTTTAATACAAACTTTACGTTTTAAATTTACAGCTCATCCAGACAGTGTTTACATTTTTACAAAAGTTGGTTTAGAACCAATTGGCAGAATTGCAATAGGTATTATAGAATTAATAGCAAGTATTTTATTATTAATTCCTAAAACAGTTTGGGTAGGAGCAGTAATAACATTAGGAATAATAGGAGGCGCAATTATGATGCATTTAACTCAGTTAGGAATTGTTATAAATAATGATGGAGGTATCCTTTTTATAACCGCTGTTATAACATTTATACTAGCACTAGTTATTTTAATACTATACAGAAAAGATATTCCTGTAATTTTTAAGAAACAAATTGGTTAATTTCTTCTTCATTATTAAGATTTGATTGCTTACAATAAAAATAGAAAGCTAGCAGAGTTAATGAAGTAGTTAAGAAATTTAATAAATCTTGTTTAGCAACATACATGTATGCAACACCAATTACTTCTGAAAAAACTATTGATAAAGAACCCAAAAATATTAATAAAGACTTTTTATTATCCTTGTAAAAATAATTAAGTAATGAAGCCGATAAAACTAATAGCATAACTACATTATAAAAAATTTCTACAAAATATTTATTAGTCATCTCAACATACGGATTTACAATAACTTGCAGCACATAGGCTATATAAAAATTTAATCCCATTAAAACAATAAGATGTAATTTAAAATTCTTAATAATATGCTGAAATGATAATGACTTTAAAATTTTAATTAGAAGTGCTAAATATGCAATAACATATAAGCCATTACCAACATGGTAATAATAGCTATAAGGTATTAAATCAATGATAAAAACCATTAAGTCAGAAATAGAATAGCATATTAAAAAAATAGTGAAAAATAAACTTGGTTTAGACTCACTTTGAAAGTATGCGATAGTTATTAATGGTAGTAGAATAGCATCTAAGGCTGTAGCCCAATAATCATTGTTAGAAAACTGAAAAACAACAAATCCTAAGTAAACTAATAACACTAAACCAACCATGACTTTATACTTGTTCATGACTATAATTTTATAATTAAAGCCCAAATATATAAAAAAAAATCACATATAAACGATAAAAAAATGTATTTTATCGATATTATTTTATATTATGTAAGAATTCATATTCATTTATTAAAAGAATATTTAATTCCACTGCCTTTTGTTTTTTACTTGGTCCCATATTATCACCAGCTACAATAAAACTGGTTTTTGATGAAATAGAGCTACTCACCTTTCCTCCATTATCTTCAATAAGTTTTTTAAGCTCATCTCTTGATACTGTTTCAAAAACTCCTGAAATCACTATTGTAAGCCCTTTTAGTTTATCTGTTTGTCCTTCTAATTGCTCTGCAGAGATTTCTAATTTTAACCCAAACTGTTTTAACCTTTCAATAATTAAAACATTTTCTTCAGATTCAAAAAACTCTTTTACGCTTTCGGCAATTTTCACACCAATTTCATCTACATTAATTAAATCATCCTGACTTGCATTAGCTATCGCATTAATGTTTTTATAGTGTTTAGCAAGCTTTTTAGCAACAGTTTCACCTACATAGCGTATTCCTAAAGCATATAAAACACGTTCAAACGGAATATTAACAGATTGTTTAATCCCTTGAATTAAATTATCTGCACTCTTTTCTGCCATTCTTTCTAATGGAATAACTTGTTCTTTAGTTAATTCATATAAATCAGAATAATTACTAATAAGTCCAGCATTAACTAATAAAGCGACTGTTTCTCCACCAAGTCCTTCAATATCCATTGCTTTTCTTGAAATAAAATGCTGGATACGTCCAATAATTTGAGGTTTACAACCATTATAGTTTGGACAATAATGCTGAGCTTCTCCTTCTTGCCTCACTAATTCAGTGTGACATTCAGGACAATGGGTAATATATTGTGTAGGTTTTAAATTTGGCAATCGTTTACTTAAATCTACTGCAATAATTTTGGGAATGATTTCTCCTCCTTTTTCAACAAATACCTCATCACCTATTCGTATATCTAATTTTTCAATTTGATCTGCATTATGTAAAGACGCTCTTTTTACAATAGTACCAGCCAAGTCAACAGGTTCTAAATTAGCAACTGGTGTAATGGCTCCTGTTCTACCAACTTGGTATGAAATACTATTTAATTTAGTTGAAACTTGTTCGGCTTTAAACTTATAAGCTATTGCCCAGCGTGGTGATTTTGCTGTATAACCTAATTCTTCTTGTTGTTGTAAACTGTTTATTTTAATAACAACACCATCAGTTTCATAAGGTAAATCATGACGATGGATATCCCAATAATTAATAAACTCAAAAACCTCATCCAACGAGTTTACAAGTTTTGAAGCGTTTGGTACTTTAAAACCCCATTGTCTGGCTTTTTCTAAACTTTCAAATTGTGTATTTACACCAAGATTTATTCCTGTTAAATTGTATAATAAACATTCCAATGGGCGTTTTGCTACTTCTGCACTATCTTGTAATTTTAAACTTCCTGAAGCTGTATTTCTAGGATTCCTATATGGTTCCTCACCTATTTCAATGCGCTCTTCATTCATTTTATTGAAGCCATCAAAAGGCAAAACAATTTCACCACGAATATCAAATTTAGCAGGAAAATCACCTTTCAATTTTAAAGGAACCGACTTTATGGTTTTTACATTAGCGGTTACATTATCACCTTGAAAACCATCACCTCTAGTTAATGCTCTAACTAAAATACCTTTTTCATAGGTTAAACTAATAGAAGCACCATCATATTTAAGTTCACAAGTGTATTGAATGTCTCCATCAATTAACTTTTTAGTTCTAATTTCCCAATCTTTTAAATCTTCTTTAGAATATGAATTATCTAAAGAATACATTCTAAACTCATGAGGAAGCGTTTCAAAATTCTTGGTTATTTCCCCGCCAACTCGTTGCGAAGGCGAATTAGCATCAAAAAACTCAGGATGTTTTGCTTCTAGTTCTTGAAGTTCTTTTAGTTTTATATCGAATTCAAAATCAGAAATAGTTGGCGTATCAAGAACATAATAATTATAGTTATGTTCGTTTAACTCATTTCTAAGCTGATCTATTTGCTGTTTTATACTCATTTTATACTTGCTCCTTTTTTATCCATTTTGGTGTAGGTAACGCCTTGTATTTATTCATTTTATCTAATAGTCCTTCAATTGTAGTATCAACAACTACAGCATCAAAATTAGCTTGTTTTAAAAATCCTTTTTTAACCATGGTGAGAGCCAAGGCTAACAAATCATCATAAAACCCAGAAAGGTTTAAAATTCCAATAGGCTTTGAATGTAATCCTAATTGTCCCCAGGTTGTAATTTCAAAAAATTCATCCATAGTACCAAATCCGCCAGGAAGAATCATAAAACCATCACTTTTCTCATACATGATTACTTTTCTTTGATGCATGTTTTCTGTTACAATGAGCTCTGAGAGATTTGGATGATAAACTTCCTTTAATTTTAAAAATTCAGGAATTACACCAATAGTTTTTCCGTGATAATCTATCACGCCTTTGGCTACTTGTCCCATGATGCCAATTTTTGCAGCGCCATATACCAAAGTGATGTCTTTTTTAGCAAACTCAACACCTAAAGTATAAGCCTGAGAAATAATATAATCATCATTTCCTTCACTGCTACCACAAAATACAGATATTGATTTCATCCTTTTTTAGTTCCTTTAATCATTCTGTCTTTTTTAAAAATATCTTGTTTTAATTCAATATCATTAAAATTATAGTTCTTTAATAATTGAATCATTTGGCTTCCAAGATACTCATTGATTTCAAAAAACAAATCACCATGAGTGCTTAAATTATCAACAGCATATTGTGTTATGGCCTTGTAAAATTTTAATGGATTTTCATCATCAACAAACAACGCCAAATGTGGTTCATTATCTAAAACATTGGATTTCATATGTTCTTTTTCCAACTCGCGAACATAAGGAGGATTAGATACAATGATATCAAACTTTAAATTTTTAAACTCTGAATTCCATGCGTTTGAATTTAATATATTGGCTTTAATAAACTCTATATTTACATGATTTAATTGTGCATTTTTGATAGCAATTTTTAAGGCATCATTACTAATATCTAACGCATAAACCTTGGCATTAGGCAAATTTTTAGCCAATGAAATGGCAATACAACCACTACCTGTTCCTATATCTAAAATTCTAAGTTGATTTTTATTTGTTACTTGTCTTTTTAAAATCCATTCAACCAATTCTTCAGTTTCTGGTCTTGGTATTAATACACTTGAATTGACCTTGAATGGTAAACCAAAAAATTCTGTTTCACCTATTATATATTGTATAGGTAGATAATTTTTAAAAGACTTTAATGCTTCCTTGAAAAGTTCATTTTTTTCATTGGTAACAATAATCTCAGGATTTAAAGCAAGCTGAAGACGGTTTACACTTAAATAAAATTCAGTAAGCATAAAAAAGAAATGATCTATTTCTTCTACTTCATATAACTCCTTTAATTCACTTTGGAATAAGTCCTTAATCTGTTTTAATTTCATAAATCTTTAATCATCCAAACACCACAAGAAAAGTGTCCGGTATTTCCTAAAGCACCATTTAAATGTTTAAACCCAAAAGATTCATAAATATGAATCGCCGCTTTAAGTTGTGGAGCAGATTCTAAATAACACTTTTTATAACCTAATTCTTTTGCTGCTTGCATACATTTTTCAAATAACAATTTACCAAAGCCATTTCCTCTAACTTTTGGTGAGAAATACATTTTTTGAATTTCGCAAACATCATCTGCTTCAAAATCTTTTAAAGGTTTAACGCCACCGCCACCAAGTACTTCACCTTCTAATTCAATGACAAAATAAACATCATTTTTATTTTGAAACGATTCATACATTTTAGGAGTTTCTTCATCTTCATAAGCTGTACCAACCAATGGAATTTTAAACTCATGAAAACAGGCTCTAATTACACGTTCTATTTGAGCATTATCATGAGGTTGAATTTCTCTTATAACGATATTGTTAATACCCATTTTTTAATCTTATTTTTGCGATGTGAATATACATGAAAAATACATAAAAAGATGTATCGAAATTGCTAAAAATGGCTTAGGAACCACGCGTCCTAATCCTATGGTTGGCTGTGTAATTGTTCTAAATAATACGATTATTGGAGAAGGTTTTACAAGCAAATACGGCGGACCTCATGCTGAAGTCAATGCTATTAACTCTGTTAAAGATAAAACACTATTAAATCAAGCTACTTTATACGTCACACTCGAACCTTGTAGTCATTACGGAAAAACACCACCATGTAGTGATTTAATTATTGCCCATAAAATTCCCAATATAGTTATAGGTTGTATTGATGAGCATGAAAAAGTAGCTGGCAAAGGTATAGAAAAACTAAAAAATGCTGGTTGCCATGTTACCGTTGGAGTTTTAGAAAACGAATGTAAAATCCATCATAAGCGATTTTTTACGTTTCACAACAAAAAGCGTCCTTATATTATTTTGAAATGGGCCGAAACAAAAGATGGTTTTATATCACCGAAAACCAAAAACCAACAAAAACCAGTATGGATTACAAATGAATACTCCAGACAATTAGTTCATCAATGGCGTGCTGAAGAACAAGCTATTTTAGTTGGTGCCAATACCGTTTTACAAGACAATCCAAGTTTAACTGTTAGAGATTGGACAGGCGAAAATCCTGTTAGAATTGTTATTGACAAAAACTATAACTTACCAAAATTCTGCAGCGTTTTTAACAATGAAGCAAAAACTATTATCATTGGTAAAAATGACATTGATTTTAAAAAACCCATAGCCAAACAAATATGTAATATCTTATATAAAAACCAAATAACATCTGTTATTATTGAAGGTGGCGCTAAAACATTACAGACATTTATTAATGAAAAACTATGGGATGAAGCCAGAATTTTCATTGGAGAAAAGGCTTTTAAACAAGGCACAAAATCTCCAAATTTTTCAGGAAAACTAATTTCTAAAACAAAAATTAAAGAAGACATTCTTAATATGTATATAAATGATTAAAAATATAGTATTTGATTTTGGAAACGTTTTCTTAAATCTTGACATTGATGGAGCCATACAAAATGCTCTAAAACTATTTAAGCTTAAAAAATTTCCTGATGAAATGATAGCGATTAATTCGTTGTTTGAGCAGGGATTCATGTCTTCTGAAGAATTTATAGAATTTTATTCTGAAAACTTCCCAAACATTCCAGAAGAAGCGCTTATTGATAACTGGAATTTTATGTTGAAAGATTTTCCTAAACACAGATTAGATTTTTTATTAGACCTTAAAAAATCATCAAAATATAAACTCATTTTATTAAGCAATACTAACGAAATTCATATTAATTGGGTAAAAGAGCATATTCCTTTTTATGAAGATTTTAAAAACTGTTTTGATAAATTTTATTTATCACATGAAATAGCACTAAGAAAACCAAATGCTGCTATTTTTGAGTTTGTTTTAAAAGAAAATAATATTGTTGCCAAAGAAACATTGTTTATAGATGATGTTTTAGATAATATAAACTCAGCAAAAAAATTAGGCTATCATGTTTGGCATATAAACGCCGAAAAAGAAGATGTTACAACACTTTTCAAAACCAAAAAAGATTTATTCTAAGTTAATTGACTGAAAACGATACATATAAAACCATTGAAAACCCTTCAGAAGAAATCTTATTTAAGGATAAAAATAGTAAGTTTTTTGGTTATGCCTTTCCAGTAGTTCATGAAGATGATGTAAAAAATTATTTAATTGAATTAAAAAAAACACATCATGCTGCCAGACATTGTTGTTATGCTTATCAAATAGGAACAGAAACCATCACATTTAGAGCAAATGATGATGGTGAGCCCAATAATTCTGCTGGTATGCCTATTTACGGGCAAATACAATCCTTTGAAGTGACTAATATTTTAATTGTGATAGTAAGATATTTTGGAGGTGTTAAATTAGGTGTTGGTGGTTTAATAAATGCTTACAAAACCGCTGCTCAGCTTACATTAGAAAACGCTTCAATTATAGAAAAAACTATTAATATTTGTTACCTCATCACGTTTGATTATAAAAACATGAATAAGGTGATGCGTATCATTAAGGAAAAAAACTTAGATATTATAAATCAAAAATTAGAATTAAATTGTCAGATTACTATTTCTGTAAGAAAAAAAGATTCAGATATAGTTTTTGAAACTTTTAACAATGCCTTTGAAGTCTCCATTAAAACAATTTAAATTAATTCTCAAGAAGGTCTAAAATATATTGAGGCGCTCTAACTGGTCTGTTCGTTTTCATATCTATAAAAGCCAAAACCGTAGTTGCTGTGGTAATAATTTTACCATCTTCGTCTGTAATTTCATATTCAAATTCTATTTTAGCTGTAGGGGTATTTTTTAGTTGAGTTTTTACATTAATTACATCATCATAACACGCTGATTTTTTAAAGTTTAGTGACATTGAAATTACAGGTAACATAATACCACTAGCTTCCATTTTTTTATATGAAACTCCCAATTTTCTTAACCACTCAATTCGCCCCATCTCTAGATATAATGTGTAATTCCCATGATACACTACTCCCATTTGGTCCGTTTCACCGTAACGTACTCTAATTTGTATTTCGTCGTATTTAAAATTGTTTTTCATCGAATTATATATAAGTAATTTAAAAATAATTTGTACTTTCGGCTACTGACTAAACATGGGGATTTTTTTCTTAATATTCAATAGCAAATGATTTTTTTTTTAAGAATTTTGTTCACATATTTGTCAAACAAAAGGGATTGAGAATATTACTTCTCTGTTAAAAAAACTAACTAACAAACCATAATAAAAAAATTAATGAGTATAACTGCGCAATCGGTATGGAATAATTGTCTTGAATTTATAAAGGATAATATCCAACCGCAAGCATACAAAACTTGGTTTGAACCAATTATTGCAGTTAAGCTTGCAGATAATGCATTAAGTATTCAGGTACCTAGTAAATTCTTTTACGAGTGGCTTGAAGAGCACTATGTAAAAATTCTGAAAGTATCATTAACAAAAGAGTTAGGTGAAAAAGCTAAACTTGTTTATATTATTAAAATGGAAAACACGTATGGCAATAAACAACCTTTTACAGAAAAGATACCAAGTTCTAATAGAACAGCGGTTAAATCTCAAGAGGTAGATATTCCCCTAAACAATAAAAACCCAGAATTAAGAAATCCATTTATTATTCCAGGAATTCGAAACGTAAAAATTGAATCTCAACTAAATCCAAACTATAGTTTTGAAAATTTCTTAGAAGGAGATTCAAACCGTTTAGCCAGAAGTGCAGGTTTAGCTGTCGCCTCAAAACCAGGAGGAACTTCTTTTAACCCATTATTAATATTTGGAGGTGTTGGTTTAGGTAAAACTCACTTAGCTCACGCTATAGGTGTTGATATTAAAGATAAATATCCTGAAAAAACCGTTTTATATATTTCGGCCGAAAAATTTACGCAACAATATATTGATTCTGTAAAAAAGAATAATAGAAATGATTTTATTCATTTTTATCAAATCATAGATGTGTTGATTATTGATGATGTTCAATTTTTATCAGGAAAATCTGGCACACAAGATGTTTTCTTTCATATTTTTAACCACTTACACCAAAATGGTAAGCAAGTTATTTTAACAAGTGATAAAGCACCTGTTGATATGCAAGATATTGAACAACGATTATTATCTCGTTTTAAATGGGGACTTTCTGCCGAATTACAAAATCCAGATTTTGAAACTAGAGTTTCTATCTTAAAAAATAAATTATATCGTGATGGCGTTGAAATGCCTGATGATATCATTGAATTTGTCGCAAAAAACATTAAAAGTAATGTTAGAGAACTTGAAGGTGCCATCATTTCATTAATTGCACAGTCATCTTTCAACAAAAAAGAAATTACACTTGACCTTGCTAGACAAATAGTTGAGAAGTTTGTAAAAAACACCAAACGTGAAGTTTCTATAGATTATATACAAAAAGTGGTGTCTGATTATTTCCAAATGGATATAGACACATTACAATCAAAAACCAGAAAACGTCATATTGTTCAAGCAAGACAATTGGCTATGTTTTTTGCTAAAAAATTCACAAAAGCATCCTTAGCAAGTATTGGTTCTCAAATAGGAAAAAGAGATCATGCAACCGTACTTCATGCTTGCAAAACAGTAGATAATTTAACTTCAACAGATAAACAATTCAGAAAATATGTTGAAGATATAAGTAAAAAACTATCTGTTTAAATTCTTTTTAAAATGATTAAAATTTTAATGGTTTGCCTTGGGAATATTTGCCGTTCTCCCTTAGCAGAAGGTATACTAAAATCAAAACTTCCAATCAACAGATTCATAGTAGATTCAGCTGGAACAGCTAATTATCACGTTGGTAGTCACCCTGATAAAAGATCTATAGCCGTTGGTAAAAAATATGGTATTGATATTTCAAATTTAAAAGGAAGACAATTTAGCATTCAAGATTTTGATGATTTTGATTATATATATGTAATGGATGAATCAAATTATGAAAACGTTATTTCGTTAGCCAGAAACCAAAATGATGAAAATAAAGTAAAATTTATTTTAAACGAGGTTTACCCAAATCAAAACTTTGATGTTCCAGATCCTTATTATGTTGGCGAACAAGGTTTTGAAAATGTATATAAAATGTTAGATGAAGCATGCACTATTATTGCGGATTCATTGGTTTAAAATATTCTTATGCTAAATATTTAGTACTTTTAAACTCTAAATTCTTAAAACAAACTCATTTTATGAATACTGAAAAAGGGAAACTTTATTTGATACCAACAACTTTAGGTGATAACGAACCTTTAGAAGTTTTGCCTATTTCAGTAAAAAAAATTATTGAGCAAATTGATGTTTATATTGTTGAAAATGAAAAAACAGCTAGACATTTTATAAAAAAAATCACTCCTAAAAAAGCACAAAACTCTTTAAAAATTTTTCCATTAAATAAATTTACTGATTCTAGTTTATTGCCAGAATATTTAGACCCATGCCTTAACGGTATAAATGTAGGATTACTGTCTGAAGCTGGTTGCCCCGGAGTTGCTGATCCTGGTGCTGATATTGTTAAAATTGCGCATCAAAAAAACATCAAAGTAATTCCTTTAGTTGGTCCGTCATCTATTTTAATGGCTTTAATGAGCTCTGGTATGAATGGACAAAGTTTTGCTTTTAATGGTTATTTACCTATTGATAAAGATGAAAGAAAAAAAGAAATTAAACGATTAGAAAGAATTTCATCAGAGAATAATCAATCTCAAATCTTTATTGAAACTCCTTACAGAAATAATAAAATGCTAGAGGAAATATGCAACACTTTAGAAGGAAATACCCTAATTTGTGTTGCTTGTGATATCACTTTAGATACAGAATTTATTAAAACTCAAACTGTAAATAGTTGGAAAAAAAATATTGTAGACCTTCATAAAAGACCTACAATATTTATTATTCATAAAAATTAATTTTTTAAACAAAAGTTGCCTTAGCGTTTTTATTGGGCTTTATGAAAGACGTATCATATCCAGAAAATTTCTTCATATAATACTCAATTGAAGTACCATAAGAATCTTCAAAGTTATCAGATCCGTAACTTCTTAAATAATTTTTAACGCTTCCTGCACCAGCTAAGTGAGCTGCTGCTAAAATTCCAGATTCTGTAATTGTGATTCCATTGATTTTTCTTCCAACAAAATTTTTGATATCACGTCTTAAAATCCACTTATTACGCTCTGCATTTGCAATAAAAGCTCGCTCTTGAAGTTCAGGGTTTTTCAAAAATTCTTCAGAATCATGAATCCCTAAAAGTTTTAAAGTTTCTTTACCAAATTGATATTTACCTAAATACCCTAAAGTATTTACAGTAAAATAATCGCCTCGAGATTCTTTGAAAGCTAAAGCTTCTTTAAATCCTACAAATGATTTTCCAAGAAAAGGAGAATATGATTTGTTATCGTTCAACAAAGCTAAGTCATTAGCTTTAGTTCCTGCATCTTGACATACTGTGTAATTTAACTCTAACCCAGCTGTTGAATACTTACTTGAATCAATCGCTTTATTTGATGAAAGCGAAACATACATTAAAATGCATATTGTAAGTGATACTATTAAATACCTTGCAATATTTTTTTTCATAATGTTTAAATTTTTTCAGCATGATTTAACAAAAAAATGCCTGAAAATTTCAGCGTGCAAAATTAGACATTTTTTTAATTAATTCAAAATTAATCGTTTATGTGTATTCATTAATAGTACAATAGATGAAATACACATCTTTTTTTGCTAAATTCTAGGGTAGGAAATGGTACTTTAATGCTATTAAAAACACTCAAAATAGTTTTCAAAAAATGTGAATCTGTTTTGATATTTTCCAAATTTACATCAAAACTTAAATAGTATTGATGGTATCTAACATTATTTGTTAACAACTGATTGTCAATATCTTTTGAGCCATTTAACATGCCATTTGCCCCGTAACCAAAGGCAATGTTAATCCATTTTGGCAATTTACTTTCTTTAAAAAAAGAATGAAGATTGGCACTAAACCAATATGTTTGGCCATTATAATCCTTTAAAAGTTGCTCATTAAAACTTTCTCCTAATTTATCTGGGTTTAGTAAAGCATATTTAGTTTGATGAAATGAAAATTTTACTGAAATACGTTGTTCTTCCCACAATAATTCTTGACCAACATATAAACCTGTACCCAATCCGTTAGCTAATACATCACCCCAAGAAAAGCCCCATTCTTTTGAAAAACCATCTAAAACTTCTACTGCAGTTAAAAATCCAAAACCTAAAGTAGAGCCATAAATAAGCTGATTTTTTTTACTTACACCACTCCAATTAAGGGCATCTGCTCCAAATCTTCCTATTTGGTAAGAAGAAAAAAGATGACCAAATTTATCCATTTGCATCCACTCATCATTATCATTTGTAGCATGCAATTTAGATGTTTCATAATCTGCATACCATAACTGATTTAAACCAATAAGTGTAATTCCTGCAGCTGTTGCTTCAGATATTGCTAAAATATCTCGTCTTGATTTATTTAAAGTGTCACTTGGTGTTAAAAACGAATTAAGTTTTGACTGAGAAAAAGATATTGCCGATACAAAAAATAGGAGAAAAAAATATTTAAATTTACTATTCAAACCTATTTTCTTATACCTTGTGATGATAAATATCTTTGATAATCTCTGGCATTAACATTATGCTGAGACAACGTTTTTGCAAATTTATGATAGCCTAACTTGTTCGCATCTGCTGCAAAATAATAATAACCATGCTTTTCATAATTTAAAACAGCATCAATAGCCGATACATCAGGCATAGCAATAAGACCTGGCGGTAATCCGGAGTATTTATAGGTATTATAAGGAGAATCAATTTCTTTGTGAATATTTAAAACCCGTTTAATCACCATATTTTTATTCTCTGGTAATTGGTATGCGGCAAATTTAATAGTAGGATCTGCTTGTAATGGCATACCGACTTTTAATCTATTTATATATACTCCTGCAATAATGGGTTGTTCTTCAGCCTTTTTAGATTCTTCATATACAATAGAAGCTAATGTAATAACTTGAGAAGGACTAAGATTAATAGATTTAGCTTTTTGTAATCTAGCGTCAGTCCAAAAACGGTTATATTCTTTAAGCATTCTATCTCTAAATTGTTCGGCTGATGTATTCCAGAAAAATTCATAACTATTTGGAATATACATTCCTAAAGCAGTTTCTTTATTGAAATTGTTTTTACTTAAAAATGATTCATCAAACATGGCTTGCAATAATTGCAAACTATCAGTTTCAATTTGTAAACCTATTCGTCCTGCTAGTTTTTTAAGTGTTTCTTGATTGTTAAAAGATATTGTAATTGGAATATTATTACTTCTAATAGAATTGATAATATCATTATTGTTCATGCCTCTTTTTATGATGTACTTACCTGCTTTAATATTAGAAACATATTTTTTTTGCTCTGCAAGAGCATCAAACTTATCAATATCTTTTAATAATGGTAAAAGTTGTTCTCTTACATCATTATAATTAGCATTGGTTGGTATAAAAATATAAGCACTTTCATTATTAAATGCTGTGTTGGGTTTAAACATAGCATTATAGACAAAGTATGCAAAATATGCAGCTACTACCAAGCCCAAAAGTGCTATTGCGACAAGTATTTTTTTAATATACATTTATTTATTTAATAACTGAAATAAGTATTCGCTTTTAAAATCTCCATTTACATAATTCCAGTCTTTTTTAAGGCCAATTTTATAAAATCCTTTACTGGTAAACAAATTAATACTGGGTTGATTCTCTTCAGAAATATTACAATATAATTGATGTAAACCTAAATGTGTAAAACTGTAATTTATCAATAATTGCAGAGCTTCACTACCATAACCTAATTGCCTGTCTATTGATTCTTTAACCAAAATACCAACTCCTGCTCTGCCGTTTTTAAAATCAAAATCAAACAAATCAATCATACCTAATGGTTTATCATTATAACTTGATATAACCAATCTTAATTGTTTTACTTCAAAAATATCTTTATGTGAATGTTCTAAATATTGTTTTATTAAAAATTTAGAATAAGGCGTTATGGTATTACTAAGTTCCCAAAGTGATTCATCATTCTCTATAGTATGAATAAATTCTAAATCTTCTGGTTCTAAAGCTCTTAAATAGATGTTTTTACCTTTTAGTGTTATCATATACTGCCTTTAAAAACAAATATTGCAGGTCCTATTAACCAAATATTTTTATAAGAATGCCCTTCTTTTTTAAATGACACTTGTAAATTTCCACCTTGAGTTTGTAATGTTACCAGATTTTGAGTGGTTTCACCAAGATAGTTCATTGCTAAAGCAACAGCCGTTACACCTGTTCCACAAGATAAAGTTTCATCTTCAACACCACGCTCATAAGTCCTAACTGCAAATGTGGTGTCAGAAATTTTTTTAACAAAATTCACATTGCTTCCTGCTTCATTATATGGTGACCCGTAACGTATTTTGGATCCTAAAGTTTTAATATCAAAATCATCAATTTGGTCTTCAAATTGAACATGATGAGGAGAACCTGTATTTAAAAACACATGATTTAAATGCTTTTCAATAGTTGTTACATCTTGCATTTGTAATCTTACAATACCGTTTTTAACTTCGGCATGATGCAATCCATCAATAGCCTCAAAAGTGGCTTTATCAGTAATAATTCCTAATTGATTAGCAAACGCGACCAAACAACGGCCACCATTACCGCACATGGAGCTTTCATTACCATCAGCATTATAATACACCATTTTAAAATCAAAATCCTTATGATTTTCAAGCAAAATAAGCCCATCAGCTCCTACTCCAAAACGTCTATCGCACAAAAAGGCTATATGTTTGGTATTGTTTTTATCAAATGTTTCATGACGATTATCAATCATCACAAAATCATTTCCTGTTCCTTGGTATTTATAAAATGTCTGTTGCATAATTAAGCACAAATATATAAATATTAAACCGTTTTTTTAGTTGTTAAATAGTCGTTAAAGTTGACGTTAAAAATCGTTAAAAGAAATTGTGCCATTCAATAAATATTTAATTTTAATCCTTAATCATTAAAAATTATACTAAAAATTATGAAGAAGATTTTAACATTGGTATTTGTTTCGGCATTAGGCGGGCTAATAACTCTAGGTGCTTACAAATTATTTTTAGAAGAAAATAAGAGTTTTGTTTTGGCTTCGGCAGAAGCGCAACCCAACTTTTTAACAACAAGTAATGTAAGTAATTTAAAAAATGCTTATGACATGCCAGATTTAACAGTTGCTGCAGAAAATACTATAAACACTGTAGTACATGTTAAAAATTTAGCTGTGAGTTCAGGGCAAATGACTTTAGAAGATTTGTTTTATGGCAGACGCCAACAACGTGCTCAAGTTGGTACTGGTTCTGGAGTTATTATTACTGCTGATGGCTATATTATAACTAATAATCATGTTATTGACAATTCAAAAGAGTTGTCTGTTACATTAAATAGCAATAAAACTTATCTTGCAAAAATTATTGGTTCAGACCCAAAAACAGATATTGCGCTTTTAAAAATTGAAGCTGATGAAAAATTACCTTATGCTACTTTTGGTGATTCGGACCAAGCAAAAATCGGCGAATGGGTTTTGGCAGTAGGAAATCCATTTAATTTAACATCTACCGTAACTGCTGGTATTATAAGTGCCAAATCAAGAGACTTATCAGGAAGCAATACACAATCTTTTATTCAAACAGATGCCGCAGTAAATCCAGGAAATTCAGGTGGCGCATTAATAAATATCAATGGTGAACTTATAGGAATTAACACAGCCATTTCATCTCAAACAGGTTCTTACATTGGATATTCTTTTGCTGTTCCAAGTAATATTGCCAGAAAGGTTATTGAAGATATTATGGAATATGGTAATGTTCAAAATGGCATTTTAGGAATTACTGGCGGAGCTTTAAATAGTGGCATTGCTGAAAAAATAGGTGTTAATGATACTGAAGGTGTTTATGTTGATAGTGTTGTTGAAGATTCTGGTGCTGAAAATGCTGGGGTTAAATCTGGTGACATTATTAAAGAAATTGATAATATTAAAGTGTCTAAATTCACAGATTTAACAGGTCACTTAAGTGCGAAAAGACCCAATGATGTTGTTAATTTAACTATAGCTAGAAATGGAAAATTAAAAACAATTGCAGTAACATTAACTAAAAATAACATTATCACTCTACCATTAGTTGGACAAGTTAAAAATACTAAATCAGAAGATTTAAAGAAATTAAATGCTTCAAACGGTATTAAAATTGTACAGTTAGATGATAAATATGCTGAATATTGGAAAAACAATGGCGTTGAAGAAGGTTCTATTATAACATCTATTAATGATGTAAAAATAAAGACCATTGAAGATGCTCAAAATATTATTAAAGATAGATCATCCTATGAATCTTTAAGAATTGAACTTATAAATACAAACGGAGAAAAAGAACGCTATAATTTTAGATAAATAACTGTAATAAATTTTATCAATTTTAAACCTCTTTAATTTATTTTAAAGGGGTTTTTTATTTAAAAAACTTATGTGTAGATGTGTCTCATTTTGAAAAACTTGCAAAATATATAACTAAATTAAAACGTTATACTTTTTATTATTTATAAAGCATCTAATCTTTGAGTGGTTTCGTATATTATTAAAAACCTCTACTATTAAGGTTTTTTGTTAAATTTTAGGAATATCCTAAACATAATTTTTTAACTTCGTAACCATATGAAGTTTAATTTAACCAATTCTAAAATGAATTACATAAAATCATTAACTCTTATTGTTATTTTTTCTATTTGTACCTTAACATCTTTCGCACAAACAAATCAAGAAGAAACCCTTTCAATTGATAGTGGCTCCATTAATAATCAATTTGAATATCTTCTTAAAAAGTCTGGTAATTTCAAAGGCACTAATGGCGATTTGTATGAAGCGGTAAGGCTTAATATGCTGTTAACTTTACGGTCGCACGTTATAGATTCTCTAAAAACAGTGCACAAAGATTTAACAGAAATACAAGCTGTTGTTAAAACTCAAGCAAATGAAATAGACAATTTAAAAACCACGCTTTCAAATACAGAAAGCGATTTAAATAAAACCAAATCAGAAAAAAATAGCATGTCATTATTTGGTTTACAAATGAGCAAAACTGGTTATAATATGCTCATGTGGACTATTATAGCTGGTTTATTAGGGTTTCTATTATTCTTCATTTATAAATTTAAAAATAGTAATGTTATCACCAAAGAGGCAAAACAAGCACTTTCTGAAATTGAACAAGAATTTGAAGAACACCGCAAAACAGCTCTTGAACGCGAACAAAAGGTAAGACGGCAATTGCAAGACGAAATAAATAAACAAAAAGTAACTAAACCCGGCAAGTAAAAAACTTGCTTATCATTATAAATTAATCACACCAAGTGCCTATTACCCTTAAAAACAGTCAAATTGAACTATTGATAGATCTTCCTGAAGAAAATTATCAGAGCAGTAGATTTGATTATTGTGGAAAAATAACAAGTTTAAAATATCAAGGAATCTGTTTGTCTGGTTCTGAAACAGATTATGCTGGAGTCAACAAAAATGATGGTAAAGGATTTTATAATGAATTTGGAATTGACTTACCTTTAAATTTTGACAAAACCCCTATAGGAGGTTGGTTTCACAAAATTGGTGTTGGCTTATTAAAAAAAACAAATACTCCTTACTACTTCAAAAATGAATACGAAGTTAATCCTCTAACTTATAAAGTGGATTATTCATCAAACAACATCGTAATGCAATGTACTTCACCAATGTTAATGGGTTTTGCATACAAATTAAAAAAAGAAATTGTACTAATTGATAGCGGTTTTAAAATCAATTATACCCTTGAAAATATTGGTAAACAAAAAATCATAACAAATGAGTATGTTCATAATTTTTTAAACTTCAATAACCAATCTGTAGGAACAGATTACCAATTAATTTTTCCTTTTAAAATATTGCCTCATTTGTTTATTGAAACTCTTAATCAAGAAAAGAAAGTAATAATAAGTAATAACACCATAGGTTTTAATGAAAGTCCAAGTAGAGATTTCTTTTTTAGTAATTTATCGGGCAATGAAATTGTAACGGCGCAATGGGAATTAATTAATAGAAAACAAAACCTAGTAATTAGTGAAACAGGTGATTTTGAAACTAAATCCATTAATCTTTGGGGGGTTCCTCATGTTATATGTCCAGAGTTATTTCATCACATACATGTCTTGCCAAACGAAACCATTTCTTGGTCAAGAATTTATGAGGTTTCTAATTTGAATTAAACCAAAGTAATATTAAACATTATAGCAATTCATTTATCTTTGCTTTCTATTTAAGAACTCATGCGCATAGATATCATCACCGTTTTACCAGAATTACTTAAAAGCCCGTTTGAAGCTTCTATTTTAAAACGTGCTATTGAAGCCAATTTGGTAGAGGTACACTTTCATAACTTACGCGATTATACTTCTGATAATTATAAATCTGTTGATGATACTCAGTTTGGTGGTGGAGCCGGCATGGTTATGATGATTGAACCTATTGACAAATGTATAAGTGAATTAAAAGGGCAACGTCATTATGACGAGGTTATTTATATGACACCAGATGGCGAAACCTTAAAACAAGGTATTGCAAACCAAATTTCATTAAAAGAGAATATTATTATTTTATGCGGTCATTATAAAGGTGTAGACCAACGTGTACGTGACCATTTTATTACAAGAGAAATCTCAATTGGTGATTATGTTTTGTCTGGTGGAGAATTGGCTGCAGCTGTGCTTTGTGATGCAATTATACGCTTAATACCAGGTGTTTTAGGTAATGAAACTTCTGCTTTAACAGATTCGTTTCAAGATAATTTATTAGCACCACCTATTTACACAAAACCACGAGAGTATAAAGGCATGAAAGTACCTGAACTATTATTTAGTGGCAACTTGCCTGAAATAGAAAAATGGCGTGAAGAACAAGCCTACCAAAGAACCAAAGACAGACGCCCGGATTTACTGGATGAATAAGTGTTAAGGATAGAAGCGGCATCCTTTTGCGAAAGCAAAAGATATAGCGCATAGCCTGACCTTTTGCTCAGCAAAAGGAAACACCACAAAAATTAAAATTATTAATTGCAAATTATCAATTATTGATTATCTTTGCACCCAATTTCGGGTTAACCTCTGGCGAAAATCGTGAATGTTGTTCTGAATCAACTATTTAAATTTAAAGATATGCAATCTTTAGTAAAATTTGTACAAGACGAATTTGTAGCAAAAAAAGACTTTCCAGAGTTTGGAGCTGGAGACACAATTACAGTATACTATGAAATTAGAGAAGGTGAAAAAGTGCGTACTCAGTTTTTTAGAGGTGTAGTAATTCAAAGAAGAGGATCAGGATCTACTGAAACTTTCACAATTAGAAAAATGTCTGGAACTATTGGTGTTGAGCGTATCTTCCCAGTTAATTTACCAGCATTGCAAAAAATTGAAGTGAACAAAAGAGGTAAAGTACGTAGAGCACGTATTTTCTACTTTAGAGATCTTACAGGTAAAAAAGCAAGAATCAAAGAAAAAAGACATTACTAAACATTCTTTCTACTTTGAAACACAAATAAAAGCCTTGAAATTATTCAAGGCTTTTTTATTAACAATTGTTAATAAGTGTGGTTTATAAAAAGTTGATATCTAATGCCTTATAAAATTTGTTTTTTTGAATTGTTGAGTTATCTTAGCATAAGAATTTAATAACAGCTTTAGTTGTTTTCATGTAAAAGTGAATTAGTATTAAGTTCTAAATGAAGTAACGTTCTTTATAAATAATTGTTTTTTTGAGGTTTGGATGTGCTGCGTGTAAGCGTATGTGAGCAAAAAACCATGACACTGTGAAAAGTCCCAGACATGAAAGTAGCTGGCAACTAGTGCGGTTGAAAGCTTTGAAAGATAACTGAATCGAAAGAGAAAGTTGTACTAAAAGCAATGCTAAAAATTAACCCAACGTGAAAACGAAAGGAAAATTAGTAGTATCAAAAAAAACAGTTAAACTGAAGCATTTTAGTAATATGTCAATGAATATTGAAAATTACAACAAGAAATGTTTCATTGAAATAACAAGAGTTAATTGATAATTTAAGCGAAAGTTTGAATTTGCTTTAGCAGCAATGTTAAATAGATTAATTAAGGTTATTTCAAAGAAAGCCATGTCAAAGTAGATTAAATTCTATAGTGATATGGCTTTTGTTTTTTATAATAAATCCACTGTTTTTTTTCAAATATTATGCTATTTATTTTCTTTTCTGTTATTTTATAAAATATCCACTTTTATTGAACTTCATTTACTTATTGAGACCTTTTAAAAGGGTTTATTTTGTATATTTGCAAAGCAAAAAATAATCCATTTTTTCACAAATTTTATTATAGTACATTAATTAAAATAGAGAGACAAAAATGTCAAAAATTATTTACACTACTACAGACGAAGCACCAGCTTTAGCAACACGTTCATTTTTACCAATAGTAAACGCTTTTACAGAGTCTTCTGGAATTACAATTGAACCTAAAGATATCTCTCTAGCCGGAAGAA
This sequence comes from Flavobacteriaceae bacterium, assembly GCA_021739635.1. Taxonomy (GTDB): domain Bacteria; phylum Bacteroidota; class Bacteroidia; order Flavobacteriales; family Flavobacteriaceae; genus Yeosuana. The sequence goes on along the minus strand of JAIPBH010000004.1, from coordinate 6,356 downwards.
TTTTATCAAATTTTCCAGATTATTTAACAGAAAATCAAAAAGCACCAGACACCTTAACAGAATTAGGTGAGCTTGCAAAAAAACCTGATGCTAATATCATAAAATTACCAAATATTAGCGCTTCAATTCCACAGTTAAAAGAAGCAATAAAAGAATTACAACTAAAAGGTTACGCATTACCAGATTATCCTGATACTCCAAAAACAGATGAAGAAAATGCCATTAGAGCTGCTTATGATAAAGTAAAAGGTAGTGCTGTAAACCCTGTTTTAAGAGAAGGTAATTCTGATAGACGCGCTCCAAAAGCTATAAAAAATTATGCTAGAAAAAATCCTCATAGTATGGGTGCTTGGAGTAAAGACTCAAAAACTCATGTTGCAACCATGACTGAAGGCGACTTTGCCCATAATGAAATATCAAAAACGATTAAAGCCGCAACTACAATATCTATTGAACATTTCGATGCTAATGGAACCAAAACAGTTTTAAAAAATAATTTAGCAATTCTTAAAGATGAAATTATTGATGCCACTGTATTAAGCAAAAAAGCATTATTAAAATTTTTAAAAGAACAAGTTGCAGATGCCAAAGCTAAAAACGTGTTGTTTTCATTGCACATGAAAGCTACTATGATGAAGGTGTCTGACCCTATTATATTTGGATATGCTGTTAAAGTATATTTTGCCTCTGTTTTTGAAAAACATGCTGCAATTTTCAAAAGCTTAAATGTTGATGCTAACAATGGTTTTGGTAATATATTATCTAAAATTCAAGAATTACCAGAAGTTAAACGCCATGAAATTGAAGCAGATATTGAATTGGCTTTAAAAAATGGCCCAGCTTTAGCAATGGTAAGTTTTGAAAAAGGTATAACAAATCTTAATGTACCTAGTGATGTTATTGTTGATGCGTCCATGCCTGCTATGATTCGCAAATCTGGAAAAATGTGGAATGCTGAAGGAGAATTACAAGATACCAAAGCTGTAATTCCTGACAGTAGTTACGCTGGAATATATCAAGCAACCATTGATTTTTGTAAAGAGAATGGTGCTTTTGATCCGACAACTATGGGTACTGTTCCTAATGTTGGACTAATGGCTCAAAAAGCAGAAGAATACGGCTCACATGATAAAACATTTGAAATTAAGGCAGATGGTGTTGTTAAAGTGATTGATGCGACTGGAAAACTTTTAATGGAACATCCTGTTGAAGCTGGAGATATTTGGAGAATGTGTCAAGCAAAAGATGCACCAATTCAAGATTGGATAAAACTGGCAGTTGGAAGAGCTAGAGCAACCAATACGCCTGCTATATTTTGGTTGGATAGCAAAAGAGCTCATGACAAAGAATTAATTAAAAAGGTAAATAAATATTTACCAAACTATGATACTTCTGGCTTAGATATTAAAATTTTATCACCTATAGAAGCTACTACTTTTACTTGTAAAAGATTGAAAGAAGGAAAAGATACCATTTCTGTTTCAGGAAATGTATTGCGTGATTATTTAACAGATTTATTTCCTATTTTAGAGGTAGGAACTAGTGCTAAAATGTTATCTATAGTGCCTTTAATGAATGGAGGTGGCTTATTTGAAACAGGTGCAGGTGGATCTGCTCCTAAACATGTTGAGCAATTTTTAGAAGAAGGTCATTTACGTTGGGATTCATTAGGAGAATTTTTAGCATTAGCTGTTTCCCTTGAATTTTTAGGTGAGAAAAACAACAATAAAAAAGCACTTATTCTAGCAGAAACATTAGACCAAGCAACAGATAAATTTTTAGATAATAAAAAATCTCCATCTCGTATTGTTGGTGAAATAGACAATAGAGGAAGTCATTTTTACATTGCTATGTATTGGGCTGAAGCTTTAGCTGAACAAAACGAAAATAAAGAATTAAAAAACAGCTTTAGTAAAGTAGCAAAATTATTAAAGGATAGTGAAACAAAAATCATGAAAGAATTGACTGATGCTCAAGGATCCCCTATTAATATTGGGGGATATTATATGCCAGATGAAAAATTGATTAATGAGAGTATGAGACCTAGTAAAACATTTAATGATATTCTTACAAAAATTGATTAATAAATTAAAGTTAAAGCTCCTTAATTGGAGCTTTTTTTTATAGTTTTGTCTAAAAATTGCTAATCAATGAAATATTTTTTAACTCTTATATATTTAGGGTTTTTCCTAAATATTAACAGTTTAAAGGCACAAGAGAAAATTACTCTTAGTGGAATAGTTTCTGATAAGCAAAATAATGAAACTCTTATTGGAGTTAATATTATTATTCCAGAATTAAAAACCGGAACTACTACCAATGAGTATGGTTTTTATTCCATTACACTTCCAAAAGGAAACTATGAGGTTATTATTAGCTATTTAGGCTATGAAAATCTTATTGAAAAAATAAATTTGATAAATAACATTTCTAAAAATTATCAACTTAACGAAGCTATACAAAGTCTGGATGAAGTTGTAATTACTGAAAACGTTGAAAAATTAAATATTTCAAACGCTCAAATGAGTGTTAATACGCTAACCGCTAAAACCATCAAACAATTACCAGTTGTTCTAGGAGAAACAGATATTATCAAAGCAATTACTTTGCTTCCAGGTGTATCAAATGCTGGTGAAAATTCATCAGGTTTTAATGTACGTGGTGGAGCAGCTGACCAAAATCTAATACTTTTAGATGAAGCAACTATTTACAATTCCTCACATTTATTTGGTTTTTTCTCTGTTTTTAATCCTGATGCTATAAAGGATTTAAAATTATACAAAGGAGGAATTCCAGCAAGATATGGTGGACGCGTTTCTTCCGTTTTAGATATTTACCAAAAAGAAGGAAATAGCAATGAGTTTCATGCCACTGGTGGTATAGGTATAGTTGCCAGCCGCTTATTAGCTGAAGGCCCAATTAAAAAGGAAAAAGGATCTTTTTTATTTGGAGGAAGATCATCATATGCCCATTTATTTTTACCCCTTTTTGATAATCAAAATATTGCCTATTTCTATGATTTGAATACGAAACTGAGCTATAAACTCAATGATAATAACAATATTTACTTGTCGGGATATTTTGGTAGAGATGTATTTAGTATTGCTGATAGTTTTGAAAACACGTATGGAAATTCGGTTTTAAACTTTAGATGGAACCATTTATTCTCAGATAAATTATTTTCTAATCTTTCGTTGATTTATTCTGATTATTATTATGGCTTAAAACTAAATTTTGTTGAATTCAAATGGAATTCTGGTATTCAAAATTTCAATATCAAATATGATTTCAAACATTATTTGAATAATAACTTTAAGTTATTCTATGGGCTAAATAGCATTTATTATAAATTCAATCCTGGAGACATCAAACCTTCAACTGAAACTTCGGGCATAAATCCTTATAAACTAACCGATAAATATGCTTTTGAAAATGCCATTTATTTAGATGTTGAGCAGAAAATATCAAATAAGATAGAATTATCATACGGATTGCGGCTAAGTTCTTTTTTGCGTTTAGGTCAAGATGAATTAAATATTTATCAGAATGATCAAGCAGTAGTTTTTAATGATGAACTTAAAATTTATCAAAAAGCAAATCCTATTGGAACAGAATCTTTTAAAAGAAATCATGTCATCAAAGCTTTTAATAATCTTGAACCTAGATTCTCTCTTTCGTATCAACTTAACGATAACACATCAATTAAAGGAAGCTATAACCGTTTAAGTCAATATTTACATTTACTATCAAATACAAGCTCTCCAACACCTCTTGATATTTGGGCTCCAAGTGGAAAATATATTAAACCACAACTATTAGATCAATTTGCTATTGGTTATTTTAAAAATTTTGATAATGACATATATTCATTAGAAGTTGAAAGCTTTTATAAAAACATAAAAAACAGAATTGACTATATTGATGGAGCTGATTTAATTGCCAACAATGCTATTGAACAAGTTATTTTAAATGGTAAAGCAAGAGCGTTTGGATTAGAACTGCTATTTAGAAAAAATCAAGGAAGATTAAAAGGTTGGGTAGCTTATACACTTTCAAAATCTCAACAGCAAACAAAAGGCAGAACGTCATCTGAACTTGGTATAAATAATAGTAATTGGTATTTAACGCCTTATGACAAAACACATGATATTTCTGTAACCACCAATTACAAATTAAATAATAAATGGGAACTTAATTCAAATTTTTTATATCAAACAGGTCAACCAACAACCTATCCTGTTGGACAATATGAATATAATGGAATTACAATTGCCAATTTCAGTGATAGAAATTCGAGCAGATTACCTTCATACAATCGATTAGACATCTCACTAAATTATACACCAAAACCAGATAAAAAAACTGGATACCAAAGTAATTGGATTTTTGGAGTTTATAATATTTATAACAGAAAAAATGCGTCCTCTATTACTTTTAGAGAGAATAGAAATACAGGAGTCAATGAAGCTATAAAACTTTCTATTTTTGGTATTGTACCATCAATTTCATATAATTTTAAGTTTTAAAAACATGAAAAAACTAATCTATATAATTACCCTAATAACACTATTTACATCTTGTGAAGAAGTAATAGATTTAAATGTCCCTTCAGAAAATCCAAGACTAGTAATTGAAGCTTCCATTAATTGGTTTAAAGAAACTACAGGTAATAATCAACAAATCAAATTAACTTTAACAGCACCGTATTTTGATAATTTAGTGCCACCAGCCAATGGAGCTGAAATTAAAATAACTGACTCTAATAATAACATTTATACTTTTATTGAAGATGGATTAACCGGGATTTATAAAAATTCTAGCTTTGTTCCCGTTTTAAATGAGACATATTACTTAACAATTATATATAAAGAAGAAACCTATACAGCTTCAGAAACTCTAACATCAGTTGCTAGTTTAGAGTATGTTGATCAAAATAATAATGGAGGATTTTCAGGGAATGAAACAGAACTAAAAGCCATTTATACAGATCCTGTAAATGAAGAGAATTACTATTTTTTTGAATTTATAAGTGATATTCCAGTTGTTCCAAGTTTAGAAGTTTATAAAGATGAATTTACTAATGGAAATCAAATGTTTGGATTTTATACTGAAGAAGATTTAGCTACTGGAGATAAAGTTACCATTCGTAATTACGGAGTTTCCAAGGGATTTTATAATTACATGTTTCTTTTATTACAGCAAAACAGTCAAGAAGGCGGTGGTCCTTTTGAAACACAACCAGCAACAGTTAGGGGAAATTGTATCAATCAAACCAATTCAAAAAATTACCCTTTAGGTTATTTCAGAGCTTCAGAAGTTGATGAATTAATTTATACTGTTCTTTAACGTTTATCAATTATTTTTAGATGGAAGAGCATAAAACTAATAGAGAAATACTAGTAAAAGGATTAAAGACTATGGGGTTTTCATTAGCTTGTATGTTTTTAGGGCCAATACTAATTCACATGGCTTTTTCAAACAAAGAAAAACCACTTTACATTCCAATTCTTATTATATCATTAGCCATTTGTAGTCTAGCTATTTATTTTGCATTTAAAGGTATAAATACAATTTTAGACAGTATTTTTAAAAAATAATCTTCTAACCTAAACTAATTTGCTTTGGTGTAGTTGGATTATATCCAAAATCAGAATCGTCAATTGAAATTTTTAAACCTTCTAAAATATAGTTAATAATAGCATAATGATGTATAGTATGGCTATTTGCCTGTGATAATAAAGCGCCGAATGTATATTTAATTTTAATTTTTCCATTACCTAAATCATCAATTACAAGTACATGATTCTCTAAATTAAAATCATTAATCTTCAATTTATTCATAATATCTTCATAATAGTTAAATGCCGAAATACAATTTGTTTCAACCAACAAATCTCTTTTTCTAATAGTTAAATCTATTACTGATTTAGAGTTAGTATTCAATATACAATCATAAAAATCTAAAATATGTCTTATATGCGATCCTATACTTGATTTATAAGGAGGAATAGTTGAATTACCTAATGATTCGTCATTTAAAATAGATAGAATTTTTTTAGTCTTTTTTAAAGTTATTAAAGTAGATTTTATTATATCATTCATGTAAGGGAATTTAATTAAATAAGTATATAAAAATTCAAAAGAATATTAGTCTTAACTTTATCATTATCTTACAAAAAAACATAAAAAACAAGACATTCTTAGGAATAAATATCAACAAAATAATTTCTAAAAAAAAATCCTCAACAATTTTATTGTTGAGGATTCAAAAAAGGCAACGACCTACTCTCCCACAAACGCAGTACCATCGGCGCTAACGGGCTTAACTTCTCTGTTCGGAATGGTAAGAGGTGAGC
>JAIPBH010000014.1 GCA_021739635.1 Flavobacteriaceae bacterium | reverse complement strand
GATGCTAATGGTGTTGAAGTAGTGCCTGTTATGACTCAAAGCCCTGATCCTTCTTGTTCTGGTGATAAAGTCTTTACCTTTACCTATACCGATTGTGCTGGTAATATCCTAGATTGGACGTATACATACACGATTGATGATAATATTGCACCTGTAGCTCCTAGTGCACCATTAAACGCTTCTTACGAATGTATAGATGATGTACCTGTTGCTGGTAACTTAACTGCAGTAGATAATTGTTCTGGAAACATTACGGTTGCTGGTGTTGATAGTTTTGATAATTCAAACCCTTGTAATGTAATAATAACTCGTACTTGGACATTTACTGATACTTGTGGAAACACAAGTAGTGTAGCTCAACTTATTACAGTTTCAGATAATATCTCACCTGTAGCTCCAGCTGCTCCAGCTGACATAACTTATGAGTGTATTGATGATGTTCCTGTTGCTGGTAACTTAACAGCTGTTGATAATTGTTCTGGAAATATTACCGTAGGTGGTGTTGATAACATTGATAATTCAAATACTTGTAATATAATAATAACTCGTACATGGACATTTGTTGATGACTGTGGTAATACCAGTTCATCTGTTCAAACAATAACTGTTAAAGATACTACAGTACCTATACTTACTTCTATTTTAGACACTGAATTAAATGTGAGTTGTGCAAATATTCCAGATGTACCTAATTTAGAATTTGAAGATAATTGTAATTCAAATGTTAATATTGTTTTTGATGAAACCAATACGTTTGATGAAAATATATTAACTGACTATGAAATCGTTAGAACCTGGACAGTTAGTGATGCATGTGGAAATGAAAATAAATATATTCAAACCTTACATGTAGCATTAGACGAAGTTGTTACAGAAATTATTGCTGATGATAAGTGTTATGATGATGGTGTTGTAGATTTAAATCAATATTTGCAGACTACAAACTCAACTGGTGTTTGGGAAATGGTTGAAGGTAATACAGATGCCATACTTGAAGGTAATATATTTAACCCAACTGTATTAGAAATAAGTTTAGACTTTAAACCTGGAAGTGGTGGTATTGATTATGTATTTAAATATACTACTACAGATGATGGATGTATAAGTGTAACTTATGTATCAATGAATATTAATGCAGAATGTACCGTATTACCTTGTGGTAGTGAAGACGTAGTTATTTCCAAAGCAATTACTCCTAATGGAGATCAATGGAATGAAACCTTTGAAATTTCTGGGGTTGAATTATGTGGTTTCGTTATGGATATTAAAATATTTAACCGTTGGGGCGCATTAGTATATGAGTCTAATAATTATCAAAACAATTGGAACGGTAAATCTGGTAGTGGCTCTATAGGAAATGCTGGAACAGTGCCAAATGGAACATATTATTATATAGTAGTCTTAAAAGACAGTGGATTGGCACCATTTACTGGACCAGTTTATATCGGAACCAAATAAAACATTAACCTATGAAACCTATTAAAAATTATATAATTGCTTTTGCGTTGTTTAGTTGTAGTTTGGGAATTGCACAACAGTTGCCGCAATTTACACAATACATGTACAACACAATCTCTATTAACCCTGCATATGCGGGAAGTAGAGAAGCTTTAAGCATTGTTGGTTTACACAGAAGCCAATGGGTTGGCTTTAAAGGTGGTCCAATTACGCAAACGCTTTCTATTCATACACCACTTAGAAATGATAGAATTGGTTTAGGATTATCATTTATTCAAGATGATTTAGGTCCACAAAATTTCTCATATCTATATGGTGACTTTTCATACACTATTCCTACCGGAACAGATTCTAAATTAGCCTTTGGCTTAAAAGCTGGGTTTACAGGATTTAGTTTTGATACAGAATTTCGTTTAGACGACAGTAATTTAAATGACCCTCTTATTTATGGTATTGAAGACCGTTGGAGTCCAAATATTGGTGCTGGTGTTTTCTGGCATTCAAATAAATGGTATTTAGGTTTATCTGCTCCAAGAATTTTAAATACTGACTACAATAAAAGTAAAGATTTTGAAGCCTTAGAACGTATCAGTTATTATTTTACAGGTGGTTATGTGTTTGATATCAGCAAAACCACAAAATTAAAACCAGCATTTCTAGTTAAAGCAACAAATGGTGCTCCAGCGTCATATGATTTAACTGCTAATTTCTTGTTTAACGAAAAATTATGGTTAGGTGGTTCTTATAGAATTAATGAACAAACAGCTGCTATTGGTGGTATTGTGGATTTTCAAATATCAAGACAATTAAGAATTGGTTATGCCTATGAAAAACCCATTTCAGATATAGCAAGTTATACTTCTGGTACGCATGAAATTTTATTGATTTATGAATTCAAATTCTTAAGCTCAAAACTAAAATCACCTAGATATTTCTAATTGAAATGATATGAAATTAAAAAGTTACATATTAGTTTGCTTTCTATTAATGGTGAATTTATCTGTATTTGCTCAATATGGTAAACAAAAAAAAGCAGATACACTATTTAATAAATTTTCATTTGTTAAAGCAGCAGACGTATATAGAGAACTTATTGAAAATAATTACAATAAAGATTATGCAATAAGACGTTTAGGAGATTGTTATGCCTATTTAAGAGATCCAAAAAATGCTTCAAGATATTATAAAAAAGCTGTTGAACAAGTAAACGTTCCTATTGAATATTACTACAACTATGCACAATCTTTGCGAGGCATAAAAGATTATAAAGAATCTAGAATTTGGTTAGAACGTTTTAAAGACTCTGGTGGTGTTGTAAATGGCAATGATTTTGATAAAGATGTAAACTTTATAACCAGTGTTTTTAATGCTAAACAACAGTATTTTTTAGATAAAGTAAGATTCAATTCAAAGTATAGCGACTTTGGTGCATTCGAGCACAACGGTAAAATTTATTTTACTTCCTCACGCGATGAAGGGGTTTCTGTAAAACGCCTTTACGGTTGGAACGAACAACCTTTTTTAGATGTGTATGTTGCCGATGTTGGCGCAAAAAGAAATGTTGATCACACAGCAAAACTAAAAGGTGATGTAAACTCCATTTATCATGACGGACCAATTACTATCACTAAAGATGGAAAAACCATGTATTTCAGTAGAAATAATATTGATGAAAATGGAATTTCAAAAGACAGAAAAGGTATTAGCAATATGAAAATTTATAGAGCTACTTTTAGAGATAGTATTTGGACAGATGTTGAAGATTTATCAATTAATCATACCGAATATTCTACACAACATCCTGCTTTAAATAAAGATGATTCTAAATTATACTTTTCATCTGATTGGCCTGGTGGATTAGGCGGTTCTGATATTTATGTTGTAGATATTAATCCAGATGGAACATTAGGAATACCAAAAAATGTTGGGAATATTATAAATACTAAAGATTCTGAAGGATTTCCTTTTATAAATAATGAAGGCACACTTTTCTTCTCTTCTGATGGCCATACAGGACTTGGATTGTTGGACATTTTCGGTACCATTCAAGGTGAAAACGGTGAATTTGTTGATGTAATAAATTTAGGAATTCCAATAAATTCAAATAAAGATGATTTTTCTTTTAGCATGAACCCTAACGGAATTACAGGATATTTTGCATCTAATAGACCAGGCGGTCGTGGCGATGATGATGTATATGCATACCACAGAGTTCCAACGTTACAAGTTGAAGGTGTGGTAAGTGATGCCATCAATACCAAGCCAATAGCTAATTCAGTCATAACTTTATTTGATGACAAAGACAATCAAATAGCATATTTGGTAACAGACGAAAATGGATTTTACCAAATAAATATTGATAGAAATCAAGATTATAAAATTGTTGGAAGTCAAAAAAAGTATATTGATGATTATAGAACTTTCACCTCTAAATACTTACAAACTGAACTTACTACAATAACAGCAAACTTGTTATTAAACCCAGTTCAAGATGTTGTAAAGTTAGCTGAGTTAAACACTATTTATTTTGATTTTGATAAACATAATATTAGAGAAGATGCCGCACTAGAACTTGACAAAATAGTCAACTTAATGTTGAATGATTATCCTGAAATGGTTATAAGAATTGAATCGCATACAGATTCAAGAGGTAATCTATCATACAATGATAAATTATCAATTGATAGAGCAAACTCAACCTATGAATATTTAATTTCTAAAGGAATTGACCCATCAAGAATTACAGAGCATGAAGGATTTGGTGAACGTAGACTTACTAATGGCTGTGAAGATAAATCAAAATGTGAAGAAGAAGATCATCAATTAAACAGACGTACACAATTTATTGTAGTTAAAATGGAATAACCCTATAAAATCTAATGAACTTATTTTAAAAATGCCTTGGTGTTTTTAATTAAAACTACTAGCCCATGAATTCAAAAAAATACTTACTAATTTATATTGTTTTACTGATAAACTTTACTGTATTGGCTCAATATGGTCAGCAAAAAAAAGCAGACAATTTATTTAATAAGTTTTCATTTGTTAACGCTTCTGAAGTTTATAAAAATTTAATTAATGAAAATTTTAACACAGATTATGCTGTAAGACAACTTGCTGATTGTTATGCCTATATGAGAAATCCTGATAGTGCTGCTGTTTACTATAAAAAAGTTGTTGAACAAAATAATGTTCCCATTGAATACTATTACAAATATGCCCAAGCATTAAGAGGTATAAAAGACTATAAAGAATCTAGAATTTGGTTAAAAAAATTTAAAGATGCTGGTGGAATTATTGATGATAGTAAATTTTTAAAAGACGCCGATTTTATAACCTCTATTTTTAACGCAAAGCAACAGTATTTTTTAGAAGATGTAAAATTCAATTCAAAATATAGTGACTTTGGAGCTTATGACCATGAAGGTAATACATATTTCACATCTGCAAGAGATGAAGGTGTATCTACAAAGCACATTTATGGTTGGAATAAAGAACCTTTTTTAGATATCTATGCAAAAACAAAAAACAATAATGATAGCATTGTAAATCATAAATCAAAACTTAAAGGAGACGTAAATTCTGTATATCATGATGGTCCTTTAACCATAACAAATGATGGTAAAACCATGTACTTTTCAAGAAATAACTATGATAAAAATGGTTTAGCAAAAGATAAATCTGGAATTAGCAACTTAAAAATTTATAAAGCTACTTTAAATAATGGTCAATGGACAAACATAAAAGAACTCTCATTTAATAGTGATGAGTATTCAACAGGTCATCCTTCATTAAATAATGATAATACTAAATTATATTTTGCATCAGATATGCCTGGAGGTTTTGGTTCATCTGATATTTACTTTGTAGATATTAATAGTGACGGAACTTTTGGTTCACCAAAAAATTTAGGAAGTATAGTTAATACAAATAAAAATGAAGTGTTTCCATTCATCAATAATGAAAACATATTATTCTTTTCTTCAAACGGACACCAAGGCTTAGGCTTATTAGATGTATTTGCTACAACTATCAACAAAAATAATGACATAGTTAGCCTAATAAATTTAGGTGTTCCTGTAAACTCTAATAAAGATGATTTTTCTTTTTTCATGAGTCCAGATGGTATTAGCGGATATTTTGCTTCAAACAGAGAAGGTGGAGTTGGTAGTGATGATATTTATGCTTACAATAGAATTTTACCTCTTAAAGTAGAAGGAATTATTCGCGATGCTATTAATAACAAACCTGTCGAAAATGCTACAATCACGTTATTTGACCAAAACAATACTCAAATAGCTTATGTACAGACTGATGAAAATGGTCATTATGAAATTAATATTGATAGAGATGCTGATTATAAAATTGTTAGCAGTCAAGTAAAATATGTTGATGAATCAAAAACTATTTCATCAAAAAATATTGCAAAAACAGTAACAAGTATTGAAACAGATTTTACTTTAAATCCTGTACAAGACGTCAAAATACTTGCTGAGTTAAAAACTATTTATTTTGATTTTGAAAAAAATAATATAAGACAAGATGCTTCTATTGAATTAGATAAAATAGTTAATATGATGCAAAATGACTATCCTACTATGGTAATTAGAATAGAATCGCACACAGATTATAGAGGAACTACAGTATTTAATGATTGGTTATCTCAAAGTAGAGCAAAATCTACCTATGAATATATAATATCTAAAGGTGTTGATGCTTCAAGAATTACAAAATATGAAGGATTTGGTGAAAGAAAATTAATTAATGGTTGTGATGGAAGCATAATCTGTGAAGAAAAAGACCATCAATTAAACAGACGTACTGAGTTTATTATAATTAAAATGGAATAAAAATAAATTAAAATAATAGACATAAAAAAACAGGTAATTTTAGATTACCTGTTTTTTTTTATGGTTGGTTGGTTAGTTATATATGCTTATAAATACTATAAACATATAAATATTATATAGTAAAACTATTATAAAAAATTTAAGTTTTCATTAACATATGTTAATGTCTTATATTTAATTTTTTTCTGATTCGGCTTAATTGTACTGGTGTGACACTTAAATAAGAAGCAATATGATATTGCGGAATTAATGTATCAATATCTGGTATTCGCTCTCTAAGTGCTAAATACCTATGTTTAGCATCCAATGATATGAGTTCAATTTGTCGTTCTTCATATTTAATAAAAATATGCTCAACTATTTTATTATACAAATTACTTATAGCAATATCTTGTTTGCAAAGATTAATTAATTTATTAAAATCAATCTCAAAAACTTTGCATTCAGTTAAAGTTTCATAGGTTAATTTTGACGGCTCATTTTGTATTAAAGCTGTAAATGAACCAACGAAAGATATTGGCATAAAAAAATTTTTATTAAATTCTTTGCCGTTTTCAGTACTTAAATAAACACGCATCAAGCCAGAAACCAGCATGTATATTTTAGATGTAATATCTCCTGCCTTAGCTATTGGCTTATTAGCTTCTAAATTTTTAAATGCAGAAATCTTTTGAAGTTTTACAAAAGATTCTTCAGATACATTTATAAACGAATTTATATATGCAAAATTTGGATTCAATTATTCTTGTATAAATTTTTAGCAAATACGAATGATATCTAAAATTACATCAAATTTATAACAATAAAAAAATTAATGACTTAAACTTTTAGTTTACAAGCAAATAAGATTGTTTTGCAATTTCAAGCTCTTCATTTGTTGGGGCAACCAAAATTTTTACAGTAGCTTCTGTAACATTTATAGCTCTTATAATATTTTCACGAACATCATTTTTTTGATGGTCTAAGTGCAATCCAAAAAATTCCATGTCTTCACATACAATTTTACGAATAACATTACTATTTTCGCCAATACCTGCGGTAAAAACAATAGCATCAATTCCATTCATGGCTGCAATGTAAGAACCTATATATTTTTTAATTCTATACGCGTTCATGTACAAAGCTAACCTGCAATTTTCGTCTCCTTCAGCAGATTTTGCTTCAATATCACGCATATCGCTATAACCTGTAAGCCCAAGCATACCACTTTTTTTAAGTAAAATATCATTGACTTCTTGAACAGAATATCCTAGTTTATCTATTAAATAAAAAATGACAGACTGATCAATATCTCCAGCGCGTGTTCCCATAATGAGTCCGTTTGCTGGACCTAAACCTAAAGAATGATCAATAGCTTTACCGTCTTTTACCGCAGTAATGCTACAACCATTTCCTAAATGAATAGTTATTAATTTTGAATGTGGAACGTTTTTCTCTTTTAAAAACGCTATAGATTTCTCTGACACATATTTATGACTAGTACCATGAAATCCGTAAGCTCTTATATCATGTTTTTCTAAAAATTCCTTTGGAATAGCATATTGATATGCTTTTTGTGGCATGGTTTGAAAAAAAGATGTATCAAATACGGCAACTTGTTTCGCATTAGGAAATACTTTTTCGGCCACTTCAATACCTTTTAAATTGGGTGGATTGTGTAAAGGTGCTAGTGGCGATAGACTTTTTATTTTTTGTTTAATTTCTGAAGATATTTCTACGGTTTTAGAAAAAGATTTTCCACCATGAACCACTCTATGTCCTACCACATGAATACTATCTTTATCGGTTATAACTCCAAATTCTTTATCTAATAAGAAAGATGTTATTTTTAATAATCCTGTTTCATGATTTGGAATATCTGATTCTTTAGTCATTTTAAAATCACCAGATTTATAACTAATTAATGCTCCATCTAAACCTATACGTTCAACCAACCCGCTTGCAGCCACAATTTCTTCTGGCATTTGAATTAATTGATACTTAATTGATGAGCTTCCTGAGTTTATAACTAATATATTCATGATTAAATTCCTTGAGCTTGAATAGCTGTAATAATTACTGTATTAAAAATATCATCTACAGTACAACCTCTACTTAAATCGTTAACTGGTTTATTAAGACCTTGTAGCATGGGTCCAATTGCTAATGCACCTGTTTCTCTTTGAACGGCTTTATATGTGTTGTTTCCTGTATTTAAATCAGGAAAAATTAAAACTGTAGCTTGACCAGCAACTTCTGAATCTGGCATTTTGCTTTTTCCAACACCTATATCAACCGCTGCATCGTATTGTATTGGTCCTTCAATTTTTAAATCTGGCCGTTTTTGTTTAACTATTTCTGTAGCTTTTCTTACTTTATCAACTTCTTCCCCTTTTCCAGAAGAACCTGAGGAATAAGATAGCATAGCAATTCGTGGTTCAATACCAAAAGCTATACTAGATTCTGCTGAAGATATAGCTATTTCGGCTAACTGTTCTGCATTTGGGTTTGGATTAATAGCACAATCTCCAAAAACCGATACTCTATCGTCTAAACACATAAAAAATACTGATGACACTACTGATACAGAAGGTTTCATTTTTACAAATTGCAAAGCTGGTTTAATGGTATGTTGGGTTGTATGTGCAGCACCAGATACCATACCATCGGCTAATCCTTTGTAAACCATCATAGTGCCAAAATAGGATACATCATTCATTAAATCTTCAGCAATATCAATGGTTACGCCTTTATCTTTTCTTAATTCATAAAGAGTATTTACAAAATCTTTTGAATACTCAGATTTTAACGGATTGATAATATTTACTTTATTTAAATCTAATTTTAACCCTAGTCTGTGAAGTGCTTCAAATATCTTTTCTTCATTTCCAAGTATGGTTAAATCAACTATATCCATTAAAATTAGTCTTGCTGCAGCTGCTATAATTCTATCATCATTTCCTTCTGGCAACACAATATGTTTTCTTGACGTTTTAGCGCGTTTTAGTAGATTATATTGAAACATTCTTGGAGTAATTCCACTATTTTTAAAGGTAATAAGTTTATCAGTAAGCTTATCAACATTACAGTATTTATCAAAAGTATTTAATGAAATTATAATCTTATCCTTGTTATCTGCATACATATGAGAACGCACAGCACCAATTCTATTAGCGACTTCAAAGGTTCCAAATTTTACAGATAGAATGGGTACTATTTGCTGTAGTCCTTCTATTAATTTAACAATAGATTCTTCAGGAATTAAGCCGCCTGTTAAAACAATTCCAGAAATTGATGGATAATTACTTGAAATATTAGCTTGTAAAGCCCCTAAAATAATGTCTGCTCTATCGCCAGGTGTTATAATTAAACAGTCTTGCTCTAATTGAGTTAAGTAATTACGAAGTTGCATAGCTCCTACTTTAAAGCTACTTGTTTGATTATTTATAAAATCTTCACCAAAAAGTATTTTAGCATCAATGGCTTTAGCAATTTCTTTAATGGTAGGATTTTTTAAAGCGGGTATTAATGGAATAGCGTTTACAATAACATCTTTTGGTAGATTTTGTTCTACACCATCAATTACAATTTGTAAATTTTCTTCTTGAACTTTATTTGCAATGACTGCCAAAACTTTAACTTCTCTTTCGGTAAAAGAGTCATATGTTATATGCAAACCATTTATAAACTCATCTAAAGTTTTTCCAATACCACTAGACACTATAATTGCAGGAATTCCTAAGTTTTTAGCAATTAATATATTAGCATCTAACTCTATTGCTGTTCCTTCTCCCGAAAAATCAGTTCCTTCAACCAGCATGAAATCATTTTTATCTTCAAGAGCTTTATATTTTTCAATAATGGTATCAAATATTTCGCCTTCTTTACCTGCATTTCTTTTATTTATAAAATCGGTTCTAGTAAAAGCAAAACCTTCTTTATAATCAATATCTAAGTCAAAATATTTAAGAATCGTGTTTAAATGGTTATCTTTTTTATGTCCAGAATCTCCATCAATAATTGGTCTGAAATACCCAACTTTAGCAGTTTTTCCCAACAACATTCTCATGAGTCCTAAAGCTACTATAGATTTCCCGCTATTAGGCTCACTAGTTGCTATATAAATTGCTTTATTCATTTGTGTAAATTTTATACAAATGTACTCTAAAAAATTTATGTGAATAAATTTTAAAACCAATAAAATCAGGGGTTTTAAAGGTTTTTTTGATATTATTTTATGAAATTTTATTCCTTAATTTTAAAATGATTTATATCATATTTTATAACATTTTTTTCAATTAAAAATATAGCCTATTTCTAATAAATTACTCTTATTTTTACTTTATGACTACACTTATCATCAACATAAAAGAATTACTTCAAGTAAGAGATTCAACAATTTTAAAAGTTTCTGGTAAAGACATGGCCATACTGCCATCTATTAAAAATGCTTTTCTTTTAATAAAAGATGATTTAATTGCTGATTATGGATGTATGTATGAATTATATGATGTGATTTATGATGAAAAAATTGATGCCACTGGAAAAATAATATTACCAACTTGGTGTGATTCTCATACACACATTGTTTATGCTGGAAATAGAGAATTAGAATTTGTTGATAGAATACATGGATTGAGCTATGAGGAAATTGCAAATCGTGGTGGTGGTATATTAAATTCTGCA
The DNA here is from genome assembly GCA_021739635.1 of Flavobacteriaceae bacterium. Classification (GTDB taxonomy): domain Bacteria; phylum Bacteroidota; class Bacteroidia; order Flavobacteriales; family Flavobacteriaceae; genus Yeosuana. The sequence goes on along the minus strand of JAIPBH010000014.1, from coordinate 69,403 downwards.
AAAGCATTGCAAAATACAAGTGAAGATGAGCTTTATGAACAATCTGTAAAACGAGTAAAAGAAGTTATTAAACTTGGAACTGGTGCTTTGGAAATTAAATCTGGATATGGGTTGAGTGTTGAATCTGAATTAAAAATGCTACGTGTTATAAAACGAATTAAGCAAGACTTTACAATTGCTGTTAAATCAACATTTCTTGGTGCTCATGCTATTCCGTTAGAATATAAAAACAATAAACAAGCATACATTGATGTCATTATTAACGATATGCTTCCAAAAATTTCTTCTGAAAATTTGGTAGATTTTATAGATGTTTTTTGTGAAAATGGTTATTTTTCTCTTGAAGACACAGAACAGATACTTAAAGTTGGAAGTCAATATGGATTCATTCCTAAAATACATGTCAATCAATTTAATGCGTTTGGAGGCGTTGCATTAGCTGTAAAGCATCATGCCCTTTCTGTAGACCATTTAGAGGAGTTAAATGAAGATGATATTGCTGCATTGAAAAACAGCTCTACAATGCCTGTAGCCTTGCCTTCGTGCTCATATTTTTTAGGTATTCCTTATACACCTGCCAGAAAACTTATTGATGCAGATTTGCCTTTTGCTTTGGCTTCAGACTATAACCCTGGTTCAGCACCAAGTGGTAACATGAATTTTGTTGTAAGTACAGCTTGTATAAAAATGAAAGTAACACCTGAAGAAGCCATTAATGCTGCTACTATCAATGGTGCTTATGCTATGGGCATATCAAAAGATTATGGGAGTATTACTATTGGAAAAAAAGCTAATTTAATTATAACAAAAGAAATTCCAAGCTACTATTATTTGCCTTATGCTTTTGGAGATAATCATATAGACAAAGTGATTATAAATGGAAAGACAGTACACTATTAATTTTTAATCATAAAAAAGCCCGAAAGAAATCTTTCGGGCTTATAAATTTTATGTTTTTCTACTATTTAAGAGTAAACTCAGAAGTAGCTACTAAATCTTTTGCATTAAAAACGTTTATAATATAACGTCCTTTTTCAAAATCACTAGAACCTTTTGAAGCAACAAACTCACATATATTAAGATTTGCGCTTTCATAATTAAATTTACTAATAATACTATAGTTTAAAGTTTTATCACCAAAAGTAACTTGCTCATTAGCACCTAATGTATTGTTTTTAGGATCTATTACTTGAACGTATAATTCTTGGTCACCATTTTGAACTAATTTATTTTTAGCAACTGTAAAACAAACTCTAAGTTTATCAGTACGAGTAGCTCTTTCTGTTGGAATTAATTTTCCTGAAGTTCTTTCAATAACTCCAAAACCTTTTAAACCTACAGCAGATAATACCGCTGCATTTTCCATAACTTCGGCTAGAGCATTGTTTTGAATTAATAATGAATCTGTAAACATAGTTCTTTCTTCTAAACGTACTCGTGTACTATCTAAAGATGAAGCTAAGTAAGAATTTTGAACTTTTAACATATCATTTTCAGCCAATAGTAAATCCATTTCTTGTTGAAGAGCTGCATATTTTTGTTTGTATTTCCATAAACTTTTTACATTAGTTTCAGAAATTTTTAAAGAATCTATTAACCCTTGAATACGCTCTCTTGCTTCAATTAAATTTTTATTAGCAACTGTATTTTCACTAATAGCAGCATCATATTGTTTTGCCATAGCGTTTAAATCATTCATTACTAATTGCTTTTGCTCAGTCAATTCTTTTTTATCCTCATTACTTTTTTTGTAAAGATTAAGTGAATAAAATGCGGTACCTAAAAAAAGGACTAATGCAATTCCTAATGCTATCTTTAATCCCATTCCGTTATTACTTTTTTCCATAATTACTTGTTTTTAATTTGTTTTTAGAGTTTAATGTTTACTAATTTTTATACTTTTTTTTTTAATGTTATGAATAAATAAAAATGTATTTTTAGTTATTCAAAAATTTAATCATTCCATGGATAAACTAGTTTTATTTAATAATTCTGACCTTAATAAATTACTAAACAAGCGTACAGGAGAATCCAAATTTGGAGAACATGTTGCCATGTTAACTTCCATTTCTAACATATACGAACAACTTAAAAATTTGGATGTTACACATGTAATTATTGGTTTACCTGAAGATGTAGGCGTATTTGCAAATTATGGATTATCAGGTACTTACAACACATGGAATGCCGTAATAAAATTTTTAATAAATATCCAAAATAATGAATTTACTAAAGCAAATAAGGTTTTAATACTTGGTCATCTTGATTTTACTTCAGAAATGTTGAAAGTTTCAACATTAGATCAATCTAATAAAAAGGATATTTTAAAAGCTAGAAAAATTGTTAAAAAAATAGATACTCATGTTACACATATTATTCAGCAAATAGTCTTGGCAGGGAAAAAGCCTATAATAATTGGTGGTGGTCATAATAATGCCTACGGAAATTTAAAAGGAAGTTCTTTGGCTTTAGGTACTAGAATAAACGCTGTTAATTTTGATGCTCATACAGATTTTAGACCAGAAGAAGGACGACATAGCGGAAATGGATTCTCATATGCCTTTGCAGAAGGCTTTCTTAAAAATTATTTTGTTTTTGGTGTACACGAAAATTATACTTCAGACAGCATTTTTAAATCATTTAAAAAAATAAAATCTGTTGAGTATAATACTTTCGAAGCCATTGAAATTAGAAAAGAACTGAAATTTAATGAAGAATTACAAAGAGCTTTAGAACATGTTTCTTCAAGACCATTTGGAATAGAAATAGATTGTGATGCTATTGAAAATATACCAAGTAGCGCTATGACTCCAAGTGGATTTAGTGTTAATAAAGCAAGAGCTTTTGTTGATTTTTTTGGAAAGCATGAAAACGCTTGTTATTTACACATTTGTGAAGCCATTGCAACACCAGAAAACGAAAAACAAATTGGTAAACTTATTACTTATTTAATTACTGATTTTATAAAAGTTAATAATTAGTAAATAATTTTTATAACAATTTATGTATTTGTGCATATTGCAGCAAAACTATAGTTCTTGTATCTTCAATTATTCCAGTATTCAACATGTTAATAGCCTCTGTGAAAGGCATTTCTAAAACTTCAATATCTTCATGTTCACTTTCTAATCCGCCACCTGCATTCACTTTCATATCATCAGTATATTCTCCTACAAAAAAATGCATTTTTTCAGTCATAACTCCAGGAGATGAATAGGCTTCAAAAACTTTTTTTACACTTTTTAATCTATATCCAACTTCTTCTTCTGTTTCTCTTATAACGCATGCCTCAGGATTATCTTTATCAAGCATACCAGCACAAATTTCTATTAACATTCCGGTTGCGTTGTCATTCATGTAGGTTGGCATTCTAAACTGTCTAGTTAAAATTATGGTTTGCTTTTCTTTATTATATAAAAGAATTCCAGCACCATCTCCTCTATCATAACATTCTCTAATTTGTGTTATCCAATTCCCACTACTTAATAAATAATCAAAAGTTAGCTTATTTAATGTATAATATTGTTTAGATAATAACTCAGTTTTAATATTTTTAATTCTATTAGTTTTCATTATATTAATAATATGTAATGATAAGTTTTCAGGCAATTTCGATAAAATATTTTGATTTTTTGATGTCTATCATCAATAAATAAATTGACTTATTTAACATTATACATTTTACATTAGTAAGACAATACTTATAAATTATGATATTTAATCATTTTAGTCAATAAAAAATATTATATTTGAAATGCTATTAATCCCAATTGTCATTAAAATGTTAATTAAAAACATGCATCCTATTTTATCAACATTTGTAGCTATTGAACAAAGTGACATTGTAACCATTTTAATAATAGTTGTAGTGTTTTTTTCAATTCTGCTTATTTTTGGTGTTAGAAAATCTTATATGCTTAAAAAAGAAAATGAACGATTGGATAAAATAAGTGAAGAAATAGCTAAAAAAAAGGAAGAATATAAAGATTTTACCGAAGGTCATATGTACGGAGGTAATTAAATAATATCATGAGTTTTTAAATATGAAAAGCCTGCAAATGCAGGCTTTTCATTTATAAAATATTAACGTATTAGTTTTTTGTACTTAATTCGTTTAGGCATTAAATCGCCTCCAAGACGTTTCTTTTTATTTTCTTCATATTCACTAAAACTTCCTTCAAAGAAATACACTTGAGAATCTCCTTCAAAAGCTAAAATATGTGTGCATATTCTATCTAAAAACCATCTATCATGCGATATTACAACCGCACAACCAGCAAAATTTTCTAAACCTTCTTCTAAAGCACGTAAGGTATTAACATCAAGATCATTAGTTGGCTCATCTAAAAGTAATACATTGCCTTCTTCTTTTAGTGTCATAGCCAAGTGTAAGCGGTTACGCTCACCTCCTGATAGTAATTTAACTTTCTTATTTTGCTCACCACCAGAAAAGTTAAATCTACTTAAATAAGCTCTAGAATTAACTTCTTTTCCTCCCATTAAAACAAGTTCTTGCTCATCACTAAAGTTTTGCCAAATAGTTTTTTCAGGATCAATGTTTGAATGAGCTTGGTCTACGTAAGCTATTTTGGCAGTTTCACCTACTTTAAATTCACCCTTATCTGGAGTTTCTTCACCCATAATCATTCTGAAGATAGTAGTTTTACCTGCACCATTTGGACCAATAACTCCAACAATTCCTGCTTGAGGTAATTTAAAGTTCAAATCTTCATACAATAATTTATCCTCATAGCCTTTACTAACTCCAATAGCTTCCAAAACATTGGTTCCTAAACGAGGTCCGTTTGGAATATAAATTTCAAGTTTTTCATCAAGTTGTTTTTGGTCTTGACTTAATAACTTATCATAATTATTTAAACGTGCTTTTTGCTTGGTTTGTCTGCCTTTAGCACCTTGTCGTACCCATTCTAACTCTCGTTCTAAAGTTTTTTGACGTTTAGATGCTACTTTACTTTCTTGAGCTAAACGTTTAGATTTTTGATCTAACCATGATGAATAATTTCCTTTCCAAGGAATGCCTTCACCTCTATCTAACTCTAAAATCCAACCCGCTACATTATCTAAAAAGTATCTATCATGTGTTACTGCTATTACAGTACCTTTATATTGTGCTAAATGATTTTCTAACCAATGTACCGATTCTGCATCTAGGTGGTTTGTAGGTTCATCTAATAACAAAACATCTGGTTCTTGTAATAACAATCTACATAAAGCTACGCGTCTTCGTTCTCCACCAGATAATATACTAATTTTCTTATCTGCATCAGGAGTGCGCAAAGCATCCATTGCAATTTCTAGTTTGGTATCCAGTTCCCAAGCATTTGAAGCATCAATTTTATCTTGAAGCTCAGCTTGTCGGTTCATGAGCTTATCCATTTTATCAGGATCAGAATAAACCTCCTCTAAACCAAACATGTCATTTATTTTGTTATATTCATCAAGAATAGCAACCGTTTCAGCAGCACCTTCTCTTACAATTTCAATAACAGTTTTACTTTCGTCTAACTTGGGTTCTTGTTCTAAATAGCCAACAGAATAATCTTGAAGAAAGGTAACGTCGCCTTGATAATTCTTTTCAACACCTGCTATTATTTTAAGAAGTGTAGATTTACCAGAACCATTTAATCCTAAAATTCCAATTTTAGCTCCATAAAAAAAACTTAAATAAATATTTTTTAAAACGGGTGTATTTGCTCCTTGAAATGTCTTGGTTAAACCAGACATTGAAAATATGACTTTTTTATCGTCGCTCATTATACTCTACCTTTTAATGCATTAAAAACCCATGCTATAGCAAAAAAGCCAACGCCAACAGATGCGAATCCCCAACCGGCTACATCATCATATCTAAAAGCGCCAAGTGCAATTAAAGCTAATCCTACTATTATCATAATCGTGGTAGCCCACGCCAAAACTGTATTTTTATTCATTGCCATAATTAATAATTTGTTTTAGGGCGCATCCTTGTTAGATAACAAGGTCAGGCTTTTCGTTATATCTTTTAATGTTGATAACATTAAAAAGGATGCCACTACAATCCTTTGCGCAAATTTGAAACACAAATATCGTATTTTAGAATTAAATTTAAAGCCAATAAATAATTATTTATTGGCTTTACTTATTTATAATAAAAATGAATTTGAAAATTTTAAAAATTAGAAATTTATGATTTTAACTTCTGACCTTCTATTTGCTCTATGTTTAATTTCTGAACATTTAGTATGATCATCACATTCATTCAAAAGTTTTTCTTCTCCAAAAGCTTTTCCAACAACTCTTTGAGGTTCTATTCCATTTTTGAATAAGTAATCAAGTGTACTTAGCAATCTTCTTTCAGAAAGTGCTTGATTATAACTAGAAGAGCCTCTGGAATCTGTATGAGAATCTATTTCTATGAATAATTTTGGATATTCAGTTAAAATTAAAATTAAATTTGAAAGAGTCTTTTTAGATAAAGATGTTAAGTTATTTGAATCAAAGTCAAAATTTATATTTTCTAAAGCATCTATTTTACTTTGAATTTTATTTTTTTCAATAGCTTTTAAATCAGCCTTTTCTTTTTCAAGTTGCGCCAATCTTTCTAATTCTTTTTCCTTTTCTAATTTTTCTGCTAACAACCTTGTTTCTTCAGCAACTTTTAGCGTTGATGCTATAGAATCATTAATTCTATTAATTTCTTTTTCTTCAGCTTTAATTAATTCTAATTTAGCTTCACCTTCTTTAGTTAGCTCTTTTTCATAGCTAAATCTGTATACTACACCAATGGCATGTTGTAAATGATTTTGATTGGTTTTGTCTGGATTAATCGCCCATTTTCCAGTAGAGTTTACATCCATACCAAATCTATCAGAAAACCAAGCTCTAAAACCTAAAGCTGCATTTGCAGTAGCACGAGAAACATCATTGTCATGAGTGTATCCAACGCCGACACCAACATAAGGATCAAACCACCCTGTTTCTCCAAAAATTTTATTTAAATCATAGCTTAATCTTGAATCTAAAGCATAATAATGCTTATCACTTGTAAGCGGTAACCCACCTACTGTTTTGCCTTTTTTATATTTATTATAAGATGCTATAGCTTCAATTCCTAATCCGTTTTTAAAATATTTTCCAATACTTAATCGCGAAGGATAAGGCACCGCATTCCAAGCATCTTTAAGATCTAATAATCTATGCCATACATCATCAGAATCATCTACAACATTAAAACCTAATCCAAAAATCCATGAACTAACTATTGTTGAATCTTTTTTTGTAATTTCTGTAGTTTGAGATTGAATTGTAAAAATATTGGCAAGAAGAATTACTAATAAAATTTTTATTTTAAGTGTCATTTTAATTTGGGGTTAAAATATTTTGAGATAAAATTAAATATTTAAAAAGCTGTCATAGAAAATATACTTTGAATAGTATAAATAATCGTTTACTAGCAGAAAAGTGACGTTTTTAATTTAATTTATCACAAATTTAAAGTCTTTATTTTTTGAAGAATTTGCACTTTAGAATACGTTGATAAAAAAAGCATTCTAGTTTGAATGCTTTTTTTATTGGAATTTTAATTAGAATTCCATAGGAACTTCAATAAATAATAATTGAGAAGAATTTTCTGCTTTTATACTAAAATTTTCTGTTTCTGAAATGCCAATAGCGTCACGAGACTCTAATTTTTTATCGTCTATAATTACATTACCAAATATATTCATGATATATACTCCATGGTTTTTACTTTTTAAAGTATAATCAAAACTACTATTTTCTTCTAGATGTATTCTAGAAATGATAGCATCTTGATGAATTTTCAAACTTCCTTCATGATTTTCATCTATTGAAGTCACTAAAGTTTGAAGTTGATTGGTATTTAAAATATCAAATTTCTTTTGGTCATATCGTGGTTTTACGTTTTGTTTATTTGGAAAAATCCAAATTTGAAACAAACTTAAATGCTCATTAACAGAACCATTAATTTCAGAATGTTGCACACCTTTACCAGCGCTCATAACTTGTACTTCACCAGGCAAAACAGGTATCCATTCATCGGCCATATTATCTTTATGTTTTAAAACACCTTTAAGTGGTATGGTGATAATTTCCATATTATCATGTGGATGTGTGCCAAATCCCATTTTTGGAGCAATCACATCATCATTTAACACTCGTAATGCACCAAAGTGAATTCTATCTTGATTTTGGTAACTAGCAAAACTAAACGAATGATTTGCTTGCAACCATCCATGATTTGCAAATCCTCTAGTATTAGCTTTATGAATTATTGTTTTCATTTTAATTTCCTTTCTTTATTATTTTAATTATCTCATTTTATCAAGCAGATTACTTAAAAGTTCTGCTTCTTCTTCATTCAAATTTTTTAATAACTCTTTGTTAAAATTATTAGGTATAGACTCTAAAAGTTCCTTTCCTTTTTTGGTTATTTCTATTTTAACTACACGTCTATCATGATTACATGGTAATCTATCAATGTAATGCTTTGCACATAATTTATCCATTAACCTAGTAGCATTGGGAGAACGTTCAATCATTCTGTCCTTTATTATTTGAACATTAAGTGGTTCATTGGCTCCATTTAATATTCTTAAAATATTGTATTGTTGTGGTGAAATTCCATAGGGTTTAAAAAATTCATTTTGACTTGCCGAAATCCAACTAGCTGTATATAATATATTTAACATTGCTTTTACCCGATTATTAGCAAACGTTGAATTAATGTCTTTAGATAAATCTCCCATTTGATATCTGTTTTTAAAACTTTAAGAATTATAAACTTTTATTAAATTGCTCTATTGCGATTTTTAATTGTTTGTTAAAGTCCTCATTTACTATTTTACCATCTTGAAAATTATTTGAAAAAAATGGTAATGAAAATACTTCAACAATATGAGCATCATGATAAGGAAATCTTTCTTTTGCAATACTCAAAACGGATGCTCCACCTCTTCCACCTGGAGAAGTTGCCATTAACAACATGGGCTTATTGTAAAATGTTTTACTTTCAATTCTTGACATCCAATCAAATAGATTCTTGAAAGTTGTTGTGTAGGCACCATTATGCTCAGCTAAAGAAAGTATAATACCGTCAGATGATTTTATATACATTAAAAATTTATGAGCGTTTTCAGGAATGCCGTGTTCTTTTTCAAAATCAATACCATAAATAGGTAATTCAAAATTATTTAAATCTAAAATTTCAACGTTTTTATTTAATAAACTTGAAGCGTATGTTGCTAATTGTTTATTAATGGATTCTTTACTATTACTACCTGCAAAAGCTATTATCTTTTTCATTTTATATTATTTTATTAAACAAAAGTACAATAAAAATAAATATATTCCTAGGAATATATTTCCGTGTTAGATTTTTAATATTTAATTAACATGTCTTTTACATTTTTGAAACTTTTGTACATTAGCAACAAATCAAAATTATAATGGACATTAACTTCAATAAAAACGAAGATCATAATAAACTTCTAATTTCTGAACTCACTAAACGTCTAGCAAAAGTTCATTTAGGTGGAGGAAAAAGTAGTATTGAAAAGCACCATGAAAAAGGTAAAATGACTGCTCATGAGCGCATTAATTATTTGTTAGATGCTCATTCAAAATCCATAGAAATTGCTGCTTTTGCAGGTGAAGATATGTATGAACAGCATGGCGGTTGTCCTTCTGCAGGCGTTGTAGTCAAAATAGGTTATATTAAAGGAAAACAATGCATTGTTGTAGCAAATGACGCTACTGTTAAAGCTGGTGCCTGGTTTCCCATAACTGCAAAAAAAAACCTAAGAGCTCAAGAAATTGCCATAGAAAATAAATTACCAATTATCTATTTAGTAGATAGTGCTGGTGTGTATTTACCTTTGCAAGATGAAATTTTTCCAGACAAAGAACATTTTGGTCGTATTTTTAGAAATAATGCTATTATGAGTAGTATGGGAATCACGCAAATTGCTGCTGTAATGGGCAGTTGTGTTGCTGGAGGCGCATATTTACCAATTATGAGTGATGAAGCTTTAATTGTAGATAAAACCGGAAGTATTTTTTTAGCAGGAAGTTATTTGGTAAAAGCAGCTATTGGAGAAAGTATTGATAATGAAACTTTAGGTGGCGCTACAACACATTGTGAAATTAGTGGCGTGACCGATTATAAAGCAAAAGATGATAAAGATGCCTTAGATACTATTAAAAATATTATTGATAAAATTGGTGATTATGACAAAGCCGGATTTAATAGAATAGAGCCAGAAAAGCCTAAAGAAAATCCTGAAGACATTTATGGCATTATTCCAAAATCAAGAGCCGATCAATACGATATGTATGAGATTATAAAGCGATTGGTTGATAATTCAGAATTTGAAGAATACAAAGCTGGTTACGGTAAAACCATCATAACTTGTTATGCCAGAATTGATGGCTGGGCAGTTGGCATTGTTGCTAATCAGCGCAAACTGGTAAAAACTAAACAAGGAGAAATGCAGTTTGGTGGTGTTATTTATAATGATAGTGCTGATAAAGCCACTCGTTTTATAGCTAATTGCAATCAGAAAAAAATTCCTTTAGTGTTTTTACAAGATGTTACTGGTTTTATGGTTGGCAGTAAAAGTGAACATGGTGGCATTATTAAAGATGGTGCCAAAATGGTTAATGCTGTAAGTAATTCAGTTGTTCCAAAATTCACAATTATTGTAGGAAATAGTTATGGTGCAGGCAATTACGCTATGTGTGGCAAAGCATATGACCCAAGATTGATTGTTGCATGGCCAAGTGCAGAATTGGCTGTTATGAGCGGAAATTCTGCAGCTAAAGTTTTATTGCAAATTGAAACAGCTTCTTTAAAAAAGAAAGGTGAAACCATTACTAAAGAAAAAGAAGAAGCTCTTTATAATAAAATAAAAGACAGATACGATGCGCAAATATCACCATACTATGCAGCAGCTAGAATATGGACAGATGCCATTATTGACCCATTAGATACTAGAACATGGATAAGTATGGGTATTGAAGCCGCAAACCATGCTCCTATTGAGAAAAAATTTAATTTAGGTTTATTGCAAGTTTAAGCGATTCCTAATTTTTTTAATATTTTTTTTCTTTGGATTTTTTCTGAAATAATTTCAAACTTATTTACAGTATAAATTTTCTTAGGTTTTTCGTATTTATCTAAAACATTAAAGATAGATGCATCTATATTATTAGAATCATTTTCTAAAATAAGAATGACTTGTTCTCCTAATTTTTCATCTTTTTCAGATGCAATAAAAAACTTACCATCTATCTTACCAAATAATTTTTCTTCAACCGTTTCAGGAAAAATTTTAACACCACCAGAATTAATCACATTATCAAATCTACCAAACCATTCAAATTCAGTTTCTGAATGCAATTTAACAATATCATTAGTTGTTATTGATGTTTTTGAAAGATGTGGAGAATTTATAACTAAACAACCTCTTTCATCTTGAGAAACAAAAATATCTGGTAAGGTTTTAAAAGTTGATTTTACACGTTCATCTGTTTTGAAATTATTAAGAGCTCTTAACGCAATATGTGTTACGGTTTCTGTCATTCCAAACGTTTCATAAATATTTGCAGGAAAATCTTTTATAGCTTCAATAAGTTCATTAGATACTTTTACGCTACCTAAAATAATATTCTTAATATTTCCTACTTTACTAATAGAGTTTTGTAGTTGAATTGGTAACATAGCACAAAAATCATAACTTTTTTTGGAGTTAAAAACAAGATGAGAAGATGGCTCAATGAGGTCTAACTCCAATCCTAACACCATAGCTCTAACCAACATCATTTTACCTGCAATATATTGAGCCGGTAAACAATGTAATGCTTTATCACCTGGTGCAAGGTTAAAAAAATCGCCCGTAAAAATAGAGGAATTAACCATGGCTTGTTTATCAAGCTTTATAAGTTTTGGTTTTCCTGTTGTGCCTGTAGATTTTACTTTTATAAAGGTTTTAGAATCTAACCAATCAATTAAAAAATCTCCAATGGCTTCTTCATATGGAAGTCCTTCTTTAATAAAGCTGTAAGCAATTTCTTTTATATCGTCTTGATTGTAATTTACGCCGTTAAGCTTAAATTTTAAATGTACTTTATTGTAACTAGGTATCACGTAATTATTGGTTTTTTGTCTTAAATTTTAATTTTCAATCTGTGGAGCTACCACTTTTCCAAATAGCTTTTCTTTCCAGTTAGTCCATTTGTATTTTTTCGATAAAATTAATAGAATTATTGGAAATACTATAAACACAGGCATAAATATATCTACAAATCCAGCTTCTGTTGGATCTGACATATCTTTTAATATAGAATGTGTTTGAAAAGCAGTCCAATCAGCTGTTACCAGCAATGCTGTAAATAAATTATTAGCTGCATGAAAGCCTAATGAAAGCTCCATACCTTCATCCATTAAAGTCATAATTCCTAAAAACAAACCTGTGCCTATGTAGTAAACCATTATGATATTACCCAATTTATCAACTTCTGGATTTGAAATATGTAACATTCCAAAAGTGAAGGATGTTATTAATAATGGAGTAGAATTTCTACTTAATATTTTATAGAGTAACTTATAAAAAGTAGAATTTGTCAATTTTATCAATAATGTTTTCTGATTTAGAAGAAAAAACAAAAAACCAATAAAAACTGCAAATATTAAGAGTCCAAGCATAAAACTGAAAGAATATAAGCTGTTCAAATAAAGAAAACTAGCTATACAAATAATTGTATAAATAAAAATTAAAGGGAAATTTAAATAAATTGAAGAAACCCCTATTCCTTGCATCAAATAGCCTCTAAATAAATACTCTTCAAAACTTGTTTGAAGTGGCACTAATAAAACAGCTATCACACATAAAATAATAAATGGTATTAATTTAAAATTCACCACATAATTTTCTGGAGAAACATAATAATCTATAAGCACAAAACTGCTAGAGACTATTCCCCAAAGCATAAAAACAAACCAAAAACGTTTCCAATCTATTTTTGTTCTTGATGTGGTTAATTGAACTATTGATTCTTTGTGTAAGTACTTTGCAACTAATAATAAACCAACTAAACCAATTGTAAATGACAAAAGCATTAAAAACAGATTCAAATTGGGCTCTAAAAGGCTCATCATTTTTTTTTCATCTAACCCAAATATGCTATCACCATTTTTAAATGCCTGTATAAAAACAGCAGCAGTAAAAGGAATTTGCCCTATTATTACTGCCATAATTATAATGATTAATCCAATTAAATAACGCCACCATTCGTGTAATGCATGAAATGCTTGAGAGATATACATATGTTATAAATTAAAATTCCAACTGTTATTACTTTTATATTTTAGAGTTCCATTTTTAACCTGTAAAGGCGATTCGAAATTGTTTGTAAATAAACTACCTGTACCTAATCCTTGAGGTAATACATTGTTTTTTGTGTAAGTATATTGAGCAATTGCATTTAAACCTACATTACTTTCTAAAGCACTTGTTATCCACCAACCAATTTGATTGCTTTCTGCTATGTCTATCCAATCATCACTTCCTTGAAAACCACCAATTAAGGTAGGCTTTAAAATGACAAATTGAGGTTTGATGGTTTCAAGTAACGCTTCTTTTCTTTCTTTTGAAAAAACACCTATTAATTCTTCATCTAAAGCTATTGGCAATGGTGTTATATCACAAAGCTTAGCTATTTCATTAATTTGCCCTTGTTTTATAGGTTGTTCTATTGAATGAATATCAAAATCTGATAGTGTTTTTAGTTTTTCTAGAGCTTCTGAAGTAGAAAAAGCACCATTGGCATCTACTCGCAATTCAATATCATTTGATGAGAATTCTTTTCTTATAGATTTTAAAATCTCAACTTCAGATTTAAAATTAATAGCGCCAATTTTCATTTTAATGCATTTAAAACCAGACTCTATTTTCTCTTTAACTTGCTTTCGCATAAAATCTTCGGTTCCCATCCAAATCAATCCGTTTATTGGAATACTATCTGTGCCTTTTGTAAAATTTGAAGGAAATAATTCAAACTGATTTTTTGATTCTAATGATTTTAAAGCCATTTCTAAACCAAATTGAATACTTGGAAATTCTGTTAACGCTTGAAATAACTCTTTTAAATCAGAATTGATATGTTTACATGCCCACTGCAGTTTTTCCTCATAGTCAGGTCTATCATCAATTGATAAGCCTTTAAACATACCACATTCACCTATGCCATGTTTACCATTATCTTTAATAAGAATAAACCAAGTTTCCTTGCTTTTTAAAACACCACGTGATGTTCCGCTAGGTTGTTTAAAATTTAAGACGTGTTTTTGGTAAGTTGCTGTTTTCACTCGCCAAAATTACTTAAATAATTTTCATTTATAATGAAGAAATAGAGTCAAATTAAAGTTCAATACTTTCTCCTATTTCTAGAAGCATTAAGTCTTTTCCTTTATCGAAGAATTTACGTTTGGCGTCTTCATGGTCAATTTCAATGTAACCAAACGTATCAAAATGATAGCCTAAAACTTTATCGCACTTAACAAAATTACTCGCTAAAATGGCGTCATCAACTCCCATTGTAAAGTTGTCTCCAATAGGAAGAATTGCTAAATCTAATTTTATATATAGTGGAATAAGTTGCATATCCATTGTCAATGCAGTATCTCCAGCTATATAAATATTTTTATGTTCGCCTTCAATCACAAAACCACCAGGTTGACCACCATAAGTTCCATCAGGAAAAGATGATGTGTGTATAGCATTGACGTATTTTACATTTCCAAATTCAAAATCCCATTGCCCACCAAGATTCATAGGGTGACCTTCAATACCTAATTTTTCAAAATAGGATACAATTTCAAAGTTTGAAACAACAACGGCATTGGTTCTTTTAGCTATGGCCTCCACATCTAAAATATGATCTTGATGCGCATGAGTTAATAAAATGTAATCTGCTTTCAATGTTTCAATATTAATCATAGAGGCTTTTGGATTAGCAGAAATAAAAGGGTCTACCAATATATGAATGTCGCCAACTTGAATACCTAAAGATGCGTGTCCAAAAAATGTAATTTTCATGGGTTAAAAATTAATTTTAAATAAGTAAAGTACAAAAAAATCTATAACAATTGACCAATTCCCATTAGGATTGCTAAAAGAAATGTAGTTATCGCAACTTTTTTTAATTCAGAATCAAGTAGTTTTAAGTCCACATTTTTTTTAACTCTCATCAAATGCATTATTAATGGTATATACATTATAATAAAAATGAAATTTAGCGGAGATGTAAAATAAAAAACTCCAAATAAACCTGATAAAATAATAGCTAACAATATTAAAGTGTAATGATATAGCTTCATGTTCTTCTTTCCAAGTTTAATGGCTAGGGTCATTTTTTGAGATTTTATATCAGACTCAAAATCACGCATATTATTAAGATTAAGTACCGCTACACTCAATAAACCAATAGTTACTGCAGGTAAAAAAATAACATGATCTATTTGTTTTGCATATAAAACATAACATCCAATAACACTAACCAAACCAAAAAATATAAAAACAAAAATATCACCAAAGCCTTTATATCCATAAGCATCATCACCCACAGTATATCTCATTGCAGCTATAATACTACCCGTACCTAAAATAAAAAATAGTAATGCTAAAAAGAAATCACGTGCATTAAAAGATATAAATATTAGCATGGTTGCTAAAATAATAGAGATTAAAATACTTATTTTAATGCCATTAAACATGCTTTCTGGTGAAATTCTACCACTTTGAATAGATCTTTCAGGACCTATTCTATCATTATTATCTGTTCCTTTAATACCATCGCCATAATCATTAGCTAAATTTGATAAAATTTGGAAACTTAAGGTGGTTAAAATAGCCAGCACGCATGTTTTCCAATTAAAAAACCCATTGTATTCTGCTAAACATGAAGCTAAAATAATTCCTGAAACTGATAACGGCAGGGTTCTTAACCTCATTGCAGATATCCAAAAAGATATATTTTTCATGCTATGGAATCCACTTTTTTTCAAAATTTGGCTTACGCTTTTCTAAAAATGCGTTTCTACCTTCTATAGCTTCATCAGTCATATATGCTAATCTTGTAGCTTCACCAGCAAAAACCTGCTGCCCTACCATACCATCATCTGTTAAATTCATAGCGAATTTTAGCATTTTAATTGAAGTTGGTGATTTTGCCAATATTTCTTGAGCCCATTCAAATGCTGTATATTCTAATTTATTATGCTTAACAACGGCATTCACCATACCCATATCAAATGCTTCTTTAGCTGAATAATTTCTTCCTAAGAAAAATATTTCTCTTGCTCTTTTTTGTCCTACCATTTTTGCTAAATAGGCAGAACCATAACCTCCATCAAAGCTTGTTACATCTGCGTCTGTTTGTTTAAAAATAGCATGTTCTTCACTAGCTATTGTTAAATCACAAACCACATGTAAGCTATGACCACCACCAACAGCCCAACCAGGAACTACTGCAATTACGGCTTTTGGCATAAAACGAATTAAGCGCTGAACTTCTAAAATATTTAAACGATGATAACCATCTTCTCCAACATACCCTTGGTGACCTCTTGCTTTTTGGTCTCCACCACTACAAAAAGAATAAACTCCATCTTTTGAAGAAGGTCCTTCGGCAGACAATAAAACAACACCAATATTTACATCTTCATTAGCATCATAAAATGCATCATACAATTCGCTTGTTGTTTTAGGTCTGAATGCATTTCTTACATCTGGTCTATTAAATGCTATTCGGGCAACACCTTTACATTTTTTATATGTAATATCTTCATATTCTTTGGCTGTAACCCAATTTATTACTTCCATGTTATATATTTTATTCAAAAATATATTTTATTTCCATAAGACATGCCTTTTCAATTTAAAAATTAAAATATAATAGCTTTTTTTATTAAACAAAATGAAGAAAAAAACCGTAATGAAGTGAAATATAATGACTGAAATATAATTAAAAAACAATAACACTATTAGACTTAAAGAATCATTGAAAAATAATCAGTAAATCATTAAAAACAATTAATATTTTATATAAAAATACGCATAAGTAAGTATTTAATATTAATTATTTAAACCTTAAATTTGTCAAATATTAAAAAAATAGTTAAAATTTTTAAGATTACTGTAAATTTTACATACAAATAATGTTTAGTTAACGCAATTAATTGCTTTTAATCGATAAAATATGTATGTTTGAAATATTTTTAATCCAAATCTATGATATATACAATTACACTTATTCTCACATTTTTAGTAGTTATCAATTTTTTGTTATTGGTTTTTAGTTGCAACAAGACAAAAATTAATAAAAAAATAGACAAAAAACCAATCGTTCTTTCAACAAAAGTTACCAGTTTACCGGCTTCTCAAGAGCTTGCTCCAACAGGAAGTTAGTTTTACTAAAGTGTTTGTTACCAAACCACAAACCTCTATTGGCGCTTAAAGGAGATGGATGACCACTTAGTAATGATTGATGCTTTTTTGGATTAATCAGTTTAATTTTTTGTTTTGCGTAACTACCCCAAAGTAAAAAAATAACATTGTTTTTTTGCTCACTTATAATTTTTATTACAGCATCAGTAAATATTTCCCAACCTTTATTTTGATGACTACCGGCCATGTGTGCTCTAACTGTTAATGTTGCATTTAATAATAAAACCCCTTGGTTGGCCCAACGCAATAAATTACCACTTTTTGGATATGGAATTTCTAAATCTTGTTCTATTTCTTTAAATATATTAATGAGAGATGGCGGATGTTTTATATCATCATTAACAGAAAAACATAAACCATGAGCTTGACCAACATCATGATAAGGGTCTTGACCAATAATGACTACTTTTAAATCTTCAAAATGACAATGTTCAAAAGCATTAAAGATTTCGTTACCTGGTGGAAAACATTGATGTTTTGAATACTCTTCTCTAACAAAATCTGTTAAATTTTTAAAATATGGTTTTTCAAACTCAGGCTGTAAATAAGATTTCCAACTATCATGTATATTGACATTCATACTTAACTTTAATTTTTTTTTAAAAATAATACTATCTTTATTCTTATAAAATTATAACCATTGAAAAAACTTCAATTTCCAACCGCTCAAACCATTTTACTACTAATAGCTGCTATAGTTGCTTTACTAACTTGGATTATTCCAGCAGGAAAATATGATACATTGTCTTATAATGTTTCTGATAAAACATTCACAATAAATAGCTTTGAAAAACAAAAACAATTAGACGCTTCACAAGAAACCTTAACTAGTTTAGGCATAAAAATACCATTAGATAAATTTACAAGTGGCGATATTTGGAAACCTATAAATATTCCAAATACTTATAAAAAATTAGAAGCAAAACCACAAGGCTTTTTAGATTTTATAAAATCTCCAATAAAAGGGGTTATTGAAGGTGCTGATATTATTTTTCTTGTGTTGGTTATTGGAGGATTAATTGGAATTATGAATTTTACTGGTGCTTTTGATGCGGGCATTTCTTGGATGGCGAAAGTTTTATATGGAAGAGAATATATTTTGATTATTGCTGTTACCTTTTTAATTTCAATAGGTGGCACTACTTTTGGTTTAGCTGAAGAAACTATTGCCTTTTACCCTATTCTCATTCCCATATTTCTAGCTGCAAAATATGACGCAATGGTAGCTTTGGCCTCCATTTATATTGGTTCTTCTATTGGTACCATGTATTCAACTACTAATCCTTTTAGTGTAATAATAGCTTCAGATGCTGCTGGAATTAATTGGACAACAGGTATCAATGGCAGATTAATATTGTTTGTTTTAGGTACTCTTATTTGTGTTTTATATATTATTAGGTATGCAAATCGTGTAAAAAAAGACCCTTCAAAATCAATTATTTATAATCAAAAAGAAGATATTGAAAAATTATTTGGAAATACCACTAATTCAACTATTAAACTAACCGTGCGTTTACGTTTAATTATTTTCATTTTTTCCATGTCATTTATAGTTATGGTGTTTGGTGTTTCTACACTAGATTGGTGGTTTATTGAAATGACTTCTGTGTTTTTAGTTGGTGTCATTTTGATAGGTTTTATTGGAAAAATTAACGAATCTGTTTTTGTTGAAACTTTTGTAAAAGGCGCCAGTGATTTATTAGGTGTTGCACTTATAATTGGAATTGCTAGAGGAATTACCGTACTTATGAATGATGGTTTAATAAGTGACACAATGTTATATTACGCTAGTAATATGACTAACGGCATGAACAAAGGTTTGTTTATTAATGCCATGTTGTATATATATGGTGGCTTATCATTTTTTATACCGTCATCATCTGGAATGGCTGTTCTTACTATGCCTATTATGTCACCATTAGCTGATGGCGTTGGAATTGGTAGAGAAGCCGTTGTAAATGCCTATCAATATGGTCAAGGTTTATTTGCTTTTATAAATCCAACAGGGTTAATTTTAGCCTCATTAGCCATTGTAAAAGTTGGTTATGATAAATGGATAAAATTTGTAATGCCTTTAGTATTTATATTACTAATTTTTACAATGATAGCATTAACAATATCCGTTTATGTTTAGGATAAAATTCTAACCATTAATTCTTTAAGCAAATCTCCTTGTGGTACTGAGTTTGAATTAACCCCTTTTCCTTTAAGGTCAAATTCTCGTAATGCTGAAATTACTGTACTAACTTTTTTCATAGGAAAATTACGAGTTGCCAACACATAATCATTAACAAAAAATGGATTAATTCCTAAAACAGAAGCTACATTTCTGGGTGATTTATCTGTTAATCCATGAAATTGAAGCAATTGGGTAAAAAAACTGAATAATAGGGAAACCGTCACCACCATTGGGTTGTCTTTTGGGTTTTCAGAAAAATAATTAATAATTTGATATACCTTAATATCATTCCTCTCACCTATGGCTTTACGTAACTCAAAGTTATTAAAGTCTTTACTAATACCTATATTTTCTTCAATAAGTTCTGGAGTAATTTGAGTTTCCTTTGGAATAATAATTTGAAGTTTTTCTAGCTCATTATTAATTTTACTTAAATCTGTTCCTAAAAATTCTACTAACATTTGAGCCGCTTTTAGAGAAATAGTATAATTTTTTGAAGCTAAAACTCTTCTAATCCAATCAGAAACTTGATTTTCATACAGTTTTTTGCTTTCAAAAATAACCCCAACTTTATTAATTGCCTTGTATAGTGATTTGCGTTTATCTAACTTTTTATATTTATAATTGAATACTAAAACTGTTGATGCTTGTGGGTTATTTGCATAAGTTTCAAGTTTTTCAATAGTTCTTGATAAATCTTGTGCTTCTTTAACTATCACAACTTGTCTTTCAGACATCATAGGATACCGTTTTGCGTTTTCTACAATATCATCAATACTTACATCTCTTCCATATAAAACAACTTGATTAAAGCCTTTTTCTTCTTCTAAAAGCACATTTTTTTCAATATATTCAGAAATCCTATCTATATAGTAAGGCTCTTCACCCATTAAAAAATAAATGGGTTTTATCTGTCCGTTTTTAATATCGTTTATTAATTGTTTGACTTCGTCCAAAATGTAAAAATTTCAAATTAAAAAATTCAAAATCCCAAAAACACGCATAGTAATTTGGTATTTGAATATTGTGGTTTAACTTTGAATTATCAAAATATAACATGTGTTGCAAGAACTAAACTTTCCTAAGTTTTCGTTTCGATTCAAAAATAGCGAAAATAAAATTTCTATTTTCGATGTTATTCGCAAAAGATTTGTAATACTTCAACCCGAAGAATGGGTTAGACAACATTGTGTGCATTATCTAATTGAAAATAAAGGATATCCAAAATCATTGATTAACGTTGAAAAAGAACTAACAGTTAATACCTTACGTAAGCGTTATGATATTGTGATTTTTAATCCTGATGGCAGTATCCATATAATTGTTGAATGTAAATCACCAAAAATCACCATAAATCAAAGTACATTTGATCAAGTTGCCCAATATAATTTAAGTTTAAACGCATCGTATTTGATGATAACTAACGGATTAAATCATTATTATTGCCAAATGGATTTTAAAGAAGAAAAATATCAATTTTTAAAAGATATTCCACAATATATTAAATGAAAGTAGCCATAGTAATTTTAAATTGGAATGGAAAAAAACTTTTAGAACAGTTTTTACCTTCAGTAATAGAACACTCAAAAGAAGCAGTTATTTATGTTGCTGATAATGCGTCTTCTGATGATTCTGTCGCTTTTATAAAAATTCATTTTCCAATGGTTAAAATCATTAAAAATAAAGAAAATGGTGGATATGCAAAAGGTTATAATGATGCCTTAAAAAATTTAGAAGAAGATATATTTTGTTTACTAAATAATGATGTTGAAGTGACTAGAAATTGGTTAGCTTCAATAATAAACACTTTTAAAAAAGAAACTAATACAGCCATTATTCAACCTAAATTATTAGACTACAAAAACAAAGAATACTTTGAATACGCTGGAGCTGCTGGAGGTTTTATTGATAAGTTTGGATATCCTTATTGTCGGGGACGTATTTTTAATACTATAGAAAAAGATAATAAGCAATACAATGATGTTGCAGATATTTTTTGGGCATCAGGAGCTTGTATGTTTATAAGAAATCAAGTTTTTAAAAAACTGAATGGTTTTGACGAAAATTTCTTTGCACATATGGAAGAAATTGATTTATGCTGGCGCGCTAAAAACTTAGAGTATGATGTGAAATATGTTGGACAATCTGAAGTGTATCATGTTGGTGGCGCAACGCTTAGCAATTCTAACCCAAAAAAAACCTACCTTAATTTTAGAAACAGCTTATTCACCTTAACAAAAAATGCCAAGGGCCATTTATTTATTTTAATTTTTACAAGACTAATTTTAGATGGTGTTGCAGCTGTAAAGTTTATGTTTGAATTTAAGTTCAAACAAATCTTGTCTATTTTACATGCACATTTTAGTTTCTATTTGCATTTGGGTGTATTATTAAAACAGCGAAAATCTTTAGAAAAAAGACAAAAGTATTACAACAAAACATCTATAGTTTTAAACTATTACGTATATAAAATTAGAGATTTCAAAAGTTTATAACTCGTTAGTAAAAGTTTTGTTAAATTGTTAAAACTACCTGATTTTTATATACTTTTGCAACATCATACAATAGAAAAATTAATCCATAAATAATTATGAAAAAACTTTTAGTACTTAGTCTTTCAACTTTAATGCTTCTTAGTTCATGTGTATCAAAAAAGGAATATGCTGCCCTTGAAGCCAAACAAAAAGAAACTCAAGATTTATTAAATACTGCAACTGTAAAATTAAACAGTTGTTTAGCAGACAAAGCAGCGGCATCAGCAAGAGCAATTGCTTTAGAAGAGCAAGTAGCAGATTTACGCAAAAGCAATGATAACTTAACAGTATTATCTGCAAAAGGCGCTTCAAACGTTGAAAAAACGCTTGAAAGTATTAAAGAAAAAGACATGAAAATTACGCGTCTTCAAGACGCTATAACTAAAAAAGATAGTATCACTTTAGCTGTAGTAACAAGTTTAAAACGTGAAGTAGGAATTAATGACCCAGATATTGAAATTAACGTAGAAAAAGGAGTTGTTTTTATATCAATTTCTGATAAATTATTATTTCAAAGTGGTAGTTATAACGTAACATCTAGAGCTAAAGAAGTACTTGCTAAAGTAGCTAAAGTTGTAAACGGTAAACCAGACTTTGAATGTATGGTTGAAGGTCATACAGATAATGTTCCTTACGCAAGTGGTGTATTATTAGACAATTGGGATTTAAGTGTGAAGCGTTCTACTTCTATCATTAGAGTATTGCAAACACTTGGTGTTAATCCAAAACAACTTATTGCTGCTGGTCGTGCAGAATATGTGCCTTTAGTGTCTAATGATTCTGCTGAAAACAGAGCTACTAACAGACGTACAAGAATTGTAGTATTACCTAAAATTGACCAATTTTATGATATGGTTGAGAAAGAAATGAAAAACCTTTCAACTGGTACAAACTAAGATATTTTATTTAGTAAACTCAAAAGCTCAATCTAAATGGATTGAGCTTTTTTATTTGATTAAATTTGAGGTTAAAAAATCTCTAAACTGCCTTTTCCTTCTCTAAAAACAATTGGTTCATCTTCTGATAAATCAATAATAGTTGAGGCTTCATTTCCGCCATAACCACCATCAATTACTAAATCTACAAGGTGATTCCACTTTTCTAAAATTAATTCTGGATCTGTTGTATATTCTATAATTTCATCTTCATCATGAATAGATGTGGAAATAATGGGATTTCCCAATTGTTTAACAATTTCTAATGCTATATTATTATCTGGAATTCTAATACCAACTGTTTTCTTTTGTTTAAAAGGCATTGGTAAGGTTCTAGCGCCAGGCAAAATAAATGTATATGGCCCAGGAAGTGCTCTTTTTAATATTTTAAATACTGACGTATCAATTTGTTTAACGTAATCACTTAAGTTACTTAAATCATGGCAAACAAATGAAAAATTAGATTTTTCAAGTTTTACTCCTTTTATTTTTGCTACTCGTTCTAAAGCTTTTATGTTGTTAATATCACAACCTAAGCCGTAAACCGTATCTGTAGGATAGATAATTAAACCTCCTTTTCTAAGAATTTTAACCACTTTCTCAATTTCTTTTGAATTTGGGTTTTCTTCATATATTCTTAAAAATTCAGCCATAAAAATCCTTTTTTATCCTATAATTTCTAGTTTAGCAAAACGCAAAAGAAGTTTTTTTGCGCCGCCATTTTCAAAATTAATTTCTGCTTTAACATCAGCACCAACGCCTTCAATTTTAGTAACTTCTCCAGTTCCAAACCTTATGTGTTTCACTAAATTTCCAACGACTAATTTACTATCAAATAAATTAGTATTTCCGTTTGTATTAGAAACAGGTTTTAAATTTCTTGGTGAAGATACTTGAAATTTATCTGATTGGTTTTTTGAAACTGTACCTTTACTTAAAATAGGTTGTTTGGCTGGTTTAAATCTGATTTTATTAGGTTCTACATCACCAAAAATATCGGCATCTAACATAGGATTAAAACGTCGTTCTTCAATTGGCGTAGTATTTTCTAAATATTGCTCATCAATTTCTTCAATAAAACGACTTGGTTCAGAATCAACCAATTTTCCCCAACGATATCTAGATAATGCATAGGTTAAATAGGCTTGTTTTTCAGCACGTGTTAAGGCAACATAAAACAATCTTCGCTCCTCTTCCAGCTCGCTTCTGGTGTTCATACTCATCGCACTTGGAAACAAATCTTCTTCTAATCCTACAATATACACATATGGAAACTCTAAACCTTTAGCTAAATGAATGGTCATTAATGCCACATGATCTGAATCTCCTTTGTCGGCATCTAAATCTGTTGCTAAAGATACATCTACTAGGAATTCTGCTAAAGAACCTGTAGTATCGGCTAATTCTTTCTGGCCTTCAACAAAGTCTTTCATACCATTTAGAAGTTCTTCAATGTTTTCCATTCTGGTAATGCCTTCTGGAGTAGCATCTTTATTAAACTCTCTAATTAATCCACTTGCTTTTGTAACATGTTCAGCCAATTCAAACACATCGGCCGTTTGGTTTAAAACTTGAAAACTTTCAATCATTGTTACAAAGTCTTGAAGCTTATTTTTGGTACCAGAATTTACATTGATATTTGTTTTATCAATATGTTTCATCACATCAAAAATAGAGCGTTTATAGCCATTTGCAGCTACAATTAACTTATCAATAGTGGTATCTCCAATGCCACGAGGCGGAAAATTGATGATTCGTTTTAAAGCTTCTTCATCTGCAGGATTAATAACCAAACGCAAGTATGAAAGAACATCTTTAATTTCTTTACGTTGATAAAAAGACAATCCTCCATAAATTCTATAAGGAATATCACGTTTTCTTAAGGCATCTTCAATAGCACGAGATTGTGCATTGGTTCTGTACAAAATTGCAAAATCACTATTTTTTAACTGATGGAGCATTTTATTGTCCCAAATAGTGCTTGCAATGTAGCGTCCTTCATCACCATCTGTTAGAGACCTATTGACTATAATTTTGTTTCCTTCATCATTGGCCGTCCAAACGACCTTATCAAGTTTTGTTTGGTTTTTATCAATAATAGAGTTTGCTGCATTTACAATGTTTTTTGTAGAACGATAATTTTGTTCTAACCTAAACACTTTAACATCGTCGTAATCCTTTTGAAAATTTAAAATATTATTGATGTTAGCGCCTCTAAACGCATAAATACTTTGAGCATCATCACCAACAACACAGATATTTTGAAACTTATCAGACAAGGCTCTTACAATTAAATATTGTGAATGATTTGTATCTTGATACTCATCAACCAAAATATATTTAAATCTGTTTTGGTATTTCATCAACACTTCAGGGAAACGCGTAAGTAATTCATTGGTTTTTAATAATAAATCATCAAAATCCATAGCACCAGCTTTAAAACAACGCTCTACATATTCATTATAAATATCTCCTAATTTTGGCCTTCTAGCCATTGTATCAGCTTCGATAAGTTCTGGATTTTTAAAATATGCCCTTACCGTTATTAAACTATTTTTATAAGATGAAATTCTTGATCTAACTTGCTTGTATTTATAAATATCTTTATCAAGATTCATTTCTTTTATAATAGACGCTATCAACCTATCAGAATCTTGAGTATCATAAATAGTGAAATTGCTTGGATATCCTAATTTATCAGCTTCACTTCGTAAAATTTTTGCAAATACCGAGTGAAACGTACCCATCCATAAATTTTTTGCTTCACTAACTCCAACAATAGTTGCAATTCGGTCTTTCATTTCTCGTGCAGCTTTATTGGTAAAGGTTAGTGCTAAAATATTAAATGGGTCTATACCTTGACTCATCAAATAAGCAATACGATATGTTAGCACACGTGTTTTGCCAGAACCAGCACCAGCAATGATAATCATAGGACCATCTTTTTGAATGGTAGGTTCTAATTGTGCGGAGTTTAACTGACTTAAATACTTTTCCAAACTACTTTTTATTTACTGTGTGAAAATAACCATTGTTGTGCGTTTAATTAAGGAGTTTTATTAAAAATTATAAACAATTGAGGAGATTTTTATAAAAACCACAATTAATAATTTAGTGTTTATTTATAAGCATTAGAAATACACTTTTTACACGTGTCATTTAAAAGTTTGTGTATATTTGGAGCTTAATAAAAATAAAAATTAAACCCTTTATTTATGGAAACTGAACGTATTATTGATTTGTTTTTTTATACAATCCCATCATTAATAACCGGACTAATTGCTTATTATTTTTTTAAAGAGCATACAAAGAATGAAGATGGAAGAAGACGCTTTTTATTAAAAAAAGATATGCAGGTTAATATACTACCATTACGTCTTCAAGCCTATGAGCGAATGACTATTTTTTTAGAACGAATTACACCATCAAAAATGCTAATAAGAATAAGTCCAAACACCTCTAATAAAGAATCTTACGAAGCATTACTTATTGAAACAATTGAACAAGAATTTGAACATAATTTATCACAACAAATCTATGTTACAGATAAGTGTTGGAATATTATTTCAACGGCAAAAAATGCCACCATACAATTAATTAGAAAGGCTAGTTTGTTAGAAAAAACAACCTCGGCCGATAAATTAAGAGAAGTTATTTTAACAGAAATGATGGAAAGAAGAGCACCTAGTGATGCTGCTTTATCTTTTATAAAAGAAGAAGTAAGTGACTTATACTAAGTTTAATAGTTATTATTTGAACTTCTTAATTAAAATTTAAATTACATTTCAAGTGCACTTATTTCTTGGTTTTTTGATTTTGCAAAATTATAACCACTTTGCCACCATTTGGTCATTTTTTCTTTATTAAAAATTAATGAATTGGTGGTTAAAACTGTTGGCGCGTAATAAAAATTGATTATAGCATCATTATTAGTGGCAACATATTTCCCTATTTTAAAATTTTGAGATTCAATTCTATCTAACATAAATCCAAACATGTTTGTTAACAAAGAGAACGAGTTTCTTGATGGCATTCTGTTATATTGAGTAACTTCGGTTTGCAAAATAATAGCATCAACCTCAGTGACGCCTCTACTAATAGCTTCTTCAATTGGCACCATACTGCCTAATCCTCCATCGGCATATCCGCAACCGTTTTTTTTTAACTAAGGTCATAAAAGGTGTGTAATTACAAGAAATCCATATCCAATCTACAAATTCTTCATAATCAAAATCCCTTAAACACTTATATTCTACTTGATTTAACGACAAATTAGAAACCGTAACAATAATATCTTTTGAAGCGTTTTTTAAGCACGAAAATTCGTCCTCTGTTAAGGTTTTTTGTATAAGTTTTTTCAAATTATAGCTTTCCCCAAAAGTTTTGCTTCCTTTTAAAAAATTTAAAACCACATTTAAGTGATTGATTGCTATATTTTCTGTGCCATGTTTTTCTTTAATTGTAAACGGACACACATTAAAAATGCTATTATTATTAACATTGGTATAGACTGATTTGATTTTGTCTATTTCATTTAAAGCCAAATGAGACACTAATAAACTACCTGTTGAAGTACCTAAAAACAACTGATAATCTCGTTTTAATTCTTGAATAAGATATTGTGCAACGCCTCCAGCAAATGCACCTTTACTACCGCCACCAGAAATTACTAATGCATTCATTTTTTATTAATTTTAATTCAAGTTATTTAGCATGTCTTTTGAGAATTTTGAAAATCGCCAGTTGTGATGATTTGTTGCCTGGTTTAGATTTTCAATACATTTTGAATCACATGCTTTCATCATATTCAAATATTGAAATGCATTAATTCGTATGTTGAAATCATATTTCGGACCCGTATAATCAATCAGTTCGTTAAAGTAAGTTTGATTCTTTCCAGATTCAAATCCTGGGGTATTTAAAGCCAATGCCAACCATAAAACCCTTACGTTTTTATCATTGAACCCAACAATATCTTTTGTTTTATCTAAATATAAAGCGCGGTCTTCCGGAAAATTTTTCCATAAATTATATAAAGCAATTTCTTTTGTAAGGTATGATGCATCGTTTAAAAGCGATTCATAATCTTCTTTTAATTCTAACGGTATTTTGTTTAAATTTTGAGCAATAGCCTGACGAACTTTAATGTCATTAGTAATGAATGTTGACTTTGAAATGTTATTTCCTAGGCTTTCAACAATTTTAGATTTAAAAAATGAATCGTTTTGGTTTAATAAAAACACCTTACATACTTCAGGAGTTGCTTTACAATCACAATTTAAATATTGTGTAATAGATGATGAAACCAACTTTAAATTTTCTATCATATTTTCATAAGGCAATATGCTTGATTTTAGCCATGTATCAACAAAATCAGTCAAGTCTTGACCGCTAGATTTTTTAACTTCCGCAATAAAGTCATTAGTCTCAACATTTTTAAATTGAAATTTTTGTAAATAGTTTTTAACAGCAGATTTAAAAGCAGCATCTCCTACTTTTTCGCGTAACATATGCAACACCCACGCACCTTTTTTATAAAATGTGGTACTACTCGATTTCGAATCTAATAGAGAAGTGCTTCCACCTGCTTTATCTTGAACTAATAATTCTTGAGCATATTCATATAGTCCCCAATAGTAATAATTATCTCCAAAAATGTTTTTCTCAGCCAATAATGCATAATACGTTGCAAATCCTTCTTGTAACCAATGATGAGTTCCTGATGTTTCTGTTACCAAATCACCAAACCACTGATGTGCCAGTTCATGAGCATTTACATTCACATAATTTTTATCATTAAAAGCAATAGAATCAATAACAAAAGCATCAGAAAAAATGGTAGTACTCGTGTTTTCCATACCAGCATACAAAAAATCTTTCATAGGCACTTGCTTGTAATTTTGCCATGGATAAGAAAAGCCAATTTCTTCTTCAAAAAAATCAAAAATATGTTTAGTGTAACGATATGTGGGTTCAACTTTATTGGAATCTTTAGGATAATAATACATTTCTAAAGGAATGCCACTTTTAGAAATTTCTACTTTTTTATGATAATTCCCAATAGCTAATGCCAGTAAATAACTCGCCATAGGCTTTTGCATATCGTAATGCCAAGTTGCCGTTGAGTCGTTGATTTGTTTATTTGTTAATTTTCCATTAGCAATAACTTCATAGTTTTTATTGAATGAAATGGTTAAATCAAACTCAACTTTTTCATTCATGTCATCAAAACTTGGCAGCCAATTGCTCGTGTATTTTCCTTGACCTTGTGTCCAGATTTGCTTATTTCCATCTTCATTTTCCCAATCAATAAAATACATGGTTTTTTTAGGAATTGTTTTCCATATTATATTTAATTTATGAGAAGTATTTGCTTTAAATGGATATTTTACAATCAATTGTTTTCCATTATACAAGCTGTCTGAATATGTTCCATCTAACATGTAATGAATGTTTTGAAACCCATTGGCATCAATAAAAACAGAATCTGTTTTTTTTAAAATTTCAAATTCATATAAAATTGTTCCGTAAACTTCTTTACTTGATAAATCACCAAAAACTATATTGGCTTTTGCCGTTTTAAAATCAACATAATTAGTTTGTTGTGAAAACGCAAAAGAAGCTATAAATAAAAAGAAAAGTGTTTGCTTAAGTTTCATAAGTGAATATAACAAACTTTAAATAAAAAAAACTTAAAATGGCATTTAGAAAAACTTGCCATTTTAAGTTTAAATTATTTTGAGAATTTTTTTTTAAAGAATTACATGCTATGAAATTCAATTAAATTTGCTTCATAGTATTGGTCGCCTAATTTAGTTAGCAAATTTTTAATGACATGACTATCACCATCAATTGCAAGAGCTGAATACCCAATGTTATTTAGGTTTCCTAGTCTTAAATCTATAATGTTTATATGTTTAGAAGCTAAAGCAGAAAGCAGAATTAATAAAACTCCAGGAGCATTATGATGTTTGGTAAGAATTACTTTTTCACTTAATGCTAAATTTAATTCTACACCATCCATTTCCAATAAATATACACCTTCTCTGTGATAATTTGGCAAGTCAGCATTTTCTTGATACGTTAATTTTGCAAAAAGCCCTGCATCGGTTCCATGAATAAAATCAATAGCACTTTTAATGTTTTCATTATCACCTTCAATAGATAAGAAAGCACTAGCTGTTCCGTCATTATTAGACTTTAACCTTGCTGTTTCCACATTAATTCCTTCAGAAGCTAATGTATTAAAAAGTGAAGAAATCACTCCTGGTTCATCTAAGTGTTCAGAAAACAGTCCGTTTACTTTATTATTTGATGTTTTAGGAATCTCATTAGTAACGGTAATAGACTTGCCCCATTTTCTAATTCTAATGGCGTTATAATCGCCCATACCTGTAGCATTTTTATAAATGTCTACAAATTCTGAAAAAGTGCCGCCAAAAGAAAAATCTGGAATAATTCTTCTATGAGCATCGTCTAATCTTTGGTTTAATAATTCAATACCTTTATTTAAAACTGTGTATTTTACTTTTAAATCGTGATCATCAAAAATGGTACGATTTTCTGGAATTAATTTTGAATAACTTACATAACTTTCATAACCAGCCTCATGGATATACTCTAAACTTTCTTTAAAATTTAATCCGTAATAATGTACATGATGCGTATCTGTTCCTACACAAACAGGAATTTGAAGTTCATTGGCTCTGCGTAATATACTTTGAATTGGATAAACTCCAACTCCTTTAAATTTTCCAGCCATATTCACATCTAAAGATAGATTACGGTCGGCAATTAATTCTAAAAGCGTTCTAAACTTATTAGCTAAAGGATGTGAGCTTGTTTCAAAATTCACCAACGCTTCAGGCATATCTACATTTAGTTTTGGTAAATCTATATGTCCAATAATTTGAATCATATCACCAAAACATTCAATCATTTGAATCATTTCATTAAAATACCCATCCCAATAAGCCTCTAAACTACCTCTTATTTTTAATAATTCAAGAGCTTCTTCTTTAGTACCATCATAAGGCAATCCTTCAGGCGCAAAATGCACTGAACCAATAACATAATCGGCATCTTCTGCTTGAAATATTTTTGAACGACTCCATTGCAACCCTAAATCAGGTCCCATCCATTCTAATTCAACACCATACTTAATGTTTATTTGACCTTCATATTTTTTACGAAGGTTAGCAATACGCTTTGGATAATTTAAATATGATTTATTTCCTCTAATAAACTTTACATTAGTATCTCTTTCAGCAATATAACGGAAACTAGTTAGTCTAGGTGAATGAATTATAAAGGTAATACTTGGGTGTTTTGCTTCTATTGCTTTATCAACAATATCCTCTAATCTATCAATGCCATGCTTTACATGGTCTTGCTCTGTACCAGCGTGAATACCATGTGTTTCCCAAATAAATTCGTTGAGTTTTCTCATCAATTAAATGCTATAAATTATGCTTTTTAAATGCCAAATTTAGCTATTGCGATAGAATTAATAACAAATTTTTGATTGTTTTAAATAATTTTTAAAAAGAAATCTTTATTATCAATAAAAATATTCAAAATCAAAGTAGATATTAAGAATTTAATAAATTTGAATTCAAAATTCAGTATGTTAATACTAACAAAAGAATTATTTTAGTTTCATGAATACAACTCTTCAAACTCCTATAGACTATTTAAAAGGCGTTGGACCAAATCGGGCAGATTTGATGCGTAAGGAATTGGGTATTCATACATATCAAGATTTAATTAATTTATTTCCTAATAGATATATTGACAGAACCCATTATTACAAAATAAGCCAACTACAACGTAATAATGCTGATGTGCAAATTATTGGAGCCATTGTAAAGCTAGAAGAAGTTGGTGAAGGTAGATCAAAACGTCTTGTAGCCACTTTTAAAGATGATTCTGGCGCTATGGAACTTGTTTGGTTTAGAGGCCATAAATGGATTAGAGAAGGACTGAAACTTAATAAGACTTATGTGGTTTTTGGACGAACTAACTGGTTTAATGGCAAATTTAATATGCCACATCCAGAAATGGAATTTCTTGAAGAGCATCAAAAAAATCTTCAATCGGTGATGCAACCTGTATATCCTTCAACAGAAAAACTTACCAATAAAGGAATTACAAACCGTGTGATTATAAAAATCATGCAACAACTGTTTTTAGAAACAAATGGCAGATTTAATGAAACCATTTCCAATGATTTATTGAAAGAATTAAAATTACTAGAAAAAAGCGAAGCTCTTTTTAATGTACATTTTCCAAAAAATCAAGAGCTTTTAGCTCGTGCACAATTTCGCTTAAAATTTGAAGAACTCTTTTATATACAACTGCAATTAATCATTAAAAATTTAATTCATAAATCAAAGATTAAAGGCTTTCCGTTTACTAAAGTTGGAAACCTATTTAATACTTTTTTTAAAGAGCATTTACCCTTTGAATTAACCAATGCTCAGAAACGAGTTATTAAAGAAATTAGAGCAGATTTAGGTAGCAATGCACAAATGAACAGGTTATTACAAGGCGATGTTGGTTCAGGCAAAACCATAGTTGCGCTAATGTCAATGTTAATAGCGCTTGACAACGGTTTTCAAGCCTGTTTAATGGCTCCGACTGAAATTTTGTCAGTACAACACTATAATGGATTATATGCTTTATGTAAACAGTTGAATATCTATATTTCAATATTAACTGGTTCAACTAAAACTTCAGCAAGAAACAAGATTCATGAATCTTTAGAAAATGGTGAATTAAACATCTTAATTGGAACACATGCCTTACTTGAAAGTAAGGTTCAATTTAAAAATTTAGGTCTTGCAATTATTGATGAGCAGCATCGTTTTGGCGTTGCTCAACGCAGTAAATTATGGCACAAAAACGAATCGCCTCCACACGTTTTGGTCATGACAGCTACTCCTATTCCACGCACCTTAGCCATGTCTGTTTATGGTGATTTAGACATCTCTGTTATTGACGAATTACCACCAGGAAGGAAGTCAATTAAAACGGTACATCGTTATGATAAAAACCGACTTCAAGTTTTTAAATTCATCAGAGATGAAATTTCAAAAGGCAGACAGATTTATATAGTATATCCATTAATTCAAGAAAGTTCTGCAATGGACTATAAAGATTTAATGGATGGTTATGAAAGTATTGCAAGAGATTTTCCGTTACCAAATTATCAAATATCCATTGTACATGGAAAAATGAAACCTGCAGATAAAGATTATGAAATGCAACGTTTTATTAAAGGAGAAACACAAATCATGGTGGCCACTACGGTTATTGAAGTTGGTGTTAATGTACCAAATGCCTCAGTTATGATTATTGAAAGTGCTGAACGGTTTGGTTTATCACAATTACATCAATTACGCGGCCGTGTTGGTCGTGGCGCTGAACAAAGTTATTGTATTTTAATGACAAGCCATAAACTTAGTGATGATAGTAAAACCAGATTACAAACTATGGTAAGTACCAATGATGGTTTTGAAATTGCTGAAGTAGATTTAAAATTACGCGGACCAGGCGACCTTATGGGAACACAACAAAGCGGTGTTTTAAATTTAAAAATAGCAGATATTATAAAAGATAAAGACATATTACAATTAGCCAGATATCATGCTAAAAAAATCTTAAATGATGATCCAGCATTAATCCAAAATCAAAATAAAGTGTTCTTAGAAACCTATAAGCAGCTAAGTAAATACAAAAATATTTGGAATTATATTAGCTAAAAACTACTCAATTCAATTTATATCATAAAAGCATCATACAAAAAACAGCCCATTGTTTGAATGATAACTTCAATACTTTATCTTTGCAAAATTAATATAGAAAAGCATTTATGAAGATTTCATATAATTGGTTAAAACAATTTATAAAGATTGATTGGTCTCCAGAACAAACAGGAGAATTACTTACAGATTTAGGATTAGAAGTTGAAGGTATAGAAGCTTATCAATCTGTAAAAGGTGGTTTGGAAGGCGTTGTAATTGGAAAAGTTTTAACCTGTGTTCAACATCCAAATGCAGATAAATTAAAATTAACAACCGTTGATATTGGAGCAAGCGAACCATTACAAATAGTTTGCGGAGCACCCAATGTAGCTGCCGGACAAAAAGTGCCTGTTGCAACCATTGGAACAACCTTATATTCTGCCGAAGGTGAAGCTTGGACTATTAAAAAAGGTAAAATTCGTGGGGAAGATAGTCATGGAATGATTTGTGCAGAAGATGAGCTAGGCTTAGGAACATCGCATGATGGTATTATGATTTTAGATGATGATATTCCCATTGGAACGTTAGCCTCTACAGTTTTTAAAGTTGAAAATGATTATGTTTTTGAAATAGGATTAACTCCAAACAGAGCAGATGCCATGAGCCATTTGGGAACCGCAAGAGATTTAAAAGCCGGTTTACTTCAAAAAAACATATCGCTTGAACTCATTACACCATCAGTAAGCGCCTTTCATGTTGACAATAGATTATTAAAAATTGATGTGGATGTAAAAAATAAAGAATTAGCACCTAGGTACTGTGGAGTTACTATTTCTGGAATTAAAGTAGAAAGTTCTCCAGAATGGCTTCAACACCGTTTAAAAGCCATAGGCCTTAATCCTATAAATAATATTGTTGATGCCACAAACTATGTGCTACATGATTTAGGGCAACCACTGCATGCTTTTGATGCCGTAAAAATTAAAGGAAACAAAATTGAAGTTAAAACTGTTGAAGCTGGCACTAAATTTACAACACTTGATGGTGTTGAACGTAGCTTATCTGATGAAGACTTAATGATTTGTGATGCCGAAAAACCCATGTGTATTGCTGGCGTTTTTGGCGGATTACATTCTGGTGTATCAGAATCTACAACGAGCATCTTTTTAGAAAGTGCTTATTTCAATCCTGTTAGCATTCGTAAATCTGCAAAAAGACACGGATTAAACACCGATGCATCCTTTAGGTTTGAACGTGGTATTGACCCTAATATGACTGAATTAGCTTTAAAACGCGCCGCGATTTTAATTCAAGATATTGCTGGTGGAGAAATTTCTAGTGATATATTAGATATCTATCCTCACAAAATTGAAGATTTTCAAGTTAGATTAAGTTTTGATAATGCAAAAAAACTAATTGGTGAAGAAATTCCTAGAGATATCATCAAACGTATTTTAACATCTTTAGAAATTAAAATAAATAATGTTACTGAAACCGGTTTAGGTTTAACGGTTCCTTCTTATAGAAACGATGTTCAAAGAGAAGCAGATATTATTGAAGAAATTTTAAGAGTATATGGATACAATAATATAAATACCACTGAAAAATTAAATGCTTCTATTTCAAGTTCATCAAAATTTGAAGACCATAAAATTCAAAATATAGTTGGAAACCAATTATTAACACAAGGATTTTTTGAAATTTTAGCAAACTCATTAACTACTCCAAACTATATTTCACTAAGTGAACAATTAAAAGAAGCACATAATGTAACCATTTTAAACCCTTTAAGTAATGATTTATCCGTTTTAAGACAATCTTTGCTTTTTTCAGGTTTAGAAGCTGTTTCTTATAATTTAAACCGTAAACGTTTGGATTTAAAATTATTTGAATTTGGTAAAACATATCATAATTTTGAGAATACCCGTGAAGAACATAAACATTTAACTCTATTTGCTTCAGGAAATCAGAATAATGATACTTGGATATCAGCAAATAAAAAAAGTGATTTCTTCTTTATGAAAGGCATTATTTATGCCATTTTAGAACGCTTAGGCATTACAAGAGTTCAAGAAACTCCAACAAGCAGCGATTTATTTAGTGAAGGATTAGAATTAAGTTTAGGAAAAATGAAACTTGTTGACTTTGGGTTAATAAAAAAACCAATTTTAAAGCATTTTGATATCTCACAAGAAGTTGTTTTTTCTGATTTTAATTGGGAAATCATTCTTGATATAGTAAAACGTAATAAAATAACATTTAAAGGCATTTCTAAATATCCTGAAGTTCGCAGGGATTTTGCCTTATTATTAGATGACAAAGTAAGCTTTAAAGATATTCACAGCATTGCTAATAAAACAGAAAAACAATTACTTAAAAAAGTAAGTTTATTTGATGTGTATCAAGGTAAAAATTTACCACAAGGAAAGAAAAGTTATGCTGTTAGTTTTACATTACAAGACGAAAATAAAACGCTAACTGATAATCAAATAGAAAAAATAATGAAATCACTTCAAGTAAACTTTGAAAAAGAACTTGGAGCAGAACTTAGATAAAAAAAAGCGTTTATAATTTTATAAAGCATACAAAAACAAAAAAAGCCTTTCAATAAATTGAAAGGCTTTGTCTTTTGGGTGGAAGACCGGGTTCGAACCGGCGACCCTTGGTACCACAAACCAATGCTCTAACCAGCTGAGCTACAACCACCATGTAGCGCTCTTTTTGATTGCGTGTGCAAATGTAACTGATTTCAGTTTTTCTGCAAAGATTTTTATTAATATTTTAAAAGTAATTTTAAATACTTTATCCACCTCAATAAATTAAACCTTCATCTTTATTGATGATTTTTTAACTAACTTACTTATTTACAAAGGTTAACTAATATTACTTTAAATTAAATAAGCTATCAACAGCAATAGTTCTATCTACTGTAAAACCTTCACCATACTCTACTCCTATCAATCTTCCCATATCAATAGCTCTGTTTTTTACATTATCGGTAAAATTTTTTGTTGAAATTGGAGTAATAGGCTCTTTACTAGTTGCATCATAAAATTGTGTTTTATATGCCAACACCGAATCCATTTTAATATCCATAAAACCCGATACATCTACAATAAGGTCTGGCTCAAGATTCTTCCATTGTATATAATGGTAAATTTGTTTAGGTCTCCAAGGCTTTTGCAAGTTTCCTAAATCATCAATGGTCTCAATTTTCATCAATCCACTTAAAAAACAAGCATCACAAACTAACTGGCTTCCTTTAGCGTGATCAATGTGCCTATCATCAATAGCATTACAAATTACTATTTCTGGAGCATATTTTCGAATCATTTTAATGATAGCTAATTGATGTTCTTTATCATTAACAAAAAACCCGTCTGCAAACTTCATATTTATCCTAATATCAACTCCTAAAATATTAGCAGCAGAAGCAGCTTCTTCAAATCTAGTTTTATCAGTACCTCTGGTTCCTAGTTCACCTTGAGTTAAATCTATAATACCCACTTTTTTGCCATTAGCAATTTCTTTAGCTAAAGTAGCAGCACAACCTAACTCAACATCATCTGGGTGAGCACCAATTGCAAGTATATCTAATTTCATATTTTATAATTATAATAACTTGTTTAAAATAACAATACAAAAATCATTAATTAATATAATACTTCATTTGAAAATTTGATATTTTTTATTCAATAATTATCATTTTTTAACATTTTTTTTAATAGATTATCAATTATATCTTAAATTTATTTACCTAAAAAGCAATTTTAATA
This sequence comes from Flavobacteriaceae bacterium, assembly GCA_021739635.1. GTDB lineage: Bacteria > Bacteroidota > Bacteroidia > Flavobacteriales > Flavobacteriaceae > Yeosuana. The sequence continues at coordinate 31,709 of JAIPBH010000014.1, read as the reverse complement.
ATAACTCAATAATTCTATTACGTTTTCGTTAATTTTTTTAAAATTTAATTAATAAAAAACTTGATAATTATTGAAAAATGAGGCACTTAAGCAATTTATGATATTTGTCATAAATAATAGTAATTATGCTCTGTAATTTTATCCTATCAATATAAAAAAGAAAATATAAAGGTCTATAAAAGGCGATAAATAATTAAAACTATTAATATGAAAAACATTAAAGTTATCCAAGAGCTACACGAATTAGGAATCACAGGTTACCATGAAGTGTCTTACAACCCTTCTTACCAGGAATTATACGAAGCAGAAGTTTCTCATAGTAGAAAGGGATATGAAAAAGGAGCAGATACTGATACAGGTGCTATTGCTGTAAAAACAGGTGTATTTACCGGACGATCTCCAAAAGATAGATATATTGTAAAAGATAGTATTACCAAAGATACCATAGACTGGAATAGTGTAAACACTCCTACTACAGATGAAATTTATCAAGATTTAAAAGGATTGGTTTTAAGACAGCTTTCTACTTCTAAAAAATTATATGTGGTTGATGCCTTTTGTGGAACAAACCCCGACACAAGATTAAAAGTGCGTTTTGTAATGGAAGTTGCTTGGCAGGCACACTTTGTAACAAATATGTTCATTAGACCCTCACATTATGAATTATTAAATTTTGGAAAACCAGATTTCATCATCATGAACGGTTCTAAAACAGTAAATCCTAATTGGAGAGAACAAGGTTTAAACTCTGAAAATTTTGTTGTTTTCAATTTGACTGAAAAAATTCAAATCATAGGTGGTACTTGGTATGGCGGTGAAATGAAAAAAGGAATGTTCGCTATGATGAACTATTACCTTCCACTTAGAGGAATTGCATCCATGCACTGTTCGGCTAATGTGGGTGAAGATGGAGATGTTGCCGTATTTTTCGGGTTATCAGGAACTGGTAAAACAACCTTATCTGCAGATCCAAAACGCTACTTAATTGGTGACGATGAACACGGATGGGATGAAAATGGTGTGTTTAATTTTGAAGGTGGCTGCTATGCTAAAGTAATCGACCTGAGTGAAGAAAACGAACCAGATATTTGGAGAGCTATTAAAAGAGATGCTTTATTGGAGAATGTTGTGGTAAATGAATATGGAGAAGTAGATTATTACGACCATTCTATCACGGAAAACTCTAGAGTTTCTTATCCAATTCACCACATCAATAAAATTGTTCTTCCATCTAAAGCAGGACATGCGAAAAAAATTATTTATTTATCTGCAGATGCTTTTGGTGTATTGCCTCCAGTTTCAATTTTAGATGACGATCAAGCACAATACCACTTCTTATGCGGATTTACTTCTAAATTAGCAGGAACAGAAAGAGGAATTACAGAACCTCAACCCTCTTTTTCACCAGCATTTGGCGAAGCCTTCTTGACCCTTAGACCAACCATGTACTCATCTACCTTGGTGGCTAAGATGAAAGAACACGGAGCAAAAGCTTATTTGGTTAATACAGGTTGGAATGGTACAGGAAAAAGAATTTCTTTAAAAGATACCCGTGCTATCATAGATGCCATTTTAGGTGGTTCGATTGATAATGTGGAAACTGTTGATATTCCATTCTTAAACTTAACGGCTCCAAAAGTGTTACCTAATGTAAGTGATATTTTAGATCCTAGAAATACATATAAAGATGTTGCTGAATGGGAAGTGAAAGCTAAAAAATTAGCGGCTCTTTACATCAAAAACTTTGAACAATATTGTGATACTAAAGAAGGAAAAGCTTTAATTTCTGCAGGACCACAATTATAAGATAAGATTTTTTATCTTACGTTATAAAGAAGCCGTTTCAATAAAAGAAGCGGCTTTTTTTATATAACATTTTTTTTGAGATTGCAATTTTTGAAAAAATAAGTTACAACTATAAACTATCAAATTTAACTGTTTATAACAAATTACGGTTAGAAAACAGATTTTTAAAGTCAAAATCGTGTTAAATCCATTCGGTTAGATGCCACAAAGTCATGGCGCAATTCAAAGCAATTTGCTCAATAAGTCTTTAGATGCCTTGATATCAAATGAAAGTTTATTCATGTTTTTATTTCGGTACAACGTGTTTGTATAAAAAAAGTTGCATATTATGTTTGTGCGCGAGGATTTTCCGAATGACACGAGCGCAGCTAACTAGCGTAAGCAAAATCAGAAGACAACAAAACAGTTTACAACCTTATACTAGGTAAAACTAGCAATCTTTTATACACGTGTTGTAGCTAGTTTTTTTCTTTTTTCAATTTTTTTTCTCTTTCTCGTTCTTCCTTTTTCAGTCTTTGTTTTTTAGCACTTTCAGTTTCTATTTCAAAAACTATAGGCATTGAATATTTTTGACTAATTGTTTTTCCGTCAAGCTTTGCTGGAGGCATTTTAGGAAGTTCGCTTAATACTCTAATAGCTTCTTCTTCAAATAAGGGATGTACTGATCGGGCTTGTATGTCAACAACATTTCCTTCCTCATTGATTGTAAAAATTGTTAGAACTTTTATTTGGTCGCCACCTTTATAGTTTAATTGTTTTGCGATGCTGTCTAGTCTGTCTCTATTATCAATATTAAAAGATTCTGAAACTTTTTCGGATACATTATTTTGTCCATAAAGAAAATTTGTAAATACGAGAAGTGTAATAATTAATGTGTTTTTCATTTTTATCAAATTAGCTACAACATGTATTTACAAGAATACTATAACTTATTTTTTATAATACATAGCATATTTTCTGTAAGCTAAATATCCTACCAAAGCTAAAAATACAATAGCCCCAAAAATAAACTTAACACTTACTATTTGGTCTCCACTTGCATATGAGTGTAATCCTGCCAAATAAAAGTTTACTCCAAAATAAGTCATCATAATACTTCCAAAAGCAGCAACTGCCATAAGGTTGAAAAGCCATTTTCCGCGAAGTCCAGGTATTAATCTCATATGCAACACAAAGGCATAAATCATAATACTAATAAGTGCCCATGTTTCTTTTGGATCCCAACCCCAATAACGTCCCCAACTTTCATTAGCCCACATACCTCCTAAAAAGTTTCCAATGGTTAACATGACTAAGCCAACTGTTAAAGCCATTTCATTAATAATTGACAACTCATTAATGTTAATAGTCATTTTTTCTTTATTCTCTTTATTAGTAAATATCATTAAAAATAAAGCAACCAAACCTAATATCATTCCTAATGTAAATGGGCCATAACTAGCTACAATGACCGCCACATGAATCATTAACCAATAGCTATTTAAAACTGGTTGTAAATTTGCAATGGCTGGGTCCATCCAATTCCAATGAGCCACCATTAATATCATAGACGTAACAAAAGCTGTTGATGCTATTGTTAAATCACTTTTTCTACCAAACAATAAACCAAATAACATGGTTGCCCAAGCTACATAAATCATAGACTCGTAAGCATCGCTCCATGGCGCATGACCAGAAATATACCAACGAGCTATTAATCCAAGAGTATGAAGAACAAATAATAAAAGAATTATAATTTTAAATATGTTTACAGATACTTTTATTGGCTTACTCTTACTTTTAAAAATTTGAATAATAAGTACAATAAAAAGCAATGAACCCGCATACATATACCAGCTAAATAGTTTTTTAAAAATATCAAACTTGTTATATAAAACTTCTGTGTTTATCTTTTTGTCTGACATCATAACAGCTGCACCATATTGTTGCTGTGTCTTTTTAAAAGCATTTAAAAGCTTCTCTGCTTCTTTAAAGTTTCCTGATTGTTTTGCTTCATTTAAGGCAATAAGGTATGCTCTAAAACCATTATTGATAAAATTAGCATACAAAGAATCTTTTATGTTATAGTTTTTGCTTCTATATTCTGATGAAGAAATCCATTTATTATTCTCATCATTGGGAATAGGAAATATTTTAAGCGATCTTCCTTCAATAGTGTTATATAATAAGTTTACACGTTGGTCTGCCTCTTTAAATTCCTTTTGAAACGCATTTGGAACTTGTGCTTTGTAAGCTTCATCTAAGAAAGGTGCAAGTATATATTCTCCGTTTTCAGTAAAAAAATCGGCTAATGAAGCAAATTTTTCTTCTTTTCCCAAACCAATAAGATTTCTAATTGAATCTGCTTTTTTTAGTTTTAAATAGATAATTGGTGCATTATACCAAAGCATTGGGCTTTCTTGTATTGATAAAAATACTTGATTAGCATCAAAGCCTTCATACGCATCATTTTTACTTAATTTTCTTAGCATTTCTGATGCGTAGGTGTTCACGGGCATCATACGGCCACTAAGATCTTGAATCACTAAGTGACCAAATTTATCAGCATGCTCTTTAGGTGATATATTGGATTTTAAAACAGAATCTATTTGAGTTTTTGTAGGTTTTGAATGATTATGACCATCATTTTCAGAATGTCCTTGTGAAAAAGCATTCAGTCCAAAACACAATACAATTAACGATAGAAATTTTGCTTTTTTTGCTTTAATACTATTCAATTGATTTTCTAAAAATTTAAAACGGGTTCCTTTACTAAACATGATAGCCATCAATCCAAAAAACAGCATGAAATAACCAAAATAGGTTACCCAAGTTCCCCAAAAATCATGGTTTACAGATAATACGGTTCCTTTTTCATCTGGATCAAAACTAGATTGAAAAAAGCGATAACCTCTGTGATCAAGAATATTATTCATAAAAATTTTATAATCAAAATCGCCTTCTTCTTTATCCAATACAGTTACTTTGCTTGAATAAGATGAGTAACCTCTTTCTGTTCCAGGATAACGTTCGGCTTCAAAATCGTTTAATTTAATTGAAAATGGCAATTCTAATACTTTGGCTCCATATTGAAGATTTATATCTAAACCGCCAACTTTAACTTTTTTAAAGGCATTATTTGTGCCTTTTCCACCAAGAACTCCAACAGTTTTAGTTTCACCGTTTGATGTAATTTTAAGTAACAAGCCATCTTCATCAAAGGTGTTAAGCATTTGAGATTTTTTAACTAAATCAAACTTGCCTTTGATGACTGGTTTAGGAAATACCATTTGGAAATTTCCAATTACATATCTAGATCTTAAATGTAAAGGTTGTAAACTATCTTTTACCAAAACACCTTGAGCCATAGTTGCCATAGTCATATACTCACCATCAAAAGGCGATTCAATAAAAATACCATCGTCATTATTGATAATATTAATAGCGCCTTTTGTTTTAGAATTCAGTGAAAACAACACATTGTGAATAATCATGATTTGTCCTTCTTTCAAAAAATGATTATGAGCACCACCATCACTTGCTTCAACAATTTTTAAATAATTTTCACCATTTTCATCGGGTACAATATCTTCTTCTGCTGCTTGCAAAAACTTTTCTAATTCAATACTAACGGGTTGTTGATCATATTTTGTGTGAATTGAAAATTTGTTTTTTAATCTTGGCGAAAAATCAACTTCCTTTTCAATTGGTAACCGTTGTGCTACACCATCAATTTTATAATCTCCATCAATATATGCCGTTAAATATGTTTTTTGAGATAAGAACTTATTTTCTGTAGCACCTTCACGAATGGCCATCATACCTTCAAAACTTGTATATCTTGTGATAAATGCTCCTAAAAGAATAAAAATAAAAGCCAAATGAAGTGTGAACGTTGCCCATTTTTCTTTTTTATAAAGTCTGAATTTAACAATATTACCAGCAAAATTTATCACAAAAAACACTAAAATAGCTTCAAACCACCACGCATTATATATTAACGTTCTTGTATATGGTGTTGGCGATGTTTTTTGTCCTGCATCTAAAAACGTTCCAGCAATCATAGCGCCAGCAAAGGCAAGAAATAAAAAAGCTGTAAAACGTGTTGAAAAAAGAATTTTCGTAATTTTATTTAACATGGTGATTGATTTCTTTAAAAGTTCAACAAATTTAAGGCATTTAGCCCATTAAGAAATGATATAAATCATAAAATTCTTCTTAAAATTTTAGATTTAAAAAACTTATTTATGCCTAGATTCAAAGATTTTGAGGTACAAAAAAGTGCTCATTTTTCTGGCGCGTCTTTTTGCATTTTCGGCATTATCGCCTGCAAATAATTCATCGATGGTTTGAAACCAAAGGTTTAGCCAAATACCAAAATGCAGTTCGGAAATTGAGTGATTATTTTCATGGTCTACTTTAACATGAACGTCTAACGGATTTCCTAAGTACTTAGTTTTAAAAAATAAATTTGACTCCCAAAACGTGGTTAATCTATTTAAATGTTCGTCCCAATCTTTGATTGCTTCATTAAAAAAAGGCGCTAGTAAATCATCCTTTCTAACCTTATTATAAAAAGTTGACACTAATAAAAATACATCTTCTCTTGTTCTAATATCTTTTTTTTCCATATCAAACAAAGATACTTCAATACACTTTTATATAACACAATACTTACTTATTTTAGCATTATGATTTCTGTAGTTATTCTTGGCGCTGGAAATGTTGCCACTCATTTATTTAAAGCTTTCAATAAAGCTGATAATGTTATTGTAAATCAATGGTTTAATAGAAAATTAAAATCTATTGATTATTATAAAAACATAGTAGAAGTTACTGATGATTTATCTTCATTAAAAGAAGCAGATGTTTATATTATTGCTGTTAGTGATGATGCTGTTGCTAAACTTTCATCTCAACTTCCATTTGAAAATAAACTTGTTGTTCATACGTCTGGAAGTGTTGGTTTGTATGATTTAGACAAAAAACTTCATCGTGGTGTATTTTATCCACTTCAAACTTTTAGTAAAGAAGCAGAAGTAAATTTTTCTAATGTGCCCATTTGTATTGAAACCTTAAACAAAGCGCATTACGACATATTGAAAGATTTAGCAAAAGCTATTGGAAGTACTAGTTATAAAGTTAATAGTGACCAAAGAAGTGCTTTGCATTTGGCTGCCGTATTTGTAAACAATTTTACAAATCAGTTATACAGAATTGCTCATGAAATTACCGAATCTACAGGTACTGAATTTGATATATTAAAACCACTTATTTTAGAAACAGCGAATAAAGTTCAAACCATATCACCTTATATGGCTCAAACTGGGCCAGCTATAAGAAATGACAAAAAAACTATTAAACAACATTTAAAAAAATTAGAAAATTCGCCTCATAAACCAATTTATGAGCAATTAACCGCATCAATACAAAAAACACATGGAGGAAAAAAGTTATAAAGAATACTTACAACATATCACAACTTTTATTTTAGATGTTGATGGTGTATTAACTGATAGCACGGTAACAATAACTGACGACGGGAATTTACTAAGAAAAATGAGTGTTAGAGATGGCTATGCTATTAAAACTGCAACAGATTTAGGATATAATTTCTGTATTATAACAGGTGGCTCAAGTGAAGGTGTAAGAATGCGTTTAGAAGGATTAGGTATTAAAGATATTTATCTGGGTTCTCATAATAAAATTGAACATTTTGAAGCGTACATAACAAAACACAATATAAAACCAGAAAATGTTTTATATATGGGTGATGACATCCCTGATTATCCTGTCATGAAACGTGTAGGTTTACCTTGTTGTCCGCAAGATGCTGTGCCCGAAATAAAAAGTATTTCTAAATACATTTCGCATAAAAATGGTGGTTTTGGTGCCGTTAGAGATGTTATTGAGCAAGTTTTAAAAGTTCAAGAAAAATGGAACGGAAATTTTGATGCTAAGTATGATTAACTTGATGCCATTGTTCTTTTTAGTTAACTTAAACCTATAATCATGTTTAGCTTTTTTAATCTCATTCGCTGGAAAAATCTATTAATGATTGCTTTGGTTCAAAGTCTTATAAAGTTTGGCCTTTTAATCCCATTTGGTGTAAATACTACGCTTAACAATTTAGAGTTTTTTCTGTTAATAGTTTCAACTATTTGTATTGCTGCCGCAGGAAATATAATAAATGATGTTTATGATCTTGAAACAGACTTTATTAATAAACCAGAAAAGATAGTTGTTGGTAAAACCATTTCAGAAAAAACAGCATATAACCTATTTATTATTCTTAATGTTTTAGGAGTTGGTCTTGGCTTTTATGTGTCTCAAGCCATTGGTAAAAGTGAATTGTTTTCCATATTTGTTATCATTTCAGCACTACTCTATGTTTATGCCAGTTATTTAAAACAAATGTTTCTTATTGGCAATATTATTGTTTCTGCTTTGGTAGCGTTAAGCATTATAATTGTGGGTATTTTTGAACTAATACCGGCTATAACATCTGAAAACCAAGGCATTCAACTAGCTTTTTTTAGAATTCTGTTAGACTATGCGTTATTTGCTTTCATAATCAATTTAATACGTGAAATAACTAAAGATATAGAAGATTTTGAAGGAGATTATAAATCTGGAATGCATACCTTACCCATTGTAATTGGTAAAGAAAAAGCCGCAAAAATATTGTTTGCAGTTTCGTTTATACCTTTGATAGCCGTTATTTATTATATTAACAAAAACTTATACAAACATCCCATAGCAGTTGTTTACTATTTAGTTTTTATTATAGCGCCATTAATTTATTTGTGTATTATCATTTTTAACGCTAAAACCAAAAAAGACTTTCATGTTATAAGCAACCTTCTTAAATTAGTCATGCTTTTTGGAATGCTCTCTTTATTATTGTACACCTTTATTTTACTACCATAATGCTGAAAGAAAAATTAAAAAATTATCATATTATTTTAGCTTCTGGGTCACCAAGAAGACAATTATTCTTTAAAGAATTAGGCATTGATTTTGAAATTAGAATAAAACCTGTAGTTGAAGAATATCCCTTTAGATTAAGACATTTTGAGATCAGTGATTACCTAGCTCAACTAAAAGCCTTGCCGTTTAAAGATGATTTAAAAGATAACGAAATCCTTATCACCAGCGATACCATTGTTTGGCACAACAATAAAGCTTTAGGCAAACCACTTGATGAAACAGATGCGTTCCAAATGCTAAAATCAATTAATAATGCAACCCACGAAGTTATAACCTCTGTTTGCTTTACTACCAAAACAACTCAAAAAACCTTAAGTGATATTACCAAAGTAACTTTTAAAAACCTTACCGACCAAGAAATTAGTTACTATATTAAAACCTGCAAACCATTAGACAAAGCTGGTGCTTATGGCATTCAAGAATGGATTGGACAAATTGGGGTTACTAAAATTGAAGGTTCCTATTTTAATGTTATGGGACTTCCAGTACACATGGTTTATAAAACCCTTTCAGAAATTGTTCAGTGAATTGATATTAATTAAATTATCAAAACTAAATTATCTTTGTATTTAAATTTTAATATTATGAAAAAGTTTTTTGATATATATACTTGGGAAATTGCTGAAACTATCATTCTCATACTGTTTTTTATAATTCTAAATTTTATTTTTAAAAAAATAGTTTATAGCATCGGTAAACGTAGTAATATAAATGTTGCTCGAGGAAAACTCATTTCAAAATATATTACCTTCACTTTAATACTTATTGCTATTCTTATTGAAGCCATCATCCTTGGTGTAGAGCCCAACCAAATTGCATTAGTGTTTTCATCTGTTTTTGCTGTTGTTGGTATTGGATTATTTGCAATATGGTCCATATTAAGCAATATCACTTCTGGAGTCATCATGTTTTTTTCTTTTCCATATAAAGTTGGCGATAAAATAATGATTCATGATAACGATTTTCCTTTGGAAGCTATTATTGAAGATATTGGCGCTTTTCAACTCCACCTAAGACTTGATAATGGCAATTTAGTAACATACCCAAATAACCTTATGTTACAAAAAGCCGTAACACTTATTCAAAAAGATGCCCTTGATGAAGATTATGAATAAAACCTTATCTTTAAAAGAATATTAATGCCATATGGGTAAAAAAAAAAGAACACTAAAGCATAATAAGAAAATTGGATTAAGTCCAGGTTCTATTGTTTATACGGGCAACAAAGAAACGCAAAAACTCTTCATAGAGTCATTTGATTACAATTCTGAAACTATTCAAGAAAAAGTTCATGCAAACATTGAAGATGTTTTTCATTATAAAACTACCGAAACCGTAACATGGATTAATTTTAATGGCTTAAATCATGTAGATGCTATTGAAAAAATTGGAAAAGAATACCATTTACATCCACTTACGTTAGAAGATATTGTTAACACCTCACATAGGCCTAAAATAGATGAATATAATAATTATATTTTCATTGTTTTAAACATGCTTTATTATGATAATGATGAGCAATTTATATCAGAACAAGTAAGTTTTATTTTAGGAGATACTTATGTACTAAGCTTTCAAGAAGCTGAAGGTGATGTTTTTAACCCTTTAAGAGAGCGCATAAGACTTGCTAAAGGACGTGTAAGAACATTGGGTTCAGATTATTTACTTTATGCTTTAATTGATGCCATAGTAGATAATTATTATATCATTATTGAAACGCTAAGTAATAAAATTGAAGATTTAGAAGACAATTTATTTAACGGTTTTTCTCAAGAAGAAATAAGTCAGCAAATACAAAATTTAAAGCGTGAAGTTCTTAAAGTTCGTCGCGCCATCTTTCCTTTACGAGAGATTATTAGTAAACTAGAAAAAAATGAAAGTGCCTTTATAAAAGATAAAACCGTTCATTTTTTTAGAGATGTTTATGACCATATCATTCAAATTTCTGAAAGTATTGATATTTATAGAGAAATGATTTGGGGATTAATGGATATGTACATGTCTACCATAAGTAACAAAATGAATGAAGTTATGAAAGTGTTAACCATAATTTCAACCATTTTTATTCCTCTTACATTTATAGCTGGTATTTATGGGATGAATTTTGATAATATTCCAGAACTTCATTACAAATACGCTTATTTTGTTTTGTGGGGAATTATGATTGTATTGTTCATTTCCATGCTTTATTATTTTAAAAAGAAAAAGTGGTTTTAATTTCCTAATACAATTCGTTAAAGAAACATTAAAAGCAACGAATTGGCAGGTATCTTTTTCTATATTTGGATTATTCCAAACAAAAGATGATGCAAAAACCAATACGTTACTTATTAATATTATTGCTTTTTCCCTGCTTTAATCAAGCACAACAACCCAAAAAACCAAATGCTTCAGAAATATATGAATCGATTCAAAAATTAAATTTTCTTGGATCTGTCATGTATATTGCCGCACATCCAGATGATGAAAATACACGACTTATCTCCTTTTTATCTAATGAAGTTAAAGCAAGAACCGCTTATTTAGCGTTAACACGTGGTGATGGCGGGCAAAACCTTATTGGGCCAGAAATAAGTGAATTGCTTGGCGTTATAAGAACTGAGGAATTATTGGAAGCACGAAAAATTGATGGTGGAGAACAATTTTTTACAAGAGCTAATGATTTTGGTTTTTCAAAACATCCTGATGAAACATTAGCAATTTGGAATAAAAATGATGTGTTAAGTGATGTGGTTTTAGCCATCAGAAAATTTCAACCAGATATTATTATCAATCGATTTGACCACAGAAGTCCAGGAACTACGCATGGGCATCACACCAGTTCAGGTATGTTAAGTGTTGAAGCTTTTAGCCTAGCTAACCATGCTTCTGCTTATCTAGAACAACTTAAACAAACCAGTTTATGGCAACCAAGGAGGCAATTTTTTAATACCTCTTGGTGGTTTTATGGTAGTCAAGAAAAATTTGATAATGCCGATAAAACCAATCTCTTAAGCATAGATACAGGCGTTTATTTTCCGTTAAAAGGCTTAAGTAATCCTGAAATTGCTGCGCTAAGCAGAAGTAAACATAAATCTCAAGGTTTTGGTAGTACTGGTAGTCGCGGTGAAGCATTAGAATATATTGAACTCATCAATGGAGATTTGCCTACCAATAAATCTAATATTTTTGATGGCATTGATACCTCTTGGAATCGTGTTAAAGGTGGAACTGCTATCGGTGAAATTCTTTCAAAAGTAGAAACAGATTTTAACTTTGCCAATCCTTCGGCATCCATTCCTCAACTAATGGAAGCTTATACATTAATCCAAAATCTTGAAGATTTACATTGGAAAACTATTAAATCTGAAGACCTTAAAAACATCATTGCTGCCTGTGCTGGTTTATATTTAGAAGTGGTTGCCAATACAAATCATGCCACAAAAAATTCAAAAGTAAGCATCGCTTTAGAGATGATAAACCGCAGTAATACCGATATATTTTTTACAGGATTAAGCATTAAAGACCGAGAAAACAAAAAACTATACAAACGTTTTAAGTTAGAAAACAATAAGGAAGAACGCTTAAAAGACACCATTGTTATTTCAAAAAACCAAGAACCAACCACGCCTTATTGGCTTACCCATAAAGGAACTTTAGGAATGTATAAAGTAACTGATACTCATTTAATTGGTTTACCAGAAACTCCCATTGTTTATACTGCTACTTTTAAATTAGAAATAAATAACACGCCCATTGAATTTACAAAACCAATCGTTTACAAAACCAATGATGCTGTAAAAGGTGAGGTTTATAAACCTTTTGTGATCATTCCCAAAGCTTCAGCCAAAATTGCCGAAAAAGCTATCATTTTTCAAAATGATAATCAAAAAGAAATTCCTGTTATTGTAAAAGCTGGTGAAGATTTAGTTGAAGGTTTTGTTTCTATAGCGCATCCTAAAGATTGGAGTGTTTATCCTGAAAAACAAACCATATCTATTGCACATAAAGGAGAAGAGCAAACAGTTATTTTTACTGTTATTCCTCCAAAAAATGAAAGTGAAGGACTCATAACTCCTATGGTACATATTGGTAACGATATTTATACAAGTGAGCTTATTGAAATTGCCTACGACCATATTCCATTACAAACCGTTTTATTACCTAATGAAAGTAAAGTCGTTAAATTAAACATTCAAAAAAAAGGTGAAAACATCGCTTATATTGAAGGTGCTGGTGATGTGTTACCAGAAAGTTTAAAACAAATAGGTTATAATGTTATTACTATGGCTCCTAAAGATATAAATGCTGAAACATTAAGCAGGTTTGATGCCGTTGTTGTTGGAATAAGAGCTTATAATACCGTAGAAGATTTAAAATACAAACAACAAATATTATTTGATTTTGTTGAACAAGGTGGCAATATGATTGTTCAATACAATACAAATTCCAAATTACAAGTTGATACCTTAGCGCCTTATGATTTAAAACTTTCTAGAGATAGAGTGACTGATGAAAATTCTGAAGTCCGTTTTTTAAATCCTACTCACCCTTTATTGAATTACCCAAATAAAATCACTCAAAAAGATTTTGAAGGATGGACTCAAGAGCGTGGTTTATATTTTCCAGATAAATGGTCAATTGAGTTCACTCCTATTCTATCCATGAATGATAAAGGTGAATCACCAAAGGATGGCAGTTTGTTAGTTGCCAAATATGGAAAAGGTTATTACATCTACACAGGTTTAAGCTTTTTTAGAGAATTTCCTGAAGGCGTCTCTGGTGCTTATAGATTATTTACTAATATGCTTTCCATTGGAAAAGAAGATATTAAGATTGAAGCAAAACTAAATGATTAATAATGACTGAAGACAAGCAACCTAAACAACCTTGGCTTAAACTGTATTCAATGGTTTTAATAGCTAATCTTGTTTATATATTGGCATGCTACCTAATCATGAAATCCTTTTAAATTATGCAACTATTAAACTGGATAGATTGGGTTGTTTTAGCCGTTACGTTATCGGCCATAGTTATTTATGGCACTTGGCAAACACGTGGTAGCAAAAATGTTCAGGACTATTTAAAAGGTGGAAACACCTCTAAATGGTGGACTATTGGGTTATCGGTTATGGCAACTCAAGCAAGTGCGATTACCTTTCTTTCAACGCCAGGACAAGCTTATAATGACGGTATGGGTTTTGTACAATTCTATTTTGGCTTGCCCATAGCTATGATTATTATTTGCATGGTTTTTATCCCGTTATATCATAGACTAAATGTTTACACCGCTTATGAATTTTTAGAAAACAGATTCGATTTAAAAACTAGAACCTTAACAGCTATTTTATTTTTAATTCAACGTGGATTAGCAGCCGGAATTACCATTTTTGCGCCTGCCATTATTTTATCGGTTGTTTTAGGTTGGGATTTATTAACTCTAAATATTATTATTGGCTTTTTAGTTATTATTTACACGGTTTCTGGAGGAACTAGAGCTGTAAACGTCACACAAAAACACCAAATGGTGGTCATTTTTATTGGCATGTTAGTGGCCTTTTTTATCATTGTTTCTAAACTGCCACAAGATGTCTCATTTACTAAAGCGCTTGATATTGCTGGCGCCAGTGGAAAAATGAAAATCCTTGATTTTAGTTTTAGTCTCAATAATCGGTACACGTTTTGGAGTGGTATTATTGGCGGAACATTTTTAATGCTATCTTATTTTGGAACTGACCAAAGTCAGGTGCAACGATATCTTTCAGGAAAATCTGTAAAAGAAATGCAATTAGGATTGCTTTTTAACGGCTTATTAAAAGTGCCTATGCAATTCTTTATTTTACTAGTTGGTGTTATGGTTTTTGTTTTTTATCAGTTTCATGAAGCGCCTTTAAATTTCAATCCAACAGCGACTAATCTTGTTTTAAATTCTGAATATGCGTCTGATTATAAAAAACTTCAGGAATCACAAAAAAGCAATTTTGAAAGTAAACAAATTGAAATTAAAAATTTTATTAACTCTAATGCTCTAAATAAATCATCAAAAGCCATTTCAGAAGCAAATAAAAATAGTAACAATATTAGAAGCGAAGCAAAGTTGCTTATTGATAAAGCTGCAAAAAAACAACATATAAAAATTGAAAGTAATGATAAAGATTACGTCTTTATTCACTTTATTTTAAACAACTTACCTCGTGGATTAATTGGCTTATTATTGGCCGTTATTTTAAGCGCAGCCATGTCAAGTACCTCAAGTGAATTAAATGCTTTAGGCTCTACTACCACTATTGATTTATACAAAAGAAACACTTCTGAAAAAACTGAAGAACAAATGGTTACAGCCTCAAAATGGTTTACGTTTTTATGGGGAATTGTAGCCATTGCAGTAGCATGTGTTGCCAATCTTGCTGAAAATTTAATACAGCTGGTAAATATTATTGGCTCTATATTTTATGGAAATGTGTTGGGTATTTTCCTTATTGCTTTTTTCTTTAAATATGTAAAAGGGCATGCTGTTTTTATGGCGGCTATTATCACGCAAATCATTGTTATTGCATTGTTTTTGCTAAATGAATATGCGTATATTAATCTGCCATTTTTATGGTTAAATTTTGTAGGTTGTATTATAGTCATTACTATTGCAAGTATCCTTCAATTACTGTTTAAAAATGACAAAACTATCACAACATAAAACCATTCGTTGGGGAATTATTGGTTTAGGAAACATTGCTCATAAGTTTGCAAAAGATTTACTAACGGTTTCTAATGCCCAATTATATGCTGTAGCTTCTCGCTCGCAAGATAAGGCTGATGAATTTGCTGCTACTTACAAAGCAATGAAAGCATATGGTTGTTATGAAGATTTAGTACACGATAAACATATTGATGCTGTGTATATTGCTACACCTCATGCCTTACATAAAGAAACTACTTTACTCTGTTTAGAAAATGGGTTAGCCGTTTTATGTGAAAAACCTTTTGCTATGAATAGCCATGAAGTGCATAAAATGATTGCTTGCGCCAAAGCAAACAACACCTTGCTAATGGAAGCACTTTGGACTCGTTTTTTGCCACATTATACGTATGTTTTAAACCTATTAAATAACAAAACTTACGGTCACATTTTAAAATTAGAAGCTAGCTTTGGTTTTTTTCGTGAGTTTAATAATAACTCTAGGTTATTTAATAAATCCTTAGGTGGCGGAAGCCTTTTAGATATTGGCATCTACCCTATTTTTACTGCATTATCTACTTTAGGAAAACCTGATTCTATAGAAGCGTATGCTACTTTTTTTGATAATGGTGCAGACGCCTCGTGTGATATGATTTTTAGCTACAAGAACAATGTAAAAGCGCATTTAAAAAGCTCTTTGTTAGAACCGCTTCCTACTGAAGCTATTTTTTATTGTGAAACAGCCACCATAAAGATAAATACCATGTTTCATATGCCAACTACAGTTTCTATCATTATTGATGATAAGGAAGAATTGCTAGATTTTAACTACCAAACTATTGGCTATAATTTTGAAATCATTCATTTTAATGAACTTCTTCAATTAGGAAAAACTGAAAGTCCTATGATGTCTTTTGAATTTAGTAACCAACTAATAGCAAGTTTAGATGCTGTGAGAGCATTAATTAAATTAGAGTATTACTAATTTAAAGTTTGGTATTTATTACTTTTTGCTAAATAAATTTGTCTATATGTAAAGTTTATTTTACTTTTGATGCATCAATTTTAAAACAGAACAGATGGAATCAAATTATTTATTACCAAACAAGTACAAACCCTTTGGATGGGTTTTATTTAGTATCGGATTCATTGGAGGCATTATTATTAGTGCATCTAATTTTGAATCAACCGGACCAACAATTAAAGTTTTATCTATTTACAGTGAGTCGTTTATGGATAGCCACAATAAATTTTTTAAAATTATAGACAATGAAATTCTTGATGAAATCATAGCCATTTTAATCATTGTAGGTGGATTAATTGTTGGTTTTTCAAAAGAAAAAATTGAAGATGAGTTTATTTATAAACTTAGAAAAGACTCTTTGGTGTGGGCTATTATTATTAACTATCTTATATTACTTTTCACCATAGTTTTTGTATATGAAATGGCTTTCTTTGACGTATTAGTGTATAATATGTTCACGCCTCTTATATTTTTTATAGTACGCTTTAATTTTTTAAAATTTAAATCTATTAGTCATGACGAATAACATTAAAGTGCAACGCGCCATTCATAACATGACACAGGCAGATTTAGCCGAAAAAATATGTGTTAGCAGGCAAACTATAAATGCTATGGAAAAAAACAAATATGTGCCTTCAACTGTACTGTCTTTAAAAATTGCTCGCTTATTTAAAATATCTGTTGAAGACCTATTTGTTTTAGAAGATACCGACTAAAAATAATATTACTAAGGTTTGTAAACACTTGCGTTAACGATTGTAGTGGTTAGCTTTTGGCGAGGAGCGCATTGAGCCAAAACTATTAACGGAAAGCGTGACCCTTGTGGTAACGCCAAAAAAAAAGCGCAGTTAATACACTACGCTTTTTAATATCTAATATTTTAAAAATCTAAGAAGTTTTAATGCCTTACATAGCGCCCCATTCTTTTAAAGAATCTTTGTTCATTTTTACATAATCTGCATTGCCTGCTGCTTCTGCTCCTGCTAATGATTTTTTTGCAGTATCTATGGCTGCGTCTTTATTACCATCTTTTGCATAAATTAAAGATTGTTGTCTTAATTGCCAAAAAGCTGGTGTTTCTGTCATAGACATGGCTTTCTCCATCCATTTTAAAGCGGTTTTAATATCTTTATTCTCTTGAGAATAATACACTGCCGCAGCATAATAATCATTGGCTGTTGGAGTTCCATTCATCACGTCATTAATACTAGTCAAAACTTTATCATCTGTAGGTACCATAAACTCAACACCTACATATACATGTTCCCAAAACATTCCTAGAGTAGCAGAACCATTTGCTAAATTATCAAAACTCATAGTAAAAGTTTCAATATCCATAGGCAATGAAAAGGTTTGAGCTGTAACAGTAGCCATTACTTTTGAGTCGTCCCATTGTTGTGGTATGCCCCAATTAGTGGCATCGCTATAAAAAATAATGTCCCAGGAAGCTTCATTTGGTTTTGCAAAAATGGCATAAGTGCCTGCTTTTAAAGTAGTACCTGCAACCATAACATCGTCACTAAATGTTATTTTGGTGTTTGCATTGGCACCTAAACGCCAAAGTTTTCCGTAAGGCACAAGATTTCCAAATACAGTTCTTCCTCTCATAGATGGTCGTGAGTATTCTAAGGTAACATCTGTCAAACCAACTTTTTGCTCTATTTTGCTAGTTGGACTTGGTTGTGGTGTTTCAATCTGAGAATATCCCATAAAAGATATTGCCATGATTAAAGTTGATAACAGTAATTTTTTCATGATTTAGTTGATTTAATTATTAGCATATTTTAATTTATAAAATTACGGAATGAAATGACTAGTCATTGTTAATAAAAGCCTAAAATGATAGTATTTCCTAGTTTATAAAACTTTTAAACTCCTATTACAATTCACAAATTAGGAGTTTGATACTAAAATATTTGTTAATTTTTGTTTAACATTTATTAAATATAGTTAAACAATTATTATCTTTGTACATAATTTTAATGTTATGGCTAA
The DNA here is from genome assembly GCA_021739635.1 of Flavobacteriaceae bacterium. Classification (GTDB taxonomy): domain Bacteria; phylum Bacteroidota; class Bacteroidia; order Flavobacteriales; family Flavobacteriaceae; genus Yeosuana. The sequence goes on along the minus strand of JAIPBH010000014.1, from coordinate 13,263 downwards.
AAAGAAATCAATATCTGAAACAGACCTAGTATCCATTTTTATGGATTATGTTTTAGAACACCATGAGAATCCTAAATCTGTTTATGCGTTTTCTAAAAAAAACAATTTTGAAGAGCATGAATTTTATACTTTTTTTGGCTCATTTGAAGCTCTTGAAAAACACATTTTTAAAGCTTTTTTTAATAATGCTATGCATGTTTTAGAGAAAAATAACGACTACCAGTTGTTTGATGCCAGAAATAAATTGTTAAGTTTTTACTTTACATTTTTTGAAATAATAACAGCTAACCGAAGCTATGTGGTTTATGCATTAAATACCCACAAAGACAGCTTAAAAGGCCTTCAAACCATGTCTGAATTAAAGAAAAGCTTTGTTAAATTTATTGCGAATCTTGATATAGAAACGATTGATATTAAGCAGGAAACTATTGATAAAATTCAACAAAAAGCTATTCAAGAATCGGCTTGGATTCAGTTTATATTGACTTTAAAATTTTGGTTGGACGACACGTCTGCTAGCTTTGAAAAAACAGATATTTTTATTGAAAAATCTGTAAATACCAGTTTTGATATTCTCAATATTGCCCCTTTAAAAAGCGTGATTGACTTTGGCAAATTTCTGTTCAAAGAAAAAATGCATATGAACTAATATAACCTCATGAAAACCATAGACAACATACCTGTTACTAAAATTCAACGTGCCACTAAATTAGTTTCAACTGGTGCAAAAGTTGGGGTTAATTATATAAAATACTATGGTGATAAATTAGTAAATCCAGAGCAAGAGGCAAAAGCACGTCTTAATAAAAATAATGCAGAAGATATTTATGATGGCTTAAAACAACTTAAAGGAAGTGCTTTAAAAGTGGCTCAAATGCTAAGTATGGAAAAAAGTATTTTGCCTCAAGCCTATGTTGAAAAGTTTTCATTAGCACAATTTTCTGTACCGCCATTATCGCCTCCATTAGTTTTAAAAACTTTTAAAACTTATTTTGGTAAATCGCCAAACGAACTTTTTGATTACTTTAACGCAACGTCTGTAAATGCTGCAAGTATCGGTCAGGTACATATTGCAGAAAAAGATGGGAAAAAACTTGCTGTGAAAATCCAATATCCAGGCGTTGCGCAAAGTATTGCATCAGATTTAGCGATGGTTAAACCTATTGCTATGAGCATGTTTAACATTAAAGGCAAAGATTCTGATAAATATTTTAAAGAAGTTGAAGGAAAGTTATTAGAGGAAACCAATTACATGTTAGAAATTAAACAAAGTCAAGAAATTGCCTTAGCTTGCTCTCACATTTCCAATATTTTGTTTCCAAATTATTATGAAAAGTTTTCTTCTGAAAGAATTATCACCATGGATTATATGGAAGGTGAACATATTTCTGAGTTTACCGCTTATAACACGAACCAAGAAAAAGCTAATAAATTAGGGCAAGCGCTTTGGGATTTTTATATGTTTCAAATTCATAAACTAAAAAAAGTACATGCCGATCCGCATCCAGGAAATTTTTTAGTATCACAAAAAGGAGAGCTCATTGCTCTAGATTTTGGTTGCATGAAAACAATTCCTGATGAGTTTTACATCCCTTATTTTGAATTAGCAGTTCCAGAAAACATACATGATAAAGACTATTTTTCGTCTAAATTATATGAATTAGAAATCTTGCGTGATGATGACTCAAAAGAAGAATTAGCCTTTTTTACAGATATGTTTCACGAAATGTTGAGTTTGTTCACACAGCCATTTCATACCGAATATTTTGATTTTTCTGATGCCAGTTTTTTTGAAAAAATAGCAGAATTAGGTGAACGCTACTCGAAAAATACCGATTTACGTAAAATGAATGGTAACAGAGGTTCTAAACATTTTATTTATATGAACAGAACCTTTTTTGGGCTTTACAATTTAATGTTCGATTTAAAAGCAAACAACATCAAGATTAACAATTTTAAAAACCTAATATAAGTGAAACATTTCAGCCTAAACGATATTCATGAAATGCCTCATTTATATAAAATTAATCTTATAAATAGCTGTTCTGGCTATAAATCGGCTAATCTTATTGGCACAAAATCTAAGAGTGGCATTAGTAATGTTGCCATTTTTAGTTCAGTAACGCACATAGGTTCAGATCCTGCTTTACTTGGCTTTTTTTTAAGACCAAATACAGTCATTAGAAATACCTATGACAATATTAAGGAAACTGGGTATTACACTATTAATCACGTGCATAAATCCATTTTAACAGATGCGCATCATACCTCTGCAAAATATGATAAATCTATTTCAGAGTTTGATGTGACATTACTTGAAGAAGACTATAAAAAAGGCTATCACATGCCATTTGTAAAACACGCTCCAGTTCAAATAGCCATGAAATATCATGAAGAATATCGCATAAAAGCTAATGATACTATTTTATTAATTGGTGAAATTAAAGATGTATTTTTAGATGAGCATTTGTTGGAACCTGATGGTTTTGTAAACTTATCTAAAGCCCAAATTGCCACCATTAATGGCTTAGATGCGTATGCCATACCTCACGAAAACATAAGACTTGAGTACCAAAGGCCTAAACGCTAATTAAAACCTTAAAACAGGTTGACTTCAGGAATTTAAACTATACCTTAAACAAATGAAAATATTAGTAACAGGTGCCACTGGTTATATAGGTAAACGTTTAATTCCTTTGTTATTACATGAAGGGCATGTGGTGGTGTGCGCCGTTAGAGACAAACTTCGTGTTAACACTCAATATTCTGAAGATGAGCACATTGAAATTGTTGAAGCCGATTTTCTTACTTCAAATTCGTTACAAAACATCCCTAAAGATATAGATGTAGCCTACTATCTTATTCATTCCATGTCAAATACTTCTAAAAATTTTGACAGCTTAGAAGAACAATGTGCCATAAACTTTAAAACCTACATTGAAACCACACAAGTAAAACAAGTTATTTATTTAAGCGGTATTACCAACGAAGAAGTCCTATCAAAACATCTTCAATCTCGCAAAAATGTTGAGCTTGCCTTAGCTTCAAACGTATATGCATTAACAACTTTTAAAGCTGGAATTATTGTGGGTTCTGGTAGCTCATCCTTTGAAATAATTAGAGATTTAGTAGAAAAATTGCCGTTTATGATTGCCCCTAAATGGTTACATACTAAAACGCAACCCATAGCCGTACGAGATATTTTAACTTTTTTATTAAAAGCAAAAAATAACACAAGCCTTTATAACAAATCTTTTGATGTTTTTGGTCCAGAAATACTCACTTATAAAGACATGTTATTGCAGTTTGCCAAAATTAGAAAACTTAAAAGATATATTGTTACGGTTCCAGTAATGACCCCTAGATTATCATCCTATTGGTTATATTTTGTTACCTCTACATCGTTTAAACTAGCCTCCTCTTTAGTAGATAGTATGGGGATTCAAATTATTGGAAAGCCAAGTAATATTAATGCCATTTTGGGTGTTAATCCTATAACCTATCAAGAAGCTGTTGAGCTAGCATTTGAAAAAATTGAGCAAAATAGTATTCTATCAAGCTGGAAAGATTCTATAGTAAGCAGTGGAAGGTTGCAAAAAAGTCTTCATAAATATATTAATGTGCCAAAATATGGCTGCTTTACAGATTATAAGGAGTCTATCGTTATTGATGAGCATAAAACGATACAAAAAATTTGGTCTATTGGAGGTAAAACGGGCTGGTATTATGGCACCTTTTTATGGAAACTTCGAGGTTATATTGACAAATTATTTGGCGGTATTGGATTGCGTCGTGGTAGAACGCATGCAGCAGAACTTCATGCTGGTGATGCTTTAGACTTTTGGCGTGTTATTTATGCTGATAAACCTAAAAAACGATTATTGCTATATGCCGAAATGAAGTTGCCCGGAGAAGCTTGGTTAGAGTTTAAAATTGAAAACGGTATTCTTAAACAAACGGCTACGTTTAGACCTCGCGGACTTGCAGGTAGGTTATACTGGTATTGTGTTTTGCCTTTTCATGTGTTTATTTTTAAAGGTTTAATTGCCAATTTGGTCAAATAATTTTTTATTGTTCTCTTTTTTATGTTAAATTTTTGTTTAACTTATTATATATTTTGTTAAACACAATATATTTTAGCTATCTTTATAACATGATTTTAGAGACCACTTATACAGATAAAAGTAATGAGCAACTTATTAATGATTTAGTAGGCAAACCTTTTGCTTTTCTGGAAGCTTTTAAAATGAAAGGCATTGGTTCTAAGCGCATGATTATTGAAGATGCTAGCCCTAATTTAAACCCTATTTAAACCACATTTCAGATGTTAATTACGCAAACTTAGAGCTTAGACCCAAAGGCCTTTTAATAAGAATAAACAAAGGGTTACAAAATTTTACTTGGGTAATTCCATTCTATCATTTAGTTATTTACAAAACCAATGGAACTAGCATTCACGCTCAAGGAAAATTTGTTCATTTTAGAAACAATAAAACATTTAATGAAAATAAAGCTTTTTTTGACAAACTATTACATCTAAAAGTTGCTTTTGAAAATGACTATAATTTTGAAAACTACACCAGTAATTAGCCTTGTAGACATAGACAGAATTATTGAAATGGCTTGGGAAGACAGAACACCATTTGAAGCTATTACATTTCAATTTAAACTGTCTGAACAACAAGTTATAGAGCTTATGCGAAGCGAGTTAAAACCTAGTAGTTTTAAAATGTGGCGCACACGTGTGCAAGGTAGAGCTACCAAACATCAAAAATTAAGAGTCTTTGAAGCAGGAAGATTTAAATGTTCCAGACAAAAACAAATTACACACAACTCCATTTCAAAACGTTAACCGTGCTTTGCTTTAAGAGATGAGTACTTAAAGACAGCACCTTAAAAAGATTGCTATGATAACAGAAACATTAAAAGTAAAAACAAATCAAAATAGTTATAAACTACATGATTTTTCAAATGACGACATTGGTGATGATCATTTGTACACAGGTTTAGAAACTCCTATGAGAAAGGATGCTTTCAAAATATCTGATTCAGAAAAAAAAGAAAAAATTGCGTTACTTTTTGAAGAAATTATGCATGTAATGGGTTTAGATTTAACCGATGATTCTTTAAAAGGAACTCCAGAACGTGTGGCTAAAATGTATATCGACGAGATATTTTCTGGGCTAAATCCAGCTAACAAACCTAAAATTGCCTTGTTTGAAAACAAATATCAGTACAAACAAATGCTGGTAGAAAAAAACATTACCTTCTACTCTAATTGCGAACATCATTTTGTTCCTATTATAGGAAAGGCACATGTCGCTTATATTTCTTCAGGAAAAGTTATTGGGCTTTCAAAACTTAACAGAATTGTGCAATACTATTCAAAGCGCCCACAAGTACAGGAACGATTAACCAATCAAATTGCTGAAGATTTAAAACACATATTAGGCACAGAAGATATTGCCGTTATTATTGATGCTAAACATTTATGTGTGTCGTCAAGAGGTATTCAAGATGATACTTCGGCCACAGTAACTTCCTATTATAGTGGTGCTTTTAACAAACCTGAAAAAATTGCAGAATTGCAAAATTATTTAAATAACTAAATGAAAACAATTATCGTTATAGGTGGTAGTAAAGGTATTGGAAATGCTATAGTTTCTAACTTACTTGAAAGTTGTAAAGTGATTAATATTAGTAGAACCAATCCGTTGCAAGCACACAAAAATTTAATGCATATCTCTTGTGATGTTACTAAAGATGAGTTACCTGTTATTGAAGAAGCCGATGCCCTTGTGTATTGTCCTGGTAGCATTAATTTAAAACCTATTTCAAGACTATCGCTTGATGATTTTAGAGAAGATTTTGAAATTAACGTGTTAGGTGCCGTTAAGGCCATTCAAAAATACTTGCCAGCTTTAAAAAAAGGAACACATCCTTCTATTTTACTATTTAGTACCGTTGCTGCAAAGCTTGGTATGCCTTTTCATGCTAGCATTGCCACCGCAAAATCTGGTGTTGAAGGCTTGGTAAAATCATTAGGTGCAGAATTAGCGCCTTCTATTAGAATTAATGCCATAGCTCCCACTGTAACCAATACGGATTTAGCTTCAAAATTATTAAGAAATGAAAAAATGGTTGAAGCTATAACCGAGCGTCATCCTTTAAAAAAGTTCTTAAATCCACAAGAAGTTGCAGAAATGGGTGTATTTTTATTATCTGATAAAGCAGCTTCCATTTCTGGGCAAATATTTGAAATGGATTGTGGTATTGTATCTTTTAAAATTTAAAAATGAAAAAAATAATCTTATTAAGTCTCATGTTGTCAATTTTCTCAAAATCAATGTCTCAATCCGTCCCTTCTGAATCTATATACGATATAAAAATTGATGATTTAAGCGGTAAACCTATTGATTTATCTGTGTATAAAGGAAAGTATATCCTATTTGTAAATGTAGCTTCAGAATGTGGTTTTACTGGTCAATATGAAGATTTGCAAAAATTATATGATGCCTACCAAGGCAACCTCATGGTAATAGGTGTACCATGCAATCAGTTTGGTGGTCAAGAACCCGGAACTGCTGCACAAATTCAATCCTTTTGTCAAACCAATTATGGCGTTTCGTTCGTGATGACCGAAAAAGTTGATGTAAAAGGAGGCAATCAACATCCTTTATACCAATGGTTAACCAAAAAATCGAAGAATGGGAAAACAGATTCTTCTGTAAAATGGAATTTTCAAAAATATCTAGTGGATGACAAAGGGTATTTAACAGATTACTATTTCTCGATAACAAATCCTATGAGTGACAAAATCACGAAACATTTAAAATAAACTATGATTTCATTATTTAAACCCAAATCTGAATCAGAAAAACTTCAAAAAAAATATGAAACACTTATGCAAGAATGGCATGCCCTTTTAAATGTGAATAGAAAAGAAAGCGATAAAAAATTTGCCGAAGCACAAGATATTTTAAATAAAATAGACCGTTTAAACCCTAATTAATGAAACAGCTAAAATATGTATTAATTTTTCTCATTATTAATTTTGGAGCTTTAGGCTTAGGCGTGTTACTTATGCAAAACGGGCCACAAACAGATTGGTATTTACAACTTAATAAAGCACCTTGGACGCCGCCAGGTTGGGTTTTTGGAGCAGCATGGTCCACCATTATGCTTTGCTTTTCTTTTTACATGATGTATCTTTTTATAGCACAACCAAATACCAAAGTAACCCTATTATTCACCGTTCAATTTGTGTTAAATGTAGCATGGAATTTTGTGTTTTTCAACCAGCATTTAGTTCTTATCGGGTTGCTTGTAATACTTGCGCTTACTGCCATAGTGACTATATTTTTATATGATTACAGAAACGTATTGCAGCTAAAAACACTCTTTATTCTACCCTATTTTCTTTGGTTATGCATTGCATGTTCGCTTAATCTTTATGTGTTACTTTACAATTAAAACATGAAAATTTACACCTTACATAAAAAACAAAACTTACCCATAAGCTTACAACAAGCTTGGGACTTTTTATCTGACCCAAAAAACCTAAAAACCATCACACCAGATTATATGGGTTTTTATATTCTGTCTGGTGCAGACCGACCTATGTATGCTGGGCAAATCATTCAATATATTGTCACTCCTGTTTTAGGTATTAAAACCAAATGGGTTACAGAAATAACTCATACGGTTGATAAACATTATTTTGTTGATGAGCAACGTTTTGGGCCTTACGCCTTATGGCATCACAAGCATTTTATTAAAGAAATTGATGGTGGTGTTGAAATGGAAGATATTATAGATTATAAAGTGCCTTTTGGCTTTATTGGTCAACTTGTTCATCCTATTTTAGTTAAACCAAAACTTGAAGAAATTTTTAATTACCGTACTAAAAAATTAGAAGACCTCTTTGGTGTTTATAAACCATGAAGCAACTAGTAAACATCTTTTGGTTTCGGCGCGATTTAAGACTGGATGATTCTGTTGGTTTATTTGAAGCTTTGCAAGGAAAACATCATGTATTACCCATTTTTATTTTTGATTCTTATATATTAGACCATCTTCCAGAAGATGATGCTAGAGTGACTTTTATATTTGAAACATTACAGCGTTTAAAACAAACTCTTAAAAATGAATACGGAAGCGATATTGCCTTATTTTTTGGCAAACCACTAGACGTTTACAACCAATTACTTGAAAAATATCGCATAGAAACGGTTTATACCAATCATGATTATGAACCCTATGCTATTAACAGAGACCAAGAAATTCAAGCGTTTTTAACTTCTCAAAATGTTGCATTTAAAACGTTTAAAGACCAGGTTATTTTTGAACGCGATGACCTTGTAAAAAGTGATGGTACACCATATGTTGTGTACACACCATACATGAAACAATGGAAAATTAAATTTAGAAGCGAAGCTATTAAAACGTATCATACAGCTCGTTTTTTAGATAATACCTTAAAAATTGTTGATGCGCCAAACATCACCTTATCAGATATGGGTTTTGTGCCATCACACCAAAAGATTATACCTTATAAATTATCATCTTCGCTAATTGAAACCTATGAATCTACAAGAAACTTTCCGGCGCAAGATAGCACCTCTAAACTAGGACCACATTTGCGTTTTGGTACTGTTAGTATTCGTAGTATTGTTAAAAAAGCCACTTCAGAAAACAACGAAATATTTTGGCAAGAACTTATTTGGCGCGAGTTTTTTATGCAGATTTTATGGCATTTTCCGCATACAGTTACCCAAAGTTTTAAACCACAGTATGACCGTATTGTATGGCGAAATAATGAACAAGAATTTAAAGCGTGGTGCGAAGGCCAAACAGGCTATCCGTTGGTTGATGCAGGCATGCGTCAGCTCAATCAAACTGGTTTTATGCATAACCGTGTGCGCATGCTAGTAGGTAGTTTTTTATGCAAACATTTATTAATAGACTGGCGTTGGGGAGAAGCTTATTTTGCACAAAAATTACATGATTATGAGTTGGCAAGTAATGTAGGTAACTGGCAATGGGTAGCAGGTTGCGGTGTTGATGCTGCTCCCTATTTTAGAATATTTAACCCAACCACACAAATAGAAAAGTTTGACCAAAACTTAGACTACATAAAACAATGGGTTCCAGACTTTCAAGAACTCACCTACCCATCGCCCATGGTTGACCATACATTAGCCAGAGAGCGCTGTTTAAAAGTTTATAAAGATGCTTTAAACCCTTAGGCTAACTAGCAACCAGTACGCTGTTGATTCATTTTTTATGTGGGTAATAACAAGCCCCATAGTCATTTTTTTTCTTGTTACATTAACAATTTACAAACAGTAGCAGCTATTTTTTTATTTATCCGTATTAATTTTTATGTTTCTGTACAGAAATTAATTAATTCCTCTAGGGAAAATGGTTTATTTCCCTAGGGCATTTATATCATTTCCCTAGGGCATTTTATAAAATACTATATAGAAATGTGTATCTTTATCATTACAAACAAAAAAAGATGTCAGTACAATTTAAAATGGTTGCCAAACAAAATAATATTGCAACACCACCACAAACAAAATACTACCCCTGTGCTGTAAGTAAAGGAACGGTAGATTTAGAGTATATTTCAAAAATAATTGCTGGTAGATCCAGTTTAAGTGAGGCCGATTGTTATGGCGTTATGATAGCTATGAGTGATGTGATAGGGCAAACTTTAGCACAAGGGCAAACTGTTAAAATTGATAGTTTAGGCACCTTTGCTTTGTCTATAAAAGGCAGTGCCGCAGATAGCCCTGAGATTTTAGGGAAAAACCATATTAAAGGCGCAAGAATATTATATAAACCATCCCCTAGATTAAAAAAATTTTTAAAATACTTAAGCTTTAAACGCTTATACTAACTGCTAGTTTTATATAAAATACCCATGTAAAAACTTTAAAAAAAGAGTCTTTTACCTATTTACTTTAATATTACGGTTTCTAATTATTTTTATAAAATAGTCCGTTATTTATTTGTTACCCTTCCATCTATAAAAAATCCAGCCATTAACTCTGTAAAAAATAACCTTTTTTTGAGTTTTTATTTTAGCATACCTATAGGGTATGTTTTATAAGCTCTATTTTATTAAATAAAGTACATTTTTATCCTAAAAAACTCCTTTGCAATGTATGAAATGTTCTATAATTATGTTATATTTAATTTTCAAAAAAAATATGCAAACAGTTATTACTTTACAACCGCTATTACATAAAGGGCAAAACCAAATTGCCATTGGTTTTAAATATAATGAAGCCGTTAAATCCTTTATAAAATTGCTTGAAGGCGTTAAATGGAGCCAAACGCATAAAACCTTTTACATAGAAAATTCGGTCATAAACAAACAGAAAATATATCAAGAATTAAGAAATAAAAATTGGTTTGTAGATTATAGCGCGTTAACTTCTGTAAAGGCAGTACCCACTAAAATTAAAATAGACACCATTAAGCTGCCTACTTTACAAGATTCACAAAAAAACAGTTTAGAACGGTTTAAGAAATGGATGCAGCAAAAACGATTAAGTGCCAATACTATAGATACTTACGTTGAAGTTACGTATCAGTTCTTAAGATATTTACAATTAAAAAACCAGCAAACCATTACAACAAAACTTATAGAAGCATTTAACTATGAATACATTGTAGCTCCAGGAAAATCTATTTCATACCAAAACCAGTGCATTAATGGTATTAAAAAATACTTAGAATACAGCAATCAAGGCATTGACATTTTGCAGATTGAACGCCCAAGAAAAGAACGCAATTTACCCGAAGTGCTTAGCACGACTGATGTAAAAGCTATTTTTGACAACACCCATAATTTAAAACATAAAACCCTGCTTGCGCTGTTATATAGTGCTGGCTTGCGCATAGGTGAAGCTATAGATTTGCGATTAAGCGACATAGATAGTAAGCGCATGCTTATACATATAAAAATGGCTAAAGGGAAAAAAGACAGATACACCCTATTATCGCCCTCATTTTTAGAGCTCTTAAGGGAGTATTATAAGGTTTACAAACCCAAAGATTTTTTATTTGAAGGCCAAACAAGTGAGCAATATACCAGCTCTAGTGCGCAACAGGTATTAAAAAACGCCCTTAAATTGGCAGGAATAAAAGGAAGGCGGATTACATTACACACGCTTCGGCATAGTTTTGCAACCCATTTACTTGAGAGTGGCACAGATTTAAGATACATACAATCGTTATTAGGGCATAGTAGCCCAAAAACCACGATGATTTACACCCATGTAAGCGACCACCGGATACAAAAAATAAAGAACCCTTTTGATAGTTTGTAAAAAAAAGCTTATGTTTGATATATATAGAGTATTAAAAAAAATGAACAAAAAAATACGCAGAACAGAATTGTTAAAACTTGGGCATATCCTGCCAAATTAGTTGGATACACTGATAAAAGTTCTGCATATAAACAAGTTGGTAATAATTTAAACAAAATACTGTATGCCTGATAAAATAATCCAAAACATCATAATATTCGACGGAGAAAAAGAATATGTCGGAACTGAAATATATAAAGATGACCGATTAAAAAAGTTTATGAACGACTACTATGTTTGGCATTTCCCAAAGGATTTCCAAAATGAAGTAATAGAACAGAACGGAACTTTCTACATAACAGTGTACAAAGACCTATCCGAATCAAATATTAAGCTAAAGAACGTTAGTCAAGACACTCTTGACCGATTTTATCAGATATATAATCAATATTAGACTTTATTACTTTTTCAATCCTTTTGCCTTCATCACTCAACCCAATGAACAAAGCAAGTTTGGACAGTATCAATGTCTTTTCATCATCGGACAAAAAAGCAAATTCGTGAAACATATCAAGCAACTCTTGACTTGAATAACCATTCGTTAAAATGGACTTTGACATATCAAATGAAATACCTTTGTTAACGGACATAATAAAAAACTATTACCAACACCGTGTAACATCCATTGCTTCCGATTTTCCTATTGGAAAATCCTCGCAATCCAATTGTTTCGTGGTTTTTCCCTACCTTAGTTCCTTGACCACGCAACGTTATGTTACACAAACACGTTAGCATTCAGTGGAAAAACAGACACAACATTGCAACATTGACAAAAACAGATAAATTAAAATGAATATTAACAATTAAAAAAGGAGGACAAAAATGCGACACAAAAAGTTAAAATTAAGTGCAGTACTCTTGTTAGGTCTTGGACTGACAGGATTACAAGCACAAACAAGTGTTAACGCCACTGGCGGAGATGCTTTGGGAGGCGGAGGCTCTGTGAGCTATTCCGTTGGACAAGTTGTTTACACCACCAACACAGGGACAAATGGTACTGTGGCACAAGGCGTACAACAGCCGTATGAAATTTCGGTAGTAACAGGAATTGAAGAAGCCAAAGGCATAAACCTTTCGGTTTCGGCTTATCCCAACCCAACTACCGATTATCTTACATTGAGTATCGGTGAATTTGAAATTTCAAATTTATCTTACCAATTGTATGATATGAATGGAAAACTTTTACAAAGCGAAAAAATTTCAGGCAACCAAACAAGCATTGTTATGAGCAATCTTGTTCCATCCTCGTATTTTGTGAAAGTTATTCAGGGAAATAAAGAAGTAAAAACATTTAAAATCATTAAAAATTAAGGAGGACAAAACAATGAGAAAGTTATTTACATTTATGGTAGCCGTATTTTTAACGGCAACACTTTGGGCACAAAGTCCCGAAAAAATGAGTTATCAGGCAGTAATCCGCAACAGTAGCGAAGCCTTAGTAACCAACACAACAGTTGGCATGCAAATAAGTATTTTGCAAGGTTCGGCAAGCGGAACAGCAGTTTATGTTGAAACACAAAGCCCAACCACCAACGCAAATGGATTAGTAAGTTTAGAAATTGGCGTTGGAACAGTTGTAAGTGGCGATTTTACAACCATTGATTGGGCAAATGGTACATATTTCATAAAAACTGAAACTGACCCTGCAGGAGGAACAACATACACTATAACAGGCACAAGCCAGTTATTGAGCGTACCTTATGCTTTGCACGCTAAAACTGCTGAAACGGTTACTGGCGGAATTACCGAAACCGACCCAACATTCACAAGCAGTCAGGCAGCTAATATTACAGCAACTGACATTACTAATTTGGGTAATCTTTCAGGCGTAAACACAGGCGACCAAGACCTTAGTGCATTGGCAACAAAAACAGCCTTGGGT
>JAIPBH010000003.1 GCA_021739635.1 Flavobacteriaceae bacterium | reverse complement strand
TGCTATAATACTAAAAGACCACATTTGAGTTTAAATATGAAAACACCTAACTTTGTACATGAAAAAACCAGTGAAGTTAGTTCCACTGGTTCTAATTAATTTATTGTAAAACTTGTCAACCTATTTTAGGACGACTCAACTATATAAGTTATTAAAACCAAGCCTTTTTACCTACTTGATAAGTGTTATAAAACTCTTCATCAGATTTTGTTAGGTAAATAATGCCTTCTATCAATCCTAAAACACCCATTACCCAACCTGCAATACCACAAGTAAGTATTCCAAGTATTAAAGTAATTACTAGAATTATAATGCCTTCTTTATTATATCCTAAAATAAATTTATGAATTCCTAATGCTCCTAATAAGATAGCAAGAACACCTGCTAATATTTTTTTGTTACTACCTGTAAAGGTCTCTTTTGCGCTTTTTGAAAATTCAGAAGCCGATTCTTTAGCTTCATCTGTAAATTCTTTTGCCTTATCTTTAAGGTCATCGTTTAAATTGTTTTCTTCTGCCATGATGGTTTTAATTGGTTAGACATTTAAAAGTAATAAAAAAAATCTATACATAACCATTTTCTATATTACCTAAACAATAATATAACGCCTCCAATAGCGGTCACAATTAAAATAAATCGCCTATAATTTAAGTTTGAAATCAATTTTACTAAAGCAACACCTACAAAAAACCCACAAATAACCATAGGAACCATAACCGAATTTAAAACAAGCGTTTCTACACTTACTGTTTTCCAAACAAACAAATGAAACGGTAACTTAAAAACATTTACAATAAAAAATAGCCAAGCGGCTGTTCCAATAAATTCATTTTTAGGAAGCCTTGTTGCCAGAAAATAAATGTTTGATACTGGTCCTGCCAAATTACCAATCATGGTTGTAAAACCTGCTAAAAAACCCATAATCCAAGAAAATAATTTGCTTTTGGGTACTGCTGTTAATTTTCTGCTTTCTGATATAAACATTAGAATTACCAAACCAATTATTATAATAGCCATTAACCTTTTAAAAATGGCTTCAGAAATATCATTTCCTACCCAAACGCCTACCAAAACACCAACAACCATCATAGGTAATAATTTGAAAATGTAGCTCCATTGTGCATGTTGGTTGTAATAAATAACCGCTAAAACATCTGCACAAATTAACATGGGTAATAATATGCCTGTGGATGTTTTTTCTCCAAAAACAAAGGCAAGAATTACCACTATAATAATACCTATGCCTTTAATACCTGCTTTTGATAAACCCAATAAAAAAACAGCTAAACCAATAGCTGCCCATTGCAAGAATGACAAATTATAAGATTGAAGAATTTCTAGATATGTCAATATAGATTTTAAATTATGCGTTTATAAAAAGTGCTTTTAATTAGTTTTCAAAATTTAATTTTATTCCCACCATTGTCAAGTAAGCAACTATGCAATACTTCTAATTTCATGTTTCTAGTATTATTAGTTGAGAGATACTATTTCTTTATAAACCTAGTTTCATAAATGTCTATCCATTCATCAACTGTCATTTTTGAGGCTAATTGCCCTAATAATTTATAAGGAATATCATCTATGTTTTTAAAACGAATGCAACTTTTCCCCATATCTAATTTACGTTTGCTGTGTTTGGGATATTCTGTTATAAACCAATCATACAATTCCTTTTTAGCATAAAGTCCCATGTGGTAAAGGGCTATAAAGTTTTTTTGGGAAGCAATATTTAAAAAAGGTAAAGGTAATTGAGGCGTACAGTGATAGCCTGCAGGATATTTTGAATGTGGAACCACATAACCAATCATTCCATAACTTATAGTTTCTTCAAAACCTTTGGGAAGATTCTCCTTAATTGTTTCTCGAAGTTTACTTATCACAACTTGCCTGTCTTGTGGTAATTGCGAAATATAATCTTCAGGTGAATTTGCAATGTATTGCATATGGTAACTTTTAGGTTTCTAAAGTTAGCAAAATTTAGCTTTTATTTTATCTACAATAATTTGTGCCAATTTTTCTTTGCTTTCCATAGTCCAACCTGCAATATGTGGTGTTAACAAAACATTTTCGGCTTCTATTAAATATTGAAAAGCTTTTGGCATTTTAGAATAAAATAAATTTTCAAAAGATGCTTTTTCATATTCTAAAACATCTAAACCAGCTCCAAGTATTTTACCAGATTTAAGCGCTTCAACCAAATCTTGAGTGACTACACTTTTACCACGTGCGGTATTGATAAACCAAAAAGGTTTTTTAAATGCTTTGATAAATTTGGCATTTATCATGTTCAGTGTTAATGGCGTTTGTGGTGTATGAAGACTTAACACATCTGACTGTTCTTGCAATTTGGCAAGTGATACTTGTTTGGCATTTTCGTCTTCAACATTATCTTTTATATCATAGCAAATAACCTTAACATCGAATCCTCGAAGCTTTTTTGCAAAGGCTTTACCCATATTGCCATAGCCTATAATTCCAACGGTTTTTCCATCTAGCTCAATGCCTCTGTTTGCTTCACGTAACCATTTGCCTTGTCGCACTTCGGCATCTGCTTTATTAAGCTTGTTAAATAATGAGAGTAGCATTCCTAAAGCGTGTTCGCCAACTGCATTTCTGTTCCCTTCTGGAGCAGCTATTAATGTAATTCCTTTTGTTTGGGCATAATCAACATCTATATTTTCTAATCCGGCACCAACGCGCCCAATAAATTTTAGGTTTGTGGCTGCATCAAGAAATTGTTTATCAATAGTAAAACGGCTTCTTAAAATAATGCCATCATACTCTGAAATTTTGGCTTCGATGTGTTCTTTTGAAGATGTATAATCTTCATGATTGGTGAAACCTAAATCGTTTAACTGATTTATTAAAAGGTTGTGATTGGTATCTAGGTGGAGGATTTTCATATGCTTTAAATATTGAGGAAATTAACAGAGTTTTGCGTTAGGGATTGAAGTGGAAAGCCCACAGCGAGGTACGAGCGAGGACTTGTAACGTAAAGCCCGACCCTTGGGTAACGCGCAAAAAATTTAAAAACCAAGTATCATTTTAGCTATTAAAAAATATAATAAAATTCCGAAAATATCATTACTTGTTGTAATGAAAGGTCCTGTTGCTACTGCTGGGTCAATGCCGCGTTTGTCTAAAAAAATAGGGATAAATGTTCCTATTAAAGCGGCTATTATTATTACTGTAATAAGTGCTGCTCCTATGGTTAATGATACTAAATATGTAGTTTCAAAAAAGAAATGACTAATAATTAAAACTACAAATGCAATGGCTATTCCATTTACTAGTCCAAGTAAAAATTCTTTAAACAGTCGTTTTAAAACTTCTCCTTTTATGGAATCATTAGCTAAACCTTGTACTACGATTGCTGAAGATTGAACACCAACATTTCCAGCGGTTGCTTGTATTAAGGGTACAAAACTTAACAGAATGGCATAATCTTGTAAAACTACTTGAAAATTGGTGATTATGGTTGCTGCGCCAATACCTCCAAACATGCCTATTAGTAACCATGGTAGTCGTGCTTTGGTGAGTTCCCATATACTATCATCTGCTTCAACGTCACTAGTAATACCTGCTGCTAATTGATAATCTTTTTCGGCTTCTTCTTTCATGACATCTACTATATCATCTATAGTGATTCTTCCTAAAAGCCTTTGATTATTGTCAACAACTGGAATGGCTTCCAAATCATATTTTTGCATTACTTTAGCAACATCTTCTGCATCATCATTAACATTTACATAGTCAACATCTTTAATATAAATTTCAGCGATTTTTTGTTCGCTTTTTGCTACAATAAGATCTTTTAAAGAAAGTCTTCCTACTAACTTATCTTGTTTATTAACTACATAAATGGAATGAACTCTTGTTACCTCTTTGGCTTGTGCTCTAATACGGCGTAAACAGCCTGCAACCGTCCAGGTTTCATAAACCTTTACAAGTTCTTTGGCCATAAGCCCACCAGCTGTATCTTCATCATAGGTTAATAACTCTCTGATTTCTGCTTTGTGATCTTCGTCTTCAATATGCGAAATAACTTCGTGCTGACGTTCTTCGGGAAGTTCAGAGATAATATCGGCAGCATCATCTGTATCTAGCTCTTCAATTTCTTCTGCAATTTCTTTTGAAGATAGATTTCTTAATACCTTTTCTCTATTGTCTTCATCAAGTTCCATTAAGATCTCTGAAGTGGTTTCAGAATCTAATAACTTAATAATATATACGGCGTCCTCTAGATTAAGTTCATCTAAAATTTCGGCAATATCTGCGTAATGAAATTCATCTAGTAGCTTTTTAAGATTCTTATCGTTTTTTGAATTGATAAGTACCTCTACTTGCTTAATGAGTTCATCAGTTAGCTCAAATTGAATATTTTCATTTTCTTCAATCAAATTGAAACGTTTTAAAGGTCTTTTTCAATGCGACTTGTAAGCTCAATAAATTGTTGAACATTTAATTGTTCTGGGCGTTTGTCAAAGATAGCATCTTCTCTTAAACTTTCGCTTAAATTGAGTGTTTTTAAACTGTTACGAAGTGTTTTTCTGCGTTGCTGAAAGGCTGTCTTAACTACTTTAAACAACAATGCATCATCACAAGGCAATGTATAATTTTTTTTTCTTGTTAGTATTAAAACACCTGAATCTACTTTTGGTGGCGGATTAAATACTGAAGGTGGTACGGTAAATAAATACTCTGCGTTATAAAATGCTTGGGTTAAAACTGATAATATTCCGTAAACTTTACTGCCTTCTTTTGAGCAAATACGTTGTGCAACTTCTTTTTGAAACATGCCAGAAAACTCAGGAATTTGATTGCGCATTTCCAGCATTTTAAAAACGATTTGCGTTGAAATGTTGTATGGAAAGTTGCCTATGATTGCAAATGATTCTCCTTTAAAAATTTCATTTAAATCATATTTTAAAAAATCTTTTTCAATAACTCTTGGAGCAAGGTTTAAAAAATTTGATTTTAAATACTCAACAGATTCCGTATCTATTTCAATAACGTGCGTGGTAACCTCTTTTTTAAGAAGATACTTGGTTAAAACACCCATACCGGGACCAATTTCTAAAACAGATTTATAACCGTTTAAAGTAAGCGTATCTGCAATTTTTTTGGCGATGCCTTCATCATTTAAAAAATGTTGTCCTAAATGCCTTTTTGCCTTTACTTGATGTTGATTTGAGTTATTTACCACGAATTCACGAATGTTTATTTAAAAAGCCCTTCGACTGCGCTCAGTGTGACAAAGTTAAACTATTTAAAGTTTACTGTGTACTCATCTATAATTTCAAGTTCTGTTCTAAAAGACAATACACTGTCTCCAAAATTTTTTAAAACATCTTGTCTCAATTTATCTGCGTCATTTTTATAATACGCATCTAAAGCTTCTCTTGATTTTGCTCTGTATTGAATGGAATATGTAACACCTCCAAGATCTTCTTTAACCAAAACTCTTGTCAG
Source organism: Flavobacteriaceae bacterium (assembly GCA_021739635.1). GTDB lineage: Bacteria > Bacteroidota > Bacteroidia > Flavobacteriales > Flavobacteriaceae > Yeosuana. The sequence goes on along the minus strand of JAIPBH010000003.1, from coordinate 259,365 downwards.
TTTAGCTTCAGTAAAATGACCTGTAGATAGTACTTGTGGAATATGTTCCTTAACCCATTTTAACCATTTTTGATGAATGCTTTCATCAATGTTTGAGGTGACATTATAAATTATCATGGTTTTATTTTTTTATAACTCTAATTGTTTTGCAAATAACAGGAGTTCTTCATCATCTTCATAAGGTTTTATTCTTTTTTCGTAGTTAAAGCCTAACTTTTCAAGCAATTTTATTGAATTGGTATTAATTGGTAAGGTAATTGCCAGCACTTTTTTTATGTTGAAACCATCTTTAGCTACTTTTAAAATGGCTGTCGAAGCTTCAAAACCAAATCCTTGAGCTTCAAATTCTGGTAGTAACGCAAAGCCAAAATCAACCTCATCTAATTGGTCCCTTTTTACTAAACCACAAATGCCAATAGCTTCATTATCAAATTTATTTTGTAATAAATAAAAACCAAACCCAAGTTCTTTATAACTTTTTAATATGCCATTGGTTAAATAGTCTTCAGCATCTTTAATTGTTTTTAAATTTCTGTCACCTATATATTTTATCCAATTTGGTGTGTTGACCAATTTTAAAAAGAAAGGAGCGTCTTCAAGAGAAATTTTAGAGATTATAAGACGATTTGTTTCTGCAATAATCATATTAATTAATTTATAGCATCACCTCGTAAAGCTCTATATTTTTTTCGGGCTTCAATAAAGTAAATACTATCTGCATGATTAAATACAATATCTTCATACAAGGCTTTAGCTTTTTCTGGTTCAGATAAGTGAGTTATATAAAGATTTGCTAAAGCAAAACTAGTGTCATCTACTAAAATTCCGTCTTTATAATTTAATAAAATATTAGTATAATTTGCTTCTGCTTTTAAGTATTCTTTTTTATTTTCAAATAATTTTGCTTGTTTATATAATGCTTGCGGAATTATACTTTCGCTTTTGTGGTTTTTTAAAATAGAGTCTAACAACGAAATAGCTTCATCATTTTTGTTTTGAAACGCCATTAAATCGGCCTTTGCATATAATTTTAATGCGACATGTAGAGAATCTTCATACTTATTATCTGAAATAAGAAGTTTTAAATCTAAGGCATCATTTGCTATAAGTTGTGAAGTTGAAGCCTTTAAAATTTTAAGTTGAGATTCAGCCCAATCAAAATCACCTTTGTAATAACTTGTTTTGGCTACTTTAAATCTAGCTTCTTGAGAAATGGTACTGTTTTTTAAACTGCGTTGAATTTGTGTATAATACAGTAACGCGGTATTAAACTCTTCTCTTAAAACATAAATATCACCAAGTTCTAATTTAATTTGTGCTTTTTGTAAATCATTTAAAGGCAAATTAAGTGATTTCTCTAAAAAGGCTGATGCCTCTTCAGTTTGATTCATATAAAAAGCTAGAAAATGGGCATAAGCTATTTGTAAATCTAAAGTTTGAGAAAACGTGCCGTATTCATTAAACAAGGCTAAGTATTTTGTATTTATTTTTTCATAATCTTTAGGCTCGCTTTCTTTGGTTTCTATTTTAAGCAGGTTGTAATGTGCATTGAGTAAGATTTCTAAATCTTGAGCTGTGTTGATTAAATAAGTAAGTATTTCTTTAGTAACTTGATTATCATCTTCATTCATGGCAACGTTGTAAAGTTCTACTATTCTTAATAAACTTTCTGGTTTTCTATTGAAAATGGCTTTTTCTTGAATGAATGCTTTACCAAAATCTCTTTGCTGAATGAATAACCAGCTAAGCATATCATTCCAAATAACATTAGGCTCTTGTTGATCTTTTTTAAGTATGATTTTTTTTAATAGATTATTATTTTCACTGGTTGCATCTTCAGTTATAAAATCATTAATGGCGCGTTTAATATTGTTTATAGAAACCTCATTATTCTGAACAAAATCCATATAGCTATTAAACATTTTTTCAACATCACCTTGCTCACCATAAATTTGAGCCATTTGCAGATTAAAATTAAAATCTGGTTTTAAAACCATAGCTTTTTCATAAGCAGCTAGGGCTTCATTTAATAGAGAATGGGTTTGAAAACTTCTTGCAACATTAAAGACGTTGTTTACATTTAAATCTATACTTAGTAAGGCTTTAGAGTAGTATTCGTTTGCTTTTTCTAAATTATTTTTTAACTGATAATTGTATCCTAATTCAACAAAAAAAGCAGGGTAATTATTTTTCTCTAATAGTTTTAGTAAAAACTCTTCTGCATCGTTATATTTTTCTAACTCTTGATAAGAATATATGATTTGAAAAATATATGTAATGTTTGTAGGTGATTGTGCATACAGCTTTTTGTATTCGAACAATGCTTTTTCATAGTCACCATTTTCAAAATAATCTTTAGCAAACATGTCTTCTTGCGAAAACATATTTACACTTATAAAGACTAATAATATACAAAAGAATCTCATTAGGTAAATATAAGAAATGTGCTTTGTAGATACTGTAAATATTATTATAAAAAAATGCTCGAATAGAATTCGAGCATTTACCAACCTAAATAAATACCTATTAATTTCCGCTAATTTTTAAAAACGAAACAATTACTAGATTGGGGACAATCTTCAAACGAATTTAATCCCTATTTATTTGCAACAGATGCAGTTTTATTTTCAGATTTTGTTAATTCGAAATCTGAAAATAAAACCTTACTGGCAAAAAAGACAAGTAGTAAAAGAAGAAATATTCTTTTAATATTTTTCATGGTTATTAGGTTAACTAGATTTGGGACTGCTAACTTCTAAAATAAAAATGAAAACTCAAAAGAAAATATTAAAAAATCGTTAAATAATCTGCTTTTTAAGCGCTTTGTCGATTATTTATAGAATTTAATTTAATTTTGTATTATTAAGACTACTTTTTTGAATAAAAAATTATTAATCAATTATTGAAAAACCTGTATATTTTTGCAATACTTCTGGTATTTCAATGCCTTTCTCGGTTTGATAATTTTCCAAAATTCCAGCAAGCACTCTTGGTAAAGCTAGTGAGCTTCCGTTAAGAGTATGAGGAAATTCATTTTTACCTTCGCTATTTTTAAAACGTAGTTTTAATCTGTTTGCTTGAAAGGTTTCAAAATTTGATACAGATGATATTTCTAACCATCTGTTTTGAGCTGTAGAAAACACTTCAAAATCATATGTTAAAGCAGATGTAAAGCTCATGTCTCCACCGCAAAGTCTTAAAATTCTATATGGTAATTTTAATTCTTGCAAAATGGTTTTTACATGATTAACCATATTATCAAGTGCCTGATATGATTTACTAGGATGCTCAATTCTTATAATTTCTACCTTATCAAATTGGTGTAATCTATTCAATCCTCTAACATGAGCGCCGTAACTTCCAGCTTCTCTGCGAAAACATGGTGTATATCCAGTAATTCCAATAGGTAAATCACTTTCATTAAGCAAAACATCTCTGAAGATATTAGTTCCTGGTACTTCGGCTGTTGGAATTAAATACAGATTATCTTCAGTAACATAATACATTTGACCTTCTTTATCAGGTAATTGTCCTGTACCAAATCCTGAAGCTTCATTTACTAAATGCGGTAATTGATATTCTGTATAACCTGCAGCAGTATTTTTATCAAGAAAATAGGTAATTAAAGCACGTTGCAATTTAGCACCTTTGCCTTTATATACTGGAAAACCTGCACCTGTTATTTTGTTGCCTAATTCAAAATCTATGATGTCATATTTTTTGGCTAATTCCCAATGTGGTAAAGCGCCTTCATGCAACACTGGAATATCGCCTTCTTTATAAACTTCTTCATTATCTTCAGCCGAACTTCCAACGGGAACAATGGTGTTTGGAATATTTGGGATTTTATATAACAATTGACTTAATAACTCTACTTTGGTATTTAAAGACTCATTAAGTTCTTTTGTTACCTCTTTAATCTGACTAGTTTTTTCTTTTAAAATAGCAGCCTTTTGGGTTTCGCCAGATTTAAATAAGTTACCAATTTCTTTTGAAAGAGTATTTGATTCAGCCAATAAACTATCTAACTCTGTTTGAATACGTCTTCTGTCTTCATCAGCAGTAATAACTTCATTAATTAAGTTTGTGGCATCAATATTTCTTTTTGCTAATCCGGCAATTACCAAATCTTTATGTTCTCTAATAAAAGGTACTTGTAACATGTTTTAAAATTTAAGTGACAAATTTAGGGAATTACTAAGAAATTAAGCTTATTTTTAAAGGTAATATCCAATTAATTAAAGCTTGTTTTTTATATAGGCAAGTGAGGTTTCTTTGTCTTTTAATAACTGTAATTTTAAAGCCTCAACCGATTCGAATTTAACCTCATCACGCAGGCGATGCAACATATCAATTTGAATTTTTTTGTTGTAAATAGCTTTATCAAAATTAAAAAAATGAACTTCTATGCTTTCTTTATCGCCATTAACGGTTGGATTCATTCCAATATTCATCATGCCATAAACAGTTTTATTTTCAATTAAAGCGCTTATTACATACGAGCCTTGTTTAGGTATTAATTTGTAATCTTCTTTTATATTAATATTTGCTGTTGGAAAGCCTAATTGTCTTCCTAAACCTTTTCCTTTAACAACGGTTCCTGTTAACATAAAATAATAACCCAAATACTTATTGGCTTTTTCTATATTGCCCTCGTTTAAAGCGTTTCTAATTTTTGTGGAACTTACAGCTACATCATCAATATCTTGAACAGATATTTCTTCAACTTCAAAATTATAAAGGGCTCCAAATGTTTTTAAATCTTCTAAATTAGCATTTCTATTTCTGCCAAATCTGTGGTCATATCCAATAATTACATTTTTGGAATGAAGTTTTTTAACCAAGATCTTTTTTACAAAATCTTCAGCAGAAAGACGAGAAAATTCATTTGTAAACTTTTTAATTAGTAAAAAATCTACTCCAAGTTCATTAATAATTTTTGTGCGCTCATCAATAGTATTAATAAGTTTAATGTTAGAATCTTTTTGCAAAACCATTCTTGGATGCGGAAAAAATGTTAAAATAACAGATTTTAAGTTATGCTGTTTCGCTGAATTAATTAAGCGTTTTATAATCTTTTGATGTCCTATGTGTACACCATCAAAAGTCCCTATAGTAACTACAGTTTCGTTAATAGACTGATATGATTCTATATTATTAATATGTTTCATAAAAAAACTCAATTGCTCATTCCATTAAAAAAAACTAGATTTGTTATTATCTTTAATGAAAAAATGCCCTAAACAAAAAAAATATGAAAGCAAAACTACATTATGTTTTCTCATTAGCAATATTTTTGATTACTTTTTCAATTTCTGCTCAAAACAAATATTTCAACAGAATAAACGGTGATGATGCTGCATTAAAAAATGCGAAATCAATTCCTGATAAGGTAAGGAATAAAAAAGTTTTCGAATTTAATTATTTAGATTTAAGCAAAGCTTTATCAAAAGCTTCTGATAAAAATAGTGCTTCTTCTAAGTCCACAAGTTTAGTTATAAGTTTTCCAAATTTAAGCGGCGAGTTTGAAAATTATCAAGTGTTTGAAGCTTCTGTGATGCATCCAGATTTACAAGCAAAATATCCTGAAATTAGATCGTATGTTGGATATGGCATTGATTCACCTACATCATATCTTAGACTTAGCTTGTCTCCTTACAAAGGCCTATCAGGAATTATTTTAGGACAACATGAAACCATTCTTTTTGAACCTAATGCCAAAAAAACTAACCAAATTGCTGTAATAAGTAAATCTGATTTTGAAAAAACAAGTGACTATAAATGTGAAACTTTAAGTTTAAATTTAAAAAATACATTAAAAGCCTTAGATTTAAAAAATGCAGATGACAGTCAAAAAAGAACCTACAGACTAGCATTATCAACAACTGGAGAATACTCAGTATTCCATGGTGGAACAAAACCTTTGGTAAATGCGGCTTTAGTTTCAACTTTAACAACCATAAATGCTGTTTATGAAAACGATTTTAATGTCTCTCTTCAATTAATTGCTAATAATGATGACGTTATTTATTTAAATCCAGCATCAGACCCTTATACCACTTTATCCAATTACAACACGCAATTAGCAAACACTTTAGACACCGTAATTTTAGAAGCGAATTATGATGTTGGGCATTTATTAGGAGGCATTAATGATAGTAGCAACAACCCTACTGGTAATGCTGGATGTATTGGTTGTGTGTGTAATAATGGAGGTTCTGTGGGCTTAGGAAATCATAAAGGTTCTGGTTTTACTACAAGCATTACTCCAGATGGATTTAATTTTTATATTGATTATGTAGCTCATGAAATGGGTCACCAATTTGGAGGCAATCATACTTGGACTCATGATGGTGATGAAGGAGAAAATGTTCAGATCGAGCCTGGAAGTGGTTCAACCATCATGGGATATGCAGGTATTACGGGTTCTACAAATGTTCAACCGCATAGTGATGCTTACTTTCATGCTATTTCAATTGACCAAATAACAACCTTTGTTAAAAGCACTTCTTGTGCTATAGTAACAAATACAGGAAATACAACTCCAATTGCTAACGCAGGAAGCGATTTAACATTACCTATAGGAACTGCTTTTAAGCTTGTTGGTTCTGGAAGTGATGTTGACGGCGATACTGTTACATTTTGTTGGGAACAAATTAATGAAGATAATGCTGTAACTACCTACCCAAATCCAAATTTAAGTAGCTCAAATTCTGTGTTATTTAGGTCGTATTCGCCAACAACAAATAATACTAGATTTTTTCCAAATTTATCCGATTTGAAATTTGGTGTTAATTCAACACAATGGGAAAAAGTACCTAACACCAATAGAACTGCTGATTTTAGGTTAACCGTAAGAGACAACAAACCTGGTGGTGCCAATAATTCGCATGACGATATGAAAGTAACGTTTAGCACTTCTTACGGCCCTTTTGAAGTTACATCACAAAACACTCCTGATATTTTATGGACAAGCGGAACCAACGAAACGATTACTTGGAATGTAAATAATACTAATGCTTTGATTGGTGCTTCAAATGTAAATATTTTACTTTCAACTGATGGTGGATTAACTTATAATGCTATAGTAAATAATATCCCAAATAATGGTAGTTATACCCTTACGGTTCCTAATATGCCAGCGCCACATTGCAGACTTATGATTGCGCCAACAAACCATAATTTCTTTGCTATAAATTCTGAAGATTTTGCTATTGATTATTCAATAAATACTACCTGTACTCAATATAATTCGGCATCAAGTTTGGGAATAACGATAACTGATAACGGAGGTAGTTTTACTCAAACTCATAGTATTAATATTCCTGACAATGCTACAATTTCAGATGTTAATTTTGGTGTTGACATTACTCATACTTACATTGGAGATTTAGCCATAGCAATATTAAGCCCAAGCAATACAGAAGTATTATTGAAATCGTCAAATGATTGTGGCAGTGAAGCAGATATGATAGGTAGTTTTGATAATGAAGCCATTGCTTACAATTGTTCAAATTCAGGAAGCAATATTGCTTCAAACTCATTAAGAGATCTTCTTTCTAGTTTTTACGGTGAAAATTCTTCCGGGAATTGGACTATTAAGCTAGGTGATTTTGCTTCTGGTGATATAGGAACGCTAAATTCTTGGTTTGTAGAAATTTGTGAAACCATAGAAACACCTCTTAATACTTCTGAATTTGATTTTACTAATTTTAAAGTATTTCCAAATCCAAATAAAGGAGAATTTAACATTAAGTTACTTAGTAAATCATCCAAAATAAATATGGCTGTTTATGATTTAAGAGGTCGTGTTATTTATAAAAATAATTATACCAATTCTGGTCATTTTAATGAGAAAATAAACTTAAACCATATACAATCTGGTGTGTACATTTTAATGGTAAGTGATGGCTTAAGAAAATCTACAAAAAAACTTGTTGTTGAATAATAAAAAGGAAAGAATAATTCTTTCCTTTTTATTTTCCGTTGAATGTATTCATTGCAATATTAATACCTTCTAAAACAAAGGATTTTATAAGTTTTACAGAAGTGTCTAATCGTTCTTTAAGTTTTTCAGACTCTTCTGCATCCCATTCTCCTAAAACATAATCAACTTGTCTTCCTTTACCAAAAGCATCACTAATACCAAATCTAAATCTGTTATAATTTATAGTTTTTAATTTGTCTTGAATGTCCTTTAAGCCATTATGCCCGCCATCACTGCCTTTTGTTTTAAGACGAATACTTCCAAAACTCAAGTTTAAATCGTCTGTAATAACTAGTAAATTTTCTAACGGAATATTTTCTTTAGTTAACCAATATAAAACAGCCTTTCCGCTTAAATTCATATAGGTATTAGGCTTTAAGAGTACAAGTGATTTTCCTTTTATTTTGCAAATAGCAATATCTCCTAACTTTTGAGTTTCAAAGGTTACATGTTCTTCTTCAGCAAACGCATCTAAAACTTTAAAACCTATATTGTGGCGTGTATTAGAGTATTTTTCACCAAAATTTCCTAAACCAACAATTAAATATTTCTTCATAATATCTGTTACTTCTATGCATTGCTTTCTTTTAAAAAAATAAATTAAAAACTTATACATAAAAGTTTAGTTTGTGTAAAAATAAAAAAAGCATCCTGAATATTACAGAATGCTTTTTAATATTTAATTTAAGAATATTTATTCTTGAGTAGCTTCTGGTGTTGAAGCTTCAGCAGTATCAACTGCTTCTTCTTCATCATCATCACTAACATCTACTGATGCTCTTGAACGTCTTACTTGACAAACAACTGTGTTATCTGGATGCATAAATTTATAAGCATCATTCTGTAAAGTTGTAATATAAAGTTTACCACCAATTTTAAGAGGAGTAATATCAGCCTCAATAAAATCTGGTAAATTAGCTGGTAATGCTTTAATACGTAAGTTTCTTAAGTTTTTACGTAAAACACCACCATTTTTAACACCACGAGAATTTCCAACAAAACTTATTGGAATATTCATAGTGATTTCTTTGTCTTCATATAACTGATAAAAATCTACATGCATGATTTTATCAGTAACTGGGTTGAACTGAATATCTTGTAAAATAGCATTGTAAGTTTTACCATTTTCTAAGCTAATCACAACTGTATGCGCATTAGGCGTGTATACAAGGTTTTTGAAAGCTAGTTCTTCAGAATAGAAATGAACTGGCTTATCTCCTCCGTATAATACGCAAGGAACCTGACCAGCATTACGTAAGGCTTTTGTTGCTTTTTTGCCCACGCTTTCTCTTTGAGATCCGTTAATTGTAATTGATTTCATTTTTATTTATAATTGTTTATTAATACTCTTTATAATCCTTAAAATTTAAGGGGTTTTACATAACAAATTTTGAACTTATTGATCTGTTATATTGTACATTGTGCATGACACTTGCAAATAAATCTGCACAAGTTAAAACTCTAATTTTATTACTTTTTTGTTTAATAGGAATAGAATCTGTAACTATTAATTCTTGTAATTGAGAACTTTCTAGATTTTTATATGCATTACCTGATAAAATAGGATGTGTACAAATGGCTCTTACGGTTAAAGCGCCACGTTCCATCATTAAATCAGCTGCTTTTGTTAAAGTTCCGGCTGTATCAACCATATCGTCAACAAGCACTACATTTTTCCCTTTTACATCGCCAATCAGCTCCATATGAGAAATAACATTGGCTTTTGCTCTTTGTTTGTAACATATTACCACATCACATTCTAAAGCTTTAGAATAAGCATAGGCTCGTTTAGATCCTCCCATATCTGGAGATGCAATCATTAAATTATCAAGATTCAAGCTTTGTAAATAAGGAAGAAAAATAGTAGACGCAAATAAATGATCTACTGGCTTTTCAAAAAATCCTTGAATTTGGTCAGCATGTAAATCCATAGTGATTATTCTAGTTGCCCCTGCTGTTTCCAACATTTTAGCTACTAATTTTGCTGCAATAGGAACTCTTGGTTTATCTTTTCTGTCTTGTCTTGCCCAGCCAAAATATGGCAATACGGCCGTTATATGTCTAGCTGATGCACGTTTTGCTGCATCAATCATTAATAACATTTCCATTAAATTTTCAGGACCAGGATTTGTAGATCCTATAATAAAAATTCTTGTCCCTCTAATTGACTCTTCATAAGATGGTTGAAATTCTCCATCACTATACGTTGAAGTAATTACATTACCAAGCTCTGTGCCATAAGCACTTGCAATTTTTTGAGCAAGAGCTGTACTTTGAGTACAACTGAAAATTTTTGCTTCAGTAATAATGTAAGACATAGTTAAAACATTGTTAGTTAGCACTAAAGACTATCTGATTTTAAACGAGGTGCAAATTTAGAAATTTATTTTAACCTGAATAACATATTCTATTCTATTTTTAAAGGAAATACAGAAAATATATTTATTTTTGCTTTCCAAAAAGCTCAAGTGGCGGAATTGGTAGACGCGCCGGATTCAAAATCCGGTTCTTCGGAGTGTGGGTTCGATTCCCACCTTGAGTACAGATAATTTCTTAAAACGCCCTATTTTCAATGGTTTCGGAAATAGGGTTTTTAATTTGTGCCAACATAGTGTACAACATATTACTAAATCCTACAATTTCTTTAGAATTTAGTAATAAATTAAAAAATTATTACGAAATTCTATTTTTCTTGTTTATTTCTAAATAAAACAGTTGGATCAACAATTGGCAAAACTATTTTCTTAAATATGGTATTGGAGGTTTTTTCAAAAAATACTCCTCTTAAGGTAGAATATGAAATCCCTAATAAAGTTCCTAGTATGTTATTATTATTAAATGCCGTTAAAACTTTACCATCTTTATTTACTTCATGGGTAATTTCTTTTAATGGAGATACATAATAAACAAACTCAACTTGTAATTTTACATATTCTATAATATCATTTTCATCCTCTCTTTTGAAAGTAATTGTTAATATAGAATTGAAAATATCATCTTTCACCAAAGATTCATAAGATGAAGTCAAATCAAATCTCAAATTAGATAGAACTTCTTCCTCTTTCTCTTTACTAGGCGTCTTAAATGAAAATTCTTTTACTTCAATTGATTTTAAATTAAGTGATAATTGAATATTATTACTTTCATTTATTTTAGGCATATTTTTGGACATCTTCAGTTAAGAAATCATTTAAAGAGCAGTATGTATTAACCTTAAGTTCAATAATTCTTGCACTATTTAATTTATTTAAATTTATAATCTCATCATTAACTTTACTAAAATTTATATTAGGAACTAGCCCTATAGCTAATGATAAATCTATAAGTTTTTTTAGACTGTAGTTAAAATTCCCATTTAAAACTTGAGTTATATAACCTTTAGTAAAACCCAACTCTTTAGCTAATTGAGTTCTATTAAGTTTATTTTTTTTCATATATAAATTTAATTCAAAATATAATTCATTTTGAATTTTATCCAACCAATATCCAGTATTATTAATTAATTCTTCGTTTGAAAACATATTTAATTTATAGATTAAAATATTCCTTTTTAATACTTCTTAATTTTAACAAATCTTTAGTTTGATTTTTCTTTAATCCCCCCAAAACAATTATTTTCCCTAGCCTTTTATCTCTTACTAAATAAACTCTAAAATCTCTAGTTCTAATTTCGTAATCAACATTAGGATCCCTTTTATTTCTTTTAAGTTGTTTAAATTTTGAAACTGGTAGTTTTTCTAAATCATCTTTTCCTATAGAAAGGAGTATGTTTTGTATTTGTCCCAACTGATTTTTATAATCAATTTTATTATTGTGTTCTTTATAAAACTCATCGAATTGACATTTTCCATTAACTAATAACTTATATACACTAATGTTAATGCTAACTTCTTCGATTATTTTCGGTACAAATTTAGACATAATTTAGTTATAACTAAACTTTTTTGAGTTATTTAACATAATTGTAAGTAATATATTTCAAATATATGTAATAATGACAAATTATTTATGATCTACGAATAATCAATTATTAAACTCGTATAAGGTCATTTAATAAAAATACTGATTAATATTAATTTACTTCTTTTATAAGTCGTTTAAGTTTTTTAATAAACTTGTTTAAATTATCATCTGGAAATACATATAATAACAAACACCCATTTTCTTCACATAATTTTTTCTTGCGAGAATCTCTTTCTTGTCCTTTAGCAAAAGCCTCTTCACCTCCAAAATAATCAACAGGGTTTTGATGTTGAGTACCCTGATATTCAATGGCTATATTTAATTCTGGTATATAAATATCAAAATGTTGTAACCCAAGCCAATTTGGACTTCCGTGTTGAATAACGTGATATTTTTTAAATGATTTCTTGATGTTATAATATAACAAAGTTTCAGATACCCATCCCTCACCAATTTTTGGCACTCCTCTTTCTTGTCTTATTTCGTTTTCAATTTCTCTTGTTCTTTGATTTACAATCTTAAATAATGGGGTATGAACTTTTGTAGAATCAATTTTATAATACTCATAATTCTTATCACCAATTTTACTTGGATAAAAGCAAGGCAAATAGTTTTCACTATATAAAATAGGATTATGAGTTTTATTTCTATCCATTTTTGACATATTATGATAATCATCACCAGATTCTATTATCTGTTCCTCTGTTATACGCCACAAATTTTTTTTATTCAAATAGTCAATGGCAACAACTTGAGGGAATAATTCTAATAAATAATTAAGAAACGGTTTCCGTTTAAACTCTTCAAACGTAAAAATTTCAATTTTTGGAAAAAAATCAAAATAATATTCATAATAAATAGTAAAGTTGTGAAACCTTTGAGAACACATACCTTTTTGTAATTTTTCTCCAATATTATCATATAATTCTTCCCTTGAAAACTTATCAAACCAACCTAATATAGAACTTCCATTTAGGGCAAAAAGAATATCACTATTAATTATATTTTTTTTGTATCTCCTTTCATACCAATGATAAAATAAAAGATTCTCCTCTTCAAAAACTTGACGACTAAGAAAATCATTTTTTAATATTATATCAATCTCACCTTTAACTCGATTTAATAATAAATTTAATATTCGATGTTCATCTAATTCATACGACTCATATAATTGAGTTTGGTCAATTTGCTCAATAAAATCTTCTTCACTAATTACAATTCTTTTTTCAGAATATTTAGGTTTGTAAAAATTATCCTTACAATTTAATCCTTCAATATTTTTTTGATATTTCATACTTAATATTAGATACTTTGAATAATTTATTTGTTCATCACAATAAGGAAATAAACAAATATTGCAATAAATAAGATTAAGATTACCAATACAGCATTTATAGTTCTTTTCTGTGATTTAATTTGATTTGATAATAGAAGTTTATCTTCTTCAGAATGTTTTCTGATTAGAGTTATTTCATGATCCTTAGCCCTAATGACCTTAGTTTTTTCTTTATATGTGTTTATTATACTTTGCAAGAAACCACCAACTGCAGTAGGGGTAGAGAAACCTCTGTCTGCAACTTTCTCTAATAAAGTTTTATCGGCATCATGACCAATTCCAGTAATAAATGGTATTGGTAATTCTATAATACTTTTGCATAAATCAATCTCATTAAACACTTCTAAACCACTGCCACCACCTCTTAAAATGATAAGCAAATCTGTGTCATTAAAATCATTATTACTTATAAAGTTTAATAATTCATCTTTTGTGGAAAGATTACATTTATGGTGTCTGATTTCATAAAAATGATAATCAAGAAGTTGTCCTAAATAATCATCCTTTGATGTAGATTGAACACCTGTAACGACATCTAAGACTGGTTTCTGACCTCGATCTATCTTATCCGATAATATATCACTAATCAAAGGAAAATCTCTCTCAAATCTCGCCTGTACAATGCTATATTCCACTTTAGAAATAAGTTGAACTTCTTCTTCATGTTTAAGAATCTTTGTTACTCTGAAAAACACCTTTAATCTTGAATCATTATCTAAAGATTGTCCTCTGCTGATATATCCTTGAAAGTTATAATAACTGCTAGATGTAAGTTTTGATTTTACACTCTGAGTAATCTGTATTGTAATTTTATGCTGTTTCTCTTTACTTATTATTTCATCATAATAATACTGACCATAAAGTTTATTGTTACTGTCTGAGAAAAAACCCTCTACAATAATCAGTTGACCATCTAAAGTTGAAGTGAGACTATTTGGATATAGTGACAAAAGGGTAGAAACAGACATTAAAGTATTCTCTTTTGCCATTAAAACAAGGTATTTAATTCAGAATATTCAACTTTATTTAATATATCAGGTCTATTACTATTTACTCTACTATTAAAAGTGTCTTTACTAACTGTATAGGCTTCAAATTCTTTATTTGTAAAGGTAAATAATAATTCATTTACTTGTTGAATAGACAAGTTAGTATCTAACCAATCAACCTCATCTCTCTCGTCTAAAATTAAAGGCATTCTAAATTCTCCTTGTCTGTTTTTCTTATTGTGAATTTCTTTAAAAAAGTCATTTGCTAATGTAGTGATTAAAGATACTGTGTAAAGGTCATCATCAAGTTCTGTATAGATTCCTGCAAAAGAAAATATTGATTTGTCTTTATATCGAATATAGTGAGGGAAATTCTGTCCATTCTTACTATGAGGCTCAAAAAAACCATCTGCAATGATTAAACAACGGTTATATTCTAAAGGTCTTTTAAATAATGGACTTTCAAATAAATGTTCTGCCCTTGCATTTAAGGTATTAGTTTTTTTTAAAAAACTATCTCTTTGATTGATTTCAAAACTTTCTGGTAACATACCCCAATAGGCAGGAACAAAGTTATAAGGCTCAATATCTTTTATAATGTAAATGAAGTCTTTCTCAAAACCATTTCTATGATAAAAAGGTTTATAAACGTCTAATGCACTTGGAGTAACATCAAACCTTTTTTTAACTTCATCTTTTGTTTTATTTAGTGATATATGAAAACACATTCAAGAAAAAAATTTAGATAAATATAATTTAAAAGTAAAAGAAATAATGATATAGGTCAAAATCGATAAGTTTAATATATTAATTAAACTTTAACTCTTATTATATCATCCCAATTAGTAGTAAAACAAGGAGACAATTTTTCTTGCCTCATTTTCCATGTTCTGCCAAAACTTTGACTTGCTAAACGTATCTTTTTGTTACCTATTTTAGAGTTGAGATTATCTATAGTTTTCATTAAAGATAAATGTTTTGGGTTTTCCTCACAAAACATATTTAACTGCCTTTCATTTTCAGGAACTAACCCCATAACCATTACTCCACCCTTTTTATACTCGTATCCCTTTTTAAAAATAGTCTGTAACCCAAGCATAGCAAACTTATTAATTGTAATACTTGAGTTTGTTGGGTATGGTAATGTAACAAAAACCTTTTGGTAGTATTGTTTAAGTTCTTTCCTATGTCTATTGGTATGAATAAAAACAAGTAAAACATTAGTACAAGTCTTTTGAACTCTTAACTTTTCAGCACATAATACAGCATAAGTTGAAATTCGTTCTTTTAACTCATCATACTCAATAATGTTATTCTTAAAACTTCTTGTTGTAGCTATTGCCTTTTTAGTTTTAACTTCATCTAAATCTAAAGTTGGAATGCCCTGCAATTCTCTTTGTAACCTCAACCCAACAACAGAAAACTCTTTTCTTACCCATTCGGCTGGTAATTGGGTAAAGTCATAAGCATTATGAATGTTCTTTGATTTTAGTCTTTGAGAAATACGATAACCAATACCCCAAACATCTTCAATTTTAGTCCATTTAAGAGCCTTAATTCTTTTATCTTCAGAATCTATAATATAAACTCCTTTTGTTCTTTCTTGATACTTCTTTGCTATTTTATTTGCAACCTTTGAAAGTGCCTTTGTTGGAGCAACTCCAACACTTACGGGAATACCTACCCACTTATTAACTTTAGCTCTCATTTCAAGACAATAATCATAAAGGTTGTAGTTATCAAAACCATTGAACTTTAAAAAGGCCTCGTCTATGGAATAAATTTCAATATCAGGAGAATATGTTGAAAGTATATCCATTACCCTATTACTTAAATCTCCATAAAGAGCAAAGTTAGATGAGAACACATTTACTTTATGTTTTTCAAATAGTTCTTTGTATTGATATGCAACTGCTCCCATAGGAATGTTGAGGTCTTTAGCCTCGTTAGAACGCGCAATAACACAGCCATCATTGTTAGATAATACAACTACTGGTTTATCTCTTAAATCAGGTCTAAAAAGCCTTTCACATGAGGCATAAAAACTATTGCAATCAACTAAAGCGAACATAATTGTAAAGTTAAATCACTTTAATAATTGTTGAATGTTAAAAGTTTAAAAGTTATTAAACATTATAATACCCCCCTACCTTAATTTTTTGATTGAGTAAAATGTTTACTTACAGGCGATGTACAACTAATAAAACCCTTATAGATTTTACCCCATACCCCCTATAAGTTTAGTAAATTAGATATTATCAAAACTATGTCCGTATTTGAAACTTCTTACTTTAAAAACAGACATAAAGAATCTCTCAAATGTTTCAAGATGTCAAGGTTTGTAAAAAGCTAGGCAATATTTCTGTGATTATCCACTCTTTTAATGAATATCTTAAAAATGGAAACGATACTCTTAAGAATTTTATTTATTGACTTATTATTAAAAATTAAAAAAAATAAACAAAAATTACTTAATTGAATCTTTAAAATCGTTAGTAGGGGAAGGAAACGTTCCTGTTTTACTATACCTTGGATAACTGTCAAATATTGAATAATCAGGTCCAACAATTCGTGGGTCATTTGTTCTGTTTAATTCTTCCATTAGAATATTTTTCATTTCCAATTCGATGGCATGATAATCTTCCAGCCCTGCTAAATTATTTATACAAGCTGTATCTAAATCAAGATTATAAAGTTCAAATTCTGGGCGTTTTTTACAAGCCAAATTAAAATATGTTTCTGTTTCTTCAGAACTATAATTTTCAATAAGATATGTTTTGGAAGGGGATTCATCAATGTCTGCGAATATACCTCTGTATAAATATTTTCCGGCTTCATCTAATCCATACGGCGGAAGTAATTTAGTGGTATCATTATCATCCATTTTTTGAGGTGCACCTGCTGGCCAGCGCTCAGGTGTAATATTCCAAATAAATAGATAATTATTTTTTCTAACGCAACGTTGAGGATATCCTTGGTTAAGATATCTTGAAGATGCATGGCGTTCCCTACCTGAAAAAACCGGACTGTTATAACGTACACTTTCATTATGTGCTGTTAATAGGCCCCATAAACTCTTACCAGTAATTGGCATCATATTACTTTGCTTTGTATTTGATAATTCCAATATAGTTGGAGCCATATCAACTAAACTTATTGGTGTATTGTATATTCTTCCAGCTTGAATTGTTTTGGGATATCTAATAGCTAAAGGAACATGAACACCAATGTCATAACAATTAGCTTTAGCGCGAGGAAATGGCATGCCGTTGTCTGATGTTACAATAATAACAGTATTATCTAGTTCTCCAATTTCTTGAAGATATTCCAATATTTTTTGAAGTTCTAAATCAAACCATTCGATTTCTACCGCATAATCCAATAGATCACCTCTAATTTCTTCATTATCCGGTAAAAATTTTGGAACGTCAACATCTTTCAAATTTTTACCCCTTCTTTTCCACGATCCTTTTTCATAACTGCGATGTGGTTCCCTTGCTCCAAACCAAAAAAAGAATGGCTTATCTTCCTTTACATTATCAATGAAATATTTGAAATTTTCAGAATAATTTATGTTGCTAATACCAAGAGCAAATCGGTCATCACTTTTCTCTTCATATTTAATGCTATTATAGGCTTTACCTGCCGCATTTTCTGAGCGCCATTGAGAATCTGCTGAACTTCTTGCATATTGGAATGGATCTACACCTTTTCCTGTTCTTCCTGTGACATACCCATTTGCTTCAATCTCATCTAAAAAGGGAACATATTTATTTAACCATGATGAATTATGTTGTCCAGATTGTTCATTTTGCCACGGGTATCTACCTGTAACGATTGAACCCCTTGATGGTGCACAACCAGGAGAGGTGGCATAACAATTTGTAAAATAAATGCCTTCACTTGCTATCTTATCAAAAGCCGGTGTATTGATAAATTTACAACCTACAAAACTTGTGTGAAGATAGGACTGGTCATCACTCACAACAAATAGAATGTTTGGTCTTTTAGTTTGATTTGAATCCGTTCTACAACTTGTGATCAACATCGTAATTAAGAATCCTCCATACCAAACTATTTTTAATTTCATTTTATTATTTTTATTTTCTTACTTCAATAAATACCGTGTGATAACCAGTTAATTTACCATCGCTAACATTTAATCGCAAACGATACATACCTGGTTGTGTAAATTTAACTTGAGTTACTAACGAATTTGGTTGTGTAAATTGCATACTTTTTTCATCAGCAAAACTATAATGTACTTCATTACCTTTGGAATCTTCTCCCATAGAGACAATTTCAGCATCTGCAGGTATGGCTTCCCATTTAAAAGATAGAATATGCCCTTTGTCTACCACATCTCCTATAAGCGTAATAACGTTTTTTTGTGAAAGACTGATTACTTGCTCTTCTCCGGCATAAACATCTGGTGGTATATTATTGTTTTGCTGAATGATTTTCTCTTCCTTTGAGCCTTCCACTAATGCAGATAATGGTTTATTGTCAACTGTCACGTTATGAACAAATAATGTTCTTAAATCAACATTTGTAATGACATTAGGTTGCTCTCCAGCCCCTAAATGCACACCATCTAATACAAAATCTTTAATAAGTACTCCAACTGAACCCTCTAATTTTAATGGGAATATAGATGTTCCTGTAATGATGTTTTCTAAGCGAATATCTTTGAATTCAGATGGCCTATTATATTTTACACCTATACTATCATAATTAGTAGTCACATCTATCATTCCTAATTTACGAGCATTTTCCGGCAAATCAACCAAATCTCCTAAAGTAAGGTTTCGTATTCTAATGTGCTCAAAATGATTTCCTCTGTTATTATTCCCTTTAAAATAAAAACCTTTTCTTAAATTACTTCCTTCTGAATTTTCTACAAACACATTGCGAACACCCCCTGAAGCCTCACTTCCAAGTGCGATAGCATCATCTGCTAAAAATCGCACATTTTGTATGACAATATTCTTACTGGGAATCATTTTTTGCAAGCCTTCAAGATCTCGACTTGATTTAATTGAAATACAATCATCACCAGTTGCAAAATCAACATTGTAAATATGCATATCTTGACTAGACTCTATATCAATTCCGTCGTTATTTTTATTTAGTGACTTCAGGACAATATTTCGTACAGTAATATTTTTACACATATAAAAATGATTTACCCAAAAAGGCGAATCAATAATATTAACACCTTCTAACAAAATGTTTTCTGAATCATAAAATTGGATGAAATGAGGACGAAGATTTCCAGAACGGTCTAACTTTCGATTAAATAAAGGGACATCACTATTATTCATGTCTCGAAATTCCTGTTCCCAATTTCCTTTACTTGAACCTGGGACACGAGTTAATCCAACTTCTGAAGCCTTCTTCACCCAAGTAGCCCATGAATCTTTTGCTTGACCATTAAGCGTTCCTTTACCAGTGATAGCTACATTTCTTTTCTGGTACACATAAATAAGCGGAGAAAAATTATATACATCTGCACCTTCATAACGGGTAAGTACTTGAGGCAAATAGCTTTCATAGTTAGTGCTAAATAGTAATTCGGCACCCTCCTCTAAATGAAAATTAACATTATTTTCCAATCGCAACGGCCCATCTATTAAATATTTTCCCATAGGAATATTAACCATACCTCCACCAAAACGAGAGATATCAATAATTGCATTTTGAATGGCCTCTCTAGCGTCTGTAGCCCCATCGGCTATGGCATTATAAGGAGCATCTGTTATACTAATGACTCTATCTGGAAAACTTGGCGCTTGAATTCGTGACAAGATAACTGGAACTTGGGCCCAAGAACCACGATATTCAGGATTACTTCCTATTGTTGAATCCTCATGCTCTATAAAAGGTAAATTATTACAACTAAACACTACAAATAGATAAACAATACAAGAAATTCCTTTACCCTGTTTTAATTTCTTATTTGTAAATTTATTGAACTGTTTTGTTTTCATTTTCTATATTTTTTATAGGTATATTTTATTAAAATAATTCAGAATTATAATTTATTTCAACCTTATTATTAATAATCAATTTACATAGACTTTGTGCATAATTGTTATAGCGACTTTATTATTATTTTGTTATCTCAATATATTTTTGATCCAACTCTTTGGAGTCTTTGTATTTAGTTCTTAATTTACCCAACTTCATTTTTAGTTTTTTTACTATATGCGCATAGTTAGAATCATTGTAAACATTATTCATTTCTTGTGGGTCTTTTTTACGATCATATAATTCCCATTCATCGATATCGTAATAGAAGTGAACCAATTTATATTCTTTTGTAACTATTCCGTAATGGCGTTTTACCATATGAACAGAAGGGTATTCATAGTAATGGTAATAGACTGCATCTCTAGTCCATTTTTTATTATTTCCCGTTAATAATGGAATTAGGCTTTCACCTTGCATATCATCAGGAGCATTTATTTGTGCTGCTTCTAAAAAGGTCTGAGCAAAATCTAGGTTTTGAA
This sequence comes from Flavobacteriaceae bacterium, assembly GCA_021739635.1. Classification (GTDB taxonomy): domain Bacteria; phylum Bacteroidota; class Bacteroidia; order Flavobacteriales; family Flavobacteriaceae; genus Yeosuana. Next base: position 238,578 of record JAIPBH010000003.1, on the reverse strand, counting down.
CCATTTCGTTATTTGTACTGCCCTCTTTTATTATATTTGGCCAACGAATCATTAATGGAGTTTTAAATGATTCATTATAAATAAATCGTTTATCAAACCACCCATGTTCTCCTATATAAAATCCTTGATCTGATGTGTATACTACTATTGTATTTTCAGCTAAACCACTTTCTTCAAGATAATCTAAAACACGTCCAACATTATCATCTACTGAAGAAATACATGCCAAATAATCTTGCATATATCTTTGGTACTTCCATCTCATTTTTTCTTCATCACTCATTGATGGCCAATTTGCTTTAAAATAATCATTTATTGAATCCAATATTGGTTCGTATTTTGCACGTTGCTCGTCATTAGCGCGTCCATAGGGTCCATAAAACCCGTTTTTTATTTCAACGATACTTGGCTCTACTTTCCCCATACCAGCAAGGGTTTCAGGTCTTATCTTAGTATCATGGCTATAAGTCATATGTTTTAATAAATTCATTTCAGCAGTTTTGGCAGCTGTACCTCTGTTTTTATAATCATCAAATAATGATTCGGGCTCAGGAAAAGTCTTCTTACTAAATTCTTTAAATTTTTCAGGACTTGGCCACCAAGGGCGATGTGGCGCTTTATGCAAGTACATCATCATAAACGGTTTTTCCTTGGAACGTTTTTTTTCAAGCCAATTAATTGTTAAATCTGTAATTATATCTGTTACATAACCGGTTATTGTTGTATCTCCTTTTTTAGTAATAAAATCAGGATTAATATAATCCCCTTGTGCAGGTAAAATCATAAAATCATCTACTCCTTTGGGATTGTTTCCAAAATGTAATTTGCCAAACATTGCAGTTTCGTAACCAGCTTTCTGAAATAATTGGGGAAACGTTACTTGAGTTGTATCAAACGGCATATGATTATCTATTTTGCCGTTTATATGAGTATGCTTTCCAGTAAGAATTGTTGCTCTAGAAGGAGCGCAAATGGAATTGGTAACGCATGCATTTGTAAAAAGCATTCCTTCGCTGGCGATACGATCAATATTTGGTGTTTTAATTAAATGATTATTATATGCACTAATCGCATTATAAGAATGGTCATCACTCATAATAAAAAGAATATTAGGGCGAGAATCCTTTTTTAAATTTTGAGTGTACCCAATAAGTGAATTCAAAATTATTAAAGACAATAAAATCGTTAAGGTTTTCATGAGTTGATTCTGGTTATAATTTTATTAAATCTATTTACTATTATTTTCTAACCATTTTTCATATTGTTTCTCTAATTCTGAAACAATAGCAGGGTATTTATTCGCGACGTTAGATGTTTCTCCTAAATCATTATCAAGATTAACAAGAAATCTGTTTTCTATAAATTTATGATTCCTATTACTTGTATCATAAGGGTTTCCTAGTAATTTCCATTTTCCTTTTCTGGCTACCCACATGTCTTTATATGCCCAGCAATATCCTTCTGTATGTTGCGTATCTTTATTACCATCTACAATAATGGGCAATAAACTTTTACCATCCATTTCTTCTGAATTCAATTTAATACCGCATAGTTCTGCCAATGTCGGCATCCAATCAGTATTTACTGCAAATTGGTCTCTAACTTCTCCAGATGGAATTTTATTAATCCAACTTATTGCTGCAGGCACTCTAATGCCTCCCTCAAATAAACATTGCTTTGCGCCTCTATATGGGCCTGCACTACCTCCTCCAAAATGTGCACGCTCTTCGGTTGAATGTCCATTATCCGATTGAAATACAATAATGGTATTCTCTTTAATTCCCAACTCTTTAAGCTTTTTTAAAAGTAAGCCAATTCGGTCATCTAAAGTTGAAATGAAAGCTGCATACAAATCTCTTGGATAGGCAAGCCCTTTTTCTTGATAATATTCTAGCCATTTAATATCTCCTTGATATGGATAATGGGGCATATTTATGGCAAAGTATATAAAGAAAGGACTGTTTTTATTTTGTTCCATAAAATTGGAAGCTTCTTTTACCATTAGGTCTGGGAAAAATTGTCCATCATAATATACTTCTTTTCCATTTCTGAATAAATCATGCCTATTAGGACCGTTCCAATAAAAAAAGTGTGAATAATTATCAATACATCCATTCATGTGACCAAAGGAGTAGTCAAATCCTTGTTCATTTGGACTCATTCCTTGCGTATAACCTAAATGCCATTTTCCGATATGGGCTGTAGAATATCCAGCATCTTTAAACATTTCTGCCATTGTATATTCTGTTCCAGGAAGTCCGTTTTCTTCATTTAAATGTGAATTTCTTTCCACTCCTGCTCTTTGTGGGTTTTTACCTGTTAACAAAGAAGCCCTAGAAGGCGAACAAATTGGTGATGCATAAAATTGTGTGAAGCGAACACCACTTTCTACGATGGCATCCATATTAGGCGTTTCTAAATCCTTTGCCCCATAACTATTCAAATCTACAGAGCCTTGGTCATCAGTATAAATAATAATGACATTAGGCTTACTTTGGGCGTTTATTAAAACACAAAAACAGATAATTAAAATTGAAGTAATTTTTTTTAGTAATTTATGTTTTATCATTTTAGTATGATTTTAAAATTGTATCTGGGTGGATTGTATTACAACACTTTTATTTATAATCAATTCACTTAGACTTTGTGCATAATTTTTAACTTTATCATTCTTTATAGGTTTTGTCATTGGGTTATAAAATTCAAGACTTGATTGTATGAATTTCTTATTGTATAGATCTATAGCTTCATCAAGATTTAGGCATGACCTATGAAAAGTCAAATCTTTTAATTCTGCAAACGAAGCAGAACCGCCAAAATGAATATCACTTGGAACTATTTGTTCATTCACAATACCTATTAATTTTCCGTTAACAATAAACATAGTTTTTTGATTGGCATAGCTATGAGAAAGTACAATATGCGTCCAATTATTTAACGAATCTGGAAGGATTACAGAGAGGTTTTTATAATAAAGTTTATTGTTGTTAATTGTGATTTCATGTTTTAAATCTTTCGAAGTAAAACCAGCGATGCTCCCGTTATCTGTTTTTTTAAATCTAAAACTTAATGTAAATGAATGTACTGTGTTTTTAATTTCTAAGGATAGAGGGTTTTCATATTGTTCATCATTTTTTAAAGTACAATAACTGGGATTCCAATCATAAGAAGGGGTCTTTTTCAGCTTTTGTATGGCATCAAAAAGAGAAGGCACAATAGTGTAAGACATTTCCTGATGTCCAAGAGTATTCGGGTGACCTGCATTTGCTACATATCCTTCTACCCATCGTCCTTCCCAATCATCGATTGAACCTAAAACATTTATACTTGGGTATTTCCATGTATTAATAATCTGATTCATTTTTTTTGTGAACATGTATTCTTCTTTTGTAAAATCGGAATGAGCATAACAATTCACAATCACAGGTTTTATTCCTTGTTGATTTAATGAATCCGCCAAAGAAAGTAGTCTACTTCTAAATTGTTCCAAAATTTGTTCTCTTCCATTGTTGTCCGCTTCATTTCTAATTCCCTCATTACTCAATGACAAACCAATAACAACAAAATCAGGTTTAGTTGGGTATAACTTATTAGTTAATCGATCAAACTTTTCGATTTTTATGGTATTATCTCCACCAGTAGAAACATTAAAATATTGATATTTAGTTGTATCAATTATGTTGTTATTATAAAATTGCCAAGCATATCCATGCTTGCTTTCAGCATTAGAGCCATTACACACGGATGACCCAAAAAATGTCAGATTAATTTTTTGGTTTACTTGTCCAAATGCATAACAACTAAATATGACGAGCAATAGGTTAAATACGTTTTTAAATTTCATTTTCAGATACTCATTTTAATCGTTCTATTTCTAAATAAAACGGAGTCAAATAAGATGTAATACTTATTGAATACCAGCTATCAATTGTAAATTTTCCCTCATCTAATAAAACCCTATCAAAAACTAATTTTTGTATGCCAGTATTTTTATTTTCTATGCTAACGTTTTTATTACCTATTCTGAAGTAGAGTTTTCCTTCATGTTCTAATTTATTTAAAAAATAACAACTCACCTTATATTCTCCGGTATTTTCTATTAACACATCCCAACTTACATGAATATCATCCTGATCCCTTATTTCCTGTATTCCTCTTGCATCATTACGATTAAGTATGGTAGTTTTCTCTAGATCATTACCAATAATAATTCTTGGCAAATCAATGATGTTTGGGCTGTGCATAATATCAAAATACCACTTATCTATCTCGTTCTTTAATTCATTGGAAACTTTAGGTTGTTGGTCAATAATATTTACCGACTCGTAGGGATCCTCATTTAAATTGTATAATTCGAATTGAGAAATTGCAGCATCTTCCCCTGTGTTTCCAATTAATTTAAACCCATTCTTTATTACCGCCATATTTTTATATTTTTCTGGATAACTCCTTTGCCATTCAAAAAACAAGGGTCTTTCTAATTTTTGAGTGGTTGAAACATTTAGAAATGGCAACATGCTTACACCATCAAGTTTAAGGTCTTCATTAATTTGAATGTCACATAGGTTAGCTATAGTTGGTAGAACATCTATATGCGCGAACCGTTCATTTACTTCTTTTATCTTCATCATACCCTTGGGAAGCTTCATATAAAAAGGGACATGAATTCCACCTTCCTGAACCATACTTTTTTTTCCTTTAAACCCTCCAGTGTATCTATATTGAGCAGGGCCGTTATCTGTCATAAAAATGATAATGGTATTTTCATAAAGTCTATTCTTTTTTAATTCCTTAAAAAGACGATTAAGATTATCATCAATATTGGTCACCATACCATATACTTTTCTAGCATCTTCTTTATCCTTCTCGGTCATTCCATGAACGTAGATACCCTTATTTCTATAATATTCTTCATTTATTTCTTTACCCTTGTATAAATCATAATACTCTTTAGGAAGTTGTAAGGGTTGATGGGGAGTGTTGTAAGCAAGGTATACAAAAAATGGCATATTATGATTATTTTTAATGAATTGGATAGCCTCATCGGTCCAAACATCTGCACAATAACCAGTGCTCTGATATTTCTCCCCATTTTTCCAGATTACAGGATTAAAGTAAGAGCTATCTTTTTTGTAATAATTAAAAGGATCACCTGCTTTACCAATTGCTCCTCCTGTATTCCAAACGGATGTTTCAAATCCTTGATCCTGTGGCCTAGAAGGGTAGTTGCTTCCTAAATGCCATTTCCCAAAGTGCCCTGTTGTATATCCCGAATCCCTTAGTAGTTCGGCAATAGTTATTTCTGAAGATGCCATGATTGAACCTCCAGAAAAGGTGTCGAATACACCTGTTCTAATATTATATCTTCCAGTCATCAAACTTGCTCTTGTAGGAGCACAAACAGGTGATACGTAAAAATTATTGAACCTTATACTTTCTTCAGCAAAAGTATCAATTGTAGGAGTTTTGATGTCTGGATTTTTATGATAACCCAAATCACCATACCCTTGATCATCTGTTAAAATCAAAACCACATTGGGTCTAATTTTTGTTTGACTATGAAGCGAATAGAATAAAAAAAATAAGGACAAAACAATTAATAATTTTTTCATTTTATAGGTTTAAATTACAGTAATAATATCTTCATGCTGTTCAATTTATTAATTAAACATATTTAAATGATTTTCTTTTTTTTCCGAATAAATGGATAAACAAAAGAAACTAAAGCAATAAGTAACATTACAGCCGATAATGGCCTTGTAAATAATAATGTGAAGTCTCCCATTAATAATGTTCTACGCAAATTCGCTTCTACCATAAAGCCCAAAATCAATCCTAAAACAACAGGTGCAGTAGGAAAGTCATTTCGTTTTAGTAGCCAGCCAAATATCCCAAAGGCAATACAAGTCCCTACATCAAACATAGATCTATTTATTGTGAAGCTACCAACTACAGCAAAAGCAGGTATTATTGCTAATAAAATAGCTGGAGGAATGGAAATAACTTTTACAAAAAGCCTATTACCTAACCACCCGATAATTAACATAAAAATATTTGCGATTATTAATGCTGCAAATAATATATAAACTACATCTATTTGCTTAGTAAATAATTCCGGCCCAGGCACTAAACCATGCATAAAAAGTGCTCCAATTAATACTGCAGTCGATGCGCTTCCGGGAATACCTAAAGTGAGTAGAGGAATCAAAGCTCCTCCAACAGCTGCATTGTTTGCGGCTTCTGGTGCAGCAACACCTTCTAAGCTACCTTTACCAAATAGTTCAGGTGTTTTGCTAGATTTTTTAGCCTGATCGTAAGCAATAAAGGTAGCTACAGTTCCGCCAGCACCTGGAATTGCTCCAACAATGGTTCCTATAATCGACGACTTAAAAATTAGGCCTCCTAATTTTTTTATCATTTTAAAATTAGGAAACTGTTGAGAATATTTATCTATTTCTTTCGGTTTAGAAACAAATGTTTCAACCTGAACCAATACTTCTCCTATAGCGAATAAACCAATTAGTGCAGGAATAAATGAAAAACCATCTCCCAATTCAGATAAACCAAAAGTAAATCTCGGAAATCCAGTAAAAGGATCAACTCCAACAGTTGTAAGTAGCAATCCAAATAAAGTTGCTATTAATCCCTTTATCAAGTTATCCGAAGAAAGTGAAGAAATAATTGTAAGCCCTAAAATAGCTAAAGCAAAATATTCAGGTGGCCCAAAAGAAAGTGCGAATTTAGCTATGGGTATTGAAAATATAATTAATATAATAGTTCCTAAAATACCGCCTATGGTTGAAGATATAATAGAGGTACCTAGGGCTAAACCTGGTTTCCCTTGTCTTGTTAAAGGATAACCATCAAAAGTAGTAACAACTGAACCAGGTGTCCCAGGAGTATTCACCAATATAGCGGTAATTGAACCACCATAACTAGATGCCATATAAACAGTGGTAAGTAAAATCATAGCTTGACCAGCATCAAGAGTATATGTAAAAGGCACTAATAATGCTACTGCTATTGAAGCTGAAATACCAGGAATAGCTCCAGCTAAAATACCATATAGAATTCCAACTACAATAATCAATAAAGTTTGCCAACTCAATACATTAGCTAAAACTGTTCCAATTAAGTCCCAAGTGTTTTCCATTATAACCAAATTCCATTAGGCAAGTTAATATTCAGTGATTTTTCAAATAAAAGATAAATTAAAAGCAAGAAACCAAATGCAACACTTAGCATTGGTAAAATACTTTTATAATTTAAAGTCCATAAAATGGAAATAATAAATAAAAATGTACTTATATAAAAACCAAAAAATAAAATACTTATGAAATAGCCTAAAAGCAGTAAAACAAGTTTTACTGCTAATAATTTTGGATATTCTTCAGATACATTTTTCGTTGGCTTTATATTCTTAAACCTAAACAGGTAAATTAGTGTAAATAATAATAACCCTAAAGACCATATTCTCGGAATTAGTGCAGGTCCGTTTTCTGTAATTTTTTGGGAATTAGGAAAGAAACTACTTTGATATAAAAAATAAAGAGGAATTCCTATTAAAAAAACCAGTACTAAAAACTCTTTATCATTTAGTGTTTTTTTTAACTTAAAAACAATAAAAACAAAAGCAGCAGATGCTATTAAAAAAGCTATCAAATAAAGCCATGAGTTCTTATTTGTTTTACCACTAGATTCATTAATTACACCTGCTCTTGTAAGCAATCTTTTAGCAGATGCTTCCTCATACTTTAATTGTGGTTCCATTTCAGCATTATTTAAAAAAACTGGCTCAGCATATCCCGATTTAATATAGGATTGCCATTCTGTATCTTGACTAACTTTTTTCAAAAGATTTTCAAGAAAATCCAATTTGTTTTTAGGTGTTCCCTTTTTAACAGAAAAACCTCTCCACATTTGTTCTTTTAAATCAAAACCCTTTTCAATAAAAGTAGGCGTATTAGGAAAATCGGATAATCTATTTGGACTAGCTATGGCAGCAATATGCAAATCGGGTCTACCTTTTACATCTAAGGGATTACCAACATAAACTACACCATTTCCCCCTAATAATGCAGCAATAGAAACCGAACTTCCTTCAAAAGGAATCCATCTAGCTTGTATTGAACATTTTTCCCAAGTTTCCAGTGCCATCAAATGATCTAAACCACCAGTATTGGGACCTAGCCATTTTTGGCGACCATTCTTTATTTCTGCATCTTTAAGAATATCCTCAAAGGAAACTACTTCGGAATTTTTATTGGTTATTATAGCTTCCCAGTCATAAACCATGCATGCCAATAAATGGAAATCATTAATTTTAACACCATCTTCTGATAATAACCCGGTAGAAATATATGATTTCAATGTTGCCAAAAGTGTATACCCATCTGCAGGCTGACTAAGCACATAATTCATAGCTGCCGTTCCAGAACCACCTGGAATATTTTCTATAATTATATTTACATCTTCATACTTCTTCGCTATAACTGCCAGTTTTCTGGCCATTAAATCAATCACTCCACCTGGATTATTACTGTTTACTATCGTAATTGTTTTTTCTGGATATTGAGCAAAAGATGGTATAATACCACAAAACAAAACTGTGAGTAAAATAAAAAGTGAACTGCTAAATGATTTTTTATTTTTTAAATTCATTTTTAATTCGATTAATTTGAACTCTTTTTATTATTCTTTTGACATAGATGGTGGCGCATCTTCGTAAGCGCTACCCCATTTTTTATTTGGTTCAGCTCCCATCTCTAATGTTAATGTGCCTCCTTCTACTAATGCCTTATGATAGAACCAAGGTTTTGAAAAGTCTTTATCATTGAAACTTGCAGATTGTATGTATTTATTTTCTTTAGAATTATTATTAGTTTTAATAACAAAAGTATTTCCGGGATAATAATTTTCATCCAAATGGATTTTAATTTCATCAAAAATAGGACTACTTATTTCGTAAACTGGCTCTATATCGCATCCACCTCGCATTGAGAAAATACCCATCTTCATGAGTACTGACAATGCCCCCATAAGCCCTTGGTCTTCATCTCCGCTATAACCATAATCTGGAGAAACACCACTATAAACTTTTTCTATAACCTCCCTTGCCCAATATTGAGTAAGCCAAGGTGCTCCTGCATAATTAAAAAGATAGGCTACTTGCATACTAGGTTGATTTCCATAATTTATATAAGGCTCTTCCTTTTCGCTTTTACCACCTTGTTGCAAATCATTTCCACTTATTCCACTGCGATCACCATGTTCAGAAGATTTAAAATCGTACTTACTTGAAATCTCAAATGAATTGTTAAGTTTATCAATAAATTTTTTCCTTCCACCTATCATTTTAATAAGGCCTTCCACATCATGAGGAACAAACCATGTGGATTGAACTGCGTTTGCTTCAACCCAGCCATGATCATAGATTAAACCATCAAAAGGTTCTACCCATGAGCCATCTTGTGAACGAACTCTCATCCATCCAATTTTACTATCATATAGATTTTTATAATTATTTGATCGTTGCATAAATAATTTATAATCATCATCTTTATTAAGAGATTTAGCCATTTGAGCGAGTGCCCAATCCTGATATGCATATTCTAAAGTTTGACCTGCCCCATCTTGATGAGATCCATAAATTTTATCTTTTGGATAATTTGATTCTGGTAATGGATATGGTATATACCCCCTTTCTATATAATGTTCTAATCCACCTCCTACAAATGTATTATGTTCATAACCTGCTTTACTCATTAACCCACCTGGAAAATGATTTTTTCGCATACCTTCATAGGCTAGATTAATATCAAAATTCCTAATTCCTTTCATATAGGCGCTAGTAATAAAGGGTGTAGTAGTGGCACCAGTCATAACATATGTATAATTTCCTCCAGAGGGCCCTCTAGGTATTAATCCCCCATCTTGATACATAAGAAGCATTGATTGTACAAATTCTTCTGAAATTTTAGGATAAACTAAATGCCAAAGAGTATTGAGTGTCCATTGAGCACCCCAAAAAGAATCTGAGTTATAATGATTGAAAAGTGGTTTATTATTACTATCAAGTGGAATTTGCTTAATTTTTTTTGAATCTCCAGTACGATCACAATATTTACCATCTACATCACTTATTATTCGTCTTCCTTGAAGCGCATGCCATAAATCTGTATAGAATCTAACTCTTTCTACTTTATCACCACCTTTAACCTCAATTTTGCTCAAAAGTCCATTCCATTCATTTCTGGATTCATCAACGATAGAATCAAAATCCCAACTTGGTAATTCCTGACTTAAATTTTTTCTAGCTTGTTCTGAACTTACATAGGATATACCCACTTTCATCTGGCGGACTTCACGATCTAAAGATTCAAAAGATACATAGCTCCTTATTCCATGCCCTTTTATAGAATCATATACTTCTTTTTCTATTCCATCTTGCCATGCTTTTAGGGAAGAGAAAGGTTTGTCGAATTGTATAACAAAATAAACCTCAACTGGCTTAGGCCTTCTCCTAGTAGCAGCCATAACAGCATATCCTTCCAATTCTTTATCATTGATGAGTTTAATAAAACCACTTTCTGTATCACTTGGTCCTAACTCGATGGCTAAGTCTATAACAATATGATTCTGATTTGATTTGGGAAAAGTATAGCGATGAAAACCTACCCTCTTAGTTGAGGTGAGTTCTACCTTGATGCCATATTTTTCCAATTCTACTTTGTGATACCCTGCTTTTACAACTTCTTTATCATGATCAAATTTCGATTTATAACCTTCTGGACCTATTGAACCATTAAAGTCTCCAGAAATAGGCATTACAGGAATCCCTGATAATTGCCAACCATGGATATGACTAAAAGCTCTAATTGTATCTGTATTATATCTATATCCTGAACCCCAAGCTCCTTTTAAAATATTATCAGGACTCAGATTAACCATACCAAAAGGTCTTGTTGCTGAATTGAAAAAGAACCACCTGGAGTTTGCTGCATCTACTAAAGGATTTACAAGATCAACCGGCATTTCACTAGATTGATTAGTTTTTGTAGACTCACAATTATAAAGTCCTAAACTCAGAAGAAATAGAAAAAAAATAGCTTTCATTTATTTTTATTTTATCAAAGAAATCTTGAACTTCAAGCGAATAAAATTTAAATTAGTTATCCGTCGAAATTGAATTAGTATATAGCCATGTAGTTACTATAAATGCAAGTAATTTTTAATACAATAAAATTACCAGGCAAATAAAATGCCCGGTAATTTTCATTAACTCAAAAAAACTAACTCAAATAACTTTTCTCAATAGTGAATGTATAGTTTATAGCTATTCATCAGCAGCAGTAGGACCACCATAAGTGTATACATCCAAACCTAGAGTTTGCAATTCACGGGCAGGAACTGGTAAACTTCTAGGTGTTCCTGTATAGTGCTGATAAACACCACTTCCGTTACTTCTCACATAAGGTCCTTTAAGCTCCCAACGTCTCTTATCTCCATAAGTAAGACCTGCTGCGTTGTATCCTAATTCCATTAACCTTTCATAAAATAGCGCATTTAGCAAGTCTTCAGTTGATTCATTTCCAGTAAGAGCAGGAAGCTGACCATTTGTAACGCGGGTACTGTTAATAATCTGAATGACCTCAGTTTTAGAACCATTAGTTCTTAATAAAGCTTCAGCTATAATCAAATCATTTTCATCTTCAGTACAATAATTACTAGATCCAATAAATCCAGTATGAGAGGCATATCTTATAGGGTAATATCGAGATTGACGATACCAACCTCTAGATGTTGATCCATGAGTAGTTGCAAGGTAAGCAAAATATAGACCTGGTGCAGTGGGATCTCCGGCAGCCGTTACTCTACGATCGTCTGTTTGTACCACAATAGGTCTTCTATCATTTGGAGGTAGAGCTAACCATGCTTCTAATTGCCCAGAATTAGATGCTATACCAACAATTTCATTTGAAGTTCTAATTCTATCCGGGCGATGCGTTTCCCTTTTATAAGAATCTACCCAAAGCCCAGGCTCTTCAGCTCCCTGAGCAGCTGGTGCAAAATCCCATCCTTTTACCCCATTTCTAGCATAGTTTAAAACCCTAGTCCAATCAGTTTGTAAATTCTCCTCTGGAGTTCGAGCGCGATTCATAAGAAAACGAGCTGCCATTGTATTAGCAAATTGAGCTAACTTTACATTATCTAATGGATTACTAGCATCATAGCCACTTATAAAACCATCAGGTAAATTAAATGTTTCTGAACTAGCTGTAGTAATAGCGGCATCTAGTTTTTCAATTGCTTTGTCAACAACATCTCCATAAGGTGAAAATTGAGAATTAGCAATTTCTTCTTCTGTAGAATTCTCATCAACAATAACTGCCTTATCAAACCAGATTCCTAATTGACCTAGAGAAAGCCCCTGTAAAAGTTGTGCTGTTGCCGTCAACATAGTCTCACTTTTAGGAGAATCAAGTTTAACACCATCGTTTAATGCTCTCAAACCTGCATTAGCCGCTGCAAGTGCAGCATAATTACTAAACCAAGGGTTATCAATTGTTTCTTGACGAGTATAAAAAACTGAATTTGGATAAGCAATTCTTGGAATTTCCGAAAAGTCTACCTGACCAGCCCCAGCTCTTTCACTAGTTGATAGGTTTGCACCAGCAGCCAAAGCTAAACCAGGATGTTGATTTCCATTGGCACCATTCCACCAAGTAAGTAAACCTCCACCAACTGTGTTTACAAGGTCATTAGGATTAGAAAAAGCACGGACAATATCTGGTTCATTCTCATTTTGAACATTTAAATTACTCTCACATGAGAATAATCCAAATAAGAACAATATACAAGATACAATAAGGGTATATTTATATTTTTTCATAACGTTTATATTTAAAATTCTATTGAAATATTAAAAGTGAATTTTCTAAAATTAGGGTAGCTGAAATTATCATAAGGAAATAAAGTTGCGTCAGAAGCACCTACCTCTGGATCAAAACCAGAATATTTTGTAAATGTCAATAAATTTCGCCCAGTTAATCCAAAAGTAACACTATCAATAAAATCAGAAAACGAACCTAAAGAACTTCCTTTTAATTTATAGTTAATTGCAATTTCACGTAACTTTACATAAGTACCATCTTCAACAAAATGACTACTAGATGAATTTGTAGCATATAGGGTTTGATAGTATCCTATAGGTTTTCTAGATTCAAGAGGTTTGTTAGATTGATCTACATCACCATGACGCGGAGTTTCATAAAGATTTTGTCTTGTATTATTATAAATATCACCACCTTGTTTCCAATCTAATAATATACTTGCGCCCCAATTTTTATATTTAAAGCTATTGTAAATACCCACTTGGAAATCTGGATTAACATCTCCAATTTTCACAGAGGCTATTTGACCATTTTCATCCAATAAAGCAATAGGCTTTTCGTTTGGTGTTTGATAATCACCAGCTAAAACAACATAGCCATCTTCATTGATTACATAAGAATCTTCGATTGGAATTGGTGATCCAGAAGTATCAAAAAGTTGTGGGACTTGATCCAAACTACGCGCAAAATCTCTTCCAACCATAGTTCCAAAACTTACACCTTCTTCTACTAAAAATATGGCTGGACCAACAGGTTCTTGTCTTATTGAAGTAAGAACATTTGATTGCAAAAATGGCGCTACACTTAATTTTGTAACCTTTTGTTTTGTGCGGTCGAATGAAAGTTGTAAATCCCATTTAAAATCTTTTTCACGAAATATAGAAGCATTTAATTGTGCTTCAAGAGTATTAGATTCTAAAGAACCTGCATTTTGCCATTGAAAAGGAAATCCTGCAGCTGAAGCTAGAGGGACTTTCAAAATTTGATCATCTATAATGTTCTTAGCATATGAGAAGTCTAATGAAAATCTATCAAGAAAATCAAGATTAAAACCTAATTCAGTTGCTTTAGAAACAGCTGGTTTAAGGTTAGTATTTCCAAGAGTTGAAAATTGAAGACTACCTCCAACTACATTTAAAGTTTCATATTGTGCTTCAAACGGAGGTCTTAATCCTGCCGTTCCATGCGATGCTCTTACTTTGAATTCATCAATACCATTTATTTTGAACCAAGGCTCCTCAGATATACGATAAGCCGCTGATACACGAAAATAATTAGCGTTGCGTTGATCTGCTCCAAAAAGTGATGAACCATCTCTTCTGAAAAGCACATCTCCAATGTAACGATCTTTATAGTCTAAACTTGCAATTGTAAAGAAATTAGTTGAGCGAATATCTTGATTAAAAGAACTAGCTGTTATAATTGTTGCAGCATCCAAACTAGGTGTATCATCAACTACAAAATTTCTACCTTCAGTAGTTATACCATTAATATTTAGATCTTCAAATAATATACTAGGGCGTATTTTTACTGATAAGTCACCAAAATCTTTAAAGATCAATGCAGTTAAAGAGGAGTTAATTGCCTTAGTCTCAGTATGCCTTTTTGAAAGTAATCCATTTTCTAAGGCTGGCTCTCTCAAACTCAAAAACCCTCTTGGAAAATAATCTGAGTCAAATCGCTGCTCTCTATCCAGACTAGCATTTCCAGATAAATGCAACCAATCTAATATTTTGTATTTGAAATCAGCGCCAGCTAATTGACGTACTCTTTTAGTTTCATTAGTTCTATTATTTATTTCATAAAGGGGATTTCCAAAGTCATCATCTGGCACGGGATTGTAAATATAAGGAGTGCCATCAAGGTTAGGTACAGTTAAATCAACATCTGGCGGAATAACAAGTGTTGTATAAAAAGGACTATCTTTACTTCTCTCAATATTTTGACCTTTTGATTCAATATATTGTGTACTTACTGACATGTCTAATTTTGAACTAATCTTATGGTCAATGTTTAATCTTAGTGTTTGACGATTATAACCATCTGTATCCTTTAAAATTCCTTCCTCTTTAAAATTACTAGCCGTAGCTGCCCAATTAGTTCCTCCATTTTTTTTAGCAACTGACAAATAGTTGGTTATTGAGGATCCGTTAACATACATTAAATCCTGTTGGTCATTTAGCACTGGATAAGGATTATCCACTAAACCATCTGCTTCTAAGATACGATTACCACTTCCATCTAAAATAAATTGACCATTTCCGTCTAATTGATATGCATGATGGGTAGCAAGAGGATACTTTCTACCAGGTGAAGAATACCCAAACTCATTGCGTAGATTTATTTTTGTTTCTCCATCTGTTAAATCTGAACCACGCTTAGTGAAAATTTGTATAACACCATTTGCAGCCCTAGATCCATAAAGAGAGGCTGCCGCCGCATCTTTTATTACCTCCATTGAGGCTACGTCATCTGGATTAATATCTGAAATTGAACCTTCAGTAATAATTCCATCAATTATAATTAACGGTTTTTGCGAACCAGTAAGAGATGTTGCTCCTCTTAAACGGACTGAAGGTTCTGAACCTGGTTGACCCCCAGATTGCACAACTCTAACTCCTGCAACTTTACCTGAAAGTGCTTGTATTGCGTTTCCTGATGTTGTTTGCTGAAGATCTTCCGCTTTAACTTTAGAAACGGTAAATGCTAACTTCTTTTTAGACGTCCCTGAAATCACCCCAGTAACTACAATTTCGTCTAATTGAGCAGCGTCTTCTAATAAAGTGATTGCAAATGAAATTTGACCGTCGATAGTAACTTCTTTTGTAGCAAAACCGATATATGAAACTACTAAAACTTTAACATCTTTAGTAATTGTTAACTCGAATTTTCCATCAAAATCTGTAGTTGTTCCGATAGTAGTGCCCTTTGCAATTATTGTTGCTCCTGGTAAAGGAACACCTTGGCTATCGCTAATTGTACCTTTAATAGTGATGTCTTGCTGTTTATCAGTTATGGGTATTTCTTTTATAATAATGGTATTATTATTTTCGTTAAATTCAAAAATATAATCACCTTTAGGAAGGCTTTTTTGTAAGAGCTCATTAGCGCGAATAGTCCCTTTTGTTAGATGTACTTTTGGAATATCTTTAAAAAGGTCCTCTTGGTAAAGAAACGTGAATTCTGTTTGCTCCCTTAGTATGTCAAAAATCTCATCAACTGATACTGTTTTATCCGTACTAATTTTAATTTTAGTGTTTTGTGAGAAAACTTCAATTGGAGCAAAGCTAAAAACTGAAGTACAAAATAGAATAATAAACATTCTCATCATAAACTGTAGAATTTTTTTCCTATGAAAGAAAAGACTGTTAATGCATTTAATTTTCATAAATTTGTGTGTTAGTTAGTTAGTTAAATATTTAATTAAGTAATTAATAATCTAAAGGGGGATGAAGTGCAGTACTGTCCAGGTATAAACTTTGTTCCCTTTCTTTTTAATAAATTGTAATTTTTTTGTCAGTTATGTCATAATCTTTAATGAATTTAGTGTTCTTAATTGTGGTTAGTATCTCCTTAATAGTTTGGTTTTTACTCAATACACCATTAAACTTGATATTTTCGATTTCTGGATTAGAGAACACAACATTAACATCGTACCACCGTGATAATACTTTCATAATCTCTTTTAAATTTGTGCTTTTAAAACTAAAAAGTCCTTTTTTCCATGAAGTCTCCCTATAAACATCAACTAAACTAATAGTCATTGTATTGTTTTTAAGATTTAAATTTGATTGTTGGTGTGGTATTAAGTTTTGACTAGCAAAGCCATTATCTATAATTACCTTACCTTCAACTAAAGTTGTGTAAATATTAGTTTCATCTTTATAAGCTTTAATATTAAATTCTGTTCCTAAGACTTCAACTTCTTGCAGTAATGTACGTACTTTGAATTTAGATCCATTGTGATTAGTACTAGGGGATACCTCGAAATAAGCTTCTCCATAAACAAGTTCCACTATACGTGTCTCCCCTTCTATAAATGATATGGGGTATTTTAATTGAGACTCAGAATTTAACCAAACTTTGGTGCCGTCAGACAACTGAACATAAAATTGACCACCTCTTGGAATAGTTAAGTAGTTATATTTAATTTCTGATTTTGTATTACTTTCTTTAATGTATACTAATTCTTCACCATTACTATTTAACCTTTCAGTTGTATAATTCCCCCCTTTTTCTAAAAGTATATTTGAACCATCTTCTAAAGTCAAGATGGCTTTGTCTGTTCCTGTTATGATTGGATTTTCTATTATATCATTATTATCTACTGCAATAGATTTTATAATAGGAGTTTTATTGAAGTTAAAAACAAAGGAAATAGAGATTAAAAGCACAACAGATGCGGCGGCTATATATTTCCATAAATTGGTTTTTCTTGATGGTATAATTATTTTATTTTCAAGGGCAAGCCATTCTTTTTTAATGTCAATTTGAGAAAGACCATTTCGGTAATTGCCCTTTACATTTTCAAAATAAGTCTTATGCTTCTCAGATTCATTATACCATTTAATAAAAATAATTTCCTCGTCTGGAGTAAGGGTTTTATTAAGATTTTTAATAATTAGTTTAAATTCCATTTAATTGTATATAATATCCTTATTATACTATAGACAACTAAAAACGCAATATGGGTGACAAAAAAAAGAGAAATTAATAAAAAAAGTGTGAAAAAAATAGAAAACTCTTATTGAGCTTATTTTTTTATTGCCTTATTTGTAATAGTATTAAAACAAATGTAACCATTTCTATAATTTTAAATTTGGCTCTTTTAAGCTGCGTTTTAACAGTGTTAATAGAAATGCCCAGTTCTTGAGCAATTTCTGAATACTTATAATTATGCAAAAATTTTAATTTGACAATCTTTTGCATATTCTCTGGAAGTGAATCTACTATTTTTAGTATTTGATTATAAACTTTTTCTTTATCTTCTTCTAAAGTAGAATCAAAAACATGCTCAGTAATTATATTAATATTAAATTCTAAAAAGGCATGGTTATCGGTTATTTTAATTGACTTTAAATAGTTGAAACATCTATTACGGACCATAGAATAAAGATATCCCTTAAAGTTTGTTTTAATATCAATTTTATCAGCGTTTTCCCAAATATAAATATAAACATCTTGGACTAAATCCTTGCTTGAATCCATATCAAAAAGATAGCCGTTGGCATATACAACCAAATCTTCAAAGTGATTATTAAAAAGCGTTTTGAAGGCTTTATGGTTTTGATTTCTTAATTCTTCTAAAATAAGGTTCATTAAATATTTAAAAACAATAAAGTACTGGTTACTTTTTTTATAAATGCAACATAATCAAATTTTAATCTATTTTGTATTTTGTAAATTATTATTACAAATTACATATGGGATGTAAAAAGATATCATTTCTAATTTTTGGGATTGGGCAAATAATACAAACAAAATTAAAATAATTTTAAGACGAACTCTTACTTTTTAATTAAATGTGTTTTATTTCAGGAAATTCATTTAAATTTTTACAATTCGGTTCGAGAGTAAGTCAATCAAGTATGCATTATAAAACCTTAATTACTTTATTTATAATATGCTACTGTTTTTTTATTTGTCTTTTAGTCAACTAGTTAAATGTAAGAGAGTTTCTATAGATTTATTATACCGAAATAACCAAAAAATTGCTACGAGTAAAATTATGACCATCAGGCGATGTACAAACAATAAACCCTTTATAGATTTTACCCATACCCCTTTAATTTTATATAAGAATTTAAAATAAATAGCGATATATCTCTCTGTTTTTAATTATAGTATTGTTATAATATATAATGAACCTCTAGGTTAAGACTATTGAACCTCTAGGTTAAGACTATTGAACCTCTATGTTAAGACTATTGAACCTCTAGGTTCTATTTTTATCCCCATATAATTCTTTATTATAGTTTTTATTATTTGGATCATGTATTTGATGAAAATCTTTAGTTGAATACTCATAAACATTATTCTCAGTAGTTAAAGAAACCTTATTTATTTCATGTTTAAATTCAATTAAAACAGAGCCTTTACTAATATTTCCAATACAATAAATCAGCCTTTTATTATTCTCGTTTGTAATCTTTAATAATCTCAAATGCTCTAATTTATGAATACTTTTATTGATATGTTTAATCGTTACTTTAAATATTTTTTGGAAGTACTGGTCATTTGCATAACACTCTCCTTTATTACTCAATCCTTTAATTAAACAATATAATTGTTGCTCAAAAGGTGTTAAATAAACTGGAGACTTTTTATCTGAAGTTAACTTAATAAACCAAATTGGTAATGGAATATATTGCTCTTTATCGCTGTTTTTCATTATATTTACTATGTATTAGGGTTGCCCGTTTTACAACATTTGAACAATTAAAAGGAGCCTATAAAACGGCTCCTCTTTTATTTCATCATTTGACTTTAATTGATAGTCAATTTTTGTGTTTTCTTTGTTTGTTGAGGTTATATTATAAATTCCTCTAATAAACTCTATATTGCCAGTATTCATAACCGTTATTTATTTGAGTTAAACATTTGTTCGGTTATTTGTTTACGGCTGAAATACGTTTTATTACCCATTTTATACGGTTTTAAAATGCCTTTATTCATCCAGTCATGCAAACAGACTAAAGAAATTTTTAAGAGTTTCGCCGTTTCATTTCTTGACATAAATTCGTCTGGCTCTTTTGGTATAAAGTTTTGTTTTAATTCATCTAATTGAGTCTTGATTTTTTCATCAATTAGGTTTGCAAGT
Source organism: Flavobacteriaceae bacterium (assembly GCA_021739635.1). Taxonomy (GTDB): domain Bacteria; phylum Bacteroidota; class Bacteroidia; order Flavobacteriales; family Flavobacteriaceae; genus Yeosuana. The sequence continues at coordinate 218,865 of JAIPBH010000003.1, read as the reverse complement.
GCATTAGGAGAGGTTGAAATAAATTGAATTGTTTCCATATAAATATAAATTTTGACTTGTTAAATTTATATTGGTTTTAACCAATACTTATGTAACATTGTCACATATATTCTTATATGAAGTAAATTTTAATATTAAATAATAAGTTTAAAATATTTTTGAAATCAAACTTGTTCGTTTAAGTTCAATTAATTGTTTCTATGCAGTTTCTGTTTTTATAAGTTTCAGTTTTGATTTTCCGTTTTTCTTTTGTTCCTGGAGTTGCCAAAAACTATTTAAAACCTCTGCATTATCTTTAGGTGTTTTACCTATGTAGTTTAAAAACATTTTTTCGGTTTTATGCCCCGTTACTGCCATTATTACCGGAGTAGGTAATAAACCGTAATGATTAGTAGCAAAAGAACGGCGACAAATATGACTTGATACTAATTCGTGTTTTTTATATTCCCCTTTTTCTTTTCTCCAAACTTTAGGTTTTAATTTCATTCTTTTGGAGCCCTTAACCATTTCTTTAATTTCTGCATTTTCACAAACCTTTTTAATAAATTCATTAAAACATTGACTTGATAAGGTTCGAGGGAATTCGCCGTTTAAATTCTCTAAAATGGTTTTTACTTGTGTATGTAATGGTAATATTATCTTTTGTCCGGTTTTTTGTGCTGTATATTCAATAAAACCGTTTTTAATATTGTCTTTTGTAAACTTTAATAAATCACTTACACGAGCTCCAGTCCAAACCCCTATAATTAACCAGTTTCGAGCATTATCTAAATAGGGTGTTTTACTAAAATCATGTTGAAAAATGGTTTCAATTTCATCATTTGAAAGTGTAATAAAACTAACATCCTCTTTAGTAGCTCTAAATTCGCCGTTTATAACATCCGGGTTTATCTTAATGCCGTATTTTTTAGCATCAATGCAAATGGTTTTAATGTAATTGATATACCGACCGGTAGTGTTGAGGTTTAATTTTTCAACATTGATTAAATAGTTTTTAAAGTCTTGATAAAATTTTAAATCGATGTTTTCAAATGTATAACGTTTCTTTTTGTAGGTTTCAAAACCAGTCATTTTGTTTATAATGGTATTGTAACGTTTAAAAGTGTTTTCAGTTACTCCAGTTTTACCCGTTGTTAAAACTTTAGTTTTTAAATTGTCTTTGTAGTATTTAGAATAATCTAAAAAATAGTTTAAATCGGTTTTATTGTCTTGATTAAAAAACCCCTTTATTGTTTTATTTAACCATTCAGAATTAATAATTCCCCCGTTTGCATAACTACTATTGAAATTGTTTAAAATAGTTGTTTTAAGGCCGTTTAATTCGTTTTGTAAATTTAGTTTATCGTTAAACTCTGAAATTTGTTTAACGGTACCTTTTGTGTTATTCCAGTATTTAGGCTCTATGAACAACGAAGTTGAGCGTGTAAAGTCAAATTTATCACTATGTTTAAAACGCACATAAATTGAACTTTCGGGGTTATTACTCTTTAATAAAAATTTTACGGTAGCCATATCTTAAACATTTGAATAATCAAATATAAATTAAATAAAACATTTTCCCCTAATGTTTCCCCTAAAAATACTAATTTCATCTAATTATTACTAACTTATACGAATTCTAACATAAATATAAAAACGTTGTAAGTAGTAATAAAATAAAGGGTTTTAGGCTATTTTTAGGCTATTTAAAAGACTATCAAAATTAATACACTTCAATTCCCACCTTGAGTACAAGACGAACCTTCAACCTTTTTTGGTTGGAGGTTTTTTGCTTTCAGAAATCATCAACTAAATTTTGAATAAATTCTATTATTTGATTCGAGAACAGGTCAATCAACTACACTTAAAAAGCATGTTATATAATTGATATACAGGCTTTTATTTTTTTTGTTAGAGCATTATAGATTGATTTTTGTTCTGAATTATGAATAAAACCCTTATACTTTTATCTTTTTTCAAGGATATATCAAATATTTTTCTCTTGTTTTTTTAAACTCAACTAAATCATTTTGCCATGTAGCTTTAATGTATTCAAAATTAAGACCTTGCTCAATTTGTTCTTTTAGCTTATTTGTACCTGCTAATATATTAAAAGACTTTTCTCTGAAAAATTTATCTTTTTCAGAAGTTGCATTATAGGCATCTATCAACCAGTTAAAATTTAGGCTACTTAAATTTTCTGTTTTTGAAAGGTCTAAACCATGGCATTCTTGATTCAAATTTTTAGGATTTTTTGACCCAAAATTTGGTTGTGGTGTAAAGCTGAAATTATATGAATCTGCTGGCAAATCTGGTGAGCCAAAAATTTGAAACTGCATTTCTGTTCCTCTTCCACAACTAACATTTGTGCCTTCAAACATGCACAAACTAGCATAAAGGTTTATGGATTTATCGTTAGGAAGATTTGGAGAAGGCCTTAAAGGAAGGCTATAAGTTGAATTATGAGTGTAATTTTTTAAAGGGATTACAGTAAGGTTACATTGAATACCGTTATTTAACCACTTTTCACCATTTATCATTTTAGCATATTCACCTATAGTCATTCCATATACAATTGGAACTGGATGTAATCCTACAAAACTTTTAAATTCGTTTTCCACTATTGGCCCATCTATATAATGTCCATTAGGGTTTGGTCTGTCTAAAACAATAACCGGAATTCCATTTTCTGCACAAGCTTCCATAATGTAATGTAATGTAGAAAGATAAGTGTAAAAACGTGCGCCAACATCTTGAATATCAAATAGTACTACATCAATGTTTTCCAATGATTCCTTGGTGGGTTTGTAATTACTTCCATATAAAGAAATAACGGGAACACCTGTCTTTTCATCAATACCATTTGTAATTTCTTGACCTGCATCTGCAAGGCCTCTTGCTCCGTGTTCTGGCGCAAATATTTTGTCTATTTTTATGTTTAGAGATAATAGTGAATCTACAATATGTTGATATGATTTGTTATCATCACTTTTAAAAATAACCGATGTATTGTTAACTGCTACTGCAATATTTTTGCCTTTTAATAAATCTAAATACTTTTCAGTTTGATTTGCACCAACAACAATATTCTTATTTTCATTTATTGCTTGAACCTGTTCTTTGTTTTTTTTCTGACAACTAACAGCCGTAGACAATGTTAAAAATACAGAAAGCAATAAAAGACTTTTAAAAATTTGATTTTTCATTATTAGAAGATTTTTAAACGTTTAGTTATAATAAGTTTACTCCGGCTGATATATACTCTTTAAGCTTTGCATCTTCTTTATCTAAATCTGTTACTACAGTATCAATTTCTTTTAAATTACACACATCATAATTGTGTCTTAAGTTTAATTTGTTTGAAGTTGCTAAATAAACTATGTGATCAGATGCATTTATCATAGCCTTTTTAATTAAAGACACCTCATAACCCTCATCTGTAATACCTTGTTCTAGACTTAAAGCACTAACTCCCATAAAACAAATGCTAGCTCTTATGTTAGATAGGTATTGAATTACATCTATTCCAGTAGTAACCATAGAATTTCTGTAAATTTTTCCGCCAATAAATATAGTTTCTATTAATGGGTGCTCCGTTAACTGCATAGCAATTGGTAAGCTGTAGGTATAAACCGTAGCTTTCAGCCCTTTAGGAAGTAATTTAGCAAGCATTAAGTTTGTGGTTCCTCCGCTTATAATAATTACCATGCCATCTTCAATTAAAGAGATGGCTTTTTGTGCTACTCTAACTTTTCCTTCTCTATTGTATATAACATCCTCATTGTAATGATAAAGCTTTTGAATATTAGAAATAGCACCTCCATGTACTTTAGTAATCATGCCTTTATCATGCAACTCTTTTATATCTCTTCTTATGGTATCTTCAGAAACATCTAGTTTTTCTGATAAAAAACTTGAGCTAACTTTTCTGTTTATACTCACTTCATCCATTACCTTTTGTTGTCTCTCCTTTTTTTTCATAAAAAAATCGATTTCTTTAAAAATAAGATTTAATTTAATAAAAATGCAAATTAATATTTAAATATAAGCATTATTTTGCTTGTTTAAGTAAAAAATCATGCATTTGTTTGAAAAATTTTATACATTTGATTATGGTTTTTACTTTTCTTCAATAAAAATATAAAAATTATGAATACTTCAAAAAGATTAATTTCCTTAGATGTTTTAAGAGGAATAACCATTTCATTTATGATTTTAGTTAATACCCCAGGCAGCTGGGCGTATGTTTACGCGCCACTTAGACATGCTGAATGGAATGGCTGTACACCAACAGATTTAGTTTTTCCATTTTTCCTTTTTATTGTCGGAGTATCTGTATGGTTTTCTTTTGAAAAGTATCAAATAAAAATTTCTAAAAGCGCATTATTTAAAATTTTAAAAAGAACCATAATAATCTTTCTCGTGGGGTTTACCTTAAATTTATTTCCTTTCTTCGATTTTGAAAAAGTGCGTATTATGGGTGTTTTACAAAGGATAGCTCTAGCTTATGGTATTGGTTCTGTTTTATGTTTAAGCTTTAAAAGAGATAAATTAATAATTGCATTAGGAGTAATCCTGTTGGGTTATTGGGCTTTGTTATATTTTGGATCCGAATCAGACCCATATTCACTGAAAGAAAACATTGTTAGAAAGTTTGATTTGTTTTTATTAGGAGAGAAACATATTTATAAAGGTTTTGGCATTCCCTTTGACCCAGAAGGATTACTATCTTCAATTCCTGCGGTAGGAACTGTAATAATTGGATTTTTGGTTGGTCAAACCATAAGTATTGAAAATTCCATTTTATTAAAAATAAGAAAGTTGTTATTTTATGGAACACTACTAGTTATTTTAGGGGCTATTTGGAACTACGCTCTTCCTATCAATAAAGCCCTGTGGACAAGTTCTTATGTGATATACACAGCAGGATTAGGAACACTATTTTTAGCATTTTTAATTTATATTATTGATTTTAAAGAACATAATAAATGGGCAAACCCTTTTATTCATTTTGGTACTAACCCCCTATTTATATTTGTTTTTTCTGGTGTATATGTAAAAACAATTAGTTATTTAATTAAAATACCTGTACCAAACTCAGAAAATAAAATATCAGCCTATAAATATATGTTTGATTCTATATTTTCTCCATTAGCTGGAAATTTGAATGGCTCATTATTATTCGCTTTAACTCACATTGTTGCTTTTTGGTTTATTTGCTTTCAACTTTACAAGAATAAAATATTCATAAAAATCTAGTTTTATAGTATAAAACTGATAAAAATGGCTTTTGTTTCGAATTTTTAAATCAAAACACGCATTATTTTGCGAAATTAATGCGTGTTTTGATTTTATTTTTATATTTTTAGCTAAAATAACTTAAACTCAATCTTATATGAAAAATTATTATTTTCAATTAATTACCTTATTACTGTTGTGTTTTGCTCAGAGTTCATTTGCGCAATCTGTAACAGTTTCGGGTACAGTTACAGAAAAAGGAAGTGCAATTCCCTTAGCTGGAGTTAATGTTTCTATTGAAGGAACCTCAAAGGGAAGCGTTACAGACTTTGATGGAAATTACTCAATTGTTGCAGAAAACACAAAAGGCAAGTCGCTTGTCTTTAGTTTTTTAGGTTTTAAAACCATTTCTGTAGAATTAACAGGGGAAAATCAGGTTATAGATTTGGCTCTTGAAGAAGATGCTACTAGTTTGGGAGAAATAGTTGTTACCGCATTAGGTATTAAAAGAGAATCTAAAGCGCTGGGGTATTCATTAACAAAAGTGGATGGTGATGACATATCACAAGTAAAAACAACAAGTGCTGTAAACTCATTACAAGGGCGTGTAGCCGGTGTAAATATTTCTACAAGTAGTACAGGTGCTTCAGGATCGAGTAGAGTAATTATACGTGGAGCCAGTTCACTTACAGGAAATAACCAACCGCTTTATGTTGTTGATGGAATTCCTATAATAAATAATACTAATGGTTCTGTAGTTGGACCAACAAACGATGGAACTGGTGATGGTGGAGATGACATTTCTTCTCTTAACCCAGATGATATTGAAACTGTATCTGTATTAAAAGGTAGTTCAGCTGCTGCATTATATGGTTCATTAGCTTCAAATGGTGTAATCATGATTACCACAAAATCTGGCAAAGGGAAAGAAGGTTTTGGTTTAGAATATTCTACTTCTTTGACTTTTGATAAAATTAACACTGGCCTTCAAGATTTTCAAACTACATACGGGCAAGGGCGTAATGGGTTAAAACCAGGTTATGAATATGATACTTCCGGAACACCTGTTGAGATAGCAGATACAGAAAGTGCAATTAGTGATGCTTTTAATAGTACGCTGCAATCTTGGGGAGCCCTAATGGATGGGTCATCTGTTTATAACTGGGATGGTGTTAAAAGACCATATTCTTATACTGGAAATAACTTAGATAAATTTTATGAAACAGGAACTACTGCCGTTAATTCTGTAGCAGTATCTAAAGGAGCAGATGGTTATAATTACCGTTTATCTTTTTCTAATTTAGAAAATAAAGATATATTCCCAAAATCTACAATAGGTAGAAAGTCATTTGCAATAAATGCTTTGGCAAAAATAAATCCTAAGTTAACATCAACTATCAATGCAAAGTATATTATAGAAAAGACGCATAACCGTATTAATATTGGAGATACTCCAGGAAATGCAAATGCAACAGCATACAGATTACCAAGCAGTTTGAATATTTATGATTTAAAACCTGGGTCTAATGATGAAGGAACCGAACTTTTATTCCAACCAAGTCAATTTAACACAAATCCTTACTGGGTAGTTAACGATTTTAATAATGACGATAAGAGAAATAGATTGACCGCATCAACCACATTACGATACGATATAACAGATTGGTTGTATGCTACAGGTAGAGCCGGTTATGATACCTATGATTTATCTAGAAGAAGAGTAACCCCTTTTGGAACAGCATATCGTCCTGCAGGAGAATTTTCTCAAAGTAAATCAACTTATTCATCATTTGATGCCGATTTTATGCTTGGTGTAGAAAAAGCTGTAACAGACAAAATTTCTACGAACACTATAATTGGTGCCAACACCAGAACCAACACGTTCGAATCGCTTAGTGCAACAGGTAGAGGGTTTATTGTAATAGGCTTAGAAGACATTAATAATACTACTTTACCAGAACCAAGAAATAGTTATTTTAAAACAAAAACAAATTCATTATATGGTTCGGTTGAGGTTGACTATAACCAATTCTTTTATCTAACCTTTACAGGAAGAAACGACTGGTTCTCAACATTATCTTTCCCTGGAAAAACAACACCAAACAATGATTTTTACTGGTCGTTAAGTGGAAGTTTATTGTTAAACGAAGCTTTTGAACTGCCTAAAGCTATTAATTATGCAAAATTAAGAGCTAGTTATGCACAAGTAGCTGGTGGTGCTCAAGATGCTTATGCATTAAATTTAGACTATGCAGTTACTGGATCATTTCAAGGACAATCCTTTGGACAGTTAAACGCTAATACTATTCCTAATCCAAATTTAACACCATTTCAGAAAAATGAATATGAAATTGGACTTGAAGGCAGATTTTTAAATAATCGCTTAAATCTTGATGTGGCATATTATTCAAACACCACAACAAATGATATAGTTAATGCTGCAGCTTCACTACCATCGGGCTATACGTCATCAATATTGAATATTGGTGAATTGCAAAACAAAGGGATTGAATTATTGATTGGTGGTACGCCAATAAAAAATGAAAAATTCTCTTGGAATACGTCCTTTAATTTAGGATTTAACGATAGTAAAATTATAGCTACTGATGATCAAGATACACCTATTAATGTTGATGGAAGTCAAAGTCGAGACAGAACCGCGATTATCTCCCACATAGTTGGCGAACATTATGGTGTAATTTGGGGATCGTCTTATAAAAGAGATGAAAACGGAAATATATTGTATGATTTATCAAGTTCAGTTCCAAAACCTATTCAAGGAGAAAACAAGATATTAGGACAAGGTGTTGCACCATACACTATGGGATTTTCCAACACATTCAAATATAAAAACGTATCGTTAAGTTTTTTAATAGACGCTAAATTTGGCGGATCAGTATATTCAGGAACAAACCACGATATGACGGTTTCTGGATTAACTAAAAAAACGTTGAAAGGACGTGATTCAGGTTTAGTTGTATCAGGAATTGATAATGCAACAGGACAACCCTTTACAACAACCGTTTTACCATCAAGCATAGGAAATTATTGGGGTGTAATAGGAGCAGAAACTACAGGTATAGCAGAAGAATTTGTTTATAGTACAGATTTTATAAAGTTTAGAGAGTTAAGTTTGTCCTATAATTTACCTAAGAAAATACTTGAAAATATTTCTGTTAATGATCTAACAATCTCCTTTATAGGTAGAAATTTGTTCTTTATCTCAAAAGACATTGAAAATGTTGATCCAGAAGCTGCTTTAAACAACCTAAATTCACAAGGAATTGAGAGATTTGGATCTCCATCAACTACAAGCTATGGTTTTTCTGTAAATGTTAAATTTTAAAAAAATTGAAAATGAAAAAAATACTTATTTTACTATCAATATCAGTAATATTAGGATCTTGTGATAATGGCTTTGAGGACATTAATGTAAACCCTACAAAACCAACACAACTCGACCCATCAACAAAATTGACATATACTCAATTGTATACAGCAGGAAGTGGTTATGCTTCTTATTTGTTTTGGAATGTGATTCATTTAATGCAAAATGTTCAACAATTAAATGAAACCTCTTACGGCACCTCTTTCTTGTATCAAACGAATAATACGCATTGGCTGTTTGAAGAACAGTTTAAAACTACAGTTAAAAATATTGTGGATTTAGAGACACAGCTAGAAACAAGTGAAGACCCAACCGCAGCTATAGACTTGGCAATAGCTAGAGTGCAAAAGGTTCTTATTTTTAGCAGAATAACCGATGTTTATGGAGATATCCCTTATAGTGAAGCTGGCAAAGGGTTCTTAGAAGGAATTCGTTTCCCTAAATATGATAAGCAAAGTGATATATATGCCGATATGTTAGAAACCCTTGAAAACTCAGCCACAATATTAAGTTCTGGAGGCGCTAGTTCTTTCGGATCTGCTGATTTATTATATGGCGGTGATGTTTCAAAATGGAAAAAATTTGCCAATTCTTTAATGCTTCGTTTAGCTTTGAGAATGGTAAAAGTTGATAATGCTGCAGCTCAGACTTGGGCCGCTAAGGCAATCGCAGGTGGGGTTATGACAAGTAATGCAGATATTGCTTATGTACAATATGAAAACAATGCAAATGACGGCGGACCAAACGTAAATCCACTTACAAAATGTTTTACATCAAGATCAGCAAATCAAAATAAAATTTCTAAAACGTTTATGGATTTCATGAAAGACAGAAATGATCCTCGTGTTTCTGTTTTATGTTCTACTACAGCAGGAGAAACTGATTTCGCATTACAATTTGGTCAAGATATAAATACCTTTACCCAAAGTTCTGCAAACTCTAAACCAAATGTCAATATTTTTGGAGGAGCATTAAGTGATGGATCTAGAATTATTATTTATGACGCTCCTTTTTTCTACCAAACCTATGCTGAAGTAGAATTCATGATGGCTGAAGCTGCCGAGCGTTGGGGACAAGCAGGTGGTGATGTTGAAGCCCATTATAATGCTGGTGTTACTGCAGCAATGCAATATTTGTCAATGTATGGTCATGGTGTAAATATTTCACAAACACAAATAGATGATTATTTGGCTGCTAATCCGTTTGTTCCTGCAGAAGCATTAAAAATGATAAATGAACAATATTGGGTTGCTACTTTTGGAAATGCTAATGAGACCTTTGCAAACTGGAGAAGATCTGGATATCCTGTTTTGGTTCCAGCAAATGTTGCAGATGTTTATACAAGTGGTGAAATACCAAGAAGGTTAAATTATCCAGGCTCTGAAAAATTGAATAACCCTGACAATGTAGAAGAAGCTATTTCGCGACAAGGAGGAGATCTTTTAACTACAAGAATGTGGTGGGATGTTGAATAATTTTTTTAATAAAATATAGGCTTTATTTATCTGTAAAATTAAAGCCTTGCAGTTATAGTTTTATGTTTAGTTTATTTTGAGTTAGTACATGAGGTGAGAGAAATCAGTTTTAACTCTCACCTCTTTATTTCAACTGATAATTTAATTAAAAACATTTGTTTTGAAAAAAGTTAAAACAGGTTTAGATATATTAGTGGAAGATGAAGAAATTCAAAAGAAATTCAAAGGTAAGGTTGCTTTGCTTTGTCATAATGCGTCAATTGATTCAACATTTACACATGCGGCATTAAAATTTAAAAAACTATTTGGGGATAGGTTTGTGAAGTTATTTGGTCCTCAACATGGTTTTTCAACTGATGCACAAGATAACATGATAGAAACTAATCATTATATACATCCCTTTTTTAACATCCCCGTATATTCTTTATATTCTGAAACACGAATCCCGACAGATAAAATGCTTGAAGGAATAGATCATTTGTTTGTTGATTTGCAAGATGTTGGATGCAGAATGTACACCTACATTTATACCTTAACATTGTTACTTGAAAAATGTAGTTCAAAAGATATTCAGGTTATTGTTTTAGATAGACCAAATCCATTGAATGGATTAGATATTGAAGGAAATATTTTAGAGTTAGAATTTGAATCATTTATTGGTAGACATCCTATTCCTGTTCGTCATGGCATGACCATCGGCGAAATAGCTATAATGCATCAAAAATTTTGGACTAAAGAAACGGCACAACTTCAGGTTATAAAAATGCAATCTTGGAAAAGATATATGTATTTTGAAGACACCAAATTACCTTGGTTATTGCCCTCACCTAACTTAGCCCGTGCTGAAAGTGCATTAACATTTCCTGCTATAGTTTTATTTGAGGGAACGCTTTTGAGCGAAGGGCGAGGTACTACACAATCGTTGGAAATTGTAGGACATCCAAAAATAGAACCATTTTCATTTTATAAAAATCATTTATCAAATGCTGTAGAAAAATCAAAATTAAAAGGTTTTGCTCTTCGTCCTATAACATTTAGACCAACTTTTGATAAAAAAATGAATGAAGTTTGTGGTGGATTTCAAGTACATGTAACTAACAAAAGTCTATATAAACCCTGGCGAGTAGGTCAATTTATAATACGAGAATTATACCACAAATTAGGGGAGGATTTTGAGTGGAGAAAGGCTCCTTTTGAATATAACTATAATCAACAACCTATAGATATTATAAATGGAACTGATAAGTTGAGACATTGGGTAGAAAACAATGAAAATATTGAGATGCTTGATGCTTTTGAAAATTTAAAAGACTATAAATTACAGTTTAATGAAATAAAAATTTATTAACAGTAAACTAAACTTAAAAAACACATTATATTAGGTATAATATAATAACACAGATAATATAAATGAGTGCAACACTAATTTTAATAATAATAGCATCATATTTTGGAATATTACTACTAATATCTCATTTCGTTTCAAAAAATTCAAGTGATGACTCTTTTTATACAGGTGACCGAAAATCACCTTGGCAAGTTGTTGCGTTTGGAATGATTGGAGCCGTATTATCTGGGGTAACTTTTGTATCTATTCCAGGTATGGTAGGCACTAATTATTTTTACTATTTGCAATTTGTTTTTGGTAATGTAGTTGGATATGTTTTTATAACCTATGTGCTTGTCCCTATTTATTACGATTTAAAATTAGTTTCAATTTACACCTATTTAGAATCACGTTTTGGAATAAAATCATATAAAACAGGATCCTTATTTTTTTTAATATCACAATCATTTGGAGCTGCTCTTAGATTATTGCTTGCGGCAAAAATTTTGCAATATGCTGTTTTTGATGCATTCCACATTCCGTTTTTTTTAACTGTTATCATTATTCTTGCACTTATTTGGTTATACACTCATAAGTCTGGTATCAAAACCATTGTATGGACAGATACTCTTCAAACATTTTTCTTACTAATGGCAGTAGTTGTTACTATTTATGTTGTTAAAAACTCTTTAGGTTTAAGTCTTACAGAAACCTTTACATCTGTTGTTAAGCACAACTATTTTAGGGTTTTTGACTGGGATTTTAATTCTGGAAATAATTTCTTTAAACAATTTATTTCTGGAGTTTTAATTGCTATTGCTATGATTGGTTTGGATCAAAATATGATGCAAAAAACATTAACGTGCAAAAACAAAAAAGAAGCCCAACAAAACATTTTAACATTCAGCTTAATTTTAGCTGTTACTCAATTTTTGTTTTTAGGCTTAGGTGTTATGTTATATATGTATGCTGAAAAATTTGGCATTCAATTAGATATTGAAAATGGAAAATTTATAAATACAGATACGCTATTCCCAATGTTGTCTTTAAATCACTTTGGAACTATTGCAAGTATAAGTTTTATATTAGGAATTACAGCTGCTTCTTTTTCAAGTGCAGACTCAGCATTGACCGCTTTAACCACATCATTTACTCATGACTTTTTGCATATTCAACATAAAAATTCAATAGAAAAGAAACAATTAAAAAACCGTGTTTTGCTAGGTTTTTCTATAGTGATTTTTACAATCATTATGTTGTTTTCGCACAGTAAAGGCAATGTAATATCCATGATTTTTAAAGTAGCAGGTTACACCTATGGACCATTATTAGGGCTTTATTTATTTGGAATTTTTACTAAAATTCAAATAAAAGATGCTGCAGTACCTTACATTTGTATACTAATGCCAATAGTAACGTACCTATTAAATTATTACTTCGTTATCTGGTTTAATTTTGATTTTGGCTTCATGAATATTTTCGTTAATGCATTATTAACTGTTATATGTCTAATTCTTTTTAAGAAGAGCAAGACAATAAGCCAAGTCCAATAACAAAATAAACTTAAAAACTAAAAAAGATGAAAACTAAAAAGTACAGGTTTCGCTCAATACTAGCTTACTTTATGGCTTTTTATTGTTTTTTAGGTTACAGCCAAAATAATTTAGATCAAAATATAACAATAGGAAACGAAAAAATAGAATTAAGTTTTAACAAAAACACAGGGGCTTTTATTGACTTTAAAAATTTAGAAAATGCTTTTGATTTTCTTGATCCAAACAGCCCTTCAAGATCACTTTGGGAAATCGATTTACTCCAACCATCCGGAATAAAAACAGTTGATATGAATACTGCTTCTAAGTTTCATTTCATAAAAAAAGACCCTCATACTTTAGTTTTAATCTGGGACAATTTTTCAAATGAAGCTATTAAAAACTTTAAAGTAACTGCCACAATAAAACTTGAAGAAAACAAGCCATTATCTTCTTGGGAAATAACTGTTGATGGTACCAAAGGGCAACAAATAAGTAAAGTAGTTTTTCCTAAAATTAATGGGATAAAAGATATGGGTGATGAAAATTTAGCAGCACCATATTGGCTTGGTATAAAGATGAAAAAACCAAGAAGTTTCCTTTCTAAAATTGAAGAAAAAGAAAAAAAATACAACTGGGAATATCCAGGAAGAATGTCGTTGCAATGCATTGCTTTATATAACGACACAAAGAAATTTGGGCTATATACAGCTTGCAATGATTCTTTAGCTTACAAAAAAGATTTTTCTTATACGCTTGATAGTTTAAATAATCTAACCTACCAAATGATTAACTATCCTTCGGTTAATGCAGAATCTAATAGTTATACACCAACCTATAAAGCCATTATTGGGTCTTTTAAAGGAGATTGGATAAACGCAGCAGAACAATACAGATTATGGGGTTCAAAACAGCAATGGGTTGCTGATAGCCGATTAAAAAAAGGGTTAACACCAAAAGCATTAGAGAATACCGCTTTGTGGGAATGGAACAGAGGAAAATCAAGTAATGTACTTGTTCCCGCGAAAGACCTTGAGAAAAAATTAAAATTACCAGTAAATGTATTTTGGCATTGGTGGCATGGGTGTTCATATGACGATGGATTTCCAGAATATTTCCCACCAAGAGAAGGAAAAGAATCATTTATATCGGCAATAAAATCGGCTCAAGAAAACAATATAAAAGCAATTGTTTATATGAACCAAATGCAATGGGGAACCAATACCGATAGTTGGGAAAAGGAACATGCCGCTTCTTATGCTGTGAAAGATATTAATGGAAATTTAAACACACATACATATAATATTTTCACAAACAAATCTTTAACCACTATGTGTATGGGCACACAGTTTTGGAAAGATAAATATGCTTCACTGTGTGATACGGCTGTTAATACTTATCAAACAAATGGTGTTTATATGGACCAGGCGTGTTTTAGCTTTTTATGTTATGATAAAACACATGGCCATAAAATTGGTGGTGGAAATTATTGGCTAGAAAATTTTGGAAAACTAACAGAACAAATTCGTTCAAAATTTCCTAAAAACAAAGAAGTATTTTTGGCAGGAGAAGGCGTTAACGAAGCATGGCTACCTTATTTAGATGCCTTTTTAACCTTACAGGTTAGCATGGAAAGATATGCAGGCGATAATGGCTGGGAACCTATCCCATTCTTTCAAGCGGTATATCATCAATATGCCATTACCTATGGAAATTATTCGTCTTTAATCGTGCCCCCTTACGATGAACTTTGGCCTAAAGAATATGCGCCTAAAGATCCTTTAGCGTTGTTAGATAAAAGCTTTAGCAAACAGTTTATGATGGAACAAGCCAGATCGTTTGTTTGGGGTTTGCAACCAACAATTTCTAATTATCAAAGCTTTTTGTATTCAGAAAGAAAAGAGGAAATTGATTATTTATTTAATTTGGTTAGGGTAAGATATAATGGATTGAAGTATCTGTTACATGGAAAATTTTTAAGGTCGCCTGAAATGGAATTGCCTGATGAAGAATTGCAAATGTCTAGATTATCAATCTATGCTGGCAAAACAGGACAATCTATTAGAACGTTTCAAAAAGGTAATCCTTTAATTTATACTGGAGCATGGAAATCTGATGATAATCAGGTAGGAATTGCTTTGGCTAGTATTAGTGAGAATCCATATCCGATAAATTTTAGCTTCAATTCTAACGATTATGAACTTCCTCCGTCAGGAAAGATTAATATTATTGATGCCGATGGAAAAAAATTTTTGACCACTTATACTAGCAGTAAAATCAATATAGATTTTATGCTTCAACCTAAACAGATTTGTATTATTGAAATAGAGAATGGCAAATGAATATTAAAAAGATGAAAAACAAACTAACAACTGAACAAGCATCTGACTACAATGATTTGGAAAAGATGAGCACTGTTGAGCTACTCTCCAACATGAATGCTGAAGACAAAACGGTTCCTTATGCCATTGAAAAAGCAATACCTTATATTCAAAAGTTGGTAGATGTAATATTTGAAAAAATGAGCAATGGAGGTAGATTATTCTATATAGGTGCAGGAACCAGTGGAAGGCTAGGAGTACTAGATGCTTCAGAATGCCCACCAACTTATGGGGTTGCAGACGACTGGGTTATTGGCTTAATAGCTGGAGGTGATTCTGCACTAAGAAAAGCGGTAGAAAATGCTGAAGATGATACAACATTGGCATGGAAAGATCTGCAAAAATTTAATATCAATGAAGATGATGTTCTTATAGGTATAGCTGCTTCAGGTACTACACCATATGTTATAGGTGGTGTTAAAAAAGCTAAACAAAATAATATTGTTACTGGATGCATCACTTGCAATGAAGACTCTCCTTTATCATTAGAAGTTGATTATCCAATTGAATTAATAGTAGGCCCTGAATTTGTTACCGGAAGTACAAGAATGAAAGCAGGAACAGCTCAAAAATTAGCTTTGAACATGATTTCTACAACTGTCATGATAAAATTAGGCCGAGTAAGAGGAAACAAAATGATAGACATGCAGCTTTCAAATAAAAAACTTGTAAACAGAGGTGTAAGAATGATTATGCATGAAATTAATGTTGATGAAGAATTAGCAAGTAAATTATTACTGGAACATAAAAGTGTTAGAAATGCAATTGACGCATATAATTTAATTAAATAATGAAAAAAATTTTAGGCATACTTTTTTTATCAATCCATTTTTTTGGGTTCTACCCTCATAATCAAAATATACAGTTTAATAATAAAGACAAAAAATCTAAATGGGTTGATAGTATTTATAATAATATGACTATTAAGGAAAAAGTTGGTCAGTTATTTATGGTGGCTGCTTATTCTAATAGAGATAAAAATCATGTTGACTCTATTCAAAAACTTATCAAAGATTATAATATAGGTGGTTTGATATTCTTTCAAGGCGGCCCAGTGCGACAAGCTAATCTCACAAACACATATCAATCCATAGCAAAAGTGCCTTTATTAATTGGAATAGATGGTGAATGGGGTTTAAATATGAGGTTAGATAGTACAGCAAGATTTCCGTATAATATGACGCTTGGAGCTGTTAAAAATGATGATTTAATAAAACGAATTGGAACCCAAATAGGAAAACATTGTAAACAATTAGGGGTTCATTTAAATTTCGCACCAGTGGTTGATATCAATACAAACTCTAAAAATCCAATCATTGGAGTGCGCTCATTTGGTGAAAATAAATTTAATGTAACCAATAAGGCCATTGCCTTTATAGAAGGTTTGCAAGGTGAAGGTATTATGGCCTGTGCCAAGCATTTTCCAGGTCATGGAGATACCGATAAAGATTCTCATAAAACATTACCAACAGTTTCATTTTCAAAGGAAAGAATTGATAATGTAGAATTATATCCATATAAAGAGCTGTTTAAAAAAGAAATAGCTGGAGTTATGGTTGCTCATTTAAATGTTCCAAGTTTAGAGTCTAATGAAGGCTTACCATCTTCATTATCATATAATATTGTTTCAAATATTTTAAAAAAGCAACTTCAATTTAAAGGGTTGATTTTTACAGATGCTTTAAACATGAAAGGAGCAGCAAATTATAAAGAACCTGGAGATATAGATTTGGCTGCATTTAAAGCTGGAAATGATGTATTGCTGTTTACAGAAAATGCCCCAAAAGCAATCTCAAAAATCATAGAAGCCTATAATAATAAGGAAATATCAGAAGAACGATTATCGCATTCGGTAAAAAAGATACTCGCAGCAAAGTTTGATGTTAACTTAAATCATTTTAACCCAATAGACACAAAACAACTTGTAGCCAATTTGAATGACGAAACAAGTCATCTATTAAAACAAGAAGTGTTTAGCAATGCTATTACAGTTGTAAAAAATCACCATAATGCGTTATCCATAAAAAAGCTAAGAAAAGAAAAAATAGCCTATGTACAATTAGGCGATGGACTTTCTGATAAGTTTTTTAACACGTTAAAATCTGAAATTAATATTGATAATCTTTCTGGTCTTCCTCATAAAGAATTATTACAAAAACTTAAAGATTATAATAAAGTAATCATAGGCTATCATCGCTTAAACTATAGGCTTACTAAAGATATTTCTGATGAAGACAGAGCAATGATTGAAATTATTTCTAAAAAAAATAAAGTCATTTTAGGCGTATTTGCTAGTCAATATTGTTTAGAAAAGGTGTCGTTTAAAAAAATTGAAAGTATTATAGTTTCTTATGAAAATTCAGAAGAAGCCCAAAAAATATTAGCCCAAATTATATTAGGGCAAAAAAAAGCAAAAGGTAAGTTACCGGCTTCTATAAACAGTAAATATTCTGTAGGATATGGAATTGAAACAAAGGAATCGTTTTAGAGAATTAACAGGAATAAAGATTTTAATAACACGATGGAAACTGAAATAACGCAAGCTTTAAAAAGCTTATCAACAAAGATAGAAGGAGAAGTCTTTTATGATTTACTTCATAAAAGCATTTATGCAACAGACGCATCGGTATATAGAAAAATACCTTTAGGAGTTGCATATCCTAAAAATAATGAAGATTTAAAAAAATTAATTCTTTTTGCTCAGGAAAATAAAATAACACTTATTCCAAGAACTGCTGGAACCTCTTTAGCTGGTCAATGTGTTGGTGATGGTTTGGTGGCAGATGTTTCTAAACACTTCACTAAAATTTTAGATTTTAACGAACAAAACAAAACCATTACTATACAACCAGGTATTATTAGAGATCAACTAAACAATTACTTAAAACCTTACGGTTTGTTTTTTGCTCCAAACACTTCTACAAGTAACAGATGCATGATTGGCGGCATGGTTGGTAACAATTCTTCAGGAACTACATCTATTAAATTTGGAGTTACACGTGACAAAGTGTTGCAGTTAAAAACAATTTTAAGTGATGGTTCTGAAGCTGTGTTTAATAAAATTTCAACTTCTGAATTCAATAAAAAAAGACAAGAAAATTCATTAGAAGGAAAAATTTATGATTCTATTTATAATGAATTATCTAATGAAGAAATTCAACAAGAAATAATAAAAGAATTTCCTAAGAAAAGCATTCACCGAAGAAATAATGGGTATCCCATAGATGAATTATTAAATTATGAGGCATTTGGTGGTTCAAACAAAACCATCAACCTAGCAACACTTTTAACCGGAAGCGAAGGCACTTTGGCTTTTACAACCGAAATAACCTTACAACTAGACACCCTGCCCCCTCCAAAAAACATTATGGTTGCAGCACATTTTAGCAGTATTCAGGAAAGTATGGAAGCCGTAGTTGTGGCAATGCAACACAATTTATATACCTGTGAATTAATGGATAAAACCATTTTAGATTGTACAAAAAATAACAGAGAACAATTAAAAAACAGGTTTTTTGTAGAAGGAGATCCTAAATCAATTTTAATGCTTGAAATCTGTACTCATGATGATGAAGAGTCTAACATATTAGCTAATGCATTAATTTCAGATTTACAGAAAAATAATTTAGGGTATGCATATCCTAAATTGACAGGTAGTGAAATTGACCAAGCTGTAGAACTTCGTAAAGCCGGATTAGGATTGTTAGGAAATATTGTAGGCGATAATAAAGCTGTTGCTTGTATTGAAGATACAGCAGTAGAATTACAAGATTTACCAAATTACATTTCGGAGTTTTCAAAAATGATGGAAGATTTTGGTCAAGAAGCTGTGTATTATGCGCATGCAGGAGCAGGTGAATTACATTTAAGACCCATTTTAAATTTAAAAAAACATGCAGATGTTGTGTTGTTCAGAGAAATTACAACTAAAACAGCTGAATTGGTTAAAAAATACGGCGGGTCCTTTAGCGGTGAACATGGCGACGGAATTGTGAGAGCAGAATTTATTCCAAAAATGATTGGTGAAAAAAATTATGCACTTATAAAGCGAATAAAAAACACGTTCGACCCCAATAACATTTTTAATAAGGGCAAAATTGTAGATGCTTTTCCAATGGATGAAAGTTTAAGATATGAAGTTGACAGAAAAGAACCAGAAATTGAGACCATTCAAGATTTTTCAGATAGTTTAGGAATTCTTAGAGCAACCGAAAAATGTAACGGTTCTGGTGATTGTAGAAAACTTCCAGAGGCTGGAGGAACTATGTGTCCGAGTTATAGAGCAACAAGAAACGAAAAAGACACAACGCGAGCAAGAGCCAATACATTAAGAGAGTTTTTAACAAATTCTGAAAAGAAAAATAAATTTGATCACAAAGAACTATATGATGTTTTTGATTTATGTTTAAGTTGTAAAGCTTGTGCCAGTGAATGTCCTAGTAATGTAGACATAGCATCATTAAAAGCTGAATTTTTGCATCAATATTATAAAGCAAATGGCATCCCTTTTAGAACAAAAATTTTCGCAAATAATGTTAGGCTAAACAAACTAGCAAGTATGTTGCCCGCTGTTACAAATTCGGTTTTAAGCTCAAAAATTGCTAAAAGTATTTTAGGTATTGCTATAGAAAGAAGTATTCCTAAACTAGCAAATAAAACATTTTATAATTGGTACAATCTAAACAAAAAGAGACTTATTAATAAACCCATAAAACAAGTAGAGATTTTTCTATTTATAGATGAGTTTACAAACTATTATGATGTTAATATTGGCATAGATTGTATAGAGCTTTTAACAGATTTAGGCTATAGAGTAAACATAACTAATCACGAAGAAAGTGGGAGAAGTTTCATATCAAAAGGCGTTTTAGATGAAGCGAAAAAAATAGCTGATTTTAATGTGAATTTTTTCAAAGATAAAATTTCAAATAAAAATCCTTTAGTAGGCATAGAACCTTCGGCTATTTTAACGTTTAGAGACGAATATTTAAGATTAGCAGATGATAAAAAATCTGCCAATGAGATAGCCAAAAACACATTCACCATTGAAGAATTCATAAAACAAGAGTTTGATAAAAATAATATAATTCCTGAACGTTTTACAGATGACAATCAAGTATTAAAAATACATGGTCATTGTCAACAAAAATCATTAAGTAATATGGAGCCGACATTTAAAATGTTATCCATTCCAAAAAATTACAAAGTAACCATTATCAATTCGGGTTGTTGCGGAATGGCTGGGTCCTTTGGATACGAAAAAGAACATTACCAAATAAGCATGCAAATAGGTGAAGACACGCTATTTCCAAAAATAAGAAATGCCAATGACCATGTTATAATTGTTGCAGCCGGAACCAGTTGCAGACATCAAATAAAAGATGGAACAAATAAAATTTCAAAACATCCTATAAGTGTTTTACGCCAAGCACTTAAATAATTAATATCAAAGAAAACAAAGACTATTACTGAAGAAGATAAATTTTGCTAAGCAGCAACATGTATCTTTAAATTTAAATAGAAAAACACTCTTCTATATTTAACGGGTTGATTATTTTTACAGAGTGAAAATTGACTTTAAATTTTAATTAAAATGACTTTAAATTATCCTTTAACTTTTGAACCAATATTGAAAGAACGTATTTGGGGAGGAGAAAAATTAACAACCGTTTTTAAAAAAGGTTCAAAAAAAACAGGAATAGGAGAAAGTTGGGAGCTCTCTGATGTTGACGAAGACATTTCTGTTGTTTCTAACGGCTCATTAAAAGGTAAAAGTCTTAAAGAACTTATTCAAACTTATAAAGGACAATTAGTAGGCGAAAAGGTTTATGAAACTTTTGGGGATAGTTTTCCTATTTTAATAAAATTTATTGATGCCAAAACGCCTCTTTCAATACAAGTGCATCCAAATAATGAATTAGCCAAAGAACGCCATAATTCATTTGGCAAAAATGAGATGTGGTACATTATGGAAGCTGATAATGACGCTGAATTAATTGTAGGTTTTAATCAAGAAATAAGCCCAAAAGAGTATTTAAAAAAACTTCATGAAGGAAATATTTTAGAAGTTTTAAATTCTGAAAAAATTTCAAAAGGAGACACATTTTATATTCCAACAGGCAGAGTTCATGCTATTGGAGCTGGTGTTTTATTAGCAGAAATTCAGCAAACCTCTGACGTTACTTATAGAATTTATGATTATAAACGCGTTGATGCTGCTACTGGAAAAGAAAGAGAATTACATACCGATTTAGCTTTAGATGCTATTGATTCCCAATTGCATGATTCTTATAAAACACCTTATAGCTTAATTGAAAATGAATCTAGTAAATTAGTTTATTCTCCATATTTTAAAACCAATATTATTCAACTTAATGGAAGTGTGAATAAAGATTATTCTAATTTAGATTCTTTTGTGATTTATATGTGTGTTGAAGGAAATGCTAAAATTAGTTGTGGTAAAGAAACTTACTCTTTAAATCACGGACAAACTATGTTATTACCGGCTACTATAAATCATGTTGAACTTATTGCTGATAGCGCAAAACTATTAGAAGTATTTTTATAAAACTTATTATACCTTAAATTTTAAAAATATTGTATTACATTAAACTTAATCAAGACTTAAAAAACGATATAAATTACCTTGAAATTGAAGATTCTGAAAAAGTGTCATACGCCAAAATATTTTTGAATTTAGGGGGTAGTTTACAAGAATTAATTCTTAATCAACATCATATTATCAAAGATTTACATCCTTTAACTTATGATAATACATATGCGTCTTCAATTTTATTCCCATTTGCAAACAGGATAGCTGATGGTTCTTATATTTATGAAGAAAAACCTTATCAATTTGAGATAAATTTAAAAGCAGAAAACAATGCATTGCATGGTTTAATTTATAATAAAACATTTCAAATAGTTAGTCAAAAAACTACAAATAACTACGCAGAAGTTACATTGAGATATCAAGAAAAGCAATTACATACTAAAGGGTTTCCTTACAACTATTCTATTGATATAAAATATACATTAACCAGTGATAATCTTGATTTAAATGTCACAGTAAAAAATACCGATACTAAAGCTTTTCCTTTTACTTTGGGCTGGCATCCATATTTTAATAGTACTGATTTATTTAAAAGTTCAGTACATTTTGATAGCAATAAAAAGGTTCTATTTGACCAAAGAAATATAACTGTTGGAATTAATCAAATTGAAATGGATAACAAGTTTTTAATTGAAAACCAAAGTTTAGATGATTGTTTTGTTTTAAACTCAAATAAAATTTCCTTTGAAACACCTAGTTACAATTTTGTCTTAACTTCTTCTGAAAAAGAATGCTTCTTACAATTATATACACCACCACATGCAAACACCATTGCTATTGAGCCAACAACTGGAATCTCTGATAGTTTTAATAATAAAATTGGATTAAAAACATTACAACCTAATTGTGAGTATGGCATCCATTGGAATCTTAAAATAAATGAATTCAATTGATTTAGTTTATACACTTTAACTTATCAATAAAAAACTCTTTATACTCTAAATTTTCAATTTCCTTACTGGCTTTTGTGCCATGAAGCACCATAGATTTTATTGGAGACTTTTGAAGTTTCTCCATATTTGAATTTGAAAGACTTCCTTTTAAGCTAAAATCTCCACAATCCATATACCAAGAATGGTGAAAGGTTATCACATCATTATTTTCTAATGTTACTTTCACAAAAGACCTATTATCACTATAAAAACTTGCACATCCTAAATTGCCTTGATAGTTAAAAAAAACATACTTTTTATTGTTTTTTCTGTATAATTCTATTCGTAAATTATTATTAACCTTATAATTATCTGTTCTAACTAACTCTACATGGTCATAATCATTTATCTCATTTATCAAATAATAGCAGTCATTTTTTAAAGCCCTTTTATTAATACTATCTGCTTTTTTAGTGTTTTCAGCAATATTTTTATCATCAATTACTTTCGCTATTTCTTTTTCAATCTTTTCTGCTTCAATTACTTTGTTTGGCTCTTGAATAATTGCAACGTCACTTTTTAATTCTGGTTCCTTAATTTTTTCATCTTTTTCCAAAGTACTTTTTAATTGGTCATTAAGAAAAACATCCTCTGAACTAACGTATCCTATCCATTTTTTAAATTTAATTTTATAGGTTTTGTTTCCAAAATATTCAAGAAGCACACATGCCTCATTTTTTTTAAATTGAACCAAAACTCTCCTGTTTTTTTCAAAATGAGAAAAAACTTTAATTTGAAGCTCAGGATTTATAAATAAATCACCGTTTTCAATAAACTTGGTTGCAATTTGTAATTCTTTGTTTTGAGATTTTGCTTGATAAAAACAGACTATTAATAATAGTATAATTAGCCTTTTCATAATTTACTTTTCACTAATTATTTTACCACTCGTCTTCTTGATCATCGCCATTAATATAGTTTAAAAGGCTCTTGTTTAAATTATTTAATAAGGTTTCTATTTGTGAAGGCGCTTTAGTATAATCGTCTTTTATTTTACCACTTTGTTCATGAAAATCGCTTTTATTGAGATTCATTTTTATGTCTTTCCCTTTTTTATCAATATATGATAATTTTAAAATTTTCATTTTATACTGCTTATCTTCAAATGATAATTCAATATTATAAGTTAAATCTTCACAACCATAATCAGCTCCTACACCATAACAAATAGCGTTGTTTACAAATGTTTCAAACTTAATTTTATCATTTTTTTCCTTTTTAGTAATAACTTCATCAGGGTTAGTATACTTCTTATCAAACCAATCTAAAGCTTTTTCATACAATTCCTTTTTATCAAGTTTTTTTATATCAACAGTAATTGAATTAGAATTTAACCCATTTTCATCATACGTGAAAGATGTTGCTTTTTTATCATTTCCCTTTTGAGAAAAACAAATAGTTGACATTAAAACAACTAGTAATAGAATACATTTTTTCATAACCATTTTTATATTTTAAGATTAATACATTCAAAAAAATAAGCTTATTTATTACAAAAGGTATTTGCTAATATCATATAAATTTACTTAAAGTACATTTAATCTTATCATTAGTTAGGATGTTTTTTTGCAAAACCTAACAAAAGTCATGTTTTATAAAACATAAATTTTGTTTTTTTGATATTGTAATCGAGTAAAACCATAGCTCAGATTATGTGAGAAAAAGGGAATAAACTATAATTTATTCCCTTTTTTTATTTTGAAAAAATATCTTTTATCATAAGAATTGCTTTAAAACCTAAAGAAAAAATGAAGTGTTTTATATCCTTATAGGTTTTAATTACCTTTGTACAACTTTATTTATAAGCATATGATATATTCAATGACCGGTTACGGAAAATCTATATTGCAACTACCTACAAAAAAAATAAGCATTGAGCTAAAATCTTTAAATAGCAAGAGTTTAGATTTAAACACCAGAATGCCTTCTATTTACAGAGAAAAAGAACTTGACATTAGAAAGCTTTTAGCCGATAAACTAGAACGTGGTAAAATAGATTTTTCTATATATGTAGAAATGACTGCTGAAGACACTTCTACACAAATAAATGCACCTGTGGTAAAGCAATATATCAATCAATTAAAAAAAGTAGTTGATGGCGATGATATGGAACTTCTTAAAATGGCTGTAAGGTTTCCTGATGCTTTAAATACGGTAAGAGAAGAAATTGATGAAACCGAATGGAAAACCATTGAAACCGAAATTAAAATTGCCATTGAAAACATTAACAATTATAGGTTAGATGAAGGTAAAGTTCTGGAAGCAGAATTTTTAAAACGCATTGCTATTATTGATAAGTTACTTGAAAAAGTTATAACCATGGATCCTGAACGTATTGATGGTGTTCGTGAGCGTTTAACCAAAGGCATTGAAGAGTTAAAAGAAAAATATGATGAAAACCGCTTTGAACAAGAATTGGTTTACTACATAGAAAAGTTTGATATTACTGAAGAAAAAGTACGTTTAAAAAATCACTTAGACTATTTTATTGAAGCTATAAATTCAACCGATTCCAACGGAAAAAAATTAGGCTTTATAAGTCAGGAAATAGGTAGAGAAATAAACACCATTGGCTCAAAAAGTAACTACGCACCTATGCAACAGTTAGTGGTTCAAATGAAAGATGAGCTTGAAAAAATTAAAGAACAATTATTGAATGTGCTTTAAATAGTATGCAGTAGCAGTATTCAGCAGCAATTCTCAATTAAAAAATATTAGTGTATTCGTGATAAAAAAAGATAATAAACAAGGTAAACTTATTGTATTTTCTGCACCATCAGGTTCTGGAAAAACAACCATTGTAAGACATTTATTAGGCATTGAAGCTTTAAATTTAGAGTTCTCTATTTCAGCTACTTCTCGTGAAAAAAGAGGCGAAGAAGTTCATGGAAAAGATTACTATTTCTTGTCTGCCAAGGAGTTTAAAACAAAAATTAAAAATGACGAATTTCTGGAATGGGAAGAAGTTTACAGAGATAATTTTTATGGCACTTTAAAAGCCGAAGTTGAGCGTATTTGGGCTCATGGCAAGCATGTTATTTTTGATATTGATGTGTCTGGCGGTTTGCGTATAAAACGTAAATTTCCTGAAGAAACCCTAGCCGTTTTTGTAAAACCACCAAGTATTGATGAGCTTAAAATAAGACTTAAAAAACGTAAAACTGAGACCGAAGACAAAATAAATATGCGTATTGCCAAAGCTTCAGCAGAATTGGCAACCGCACCATTATTTGATGTGATTATTGAAAACCATCATTTAGACAAAGCACTTATTGAAGCCGAAACATTGGTGAGAAACTTTGTAAATTCTTAACAACAGCACATGAAGGTAGGATTATTTTTTGGTTCCTTTAATCCCATTCATATTGGTCACTTGGTTATTGCCAACCATATGGTTGAATATAGTGATTTAGACCAGGTTTGGTTTGTAGTAACGCCACACAATCCTTTCAAAAATAAAAGCAGTTTATTAGATAATTACCAACGGCTTGAAATGGTTTACAGAGCCACTAAAGATTATACCAAAATTAAACCAAGTGATATTGAGTTTAACTTACCTCAACCCAATTACACTATAAATACACTGGTTTATTTACAGGAAAAATATCCAAAACATGAATTTGCATTAATCATGGGTGAAGACAACTTAAAGAGTTTTCATAAATGGAAAAACTATGAGTTGATTCTTGAAAACCACGATATTTATGTATATCCAAGAGTTTCAGAACAAAGCATAGAAACCCAATTTGATGGGCATAAAAAAATTCATGTTATTAACGCACCTCTTATGGAGATTTCTTCAACCTTTATACGCCAAGCCATTAAAGAAGGTAAAAATGTACAACCCATGTTACCACAGCATGTTTGGGAATATTTAGATGAAATGAATTTTTACAAATAATTTAATTTGATTTTGTAAGAATTTTTTACTAATTTAGTTTAACTATCTATATAGAACATTGAAACTATTCATATCTTAAAAGTTAAACAAAACAAAAACCGCCTAAAGCCTAAACTCTAAACGGTTTTTTTAACTAAATAACTAACCAAACTATTTTTATCCGCGAGTGTTCTCTCTTGGGTTTTCTATTTTATCTTTTCGTTCTTTACGCAACTTTTCAGTCGTCGCTACTTTATTTTTGGTGTTTGTTGTTTTCAAGAATTGAATATATCCTCTGCCAACAAATTCATAAACCGTTTGTGATGCTGGATGATATAACTCAATCTTTCCGTCATTTATAACGCTTAATTCAAAATATTCATTGTTGAAGAAATCATAATCTAATGTTAAAGTTTTTAGGTACATATTACCACTTACGTTACCTACACCATAAAGCCCTGTATAATCCCAATATAAACTTGAAACACTGGTGCCAGAGACGTCTTGCGAGCTTCTAAATTCTGAATCGTTGCCACCTGCTAAAAACTGTAAGTAGTTTTCATTATCAAACTCATTAATAGCACCAAAATTACTGGTATATGTTTTTTCCCAAGCATTGTATTCTTGTAAAAAATAATGAATGTTATCATAAAACACAAAATCATAATCAAATTGACTGCGTTGATAGCCTTTTAAAAAGTACGACGTATCGTTATTTGGGTTGTAAAGTTCAATGGTATTATTGTTTATTTGATACACATCAAAGGTTGAAAATCCATCCACATCATGATATACGTCTAAAATCATATGACTCGTGTTGTAATCCGCAACAGCAATTCCAAAACCATTTCCGGTATTTCCTATGCCTACTAAATTGTTGTTGGCAAACATAGTTCCGTTTCTAAAAGAAAGCGTAAAAGCCTTTTGCAAAAATGGTGTAGAACCATAACCAACAGTTTGATTGATATCTACATACCACAATTCATAAGACCCTAATAATTGGTTTAATGAAATAGTTGGTTCATCAATATAATCATCTACAATAACTTCTGTATAACATGAAGTAAAAAGTGTAGTTGCCAAAGCAAAACTTAAAAGTAATTTTATAGTCTTCATAATCGCTCATTTTAAGGGTTAATACGTAATGGTTTTCAAAACACGTGCCAAAAAAATTTTAATATGAATTTAAGTCCTTAACTATAACTAATATTTTATGTACTTTTGAAACCATAACCATTGAATTTAAGTATGAGTAATCAGCTAAAATATGCTGTTTTTGGTGCCGGAAGTTGGGCCACAGCTATTGTAAAAATGCTTTGTGAAAATCTTCCAGAAGTGGGTTGGTACATGCGAAGTGTTTATACTAAAGAGCATTTATTAAAAGAACAACACAATCCAAATTATTTAAGTTCGGTTGAGTTTAATTTAAACCAGTTAAAATTAAGTAACGACATTAATGACATTGCTTCGTATGCCGATGTATTGATATTTGTAATTCCTTCAGCTTTTATGCATAGTGAATTAGAAAAATTAACGGTTGATATCTCAGATAAAATAATAGTTTCTGCCGTAAAAGGAATTATGCCAGAAAGCGGTTTGTTGGTTGGCGAACATTTTCATCAGTTTTACAAAGTGCCTTTTAATAACATTGCGGTTATTGCTGGTCCTTGCCATGCTGAAGAAGTTGCTTTAGAGCGGTTATCATATCTTACTATTTCATGTGCCGATTCTAAAAAAGCTGAAGAAATAGCCAAACAACTTTCTTGTGATTATATTAAAACAAAAATAAGTGATGACATCATGGGTACAGAATATGCGGTCATGCTTAAAAATATTTATGCTATTGCTGCCGGAATTGCACATGGTTTGGGTTATGGCGATAATTTTCAAAGTGTACTTATGAGTAACGCCATACGCGAAATGCGCCGGTTTATTAAAAAAATGCACAAAATGAAACGTAACATAAATAATTCGGCTTACTTGGGTGATTTATTGGTTACTGGATATTCGGTTTTTTCAAGAAACCGTATGTTTGGTAATATGATTGGAAAAGGTTACACGGTAAAATCGGCTCAAATGGAAATGAGCATGATTGCCGAAGGGTATTACGCTGCAAAAAGTGCGCATTTACTCAACGAAAAAAATAAAAGTAAAACAAAACTGCCCATTATAGAAGCTGTTTATGAGATTTTATATGAAGGCAAAGACCCAAAAAAGACTTTTAAAAGATTAACGGAAAAGTTAGATTAACTATTTTACCAAAACACCTTTTTTATTCATTACAGGAATGTTTTGAAAAGCCTTTTCGTTAATGGTGTTTTTTCTAAATAAATAGGTTTTATCAAACATGTTATTTCCTTCAAAAAAAGTGATTTTAAACTCATTGTTTAATTGCAACACTTCTTCTTGCATAAACTCTATTTTTGCAAAACTTTTGGCTGGAAGTTTGTCTAGTTTATGACGCATAGTTGACGTTACTTTAGCTTCAGTAAAACCTCTTACAACAATTAAAACCATCTCTAAATCTACATTTTTATCATTAATAATATAGGCATTCCAATCGTTGGTTTTATAAATATCATTATACTCATTAACAACGGCAACATACACGTTTTCTACTTTTGGAATATGAATATCTTTTTTCACAACTTTAAAATTTTAAAGGTCTAAAAGTACTTATTTTACGTGATTATTAAACAAACTGTTTTAACTTGAATTAGTGTTAAAAAAACAACTAAATTAGCTATTCATCTAAATTGTATATTGTTATTTCCACAATAAAAAATTATTATTCTATAAATTACAAAGGCATTATGGATAATCAAAATAAAGTTGATGACCTTCAAAAAAAGTTAGACTTACTTTTAAAAAAGCAAGAAGCCTTTTCAAAAGAAGTTGCTGATTTACAAAACGAATTAAATCTATTTAAAACATCTGAAAATCAACAACTCGTAGAAAAAAAACCTCTTGTTGAAACTCCAAATTTTAAAGAACGTAATGAAGCAAAAGATAAAGAAGGCAAAGGGCTTTTTAGAGATGTATATCATCGTGGTTTAGGTGGCGTTTGTTCTGGTTTAGGATCTTATCTTGGCATTAACAGATATGTTGTTCGTTTTTTTTGGATACTTCTTTCTTTATTTTTTGGTATTGGTTTTTTACTATACATTATTCTTTGGATTGCTGTGCCAAAAATCAAAAAAGAAGTTGCAACTGAAAAAACTATTCAAACCATTTCAAATGAACCTGAAATACAAATTGAAAAGAAAATTGCTAATCAAAACTCCATAAAAATAAGTAATGAACTTGAAAAATTTATTGGAGAAAACCTTATCAATAAAATAGGGATAGGCATTTTAATTATTGGTGTTGGTATTGGTGCTAAATATTCCATTGAAAACGATTTAATAAGTCCGTTAACTCGCATAATACTTGGATATTTACTAGGATTAAGCTTATTAGGTTTGTCTATGAAACTAAAACCTAAATATGAAAATTTTAGTGCTGTTTTAGTGAGTGGTGCTATGGCTATTTTATATTTTCTCACCTATGCGGCTTACAGTTATTATGAGTTAATGCCTCAATTAATAACGTTTGCGCTCATGTTTGTATTTACGGCTTTTACCGTTTTTGCGGCTTTACAATATAATAAGCAACTCATTGCGCATATTGGCTTAGTTGGTGCTTATGCTGTACCTTTTTTACTAAGTGATGATTCTGGTAATGCGGCAGTTTTGTTTAGTTATATGGCTATGATTAATATGGGTATTTTAGTGCTGGCTTTTTATAAGTATTGGAAACCGCTTTACTATGTATCGTTTATTTTAACATGGTTAATTTATTATTCGTGGTTTAACTTTAATTATAATAGCTCTAATGACTTTACGATGGCACTGATTTTTGCGAGTGTATTTTTTGTCATTTTTTATGCGACATTTTTAGCTTACAAACTAATTAAAAAAGAAGCGTTTGAAACTTTAGATATTATACTATTACTCGTTAATTCTTTTATATTTTATGGCTTTGGATACTCAATTCTTGACAATCATGAAACCGGCAGTCAATTACTAGGACTATTTACACTTTGTAATGCCTTGTTACATTTTATAGTAAGTGTTATAATATATAGGTTAAAACTTGCTGACAAAAACTTATTTTATCTGGTTGTAGGTTTAGTTTTAGTGTTTGTTACTATTACAATTCCGGTACAACTAAATGGTAATTGGGTAACGTTATTATGGATTGCAGAAGCGGCTTTACTGTTTTGGATAGGGCGAACAAAGTTAATTTCCACATATGAATATATATCGTATCCTTTAATGGCTTTAGCTATTTTAAGTCTTTATGAAGATTGGAGTAATGGATATATAAGTTATTGGAACATTACCGATTCCAATAAAATAATGCCCCTTTTAAACAGTTACTTTTTAACTACCCTTTTAGTTGTTGCTGCTTTTGGTTTTATATATATTATAAACAAAAACAAGTCATATTTAACTGAAGAAAGTGCTAAAAAAGATAACCAAAAAACCATCTCTTTTGTAGCTCCTGCTATTATTATAAGCACTATCTACATAGGTCTTTTTCTAGAAATAGATTATTATTTTCAAACGCTTTATAATGAATCCGCATTAACTTTCAATGATGAAGCCTATCATGAATATTATAATAATTATAACTTATTAAAATTTAAAACGGTTTGGTTACTTATCTATTCTATGTTTTTTGTTTCTGCACTTTCTTTTTTCAATATTAAAAAATTGCAGAACAAAACATTTGGCTTTATTAATATTGCGCTAAACAGTATTGTGATATGTTTCTTCTTAACTCTAGGATTATATGCTTTAAGCGAATTACGAGATCATTATCTAAGCCAAAATCTGTCTGAATATTATCATATTGGAATATGGTATATTGCTATCCGTTATGTTTCATATGTATTTGTGGCCTTAACCTTATTTATTAGCTATAAATATGTGCTTCAGGAGTTTATGAAAATTACTAACAAAGTGCCATTTAGCATTTCATTTTATACTATCATATTGTGGATTGCCAGCAGCGAACTTGTTAATGTCATGGATCTATCTGGCTCAACACAATCTTATAAATTAGGTTTAAGTATTCTTTGGGGCGTATATGCATTACTGCTCATTGCTTTAGGCATTTGGAAGCAAAGAAAGCATTTACGTATTGCAGCCATTGTTCTTTTTTCTGTGACATTATTAAAACTTTTCTTTTATGATATTTCGCATTTAGGAACTATTGCAAAAACTATTGTATTTGTATCTTTAGGTATTCTTTTATTAATCATTTCATTTTTATATAATAAATTTAAAAGCAACATTTCTGATGACATTTAAGTCTAAAATTTTTATTTACCTTTTTCTTTTATCTTTTGTGTTTTCATTTGGGCAAATGCAAAAATACAGCTACAAACGCGAGCTAAAAGGCGTAAAAAATTCTTGGCATAAATTAGTCTTACCTAATGATATTTTTGAAAAAATATCTCCTAATTTATCAGATTTAAGAATTTTTGGTATTTCTGAAAAAAATGACACCATTGAAGCGCCTTACCTATTGACTCTTAAAAGTGAAAAACAAATTAAAACCAATGTCTATTTCAAAATAATTAATACGTCTCATAACGAAAAAGGCTATTATTTCACGCTTGAAGTTCCAAATCAAGAAGTTATAAATCAATTACAATTAGACTTTAAACAGTTTAATTTTGACTGGAGAATATCTTTAGAAGGCAGCAATAATCAAGATGAATGGTTTATGATAGTGGATGATTACCGCATATTATCAATAAAAAATGCCGAAACTTTTTATGAATACAGCAAGATAACATTCCCAAATTCTCAGTATCGATATTTTAGAATTCTTGTGAAAAGTCTTGAAAAAACAGAGTTAAAATCTGTGAAAGCAAGTTACAACACGATTGAAAAAGGGGCGTTTTATGATTGCAATATTAAGAGCTTGGTCATAGAAGAAAAAAAACAAGAAAAAAATTCTGAGATTAACATAGAGTTATCAAAACGCGTACCTGTAAGCTATTTAAAAATTGATGTTGATGCATCTTATGACTATTATCGACCCATTATGATTAAATACGTTTCAGATAGTGTTAAAACCCAAAATGGCTATGTATATAATTACAGAACTTTAACAAATGGCACCTTAAATTCTATTGAAAATAATGTGTTTGCATTTGAAAATACGGTTGTAAAAAAGCTTAAAATCATAGTCAATAATCAAGACAATGAACCCTTAAAAATTAAAAATATTGATGTAAAAGGGACTATTTATAATATAGATATTCGATTTACTGAACCTGCTAAATACTTTTTAACCTACGGAAATTCAAATGTTTACAGGCCAAATTATGATATTGAGCGTTTTATTTCAAAAACTCCTGATACCATTGCTAGTTTAACATTAGGCGAAGAACAAGTGATTTATAAAAAACCTACATCTAATAACGCGCCATTATTTCAAAATAAAATATGGCTATGGATTATTATTTTATTATTAGTTTCCATTCTTGGATGGTTTTCAATTAAAATGATGAAATCAAAATAAAGAAATCAATCTTCAATGAAACTATAATGCTGACTTAAACTGCTCTAAAAACCGAACATCATTTTCGCTTAACAATCTAATATCGCTAATTTGATGAAGCAATAAGGCAATACGGTCAATGCCCATTCCGAAGGCAAAACCAGAATACACTTTGGAGTCTATACCACAGTTTTCAAGTACATTTGGGTCAACCATGCCACAACCCATAATTTCTAGCCAGCCAGTTCCTTTGGTCATTTTATAGTCGGTTTCGGTTTCCAAACCCCAATACACATCAACCTCAGCACTTGGCTCTGTAAAAGGAAAATAGGATGGGCGCAACCGTATTTTAGACTTTCCAAACATTTCTGTGGTGAAATACTGAAGCGTTTGTTTAAGATCGGCAAAACTCACGTCTTTATCAATATATAAACCTTCAACCTGATGGAAGAAACAATGCGAACGCGCAGAAATAGCTTCGTTTCTAAACACTCTACCTGGAGAAATAGTTCTAATAGGTGGTTTATTGTTTTCCATATAACGCACTTGTACAGAACTGGTATGCGTACGCAATAAAATATCTGGATTTGTTTGAATAAAAAACGTATCCTGCATATCGCGTGCTGGATGATATTCTGGTAAGTTTAATGCAGTAAAATTGTGCCAGTCGTCTTCCATTTCTGGGCCTTCACTTACGTTAAAGCCTATACGAGAAAATATATCAATAATCTGGTTTTTAACTATAGATATAGGGTGACGTGCTCCTATTTCAATAGGGTCACCTGGCCTAGATAAATCACCATAAATGCCATTTACTTCCTCATTGCTTTCTAGTTCTTCTTTTAAAGCAATAACTTTATCTTCAGCCGTTTTTTTAAGTTTATTAATGACCTGGCCAAACTCTTTTTTCTGGTCATTAGCAACATTTTTAAACTCGGCAAAATAGTCGTTTAATAATCCTTTTTTTCCTAAATACTTTATACGGAAAGTTTCAACCTCTTCTTTTGATTGTGCTTTAAAAGCTTCTGCTTCAGCAATAAGTTCTTTTATCTTTTCTATCATGATATCAATTCAAAAATGATGGCAAATTTAATTAAAATATCGTCATTACGAGGATGAAAAGACGAAGTAATCTACTTAAAAAGAAAACAGATTGCCACTGCAAATTTAAAATTTGCATCGCAATGACAAAAAAGTTAATCAATATACTCCGTTTCTACAAAGTAATTTACTATAGCTTCTTTTATCAAAACGCTTTGTTCACCAGCTTTTAAAAACGGCAAAGTTTCTTTTACTTTATAATGCGGCCAACCTTCATCATCAACAAAATCAAGTTCGTAATAACCATAAGGCATTAATAACTTACATATGGCAATATGCATTAAATCAAGCTTTTGGTCTTTTTTAAAGGTTCTATCAAGTTGCCCAAGTTCTTGAACACCAATTAAATAAATAATAGCATCAAGATCTAAAATATCTCCATCGGCAAACTGATTGGACAATTTTTTTGTTACTAATTCCCAGCGTTGTTTTAATTGTTCGTCTCTTGACATTTTTTTAGTTTCAAAGTGGCAAAGTTACAAAGTTCTAAAGTTGTAAAGTGGTTTGCAACCAAAACTTTATATTTCATCTAAAAAAATGTTTTAAAAAGATATCAGATGAAACCTACATGATACTTTATTTCATATTGTAATTGCAAATTTAAAACAAAAATTATGTAGGTTTGTTATAAATATAGCGCTTATGAGTATTTTAGATATCGTTCTTTTAACCTTACTCGTTTTAGGATTAATACGCGGTTTTATGCGTGGTTTTTTTGTGGAATTAGCTTCTTTAGTTGCTTTAATTGCTGGTGTTTATGGCGCTTTTCATTTTAGTAATTTTGTTGCTACTTTTTTAAAAGACCGTGTAGATTGGAATGAAAACACCGTTAATATTGCTGCTTTTGCAATTACTTTTATTATTATAGTTTTAGTGATTGCATTGGCCGGAAAAGCACTCACTAAAATTGCTGATTTTGCCATGCTTGGGCTTTTTAACAAAATACTTGGTGCTGTTTTTGGTGGATTAAAAGTTGCTTTAATACTAAGTGTAATACTTATTGTTTTGGATAAAATGAAAGCAAATGTGCCTTTTGTTAAAACTGTTGATAAACAAGAGTCTGTGCTTTACAATCCTGTTAAATCATTAATTCCAAGCTTATTTCCAAATGTTATTGTTAATGGAAAACCAATAGGCGAAGACCTTAAAGCAGACGATAATTCTAGTGATATATAATGGCATTTAATCTAAATGGTAGATTTCCATAATATCTTTTAAATACTTCACAAAATCTATTTTTAAATCTATAAGCTTACCTGTATGCACATCAAAAACCCAACCATGAACTTTTAGTCCTCTATCTCTAAATGCTTTTTGAACAGTGGCTGTTTTAATTAAGTTGACACATTGCTCTTTAACATTAAGCTCAACTAGTCGATCATATTTTTCACCTTCATCAGTAATACTATTTAATTCGTTTTTATGAATACGATATACATCTCTTATATTACGTAACCAAGGATTTAAAATACCCATATCTGCCGATTGCATAGCTGCTTTTACACCACCACATTCATAATGTCCACAAACAATAACATGGTTTACTTTAAGATATTCAACGGCATAATTAACCACAGACATGACATTCAAATCAATGCTAATAACCATGTTGGCAATGTTGCGGTGCACAAAGACTTCGCCTGGGCCAAGGCCCATAAGTTCTTCTGAAGTAACCCGACTATCTGAACAGCCAATAAATAAGAGTTCTGGATTTTGTCCCTTGCCTAAATTTTCAAAATAATTAGGGTCGTTAGATAATTTCTCTTCAATCCATTGTTTATTGTTTTCAAATACTTTATCTAAATTCATCGCTCTTAAATTGTTTGAGATAAAGATACTTGAAATAAACTAAAGTTCTTTAATATCTTCATTTTCTATCCAACCTGTTTTTCCGTCGGCAAGTTTAATTTTTTTCCATTGATTAATAGTGTCAAGAATTTGAACTTTGGTGCCTTCGTGCAATCTAAATAGCTCTTGACTTCTTGTGTTTGGCTCGCCTTTAATAACGGTTTCTTGAGCAAAAATAATAGCTGGTTTATCCTTTTTACTAAGATTATACTTATGAAATGCTATGAAAAGAGATATAGCGGCAACAAAAAGAAATATGTTACCAGTTATAAATGCTAGTCTTTTTTTATTGGTAGAATAGGTAAAATAATAGAGTAAAATTAATAGCACAAAAATAATAACGCAAACAACGGCCGCTTTGGCCCAATCATCAAAACTCATAATGTCTGTGATTTTCTTTATAAGTTTTGAAAAACCAGCATCTGGTATCGTGTCAATAGCATCAATGGTCATGTTTTTAGCAAATGCTAAATTGTTTTTGATGTCTTGATCTTCTGGGGCTAACTTTAAAGCTTTTTCATAATAAAAAATACTTGGCGCTATATGATTTAACTTATAATGCGCATTGGCCAAATTAAAATATAAAGCTTCAGAATGATTATTAGTTTTAAGTATTGCTTTATATTTTTCTATGGCTTCTGCATATTTTCCTTGATTATAAAGCTGATTACCTTGTTCAAACAACGTTTGGTTTTGAGCAAAAATAACAGTGCTAAACAGTGCTATCAGTATGTAAAATAACTGTTTCATCTTAACTGGCTTGTTTATCAATTAATGAAATAGTTTTGGCGGCTTTATCATAATCTTGCTGCATGGTTACTATTGTAATTGGTGTATATCTTGCCAATTCACAGTTTTCTAAAATGGCTATAAAATCTGTAATTGTTTGCGCATCAACTTGGCGTTCTGCAAGAAGATTTTTAATAACATCTTTACTAAAATCACTGGTTTCAATATGCAATTTTGCTTTTAGATAATTGTGTAATGCTTTTTCAAGAGCAATGTAAAATTCTTCTTTTTTTCCTAGTGCTTTCTTTGCATTACTTAAATATTTTTTAGCTAATTTGTCGGCTGTTCTTATTCTATTACCAAAAACATCGGCATCACGTTCAGCCTTTTTTCTTCTAAAAACGATAGCTAATGGAATTGCTAAAAATGGCAATAACAAGCTACTCCAAAATAAATTTGTTTGAAAAAAATAAGAAGGTTTTGTAGAGGTGAAATTTGTTTTTGTTTTAATAAAGGCAAATTGGTCACTGCTTAAAACTACGGGTTGCTTAACAGTATTTGAAACTAAATTATCATTTGAATTTGCTCCGCTTATTGGGCCTTCTAATACATCAATAACTAATTCTTTTGATTCAATTCTTTTATAGGTTTCTGTTTTTAAATCGAAATATGTAAATGAAATGCTTGGTATTGGATACTTCCCTTTAAATTGAGGAACAACAGTATAAGTGTCAGAAACACTTCCTTGCATACCATCTAAATTTGTGATAACATTTTCATGGTGTTCGGGCTCAAAAACCTCTAAAGAGCTTGGCAACGATATTATAGGAAGATTAATTAGTTTTAAATTTCCTTTTCCTTTAACTTCTACTTTAGCTTGTAACGATTCTGACGCTTTCAATTCAGTCTTTGACATGGAAACATTAAAACTAAAATCACCAACTGCACCTGAAAAATCTGCTGGTTTACCAGCTTCTGGCAATGGTTTTACATTGATAGTTTTACTACCAGCAGAAACCGTTCTGTGCGCTTGTGTCATTAATCTTCTTCCAAAAATATCACGCCTGTTTGTTGGTACTTGAACTGAAATATCTAAACTTAATGGTTCAATATTTAATTTTCCTGATTTTTGTGGGTACAATACGGTTTTTCTTAGCACTAGAAAGCGGTAATCTTCGCCATTAAAAGTTCCTGTTTGAACTTTTTGTCCTTTCATATCAATATTCTGACTCCAAAAATCATTATATCTTGGGCTCTCAGTTTCTTGCCAATTATCTACGCCAGTGTTTGGTGACACATACAGTTTATAAACTACGGTTATGGCTTCGTTTAAATATGGATCTGTTTTAGAAATTTCAGCTACTAAATGAATGTTTTCAGCCGCTAAATAATCTGGGTCATTAGGATCTTTAGGTATTTCAACCGCCGTAGTAACTTCTATTTTTAAAGGAACCGTTTTATAGGTTTCTCCATCAATATTTATAGTTGCTTGGTCAATAGTAAAAACACCTTGCTTTTTAGGAGCTAAAAAATAGCTGTATGTTTTAGAATAGGAACGCACGCCATTAATCCAAGAATTACTCACGGATTGATTTGGACCACCAACTACTGTGAAATTGCTAAAATCTGGCGGATTAAAATGATCGCCATCTTGATTCATTTCAAAATCTATTCGTAAACGTTCATTTACTCCTAGTTTATTCTTGCTCACTTTAGCTTCAAACTTTACTTGCGCATAAGTAATGCTTGAAACCAGCAAAATGAATAGTATTGTTATGTGTTTTATAAATTTCATATTAATTAACGATTTGGGTTTTACGATACACCATTATTAAAATTGTGATTCGCGATTCGTCAATCTGCTTACCAATCTTTATCTGTTTTTATTTTAACTCCTTTTTGTTTTTCGGCATTCATTTTTTCTTGAACTTTTTGTTCTTGATTATTCATGGCTTCTAACAAACTTTTTATTTGCTGATCAGATAATTTTCCAGGTTGTGGCTGGGGCTTTTGTTGATCTTTCTTTTGGTCGTCTTGCTTGCCTTTATCTTGATCTTTTTTATCATCTTTAGGCTTTCCGTCTTCATCTTTTTTATCGTCTCCTTCTTTTTTATCCTGATCTCCTTTGTCTTTTTGGTCATCTTTATTATCGCCTTCTTTATCCTTTTGATCCTGCTTATCTTTATTCTCGTCTTTTTTATCTTGATTGTCTTGCTTATCCTTATCGTCTTTATTTTGATCTTGCTGATCTTTTTGTTGCTCAGCACATTTTTTGGCTAAACCAAGATTATAGCGTGTTTCTTCATCAGTTGGGTCATTTCTTAATGCATTTTTATAGGCTTCTACGGCTTCTTTACATTTTTTATTTTTCATTAAAATATTCCCAATGTTATGAAATGCTTTATGCTTTTCTGCTTTAGAAGTAGAAGTTTTCACAACTTCCTGTTGGCGATATAACGCTTCATCTAAACTCCCTTTTTTGTAATAGGCATTGGCTAAATTATATGCTCCTACGGTATTTGAAGCATCTTTTGAAATTGCTTTTCTATATTCCATTTCAGCCGCAACAAAATCATCTTTACCAGATAATTTATTGGCCTCATACACATAATCATTAGCCTTTTTTAAGGCTAACAAATCCTGCTTCTCTTTTTCTTGTGAAAAAGAAAATGATACAGTTAAAGTTACTATGAATATAATTATGTTTTTCATGATCATTGTCTTTCAACAGTTTTAAAAATAGCTTAAAAAACTACCCTAAAGATATTAAACCTATAAATTTCAGTTAGTTAAAGGTTTTATAAATTCTCATTAAATAAATTAAGTTTCTTTAACCAAGCTGTTTTTCGTTCTAATAAGAAAATATCTAAAAATAAAAAGAACAATGCAAGGCCTAAAAACCATTGAAATTGGTCTTTAAAATCGGCATATTGTTTGGCTTCAAACTCTGTTTTGTCCATTTTATTTAAAATTTCTCCTATTTTTTCTACAACTTCATTGGTGTTTCTACCATTAATATAATTACCGTTTGCCTTGCTAGCAATACTTTGGAGTATTTCTTCATTTAAACGGGTAATAACAGTTTCTCCATTACTGTCTTTTTTATAATTTAAAACAATTCCGTTTCTTTTTTCTGGAATTGGACCACCTTTAACATCGCCAACTCCAATGGTAAATATTCGAATTCCTTCTTCACTGGCTTCTTCTGCAACAGAAGCGGCTTCTTCACTATGGTCTTCTCCGTCTGAAATAATAATTAAAACACGATTGGTTTGCTCTTCATCATCATAATAGGTTTTAGCCAATTTAATGGCTTCATTGATTGCTGTTCCTTGTGACGAAATCATATCAGTGTTCATGCTTTGTAAAAACATTTTGGCTGCACCATAATCTGTTGTAATGGGCAACTGTGGAAATGCTTTTCCTGCATACGCAATAATACCAACGCGGTCACTGGCTAAATTGTTAATGATTTGGGTAACCAATTGTTTAGCTTTTTCTAATCTGTTTGGGGCAATGTCTTCTGCCATCATACTTTTAGATACGTCTATGGCAAATACAATATCAACACCTTCACGTTTTACAGTTTCAAGTTTGGTGCCTACTTTTGGATTCACCAAAGCAATAGCAAGACAAGCAAAAGCTAAACTTAACACGACTATTTTTAATATAGATTTGAATAAAGAAGTATTGGGACTTAGTTTTTTAAGTAATTGCTTGTCAGCAAACTTGTTTTGCGACTTATGCTTCCAGATTTGTAAAATAAGAAAGAATAGGAATATTACAGGAATAACTCCTAAAACCCAAAACCATATTTTTTCTTCTAATTGATACATCTATTGTTAATTTGTTTTTCACTGATTGGTTTAAACAAAACTTCTAAAAATTGTAGATCTTAATAAAAACTCTATAAGCAATAGCAATCCAGCTAAAATCACTAATGGCCGATATTTTTCTTGATAATTATAATACTTGAATTCATCAATATCTGTCTTTTCAAGCTTATTAATTTCTGCGTAAATTTCTTCTAACTTTTGGTTATTGGTAGCTCTAAAATATTTTCCGCTAGTTACTTCTGCAATTTCTTTTAGTAAAGCTTCATCAATTTCAACAGGTACGCGTCCATACTGAAAATCTCCATTTGGTAAAATGGCTATTGGAGATAAGGCAGTTCCGTTAGTTCCTAATCCAATAGTATATACTTTTATACCATATTCTACGGCTAATTCACTTGCAATTTTAGGATCTATAAATCCTGAATTATTAACTCCATCGGTTAATAATATAATGACCTTGCTTTTTGCTTTGCTATCTTTTAACCTATTAACTGCTGTTGCCAAACCAGAACCTATCGCTGTACCGCCTTCAATTACAGTGTTATATCTAACATCTTTTAAAGACCTTAAAATAATAGTTTTATCACTTGTAATTGGGGTTCTAGTATAACTTTCACCGGCATATTCTACTAATCCAATTCTGTCATTAGGTCTTCCTTTTATAAATTCGCCAGCCACATTTTTTAAAGCCTCTAATCTGTTTGGCGATAAATCTTTTGCCAACATACTGGCAGAAACATCAATAGCCATAACAATATCAATACCTCTTGTTGTTTTGGTTTTTGTAGATACATCAACAGTTTGAGGTCTAGCTAGTGCCATAATAATTAGCGCTATTGCCAATAACCTTAACATAAATAATAAATGCTTGAGTTTTGGTAGCCAAGAGTTGGTAACCTTAAAGCCTTTTAAGCTAGATATTTTAAGCTCAGCTGTTTGTTTTTTGTACTTAATAATGTGCCAAAGCATTGCTATAGGAAGCAATACTAGCAACCAGAATGCATTTTTATTTACAAATTCAATGCCTTCAAACATTATTCTTTAGGTTTAATAAGTTCAACTGAATTTAAAATTCGCTCTGCCATTTGGTCTGCATAGGTATCGCCTTCTCTCCAAGATAAAATAACTTCTTGAATAACATTGTTAGAATTAAAAGC
Source organism: Flavobacteriaceae bacterium (assembly GCA_021739635.1). Lineage (GTDB taxonomy): Bacteria > Bacteroidota > Bacteroidia > Flavobacteriales > Flavobacteriaceae > Yeosuana. Next base: position 176,891 of record JAIPBH010000003.1, on the reverse strand, counting down.
TAGTATGACATAATTCCCTCTTGATAGATTTTTAGTAGACCCTAAAGGGAAATCACCAGTTCCATGAGTTTTCAAACCTTCGGCTCCATTTGGTGTTACAAATTTTTCGTCTTTAACAAGGATGTTTTGAACACCACTTTCCTCCCATGTTTTAATATTATTTTCAACGACTTGTTTTAAATCTACTTTATTTTCTTCTTTTTTATCTTCTTGTGTTTTTACTATGGAAGTTGCCACTACAATATTAAATCGTTCTATTAAACTACCATAGCCAAACATGGTTACTTGAGCTTGTTGAGCTACTTCTTTAGGCAATTCTGGTGATATACGCTTTAATACTTTTGGTGTTGAAATTGTGATTGGTGGAACACCATAATCACTGGTTACCCATTCGCCTTCAAGTAGTTCTAAACTGTCATTACCAACGATGGTATCTTTTACATAATTAAATCCATATTTTATTCCAAATCCAACAAATGTTGCCATTAAAAGAAATGCACATATGGCAACCGTTATGACTATTTTTTTGCGTTTTTCTTTTCTTTCTAATTCTTCTCTGTATTTTTCGTCAAGCAATTTTTCTTCTTCAGAAGCTTCGGGCAACACTTCTTTAACGCGGTCAATTTCTACATCAATTGTTTTTCTATCTAATTCTGCCAAAGAAATATCTGGTTTAGACTTAGCAAATTTTACCAAATCGGCACGCTTTAAAATACTTTCTATATTTTTTATAGTGTCTTGACTTAAATCTATTTGATTGCCTTCTTTTAATAATCTTAGTCTATTTACAAGCTCATCGGTTGTGCTTTCCATAGAATGATCATACACTTTTTCGTCTAAATATTTTCTAACAATAAGTGTTAACTCAGAATAGTATTCTTTAAATTCATCTTGTTTTAAATAAGGGCTATCTTCTAATTTTTTTAAAGCTAGTTTTGCTCGGTCATATGGTGGAAGTAAGGCTATTTTTTCTTCTTCGGTAAGTGGTTTTTTTCGCCATAAAAACCAATATAATAACCCAGCAACAACACCTAATGCCATTAGCACATAGAGTAAATATTTCCACCATTGACTAGCAGATTTTTCAACTTCTATAATTGGTTTAATATCATAAAGTCCTTGTTTTGTAGAATCGACCAAAATATTTCTTACCTCAACTTTCAAAGAATCTGTGAAAAATGTTTTGTCGCCTATAATAATTTTTTGAGGAGGAATTGTGTAAGCTCCAGAATCAAATTGTGTTAATCCGTATGTTTTTATGAGATTATACTTGTCATTTTGTTTAAGCGTATCTGTTTTATAAGAATCAATCATTTCTAAAGGCAAAAATGATTGTCCTTCAGGAAATACTACCAAGTTGGTTGTATCTGTTTCTACTTGAATTTTATAGGTAATTTGTGCTCCAATTTTTATGGATGTTGAATCTATCGTTGCTTTTACTTGAGAAAAAGAGACTATAGATGTTAGAGCTAAGAATGCAGACAAGCATATTCTAAAATAAAAAGGCTTTTTATCTTGATGCTGTATTCTTGTAGGTGTGTGTTTTGATTTCAATATTTTTAAATCGTAATTCATAAATGGGTTATGCTCTCGCTTTAAAATATCCTAATAATTTTTTTACATAACTTTCATCAACACGGCAATCAATGGCGCCTGCGCCAGATTTTGAAAAACTATCTTTATAATAATCTACCCGTTCTTGGTAGTATTTTGCATAATTAAGTCTTACTGTTTTTGATGCTGTATTAACCAACATAAGCTCTCCTGTTTCTCCATCTTGCATTTGAACCATTCCTAAATTGGGAATCTCTACTTCGCGTTTATCGTAAATTCTAATGCCTGTTACATCATGTTTTTTTGCGGCAATTTTCATGGTATGCTGAAAATCGTCTGCAATAAAATCTGAAAGCACAAAAACGATGGCTTTTTTCTTCATCACACTAGACAAAAACTTTAAAGCTTCAGCAATGTTGGTTTCTTTGCTTTGAGGTTCAAATTCAATAAGTTCTCGAATAATTCTTAATACGTGTGAACGCCCTTTTTTGGGTGGAATATAAAGCTCCACTTTATCAGAAAATAGAATTAAGCCAATTTTATCATTGTTTTGAGTGGCTGAAAAAGCTAAAGTTGCAGCAATTTCTGTAACGACTTCATTTTTAAATTGCTCTTGTGTTCCAAAAAATTCTGAACCTGAAATATCAACCATTAATAGCATGGTTAATTCGCGTTCTTCTTCAAAAACTTTTATAAAAGGTTCGCTATATCTTGCGGTAACATTCCAATCAATATTTCTAACATCATCTCCATATTGATATTGTCTTACCTCACTAAAAGTCATACCACGTCCTTTGAAGGTGGAATGGTATTCGCCTCCAAATATATGATCGGACAACCTGCGTGTCTTAATCTCTATTTTTCGTACTTTTTTTAGTAATTCTTTAGTATCCATTTTTCAATTGTCTATTGAATATTTATTATTGATTAATTTTTGTTAATAATCAATTATCAATTGTCAATTTTAAGGTACTTCTATTTCGTTTACAATTTTGTTGATGATGTCAACTGAAGTTACATTTTCAGCTTCGGCTTCATAAGTAATGCCTATTCTGTGTCTTAATACATCGTAAACAACCGCTCTAACATCTTCTGGAATTACATAACCACGACGTTTTATAAACGCATAACATTTAGCTGCTACAGCTAAATTAATACTACCACGTGGTGAAGCTCCAAAAGAAATTAATGGTTTTAAATCGGCTAGTTTGTATTTTTCTGGGTAACGAGTAGCAAAAACAATATCAAGAATATATTTTTCTATTTTCTCATCCATGTACACCTCACGAACAGCTTGTTGTGCTTTCAAGATGGTATCAATGGAAACTACAGGATTCACTTTATCCCATGCACCTTTCATGTTGGCTCTCATAATGAGTTGTTCTTCAGCTATTTTTGGATAATCAATGACTGTTTTTAGCATAAAACGGTCAACTTGAGCTTCTGGTAATGGATATGTCCCTTCTTGTTCAACAGGGTTTTGAGTTGCCATAACCAAAAATGGTTTGTCAAGAATAAATGTTTCGTCACCAATGGTTACTTGTTTTTCTTGCATAGCTTCAAGTAAGGCAGACTGCACCTTTGCTGGGGCTCTGTTAATTTCATCCGCTAATACAAAATTTGCAAAAATTGGTCCTTTTTTAATTGAGAAGTCGTTAACTTTTATGTTGTAAATTAATGTCCCTGTAACATCTGCTGGCAATAAATCTGGTGTGAACTGTATTCTACTAAACGACCCATCAATAGCTTTGGCTAACGTATTAATAGCTAATGTTTTTGCCAAACCTGGAACACCTTCAAGTAATATGTGCCCTTGTCCAAGTAAACCTATAAGCAAACGTTCAACCATATGCTTTTGACCTACAATAACTTTGTTCATTTCAAGCATTAGTAAATCAACAAAAGCACTTTCCTTTTCTATCTTCTCATTAATAGTCTTAATATCAATAATACCTGTTTCTTCCATCATTTTTAAAATTTTTTAAAGCCCGAATATAGTATGCTTATTTGAGCATTGCAAATTGTTAAAATTTTAAATGGCATGCTGTTAATAATTGGTTAAAATATTTTGTGAATGCCGTTAATAATTGGTTAAAAAACATAGTGATTTTTACTATACATGATTACTCAATCTTAATTCTTGTAGAATTAGATAATGTTTATTGTGTTTTAAGTATTTTTATACTTGAATTGCATAAAAACTATTATAAAATGACTAGAACAGCCCTAATAACTGGTGCAACAAGCGGTATAGGAAAAGCAACGGCCTTTGAATTTGCAAAACATGGAATCTCCTTAATTTTATGTGGAAGACGTGATGATCGTCTTCAATCTATTAAAAAAGAACTGGAATCTTTAACCAAGGTCCATACATTACATTTTGATGTTAGAGAGCGGGCAGAAGTAAAAAATGCTATTGATTCTTTGCCAGATGATTTTAAAAAAATAGATATTCTTATTAATAATGCCGGTAATGCACATGGATTGGATCCTATACAAAGTGGAAGTCTTGATGATTGGGATGCTATGATGGATATTAATGTAAAAGGGTTGCTTTATGTGAGCAAGGCAGTTATTCCTCAAATGACAGAAAGGCAATCTGGGCATATCATAAATATTGGTTCATCAGCAGGAAAAGAAGTATATCCTAAAGGCAATGTATATTGTGCAAGTAAACACGCTGTTTTAGCAATAACTGAAGGGATGCGTATTGATTTAAACCCTTTTGGGATTAAGGTTGGTGCTGTGAACCCTGGATTGGTGGAAACCGAATTTTCTCAAGTACGCTTTAAAGGCGATAAAATTGCTGACACTGTCTATAAAGGTTTTCAAGCTTTACAAGCAGAAGACATTGCAGAGATTATTTATTTTGTAATATCAAGACCAATTCATGTAAATATTGCCGATTTATTGGTGTTTCCAACAGCTCAGGCCAGTAGTACAATCTTAAAAAAGAATATATAAAATTGACAATGCTGGAAAAAAAATTATGATTAACAAACGCCTACTTATAAAGCATCTTTTAGCTCATAATGACGAAAATAGTTTTTATGACAAAAAACGTAGGATTGATATTAGCCATAAAGAAGGAAAAGCAAAGTTTTTAAAACATATTTGTGCCTTATCAAACAGTAACCCAAAAAACAACTCTTACATTGTAATTGGTGTTGACGATGAAGATAATAACATTGTAGGTGTAGATTTTTTTGATGACAGTAAAATTCAAAACCTCATCAATGCATACCTTACCAATCCGCCTATTGTGCAATATGAAAACATTCCATTTCCACACTTACCTGATGACAAAGTAGTGGGCTTAGTCACTATTAGGCCTATCGATAAAATAACATCTCTCAGAAAAAATATCTGGAAATATTATGGCGGTTCTGTTTTTTTTAGAGATGGAAGTATGAGCATGCCAAAAATTTTTGATGTTGAAATAAAAGATATCAACTCTAAAATTGTTGAAGCCATTGAAAATAATGCTCAAAACAACATAGAGCATACGCTTAATGGTGTTTTTGATTTTATGAATAAACGAAAAGATTACAATCCACAGTATAAAGTTTTTAAAGAATACTTTGTGGTTTGTTGGGCTGGACAAAAAAAGGTAGTAAAAGAAGAGGTGTTTTTCTCTAGAGTTGATATTGAACTTGTAAATGAGCAAGTGCGTTTGTTTTTTTCAACCTTAGATGAAGTTTCAATAAGTTATGAAGAAGACTTTTTCAAAATCATTGAATACGTGAATCTTGGTTTGCAAAACAATAATAAATATTACCAACTTGAGGAAACCATAATTCAATTTGAAAACAATGCCAATTATACTATTGAGACAAAATTATTGTTTGAACCACCACAATATGATAAAAAAACATTGCATCATATTTACAATAGTAACAACGCAATTTTAGAGAAACTAAAAAAGGGACAAGAACTTTCAAAAATGGAAGTGTTAGATTTAAAAAACCTGCCTGCTACCTATTTAATTTGTTATCTAAACTTATTTCATGAAGCCATTGATAAGCTTAATGAAGCCAGACCTTTTTTGAAAAATTACAGTGAAGAAGTATATAACTCTTTCAAAGAATCTATCAGGATTTTAAGAAAAGTAAAATATAGCTAACAATTGGTTTAATGCTTAACCATATCTTAACACAAAAACAGCATTACAAATCAATTTTTTATTGAATTTTGCAATGCTATTAATCAATTATAAACTAAACCTTGTCTCTCCCGAAAAAAATCGGCATTGAAGCAAGGTTTTTTATTTCCTTAAAAATTACAAATCAAACTTAATCCCTTGAGCTAACGGTAACTCAGTAGTATAATTTATGGTGTTTGTTTGACGGCGCATATATACTTTCCAAGCATCAGAACCTGATTCTCTGCCGCCACCAGTTTCTTTTTCTCCACCAAAAGCACCACCAATTTCAGCTCCAGATGTTCCAATATTTACATTAGCAATTCCACAATCTGAACCTTGAACCGATAAAAACAGTTCTGCTTCACGTAAGTTATTTGTCATAATAGCTGAACTTAATCCTTGTACAACACCGTTTTGAATTTCTATGGCATTTTCAACATTCCCTGAATATTTTAATAGATATAAAACTGGGGCAAATGTTTCATGCTGTACAATTTTAAAATCTGGTTTAGCCTCAGCAATGGCTGGTTTTACATAACATCCACTTTCATAACCTTCACCTGAAAGTACACCACCTTCAACCAAAATAGTTCCTCCTTCTTCTACTACGCTTGACAATGCTTTTTGATACATTTTAACGGCATCAGTGTCAATTAATGGTCCCACATGATTAGTTTCATCTAACGGATTTCCTATGCGTAATTGTTTATAGGCATCTGTAACGGCTGTTTTAACTTTATCATAAATAGACTCATGAATAATTAATCTACGCGTACTAGTACAACGTTGTCCTGCGGTTCCAACAGCTCCAAAAACTGCTCCAATAACTGTCATTTTTATATCGGCATCAGGCGTTACAATAATGGCATTATTGCCTCCTAATTCTAATAATGATTTTCCTAAACGACCTGCTACTTCTTGAGCCACAATTTTACCCATTCTTGTTGATCCAGTAGCAGAGATTAACGGTACGCGAGTATCTTTCGTCATAAATTCACCAACTCTGTAATCACCATTAATTAAACAAGAAATGCCTTCTGGTAACTTATTTTTTGCAAAAACTTCAGCAGCTATATTTTGACATGCAATTCCACACAATGGAGCTTTCTCACTAGGCTTCCAAACACAAACATCACCACAAATCCATGATAATGCCGTGTTCCAAGACCAAACAGCAACTGGAAAATTGAATGCTGAAATAATCCCTACAACACCAAGTGGATGATATTGTTCATACATTCTATGTCCTGGACGTTCACTATGCATAGTTAACCCATGAAGTTGACGAGAAAGTCCAACAGCAAAATCACAGATATCAATCATTTCCTGAACTTCACCCAAACCTTCTTGAAGACTTTTGCCCATTTCATAAGACACTAATTTGCCTAAAGCTTGCTTTTTTTCTCTTAATTTATCCCCAAACTGTCTTACAATTTCACCTCTTTGAGGCGCCGGCGTCGTTCTCCAAGTTTTAAATGCTTTTGTGGCAACATCCATTACTTTTTCATAATCATCCTTTGTTGTGGTTTTTACCTTTCCTATTAGTTTACCGTCTACTGGAGAATAGGATTCTAAAATATCTCCATTTGAAAAGAAGTTAGCACCAGTTGATGTTCCCTCATTTATATCTTTTACACCTAATTGAATTAATGCTTGTTTTATTCCGAAATCGGTAGCAGTAGCTTCCATATATGCTTATTTTTTACGAATTATTAAATTTTGTTATAAAGGTACTAATAAAAAGTTATTTCAAAAATAGACTTCGTTTTTTAAAAAATGTAACTTTAAACCTTACTTTAAATTCCTTTTTCAATGAAAAAAAGACTTCCTTATTATGCCGTAATTTTTACCTCAAAACATTATGAAAACACTCAAGGATATACAGAAATGGCTGATAGAATAGAAACCCTTGCCAAACAACAAGATGGATTTTTAGGAATGGATAGCGCTAGAAATGATGTTGGAATTACTGTTAGCTATTGGAAAAGTTTAGATGCTATTAAAACATGGAAACAACAAACTGATCATCTTGAAGCTCAACAAAAAGGAAAAGAAACTTGGTATAACTGGTATAATGTTAAGATTTGTAAGGTAGAAAGGGAATATGAATTTGGAAAAGATTTAAATGCAAATCAATAAAATTTTTATTAACGCTTCAATGTAAAATGTCCTGTGAATTTTTTCCCTTCAATAACAATGACATACCAATAGTCATCAGATGGTAAATTTTCCCCTCTAAAAGTTCCATCCCAACTTAACGAACTATTTTTAGAGAATTTTAGAAGCTTCCCATAACGATCAAAGATAGAAACTTCAGATGAGCTATAAAATTCTATACCAGCCAAACTAAATGTATCTTTAACACCATCATTATTTGGTGTAAAGAATTTTGGAATATAGAAATGTAAATACTGCAATGATATTGTGCTTATACAATTTTGCTGTTTTACAAATATATTATAAAGCCCCCCTTCAACATTTGAAAAAACATTACTAGATTGAAAAATATTTCCATCTAAAGAATATATAAAATCTCCCGTTTTTGATGTGGTTATAATGATGTCATTACCATCAGAAATTACATTTTCAATTATTGGTTTTTCTAAAAGGGTCACATTAAAAATTCTTGTTTCAAAAGAACAAACACCACCAGTAATATCAACGGTGAAAGTTCCCGCACTATTAATAGTTATATTATTTGTAATAGCTCCTGTGCTCCAAATAAAAGTTGGGTTTGAAATATTAGTTTGTGCTAATAAGTTTAAAGTAGTGTTTTCACATAAATCTAAATTTTCTTCAATTATATTTCCTGGTTGAGTTCCTGTAACATCCCAAGAACATGTGATGGTATTGAATGTAGCAGTTTCCCAACACTCTAAGTTAGGTTGAATTGGTTGGGTGCCTGTAACTTCCCAAGAACAGGTTGCATCGTTTAAAGTAGCTATTTCCCAGCACTGTAAATTGGGTTGTATTGGAGGAGAACCAACAACATCCCAAACACAAGTAGATGTATTAAATGTTGTTGTTTCATAACAAGCTAAGGTTGGCTGTATTGGCTGTGTACCAGTAATATCCCAAGAACACGTTGTGTTATTAAATGTAGCTGTTTCCCAACAGGCTAATGTTGGTTGAACGGGTTGTGTGCCTATAACATCCCAAATACATGTAGATGTGTTAAATGTGGCTGTTTCATAACATGCTGTTGTAGATTGAACAGGTTGTGTACCGTTATTATCCCAAATACAAGCGGTGGTATTGAAAACCCAGTTATCCCAGCAGTTTACTATTGGTGGTTGTGCTGGTTGTGATCCGGTATTATCCCAAACGCAGGTTGTAGTATTGAATATGTAGTTATCCCAACAATTTACTACTGGAGGTTGTGTAGGTTGTAATCCGGTATTATCCCAAACGCAGGTTGTAGTATTGAATATGTAGTTATCCCAACAATTTACTACTGGAGGTTGTGGGGGTTGTGTTCCAGTATTATCCCATATACAAGTTGTGGGATTGAAAACCCAGTTATCCCAACAATTTACTACTGGAGGTTGTGTAGGTTGTGATCCAGTGACTTCCCATGAACAGGTTGCATTGTTTATAGTTGCTGTTTCCCAACAGGCTAACGTTGGCATAACTGGTAATATAGTAACATTTAATTTATACTCATTTGAAAAAGAAACACAACTGGAATTACTTAAATTAATTGCTACTTCTGCTATTTTAGCTCTATAATAAGTAGTATTTGAAACTGAAATTGATAGTGTTTGGTTTGTTTGTCCTACAATATCTGTCCAAGTAACTCCTAAATCTGTACTTTGTTGCCATTGATAAAAATGAGAACTGTAAACAACCCCATCTGGTGTGGCTGTTAGTATTGTGTTTAATGGCGTTTGAGAACTACATAAACTAACCGTTGTGTTATTGTTTGAATCTACAACTTGAACGGTATCTCCACAAGATTTGAATTCTATATCATCAATAGCCAAATCATTTCCACAACCACCTTGACCATTATTAATCATTTTCAAAATAACTTCATTTTGTCCTGTAAAGGTTTGAAAAACTAAACCATATTCTCGCCAAATAGGACTTAAAGTTTCAACAATATTACCTGTGTCTCCAAATGCTAATCTATTTGTGTCAGTACTGTCCCATATCTCAAACCGAACATTAATTGGTATTGTCCCACCATTTCGTGAGCAAAAACTATTAGCAATAACGAGGTTTATTACCCATGCAGAAAACTCATAAGTAGTGGTTTCACAAAGCCCAGATACTGTAGTTCTGTAAAACTCTCCAGCAACTTGATCTGCTTGAATAATAAGAAATTTTCCATTTGTATCTCCAACTGTATGATCTTCTGTTAATTGATGCCAATCAAGACCATTAGAAATGGTATTATTTCTAACTGTATAATCACCATTATTTGGATAACCAGTAGGCGCATAGGTATAAGTTGTAGTTCCTGCTGGTAATGGACTATTTGTTAATCCTGTCCCAAAGTTTTCTGTAAAAATAGGATCTCCTGAATTACCTGTACAAAGACCTAGTTGTGCTTGCGCCTTTAAAAATGGGGAAAAACTAAAAAGTAATAAAAAAATAATTTCAAAATTATTTGAAATTTTAATTTTTAGAAAACTTAGCTTTTTATTCAAAACGATTTAAATATATTTTAATTTAACAAATTAAGTCAATTATGTTTGTCTTTCGAAATATTTACCAATACAAAAACCATACATAGCAAAAGCCTATATTTTATAAGTTTTATTTAAATATTATTATCTAACAAGAGATTGAATTTAAAGAATAGCTTTATTGATTGAAAATTAAATTCTATAACTTATGAGAATGTACAATACAAACTATAAAAAGCTTTGATTAGAATTATCTAATTAAAGGAATTAAATAATTTTGCGTTGAGATTACTTTCTAACAAATGTTTTCAACATACTATGGTCTGATTTAGTAGTATAAAGTTTCTTTGTTTTTAAAATTTTTAAATCTTTTGAAACCCAAATATGGTCTAATGAAAGCAATGGTATATTGTAAACCCAGGTTTCTCTAAAACCATTTCCTTTTTTATTAAATGCTTGATTAAAATCTGTTTTAAGTTGCTTTAAATACACAGATTCATAAGGCACATTAAAATCTCCTAAAACAATAGTATTATTCTTTTCCTTAATTGATTTATTTATGTATGTTAATCCCCATTCTTTAGGAACATCTGGGCTTCCTGTTGCATCAACTGCATAAAAATTTAGGCCTGCTGTTTTAAAATTTATTACCGTAGTATTATAGTTTGACGTATTTTCAATTATTGTATCTAATGGCGTTTTAGAAAAAATAAATAGTTCTCTGTCTGATTTATAAAAATAATATTCAGGATATCTTTTTTTTAACTCCTCAATGTTTTTTTTTCTAAACTCTACCAATACCATAACATCTGGAATATCTCCACTTTCATTAATGACCGATTCGAATGTGTTTTCTCTTGATGCATTCCAAAAAACCACTTCTAAATCTGTTTCTTTTACGGTATCGGGAATATGGATTTTAAAACTTCTGCTTAACCATATTATTAACAAAACTGTTGCGATTATTAAATTATATCGTCTCCATCTTTTTGTAAGGATTATTGACATTGCCAAAACCCCAAAAATAATAACTGGTAAAGGACATGCATAAAAATACAATGATGACCAAAAAGTTTGTTCTTTAATAACAAAATGAATTGCTAGTAAAACTAATATAATGGCAACATTTATTAGTTGTAAAATAATTCTTAAAACCGTTAGTATTATCTTAAAGGAAATCCTTTTGCTGCCCACCATGGATGTATTTCAATAATTAATCTCCCGGCTTTTACCATTGGGTCTGAATTAGCTAAACTATCAGCTATTTTTAAAGTTGGAACATTGTAAATAGTAATTCCTCTTATATCGCCATTATCGCCAAACGGTCCAGAAATATCAGCATAACCCAATTCATACATTTTGCTTAAATGTGCTAAATGTAAGGTTTGCAAACTGTCTGCCTCTTGTTTGGTTTGTGAGCGTGTATGCCCACTTTTTAAAAATGCCATGAAATACTGCTGCATTAAAATAGTGTCATTTGATTTTTCATCAACATAATCAAAAGTTTGAAATCCCTTTGCATTAAGTTCTTCTTTAAGTTGTTTCAATGTTTTTTTAACTTCTACATTTTTTGAAACACCTTTGTTTTCTGGTTGTTGTTGGCATGATATTATTAATGTTAAAAGCAATGACAATAAAAAATTATTTTTCATTTTTTCCAAGTTTTATAAGGTTGCTTACTTAGCTGAGAGTTATAATATTTATTATGTCCTGTAACGTCTTCTCCAAGCCAATTTGGCTTAAAAAAGGATTCATTTTCATTCTTTAATTCCAATTCAGCAATTATTAACCCTTCATTATCACCATGAAAAACATCTACTTCATAAATGTGTTTTTCTACCTTTATTTCGTAGCGTGTTTTATCAATAATTCCTGGTTCGCACAATTTTAATAATGCGTCAGCCTCTTCCTTTGAAATTTCCTTTTCCCACTCAAAACGTTTTAAGCCTTCATTATCTGAAAGTCCTTTAACAGTTATAAATCCATTATCTCCCTTTAATCTAACTCTTACTGTTCTTTCTTTATGTGTGTTTAAAAACCCTTGAATAATTCTGGTTTTTTTAAAGGCATCTTTTATAAACTCAAGTGATGTTACTAAAAACTTACGTTCTATTTCTATCATACTTTATCAGAAATTTTTTGAATTTCGTTTGAAGGAATGCGTCCAGATTTATAATCGTTATTTACTAACCAAATCATGGTATTTACAATATTTTTAGCGTGAATGGATTGATATTTTTTTAAATTTCCTATTAGAAAAGGATTTAAAACTGCCATAAAAATCTTTGCTACTTTTTCAGCAAATCTTATTTCTGATCTATTTCCAGTAATTAAAGAAGGTTGAAGAATATACGTGTTTTTAATTTTTTGTCTTAATACGTCTTCTTCCATTCTTCCTTTGGTTCGGTTATAAAACAGTTTGCTCTTTTTATTAGCTCCTAATGCAGAAATAACCACAAAAGTATCTATTCTATTTTTGGCACAAATGCGAGCTAAATTTACTGGAATTTCATAATCAATTTTAAGATAAGTAGACTCGTCGGGAGTTTTTGCTTTAGTTGTTCCTATGCAGCAAAACACCTCATCGGCATTAAATAAATCTTGATGTTTTTCTAATTCAAATAAATCTATAAGATGTTCTTCAATTTTTGAATGGTTAATATTACAACTATTTCTGCTAAAAAGTTTTATGGTTTGATATCTGTCATCATCCAAAAGACGTTGTAATAATAAGCTACCTGTAAGACCTGTTGCTCCAATTATAATTGCTGTTTTTGCCATGGCATATAATTCTCTTTGATAAAGATATTATATTTTTACAAGATGGCTGAGATTCCACCTATCAGAAAAATTATTCATGTAGATATGGATGCATTTTATGCGTCTGTAGAACAAATGGACAATCCTGAACTAAAAGGAAAACCCATTGCTGTTGGCGGTAGTGAAAAAAGAGGTGTTGTAAGTGCTGCCAGTTATGAAGCAAGAAAATTTGGTGTAAAAAGTGCTATGAGTGGCATACAAGCCAAACGAAATTGCCCTGAACTTATTTTTGTTAAACCGCGGTTTGACAGATATCATGAAATATCAAAAAAAATAAGAAAAATATTTTTTGATTATACTGATTTGGTGGAACCTCTTTCTTTAGATGAAGCTTATTTAGATGTTACAAAGAACAAAAAAGGAAACCCGAGTGCTTCTTTAATTGCTAAAGAGATAAGAGAACGAATTTTTAAAGAAGTAGGTTTAACGGCTTCTGCAGGTATTTCAATTAATAAATTTATAGCTAAAGTTGCAAGTGATTATAATAAACCCAACGGACAAAAAACCGTAAACCCTGAAGAAGTTATTGAGTTTCTTGAACAGCTTGATATCAGAAAATTTTATGGTGTTGGTAAAGTTACCGCAGAAAAAATGTATCAATTAGGAATATTTACTGGTAAAGATTTAAAATCAAAAACCATTGACTATTTAGATGAACATTTTGGGAAATCTGGCAGATACTATTATTATGTGGTAAGAGGTATTCATAATAGTGAGGTAAAACCCAACAGAATTAGAAAAAGTTTAGCTGCAGAACACACTTTTAATGAAAACTTATCCAGTGAAATATTTATGCTTGAAAAATTAGAACGAATTGCTGGTGAAGTGTCGCAAAGATTAATAAAAAGTAAAGTGGCCGGAAAAACTGTAACCTTAAAAATAAAGTACAGCGATTTCACATTGCAAACAAGAAGCAAAACGTTGCACTATTTTATAAATGATAAATCTTTAATTTTAGATACGGCGAAAGATTTATTGTATCAAGAAAAACTAAATAATTCCGTTAGGTTATTAGGTATTTCTATATCAAATTTAAATACTGAAACAAAAAAAATACCTGAACAAAAAAGTGTTAGTGTTCAGTTGAAGTTTGAGTTTTAAAAAACAAAAAACGTGACTTACTTTTAAAAATAAGTCACGTTTAAAAATTTTAATTAATTACTCTTTTAAATAGGACACGATGTAATTTCAGTAACACGTAAAGTGTTAACCATTCCTTTTTCTTGAATTGGCATCGCTGCTAAACTAATTAACATATCGCCTTCTTCTAAATAACCCATTTTACATGCAATATTATTAACATCTTCTATAGTTTCATCTGTGCTTACAAATTTATCATAGAAAAATGCTTTTACTCCCCAAAGTAAACTTAGTTGAGTAAGAATGCGTTTATTTGATGTAAACACTAATATATGTGAAAGAGGTCTCCATGCAGAAATTTGAAACGCTGTATATCCACTATTTGTTAAAGTAGATATGGCTTTTGCATTAATTTCATTAGCCATATTTGCTGCGTGATAACAAATAGATTTTGTAATGTACCTATTGGTGCGAATATGAGGTGCTAATTGTGGTACTTTAATTAATGGTGAGTCTTCAACACTTTTTAAAATGTTAGACATTTGTCTAATAACTTGAACCGGATATTGCCCTACCGATGTCTCACCTGAAAGCATTACGGCATCTGCACCATCCATCACAGAGTTTGCCACGTCATTTACTTCAGCTCTTGTTGGAGTTAAACTGGTAATCATTGTTTCCATCATTTGAGTTGCAATAATAACTGGTATTCTTGCTTTTTTAGCTCTTAACACTAATTGCTTTTGAATAAGTGGCACCTCTTCTGCAGGAATTTCAACTCCTAGATCACCACGAGCAACCATAATTCCATCACAATGCGCAACAATTTTATCAATGTTTTCAACTGCTTCTGGTTTTTCAATTTTTGCTATAATTGGAATTTTTTCATCGCTATTATTGTTAATTAAATCACGAAGTTGAATTAAATCTTCTGCATGACGAACAAATGATAAAGCAATCCAATCTACTTGCTGTTTGATAGCAAATAACGCATCTTCAATATCTTTTTCAGTTAATGCTGGTTGTGAAATATTGGTGTTTGGTAAGTTTACTCCTTTTTTAGATTTTAATGGCCCTCCTTGAATGACTTTTGCTTTTACCTCATTTTCTTTATTTGTTGAAACAACTTCAAAAATTAATTTTCCATCATCTAAAAGAATGCGCTCTCCGGGTTTTGCGTCTTGAGGAAATCTGTCATAAGTCATATAGACTCGTTCTTTAGTTCCTTCAAAACGTTCTCCAGTGGCAAAAATAATTTCATCTCCTGGATTAACAAATACTTCTTCTTTCATGACTCCAACTCTAAGTTTTGGTCCTTGTAAGTCTCCTAGAATGGCACAATTGTATCCGTATTCATTATTTAGTTCACGTATTATTTTAATTCGTTCTGCTACATCATTATAATCAGCATGCGAAAAGTTAATTCTGAACACATCAACACCTTCATCAAGCATTCCTTTTAATACTTCTTTGGTACTAGAAGCAGGCCCTAATGTGGCTACTATTTTTGTTTTTTTTCTGATTGGCATTAGTAAAAAATTAAATTGTCTTTAGATTTCAATTGACTTTGGTCAACCGTATAGGCTGTTGCTATTTGGGGAATACTCAATATGGTATTAATAATATATTTTTCTTTTTTAACATTAAATTCGTCATCAATTTTAAGTAAATAATTTACGTTTTTTAATTCTGGTAACAAATTAAATGTTTTGGTAACACTTTGAGTTGTTTCAAATAATAGTCCTGAATTAACTTTTGTAAAATCATTTGTTTTGCAAATATTTGAAACCAAATTCCATGTTACAAGATGTTTTTTGTCTTCCCATTTATATATTGAGTAGACAGATTTACCTTGATTGAAATCTAAATCACATCGTTTTCTAACAAGGTTCATGCTTAAAAACTTATTGAGAAGATATGCTAATCGGTAGTCTTCAATGGTGCAATGAATTGCTATTAAAGTAAAAACCGCCTCATCAAAAATATCATCAAGAATAAGTTTGTGTACCGCCATAACTTATATATAATCGGTGTAAATATAATATTTAAAATATTCAAAGTTATAAGATTTTCTGAATCTTAATAAGAATACGCAACTAAAACGTTGTAGTTAATGGTTTTATAGAAAAGAGAGAAATTATTTAGACATTTTGGTTTGAAAGACAAAAAAGGCTCGTTTTGATGCTTTTTCTTCAGCTTTTTTCTTTGAAGTGGCTCGTGCTTTAGTTATAACTTTATTATCAATAGATAGTTTTACAGAAAAATGTCTAACCTCATCATTGCCAGTGTCTTCATAAACATGATAGTCAAACTTTTTCTTTTCTTTTTGGCACCATTCAATAAGTAAACTTTTATAACTAATTACTTTTCCTTCTAATTGAGCAATATCAACATAAGGAATTATCACGCGATTATAGATAAACTTTTCACAGTATTTAAATCCTTTATCTAAAAATATAGCTCCTATCAAGGCTTCAAATAAATTTCCATGAATGTTGTCTCCAAATTGAGTTGATGATATTTTACTTTCTATGAGTTTAATAAGATTTAAGTCTTTGCCTAACTCATTTAAATGCTCTCTACTAACAATTTTAGATCGCATTTTTGTTAAATAACCCTCATCGCCACCTGGAACTTCAAGATATAAATGTGACGCAATAACAGCTCCTAGCATAGCATCTCCTAAAAATTCTAAGCGTTCATAATTAATAGCGTTTCCTTCTCCATCCTTAATATTCATGGAGCGA
Organism: Flavobacteriaceae bacterium; assembly: GCA_021739635.1. Taxonomy (GTDB): domain Bacteria; phylum Bacteroidota; class Bacteroidia; order Flavobacteriales; family Flavobacteriaceae; genus Yeosuana. Next base: position 159,915 of record JAIPBH010000003.1, on the reverse strand, counting down.
TGAGTAAAGGCTGTTTTATAAATCTGAATGTTTTTAGGTTTAAATCCTAATACTTTTTTTAATTGAATAAAAAAAATCCCGTTATTGTTAAAACGGGATTTTAATATGTTTCGAATATTTTTCAATCGGTTTATTATTCTAATCTTTTAAATACAACACATGCATTGTGACCACCAAATCCAAAGGTATTACTCATACCTACTTTAACATCTCTTTTTTGAGCTTTGTTCAAGGTTAAGTTTAATTCGGGATCAATATTTTCATCAACAGTAGTATGATTAATGGTTGGAGGCACTATACCATGTTGCATGGCCAAAATTACAGAAATTGCTTCTATAGCTCCAGCTGCACCAAGTAAGTGTCCTGTCATTGACTTTGTTGAATTAATATTTATATGCTTAGCGTGATTGCCAAATACTTCTGATATAGCCTTTAGTTCGGCCACATCTCCTAAGGAAGTAGAAGTTCCATGTGTATTTATATGATCTACATCTTCTGGTTTAAGCCCGGCGTTTTCTAAACAATTTTTCATAACGGCTATAACGCCTATTCCATCAGGATGTGGTGCTGTCATGTGATACGCATCAGAAGATAAACCTCCGCCAACAAACTCTGCATATATTTTTGCACCTCGCTTTTTGGCGTGCTCATACTCTTCTAAAACTAATGCGCCTGCACCTTCACCTAATACAAATCCATCTCTTGTGCCATCAAATGGGCGAGATGCTGATTCTGGACTTTCATTTCTAGTTGATAAAGCATGCATAGCATTAAAACCTCCCATACCTGCAATAGTTACCGCTGCCTCGCTTCCGCCAGTTACAATGACATCACAATGACCTAATCTAATTGAGTTTAGTGCATCAAACATCGCATTAGCTGAAGAAGCACATGCAGATACTGTGGTGTAATTGGGGCCCATAAAACCATATTTTATGGATATGTTTGCGGGAGCAATGTCGGCAATCATTTTAGGAATAAAAAATGGGTTGAATCTTGGAGAGCCATCACCAGATGCAAAATTTAAAACTTCTTCTTGAAAAGTTTCCAATCCACCTATTCCTGCTCCCCAAATAACCCCTACTCGCAATTTATTAACTTCATCAAGATTTAATTTGGCATCTGCAATAGCTTCATCAGCTGCAACCATGGCATACTGCGCAAATTTATCCATTTTGCGTGCCTCTTTTCTATCAAGAAAATCGGTAGCCTCAAAGTTTTTTAATTCGCAAGCGAATTTTGTTTTAAACTTTTCGGTATCAAAATATGTTATAGGTGCAGCTCCACTCTTACCTCCAATTAAGCCGTCCCAAAATTCATCTTTGGTATTTCCAATTGGGGTTAAAGCGCCTAATCCTGTAACTACAACTCGCTTTAATTCCATAAAAGTTCTTTGCTTATTTTGCAGCCTCTATATATGATATAGCTTGACCTACTGTTGCGATATTTTCAGCTTGATCGTCTGGGATTTGAATATCAAATTCTTTTTCAAATTCCATAATTAATTCAACTGTGTCCAATGAGTCCGCTCCTAAATCGTTTGTGAAGCTAGCTTCAGTTACAACTTCGTTCTCATCAACTCCCAATTTGTCTACGATAATCGCTTTTACTCTTGATGCAATGTCTGACATAATCTTTTAATTTAAGGTTTTAATTAGTTGGCAAAAATAAAAAACTTTATTCTTAAAATACGAATTTAGTTTAAAAATGTGTTTCTAATTTAGAAAATAACTTTTAACTATTTGTAAATTGCCTTCTATTTGTTAATTATTATTCTTTTTTTTGTTTGAAAATTTGTCACATTCCTATCTGTTTTTATGAAACGTATTGTAATTTTTGCTTCCGGATCTGGAACTAATGCTGAAAATTTAATTAAGTTTTTTCACCACAGAGATGATGCTTCTGTTATTCAGGTGCTTACTAACAATCCTCATGCCAAAGTTATTGACAGATGTAATAATTTAAAAATTAGCTGTTTATCTTTTAACAGAACAGCTTTTTACAATACTAATCATGTTTTAGATATTTTAAAAAATCTCAATCCAGATTTAATTGTACTTGCAGGCTTTTTATTGAAGTTTCCAGAATCAATTTTAAAAATATTTCCAAATAAGGTCATTAATGTGCATCCGGCCTTGTTGCCAAAATATGGAGGGAAAGGTATGTACGGAATGCATGTACATGAGGCAGTTGTTGCGAATAAAGAGGCTAAAACAGGCATTACAATACATTATGTTAATGAACATTATGATGAAGGCGCCATTATTTTTCAGGTATCTTGTAATATTTTAAGTTTAGATTCAGCAGAAGACGTGGCTGCTAAAATTCATACACTAGAAATGGAACATTTTCCTAAGGTGGTTGAATCACTTTTATTTCCAAATGAGTAAAAAAAAGAAGAAATATTATACCGTTTGGAAAGGTCATTTTACTGGAGTATTTGAAACTTGGGATGATTGCAAAGCTCAAATAACAAATTTTGAAGGTGCGCAATACAAATCGTTTGAAACTTTTGACTCAGCAAAACAAGCTTCAAAAGGAAATTATTTTGATTATATAGGAAAGAAAACTAGTTTTAAAAGTGAATTATCTGATATTCAACTTAAAAAAATTGGGCAACCAAATTATAACTCCATTTCGGTAGATGCAGCATCAAGTGGAAATCCTGGAAAAATGGAATACCGTGGCGTTGTCACCAAAACAAAAAAACAGTTATTTATTCAAGGCCCTTTTGAAGAAGGCACTAATAACATAGGAGAGTTTTTAGCTATTGTTCATGGTTTAGCACTTCTAAAAAAGAATAATAGCGATAAAATTATCTACACCGATTCTAAAACTGCTATAAGCTGGGTAAAAAAGAAAACTTGCAACACCAAACTTGAACGTAACGCTAAAAACGACGACCTTTTTAAATTGGTTGATAGAGCTATAAACTGGCTTAAAAACAATACTTACAAAACCACTATTGTAAAATGGGAAACCAAAGCTTGGGGAGAAATTCCTGCAGATTTTGGGCGAAAATAAATTCGGTTTTTAGCGCTCAAAAGACTTATATTTGCAAAAAATTATCAACCCTCTTCATGAGTAAATTAGTCATTGTAGGTACTGTAGCTTTTGATGCTATTGAAACACCTTTCGGTAAAACCGATAAAATACTTGGTGGTGCAGCCACATTTATTGGTTTATCAGCTTCGCAATTTGATATAGATTCAGCCATAGTATCTGTAGTTGGTGGAGACTTTCCTCAAGAATATTTAGATTTATTATCAAGTAAAAACATAGATATATCAGGCATTGAAATTGTAAAAGACGGAAAAACTTTTTTCTGGAGCGGCAAGTATCATAATGATATGAATACTCGCGATACATTAGTAACAGAACTTAACACCTTAGCAGATTTCAAACCAGTAGTTCCTAAAAACTATCTTGATGCTGAAGTTGTTATGTTAGGAAACTTGCATCCTATCGTCCAACTAAGTGTTTTAGACCAAATGACAAGCAAACCAAAATTAGTTGTTTTAGACACCATGAATTTTTGGATGAATAGTGCCCTTGTTGAGTTACACAACGTTATTAAACGCGTTGATGTTATTACCATTAATGATGAAGAAGCCAGACAATTAACAGGAGAGTATTCATTAGTTGTTGCCGCTAGAAAAATTCATCAAATGGGTCCAAAATATGTCGTGATTAAAAAAGGTGAACATGGTGCTTTATTATTTCATAATGAAAACGTGTTTTACGCACCTGCCTTACCATTAGAAGAAGTGTTTGATCCAACAGGAGCTGGTGATACTTTTGCTGGTGGTTTTGCTGGATATATTGCAAAAACAGGAGATTCTTCGTTTGAAAACATGAAAAATGCTGTTATTTATGGTTCAACATTAGCATCATTTTGCGTTGAAAAATTTGGAGCAGAACGAATGAAAAATTTAACACATGATGACGTTTATAAGCGTTTACTACAATTTAAGAAGTTAACACAATTTGAAATACAATTAACATAACCAAACGCGCTCCAAATAGAGCGCGTTTTTAATTATATAAAACCAAATACACATCAAAAAATGAGCGATGCTTTAAAACATGAATGCGGAATTGCTGTTTTAAGACTTTTAAAACCTTTAGAGTTCTATAAAGAAAAATATGGAAGTGCATTCTATGGCGTAAACAAAATGTACCTGATGATGGAAAAACAGCACAATAGAGGTCAAGATGGTGCTGGTTTTGCAAGTATTAAATTAGATACAAAACCTGGTGAACGTTATATAAGCAGAGTGCGGTCAATAGCTCAACAACCTATTCAAGATATTTTTGCTCAAATTAATCAGCGTATTAATAAAGAGCTAACAGAAAACCCAGAATACGTTGACAATGTTTCGCTTCAAAAAAAGAACATTCCATATATTGGAGAACTATTTTTAGGTCATGTTAGATATGGAACCTTTGGAAAAAACAGTGTAGAAAGTGTTCACCCATTTTTAAGACAAAATAACTGGCAACACAGAAATCTTATTCTTGCTGGCAATTTTAATATGACCAATGTTAAAGAACTATTTCAAAATCTTATAGATCTAGGACAACATCCAAAAGAATACACCGATACCATTACAATCATGGAAAAAATTGGTCATTTTTTAGATGATTCTGTTAGCAAAATTTATAAAGAATTAAAAAACGAAGGTTATAATAAAAATGAATGCTCACCTCTTATAGCCGAAAGACTAAATGTTGCTAAAATGCTTAAACGAGCAGCAAAAAACTGGGATGGAGGTTATGCAATGGCAGGATTATTAGGACATGGCGATTCATTTGTTTTACGTGATCCTGCAGGTATTCGTCCAGCATATTATTATAAAGATGATGAAATTGTTATTGTTGCTTCAGAGCGACCAGTTATACAAACGGTTTTTAATGTAAAGTATGAAGACGTTAAAGAATTAGAACCTGGTCACGCTATTATTACAAAAAAATCTGGCAAAACAGTCATTAAAAAAATATTGAAGCCTCTTGAGCGTAAAGCATGTTCTTTTGAGCGTATTTATTTTTCAAGAGGAAGTGATGCCGAAATTTATAAAGAACGAAAAATGCTAGGAAGGTTATTAATGCCTAAAGTTTTAGAAGCTATTAATAATGATATTAAAAACACTGTTTTTTCATACATACCCAATACTGCTGAAACATCCTTTTTTGGCATGATAGAAACTGTTGAAAATTTCCTGAATAAAAAGAAAACAGATGCCATTTTAAAAGGAAGTAGAAATTTATCAGCCGAACGTGTTACAGAAATTTTATCTGAAATGCCAAGAATTGAAAAAATAGCTATTAAAGATGTTAAATTAAGAACCTTTATTACCGAAGACAGCAGCCGTGATGATTTGGTTGCTCACGTATATGATGTTACTTATGGTGTTATAAAACCAACAGATAATTTGGTTATTATTGATGATAGTATTGTTCGTGGCACGACTTTAAAAATGAGCATTATTAAAATGCTAAGTAGATTAAATCCTAAAAAAATTGTTATTGTATCTTCTGCACCTCAAATACGTTATCCAGACTGTTATGGTATTGACATGGCTAATCTTGATAGCTTAGTAGCCTTTAGAGCTGCTTTAGAGCTATTAAAAGAAACCAATCAATATCACATTGTTAAAGAGGTTTATGATAAATGCGTAGAACAAACAGAATTAGAAGATAAAGAAGTGAAAAACTTTGTTTCAGAAATTTATGATCCATTTACAGATGAACAGATTTCTGATAAAATAGCAGAGTTACTTACAGGAGAACATGTTAACTCTGAAGTGAAAATAATTTTTCAATCTGTTGAAAGTTTGCATCAAGCATGCCCAAACCATTTAGGTGATTGGTACTTTACGGGTAATTACCCAACAGTAGGAGGGAATAGAGTTGTTAATAGAGCATTTATTAACTTTTATGAAGGCAATAAAAAAAGAGCCTATTAATTAAATGATAATAAATTTTCTGGTTCTTTATCCATGAAAAATGTGTTTTGACCGAAAAAAATGCTGTTTGTCTAAAAAATAAAATTTTTATTTAAAATACACATAAATTAGTGTCACCATAACATAAGTAGGTTAAGTTCATGGTAGATTTGGGGCAAAAAAAGGTGAACTTCTGTTCGCCTTTTTTTATGACATTTTCAATTTATTAATCCTTTTCGCTTTTTGTATAACTATTATGATTTTCGCTTAAGCCAATAATTAAGTAGTTTAACTAAATTATTTTTTAAGTTGATTATGGTGCTATACTTTTGAACAACCATAACATAAGTAGGTTAAGTTCATGGTAGATTTGGGGCAAAAAGGTGAACACTCGTTCACCTTTTTATTTTTATAAATTTTCTCAAAAAAAAATCGTCTAGAAATTTTTCTAAACGATTTAAACTTTAAGTTTTAAAAGCTAACTACTTTGCTTCAGCGTAGCGTCTTTCAACCTCATTCCAGTTAATCACATTAAAAAAGGCTGTAATATAATCTGGACGACGGTTTTGATAATTTAAATAATAAGCATGTTCCCAAACATCTAATCCTAAAATTGGTGTTCCTCCACATGTTACACCTGACATTAATGGATTATCTTGATTTGGAGTAGAACAAACTTCTACTTTTCCACCTTTATGAACACATAACCAAGCCCAACCAGAACCAAAACGTGTGGCAGCAGCTTTACTAAATGCTTCTTTAAAAGCATCTACAGAACCATAAGCTTCAACAATAGCATCTTTTAATTCGCCTGATAAATATCCTTTGCCTTCTGGTTTCATAACATCCCAAAATAATGAGTGATTGTAAAATCCACCTCCATTATTTCTTACAGCACCATTATTCATATCTAGATTTGCAAGAATATCTTCTATAGATTTGCTTTCTAAAGCTGTGCCTTCAATAGCAGCATTTAAATTATTGGTGTATGCTTGGTGATGTTTTGTATGATGTATTTCCATGGTACGCGCGTCAATATGAGGTTCTAAAGCGTCATATGCATATCCTAATTTTGGTAATTCAAAAGCCATAATTAATTTGTTTTAATTTATTAATATTTAATTTCATTCAAATTTACGCATTTACATATAAAAAGACTTCAATTAAAAATAATTAATTGTTATCAACTCATTGATAGTTTTTATCTTGTATGCAAATTTAGTGGTCATGCAAAACAATCCTTCTTTTACAATTTACAATGCTTCTGCTGGTAGCGGAAAGACCCATACACTTGTAAAAGAATATCTTAAAATACTTTTTAACTCAACAAAAAAAGAGCCTTTTAAACAGATTTTAGCCATTACGTTTACTAATAAGGCTGTTGCTGAAATGAAAGATAGAATTGTTGAAACCTTAAAACAGTTTTCAGATAAGGCCATTTTAAACACTCCAAATAGCATGTTTACTGTTATTTGTGATGAATTGAAATTGCAACCAATTACTCTTCATGAAAAGGCTAAAAAATTATTACACATTATTATTCATAATTATGCGGCTTTTGATATTTCAACCATTGATGGATTTACACATAAATTAATAAGAACATTTGCTCATGATTTAAAACTTCCTCTAAATTTTGAAGTAGAATTAGATCAAGAATCTCTTTTAAATGAAGCTGTTGATAGACTAATCTCTAAAGCAGGAATAGATAAAAGTTTAACTCAAGTATTAGTAGATTTTGCTATTGAAAAAGCCGATGATGATAAAAGTTGGGACGTATCTTTTGATTTTAATAAGATTGCAAAACTTTTGGTTAATGAAAATGATATTCCATTTATTGAAACGCTTAAAAACAAATCAATTGCCGATTTTAATACCCTTAAATTATTATTAAAAGGCCAAATAAAAACTACTGAAACGACTATTGTTGAAACTTCAAAAAACGCTTTAACTTTAATTGAAGAATGTGGATTAGAGTTTAAAGATTTTTCAAGAAGTACTCTTCCAAATCATTTTAAAAAAGCTTCTGAATTAGACTTAGACAGGCTATACGACAACAAACTCGAGGAGAATATTGTAGAACGTTCTGGTATTTACACAAAAACTTTAAATACAGATTTAGCAAATACTATTGATTCTATTTTGCCAGAAATTGAAACGTTTTATAAAACTATAAAATCTGCTGTTTTTCATCTTAAATTCTTAAAATCATTTTACAAAAACATCACACCTTTATCTGTTTTAAATGCTATTAACAAAGAACTTCAAACACTAAAAGATGAGCAAAACAAAATGCTTATTTCAGAATTCAACAGCATTATAAGCAGTGAAATAAAAAACCAGCCAACACCTTTTATTTATGAGCGTATTGGCGAAAAATTTAACCACTATTTTATTGATGAGTTTCAAGATACTTCGGTGTTGCAATGGGAAAATTTAATTCCGTTAATACACAACTCACTCTCTACAGAAACAGGAAGTGCTATGATTGTTGGCGATGCTAAACAAGCCATTTACCGATGGCGTGGCGGAAAAGCAGAACAGTTTATTAATTTGTTTAATAAAAACAAAAATCCATTTCAAATTCAACAAACCGTTTATAATCTTCCAACTAATTACAGAAGTTTTAAAGAAATAATAACTTTTAATAATAGCTTTTTTAAGTATTTAGCTTCTCAAGTGTTTAGCAACAAAGATTATGAAACTCTTTATCAAAATGCAAATCAAGACTTTTCTTTAGCAGAAACTGGTTATGTAAATATATCATTCCTTGAAATTGATAAAGATGATGACCGAGACGAATTGTTTTCAAAAAGCGTCTTAAAAACAATTAATACCTGTATTGAAAACAACTATACACTTCAAGACATTTGTGTTTTAGTAAGGAAGAAAAAAGAAGGCGTTGCTATTGCAAATTATTTAAGCCAACAAAATATTCCTATTATTTCATCTGAAACTTTATTGATTTATAACGCTCCTGAAGTTGCCTTTGTTAATAATGTGCTTACCCTTTTAGTGCAGCCAAAAAACAATATGATTAAAGCGGCTGTTTTAAATTATTTAACTACGCTTTTTAATATTGAAGATAAGCATGAATTTTTAAGCTATCACATAAATTTACCAATAACACAATTATTTAAAAAATTTGAAGATTTTGGGGTTTTTATTAATAGTAATTTGTTATTACAACTATCCCTTTATGAATTAACCGAAACCATTGTTAGAAGCTTTAATCTGGTAAAAAAATCTAATGCTTACGTTCAGTTTTATCTAGATATTGTTTTAGATTATGTTCAGAAAAAAGGCTCAGATATTTCAGGCTTTTTAGAGTATTTCAACAAAAAAAAGGAGTCTTTAAGTATTGTGTCTCCACAAGGTCAAAATGCCGTTCAAATTATGACCATTCACAAGTCTAAAGGTCTTGAATTTCCTATTGTTATTTTTCCTTATGCCGATTTAGATATTTATTTTGAAAAAGAACCTAAAGAATGGTTTCCTTTAGAAAAAGATTTGTATCATGGGTTTTCGCATACGCTTTTAAATTATAATAAAGATTTTGAGTTTTTTGGAGATGAAGGTTTACGTATTTCTAATAAGCATCAATCTGAGCAAGAATTAGATAATATAAACTTGCTGTATGTAACCTTAACCCGTGCTATTGAACAGTTGTATATTGTTTCAAAAAAAGACATATCATCAAAAGGAGAAGTTAATCAGAAAAAATACTCGGGTTTATTTATCAACTTTCTTACCTATTTAGGATTATGGAATGATACTGATTTAACATATAGTTTTGGAAATTCTGAAAAAACTTATAAACAGTCATCTAAAAAAACAATATTAAATGAATTGGAATTTATTTCAACAGCAAAAGAAGACCATCATATAAAAATTGTTACAAATTCAGGGTATTTATGGGATTCAAACCAACAGGAAGCTATTGAAAAAGGGAATCTTATTCACAACATTATGTCGCATATTAACACAAAAGATGATATTGATTTTGTGCTTAATGATTTTATAGAAGCTTCTATAATTAACAAAGAACAGTCTATTATTCTTAAAAAAATAGTTACAGAAATCATTGAACATCCATCACTAAAAGACTGCTTTGTTTCAGAACATATTATCTATAATGAACGTGATATTATTACAAAACAAGGACAGATTTTAAGACCAGACAGAGTGGTTATTAATTCCAAAAAAGAAGCAATCATTATTGACTATAAAACTGGCCATGAAGATAAAAGTCACTTTCAACAAATAATTTCTTATCAAGATGTATTAGAATCCATGCACTTTAAGGTTGTTAAAAAATTTCTTGTTTATATAAATGATGTCATTCAAGTAAAAGAAATATAACTTTGTAAAAAATAAAATCATGTACGGCAAACTACAACAACATTTGCAGCAAGAACTTAAAGACATTAAAGAGCTTGGTCTTTTTAAAAGTGAACGTATAATCACATCAGCCCAAGGCGCTGAGATTACTTTAAACACAGGAGAAACCGTTTTAAATTTTTGTGCCAACAATTATTTAGGGCTTTCGTCACATCCAGAAGTTATTCAAGCTGCCAAAGATGCTATGGACACGCATGGATTTGGAATGTCATCAGTAAGATTCATTTGTGGTACTCAAGATATTCATAAAGAATTAGAGCAAAAAATAGCAAACTTCTATCAAACAGAAGACACTATATTATATGCTGCAGCTTTTGATGCTAATGCTGGTATTTTTGAACCACTTTTTGGTGAACAAGACGCTATTATTTCAGACTCCTTAAATCATGCCTCTATTATTGATGGCGTTCGTTTATGCAAAGCAGCCAGATATCGTTATGAAAACAGCAATATGACCGATTTAGAACAACAACTTATTTCTGCTAATAATAATGGAGCAAGGTTTAAAATTATTGTTACAGATGGCGTTTTTTCTATGGATGGATTAGTGGCACCTCTTGACAAAATTTGTGATTTAGCCGATACATATGAGGCTTTAGTGATGATAGATGAGTGCCATGCTGCAGGATTTATAGGAAAAACTGGCCGTGGAACACTTCAAGAAAAAGGCGTTATTGGCCGAATAGATATCATTACTGGTACATTAGGCAAAGCATTAGGTGGTGCTATGGGCGGTTATACAACCGGTAAAAAAGAAATTATAGAAATGTTGCGTCAACGATCAAGGCCTTATTTATTTTCAAATTCATTAGCTCCAGCTATTGTTGGTGCTTCTATCAAGGTTTTTGATATGCTAAGTAATGATACCAATTTAAGAGATACTCTAGAATGGAATACCAATTATTTCAAAATAGGGATGAAAAAAGCTGGTTTTGATATTATTGATGGAGATTCTGCTATTGTTCCTGTTATGTTATACGACGCAAAACTATCCCAAACTATGGCAAATATGCTATTAAAAGAAGGAATTTATGTAATAGGCTTCTTTTTTCCTGTGGTTCCAAAAGAAAAAGCAAGAATAAGAGTACAGCTATCTGCAGCACACACAAAAGAGCATTTAGATAAGGCTATTCTTGCATTTTCTAAGGTTGGAAAAGCATTAAATATTATTTGAAATCATTCCTAACTATTGATAATTAAACAATTTTTTCATTTTTTTTATATATTTGTCTTTGTTAATAACATTTAACAACTTACTTTTGTTTACAATTAACACTTAAAAATTAAACTTTTGAATATGAAAAATCTTAGCAGATTATTGTTCGCTATGTTGCTTGTACTTGGTTATAGCAACGCTAATGCGCAAGACAAAAACAACCCATGGCAAATTACCATTGGTACTAACGCAGTTGATTTATTCCCTGTTGGAGAAAATGCTCCTCAAGGAGATATTTTTGCTGAATACTTCAACGTAAATGACCATTGGAATATTTTACCATCTTTATCATCAATCTCAGTATCAAAATATTTAAGCGATGGTTTCTCTTTTGGAGTTGCTGGATCATTAAATAAAATTGATAAATTTGGTGATGCCTCAGTTAGTGATTTATCTTACTATGCTGTTGATGGTACAATTAAATACAATTTCTTAAACGGTACAACTTTCGACCCTTATTTAGGTGTTGGTGGTGGTTACACTTGGGTTGATGAAATTGGAGCTGGAACAATTAATGGAACTTTAGGTTTCAATATTTGGTTTAGTGAAAACGTTGGTTTAACCGTTCAATCGTCTTACAAACATGCTTTTGAAGATTATTTATCAACTCATTTCCAACACACTGCTGGTATCTCTATCAAATTTGGTGGAAGTGATACTGATGGTGATGGTATATATGACAAAGATGATGCTTGTCCAGATGTTGCTGGTTTAGCAGCATTCAACGGATGTCCTGATACTGATGGTGATGGTATTGAAGATAGTAAAGATGAATGTCCTAACGAATCTGGTTCAGCTGAGTTTAACGGATGTCCTGATACTGATGGTGATGGTGTAGCTGATAAAAACGATAACTGTCCTACAGTTGCTGGTTTAAAAGCTTTAGCTGGTTGTCCTGATGCTGATGGCGATGGTGTAACTGATGCTGATGATAAATGTGTTGATGTTGCTGGTCCTGCTGCTAACCAAGGTTGTCCTTGGCCAGATACCGACGGTGATGGTGTGTTAGATAAAGATGACAAATGTCCAGATGTTAAAGGAACCGTTGCTAACAATGGATGTCCTGAAATTTCAGAAGAAGTTCAAAAAAGTTTAAATGCTTATGCTAAAACTATCTTATTTGATACTGGAAAATCTAGTATTAAAGCTCAATCTGCAGCTGTTTTAGGTGATATTATTAAAATTCTTAATGAGTATCCAAATTCTAAATTTACTGTAGAAGGTCACACTGATAGTGTTGGAAGTGATGCCACTAACCAAAAATTATCTGATGCTAGAGCTAATTCTGTAAAAGAATACTTAGTATCAAACGGTGTTAACGCTTCAAGACTTTCTTCTATTGGTTATGGTGAATCTAAACCAATTGACTCTAACACTACAAGTAAAGGTAGAGCTAACAACAGACGTGTTGAAATTAACTTAGCGAAATAATTATAAAATAGCTAATAAATAATAAGTTTAAAACGCTTCGGATATCCGAAGCGTTTTTTATTTTTATACAATGGCTACTTTTATTTCTGATGTACTAATAGATTTACAAAACAAGAGTGAGAACCTCTCTTCAATTACCTTTGTTTTACCTAGCAAAAGAGCAGGGTTATTTCTAAAAAATCAACTCTCTCAAATTGTTCAAGAAAGTATCTTTTCTCCCAATATTTTAAGCATTGAAGAGTTTGTTGAAAAACTCTCTCAGCTAAAAACTATTTCAAATACTGAATTACTTTTTGAGTTTTATAATACTTATACATTTTTAACTAAAAAAGAAGACCAAGAAGCATTTGAATCTTTTTCTAAATGGGCACAAATACTTTTGCAGGATTTTAATGAAATTGATAGGTATCTTATTCCTCAAAAACAAATTTTTAACTATTTAAGTGCTATTCAAGATTTAAATCACTGGTCTTTAGATGTTAACAAAACAGATTTTGTTACAAACTATTTGTCCTTTTGGAAAAAGCTACACAACTATTATAATCATTTTACTGAACAACTTATTCTAAAAAAAATTGGCTATCAAGGTCTTATTTATAGAGAAGCTGTTGAAAATCTAGAAAACTACATTCAAAATAACCAAAATACCCAACACGTATTTTTAGGTTTTAATGCACTAAACTCATCAGAAGAAACCATCATTCAAGAGTTGCTTCAATGCGGTTTAGCTGAAATTTATTGGGATATAGATGAGGTTTTTATAAACAACCCTATTCATGATGCTGGACTTTTTACTAGAACTCATAAAAAAAACTGGAATTATTTCAAAACAAATACCTTTAATTGGATAACCAACAACTACTCAAAAGACAAGAACATCTCAGTTTTTGGAATTCCTAAAAATATTGGTCAAGCTAAATTTATTGGCACTATTTTAAATAAATTAAAAACAGAAAAAGGGTATTTAAACAATACAGCAGTTGTTTTGGGTGATGAAAATTTACTGATTCCTGTATTAAATTCGCTGCCTTCAAATATAGAAGCGTTAAATATTACTATGGGTTTCCCTTTAAAATCCATTCCATTAGCGTCTTTGTTTGAGAATTTATTTCACATTCATAAAAATCCAGCTAACGCATTTTATTACAAAGACATAATAAAAATTATATCACATCAATTTATACGTCCGCTATTTTATAACAAAGACGTTGACTATGCTTCTAAGGTTATTGAAACTATTGAAAGTAATAATCTAATTTATATAAATATTGAGCGCTTAAAAGAAATCACAGATGCTACAAATAATACTCTCATTGAGATTTTGTTTGAAAACTGGAATAAAACCATAGAGTTTGCTTTAAAAAATTGTTCAAATCTTATACTAATCATTAAAAATTATTTAGATAAAAACAAATCATCAAATTTGCTTTCATTAGAATATGCTTTTCGGTTTAACGAGCTATTTAATGAACTCATTCGTTTAAATTCAAAATATAATTACATCAAAGATATTACAACCTTACATCGTGTGTATAAAGAATTGTTGAGTTCAGAAACATTAGATTTTAAAGGAGAACCTTTACAGGGTTTACAGATTATGGGGATGTTGGAATCTCGTGTTTTAGATTTTGAAACGGTTATAATATCATCGGTAAATGAAGGTATTCTACCTGCAGGAAAAAGCAATAACTCCTTTATTCCGTATGATGTTAAACTTGAAAACAACCTACCTACTTATAAAGAAAAAGACGCTGTTTATACCTACCATTTTTACAGGCTTCTACAACGAGCTAAAAACATTTTCATTTTATATAATACAGAATCTGATGTGCTAACTGGCGGCGAAAAAAGTAGGTTTATTACACAATTAGAAATTGAAAATATTCATAAATTATCTCATCATATAGTAACACCAACAGTTCCTATAATTAACAACACTTTAAACGTCATTGAAAAAACACCACAAGTCATTGACACAATTATTAAAATTGCCGAAAACGGATTTTCTCCTTCATCACTTACAAATTACATTAGAAATCCTATAGATTTTTATTATCAGAAAATTTTAAATATTAAAGAGTATGATGATGCCGAAGAAACTGTTGCGGCAAACACGTTAGGAACCGTTATACATAATACGCTTCAAGATTTTTATACACCTTTACTTGGTACATTTTTATCAGTTGATGCTATAAAAACTATGAAACTTCAAATAGAAAAAACAGTAACACATCATTTTAAAGCTGTTTATAAAGAAGGAGACATTACAAAAGGAAAAAACCTTATTGTTTTTGAAATTGCTAAACGATATATTTCAAATTTTTTAGACATAGAAATTTCTGATTTAAAACAAGGAAATCAAATAAAAATATTAGCTATTGAAGCAGAGAATAATGTAGTTATTGATATCTCTGAACTACATTTTCCTGTAAAAATAACAGGCAAAATTGATAGAGTTGATGAATATAATGGTACAACACGAATTATAGATTATAAAACCGGAAACGTAGCCCAAGGAGAGGTTGAAATTGTAAATTGGGAAGATATTACCACAGATTATAAAAAATACAGCAAACCCTTTCAAATACTCGCATACGCCTATATGATGCAACAATCAAAACAAATTAACTTACCCATTGAAGCAGGTATTATTTCGTTTAAAAATTTGAAAGCTGGATTTTTAAAGTTTGCAAAAAAGGATAAGTCTGGTGCATATGCTAAAAAGGACACTTTAATCACCTCTGAAACATTAGAGAATTTTACTAAAGAGTTGAAAAAACTTATTATTGAAATATGTAACCCAAACATTCCTTTTACAGAAAAAGAAGTATAAATTATGATTAAAAATAGTGTCATCATTCAGGGTAAACACCAAAAACCAATTTTAATTGATTACCAGTATTTCCCTAATGAGGCACAAAAACCCATCATAATATTTTGTCATGGATACAAAGGCTTTAAAGATTGGGGTGCATGGAATTTAATGGCCAATGCATTTGCTGAAGCTGGTTTTTGTTTTATTAAATTCAATTTCTCTCACAATGGCGGAACCATAAAACAACCCATAGATTTTCCAGATTTAGAAGCCTTCGGAAATAATAATTACACCAAGGAATTAGATGATTTAGAATTAGTTATTAACTGGGTTTGTGATTATGAGCTACTTAAATCAGAAGCCAACATTAATAACATAACACTGCTTGGTCATAGCCGTGGTGGTGGTATTGTACTAATTAAAGCAGAAGAAGATTCTAGAATAAAAAATGTGATAAGTTTAGCTGGAGTTTGTAATTATAAAATTAGATTTCCAACTGGTAAAGCCTTTGAATCTTGGGAAAAAACAGGTGTATATTACGTTGAAAATGGTAGAACCAAACAGCAAATGCCCCATTATTTTCAATTCTTTAAAGATTTTGTAAAAAATGAAGAACGCCTCACAATAAAACGTGCCGTATCAAACCTAAAAATACCACATTTAATTATTCATGGTGATGCTGACACTAGTGTTACATTTGAAGAAGCAAAAAATTTGCATCAATGGAATCGTAAAAGCAATCTTGAAATTATTGAAGGCGCTAACCATGTTTTTGGAACTTCTCATCCATGGAAAGAAAATTATTTACCCACACAACTGGAAAAAGTTTTAGATTTAATAAAATCTTTTAATAAATAAATGCCAGTTTTTTAAACTGGCATTTATTAACTCACACTTATAACAAGTATCAGTCTTTTTTAACAATAGATAGGTTTATTACAATAGCCATAAGTAGCCAAATAATAAACGTTTCGCCATTAGTCATTTCATAAGTAGAACCCGCTAATTTTGCTATTCCTAAAATGATATAAATAATGATTGGTGATAAAACTAAATACAACAGAAGATTTAGAATTGATTTTTTAAAATCCATAATTATAATATTAGTTTGGTTATTATTAAACATTTAATCCTAAATGTTTAAATAAATATACAAATTTATGTTGATTTAAAACAGTAAACCTTTGAACAAGTTTAAACCATATTAGCAAACTGAAATAGTTAAACCCAAAAAAGACCTTCAATTTCTTGAAAGCCTTGATATTACTGTGGAGAAGATGGGGCTCGAACCCACGACCTCTTGGCTGCCAGCCAAGCGCTCTAGCCAACTGAGCTACATCCCCAAATAATTATTTTAATTCACTCAACACTAAAACAGGAATTGAGCTTGAAAAATCTTTTTTCAAAATTACATTTTTTTCCCACTTTTTGGTAAAAAATCCTCTTTTTCGCCTTACTACACACAACATATTTGGATTGTGTGATTCGTAATGTCTCAACACACCTTGAAATGTAGTAGCGTTTTCTGTTGTTGTAATATCATCAACCAATTCAGATAATTCGTCATTAACATCAAAATCTCCTTCTTTATGAAATGGTGTTTTTACTAAAAGCAAATCAATTTTACATTTAAACTTTGCTTTTAAAGCTTTAACAGATTCCAAGGCGTTTTCCTTTTTAATAATTGCCGATTTCATGGCCATTAATATGTTGTGAATAGGTTCAAAAACAAATCCTTCTGGTACAATCATTGTTACTGGTCCATTCATTTGCTTAACAATTTTTCCTGATGTTTCTCCTAAAAAAGCTTCATCATTTACAGAATTAGTTCTTGGTTGTATTAACACCAAATCAATATTAGCTATTTTACAAACTAATTCTAACGTATCAACAACTTTTCCTTTTAATGCTTTAGTAACAACCTCAACATTTTTTGTGTCTATTTTAGACATTAACTCAATCAAATAATCCTTGCTTTCACGTTCTAAAATATGATCTAAATTTATCATAGTTCCAGCCTTTGTAAACACTTTGTATATATGAACAACATAAAGTTTTGCTCCAAAAGCTTCTGCAAAATCTACGGCATACTGCAAATGACTTAGCGTATTTTTTGAAGTTCCAACAGGGACTAAAATATTTTTCATGAGTAAATTTTTAAAAAATTAAAATTACAATAAAATGTTATGCAAAAGTAATCATTTAAATGATTACTAAATAAATCAAATAAACAGTAAAAAGAATATATTATGCTTTATTAAAAAAAGCCTAAATTTGAAAAATAATTTAAAATTATGTTATTAATAACTATTATTCAAGATATTAATATAGAAGATAAAATAAAAAATGCCCCTGATTCTAGTTACGAAATAGGCATTTTTATAGGTTCTATGCTGCCTTTTATAATCTTAGTGGCATTGGCTTATTTAATTTATAGATATAATAAAAATAGAGCAAATAGAGACTAATGGAAACTTTAAAATTTATAGCTGGAAGAGGATTATTTCTCTTACTAGGTTTAGCACTTATAATTATATTTTTTTTCAACAGAAAAAAAAGAAGATAGTATCTTTACAAGACAAAAACACTGCTAATGAGCAATATTCGTATTACAAAGCAATTTTCTTTTGAAACTGGCCACGCGCTTTATGGCTATGATGGTAAATGCAAAAATGTGCATGGGCATAGTTATAAATTGTCTGTTACAGTTATTGGAAAACCCATAAAAGACAACTCAAACGTAAAATTTGGGATGGTTATTGATTTTGGAGATTTAAAGTACATTGTAAAAGAAGAAATTGTTAATGTATTTGATCATGCAACTGTTTTTAATAAAAATACGCCGCATATTGAGTTAGCAAAAGAGCTTCAAGAACGAGGTCATAATGTTTTATTAGTTGATTATCAACCAACTAGCGAAATGATGGTTGTTGATTTTTCAAAAAAAATTAAAAACCGTTTACCTAATCATATAAAACTACATTCTTTAAAACTTCAAGAAACTGATACCTCTTTTGCTGAATGGTATGCAAGCGATAATGAATAACACCAACCATATATTAGTCCCAAACGGTAAAAAAATTTATTTTGCATCTGATAATCATCTTGGTGCTCCAACACATGAAATTTCTTTACCTCGAGAACAAAAGTTTGTTGCTTGGCTAGATGAGATTAAAAAAGATGCTGCTGCTATTTTTCTTTTAGGAGATTTATTTGATTTTTGGTTTGAATATAAAACGGTTGTTCCCAAAGGATTTACCAGAACACTAGGAAAATTAGCTGAAATTAGTGATTCTGGAACTCCTATATATTACTTTGTTGGTAATCATGATTTATGGATGATCGATTATTTTAAAACAGAATTAAACATTCCTATATTTCATAAACCAGAAGAATTCACATTAAATAATAAAACTTTTTTTATTGGGCATGGCGATGGTTTAGGTCCTGGTGATAAAGGTTATAAACGCATGAAAAAAGTGTTTACTAACCCTTTTTTTAAATGGTTATTCAAGTGGCTTCATCCTGATATTGGTATGAGAATTGCCCAATATTTATCGGTAAAAAACAAATTAATTTCTGGTGATGATGATGCTAAATTTTTAGGGGAAGACCATGAATGGTTGGCACAATACAGTAAGAAAAAGTTAAGTGAAAAACAGCGAGATTATTTTGTTTTTGGTCACAGGCATTTGCCTTTAGAAATTGAGCTAAGTACTACTTCAAAATACATTAATCTTGGAGATTGGATAGGCTACTACACCTATGGGGTTTTTGATGGAGAAAAGATGGAATTAAAAAAATATTAATCTTTTTCGTGTGCTTCAATATCCTTTGTTAAATCTAATTTTCTGAATGATGGTAAAACAATTCCTGTAGTAACTACTGTAATTAACGTCATTGTACCTCCAAAAACAACGGCTGTAACAGTTCCCATAAGTTTAGCCGTTAAACCACTTTCAAACGCACCAAGTTCATTTGACGATCCTACAAACATAGAATTAACTGACGCTACTCTTCCACGCATGTGGTCTGGTGTTTTTATTTGTAATATGGTTTGCCTAATCACCATAGAAACGCCATCTGTAACTCCGCTAAAAAATAAGGCCGCTACCGAAATCCAAAAAATTGAAGAAAGTCCAAAAACAATAATACAAACGCCAAAACCAAAAATTGCTCCTAAAAGTTTCATGCCTGCATTTTTGCTTATTGGCAAATACGCTGTAATTAACATGGTTAAAAAAGCGCCAACCGCTGGCGCAGCTCTTAAAACTCCAAATCCTTCTGAGCCTACTTTTAAAATATCTTGAGCAAAAATGGGTAATAACGCAACCGCTCCACCAAATAAAACAGCAACCATATCTAAAGTTAATGCGCCTAAAATAGCTTTTGTTTTAAAAACAAACTGAATACCTTCTTTTAGGCTTTGAATAACCGGTTCTCCTAATTTTGGATTTAGTATTGGTTTCTTCTTAATCTGTAATAGAATTATTAAAGATAAAATAATCAAAGTGAAAATGATACAAAGCGACCAATGCACACCAATCCAGCTAATAGAAAATCCGGCAAATGCGGGCCCTAAAACAGAAGCCATTTGCCATGTAGAACTGCTCCATGTTGCCGCGTTGGCATAGGCTTTTTTAGGAACAATAAGGGCTATTAATGAAAAAATTGTTGGGCCAAAAAAGGATCGTAAAAAACCACCAAAAAACACCAAAGCGTATATTGAATATAAAATAGTTTTGGTAGACCATGCTGAAACAATGACAGGCCATGTAAGTAAAAACAATCCAAAACTAATCAATGAAAATGCCGCAATACAAGTTGCTAAAAGATTACGTTTCTCTTTTTGATCTACAATGTGACCAGCAAACAATGCCATGGTAAGTGCCGGAATAATTTCCATTAATCCAATAAGTCCTAGTGATAAAGGGTCTTTGGTGAGGCTGTAAACTTGCCATTCTATAACAATAAATTGCATAGACCAACCAAACACCAACACAAACCTTAACAATAAAAATATTTTAAATTCTTTAATTCTTAAAGCTGCATAAGGATCATTTTTTGTCATACCTCTGAATCTTGGGCTTTAATGTCTCTTAATTTTAATTGCAAGCTAATATTGCCATTCCATTCATTTTCATCAATAGAATAAACGGCTTTAAATACGTTATTGTTTGAGATTAAATCTACTTTATCACCCATTCCAAAACCTATGGCAACCAAATTAATGGCTTGTGGCTGCGCAACAGTCATTCTTAAATGCGTTTTGTCATCACCAACACATTTTCCAAAACCGGTATCTTTTAAGTTTTCGGTCATAAAAACTGGTGTCATGTTTTCTGGTCCAAAAGGAGCAAATTGTTTAATAATTCTATAAAACTTTGGTGTAATATCTTTTAAATTGATATTACTATCAATCTTAATTTCTGGAATTAATAGAGATCTATCAATAGTTCTTGAAACCTCATCTTCAAAGGCTTGTTTAAAGGCTTCATAGTTTTCTTCTTTAAGTGTTAGTCCTGCTGCGTATTTATGCCCTCCAAATTGTTCAATATATTGGCTACAAGCTTCTAAAACATTATAAATATCAAAATCTCTTACAGAACGAGCCGATGCTGCTAATTTGCCACCACTTTTTGTAAATACCAACGTTGGTCTGTAATACGTTTCGGTTAATCTAGATGCCACAATACCAATAACGCCTTTATGCCAATCTTCTTGATAAACTACCGTTGTAAATTTTTTTTGCTCTCCGTTTTTTTCAATTTGAATAAGTGCTTCTTCGGTAATTCGTTTATCTTCTTCTCTTCTATGTGAATTATACTCATCTATTTCAATAGCATGTTGAATGGCTTTGTCATATTCAGTTTCAATTAATAAAGTCACCGCATAATTGCCATGTTTCATTCTACCAGCGGCATTAATTCTAGGCGCTACAATAAATACAACATCGGTAATGGTAAGTTCTGTTTTGTTGATACGCTCAAGAATTGCTTTTATTCCTGGTCTTGGAGTGCTATTTATAACTTGTAATCCAAAATATGCTAACACTCTATTTTCACCAGTAATGGGAACAATATCTGCCCCAATAGCTGTTGCTACTAAATCAAGATATTCAACTAAATCTTCTGTCTTCTTTCCTTCTTTGGATGCTAGTGCTTGAATCAATTTAAAGCCTACTCCACAGCCACATAATTCGTCATAAGGATATTGGCAATCATCTTGTTTTGGGTCTAAAACAGCTATGGCATCTGGAATTTCATTTCCTGGTCTGTGGTGATCACAAATAATAAAATCTATGCCTAATTCTTTGGCATAAGCTACTTTATCTGCAGATTTAATACCACAATCTAAAGCGATGATAAGTGTGAAATCATTTTCTAAAGCAAAATTTATGCCTTTGTAAGATATTCCATAGCCTTCATCGTAGCGGTTTGGAATATAGGTTAAAACCAACTCATGCCTAGTTTTTAAATAGGATGACATTAAAGCCACGGCAGTTGTTCCATCAACATCGTAATCTCCATAAACCAAAATGTTTTCTTGATTTTTTATTGCCTTTTCAATTCGGGCAACTGCTTTGTCCATATCTTTCATTAAGAATGGGTCATGCAAATCATCTAAACTAGGTCTGAAGAATTTTTTAGCTTCATCATAGGTTTCAATGCCTCTTTCTAAAAGTAAAGTTGCAACAATAGAATCTACTTGAAGTGCTTTTTGTAAGGCTTCAATTTTAGATGAATCTGGTTTGGGTTTAAGTGTCCAGCGCATAACTTTCTTTCAGAAATAAATTCAAATTTTTAATGTTTAAATCTCAAAGAGATACTATTATTTTTCATGAAAATGAGCCTCTACTTTTAAGTTGGCAAACTGACGAAACATTTCCATAACGCCACAGTATTTTTCAACAGATAAATCAACCGCGCGTTGCAATTTATCTTCATTAAGTTCTGTTCCAAAAAAATGAAATTCCATGGTTACTTTATCATAAATCTTTGGGTGTTCTTCAGTAAGATTGGCGTCAATTTCAATTTTAAAATCATCAACCTTTAGTTTCATTTTTTTTATTAAAGAAGCTACGTCTAAACCTGAGCATCCAGCTAGGGCAGACAACATTAAAGCTTTTGGTCTGTAGCCTTCGCCTAATCCGTCATTTTCTGGTCCAGCATCTATAAATAAATTGTGCCCTGAAGGATTTGTGCTTTCAAATTTCATGTTGCCCTTCCAAGTAGTTGTAATATGAATTGACATTTTGTTGTTTTTTAAATTTCTTTCATATCAAAAATACTATTTATAAAATTAAAATTGTCATGTTACAAGTTTACATTTGTGCAATTTTAAAAGGTGATTAAAATTATAAATTAATACCTTTAAATTTTATTTGGCATTCTCTATGTAACTAATATTAAAAATAAAATTCTTCTAAATGAAATATTTCACCATTTGTTTATGCCTGTTTTTGTTGTTTTCATGTGGTACATCAAAAAAAATAATTGCAAAACCGGTTATTTTTGATGATGAACGAAAACAATTAACCTTAGAATATCTTGATGAGCGTTATGGTTTAAAACAAGAATTGCCAACTATAACGCCAAAAATGATTGTTTTACACTGGACGGAAATTCCAACTTTTGAAAAAACATTTGAAGCCTTTTATAATTCAACATTACCTAATTGGAGGCCAAATATTAAATCTGTGAGCGGTTTAAATGTGTCGTCTCAATTTGTTGTAGATCAAGATGGTACTATTTATAGGATAATGCCAGAAACGACCATGGCAAGACACGTTATTGGTTTAAATTACTGTGCCATTGGTGTTGAAAATGTTGGAGGAACAAAAGACACGCCTTTAACTAAAAAGCAGATTGATGCTAACATATGGTTGGTAAAATATCTTGCTAAAAAATATGATATTGAATATTTAATTGGTCATTATGAATACACAAATTTTGAAGGAACCAAATTGTGGTTAGAAAAAGACGCCAATTACAGAACAGAAAAAATAGATCCAGGCGAAGACTTTATGAAAGCCGTAAAAGATGGAACAAAAGGACTTCATTTAAAATATGCTCCTGAAAAACATACTCATTAAATATGAAACAAATTTTTACCATTTTAATTCTATTAATGACAACCACTCTTGTGGGGCAAAACATCGATATTACTTCTAACCTATACGAAACTTACGGTAAGTATAAAGAGCCAAGTTTAAATAAAAGAAGAATAAAACACTCTGATTTGCAGTCTCTTATTACAAAGCTTAAAAGTGATTCAAAATATACTGTTAAAAAAGTAGGTCAATCTATTGAAGGTAGAAATTTAAACTTAATAAGTATTGGTTCAGGGGAAACAAATGTTTTTTTATGGTCTCAAATGCATGGTGATGAACCTACAGCAACGCAAGCTATTTTTGATATATTTAATTTTTTTAATAGTCCAGATTTTTTAGATGAAAAGGAAGCCATTTTAAGCCATTTAACGCTTCACTTTTTACCCATGTTAAATCCTGATGGTGCTGAAAAATTTACGCGTAGAAATGCTTTGGGAGTTGATATAAATAGAGATGCTTTATACTTACAATCGCCAGAAAGCAAAACTTTAAAGCGAATTAGAGATAGTCTTAACGCCGATTTTGGTTTTAATTTACACGATCAAAGCACCTATTATAATGCTGAAAGAACAGATAAACCTGCAACTATTTCATATTTAGCACCTGCATATAATTACGAAAAAGATATAAATGAAGTGCGTGCAAACGCCATGAAAGTTATTGTTTTTATGAATCGTATTATTCAAAAATATGCGCCTGGGCAAGTTGGCAGATATGATGATGCATTTGAGCCTAGAGCTTTTGGCGATAATATTCAAAAATGGGGAACAAGTGCCATTTTAATTGAATCTGGAGGCTTTAAAAACGACATAGAAAAACAAGAAATTAGACGGTTAAATTATGTGTCCATCCTATCTGCAATTTATTGTATTGCAAAAGAAAATTATAAAAATATAGCTATTGATGAATATGAAAAAATTCCTCAAAATGACCGCAAATTATTCGATTTAAAAATTATTGGAGCAACTTATAGTTTGTTAAATACAGATTATAAAATGGATTTAGGTATCAATCATTTAGAAATGGATAATGAAACTCATTCTGGCTATTATAACATTGGAAGGGTTATGGATCAAGGTGATTTATCAACCTATTTTGGTTATACTACTTTTGATGCTAATGGTTATAAAATTGTTCAAGGAAAAGTATATCCAAAAATATTTAAGTCAATTGATGATATTTCTAATATTAACGTTTATGACCTTTTACAATCTGGTTATACCTATTTACAAATAGAAAATCTTCCGATAGGTAAAAAAGAAACATCAAAACCAATACATTTAATAAAAGTTGGTTATAAAGTTCCTAAACTTGTACTCATGCCAAATGCTAATGCTACCTTTCTTTTGCAAAAAAATAACAAATTTGAATATGCTGTGATTAATGGTTTCTTAATTAATTTAAAAACAAAAGAAGGCGATTTTAAAAACGCTTTGATTCATAAATAATTTTTTAATAATTATCTCTAAGTAATTCAAAAATGGTTTGCATTCTTTGTTTTACTTCAGCAGTTGCCTTTTTATAATGATTATTCATGAAACTAAAAATTAGTGTTTCTCCAGAATTTGTTATTAAATATCCACTAAGAGCGTAATTATTTCCTAACGATCCTGATTTTGCGTATATGTAAGGTTTAGAAGCTCCTAAATAATCCTTTTTTAAAGTCCCAGATTCATTACCAATAGGAAACAAATTAAATAAGCGTTCTTGCGGAATTTCATTGTATAATTTTGAAAGCACTTGCACAAATGATGTTGGTGTGAATAAATTATATCTGCTCAATCCAGAGCCATCAACCCAACGAGGTTTTTGTTTTAAATCTTTAAGTTGATTATCTAAAATATAGTCTCTCATTTTACTTGAACTCAAGGTGTCAGACAAAGTTGAAGACGCCATAATTAGTATTTGCTCGGCTAAAAAATTATCACTTACAAGTAGCATTCGTTTGTATAATGAATCTGATGGAACACTATATGCTGTTTGCTCCATCTTTTTTCCAGAATAATTAGTTAATGAAACTTTTCCTGGCAAAATGTCATTCCACAATTGAGTTAATAATAAAGAGTCAATAACCATGGGAACTTCTATGGTGTCTTTCTCCTTTAAATTGTAATAAAAAATATTTTCGTTGTAATTCCTATGTTTTTCATTTTCAGAAAATTGGATAGCATTTTTTAAGATATTTGGAGAAGCTATAATACTATCTTGATTGCTTATAGTGAGCACATTCCCATACATTGGGAAACTGGTTCTTTCAGGACTATAATAAGTGTCATAATCTTCCCAAGCCCAACCAGGCCCAAACTTATCTTCAGATAAATTATTCAAAACCAAATTTACTTTTTTATAATTTCTGGCCATTTTTATAGCGGTACTATCATTAAAAAAAGAATGCAAAAAGGTAGGATCTCCAGTTCCTAAAATAGATATTGAATCACCTTCTATATTATATTTAAATGCTGGAATTTGATCAGGCAATGTGTGTAAAGCGGTATATAAAGTAAATATCTTGGTGTTACTTGCTGGAGTAAAATACTTATCAGCATTATATTTAAATACAGTATCATTAGTTTTTGGATTATAAACTAATAATCCCGTAAATTGATTCTTGTAAAAGCTATCATCTAAACTTTTGGATATATTTTTAGAAATATACCCTGATTTACAACTGAATAAAAAAGAAATTGAAAGGCTAAAAAAAAATAATTTTCTAAATATAAACATTTTTTTAAATTAAATAATAGTTAAGCCAATAGCCTTAAATTCATTAAAAATTTCACTTTCTGGATTGATTTCAGAAACAACAACATCAATTTTTTCAATAGGTACAACAGAATATCTTTTTGCTGTCATAATTTTGCTGCTAATACACATTACCACTATATAATTAGAAGCGTCTATCATACTATTTTTAACTCTAGACACTTCCCAATCTGGTTCTGTTAATCCTTTACTAAGATTAATACCATCGGTGCCCATAAAGCAAATATCTGCACTTATATGATAAATTGAATTAACCAAATCAACACCAACAGTAACTTGGGCTGCTTTATTTAATTTCCCACCAATAAAAATAACTTCTATTAAAGGATGATGGGATAATTCTACCGCAATAGGCAAGCTATATGTATAAACAGTAGCATTAATTTCTTGCGGAATAATTTTTGCCAACTCTAAATTGGTTGAACTTCCACTCATGATAATAACTTGACCGTCTCGAATTAATTTTACAGCTTTTTGAGCAATCTTCTTTTTTTCTTCAATATCTGCAACACTCCTTTGCTCATAAGATAATGTTCTATTTTCCTTTAACAAAGCGCCTCCATGAACTTTATATACAAGGTCTTTAGATTCAAGTTCTTTTAAATCTCTTCTTATAGTGTCTTCTGAAACGAGTAATTCCTCACTCAACTTACCAGATAACACTTTTTTGTTAAGTTTCAACTTATCTAAAATTATTTGATGCCTTTCCTGTTTTAACATATTACTTAAATAATATTTTATAAAGATGCGATAAACAAATTAATTTTGCAAAAAAAACGCATAAACATGCAAATAACTGCAAAATTTTATTATTTTTGAGAATCTATTAATTCAAATTAATCCATATGAAAAAAAAAACTACACTCTCTTTTCTTGTTTTTTTTACAGCTGCATTTAGTTTACTGTTTTCACAAAACATAACTATTAGCGGTACTGTTAGTGATGCTTCAAGCATTCCACTGCCTGGTGTAAACATTCAAGTAAAAGGTACAAGCACTGGAACTTCAACTGATTTTGATGGAAATTATAAAATTTCTGCAAATCAAGGTGATATTCTAGTTTTTTCCTTCTTAGGTTTTAAAACCAAAGAAGTTACAGTAAGTGGTTCTTCTCTAAATGTAAGTTTAGAAGAAGACGCAAGTAAGTTAGACGAAATAGTTGTGACTGCTATGGGTATTAAAAAAGAAAAAAAATCTCTTGGTTATTCAGTTCAATCAATAAAAGCTGAAGGTTTAACAGAAGGTAATCAAACTAGTCTAGTTAACGGTTTACAAGGGAAAATATCTGGTGTAACTGTTGTGAATTCTGGTGGAGCTCCTGGTTCATCTGCTGTAATTTTGATTCGAGGTGGTTCATCTATTACAGGAAATAACCAACCATTAATGATTATAGATGGTCTACCAATTGACAACTCTACTAGTTCAAGTTTAGAAGTAGCTAGCACAAATAGAGCTACTGATATTAATCCAGAAGATATAGAAAGTATCTCAGTTCTAAAAGGTCCGGCAGCTGCGGCATTATATGGTATTCAAGCTGCAGGTGGAGCCGTTGTTATAACAACAAAAAAAGGAAAAACTGGTGTTAGTGAAATAACATATTCTGGTTCATTATCAATAGATAATGTTTTAGGAGCTCCAGATATTCAAACCGTTTATGGTCAAGGAAATCAAATTGTTGGATCAACAGGTACAACAATTGATACTGAATCTGCATTCTCATGGGGAAATAACATTTCTGGTTCAAAATTTAATAATTTAAAAGATTTTTATACCACAGCTATAACTTCAAATCATAATGTAAGTTATTCTAGTGGTAATGATAAAAGCAATGTATATTTTTCTATAGGAGACGTCTCTCAAGATGGTGTTATCGAAAGCACTAGTTATGATAAAACTTCTTTTAAAATAAATACGTCTTCTAAAATAAATGACAACCTTACTTTTGGGGTTAATGCTAACTATATTACTACAAAAACAAGCAGTACAAAACAAGGGAATGCTTCTGGCGGAAGTTTCTTGAGTTTACTATCATACCCTGCCAATGTTAATGCTGCTGATTATTTAAATGAAGATAATTCTCAAAAAGCCTTTTTCTTGGACCAACAATTTGACAATCCTTATTGGAGTATAAAACATAGTCCAAATAAAGATGAAGTACAGCGTTTAATTGGGGCAATAAGTATAAATTATAACTTTTTAAATGACTTTAATCTTAACTATAAACTAGGTATAGATAATTATACTCAATTCAATAAAAAAATAACCGGAGATGGGTCACTTATTGAAAACAGAGAAGACGGGTATATCAGTCAGTATGAAAGTGACAGTAAAAGATTGAATTCAAACTTATTGTTGACTTATCAAAAAAATATAACAGAAGATTTTTCTGTAAATGCATTATTAGGAAACTCCGTTGAGGAATTGGATATTAGAACTGTATATACTTATGGAGATGGTTTTCAAGCTCCGGCAATATATAGTATTGGAAACGTTTTAAAAGAAAATCAAAGCATTTCAGAATTAATTACTAGAAAACGAATTGTAGGTGTTTTTGGAGAATTAAAATTAGGTTGGCAAAATGCTTTATTTTTAACTGCTACAGGAAGAAATGACTGGAGTTCAACATTACCTAAAGACAAAAGATCATTTTTCTATCCATCAATAGGTTTATCAGCTGTGATAACTGATTTATTTAAAAATGCAGGAAATGATATTACATCATCAAATGGCTTAACTTATTTACAACTTAGATCTACTTGGGCCAAAGTTGGTAAAGATGCACCAATAGGTGCATTAGAAAGCTCTTTAGGCACAAATATAAATGGATTGGCAAGCTCAGGATATACCTATAATGGTGTAAATGTAGGAAATCCGCTTTTAGAACCAGAATTCACAAAAAGTTTTGAAATAGGATTTGATATGCGTTTATTTGAAAGTAGAGTAGGTTTAGATTTTACATACTATAAAAGTAAATCAGAAAATCAAATATTAAGAGATATAAGGGTTCCTCCCACAACCGGTACTTTTTACGCAACATTAAATGGAGGCTCTATTACAACTAGTGGTCTAGAAGCTTTACTTTCTATTAAAGTCTTACCTCCTTCATCTGCTTTTAACTGGAATCTTGATTTTAATTTTGGAGCAAATAATAGCAAAGTTAATGAATTACCTGGCTTCCTTAATGAAGTTTATTTATCTGATTCTTGGACGTTTAATTCTACTGCAGCAGGTGCTGCTATTTTAAATGGCTCTCTTTTTGGCTTAAGAGGTTATAGACCTCAAAAAAATGCTAATGGAGAAGTTGTTATTAACTCTAATGGGTTACCAACTCTTGTTCAAGAAACATATGAAAATGTAGATCGTATGCCAGATTGGACTTTGGGAATCACTAATACTTTTAGATATAAAGATTTCCGTTTGTCATTTTTATTAGATCTTGTGCAAGGGTTTGATGTGTATAATGCTACCAAATCTGCATTAGATTACTATGGAGTTAGTAAACAAACACTTAATAGAAATGAAACGATAGTCTTACCAGGGGTTGATTCAAATGGAGCTACCAATACTGTAGCTGTTGCAATGGATCAAGCATTTTATCAAAATTATTATTATAGAAATTCGGAGAATTTTATAGAAGATGGTTCATTTGCTCGATTAAGATATGTAACCTTCGCATATAAATTTCCAAAAAAATTACTTGATAAAATGTCATTATCTTCATTAGAATTATCCCTTACTGGAAGAAATTTATTAACTATAACTAATTATAGTGGGGTTGATCCTGAGGTAAACACTTTTGGTGCTGGAATTGCTGGTGCCGGATCGATGTCTATAGATAATTTAGGAACGCCAAACACAAAAGGTGTGGATTTTGGTTTAAAAGTTAGATTTTAAAAACAAAAAATATGAAACTATATAAATATATAATATTATTTACAATAGCCTTAACTACTTCATGTAGTGAAGACTATTTTGATGTAAACAGTTCTGAAACGAATCCTACAACAACGTCACTCCCACCACAATTTAGAATACAAGGCGCAATAGAAAACACAACAGGCACAGCTTTATATAGAGGTGCTCGAGAAATTTTAGCCGTTACTCAATATGGCGCTTGGAATACAGCTGCATATTATTCTGATTCTTGGACATCTGCTGGCACTTCATTTGTAACAGGTCGTTATTTTCTTTGGCAAAATGCTTATGTATATGCATTACCAAATACAGCAGACCTTATTGTTTTAGGCAAAAAATATAATGCCCCTAACTATGTGGCTGTTGGTAAAATTTTAAGAGCCTTTATTTTTGGATTAACAACAGATCAATACGGGGATATTGTTATAAACGATACCTATGATGGAGAATCTACAATGAATATTACTCCTAAATTTAATACACAAAAAGAAGCGTATCAAGTAATTATTAACTATTTAGACGAAGCCATAGCTGAATTAGATGAGCCTAGTAATATTGGACTAAATGATGAAGGCGGAGATGTTCTTTATGGTGGCGACCATGAAAAATGGAAAAAATTTGCATATGCACTTAAAGCTAGATACTTAAACCATTTAAGTAAAAAAACAAGTGGAGATATGGCTTATGATACAGATGCTATTTTAACAGCATGCAATCTAGCTATTAATTCTAACGCTGTGAATGCTCAACAAAATTTTTCCGGTGGAACTGCAGAAAATCAAAGACAGCCATTTGCTGTAGGTGGTTATGGCTCTTCAAGATTTAAGTACTTTTCAACCTTTTTTGTTAACATGTTGAAAAACCCATTAAATTTAGCTATTCCTGTTGAAGACCCTAGATTAACATTAATAGTTCCACAAGCTGTAAATGGAGGATATGTTGGGCTGCCAGTTGGACAAGGTTTAAATGGTGTTTCTGGAAATAATTACTCTACAGGAAATGGTGGTTTTTATACAGTCCCAACATCGCCTACTTATATGATGGTTTATAGTGAGGTTAAATTTATTGAAGCTGAGGCTAAATTTAGAAGTAATGACTTACCAGGGGCTTATGCTTCCTTTAAAGAAGGGGTACAAGCTGATCTTGAAAAAGTTGGAGTAGATTCTGGAGCATCTGCAGCATATTTAGCACTATTAGATACAGAAGTGGGAGAAAGTAATATCAGTTTATCACATATTATGGTTCAAAAATACATCTCCAATGTATTGAACCCTGAAACTTGGGTTGACATGAGAAGAATGGACTATAGTTCTGATATTTATCCTGGTTTACAACGTCCAGTTAATGTAAATCTTGATATATTCCCAAATGCGAATGATTGGATTCAAGCTATACCTTATGAATATAATGAGGAAGATAGAAATTATGAAAATATGCCTAACAATGATCCATATGTTAGAATGACAACTCCTGTTTGGTGGAATACACCTAGTTAAACATTGAGTTTTATATTATTAAAAAACCCCGCTTAAAATATTAAGCGGGGTTTTTAATTAATAACTTGTTTTTAAAAGTTCTCTTAGTTTTTCTAAATCATCATGTGTATGATTTGCTGTAATAACAATTCTACTCATTAAGCCCTTATAATTAGGATATTTAAAATTTGCAATAACAATATTGTTTCTTAAAAAATTATCATGAAATTTTTCATCATTACAGTAAATTATTGGATAATTTTTATTGAACTTAAAGGATGATTTTAAATGTAAATCTTTAAACAAAAACTCTAAATTATCTTTAAGTTTTTGCTGCTGTTCTTTAATTAATTCTTGAGATGAAAGATATGCCTCCAAATACCCAGGATTGGCGCAAGATGACGAAATAAAAAGGATTTCGTTTTTTATGGAATCAATAAAATCTTTATCAGAAGCAATAATACCACCTGACAAGCCAAGGGCTTTCCCTAGAGACGATATCATTATCTTTCTTGTTAGTCTTCCATTATGAATTGTGTGAAAAACACCTTCTCCTTGTTTTCCAACAATGCCCAAACTATGAGATTCATCAACAACAAGTGTAATTCGTTTATTTAAAGAAATATCATTTAAAAACTCAAAATCAGTAGGCTTTACTTCTGTAGCCAAAACCGCATCTACCGTAATAACAATATCTTCCTTAATATTATTAAGCAAATCTGCATGTAATTTTTCTTCTATAAATAAAGGTAAGCTCTTATCATGCAAAATTGCCGGATGCGTTTTAGGATAATGATAAAATGTGCACTTAGATTTAGATAAATACTCTAAAACCAATCTTCCAGATAATGTACCTGATGAAGTTGTAACAGCGGTTTCGGCTCCAATTTGTTTGGCAAAAAATCCTTCTGCTCTATTAAAAACAGATAATTTAATGTTAGAATTTCTGGAACTTCCATAAAAAGAGCCCCATTTAAGCAGACATTGATTTAAGGTTTTTTGAAAATTAGTGTTGGTTGGAATGCCTAAATACGCAGTTCCACCAAAATATAAATACTCTTTTCGATCAACTTCAATGGTTCTATCTGGAAAACGATCTACAATCATTGATGGTTAAATTAAAGAAACACCTGTTCCATTTAAAGAACTATATTCAGTTTTACCATATGTAATGGTTACACCTTTGGCTATATCTTCTTTTAATAAAAGTGAGCCATCCATATCTACGTAATTTAAAAGAGGAAGTAAATGAGCAATTGCAGAAATACCAACAGATGATTCTGTCATACATCCCACCATGGTTTTCATTCCTAACTCTTTTGCATGTATTAACATTCTTCTTGCTGATGTTAATCCACCACATTTAACCAACTTAACATTAATACCGTGAAAGTGGTTATAACATTTAGCAACATCTGCTTCAACTTGGCAACTTTCATCAGCTATAACTGGTAATACAGATTTATTAAACACTGCTCTATGAGCATCCCAATCGTCTGCTTTCATGGGCTGTTCTAAAAATTCAACCCCAAGTTCCTTTAAAGCAATGGCGTTTTTTAAAGTTTCATCAACAGTCCATCCACAATTAGCATCAATTCTAAAAATAGCGTTAGTATGTTTACGTAATTCTGTAACTATTTTTATGTCTTCCTTGGTGCCTAATTTAATCTTATAAATAGGCCACGGCAATTCTTTCATTTTAGAAACCATTTTTTCAACAGAATCAATTCCAATAGTATAATCTGTTAAAGGATTGTTTGAAATATCATAACCCCATAACTCATACAATTTCTTGCCTTTTTTACGAGCATATAAGTCGTTATAAGCCAAATCTAAAGCGCATAATGCAAACATGTTATGTTTCAAATGAGGATACATCTTATCCCAAAATTTTTCTGGCGTAGTATTTTGAGTAGCTTCTATTTTTTCTTTAAGAGGCCTAATTGCATCCATCATTTTTTGTACCGTTATCCCATAATATGGGTTAGATGTTGCTTCACCAAATCCAGAAAATTCTCCATCTTTTAGCTCAACAATTAAATTGGGTTGCATACTGTAAGACTCTCTTGAAATTGTGAAAGTATGCTTTAGTTTTAGTTCGAATGGTCTTAAAATAACCTCCATAAAATATCTTTTTATTATACGTGAAAGTTAATAAAATTATACCTTTGAATATAACGAAAACATAAATATATGGCACTAGTTACACCACTTTCTGCAGACCACGATTTAGAAACCAAAAACCTTGCTGAATTCTTTAATGAAACTCTTGGGTTTTGTCCAAATTCAGTTCTTACAATGCAAAGAAGACCAGCCATAAGCAAAGCTTTTATCAATCTAAACAAAGCGGTTATGGCTAACGAAGGAAATGTGACTTCAGCCTTGAAACGAATGATTGCTTGGGTAAGTAGTAATGCAGCAGGTTGCCGTTATTGTCAAGCTCATGCTATAAGAGCCGCAGAGCGTTATGGTGCGAATCAAGAACAGTTAGATAACATTTGGGAATACAGAACACATGCTGCCTTTAACGAAGCGGAACGAGCTGCTTTAGATTTTAGTTTAGCAGCTTCACAAATACCAAACGCAGTTAATCAAAAAATAAAAGAAAGACTTTACAAATATTGGAATGAAGGAGACATTGTTGAAATGCTAGGAGTAATTTCATTATTTGGCTATTTAAATAGATGGAATGATAGCATGGGAACTTCTATTGAAGAAGGAGCTGTTGAAAGTGGCACTCAATATTTAGGAAAATATGGCTGGGAAAAAGGGAAACATATTTGATTAAAAAAACTGTTTTTTGTGCTTTTATGTTATTTTTCTTTACCTCCAACCACAATAACAATTTCTCCTTTTGGTGGCTTATTTGTGTAATGTGTTAAAACTTCTTTGGCTGAACCACGAACAGTTTCTTCATATAACTTTGTCAATTCTCTTGAAACAGATACGTCTCTGTCTTCACCAAAATACTCACAAAAATTGGCTAACGTTTTTAATAGTTTATGCGGACTTTCATAAAAAATAATAGTTCTGGTTTCTTCGGCTAGCAACAATAATCTTGTTTGTCTGCCTTTTTTTACGGGTAAAAACCCTTCAAATACAAACTTATCATTTGGCAAACCAGAGTTTACTAATGCAGGTACAAAAGCTGTGGCGCCTGGCAAACAATCTACTTCTATATTATTTTCAATACAAGCGCGTGTTAATAAAAATCCTGGGTCTGAGATAGCGGGAGTTCCTGCATCACTAATTAATGCAACATTAATCCCGCTTTTTAATTTTTGAATAAGATTTTCAACTGTTTTGTGCTCGTTATGCATGTGGTGCGACTGCATATGTGTAGAAATTTCAAAATGCTTGAGTAATTTTCCTGAAGTACGCGTGTCTTCAGCCAAAATTAAATCTACTTCTTTTAAAACCTCAACAGCTCTAAAAGTCATATCTTTTAAGTTACCAATAGGTGTTGGTACAATATAAAGTTTACCCATTAATTGAATTTACTTTCTATAATTTCCATAAAACGCTCTTCTATTTCTTCTTTTCCAAGCCAATTATTATAGTCTGGTTTTACAATATTTTGAATAAGCTTACTGGCTTCAATAAAACTACCTGAAGTATTAATTTGAGATAAAACTCTTTCATAATCTTCTGCCTTTCCTTCAAACAAATGTTTGATAAATGCCAATTTATCATTTAATCCAATATTTAAATTTTTTGCTTTAAGTCTGTCATTTAAAGATTTTTTGTCTTCTGAAAATCCGTTTTGGTTTTTAAAAACTGGTTCAAAAACAGGCATGTTTTTAAAATCGGCTATAATGTGTTCAAAATCGTTTTTGTGATATTGTTTTTGCGATATTGGAGTTTCCAAAACATCTTCGTTATCTGTGTCTAAAGGCATATGTTCAACCATATCTTTAATGGTTTTCATACCAGATTCCATAATGTCTTCTTCTTCTACATCATCAAGATTAATATAAATCTTATCTTCAACCTCAATTGTATCACTTATAGTATTATTAAATGCATTATCAAGCATTCCAAAAAAAGATGAGTTACTGCCAATAGATGGATTTTCATCATTAATATTTTCTTCAGCAAACTTTAATACAGATAGTTTTTCATAAAGAGCCTGTACTTCTAAATGCATTTTCATAACATCTTCCTTCCCCTTTAATTTGAGAATTCTGTGTGCTATACTCATCAATTCAGATTCTAGCTTCTTCTTCATTATTATTTAATTTTTTAGATTTCTATTATTAGGGCTTTTATTTTTAATAAATTTACGCCACCTTTATACAAACGAAAAATTGGTTTGTTTTAGTGTTAAAATTACAAAATGTTTCTTGAAAATACCGTAAATCATAAAGAACAATTTGGCTGGATTGAGGTTATCTGTGGTTCCATGTTTTCTGGAAAAACAGAAGAATTAATCCGAAGGCTTAAACGCGCTCAGTTTGCAAGGCAAAAGGTTGAAATTTTTAAGCCAACCATTGATGTGCGTTATGATGAAACAAAAGTGGTTTCTCATGATGCTAATGAAATACGCTCTACACCTGTTCCGGCTGCTGCAAATATTCCAATTTTAGCAGATGGCTGTGATGTGGTTGGTATTGATGAAGCCCAGTTTTTTGATGATGAAATAATACGCGTTTGTAATGATTTAGCAAATAAAGGTGTGCGAGTTATTGTTGCTGGTTTAGATATGGATTTTAAAGGAAATCCGTTTGGGCCTATGCCAAGTTTAATGGCTACTGCTGAGTATGTTACTAAAGTTCATGCCGTTTGTACAAGGACTGGTAATTTAGCGCAATACAGTTATAGAAAATCTAAAAATGACAACCTAGTTCTTTTAGGTGAAGTTGAAGAATATGAACCTTTAAGTAGAGGTGCTTTTTATAAAGCTATGATGCGTGATAAAGTTAGAAATATGAAGGTTAATGATGCCGAAGAAGTGACTTCAAAAACACAAAACAAAGATGCCTAAAGCTCAAGAAACAATTCTTGAAATAGATTTAAAAGCTCTCAAACACAATTTTGAGTATTTAAAATCAAAAACAAAACAAGGCACTAAAATTTTAGGCGTTGTTAAAGCCTTTGCATATGGCAGTGATGCCAATGAAATTGCTTATTACTTGCAAAATTTAAACATTGATTATTTTGCTGTTGCTTATGTTCATGAAGGTATTTCTTTAAGAAATTTTGGCATCGCAAAACCTATTTTGGTGCTACATCCTCAAGCTATAAATTTTAAACTTTTAATAAAACATTGCCTTGAGCCTAGTTTATATAATTCAAAAATTTTAAATGAATTTATTAAAATAGCTTCTGAAGAAAATCAATCTAATTATCCTATTCATATAAAATTTAATACAGGTTTAAACAGGCTTGGGTTTGATGCAAATGATATTGATTATTTGATTGATAAACTAAAAAACACGTCGTCAATAAAAGTAGCTTCAATTTTTTCGCATTTAGCTGCAAGTGAAGATTTAAATGAAAAAGCTTTCACATTAAACCAAATACAATCATTCAAAAATATTACAGAAAACATCATTCCAAAATTAGGATATAAACCCATGCTTCATTTATGCAATACTTCTGGAATATTAAACTATCCAGAAGCACATTTTGATATGGTGCGCACCGGTATTGGTTTATATGGTTTTGGGAATTCAGAAAAAGAAAACACACACTTCAAACCTATAGGAACTTTAAAAACTGTTATTTCACAAATTCATACCATTGAAAAAGGTGATTCTGTTGGCTACAACAGAGCTTATAAAACTGAAAACCAAATAAAAACTGCAACATTACCAATTGGTCATGCAGACGGGATAGGTAGACAATATGGAAAAGGCAAAGGGTTTGTAACCATAAATGGCCAAAAAGCACCAATTATTGGAAATGTTTGTATGGATATGATTATGGTTAATGTTACTAACGTTGATTGTAAAGAGGGAGATGAAGCCATTGTTTTTGACAAAAACTACACAGCTGAAGAATTGGCTGAAACAGCTGGCACCATTTCTTACGAGATAATAACTGGCATTTCACAACGCGTTAAGCGTGTCTATTTAAAATAATTTAATGATGGATGTTAACATTTAACTATTTTAACTATTTTAGATTTTCACTAACTAAAATTTAAAAATATGATAAAAGAGTTCAAAAATTTTATAATGACAGGTAACGTCATTGAATTTGCTGTTGCTGTTATCATGGCCGGTGCCGTAGGTTCGGTTGTAAACGGTTTTGTAAATGACATCGTAATGCCTTTAGTAGGTCAATTTACTGGAGGTGTTGATTTTGCTAATTTAAAAATAGTTCTTACTGAAGCAGTTCCTGCCAATGGCGATATGGCTGCTATTCCAGAAAATGCTATTAGATATGGCGCTTGGATAAACACAATTGTTAATTTAGTCATTGTTGGTTTGGTTATGTTTATAATTATAAAAGCCTACGGAAAAATGAAAAAACCAGCTCCTGCTCCTGCTCCATCTGGACCTTCAGATAACGATTTACTTGCAGAAATAAGAGATTTACTAAAAAAATAACTCTTTGTTAAATATATAACAGTTTGTTATTTGTTGTTAAAAAGCTTCCGTTTCTAGAAAATGGAAGCTTTTTTTAATCTCTAAAATGCAATTAATCCCTAATTTTGCGTACTGAATTTTTAAAAACATAAACAAATGAAAGTAGCTGTTGTTGGCGCCACAGGTATGGTTGGCGAAGTGATGCTTAAAGTCCTTGCGGAACGAAATTTTCCTATTACTGAGTTATTATTAGTAGCTTCAGAACGTTCTGTGGGTAAAAAATTAATATTTAAAAATAAAGAATACACGATTATTGGATTAGCCGAAGCTGTTGCCCAGAAACCGCAAATTGCTATTTTTTCAGCTGGTGGAGACACCTCTTTAGAATGGGCTCCAAAATTTGCAGAAGTAGGCACAACTGTTGTAGATAATTCATCTGCATGGAGAATGGATCCAACTAAAAAATTAGTAGTTCCAGAAATCAATGCTCATGAATTAACTAAAGACGATAAAATTATTGCAAACCCAAACTGCTCTACTATCCAAATGGTACTGGCATTATCGCAGCTTCATAAAAAATATAAAATGAAACGCGTTGTGGTTTCAACCTATCAATCTGTTTCTGGTACAGGTGTAAAAGCTGTAAAACAATTAGAAAATGAAATTGCCGGAATAAAAGGAGATATGGCATATCCATATCAAATTAGTAGAAATGTATTGCCTCATTGCGATACCTTTTTAGAAAATGGCTATACAAAAGAAGAAATGAAACTCGCAAGAGAGCCTCAAAAAATATTTAATGACAAAACATTTTCTGTAACAGCTACGGCAGTTCGTGTTCCTACTGCAGGCGGCCATTCAGAGTCTGTAAATGTTCAGTTTGAAAATGATTTTGATTTAGCAGATGTTAGACAAATAATAAGTGAAACTCCAGGCGTTATATTACAAGATAATACAGCCACCAATTCATATCCTATGCCAATATTTGCACATGATAAAGATGAGGTTTTTGTAGGAAGACTTAGAAGAGATGAATCTCAACCAAACACTTTAAACATGTGGATAGTTGCTGACAATTTACGTAAAGGAGCCGCAACTAATGCTATACAAATTGCCGAATATTTAATGAAAAATCAATTAGTATAACCATTTAACAAACTAAACTATATTAAACATCAAGCTTCTACAAAATAGTAGAAGCTTTTTTATTTTCAATCTTGATTAATAAAATACATCTGGTCTGTTGATGATGCCTTTTGAAAAACCGTTTGAAAAACATATTCACAAACCCATTTCTCTCCTTCTAAATTTATTAAATCAATAGTATCCTCTGGTGTATGGTATTCAGGATGGCCTCCAGTATGGATTCCTAAAACTGAAATTCCTTTCTTATAAAAAGACACATGGTCTGACCCTCCAACAGATCCGGCATGAACCACTGGGTTTAACCCTAACGATTTGCCTAAATCAGTCATAAAATTCACTCCGCATGGAAACGTACCAGCGCCTCCCATGTATACTTGTTTTTCAGTATTTAACCTTCCTACCATATCCATATTAATCATTAACTTTATTTGAGACAATGGCACCATTGGATGCTCTACAAAATACGTACTCCCCAATAGTCCTTGTTCCTCTGCTCCAAAAGCAATAAACAGCACGCTTCGTTTTAGTTGCTCTTTATTGGAAACCAGTTTTTCTGCAATTTCCAACAATGCTGATGTTCCGCTAGCATTATCATCAGCTCCATGATAAACCACTCTTCTTTTTTCTGATTTAGAGGATGGTCCACCAAGTCCTAAATGGTCATAATGAGCCCCTAAAACAATAAATTCATTTTTTAATGTAGAATCATTACCTTCAATAAAACCAACAACATTACATGTTTTTACAACAGGCTTTTTATCCACACCTTTGTCAACACGTAATTCTGCATTAAAAAACTGTCTATAACCTATTTCAAAGGAAGAAATTTTTAATCTTTTAAACTCTTTTTCTATATACTTAACAATCCATTTGTTCTCTTTTCCTCCTGGATATCTTCCTGCATTTTTTTCAGATGTTAAAAATTGTAAATGATTCTTTAATTCGTTTTCAGTTATTTCAGACTGAGAAAACATGGTAATGCACATAATACTCAATGTGAAAAATAAAAAGACTTTATTCATAATGTTTCATCTTTTAAAAATTAATCAAAGATATTATAAGTAAATTAATCTACTTATTAACCTTAAGACATTAACAAATAGATTTTTCCCTATTTTTGAGAAAATCATATACCATGAAAACATTAATATTAAATTTATTTTTGCTTGCCTTACTATTAATTACTAAAAACACAAGTGCTCAAACTAAAATAATAGTTATGAATTATCCAGAAACAAAAACCGTTGATACTGTTAACTCATATTTTGGTGTTGAAGTTAAAGACCCTTTCCGTTGGTTAGAAGATGACAGAAGTAGTGAAACAGAAGCATGGGTAACATCTCAAAACAAAACCACTTTTGATTATTTAGATAAAATTCCTTTTAGAAATGAGCTTAAAGAACGCCTTACAAGTTTGTGGAATTACGAAAAAATTAGCGCACCTTTTAAAGAAGGTAATTACACCTATTTTTCAAAAAATGATGGTTTACAAAATCAAGATGTTTATTACAGAAAAACAGAAGGTGGTGATGCCGAAGTTTTTTTAGATCCAAACACCTTTTCTAAAGATGGTACTATTTCTCTTGGCGGTTTAAGTTTTTCAAAAGATGGTAGCATTTTAGCATATTCAATTTCTGAAGGCGGAAGCGATTGGCGTAAAGTTATTATTATAAATGTTGAAACAAAAGACATTATAGAAGACACTTTAATCGACTTAAAATTCAGTCCTATTTCATGGTATAAAAATGAAGGTTTTTACTATTCAAGCTATGACAAACCAAAAGGAAGTGAATTATCTGCAAAAACAGATCAACATAAAGTATATTATCACAAATTAGGAACCTCACAAAAAGAAGATGTTTTAATTTTTGGAGGCAAACCAGAAGAAAAACACCGATACATTTATGGAACAGTCACAGAAGATGATAGATATTTAGTATTAACCCCACGCGTGTCAACATCAGGAAACAAACTTTATATTAAAGATTTATCTGTTCCAAATAGTAAATTCATTACTGTTTTAGATAATACAGATAGTGATACATTTGTTATTGAAAATGATGGTAGCAAATTATTTCTTGTCACCAATTTAAACGCACCAAATAAACGCATTGTAAGTGTTGATGCATCAAACCCAACTCCTGAAAATTGGGTCGATGTAATTCCCGAAACAGAAAACGTTTTAAATATTTCAAGAGGTAGTGGTTATTTATTTGCAGAATATATGGTCAATGCCATTTCTAAAGTGAAACAATATGATTTAAAAGGCAATCTAATTAGAGATATTAAATTGCCCGGACTTGGTTCTGCTGGCGGTTTTTCTGGAAAAAAAGATGCTGATGTTTTATACTATTCGTTTACCAATTACAACACACCTTCAAGTACATATTCTTTAAATCCAAAAACAGGAGAAACCAAATTATATTGGAAACCAGCCATAGATTTTAATAGTCAAGATTATGAAAGCCATCAAGTATTTTATACCTCAAAAGATGGCACCAAAATACCCATGATGATTACTTATAAAAAAGGGTTAGAACTGAATGGTAAAAATCCAACTATTTTATATGGTTACGGTGGATTCAATATTAGTTTAACACCTTCCTTTAGCATTACAAATGCCGTTTGGATGGAACAAGGCGGCATTTTAGCGGTACCAAACTTACGTGGCGGTGGAGAATATGGCCGTGCTTGGCACGATGCTGGAACTCAAATGAAAAAACAAAACGTGTTTGACGATTTTATTGCCGCTGGTGACTATTTAATTCAAAACAAATATACATCATATGATTTTCTAGCCTTAAGAGGTGGCTCCAATGGCGGATTATTAGTTGGGGCAACCATGACTCAACGTCCAGATTTAGCTAAAGTGGCTTTGCCTGCTGTAGGTGTTTTAGATATGCTTCGTTATCACACATTTACTGCTGGTGCGGGTTGGGCATATGACTACGGTACTTCTGAACAAAGTAAAGAGATGTTTGAATATCTTAAAGGTTATTCTCCAGTTCATAACGTGAAAGAAGGTGTTAACTATCCTGCTACTTTAATAACCACTGGCGACCATGATGACCGAGTAGTACCTGCTCACAGTTTTAAGTTTGCAGCTGAATTACAGCGTAAACAAACTGGAACAAATCCAACATTAATAAGAATAGAAACAGATGCTGGCCATGGTGCTGGAACACCAGTAAGTAAAACCATTGAACAATATGCAGATATTTTTGGGTTTACACTTTATAATATGGGGTTTGATGTGTTACCGAGTAAAACTAATGAGAAAATTAAAGGATAATTCAATTCTTTAAAAAT
The DNA here is from genome assembly GCA_021739635.1 of Flavobacteriaceae bacterium. Lineage (GTDB taxonomy): Bacteria > Bacteroidota > Bacteroidia > Flavobacteriales > Flavobacteriaceae > Yeosuana. The sequence goes on along the minus strand of JAIPBH010000003.1, from coordinate 116,854 downwards.
TTAAAATCGCTTGAAATTCAAGCGATTTTTTTATGGTATTTTTGCAGTATGCTACAAGTAAAAAACATTTCCTTTGGATATAAAAACAAACTCGTTTTAAGCAACATTAGTTTTAATGTTAAAAAAGGAGAGCATCTTTCTATTATTGGAGAAAGTGGTTCTGGGAAAAGCACGATTTTAAAATTACTTTACGGAACTTATGATTTGTCTGAAGGACATATTTTTTGGAATGATAAAGAAATTCTGGGCCCTAAACACAATCTTATTATTGGACCAGAGTATATGAAATACGTGTCTCAGGAATTTGATTTAATGCCTTTTACTTCTGTGTCAGAAAATATTGGTGCTTTTCTGTCAAACTTCTTTCCAGAAGAAAAACAAGATCGAATTTCGGAGCTTTTAGATGTAGTAGAACTAAAGTCGTATGCCCAAACCAAAGTAAAAGAGCTAAGTGGCGGACAAAAACAACGTGTAGCTTTAGCCAGAGCAATTGCCAAACAACCTGAAATATTATTGTTGGATGAACCGTTTAGTCATATTGACAATTTTAAAAAACAATCTTTACGCAGAAGTCTCTTTAAATATTTAAAAGAAAAAAAAATAACGTGTATTGTTGCCACACATGATAAAGATGATGTATTGCCTTATTCTGATGCTATGATAGTTTTAAATGATGCAAAAATTATAGCTCATAATTCGCCTAAAGCATTATACAATCATCCAGAAAATAAATTGATTGCTTCCTTTTTTGGAGAATTTAACGACCTGGAAAATCATGGAATTGTGTATGCAAACCAATTAAAAGTGGTTAAAAATTCTGCCTTAAAAGCTATTGTAAAACAATCCTATTACCATGGTGATTGTTATTTAATTGAAGCCGAATTAAATGGAAAATCCGTTTTTATAGAACATGATAAGCACTTAAAAAAGAATTTAAAAATCTATGTTTCAATTATTAAAGATTGATTTAAAGTACGCTTTTACAAAACATTTTCAATTCTGATTTTTTCATCTCTAAAAATAATTTCTTCTCCTATGCATTTTGAAGCCAATAGCTGTCCAATAGGCGTATCTGTAGCAATGGCAAAAAATTGTTTGTCTTCAACAGAAATATTTCCAGCGCTAATCGCAATAAAATAATTAGCTTTTGAAGTATATACAACGCTTCCTAAACGAACGGTTTCTGAACGTTTTGTAATATCAACCTTTTTTAAAACATCTTTAATTTTTTGGATTTCATTGATTTGATTACCAGCCTTTTCCATGTCAATTTGCAACATGGCACGACCTGTTTCGTGTTTATCTCCTGAAGAATTTTTGGTTTCAGAATTTAAGGCTTCCTGAATATCATTAATGGTTCCTTTTATGGTAATCAATCTGCTTTCTATAAAATCAAAACATTGATTATATAAATGTTTTTTAATCTCTAGGTTATTTGTCATTCTTTTGATTGTAGTCTAATGGTCCAAAGAAATTCATCTGGCGAACAATCCAGTTTTTTCTTCCTTGTATATAATTTGTAGCTGGATTTGCTCGGTATTTTAATGGATTTGGGAGAATAGCCGCAATAGCTGCTGCTTCACTTCTATTTAGTTTTATAGCTGATTTTCTAAACCAAAATTTCGAGGCTTCTTCAACACCGTAAATACCATTACCCATTTCAATGCTATTCAAATAAACTTCCATGATGCGTTCTTTTGACCAGAATAATTCAATTAAAAAAGTAAAATAGGTTTCAAGTCCTTTACGAAGCCAACTTCGTTGTGGCCATAAAAAAACGTTTTTTGCGGTTTGCTGACTAATGGTGCTGGCGCCTCTTACTCGTTTTCCCTTTTTATTATAGTTAATCGCTTTTTCTATGGCTTTCATATCAAAACCATGATGGTTTAAAAAATTTTGATCTTCACTACAAATAACTGCCAACTGTAAGTTTTTGGAAATTTCTTCAATAGGAACCCAATCATGCTTTAAAACTACCTTCTTATCATCTTGAAGTTGTTCTATATTTCTAATAAGCATTAATGGTGTAATAGGTACAGGAACCCACTTGAAAAAAATAACAATGACAATTGAAAACACAAATAACCAAAAGATGGACTTGTAAAAAAACTTGAATACTTTCTTTATCATATTAATCAATTAAATGTGCTAAATCACTCCCTATTGTTGAGCCAATTGCTATTCCCATACCACCAAGTCTTACGCCACAAAATACATGGTTACTTAATTGTTTTACTATAGCCTTTTTTTGGTTGCCAACTCCCATAATGCCACTCCATCTGTGTTCTATTTCAAATGGTGTATTTGGCAAAATAATATTTTTTAAAATAGTTTCTAAATTACTTTGAATCAAAATAGTTTGAGATAAACTAGTGGTTTCTTCTCCTTTAAAATCTAAATGTCTTCCTCCTCCAAAAAGAATTCTATCATCAATATTTCTAAAATAAAAATAGCCTTTGTTTAAATGAAATGTGCCTTTAATGTGCAAGTTTTTAATTGGTTTTGTTATTAAAACTTGTGCTCTAGCTGGTTTTACTGGTTCATTTATTAACTGTGAAGCAAAACCATTAGTAGCAATAAGAAGTTTTGATGTTGGAAATTCAAAAATATTAGTCTTAACTAGAACAGAATCATTTAATTCATCAAAATCTTCTACTACAATATTGTTAAGTATTTTAATGCCTTTTGATTGTGCTTTTTGTAATAAGGTTTCCATCATTAAGCCTGTATCTATTTGACCTTCAAACTGATTAAAAATATACCCTTGTTTGATGTTTTTAAACTGAAATCCATTGTCTTTAAGGCTAAAAACCTCTTCTTTAAAAATTGGTTTAAGTAAGGTATTGATGTACTCTCTTTTTGATAAACATATATCATAGAGTCCATCGTCTTTTTCTGGAAACAATTCATAACCGCCATGTTGTAAGTAGTTGATGTTTTGGTCTCCTAAATTTTTTCTTAATAAGTTTAATCCTTCTAGCCGTTTGGAAACAATTTCAAGAACTTCTGCTTCAGAATGTGATGTTAAATCGTCTAATATTTCGCTTATACTTCCAAAACAAGCAAATCCGGCATTTTTTGTGCTGGCGCCTTGTGGTAAAGTTCCTTTTTCAAGTATTAAAATATTGGCTTGAGGAAAGCGTTCCTTTAAACTTAAAGCGCAACTTAAGCCCACAATGCCGCTACCAACTATAGTATAATCTATATTAGTAAACCAAGATTTTATTTCCCAATATGATAAATTCACCTATTAATTTTTTAGTGCCGAAATGTACTAAATTTTGTGTTAAGGATGGAAGCGGTGTCCTTTTTGTTTTTCACAAAAAGATATAGTGTACAGCCTGACATTTTCTTTTCAAAAAAAAGAAAATGTAACACCAAAAAAAAACTCCGAAAATTTCCGGAGTTTTTAATTTTTATTCTTCTACTTGCTTATCTATAACAAAGTCTTCCATAAACTTAGTGGTATAGTTACCCGCTAAATAATCTGGATGTTCCATAAGTTGTCTGTGAAAAGGAATTGTAGTTTTTACACCTTCAATAACAAACTCCTCTAGGGCACGTTTCATTTTATTAATAGCCTCTTCGCGTGTTTGCGCCGTAGTAATTAACTTGGCTATCATAGAATCGTAGTTTGGTGGAATGGTATAACCGGCATATACATGTGTGTCTAACCTAACACCATGGCCTCCTGGAGCATGTAAAACGGTTATTTTACCAGGAGATGGTCTGAATCCGTTATAAGGGTCTTCGGCATTTATTCTACATTCAATAGCATGTAGTTTTGGTGTATAGTTTTTCCCAGAAATTGGCACGCCAGCAGCGACTAAGATTTGTTCACGAATTAAATCAAAATCAATGACCTGTTCTGTAATTGGATGTTCAACTTGAATACGTGTATTCATTTCCATGAAATAAAAATTTCTGTGTTTATCAACAAGAAATTCTATAGTTCCTGCACCTTCATATTTAATGTATTCAGCAGCTTTTACAGCAGCTTCACCCATTTTAGTTCGTAATTCGGTAGTCATAAAAGGAGAAGGAACTTCTTCGGTTAATTTTTGATGACGACGTTGTATAGAACAATCTCTTTCTGATAAATGACATGCTTTTCCAGTGGAATCACCAACCACCTGAATTTCAATGTGTCTTGGTTCTTCAATAAGTTTTTCCATGTACATTCCATCATTGCCAAACGATGCTTTAGCTTCTTGACGAGCAGAATCCCATGCTTCTCTTAACTTTTCTGGTTTCAAAACGGCACGCATGCCTTTTCCGCCACCACCAGCTGTTGCTTTAAGCATGACTGGATAACCCACTTCAATGGCCAATTTTTCGCAAGATTCAAAATTTTCTATGATACCATCACTTCCTGGAACACATGGCACACCAGCTGCTTTCATGGTAGCTTTTGCAGAAGCTTTGTCTCCCATTCTATCAATCATTTCAGGAGAAGCACCAATAAATTTGATACCGTGTTCGCCACAAATTTTAGAGAATTTTGAGTTTTCAGATAAAAACCCGTATCCTGGATGAATAGCATCAGCATTAGTGATTTCTGCTGCTGCTATGATATTAGACATTTTTAAGTATGAGTCTGTACTTGAAGGCGGTCCAATACAAACAGCTTCGTCAGCAAATTTAACATGTAAACTTTCTGCGTCAGCTGTAGAATAAACAGCTACTGTTTTAATGCCCATTTCTTTGCAGGTTCTAATAACACGTAATGCTATTTCTCCTCTATTGGCAATTAGTATTTTTTTAAACATAAATTCTTCAAATTTTCAATATTCAAAAAACAAATTCCAATTGGTTTTTGGGATTTGGTGATTGAAAATTGGGATTTATATTAAGATGGATCTACCAAAAATAAAGGTTGATCAAATTCTACTGGAGAAGAGTCGTCAACTAAAATTTTAACAATTTTTCCTGAAACTTCAGATTCTATTTCATTGAAAAGTTTCATGGCTTCAATGATACATAAAACATCTCCTTCAGAAATAGTTTGTCCAACCTCAACAAATAATGGTTTATCTGGAGATGGCTTTCTATAAAATGTTCCAATAATTGGAGATTTTATGGTTATGTATTTTGAATTATCATCAGCCTTAACAGCTGGTTGTGCTTCGGTTTGGCCTTCAAATTGAGGTTTAGGCTCTGGCATTGGTGCTGCCATTTGTGGCATTTGTGTTGCTACTGGAGCATATTGTATTGCTGTAGTTTCTGGATCTGATCCAGTTTTGATAGTGATTTTAATATCCTCCATCTCAAGTTTAACCTCACTTGCCCCCGATTTGGCTACAAACTTGATTAAGTTTTGAATATCCTTTAAATCCATAATTTTGGTTTTAGTTAGTTATTTTTTTGAATTATATGCCCACTTTAAGTAAATAGATCCCCAATTAAAACCACCTCCAAAAGCTGCAAAAATTAAATTATCCCCTTTTTTTAGTTGTGACTCGTAGTCATCCAATAATAATGGTAACGTTGCCGATGTTGTATTACCATATTTATGTATATTCATCATTACTTTTTCGTCTTCTAGCTCAATACGTTTAGCGGTAGCATCAACAATGCGTTTGTTTGCTTGATGAGCTACTAACCAACTTACATCATCTTTAGTAAGATTGTTTTTTTCTAATATTTTTGCTGCGGCATCAGCCATATTAAAAACGGCATTTTTAAAAACCGTTTGTCCTTCTTGAAAAGCAAATTGCTTATTATTTTCAATAGCTTCTTGGGTAACTGGATAAGAAGAACCTCCATAGGTTGCTTGTAAAAATTCTCTTCCTGTTCCATCGCTTCTAAGGTATTCGTCTTGAAGGCCTAAGTTTTCTGTATTAGGTTCAAAGAGTACCGCTCCGGCGCCATCTCCAAATATAATACAAGTTGCTCGGTCTGAATAATTAATCATTGAAGACATTTTATCAGCTCCTATTAATAGGACATTTTTATATCTTCCTGATTCAATATATTTGGCTGCAACCGACATTCCGAATAAAAAACTTGAACAAGCGGCATCTAAATCGAAAGAAAACGCATTAATAGCTCCTATATTTGATGCTGTAAAAGCAGCTGTTGATGCTGCTTTCATATCTGGTGTTGCTGTAGCAACTATAATAAGTTCAATGTCTTTAGGATCGATTCCTTTTTTATCAATAAGGTTTTGGGCTGCTTTAATAGCTAAATAAGAAGTTCCTTTCCCAACGTCTTTAAGAATGCGACGTTCTTTAATTCCTGTTCTAGAAGTAATCCACTCATCATTTGTATCAACCATAGTCTCAAGAATTTGATTGGTTAAGACATATTCTGGAACATAAGCCCCTACAGCTGTAATTGCTGCTGAAATTTTACTCATAACTTTATAGTTAATTTGACCAAAAAATCACAAAAATTGACCAAAAAATTCAAAAATTTGTTTAAAATACTAAATTTTGATCTAATATCGTGCAAATTAAGTTCTTTTTGGCTGATAGAAAAACTTATCATAAAAAAAACGCTCACATGTGAGCGCTTTATTATTAAAGTCTAATTTTTTTAAGCTACGTTTTCTACTGCTTCAGTATTGTCAATTAAAACTTGACCTCTATAATATAATTTTCCTTCATGCCAGTGAGCTCTGTGGTATAAGTGAGCTTCGCCAGTTGTAGGACAAGTAGCAATCTGTGGCGCAGTTGCTTTATAATGAGTTCTTCTTTTGTCTCTTCTTGTTTTAGAGACTTTTCTCTTAGGATGTGCCATTTTCTATATTTATTTATCCGTTAATAGTTTCTTTAATGTATTCCAACGAGGATCTATATCCTTATCTTCTTTTTGTTCGTCATCAAGCTTTGGGCTTAACTCTTTTAGTTTTTCAAGTATGTCTGAACTTAACGTTCCATCTTCAACTCCTGGGTGAATACGTTTAATTGGTACTGCAAGTACAATTAATTCGTAAATATATTGCTGAATATTAATTTCATAAGCTCCATGTGGAAGAATTAATATATCAATGTTTTCATCATTATATTCTTCTCCAAAATTTACTACCAAATCAAATTCATTTTCTATGTTTTGATTAAATGGTTCGTTAGTTATATCGCAATTAATATTAACTGTTCCTGAAATTTTAAAATTTAACTCTAGTAATGTGGTGTTTTTTAATAAAGAAACATCAACATTTACTTGTGCGTCATTAAAATCTTCATACTCAAAATAATCAAAGAACGATTTCTCAATTTTATAGTCGTAATGATGAGTCCCTATTTTTAACCCTATAAAAGGAATTGTAAATTCTTTTAATGGTTTCATTATCACTTCTAATTTGAGCCTGCAAATATATAAATTTTTAATTTATGCTATAGTACTTATGAACATTTTTTTGTTTATAATTTTTTTTCGGTTTGTTTTAGTGAATTTGAGGTAAGCTGTTCATAATCAAATCGGTTTTTAAAAATTTGCAAAGCCGTAAATACCGCTTCTTTAAAAGATCCTTCGTCTGCTATTCCTTTTCCTGCAATTTCAAAGGCTGTTCCATGATCTGGAGAAGTTCTAATTTTACTTAAACCAGCCGTAAAATTTACTCCTTGCCCAAAAGATAATGTTTTAAAAGGTATTAATCCTTGGTCATGATAAGACGCGATTATGGCATCAAAATTTTTATAATTGCTTGAGCCAAAAAAACTGTCAGCTGCATATGGCCCGTAAACTAACTTTCCTGAATCTTTAATTTTTGCAAGAGTAGGTCGCATAACTTCATCGTCTTCATTTCCTATAACACCATTATCTCCCGTATGTGGGTTTATTCCTAAGACGGCAATTTTAGGTCTGTTTATCTTAAAATCTTTAAGAAGAGATTTATAAACCGTATTTATTTTTTCCTCGATAAGTTCTGCCGAAATTTTTTGGGCTATATCTTTAACTGGAACATGATCTGTTAGCAACCCAACTCTTAAGGTTTCTGTTACCATAAACATAAGACTTTCTCCTTCAAGCTCTTGTGCCAAATAGTCTGTATGACCTGGAAAATTAAATGCTTTTGATTGAATATTATGCTTATTTATTGGTGCTGTAACTAATACATCAATACTATTGCTTTTTAATGCTTTTGTTGCTTGTTGTAAAGATTTTATAGCATATTCTCCTATTTTAAAATCTTCTTTACCAAACTCTATTTTAACAGGTTCATTCCAACAATTTAAAACATTGACCTTACCAAAAACAAGTTGATTTAAATTATTGATATCATTGAAGTTAATTTCAGATTTAAAATGCGTTTTTAAAAACCCCATGACTTTTGATGATGCAAAAATTACTGGTGTACAAAATTCTAAAATTCTGGAATCTTCAAATGTTTTTAAAACAATTTCTCCTCCTATACCATTTAAATCTCCAATGGATATTCCAACGATTATATTTTCTGATTTCTTCATTAAGAATGATAACTTTTGTTTGTAATTTTGTTAATGCAAATTTAACCAAATAAACAGATAATATTATGTTTACCGGAATAATTGAAGATATGGGAATTGTAACAAATTTGAAGAGAGATTTAAATAATCTTCATATCTCAATAAAAAGTAATCTTACTTCAGAGTTAAAAGTTGATCAAAGTGTTTCGCATAACGGTGTATGTTTAACCATTGTTGATATAGAAAATGGTGTTTATACCGTAACTGCTATTCAAGAAACTTTAGAAAAATCAAATATTGGTAGCTTAAAAATTAATGACAAAGTTAATTTAGAACGCGCCATGAAATTAGGAGACAGATTAGATGGACATATTGTTCAAGGACACGTGGACCAAACAGCTGTTTGCTCGAAAGTTAAAGAAACCAATGGAAGTTGGATGTTTACTTTTAATTATGATTCAAAACTAAACAATATAACGATAGAAAAGGGCTCAATTACAGTAAACGGAACTAGTTTAACAGTTGTTAACTCACAAAAAGAAAGTTTTAGTGTTGCTATTATACCATATACCTATAATCATACAAACTTCTCAACATTTAAAGAAGGAACATTAGTGAATTTAGAATTTGATGTTTTAGGAAAGTACGTTGCTAAGCTAATTGATTTGAATAATAGGTAAAAATTATTTATTGTTTAACAATTTTTTAGCGCCATAAAAAACTGCAAAACAAGCCCCTAATAAAATACCTCCATCAATTGGCAGGCCTGGAGGTGGAGCAGGAACTATTTGTGGTGGTGGTGGTGCTTTTTGTGCCATACACAAAAAACTTATTAATATAAATAAGATTGAGGCTAATATTTTTTTATTTTGTGTATTCATTTGGGCGCAAATCTATTAAAAAAAAATAGTAAAAACCAAACATGAGCAATTTTTTATACAAAAAAAATCCGTTTAAAGTAAATTTTTATCGATAAAATGCTATTGAGGAAATTTTAACTTCCTTTGAAAACGAATTATTTATAATAAAATTATATGTTAATGCATAAAAAATTATCCCTCTTATTTATTACACGTTTACAAATATAGAGAAATATAAAGAGATTGTGTGTTTTAGTTTATTTGTTGTTTTTCACAATTTTATAAACAAATTATTAAAGTAGATTTAAAGACACAAACACCTAATTATAATTAAAAAATTAGGCTTAGGTATTACAAATTCATTATTTCTACGTCAAGCCATAAAGTTCTTTCTTGTATCCAGCTTTTAAGGTAATTTATTTCTGCAGAATACGTGTTTCCTATGTAATTATTAGGCCATATATATTGATCTAAAACAGGCCAACGTTCAAAGTTATTATCAGCAGCTTTTGAAGTGATAAGAAGATTCTTGTAATTTTCAATTTTATCAATAATACCTTGATTGGAAAGTATTCCACTTCTTAACTCAACCCATCGAGTCTTCAATTCTGACACAAAAACAGGGTCAGAAAGTAAGCGATCCCACCAAAAAGGAATTTGCCAAAAATCTTGTGAACAACGTTCATTAAACTTGTAGGCCCAAACATTGGTTTCTGCACCTCCACAATAATTAGCATTACCAAAGGCTAAATTAAAATCCCAAATAGGCCCCATTTTTAGTTTTTCATTTTTATCTTTTGTAAGCCAAGTGCTCAATCTGTAGCCATCAACATTATTAGAAAGTTCGTTAAGTAAGAAGAAATCTATAAAACTTTGTGTGTCTATATATTTCCTGTAGCCTTCTGTTGTATCAGTAAAATTGCTTCCCGCCAAGGCGTCTTCAAAAGCATACATGAAGTTTGTTATGTAAGCTTTTTGTTCTGGAGTAATCTCTTCAAAATCTGGTGTATCATAATTAAAATAAATTTTCTGATTGTTTGATGCATTATTAGGTGCGTAATGAGATGTTATAGCGTTTGTATCGTTATATAAGGTTTCATTAAAGCCTGAAGCCTTATCAATTTTTAAAATATATCCTCCTGTTAAATCTTCACCAATATTTTCATCAACTTTTAATTTATTGATGTCAATTCTGTTTGAGTCTCTTTTGAGTTTTTCCATTAAAATATATAACCCATTATATTCCCCATTGATACTAACCTCAACAAATTTTGCTCTACTTGCGTATCTATTCATGTCTCTAGATAAATCATAAATAAGAATATTTCTCATTAAAGATTTGTCACTATATGGGGCGCTTAAAATCCAATCTTCTTCTTCTGGAAAACCTAGTATTGAAAAACTAATTCCTTCTTCATTGGCATCACGAGTTTCAACACCAAATTGTTTTTTTGGAAACATTTGAGAAGATGAGCCTCTAATTTCTATGCCAATATTTCCTGTAAAATCAATTTCATCATCAATAATGACAGTCATTTCAGCTTTTATTTTAGGTTCATCAACAATCTCATTTCCATAAGTGTTAATATTGACTTGTGGTAAGTTTGCTATAATTGTAGTATCGTCATCATTAAAAGATACTTTCTCGTTGTTACAAGAAAAAAATATGGTGAGAAGAATGCTTATGTAAATTGTTTTTAATAAAGTTTTCATGATAATATAGTTTGTTATATAAAGATATTTAATTTTTATTAAATAACCTTCTTTAAGATTAAAAACAAAAAAACCTTTCAATTACTTGAAAGGCTTGATTTTAGTAGTGGTCCCACCTGAACCACTTTTGTCCAAAATCACACATCACCCTTTTTACTAAAAAAACTAGATAAACACCTTTAAAATCAAATATAACAATGGGTTTAAGAGGTTTGCAATATTGTTTGTGTTTGGATAATTTTCGATAATTTTGGACACAGCCGTACAATTACCGTACAATTTTTTTAATTTTGTACTATTACTAGATTCTATGGCTTCAATTAACTACCTATATCGCTCCACAAAGGACACAGCTGAACTTGTTTTAAGGCTACTCTATAGAAGCAATGACATAGATTATGTTATAGGCACCAAATCTGGCATAGAAGTTTCAAAACACTATTGGACAAAGGAACACAAGAAGAAGAATCCTAAAGACATAGATATAATAGACAGGCAAGGAGAGATTAACGACGCTTTAAATAAACTAAAATCGCATATCCTAAGTAAGTTTAAAGAGGCTAATCCAGAAGATGTCAATAAAGATTGGCTAAAAACCCAAATAGATGTCTTTCATAATCCACCAAAAGAAACTCCTGCTCTGCCTAACGAACTATTAAAATATTTTAAGTATTTTATTAAAGAGAAAACTAACGACTTAGCCCACTCCACCGTTAAAAAATATAACGTAGTCTATAGTTTATTAGAACGTTACGAAACAAGCACTAAAAAGAAACTGCTTCTCAAGGATGTTGACTTAAGTTTTAAAAAATCATTTGAAGATTACTGCTTTAGTAAAGGTTATGCTCCAAATACGATTACAAGAGCAATACGAGCTATCAAAACCGCTTGTAACCATGCTAGATACAATGGCATTGATACTAGTTACCAATTAGAAAAATTGAAAACCAAGTACACTAAAACAGAAAACATCTATTTAACTTTAGAGGACATTGAGAAATTAAAACACATCAAAAAAGAAAAGCTTACAGACCAGTTAGAGAATGCTAGAGATTGGCTTGTTATTAGCTGCTTTACAGGCCAGCGCGTCTCAGACTTTATGCGTTTTAATAAGAAGATGCTACGCCAAGAAACTAACAAAGATGGCAAATTAGTAACGCTTATTGAATTTACACAGCAAAAGACCGGAAAAATTATGACTATTCCTTTGAAACAAGATGTTCTTGATATTCTGGACAAAAGAGGTGGAGAGTTCCCACCACGCATTTCAGATCAAAAATATAATGTTTACATAAAAAAAGTGGGAGCTATTGCTAAATTGAACGAAAAAGTTGTTGGCAGTAAAAAATTAGAAATAGAACCAGAAAGCGGCATATTCCGAAAAGTAACAAAAGAGTTTGAAAAATGGAAACTTATCAGCTCACATATTGGACGACGCTCGTTCGCCAGTAATTTTTATGGCAAAATGCCTACCTCTTTTCTTATTTATATAACAGGACATAAAACAGAGGAAATGTTCTTAAACTATATTGGTAAAAGCAATAAGGATATTGCTATGGAATTAACTAACTACTTTTAATTTATATTTTTTGGCTACTTTTATTTTAAATTCAGATCTATGTTAAGTTGTACATTACAGGAGTATAAAGATAGTTATGAAACAAAATTGTACGTTTATAAAAATGATTACAAAGACAATACACCAACTTCTTTTTTAGATAAAGAAATTCAATGTTATAATGCTTATGCTACTATTTTAAATAAAATTAAAACAGCTTATAATGAAGAAGATATAAAAGGAACTTCCATTAAAAATAAGTTATTAGGAAATTTAAAAAAATTAAATGTTTCGGCTTATAACGCTATTATTTCTCAGGAAATAAAGAGTAACGAGTCTTCAAATACTGAGCGTACTCTTGTGATTATTGACATAGAAAAGCTTACAAATTATATAACAAGTTCGGAACAAATTCTTCAATTTCTTATTAAAGAATATAGGCTTTGTAAATACTCAAATAAGCATTATAAACCAGTAGATTTAATTGGTGAATTTCCATTTTTATCAACAAAAAAGAAGTCTGAAGTTCCTGAGGACACAATAGATGCTAAGGTTGAATCTAAGAAAAAGCCTGAAAAAAAAGAAGTTGTTGAACTAGATGACGATGATGATAAAATTACATTGGCTACAATTGAAAATTGTTTAGTAGATATTGTTGATTACATTGATACAAAAAATTATAAAATATTGGTGGATGCTTTATTTTCTTATTTCAAAACTGGGGAGTTCCCGGAACTAGAGCATAAAATTCGGTTTAAACGAGTTAATAAGAAAAAAGTTGGTTGGGCATTAAAGGAAATTTACATGAATCTTAAAATGGAAAAATTAAGTGTTGAATATTTTCGTTTTGCTAAGGAGAATATAAATCTATTTAGTGAAGAAGAAATAGATCCTACCAATTTTAAAACCTCACGATTTTATAAATATTTCACTACAAATCCTGACAAATAAGACATACACCAAATACACTTTATACACTTTCGTTTACACTTTTGGTCACCACATACACTTCTCATACTTGCATTTTAATTTTCAAAACAATTCAAAATGAAAACAAATGCAATCTTATTAGAAAGCCTAACAATTGAGCAACTTCAACAATTAATTGGCACATCCATTAAAAAGGGAATTTCAGAGCTTCACAAGGAGCTTGAAACTAAAAACTACAATGAAGAACTACTAACTAGAGAGGAAACTTGTCAGTTTCTTAAAATTGATAGTTCGACTTTGTGGTCTTATACCAACAAGGGCAAGGTTAAAGCCTATGGTATTGGTGCACGTCGATATTACAAACGCAGTGAGCTGTTAGAATGTTTAACTCTTTTAAAAAAGTAAGACATGAAAACAAATAAAACCACTAAGAAAAGCAACTCAGTTTCAACTAGTAATCAATTTGAAGATTACATAGCTCAAATAGAAAAATCTAACACCGATATCACAACAGATTTTAAAACGTGGGAAAATTTAGGTATAGCCATTTCTACAGAATTTGGTGAAGCAGGCAGAGAATACTATCATCAAATAAGCAAATGCAATAAGCAATACAGTAAAAATACGTGCGATGCCCAATACGATAAGTGTCTGTCAGATAAAAGTAGTACTGGTATTAATATATCTACATTTTATAAAACAGCAGAACAATATGGTATCAAACCAAGCATAGGACCTAAAAAAAACGTTTTAAAAGTTGAAGAAAAGACTGAAAAGCTTATGCCAGTATTCGAGAGTTTTGAAACTTCAATCATTGAAAACAGCAGTATTTTATCAAAATTATTAAAACAATTTAGTCCTATAGATTTTGAAAAAATAGCAAACCCTGGTGCTCACGATAATTTTAGAATTTCAAACAAACACTTTATAGTTATCTCAATTGATAATGTCTTAATAATTGCTAAAAATAATAATTGGGACTTATGTAAAAATCATAGTTTTATTTATTTGTACAATGGTGCTTTTTGGTTTGAAATAGATAAAGAAGTCTTTAAAAAGTTTTTAGGTCAGGCATCAGGAATTATGGGTGTGCCTATATTTGATGCAAAACATCATAAATTCAGAAAAGAACTTTTTGAACAATTTTTAGCTACAGCTTATCTAGAGCCTGCACCACCATGTATAGAAAATGTTTTAATTAATTTAAAAAATGGAACATTTGAAATTAATACTAAAGGCACGCAATTAAGACCTTATAATCCAAAAGATTTTATAACATACCAATTACCATTTGAATATATTCCTAAAGCTGAAGCACCAATGTTTAAAAAGTATTTAAAAGAAGTGCTTCCAGATAAAGAACGCCAAAATGTATTGGCAGAATTTTTAGGCTTTCTATTCATAAAGAATAATAGCAACAAATTAAAAGAAGAAAAAGCATTAATTCTTTATGGCAGTGGTGCCAATGGTAAATCTGTTTTTTTCGAAATTGTAAGTGCTTTATTGGGCGATCAGAATATTAGTAATTTTTCTTTACAAAGCCTAACTAATGAAAACGGATATTTCAGAGCAAAATTAGCTAATAAATTAGTGAATTATGCGAGTGAAATTAATGGCAAACTAGAAAGTTCATTTTTTAAACAATTGGTATCTGGAGAACCTGTAGAAGCCCGTTTACCTTACGGTCAACCCTTTACTTTAAGACAATATGCTAAACTCATATTTAATTGTAACGAATTACCAAAAGAGGTAGAACAAACAAACGCATATTTCAGACGCTTTTTAATTATTCCTTTTGATGTTGTAATTCCACCAGAAAAACAAGATAAAAACCTACATAACAAAATTATAGAAAATGAATTATCAGGTGTTTTTAATTGGGTTTTAGAGGGGTTAAATAGGCTATTAGAGCAAAAAGGGTTTTCTAAATGTAGTGCAGCAGAAGAAGCTGTTGCAGATTATAAAAGACAATCGGATAGTGTTAAAATGTTTGTAGATGAAAATGACTATGTTGTTACACCAAATAATTATACATTAATCAAAGAGTTATACCAAGGCTATAGACAATATTGTTCAGAAGATGGTTTCAAACCTGTTAGCAAAGTTAATTTTACTAAAAGACTAAGAAACATCAGTGTTATGGTTGAACGTGTTGGAGGCAACAAACTAGCAGCTTACCTATCCAAAGAACAACCATCTTAAAAAAAGATATTTATAAGCAGTAACTGTTGTAACTAAAATAACACGATTAGTTACTACAGTTACTAAAGTTACCCTTTAAATAAAACTTTTATTCAACAATACAAATACATATTCGAGAATTGAATCTTCATATAAAAATTTAAAAAATGGAATATATTAAAGCATTAGAAATAGCAGAAAAAACAAAAGCACTACTTGCACCTCATTGTGAGCGTATAGAAATAGCTGGAAGCATTAGACGTAAAAAACCTTTTGTAAAAGACATTGAAATAGTGGTAATACCTAAACCATATGATATTGGGCTTTTTGAGAGTGGTATTGCAACAGTTGTGAAGGAATGGCCAAAAGTAAGAGGAGAATTACCCTGTAAATACACACAGCGTATCTTACCAGAGGGTATAGCATTAGATTTGTTCTTTGCTGATAAAGAAAATTGGGGCTTAATATATGCCATGAGAACAGGAAGTGCTGATTACTCACATCAAGTTTTAGGTAATGCATGGGTAAGAGAGGGATATAGGAGCGTAGAAGGATATCTCTGTTCTAATGGAAAGCGAATTGCTGTTCCTGAAGAAGAAGATTTATTTAAACTAATATGTGTAAACTACGTTGAGCCTGAGAAACGTAATATTTGATACTTCCTGACAACATAACTTTAAACATTAATGTTATGTGACAATTTACTGTTTGTTCTTCTAAAGGAACTTCTTTAATCCTTATCGATAATTTAGATGTTCCTTTATAAAGAATAAAAACATATTCCATTTAAATAATAGTGTGCTTGCCAATTAGTAAGGAAAACCGTAAAAGTTTCGCTCAGAAAGTATTATTTTTAAAATCAAACATAAATCATATTCATAATACTAGTAATTTCTTATTTTCACAATTCATAATTTAAAAAAACATAAAATCTTTAATGGCAAAACAAACCAACGGAGCAACTTTCGAGCAACAACTTTTTAAAGCAGCAGACAAACTGCGTAAAAACATAGATGCAGCAGAATATAAATATGTTGTATTAGGCTTAGTGTTTATAAAATACATTTCTGAAACGTTTAATGAGCTTTACCATAAACTGGAAGCTGACCAATATTCAGATCCAGAGGATAGAGATGAATATCTAGCAGAAAATGTATTTTTTGTACCTCAAACAGCACGATGGTCACATATTCATAACAATGCAAAGCTACCTACTATAGGACAAACCATAGATGAAGCTATGGAAGCTATAGAAAGCGAAAACAAAGAACTTAAAAACGTATTGCCTAAGGTGTATGGAAAAGCTAATCTTGATAAGGCTTCCCTGGGACAGTTAATTGATTTAATTTCAAATACAGAACTTCAAGCTGAAAATGAAAAATCTAAGGATCTGTTTGGTAGAGTTTATGAATACTTTTTAGGCGAATTTGCAAATGCTGAAGGTAAAAAAGGAGGACAGTTCTACACACCTAAAGCCATTGTAAAATTAATGGTAGAAATGATTGAACCTTACAAAGGCAGAGTGTACGATCCTGCTTGTGGTTCTGGAGGAATGTTTGTCATGAGTGAGAAATTTGTAACGGAACATCAGGGTAACATTTCAGATATCACCGTTTATGGGCAGGAAAGCAATCAAACCACTTGGAAGCTGTCTAAAATGAATCTTGCCATAAGGAACATTAACTCGCAGTTTGTAGCTTGGAATACCGAAGGCTCATTTTTAAAAGATGCACACCCAGATTTAAAAGCAGATTTTATTCTTGCCAATCCACCTTTTAACCAAAGCGATTGGGGTATTGATATTTTACAGGATGATGCACGTTGGAAATATGGCACACCACCTAGTGGGAATGCTAATTATGGTTGGATGATGCATATGCTGTACCATTTAGCACCTAAAGGAGTTATGGCAACCGTTTTAGCAAATGGATCTTTAAGTTCCAATACTTCTGGTGAAGGTGATATACGTAAAAATTTGGTAGAACAAGATTTGGTAGAGTGTATTGTAGCCTTACCAAAACAATTGTTTTATAATACAGGCATACCAGCATGTATTTGGTTTTTAAGAAGAGAAAAAGCGAATCACAGTAAAGAAATACTGTTTATTGATGCTTCCGAAATGGGTTACATGAAAGACCGTGTACATCGTGATTTAGCAGATGAGGACATTGATTTAATTACTACCACTTATCATAATTGGCGTAAAAGTGAAAACTACCAAGATGTAAAAGGTTTTTGTAAATCTGCTAAAACAGATGAAGTTATAAAACATAATCACGTATTAACACCTGGGCGTTATGTAGGTATTCCTGATGAAGAAGATGATGGTATTCCTTTTGAAGATAAAATGGCAGATTTAACCACAGCTTTAAAAGAACAAATGGCTAAAGAAGAAGCCTTGAATGAAGAAATTAAACAGCAACTTGTTAATATTGGTTTACAATTATGAACGATTGGCAAGAATCAACATTGGGAGATATTGCGAATATTATAATGGGGCAATCTCCTAAAAGTGAATTTTATAATTTAGACGGTATTGGTTTGCCCTTTTATCAAGGTGTTACAGAGTTTAATGATAAATATGTAAGTATTAAAAATTATACATCTAAAAACACAAAAGTAGTAGAAGATAATACAATATTATTTAGCGTTAGGGCACCTGTAGGTAGAATTAATTTTACAAAACAAAAATGCTGCATAGGTAGAGGTAATGCTGGTTTGATAATGAAGAATGGTAATCAAGATTTTCTTTACTTTTTACTATTGTTTTTAGAAAGAAAACTACAAGATTATACTTCCGGCACTATTTTTAGTTCGATAAGTGGAAAGGAATTAAATAAAATCCCTGTCATTATACCAAGAAGTACAAACGAACAAAAATCCATAGCTAATGTTTTAACAGCTTTTGATGATAAAATAGAGTTACTCCAACAACAAAACACCACATTAGAAACCATAGCACAAACTATTTTTAAAGAATGGTTTGGTAAATACCAACTTGGTGATGATTTACCTGAGGGTTGGAGAGTTGGGAAGTTAGGGGATTTTAAAGCTGTAATTGCTGATTTTGTTGCAAATGGAAGTTTTGCGAGTTTAAAAGAAAATGTAACTCTTTATGATTACCCAGAATATGCTTTGTTTATGAGAAATACAGATTTAAAATCTGATTTTATGCAAAAAACATATGTAGATAAAAGAGCGTACGAATTCTTATCTAAAACAAAACTTTTTGGTGGTGAAATAATTATATCAAATGTTGGTGATGTAGGTAGTGTTCATTTTTGTCCTTATTTTGATATGCCAATGACTTTGGGTAACAATGTAATTATGCTAAAAAGTAAATATCAATTTTACTTCTATACGCTTTTTAATTCTCGTATTGGTCAACATTTGATTGGTTCTATTACAGGTGGAAGTGCACAGCCAAAATTTAATAAAACTGATTTTAGAAACATGGGTATGATTATACCTTCGCAAGTGATTTTAGATAATTTTGAAAATATAGCTTCTAAGCTTTACAATAAATTATTAGAAAATAAAAAACAAATTCAATCCCTTACGAAAACACGAGATACTTTATTACCAAAATTAATGAGTGGACAGGTAAGGGTTAATATGTAAAAAATAATAAATTAAAATTATGGCAATAGAAGTTCAAGGAAAGCAAATTTCAACCAACAAAATCACAATAAAAGAAGTATTTGCTGAAGATATGTGGTTTAATATTCCAGATTACCAAAGACCATATGTTTGGGGTGAGGATCAAATAAGTACTTTGTTGGATGACATTTCTCATGCTGCAGTTAATACTCCAGATAGTCAATATTTTTTAGGCTCACTGGTTTTACATACGCAGGACAAAGATTTTAATGGTACTACATATCAAGAAAATGCCGTATTAGATGGACAACAGCGTTTAACCACATTATACATTTTACAAGCTGTTGTAAGGGATTTAGCAAAAGATAAAAGATTAAAAACCACTTGTGCAAAAGCTATTTTTCAGGAAGGCAATCCATATGATGGAATCCCAGAGCGTTTACGTATTGAATTTGCTATTCGATCTGATGTTGAAGAGTTTATTACGAATTATATAAAAGAAGAAGGAGGTACCTTAAAAACGAATGAGTTACAAACCTTGTCAGAATCATCTAAGGATGTCTCTATTCGCAACATGGCAAATGCCATTTTAATAATAAATAGATGGTTTGAAAATGAAGACAATTTAAATATCAATACGTTTTTTCCCTATTTACGTCAATTCGTTATATTAGTTTATGTTGCAAGTAGCGAGTTAGAAGATGCTTTCAGGTTATTTACAGTATTAAATGACAGAGGGATTAAATTACGAAATAGTGATATTTTAAAAGCTCAAAATTTAAAAGAAGTTAGCACTCCTAAAAAACAGGCTGAGTATGCTAAGTTTTGGGAGGAACTAGAAGGCGAGTTGGGTGAGGATTTTGATCAATTTCTCTCGTATATCAGAACTATTTTAGTCAAGGAAAAAGCACGTAATAATTTGTTAAAAGAGTTTGAGGATAATATTTATAAGCCAAAGAAATTCAATCAAAGCACAAAAAAATATGAAAGCGTAACACCACTTTTAACAAAAGGTGATGCCACATTCGATATAATTAAAACTTACAAAGAACATTTTGATGCTGTTTTTAGCAGAAATAATTACCATATAGGTAATAATTGGGCTTTTGATAACCTGATAAGTGTTATGCAGGATACAGCTTTATCTGACATATGGATTCCACCATTATTAGCATATCGTAAGCATTTTAATGAGAATAAAATACTAGAATTTTTAAAATTACTTGATAATAAATTTTCAGGTGATTGGATTGGTAGAGAAACTCCAACTACTAGAATAGAGGCAATGAATGCAATTATTAAAAAAATTGAAGAAGCTTCATCTTTGGAAAACACATCTATCGATAATAAAATAAATGATTTATTTAATTCTTCAGTTTTTGATTTTGATTCTGTTCAGTTTCTTTCAGATTTAGACAAAAATACTATATATGGAAGGCGTTTTGCTCGGTATATTCTGAGAAAGGTTGATTTTTTATTGGATAAACCATTATATCAAGAAAAGCGTAATTCTTATAATGAAATGTCTGTTGAACACGTATTACCTCAAAATCCAGAAGCTTCTAGCCAATGGGTAAAAGATTTCACAATAGATGAAAGAGAAGAATGGACACATAAATTAGGTAATTTAGTGCTCATAAGTCGTCGAAAAAATTCAGGGCAAGGAAGGTTAGACTTTAAAGACAAAAAAGATAAATATTTTAAATCAAGTATAGAATCTTTTCCAAATTCATTAAAAGTTATGCAAAAACCACAATGGACAATTGAGGAATTAAAAAACAATCACACTAATTTGATAAATAGTATTAAATCACATTACAATTTGTAACATTTATACTTCATGCTCAACGAAAACTCCATAGAATTAGCATTTATTGATCAATTAGTTGCTCAGGGATACACCTATCATTATGGTCCAGACATTGCTCCTTATACTGATAATCCGGAACGTGAAAGTTTTGAGAGCGTTGTTTTAGAAAAGCAATTTAAAGATGCTTTACAAAAGTTAAATCCTGAACTACCTAATACTGCCCAAACAGAAGCGTATCAAAAAGTACTTAATCTGGGTACACAGGATATTATGGAAAACAACGAGCGTTTCCATACATTACTTACTAATGGCGTAACAGTTGAATACACAAAAGATGGCGATACTAAAGGTATTAATGTAAAGCTATTGGATATTGACAATCCAGATAATAATAGCTTTTGGGTAGTTAATCAACTGGTTATTAAAGAAAACAATATAGAGAAACGTTTAGATGTTGTTATTTACATCAATGGCTTACCTCTGGTAGTGGTAGAACTCAAAAATGCTACGGATGAGAAAGCAACGGTTCGTAAAGCATTCACACAAATTCAAAATTATAAAAAAGCAGTACCGAGCATTTTTTATTATAATGCCTTATGTGTTATTTCAGATGGAATAGATGCTAAAACTTCTAGTTTATCAGCTCCATTCACACGCTTTTTAACTTGGAAAGCTCCTGGGGAAGACCAATCAGGAGTACAAACAGAATTACAAGTGCTTACAGAGCATATGCTAACAAAACAAGTGCTACTTTATTTAATTAGGTATTGCACAGTGTTTGAAGCGGAAGAAAAGAAAAATGACGCAACAGGCTTAGTATCTATTTCTAAAGTAAAAAAGGTAGCAGCCTATCATCAATATTATGCTGTACAAAAGGCAGTAGAACAAACCATAAGAGCAACCCATAGCACAGAAGGTGATAGAAAAGTAGGGGTAGTTTGGCATACACAAGGTTCTGGAAAATCATTATCCATGGTGTTTTATAGTGGACAAATTATCACGCATCCACAAATGAAAAACCCAACCATAGTTATTTTAACAGATAGAAACGACTTAGACGATCAGTTATTTGGAACTTTTGGCAATTGTGTTGGGTTATTAAGACAAACACCTGTTCAAGCAACCAGTAGAGAGCATATAAAAGAATTATTAAAAGTATCAGGTGGTGGTGTTATTTTTACTACCATACAAAAATTCAGTCCAGAGGAAGGTAACGTATATGATACGCTTTCCGATAGAACTAATATAGTTGTGGTTGCTGATGAAGCACATCGCAGTCAATATGGCTTTAAAGGCAGAATAGTGGAGTTAGAGGAAGGTTCTGAAATTCGTTATGGAAATGCCAAATATCTGCGTGATGCGTTACCTAATGCCTCTTATATTGGCTTCACTGGAACACCTATTGAGAAGGAAGATAAATCCACACCAGCAGTGTTTGGAGATTATATTGATGTGTACGATATCAAACAAGCAGTTGATGATGGTGCAACGGTACCTATTAGTTACGAATCACGTCTGGTAAAAATTAAATTAGACCCAAAACTTGGTAGTGAAATAGACACTTTAGTTGATGAAATTTCAGGTGCGACAGAAGATCAATTAGAAAAATCTAAAAAGAAAAATGCAACTATTAATGCTATTGTTGGACATCCAGACAGATTAAAAGATGTTGCAACAGATATAGTATCTCATTTTGAAGCTAGACAGCAAGTATTTGAAGGCAAAGCTATGATTGTAGGTATGACCAGACAGATTTGTGTGGATTTATATGCTCAATTAATAGCATTAAGATCAGAATGGCATAGTGATGATTTAGACAAGGGAACTATTAAACTAATCATGACTAGTTCTTCAGATGATCCTGAAAGCTTTCAACCACACCATACCACAAAGCAACAGCGTAAAGATTTGGCCATTAGAATGAAAGACCCCAATGATGAGCTAAAACTAGTTATTGTGCGTGATATGTGGCTCACAGGGTTTGATGCTCCAAGTATGCATACTATGTATATTGATAAAAGAATGCAGGGAGCGAATTTAATGCAGGCAATAGCTCGTGTTAATAGAGTTTATAAAGACAAACCAGGAGGACTTATTGTTGATTACATAGGAATAGGTCAAGAATTACGCAGTGCTATGGCTACCTATTTACAAAGTGGTGGAGAAGGTAAAGCTTTTGTTGATATCAGTGAGGCTAGAGCTCTTATGGAGGAAAAATTTGAAATTGTAGAACAAATGTTCCACAACTATGACTACAAAGCATATTTTAAAGCAGAAACTAACATAAAACTACAGATTTTATTAGGAGCACAAAACTTCATATTAGCTAATGATAATTTAAAAGATAGGTTCTTAAAAGAAATTATAGCCCTTTCTAAATTGTTCGCAATGTCAATTCCTAGTTTTGAGGCTGATGCAATCAAAGATGATGTGGCCTTCTTTCAGGCAGTAAAAGCTAGAATTAATAAGTTCACACCTTCTGGTGCAAAATCAGACTATGAAGTAGATACAGCTATTAAGCAAATTGTTGATGGTGTGCTAAGTAGTGATGGCGTGATTGATGTTTTTGAAGCAGCAGGTATTAAAGCACCTTCTGTAGGTATTTTATCTGATGAGTTTTTGTTGGAAGTTAAAAACATGAAACAAAAGAACGTAGCTTTTGAATTATTAAAAAAGCTACTGACAGATGATATTAGAATAAGAAAAACGAAGAATATATCACAAGCTAAAAAGTTTTCAGAAATGATTGAAGGCGTGGTAAAGAAATACCATAATAATCAGATAGATAGTGCTCAGGTTCTAGAGGAACTTTCAGCTATAGCTCGTGAAATGAAATTGGAAGATAATAAGGCAGGCGAATTGGGATTAACAGATGAAGAATATGCCTTTTATAGCGTGCTTTCCCAAAATGATTCTACCAAAATGCTCGATGATGATAAAATGAAGGAGCTCATTCATCATATTGTAGATATTATTCGTAAAAATGCTACAGTTGATTGGAGCAAAAGAAGTGATGTCAGAGCTAAATTAAGAGTAACAGTACGTAAAATATTAATTAGGTATGGTTACCCACCAGATTTAGCACGTATGGAAGCAGACAGAGTGCTAGAACAAAGTGAAGCCTTGGCAGAAGTTTTAACTAAAGATTATTAAACATGAAACTCTACATAAAAAACTTGGTTAATAGGTTATCTCGATTTAGTGAGAAACTGGATAATATAGAAATGTTTGTAGAAAAAAAATGGGTACTTATTGATGAAGAAGGAAATCAACAAACATTTATTTTCGAGCGAGATGGTGATTTAGTTATGTCTTTAAATGGTCAGGTAAAAATGGGAAAGTGGAAATATTATCCAGCAGCTAGATCAATTAAAATAGATAGAATTACTGATCAAATTTTACTAAACCAAGCTTTTTTTGACAAAGCTGTAATGATTTTAAAATATGATGGTTTACCAGATAGGGATCTTTTTACTTTAGCTGATGCAAATGTGATTCCAGATTTAGATGTTAAAAAATATCTACTATCTGTTATTAATACAAAGCTAAATGTAACCACTGATAAACTTTTAGGAGGGAATAGTTTAGAAGTATATCGTGGAGCAAGTATGATGACTAAGGAGGGAATGGAAGTAACAATAAATGGAAGTATACCTGAAGATGGTCAATATTATTCAAAATTAAGAAATTTTAAATATGTTATAAGTGATAGTAAAATAAAAAAAATATTTTATCTATATGGTTATAAAATTTCTAGAGGGGTTTCTATCGTAATTGAACAACAGAGTAATGTTGATTATTGTGAGGGAGATCAAGTTCTTATTGATGGTCAGCCAGCTCCTTCTGGAAAATATAAGCTCGATTTCTTGGATTATATAATAGTTAAAGACGGTGTTATAGTTGAGTCACGCTCTTGGTAAAATAGATATTAAAAAACTACTACTAAAATAAGCCTCTTTGACCCCTTTTAAATTGAATCAGAAGCTCCTTCAGAAGAACAAATATGATATTCATTAAAAAAGTTTACACTTCTAAACATTAACTTTTTAGGTTATTAATTCTAATTTAATTCATGTGAGAAAATAAAGGGGTATCCACATAGCACCATTTTTGACACTTTTTAGAGCGATTTAAAATTGCGAATTTTGAACAATTAATATAGCATTAAATGCTTCTCTGGAGTAATTTTATCCGGTTTTTGTAATTTAAATCACAGCTAAAAACATTAACCATTAAAGTTATAATTTAATTTATGTGATGTAAAAGAGTTGCAATACAAATAGCACCATTTTTACATCTTCCAATTAGGGGTATTGATTTATACTCTTATAATATATAGCAATAACTTCAGCATATGGGTCTATTTAGGCATAACTAAAAAAATTATTTTTTGATTTTTTTCTAACTTTTTATGTTAGAGATGGAAGCTTACTCCCAGCCGCAACCCCACTTAAACATTAGCAGGTGGGGGTTGTTCCCCTTTAATAAAACTGCGTTAACTAAAATTATTTAATTATGGTAACAGTAAAAGAAATTAAAAAGGCTGAAAATTCAAAAGGAGAAGAATTTTATGGCTTAATCGTTCAATCTGGCGCTGTATCTGTTAAGAGTAAGAAGACAGGTAGAGTGTATTTCACAGCGAAAACCGCTTTTGTAGCAACAACCTTTGATGAGAAAACTGCATCCTCATTAATTGGGATGGAATTTGAGGGCACCATTAGAAAAGTGGAAACACTTCCATATGAATACACCATTGAGGAAACTGGTGAAATCATTGAGCTTTCTCACCGTTGGGAATATGTGGATCCTGCTTTAGAAATGGAAGAGCAAGTTGTTAAAGAAACTAGTGTCTATTAGTTGCACTTTCAGCACTTTCAACACTTTTAAAGAGCTTATTACTTATGTGATAGGCTCTTTTTTTTTCCTATAGACAAACATATATGTATTAACTAAAACAATTAAAATTATGCAATTACAACAGACACAAAGGCACAACGTAAAACTACGTTTAGGGATATCTGGTGCCTCAGGATTTGGCAAAACCTATTCTGCCCTGCAATTAGCTTATGGTATGACCAATGATTGGTCTAAAATAGCTGTTATAGATACAGAGAACAGTAGTGCTTCCTTATATTCAGATGTGGGCAACTTCAATGTGCTCAACCTAAACCCACCGTATAGTCCTGAGCGTTACATAGAGGCTATTCAAACATGCGAAAAATCTAATATGGAAGTGATTATCATTGATTCCATAACACATGAATGGCAAGGTGATGGTGGCTGTTTACAGATTCATGAGCAACTAGGTGGTAGATTTCAGGATTGGGCTAGTGTGAAACCTAGACACCAGAAATTCATCGATGCTATCCTTAGGTCGAAGTGTCACATCATCACTACAACCAGACGTAAAACAGATTACTCATTAGATGTGGGTTCTAATGGTAAATCCAAAGTGGTCAAGCACGGTACAAAGGAAATTACATCTGAAGGCTTTGAGTATGAGCTATCCGTAAACTTTGAGCTTATTAACGAGAATCATTTGTGTAAGGTCAGTAAAGACCGGACTAATATATTCCAGGGAAAACCAGAATTCATTATAAATAGTGATACAGGTAAGATGTTAAAAGCATGGTGTAATCAAGGCGTCTCATTAGATGATGTTAAAAAGGAAATTAATGCTACCACTACGCTAGAAGGTTTAAGGCATTTATATCAGAAGTACAATAGCTTAAAACAGCAAATACACCCTCTTATTATGACTAGGAAATCTGAAATAGAAAACACAGCTCAAATAGTAGACAACAAACAAATTATTAACACAAAATCTATACAACAAAATGGAATTAACAACAGCAGCACAACAAGTGGTGGAAATAGTAAATAGCCACGAAATAGTTTCGTCTATTTCAAACAACAATAAATTTATAGAAGCCAACACACAAGAGGTAACACTTTCGCATTTAAGGCAGGATTGCGTAATTCCCGTGTTCGCTAAAGATAATGAGAGCACCATACCACATTTTGAATTCATAAGTGCTGTAAGATCTGTTACCCAGGAACTATTTCCAGAAGGTACGGTTATGATGCCTAACATTAGAACCAGTCATGTTATAAAAGGACGTATTCCCTCAGCAATAGGTAAACCTGCCAAAGAGTTATTAGAACACGAGAAAACCATTTATTACGAGCGTTTAGCCTTTATGATGGAGATACCTCATGTGCACGCGTACATCAATAATCAAAAACTAAATCTCACGGTTGGTGGTGTACGTTCATATTCAGAACAGAACCTATTCTCTAAAAAGAGCATCGAGAAATTTAAAATCTTTATCGGCTTTAAAAATATGGTGTGCTGTAATCTCTGTATAGCTACAGATGGCCTTAAAGATGATTTAAGAGTGAGTAGTGTAGAAGAGTTAAAATCTAAAACGCAAGAACTGTTTTTAAATTACAAACAGGAAGAGCATGTTGAAAATATGAGCACTCTAAAGGATTTCATTATTAACGATGAACAGATGGCTCACATATTAGGAAAGATGAAAATCTATAATCAGTTAAGCAAGGACAAAAAGCAAGGAGTGTTTGATTTAAACATCACAGATTCACAGATTAATACCATTGTCAAAAACTACATAGATGATGAACATTTTAGGGCAGATGATGATGGGTACATCAATTTATGGAACTTGTATAATATCTTCACAGAAAGCACGAAGAGTAATTACATTGATAACTTTTTAAGCAGAAATTGTAATACTTATGAATTTGTTAATCATTTGAGAGCGGCCTTGCAAACTCAAGAGGATAATTATTTCCTTTTGAAGGATATTATTATGTAGCGTTTATATATCAAATTAATTAAAACATGAGCAATAAGCATCTGATTGAGCTTTTGAAATATTGCTCGCCACATATTATTTATGTAGTAAATGGTCATAATAGAATTATAAAGCTACACACGCCTTTTAAATTGAAAGTGTTACAGGATATTGGTGTTTTACATAAAAACCAATTCGTATCGTGTACAGAATTAAAAATCACCAACGAGGGCAGGATTGTATTCTGTATAGATGGTAAAAACTATTTTACACATCATTTTGACATTTTAACTAAATAAATGATGAAGAGCTTATGCTGTATTTTTTGATTCTACTCCATGTAGAATATTTTTTGAGAAGGTTTTGCTCTTTTTAATATAAAACCACTGAAAAAATTTACTCTAGAGATTGTTTGAATATTAAGGCCTAACCGTATAATTAAATTAATTAGAATGAATAACTAAAATAGTTATGCGTTTTAACTAAAAAGGTTAGGCTTTATATTTAAATAGTAATTTTTAGGTCTTATGGTTTTCCGTAACATTTAGGATTAAATATTTTATATTATTGAGTGATTTTAAAACACGAACTCATATTCTATCTTCTACGCATTAAAACATCGACAAAATGCATTTATATTAGACAAAATACATTATTTTTTAGCTTTTATCAAATTAATAAATTAATTTCGTTTAAACTTTTTTAACATGAAAAATCTACTATTTATTTTAAGCTTCTCATTTTTAGTTCTATTTTCTTGCTCTTCTAATAGTGAAGAAGATAATTCGTCTAAAGATGACAATACTTTTTTAATTAGAACGTGGTATTCTAATTCTTATGAATGTAATGGTAATAGAGATTATTATGTGTTTTCTGCACCAAATATTTATGAACACCATGTCATTGCTTCTAGTAGTGATTGTGATGGTTATATTTTAGCAGAATCAGGAACTTGGACTAGGGAAGGTGTTACTATCGTTATCGATTATGACCAAAATATTGAGACATCTGTACTTACTATTGATGAACTATCAGCTACAACTTTTAGTTTTGTAGCTACTGGAGGTATGGGGGGATATTATGTTTTGAGTTCTTATTAGTTTTTAAATTTTATTATTATGAAATCAAGTAAATTTATTTTTCCAGTTTTATCAATTCTAATTTTATTATCATGTAGCGGTAGTGACAGTCCTGCTGATTCTGAAAACACACCATTAGCACCAACCAACTTAATTGGTGAGGCTTTATCAACAGCAGAAATTAGTTTGTCCTGGACAGACAATTCAACAAACGAAACAGGCTTCAAAATTGAGCGTAGAACAGGAACTGAAACGTATGCTATAGTAGGCACGGTAAACGCAGATGTTTTATTATTTAATGATAATAACTTGTCCCCAGGAACCACATACGTTTATAGGGTGTATTCTTATAATACCGCAGGTAATTCGTCTACCTATTCAAATGAACTTGATTTAAAAACTCAAGGTCTTGTTCCTACTGCATTACTTGGTAAATGGTTTTTAAACAAGAATATTTTCAATAGCCAAGAACAAAATTTAACAGCTTGTGATAAACAAGCTAACATAACTTTTAACGAGAGTAATACTTTTATTAGGGAGTACTATTGGTTTGATGGAACTAACTGTTTAACAGAAGGTGTTGATAATGGAGCTTTTGAATATGATTCTGTAAACAATTCGATAACATTAAGCTTTACTGATGCTAATGATGGAGCTCAGACTGAATTATTACACATCCTGACATTAACAGTATCATCGTTTATTTACGAATGGGATGAAGGTAATACAGGGGTAAATAACAGTCAAGTAGAATGGATTAAATAAATTTTTAATATGAAAAAGCTGTTATTTTTATTAAACACATCACTTTTATTACTTTTCTCATGTTCTTCAGGAGATGATGGCAATAACAATGTTCAAAGTGATTTTTTAGTTGGTACTTGGGAGTATGATGCATATAGTGCCTTTGACCCAGGTACAGCCTTAACAGGTACTGAACAATTGGTCAATTACATTCATCTGTGTCCTACCCAAAAGAACAATATGGTTTTTGGTGAAGGAGGTAGTGCTAAAAATGAATTTAATTACTCAGATTGTAATCAGGAAATAAGCTTGGGGACTTATTCAAAAAATGGTTTTATTTTAACTTTAGATTTTGAGCCTTACATAGATCAGATGGATGACGTTTGGGAAATTTTATCTTTAACAAATACCACCCTTATAATTGCTGCTCCAAATCCGGCACCACCATCAGATCCTGTAGAAATTGATGTGTTTAGGTTTATTAAAATAGAATAACTTTAAAATCTGTAAACTATAAGACCAAGCTAAGTTACATAATGGCCGCTCTCCAACGCTCTAAATAGCACATTACATTTTTCTGCTAAAAATGTAAAGAGCTATTCTTTTCTACCTGCATGAGTAGCTTAATTATATGCTTTATTATCATAAAACTATATAATACGCTACAAATGCAATTCTTTTTCCATTTTAAATATTGTTTTTAATACAAATTTATTATTTACTTTTAGTGAAAATTCTTCATTTTTGTTAAAAACAACACATTGAAAAAAGGAATAATATTTTTAATTAGTGCAGTAATAACTTTTTTTATTTATAGTAAGGCCGTCCATTCTTTGGGTGCAGATAATATGGATAAAATAGTAGATGGACCATTTGTCATAGTTATACCGGTTGTTGTTTTTATTTGTTTTTTGCTTATCTATTTTTTACTTATGAAGATATTTGGGAATGATTAAGACTCGTAGGATTTTATTTCTCATTGTTTTTTGAAGATGCTGAGCGTTTTTATTATGTTCCATTCAAATGATTGTCTTTAACCTAAATTTAAAAAGTTTCAGTCCAGGCATCATCAAAAATCAAAAAATGACCACAAGAGTATTATTTTTATTTTCTGGTGAGGGTTATTGTTACTAGTTAATTTTAAGGCCAGGAAAATAAAAACACTTGTTTCGCTGCTGCCAACGCACTACGAGAGGTAAATATTTAGGGAAATCTTCCATTTCCCTAAGACCCAAGGGATGCAATTTTTTTAAGAATGTTAATAGATTTTGTGTTTTCAATCAAACTAATAGGCTTACATTCTTAAAAAAACAGCGTTGATTATTGAATATCAATACTTTTTATTCTGTTTTAGACTCTTATTGTCTTAAAATTGAATTTAATGAAGTGTCAAATAATTTAATTATCAAATGGACTAAATGTGGACTAAATATAAAAACAAAAAAACCTAACTAATTGATTTTCAATTACCAGTGTTTGTTTCAGCGGAGAAAGAGGAAGTTGAAATCAGTGAACTCTAATCTCTAAAGCTACCGAGATCTTTCAAGGAAAACACATTCAATCGTACATAAATCGTACAAATAATAAAAACGAAAATCCGTAATCAATTTGTTATTAATGAATTACGGATTTTACTAGTGGTCCCACCTGGGCTCGAACCAGGGACCACCTGATTATGAGTCAGGTGCTCTAACCAACTGAGCTATAGGACCGAAATTGGCTGCGAATTTAATACTATTTTTATAACTCTACAAGAGAAATTTATTCTTTTAAATTATTTCTTGACAAAGCTCGATAAGTACTCCGTTTGTGGTTTTAGGGTGCAAAAAAACAACAAGTTTATTATCAGCTCCTTTTTTAGGTGTTTCATTTAACACTACAAACCCTTCTCCTACTAATCTTTTTACTTCAGCAACTATATCGTCAACATCAAAAGCAATATGGTGAATACCTTCTCCTTTTTTATCAATAAATTTAGCAATTGGGCTTTCTGGATTTGTGGCTTCTAACAACTCTATTTTATTGCTTCCAACTTTAAAAAAAGATGTTTTTACACCTTCACTTTCAACACTTTCTGTTTTGTAATGTGTTTCTCCAAAAAGTTTCGAAAATAGCTGGTTTGAAGATTCTAAATTTTTAACTGCAATTCCTATGTGTTCAATTTTATTCATTTTATGTCGTTTAAATGAAGATACAAATTTTGCAAATCAAAAGTAAGATAATCTTTAAATATCCTGTATTTTTGCTGCACAAACTAATGGTGTTAAAAAATGAGTAACGTAGAGGAAAGTCAAAGACAAAAAAAAATAGGTTCTGTATTACAACGCGATTTAGTTGATGTATTACAAAACGCTGCCACACAAGGTGGTATGCAAGGCATTCTAATATCTGTATCAAAAGTAAAAGTAACCGTTGATTTATCAGTAGCTAAAGTATATTTAAGTATTTTTCCTAATAACAAAGGTGCTGAACTCATGGAAGGCATCAAATCAAATGCTCCTTTAATAAAACACGAAATTGCTCAACGCACAAAACATCAATTAAGGCGCATGCCTAAACTTGAGTTTTTTATTGATGATACTTTGGAATATATGGACCAAATTGATCAATCATTAAAAGGAAAAGAAAACCCTATTAAAAATCCAAGCATTTTAGATAAACGCAAAAAATCTTAATTGAATGTATCACTTTACATAGCAAAACGTTATTTACGCTCAAAAAGCAGTAACAATGCTATTAACTTTATAACTATTATTGCTGCAATTGGTGTTGTTTTAGGAGCGGCTTCATTATTTATAGTATTGTCTGGTTTTGCCGGTTTAAAAGATTTTACACTTCAGTTTTCTAGTATTGTTGACCCAGATTTAAAAGCCGAAGCTGCTGTTGGTAAATCATTTATTTTAACTGATGGTGACACCAAAAAATTAAAAGATTTAAAGGAAATTGCGCTCTATTCAAAAGTTATTGAAGAACGGGTTATTATTTCTATAGACGATAAAAATGATATTGTTACCCTAAAAGGTGTTGATGAATCTTTTCAAAGTGTTACTAGCATTGATTCTGTACTCGTTCAAGGCCGTTGGTTTTCTCATGATAGTCATGAAATTGTTGTTGGTTGGGGCATTTCAAATACTCTTTCTTTAGGTGTATTAGATTTTTCAAAAGCACTCAATATTTATGTTCCAAAACCTGGAAAAGGACAAATAACATCAACCAATAATGCCTTTAATTCTGTAAAAGCTATAAATACTGGTGTTTTTGATATTAATGAAAAAATTAATGATACTTATATTTTTTCGTCTTTAGATTTAGCAAAACAATTGTTACGTTATAAAAACAACCAAATCTCAGGTATTGAATTTAGACTAGCTTCGGGTTCTGATGAAACTATAACCAAAGAAAAAATTAATGCTATTCTGGGCGATAGAGTTATTATAAAAAATAGAGCACAACTTAATGATGCGCTTTATAAAATGTTAAATACTGAAAACTTAGCCGTTTACTTAATTTTTACATTAGTGTTAATTATTGCCTTGTTTAATGTCATAGGTTCTATAATTATGATGATTCTTGATAAGAAAAAGACGTTAAACACGTTATTTAATCTTGGTGCTACATTAAAAGAAATACGTCAAATATTCTTTTTTCAAGGCTCTTTAATGACGCTGTTTGGCGGTCTTATTGGGTTATTAATTGGCTTTATTGTGATTGTTTTACAGAAAACTTTTTCCTTGGTCATGATTACTCCATCCTTAGCTTATCCAGTAACATTAAAATTTGAAAATCTAGTTATCGTATTTTTAACAATCTCTGTTTTAGGAATTATAGCATCAAAAATTGCTTCTGCAAGAATTACAAAATCTTTAGTGGAAGCACATTAAATTCTGTCTACAATATTTATTCAGTAAACTGATAATCTGAGAAGTTTTCAAGCACCTCATCAAATGCAGCAAACACATCGGCAGATTGGTCGCTTGTAACCAATTTGGTTCGATAATCTTTAAAGTGAGGAATGCCTCTAAAATAATTGGTATAATGTCTTCTGGTTTCAAAAACGCCTAAGGTTTCTCCTTTCCATTCTATGGCCATTTGTAAATGCCGGCGAGCCGCTTCTACGCGTTCTTCAATAGAAATTGGAGCTAAATGTTCCCCTGTTTTAAAAAAATGTTTTACCTGCTTAAAAAACCAAGGATTTCCAATGCTGGCACGACCTATCATAGCGCCATCAAGCCCATAAATATCACGCATTTCCATAGCTTTTTCTGGTGTATCAACATCTCCATTTCCAAACACAGGAATGTGCATTCTTGGATTGTTTTTTACATCAGCTATAGGTTTCCAGTCGGCATTGCCTTTATACATTTGTGCTCTTGTTCTGCCGTGAATTGAAATAGCTTTACATCCTACATCTTGCAAACGCTCTGCTACTTCAACAATTCTTACAGAGTCATGATCCCAACCTAATCGTGTCTTTACTGTTATAGGGATATTGGTGCGCTTCACCATTTCGGCAGTTAGCTGTTCCATTAAACAAACATCTTTTAAAATACCTGCGCCCGCGCCTTTACTTACCACTTTTTTTACTGGACAACCAAAATTAATATCTATAATATCTGGCTTTGATTTTTCAACAATATCAATGGTTTGCAACATGCTGTCTAAATTGGCTCCAAATATTTGAATACCAACAGGTCGCTCTTTTTCATAAATATCTAATTTCATAATGCTTTTTGCAGCATCACGAATTAAACCTTCACTAGATATAAATTCTGTATATACAACATCGGCGCCTTGTTCTTTGCATAATGCTCTAAACGGCGGATCACTTACATCTTCCATGGGCGCTAAAAGCAATGGAAAATCAGGAAGTTCTATGTTGTCTATTTTTACCACAATTTTATTTTAGGTCAAAATTAAGTTATTTTAACCAAATAGAAATCATTGAATTTGTTAAGTCCAAACTCTTTCAGAAAAAGTCAAAAGATTATTTCTTAACAATCTTTTTAATCAAAGAAAAATCATTGTGAAAATTAATTTTAACCATATAAATTCCTTTACTAAATCGGCTCACATCAATACAGTTACTGTTTCCATGATATAATAATGTCATTTTCATGTCATAAACTTCAACAGAAGTTGTCTTTTGATTTTGAATATATAAAAAATCATTTACCGGATTTGGGTATAAAACAACATCATTTATTGTGTTTACATCATCAACCGACAAAGCGACATCATTTGTTGAAAATGAAATTAGTTTAGCATTTTCCGCTAAAGGACCTATTGAATAGGCTTCAGAAGTTACAAAATATTGATTATCATTAACAAAGGTAATAGCTTCTGTTTGTTCAAAACCTAATGAAGGAAGTGTTGCTTTTGTATTGGTTCCAGAAAAAACATCAGCCCCAGTAAAATCTTCAACTTTCCAAACAAATGGTTGTAGTGTAGGATTTGTATATCCGACCAAATAAAGTTTTCCAGAAAGTGGATTAAAAGTTCCTCCAGAAATTAATCCACTACTATTTAAAGTTGTAGCTAAAGGAGTCAAAGAGTATGAGCCTTGTGCTTTTGGTAATAAATATGCTTTTGTGATTCCGTTTACCCAATTTTTAGTAAATAAAATTAAATTAGTTGCATCAAAAGAAACTAAAGCTTCAGCATCCCATTCGGTAGTATTAGCGCTTAAAGCAGTAAAATCCGTTTGGTCAGAATAACTAAAAGCTATTGTTTGGGCATTTACTGTTTCTGAACTTAAATAATCACTTTTACTGATTTTATAAATTTTTAAATCAGTCCTGTTTCCGCTAACGTTGTTGCCTATATCACCAATATAAATATTAGTATCATCATGAGTAATATCTTCCCAATCAACATTTATTGCGTTTGTAATTGTGACTTCTCTGGTGATTAACCCAGAATTAGTATCCAGCTCATATAGTTTATTTTCTCCTCCAGAGTCGTTATGGGTTATTAGCTTATCATTAAAAAAAATAGCTCCTGAAGATTCATTTAAGGCAACTGGTAAAGCAAATTTTTCAACAACAGCAGTTATTTGTCCAATAGAATTAAATGTCCCTAAAACAAAAACAAGTATTGTAATTATTATTTTCATTGCTTAACTTTTTATAAATGTTGTAATTAACAGAAAAATAATGATATATCCCAATCCTTTAAAACATTAAATATTTACAGATAAATTCATCTATATTTGCAAATTAAATCTAGGTATAGATTGTTTTATGAAGAATATAAGAAATTTTTGCATCATTGCACATATAGATCATGGAAAGAGTACGCTTGCTGACCGTTTGCTAGATTTTACAGGTTCAGTAACCGATAGGGAAAAACAAAACCAGTTGCTTGACAACATGGATTTAGAACGCGAGCGTGGTATTACTATCAAATCGCATGCTATTCAAATGGAATACACCTACAAGGGAGAAAAATATGTTTTAAACTTAATTGATACTCCTGGCCATGTAGATTTTTCATATGAAGTGTCTCGATCTATTGCGGCTTGTGAAGGTGCTTTATTAATTGTAGATGCTGCCCAAAGTATTCAAGCTCAAACCATATCAAACTTATATTTGGCGCTTGAAAACGACTTAGAAATTATTCCGGTACTTAACAAGGTAGATTTACCTAGTGCAAACCCTGAAGAAGTTACTGATGATATTGTGGATTTATTAGGTTGTAAGCCTGAAGATATCATTCATGCCAGCGGGAAAACGGGTTTTGGAGTTGATAAAATTTTAGCTGCAGTAATTGAACGTATTCCTGCTCCAAAAGGCAATGTTGACGAGCCATTACAAGCCTTAATTTTCGATTCTGTTTACAATCCCTTTAGAGGTGTTGAAACTTATTTTAGAGTGATTAATGGTTCCATAAAAAAGAACCAACAAATTATGTTTATTGCCACAGGTAAAACCTATGGAGCTGATGAGGTAGGAACTTTAAAACTTACACAATTTCCAAGAAATGAAATTAAAGCAGGAGATGTTGGTTATGTAATTACAGGCATTAAAGAAGCAAAAGAAGTAAAAGTTGGTGATACTATTACCGATTCAAAAAACCCAACAAAAAATCCTATTTCTGGTTTTGAAGATGTAAAACCAATGGTATTTGCTGGCATATATCCTGTTGATACTGAAGAATATGAAGAGCTAAGAAGCTCTATGGAAAAGCTGCAACTAAATGATGCATCTTTAGTTTTTATTCCTGAAAGTTCTGCTGCTTTAGGATTTGGATTTCGTTGTGGATTTCTAGGTATGCTTCACATGGAAATTATTCAAGAACGTTTAGAGCGAGAGTTTGATATGACTGTTATTACTACTGTTCCTAACGTGAGCTATCATGCCTTCACAAGAAAACATCCAGACCAAGCAATTATAGTAAACAATCCATCCGATTTACCTGACCCTTCTGGTTTAGACCACGTTGAAGAACCTTATATAAAAGCCACCATTATTACAAAATCAGATTTTGTTGGTAATGTCATGTCTCTTTGTATTGACAAAAGAGGGCTAATTACTAATCAAACCTATTTAACTACTGAGCGTGTTGAACTAAGTTTTGATATGCCTCTAGCAGAAATTGTGTTCGATTTTTATGACCGATTAAAAACCATTTCTAAAGGCTATGCCTCTTTTGATTATCATCCTATTGGCATGCGCACTTCAAAATTAGTACGTGTTGATATTTTATTAAATGCCCAACCTGTTGATGCGCTTTCTGCATTAATTCATGCCGATAATGCTCAAAGTATAGGTAAAAAAATGTGTGAAAAGTTAAGAGAACTTATACCGCGTCAACAATTTGATATTCCTATTCAAGCGGCTATAGGAGCTAAAATTATTTCAAGAGAAACCATAAAAGCGCTTCGTAAAGATGTAACAGCAAAATGTTATGGTGGTGATATTTCTCGTAAACGAAAACTCCTTGAAAAACAAAAGAAAGGTAAAAAACGCATGCGTCAAGTAGGTAATGTTGAAATACCTCAGGAAGCATTTATGGCTGTTTTAAAACTAAATGATTAAATATAAATCCTTTTACCTAATTAATAAATAAAAGCTTCAAACATGTTTGAAGCTTTTGTTTTATTACATCTAGTTTGCGTTTTAATAAAAACCATTATAAATTTCAAAACAGATTGATAAAAAAATCATTTTAGTTGAAATATTCTTAACGAATTTCGCTTTTTATGAAATTATCAATAATAGTAATGAATTCTTGTGTTTTTTAAGAATAATATTTTTAAGTTTATGGACTTACGGCATTTGTTTGTGGCAATTAAAAATGCTTGCATAGTAGGTTTGAATTTTAAATAATTTTATTGGTTTATTATGAAGGTCCTTTTTTATACTAGAGAGTTTCCTCCTTATGTTTATGGTGGAGCAGGTGTTCATGTTGAATATTTAGCCGATGAGCTTTCAAAACTTATGGAAGTTGATGTTAGATGTTTTGGAGATCAAGATAGTTTAAACGGAAATTTAACGGTTAAAGGATTTCCTTATGACAATCCTGCCTTTGCAGATAGTAATTCTAAACTTAAAGCCGTTTTTCAAACATTAAGTACATGTATTCACATGAATGCTGAAGACAGTAATGCAGATGTGGTTCATTGTCACACTTGGTACGCCCAATTCGCCGGTATTGTTGCCAAATTATGTTATGGAATTCCTTTAGTGATTACAACACATTCGCTTGAACCATTACGACCTTGGAAAAGAGAGCAATTAGGCAGAGGTTATGATGCCTCGTCTTGGGTAGAAAAAACAGCTATTGAAATGGCTGATGCTGTGATTGCTGTTTCTAAAGAAACCAAAGAAGATGTTTTAAAACACTTTAATGTAAATGAACAAAAAATTAAGGTAATTTATAACGGTATAAACCTACAAGAATATGTTGTTACAAACGAAACTTCAACTTTAGAAGCTTATGGTATAGATCAGTCAAAACCTTATGTGCTTTTTGTGGGCAGAATTACCAGACAAAAGGGTATTATTCATTTAGTAAATGCCATAAAACATATTGATTCTGATACACAAATTGTGTTATGCGCAGGCGCACCAGATACTCCAGAAATTGCAAAAGAAATGGAAGATAGTGTTGCTGAAGTTAAAAAAACCAGAAAAAATGTGATTTGGATTGATAAAATGCTTGAGAAAAAAGAAGTGATTCAATTGTATTCTCACGCCGATGTATTTTGTTGTCCTTCAATTTATGAACCGTTCGGAATTATTAATATTGAAGCTATGGCTTGTAAAACGGCGGTTGTTGCAAGCGCTGTAGGTGGTATTAAAGAAGTGGTAGTAAATGGCGAAACGGGTATATTGGTGCCATTAGAACAACAAACCGAAGCACCTTTTGAACCTGTTAATCCTGATAAATTTTCACGAGATTTAGCAAGCGGCATTAATACTCTCATAAAAAACAAAGCCTTGAGAGAAACCATGGCTAAAAATGGAAGAAAACGGGTAGAAGATTATTTTGACTGGACAGCCATTGCTAAGCAAGTACAAGAGCTTTATAAATCGTTAACCTAATCACAATAATATAGCTATTTAAAAAATTTAGTTGTAATTTAACAACGTCGGTTTTTCTCAAATTAAACACATATTTAGACATACCTATTCATAACTTCTTAAACTAACAAACATGATTAATAACAAGGTTTTAGCCATCATTTTAGGTGGAGGTCAAGGATCAAGACTTCATCCATTAACCGAACAAAGATCAAAACCAGCAGTTCCAATTGCAGGTAAATATAGACTAGTTGATATTCCTATTTCAAACTGTATTAATGCAGATATTAAACGCATGTTTGTTTTAACTCAATTCAACTCTGCTTCATTAAACAGGCATATAAAAGACACGTATCACTTTAGTTTTTTTAGTTCTGCTTTTGTTGATGTGCTTGCTGCTGAACAAACCCCTAACAACAAAACATGGTTTCAAGGTACTGCCGATGCTGTTAGACAAAGTATGCATCACTTTTTAAGACACGATTTTGATTATGTTTTAATACTTTCTGGTGACCAATTATATCAAATGGATTATCAGTTAATGATTGAAGCTCATGAAAAAAACAACGCCAAAATATCTATAGCTACCATTCCAGTAAACGAAAAAGACGCCACCTCTTTTGGTATTTTAAAAGCCGATGACCAAAACGTAGTTAACGCTTTTATAGAAAAACCAAACGCTGATTTGTTGCCCGATTGGACTTCAGAAGTGAGCCATGACATGAAAGCGCAAGGCAGAAATTATTTGGCTTCTATGGGTATTTACATTTTTAACAGAGACCTTCTTGTTAGTTTAATGAATGATCCTTCTACTATTGATTTTGGAAAAGAAATTATTCCACAATCCATTAACGAACACAAAACGCTTAGTTATCAATATGAAGGCTATTGGACTGATATAGGTAATATAGATTCGTTCTTTGAAGCCAATATTGGATTAACTGATGATATCCCTCAATTTGATTTATATGATAAAGATAAACGCATATATACCAGAGCTAGAATGTTGCCAACAACAAAAATTTTAGGAACATCATTAAATAAAGCTGTTATTGCTGAAGGATGTATTATTAGTGCTGCTAAAATTGAGCAGTCTGTTATTGGTATTCGCTCAAGAATTGGAAAAGAATCTACTGTCATTAATACTTATATGATGGGAAGTGATTATTATGAAACTTTAGAAGAAATTGAAAATAACAAAATAAATATTCTTTTAGGTATAGGCGAGCGTTGTTTTATTAAAAACGCTATTGTAGATAAAAACTGCCGTATTGGTGATGATGTTAGAATAAATGGCGGCAAACATTTAGCAGACAAAGAAACAGATATGTATGTTATTAAAGACGGTATTGTTGTTATTAAAAAAGGCGCTACAATTCCAGTAGGTTACGTTATCTAATGGCTTATAAAAAAATGTTTATTCTAATCTAGCTTCATATAATGCAAAATCAAAAACGGGTAATCATCGATTATGTTTACCCTAAAATAAACGACGGTGATTTTTTTATAAAACGTGTTGTAAATGAAATTATAACTGTAGATGCCCATGTACTTGTAGACGGTCACGATGTCATAGCTGCATCTGTTTTATATAAACATGAAAATGACAAAAATTGGCAAGAAATTCGTATGCAACACCTTGTAAATGATGAATGGCAAGCTTCTTTTACAGTTGAAAAACAAGGCTATTACACCTATAAAGTTGAAGGCTGGGTTGATTACGCCCTTAACTGGCAACATGGCATTGAAAGAAAAATTGATGACAACCAATATGTAAAGTCTGAGCTGCTTGAAGGAATTGAGTTTCTTAAAAAAATAAAAGATAAAACAGATGAAAATGATTCATTATATCTAGACCATCTTATCCATATTTTTGATAATGAACATCAATATCACGAAGCTATTCAAGAGGCAACAAGTAAAAGGTTACATCAAATTTTTATCAATCATCCTCAAAAAATTTTAGCCAATACATCTAAAGATTATCAAGTTTATGTTGACCGATTAAAGGCTAGATTTAGCACTTGGTATGAATTTTTTCCACGTTCAGCTTCAGAACATCAAGGTGTTCACGGAACTTTTAAAGACTGTGAGCGCTTGTTACCAAGAGTTGCTAAAATGGGGTTTGATACTTTGTATTTTCCACCTGTACATCCTATTGGCGAAGTCAACAGAAAAGGAAAAAACAATACAACAAATGCTCACGAAGGTGATGTAGGGTCAGCTTGGGGAATTGGTTCTCATTTTGGTGGCCATAAAGATCTTCATCCTCAACTAGGTTCTGTTGAAGATTTTAAAGCTTTCATTCAAAAAGCAAAAGAGCATAATATTGAAATTGCCATGGATTATGCACTGCAAGCAGCGCCAGATCATCCATGGGTAAAAGAACACCCACAGTGGTTTAAATGGCGCCCAGACGGCACGGTTCAATATGCGGAAAATCCTCCAAAAAAATATCAAGACATCTTGCCTATTTATTGGGAAAATGAAGATTATAAAAACTTATGGCAAGAGTGTTTAGATATTTTGTTGTATTGGATAGATTGTGGTATTCATGTGTTTAGGGTAGATAACCCGCACACAAAACCTTATTATTTCTGGAATTGGGTAATAGCGCAAGTTAAAGCTAAGCATCCAGATGTGTTGTTTTTAGCAGAAGCCTTTACAAGGCCAAAAGTCATGCAACAATTAGGAAAACAAGGTTATACACAATCATACACTTATTTTACTTGGCGAAACACCAAACATGAATTAATTGAATATGTTGAAGAACTAACTAAAACAGAACAATGCGAGTATATGCGCCCCAATTTCTGGCCAAATACTCCAGACATTAACCCCATGCACTTGCAAGGAGCTAATGAATCAAAATATATTCAGCGTTATGTGTTGGCTGCAACCTTAAGTTCCAATATAGGAATTTATGGTCCTGTGTTTGAATTTATGATAGAT
This sequence comes from Flavobacteriaceae bacterium, assembly GCA_021739635.1. GTDB lineage: Bacteria > Bacteroidota > Bacteroidia > Flavobacteriales > Flavobacteriaceae > Yeosuana. The sequence continues at coordinate 74,695 of JAIPBH010000003.1, read as the reverse complement.
GAGGCAATTCCTGGAAAAGAAGAGTATCTTAACTCTGAAAAATTTCAGCTTTGCCATTATGATTGGAATAAAGAAAACAAACTAACTACCATCATTACTAAAATCAATCAAATTCGTCATAGTAACGAAGCGCTACAGCAAACCAATAATATTAAATTTTGCCAAATAGAAAACAATAATTTATTGGCTTTTTATAAGTGGAACGATTCCAAAACCAATGAACTATTAATCATTATTAGTTTAGATCCATACTATTCTCAACAAGGCTCTGTGCAAGTGCCATTACATGAATTAAACGTACCTCATGGACATTTGCTGCAGATGAATGACTTGCTTACCGGAAGCACTTATAATTGGCATAGCGAATGGAATTACATAGAATTGCACCCAACGTTACCTTTTCATATTTTTAAAGTAATTAAATAATTATGGTTAAAAAAACGGAAACAAAAACATCGGTTATTCAATCATTTAATTTTGATGATAATTGGGAAGATTTGTTAGAAAACAAATCATTTGTTAAAGTTTTTCTTTCTGATGTATTAGGCGATTATATTTTAAATCAACGTTGGTATGGCGGAAAAGCGAGTAAACTAAAATACATCGAACTGTCTGAATATTTTAGAATTCAGCAATTTGGCGAAGTATATTACGGATTGATTCTGGAAGTAAATTTTGTAGAGGCTTTTTATCAACATTATTTTTTACCCATTGCCTTTGTTACAGATGAAAACTTTTCTCATAAAGATCGCATACTTCCTATTAGCATAAAAGGAAAAGAAGGCTTTATTATTGATGCCACAAACCTTGAATCATTTAGAAAGTTAGTTTTTGAACGCATTGTTACCGCTTTACCAAAAGACACTACAAAAGTTCAATATCATAAAAGCCAACTATTAAATGAGGTTGTTTATGAATCGTCAAGATTTATGGGCTTAGAACAAAGCAATACCTCGTTAATTTATAATAATAAATACGTTTTGAAATTTTTCAGACGTATTTACGCAGATAAAAACCCTGATTTTGAAATGAGTCAGTTTTTATCAGAAAAAAAAGGATTTAAAAACACACCTGCTTATTTGGGTAGTATAAACATTGTAGATTCAGATAATGATTATATTACCATAGGTTTGCTGCAAGAAATGGTGTTAAATGAAGGTGATGCCTGGGAATATATGCTTAAAGAATTGCACAAAGTATTCTCAAATTTAGAGCATAAAAAAATCAAAATACATTCATTACCAAATACAACATTATTTCAACGTTTAAACATTAAAGACATTCCACCACAAATTATTGATTGGGCTGGATTAAACTTATTTTCAAAAGTTCAAACTTTAGCAAAACGTACTGCCGAAATGCATATTGCTTTGGGTTCAGAATTTGAAGAAACCGCCTTTACTCCTACTCATTTTAATGACGATTATACGGTTTGGTTAAAAAACAGAATGCTTTACCAATTTCAAAACAGATTAAATACTATTGAAAACAATCTGCATAAATTAGATGGTTTAGCTTTAGAACTGGCAAATGAATTTCTTGATAAAAAAAACCTCATCAGAAAACGTTTTGTAACCTTTGATTGGACCAAACTTAAAGGCGAGCGCATTCGTGTTCATGGCGACTATCATTTAGGTCAAATATTGGTTAATGACGATGATTTTTATATTCTGGATTTTGAAGGTGAGCCCGAAAGCACTATTAGAGATAGAAAGGTGAAACAACCGCCACTTAAAGATGTTGCTGGCTTATTTCGGTCTTTTCATTACGCTATTTATGCAACCATTTTTAATAATATAACAGACCATTATAAAGCATCTCAAGAAGATTTGTTTAAAGCAGGTGAAATACTTTATAGATATATTACCGGCTTATTTTTAGGCGCCTATGTTACCGAAACGCAAAACGCAAATTTAAACTTAGGGTATAATCAAGAGCGAATATTCATTTTAAAATACTGCTTACTAGAAAAAGCAGTTTATGAATTGGGTTATGAACTCAATTCTCGTCCACAATGGGCAGTCATTCCTTTAAAAGGAATTTCTAACATTATTAATCACTAACTAAACATGGCACAAGTAAAAGTTTACAGTCTATTTTCAGACTTCGATATTAACCTTTTTAAAGCAGGAAAACACTACAGATTATATGAAAAATTTGGATCGCATATCACAACTGTTGATGGAATTGATGGCACCTATTTTTCTGTTTGGGCGCCAAGCGCTAAATCTGTTTCTGTTATTGGTGATTTTAATTTTTGGATAGAAGGCGAGCATCAATTAAACGTGCGTTGGGATGGAAGCGGCATTTGGGAAGGTTTTATCCCTTTTGTGGGAAAAGGAAATATTTACAAATACAAAATTCATAGTCATCATAATGATATAAAAACCGAAAAAGCAGATCCATACGCTAGACGTTGTGAGCATCCTCCAAAAACAGCTTCAATTGTTTGGGATGATAGTTACAAATGGAAAGATAGTTCATGGCTAAAAAAACGCAAAAAACACAATGCGCTTGATGCACCATATTCGGTTTACGAAGTTCATTTAGGGTCATGGAAAAAACAAGTTGAAGAAGATCGTTTTTTTTCCTATTTTGAGTTAGCAGATGACCTAGTAACTTATGTTAAAGACATGAATTTTACACATGTAGAGCTCATGCCAATTATGGAATTTCCTTATGATCCATCATGGGGTTATCAAGTTACAGGATACTTTGCTCCTACTTCCAGATTTGGATATCCTGAAGAGTTTAAGTATTTAGTAGATAAATTACATCAAAATGATATAGGTATTATTTTAGATTGGGTACCATCTCATTTTCCAGAAGACGCTCATGGTTTAGGCTTTTTTGACGGCTCATGTTTATATGAACATCCAGACAAAAGAAAAGGATATCATCAAGATTGGAAAAGTTTAATATTTAATTATGGCCGTAACGAGGTAAAATCGTTTCTTATTAGTAATGCCATATTTTGGTTAGACCAATATCACGCTGATGGCTTACGCGTTGATGCCGTAGCATCCATGTTGTTTTTAGATTACTCAAGAGAAGATGGCGAATGGGAACCAAACATTTTTGGTGGAAGAGAAAATCTTGATGTTATTGATTTTCTAAAAGAATTAAACACAGAAGTATATAAATCATTCCCTGATGTACAAACCATTGCTGAAGAATCTACCGCATTTCCAATGGTATCAAAACCAACATTTATTGGCGGACTTGGCTTTGGAATGAAATGGATGATGGGTTGGATGCATGATACTCTAGAATATTTTGCAAAAGACCCAGTATATAGAAAATACCATCAAAATGAAATTACCTTTAGCTTAGCATACGCTTTTAGCGAAAATTTTATGTTGCCTTTATCTCATGATGAAGTGGTTTATGGTAAAAACTCTTTGTTAGGAAGAATGCCTGGTGACGAGTGGCAACGATTTGCTAATTTACGATTGTTGTATGGCTATATGTTTACGCATCCAGGAACCAAATTACTGTTTATGGGAGGAGAATTTGGGCAATACAATGAATGGGATTTTCAAGGTAGCTTAGATTGGAATTTATTAGAATTCAATCCGCATAAAAATCTTCAAAATTATTTTAAAGCATTAAATACATTTTATAAAAACACACCTGCTTTATTTGAAGCGGCCTTTAGTGGGCAAGGTTTTGAATGGATAAGCTATGATGATCATCAAAACTCTGTCATGTCATACATTAGAAAAGGATATAAAGATGAGGAAAATGTTGTGGTTGTTTGCAACCTTACACCTACCGTTCATGATAAATATCGCATTGGCGTTCCTAGAAAAGGAAAACTTGAAGAAGTTTTTAATAGTGACGCTACAGAATTTGGAGGAAGCGGTCTCTCAAACAAAAAAGAGATTACCATAAAAAAACAAACTTGGAATGGAAGGGATTTTTCAGCTGAACTTGTTTTACCTCCATTAAGTATAACTGTTTTTAAATTTAACTCATAATTCGTTGAGATTTATTTAAGTATTAGCTAATTACTTTAAGTATTATACAATTTAGTCCCGCTATTTTTATAAAAAAAGCGGGACTAAAATTTATTAATTTCAGTATTTTCGCCTTTAACAAAATTGCAATATTTATGATATTAAATACTGAGTTAGAATACAAAGGAAACTTGTTTCCATCCAAAATAATTTCATACAAAAAAAACCTAGATACCCTTTCATTTACTACAGAAAACAATGTAACCCTACATGTTACTGTTGTTAGAGATAGTGTTATAAGATTTAGATATACAACCACTGGCACTTTTGAAAAAGATTTTTCATATGCCATTACCAAATATGCAAGCAGAGGTTACAATTTGCTTGAAGTTACAGAAGATGATGAAAAATATATTATTACAACCTCTAAACTTATCTGTTATATATCAAAACTAGACACAAGAGCATCTATTCTTGATGCTAAAGACCTTGATGTTATTTGTGAAGATGAACTAGGATTTCACTGGGAAGAAAGTTATGAATTTGGCGGAGACATTGTTAAAATGTCAAAAATATCACATAGCAGCGAAGCTTATTATGGTTTAGGAGATAAGCCCGTTGACAACAATTTAAAAGGAAAACGTTTTGAAAACTGGGTAACAGATTCTTATGCTTTTGGAAAAGATTCTGATCCTATTTACAAAGCCATCCCTTTTTACACTGGCTTGTTACAAAACAAAAAAGCATACGGAATCTTTTTTGACAATTCATTTAAGTCAAATTTTGATTTTTGTCATGAGCGTAGAAATATTACAAGTTTTTGGGCTGATGGTGGCGAAATGAATTATTACTTTTTTTATGGTCCAGATATGTCTGAAGTGGTGGCAAACTATACAGATTTAACAGGTAAGCCTCATGAAATGCCAGCCTTATGGACCTTAGGATACCACCAATGTAAATGGAGTTATTATCCCGAATCTAAAGTAAAAGAAATAACATCAACCTTTAGAAAATTAAAAATTCCATGCGATGCTATATATTTAGATATAGATTATATGGATGGGTTTAGATGCTTTACTTGGAATAAAGAATACTTTCCTGATCCCAAAAAAATGGTGAAAGAATTGGCTGATGATGGGTTTAAAACTATTGTAATTATTGATCCAGGAATTAAAATTGACAACGATTATAGCGTTTTTAAAGAAGGTTTAGAAAAGGATTATTTTTGCAAACGCGCAGATGGCCCTTATATGAAAGGAAAAGTTTGGCCTGGTGAATGTTACTTTCCAGATTTTACAAACCCAGAAGTTCGTGATTGGTGGTCTGATTTATTTAAAGAATTGGTAGAAGATATCGGTGTTAAAGGCGTTTGGAATGACATGAACGAACCAGCCGTAATGGATGTTCCTGGTAAATCTTTCCCAAATGATGTAAGACATGATTATGATGGAAATCATTGTAGCCATAGAAAAGCGCATAACGTTTATGGTATGCAAATGGCTAGAGCAACCTACCAAGGTTTAAAAAAATTCTCATATCCAAAAAGACCTTTTGTAATTACTCGTGCTGCTTATTCTGGCTCACAACGTTACACATCAAGTTGGACAGGAGACAATGTGGCTACTTGGGAACATTTAAGTATCGCAAACATACAGGCACAACGCATGTGTATGTCTGGTTACTCGTTTATAGGCTCAGACATTGGAGGATTTGCAGAACAACCTAGCGGAGAGTTATATGCGCGTTGGATACAATTAGGTGTGTTTCATCCTTTCTGTAGAACACATTCCTCTGGAGATCATGGTGATCAAGAGCCTTGGGCTTTTGGAGCCAACATAACTAATGTTGTTAGAAAATTTATTGAGCTACGCTACCAATTGTTGCCTTATTTATATACAGCCTTTTGGAGGTACGCTACTGAAGGTATTCCAATCTTAAAATCACTTGTGCTTTATGACCAAATAGACCCACACACGCATTACAGAAATGATGAGTTTATTTTTGGTGAAAAAATATTAGTTTGCCCAATTATTGAACCAAATGCAAAAGGTAGACGCATGTATTTACCTATTGGAAACTGGTATAATTTATGGACCAATGAATTATTTGAAGGCGGACAAGAACTTTGGGTTGATGCCGATTTAGATAGTATGCCAATATTTGTAAAAGAAGGCGCTATTATTCCTAAATATCCTGTGCAACAATTTGTTGGAGAAAAAACCATTGAACAAATAACTCTTGATATTTATTACAAAGAAGGAAAAGAATCGTCTCAAATTTATGATGATGCACATGACGGCTACGATTATATTAAAGGACGATATAGCTTAAGAAACTTTAATCTGATTGGTGGTAAAACAGAATTAAGTATTCAACAACATAAGTCTGGAAAATATATAGCTCCTTTTGAAACCTTTAAAATAAATTTACATGGGTTCCCTTTTGATGTGGCTAAAATTAAAATTGATAAAGAAGAGTTTTTGTTTGAAAAAATAAAGATAAAAGGTATAAATTCATTTATTGTAACTAAAGATTTTACTGAAATTCAAATTTTATAAAGAACAACTATTGCTCTGTTTTCAATAAACAAAACGCCCAAAAGATAAACTTTTTGGGCGTTTTGACTTTTTATATAAAAATATCTATTAAAAACTTTTACCTAAATAGACCAATTTGTATCCTTTTTCTACTTTGCTAATAGCCGTGTTGTATGATGAGATAATTTCAAGAATTCCTCGTTTATCCATTACTAGCAACGGAATTCTATCATCATCTTTATTAGTTATTTCAATTAACTTTTCATAATGAGCTCGATCTTTAATTTCAATTTCATGAATTTTAGGATATTTACGCGCCACATCTGTAAGCTTTATAAAATCATCTGTATGAGAAAATAATCCTTCTTTTGGGCTATTTTCGGGTTCATTCATTTCTTCAATAGAAATCAATCTAAACGACCCGTTTTCTCCAAATTGTTGACTAAATTTTTTAATCGCATATTGGTTAATATCTGAACTTCCTGTTAGTGCCATTAAAAACCCTACGTCATTAAGTTCAATATTGTCTTCTAAAGTTTCAGAATAAATATCTGCATTAAAGGCTTCCAAACCTAAATCTTGTGCTAATAATATGTTATTTTGATTGCTGTCAATTAAAACAACATGCCTGCCGTTATCTTCTAAATATCTGCCAATTAGCCTAGAAAATTGAGAGGCTCCAATGATTAAAATTCCTTCAGATCTTTTTAGAAACACACCAACTAGTTTCGCAAAAACTCTTGCTGTTGTAGCATTTAGCAATACGGTTCCAAGCACAATCATAAACACTAAAGGCGTAATGTATTCGGCACCAGCAACGCCTTGTTTTAATAATTTACTTCCAAAAAGAGATGCAATTCCTGCTGCTACAATACCTCTTGGTCCTACCCAACTTATAAAAAGCTTTTCGTTAAACTGAAGTTTAGAGCCAATGGTTGATAAAAAAACACCAATAGGCCTTAGAATAAATACTATAGAAGCAAAAAGAGCTGCTGTTTCCCATTTGTAAAGCAACATTAAATCATCAATATTCATATTGGCTGCTAACAAAATAAATAGAATAGAAATAAGCAAAACACTTAAAGATTCTTTAAAATAAAGCAATTCTTTAATGTTTTCAAGTTTCCCATTTCCTAAAACCATTCCCATAACAACAACTGCCAACAGACCAGATTCATGAGCAAAAATTTCAGACTCAACAAAAACTAATAATACGGTTGAAAGTGATACAACATTTAATAAATAGTGAGGGATAAGCTTTTTATTAATGACAAATGCTAATGCATGAGCAAAGGTGAAACCAAAAGTGGTTCCAAAAAGTATAATTTTACCAAACTCGATTAATGCCATTTTTGTAAAACCGCTATCACCTTCTACACTAATAAATTCAAAAACCAATACGGCTACTAAGGCGCCTATAGGGTCAATTAAAATGCCTTCCCATTTTAATACGGTTGAAACATGTTTTTTAAGAGGAATATTTCTCAAAATTGGTGTAATTACCGTTGGTCCGGTTACTATTATTAATGCTGAAAACAAAAATGAAATTTCCCAACTAAGTCCAAAAATATAACGAGACAAAAAGCCTGCGCCAAAAAAAGTAATAGCAGAGCCAAGAGTAATTAGTTTAGTTATTACTGGGCCCACATGCTTTATTTCTGCGCGTTTTAAAGTTAATCCGCCTTCAAACAGAATAATACTAATGGCTAAAGACACAAAATAAAACAACCCTTCGCCAGGAAATAATCCATTGGTTCCATTCCAAACGGGTTCTATCCATTTTGAGCCATCTTCGCTTAAAAATGCAGCAGCTATAGGTCCTACCAACAAACCTATTAATATTAAAGGCAAAATTGCGGGGATTTTAAACTTCCACGCTACCCATTGGGCAAGAATTCCTAAAATAATAATACCTGCTAACTCAATCATTAATCTAAATTTAACGTGAAAATACTAATAAAAAAGAGAAAAACTAAAATGAATTTTCAGCTTATTAACTTTTAACCAAATTACTCATAATACTTGAGACATATTTAAAAGCTTGTTGGTTAAAAAAAGAATGCTTTTAGCCATTTTGTTGCCCTTAAATAATAATATACATTATATTTTGTATTGAATCTTAATAATTTCTTAACATTTAACCGTTTTTCTTTTGGTTTTATTAATTTTGTATACTTATGAATTTATACCCCATTAATTCAGGAAATCTTAAACTTGATGGAGGCGCTATGTTTGGTGTGGTGCCAAAATCTATTTGGCATAAAACCAATCCTGCAGACTCTAATAATATGATTGATCTTTCAACCAGATGTTTATTGGTTGAAGATGGAAACAAACTTATTTTGATTGACACAGGAATGGGCAATAAACAATCTGAAAAATTTTTTGGATATTATCATTTATGGGGACATGATACGCTTGAAAAATCTTTAAAGCATTATGGTTTTCATCCTGATGACGTCACTGATGTGTTTATGACACATTTGCATTTTGATCATTGCGGTGGTAGCGTACAATGGAATCATGATAGAACAGGTTATGAACCCGCTTTTAAAAATGCGCGTTTTTGGAGTAATCAAGACCATTGGCTATGGGCTACTCAACCCAATAAACGAGAAAAAGCATCATTTTTAAAAGAGAATATTCTACCTATACAAGATAGTGGTCAACTCAAGTTTATATCTATTCCTAAAGAACATACTCTTAAAAACTCTGAGCTTGGTTTCGATATTTTTTTTGCTAATGGGCATACCGATAAGCAAATGATTCCCATGATTCAATATAAAAATAAAACCATCTGCTTTGTAGCAGATTTACTTCCAACCGTTGGGCATCTGCCTTTGCCCTTTGTTATGGGCTATGACACCAGACCTTTATTAACTCTTGACGAAAAAGAAACCTTTTTAAAAATGGCCGCAGATAATGAATATTACCTGTTTTTAGAACACGACGCTTATAACGAAATTATCACGGTTCAACATACCGAAAGAGGCGTAAGACTCAAAAATATTTACACAACTTCTGAAATTTTTAATTAATATTTAATCTAATGAAATCATTTAAATCTTTATTTTTTACCACACTTCTTGCATCCATTCTTTTGGGTTGTGGAAGTTCAGCTATCATTTCAACACCAATTGAAAATATTGATAGTTCTCCGTTAAAAACAGCCGAATTAACTGAGGCAGAAAAACATAATTGGGGTCATTTAGATCTAATAAAAGACACCATTCCGGGCATGAGTGTTGACAAAGCTTATGCAGAAATTATAAAAAACAAAACCGGTAAAAAGGTTATTGTTGCTGTAGTAGATTCTGGTATTGATATTGACCACGAAGATTTAAATGATGTTATTTGGACCAATAAAGGAGAAACTCCAAACAACGGCATTGATGATGATAAAAACGGATATGTTGATGATGTTCATGGATGGAATTTTTTAGGTGATGGTTATGATGAACAATTAGAGTATGTAAGAATTCTTGCCAAAGGTGATTCTTCAAATTCAGAATACAACAAAGCTAAAGCAGAATATGACAAAGAATATCAATTGTGGTTAGGAAGAAAAACACAATATGACCAAATCTATCAAAGAATTACAAGTGCTGATAATGCCTTATCAAAATATCTTAACAAAAAAGATTACACAAAAGAAGATGTGGAGGCCATAAAAACAGATGATCAAGAAGTGCTTCAAGCCGTTCAAATGGCTAAATATATGTACAGTAACGGTTTAGAATCTGTTGGTGATGCTATTAAAGAAATTGAAAACGGATTAGAAAGTATCAATGAGCGTTTAAATTTCAACTTGAATAAAGACTTAAAAGGGCGTGTTAACGGAGATAATCCAGATGATATGAGTACCAAATTCTATGGAAATGGAAACGTAAAACCTGTTAAGAAAAGCGAAAGCCACGGCACACATGTTGCTGGAATTATTGCTGCTGAACGTAATAACGGATTAGGTGCTAATGGTGTTGCAAACCATGTTGAAATTATGTCTATTCGCACAGTTCCAAATGGAGATGAATACGATAAAGATGTAGCGTTAGCTATTCGCTATGCGGTTGATAATGGTGCTAAAATTATTAACGGAAGTTTTGGTAAATACTATTCTCCACATAGTGATTGGGTAAGAGACGCTATTGCGTATGCTGGCCAACATGACGTGTTATTTGTAAATGCAGCTGGAAATGAAGGAGAAGATTTAGATACAGTAGCTATTTATCCAAATGATCAAGTTGATAATGGGCCAGAAGTGTCTGATAATTTCATCACAGTTGGTGCTTTAGAACCAAAATACGGACCTAATATGGTAGCAGGTTTCTCAAACTATGGGAAAATAAATGTTGATGTATTTGCTCCTGGTGCAAAAGTATATTCAACAACTCCCGAAAATGAATATGACACCAAAGGAGGTACTTCTATGGCGGCTCCAGCAGTAGCTGGTGTTGCTGCTTTAATACGTTCATATTACCCTAGTTTAACGGCTTCTCAGGTAAAACATATTTTAATGGATTCTGGCTTAGCGCTTCAAACTAAAGTTGTGACTGGCGGTGATGCTGCAAACGTAAAACCATTTGGTGATTTAACAACATCTGGGAAAATAGTTAATGCTTACAACGCTTTAATCATGGCATCTCAAATAGCAAAATAACATTAAGGCTGTCTGAAAAGCAGATAATCGTCGTCATTACGAAAAGAAATATGACTAACGTAATTTTTTGATTGGTTATCAACAACAAAAGATTGCTTCGTTCCTCGCAATGACAAAAAAATGCTTTTCAAACAGCCTTTCTTTTTAAAAACTAATTATCCTTTTAATATTATAAGGCTACTTTCAACATAAATAACCTAAAAAATTGACTTTATGAAATCATCTTTTTTTTACTTTTTTTCTGTTATAGCAATACTTTCTTGTAGCGCTTCAAACATAACTGTCAATGCAGCTCATAAAGCTCAAAATCCTGGATATTGGCAACAACACGTTGACTATACCATGAATATAAATATGGATGTAAAAACCTATCAATACCAAGGCACTCAGCATTTAGTATATACCAATAATTCACCTGATGTGTTAAACCGCGTATATTATCATTTGTTTTTTAATGCCTTTCAACCAGGTAGTGAAATGGATGTGCGTTCACTTACTATTGCCGACCCAGATCCTCGTGTTAAAGACCGTATAAGCAAATTAGCACCAGAAGATCAAGGTTTTTTAAAAGTGACTTCATTAACACAAAATGGAATAGCTTTAAATTATGAAACTGTTGGTACAGTATTAGAAGTAAATTTAGCAACACCTATTCAACCTGGTGAGCAAGTTACTTTTGATATGGTTTTTAATGGTCAAGTACCGCTTCAAATACGTCGTGCTGGTAAAAATAATAAAGAAGGTGTGGCATTATCTATGGCACAATGGTATCCAAAATTAGCTGAATATGATTTTGAAGGTTGGCATGCCGACCCATATATTGCTAGAGAATTTCATGGTGTTTGGGGAAATTTTGATGTAAGCATTACCATTGATAAAACCTATACTATTGGCGGTACTGGTTATTTACAAAACCCTAGTGAGATTGGTCATGGTTATACCACAGAAAAAGTTAAAACCAAAGGAGACAAATTAACCTGGCATTTTGTAGCGCCTAATGTTCATGACTTTACTTGGGCTGCAGACCCAAACTATACTCATGATACCATGCAGGTGCCTAATGGCCCCATGCTTCATTTTTTCTATAAAAATACTATGGCAAAAGATAAGTTAGAAAACTGGAAGAATTTGCAACCTAAAACGGTTGAACTTATGCAATATTATAGCGAACATGTAGGACAATATCCTTACAAACAATATTCGGTAATTCAAGGTGGCGATGGCGGTATGGAATATGGTATGTGTACCTTAATTACAGGTGAAGGTACTTTTAACGGCTTGTTTGGTGTAACTGCTCATGAAATGGCGCATACTTGGTTTCAATTTTTACTAGCTTCAAATGAGTCAAAACACGAATGGATGGATGAAGGGTTTACAAGCTATATTAGCGATTTAGCCGAAGACGAAATCTTACACAAAAATTCAGAAAACCCAACAAAAAATGCTTATAGAGGCTATATTTACTTAGCAAAATCTGGTAAAGAGCAACCTTTAACAACGCATTCAGATAGGTATGTTTATAATCAAGCGTATAGTATTTCGGCGTATTCAAAAGGCGAAGTATTTTTAGCGCAATTAGGTTATGTGATTGGTGCAGAAAATTTAAAAACAACCATTAAAAAATATTTTGATGATTTTAAATTTACACACCCAAAACCACTAGACATTGTTCGTACTGCTGAAAAAGTATCTGGCTTAGAACTAGATTGGTATTTAATAGATTTTGGTCAAACTACAAACACCATTGATTATGGTTTAAAAACTGTTGAAGGCAATACCGTAACTTTAGAACGTATAGGTTTAATGCCTATGCCTATTGACCTAACGGTAACTTATGCTGACGGAAGCACTGAAGATTTTTACATTCCTTTACAAATGATGCGTGGTGAAAAACCAACAACAGCAACAATTATAAAAGACTGGGCTTGGGCTTATCCAACCTACACCTTTACAACTTCAAAACCTGTTGAAAAAGTACAGATAGATCCAAAAGAAAAGATGGCAGATATTAATAAAGAGAACAACACAAACTAATTTTATAATATTTCATTTACTTTACAAAGCCTTTTAGATGTTACTAAAAGGCTTTGTTGTTTTATGTACTTCAAAAAACTTGACTTTGTAAGAAAAAATCGCTAATTTCGTTTAACGTCTGATATAAAATATTAAAACGATTTCATATCAAGTTAGTTAAACGAAACCCTCTAAAAACAATCTATTTTTTAAAGTAACTTTTATAATTTACTACCTTTGGTTTTTAAAACCATACACATTGAATTTCACGTTTAACAAAAAAGACAAACTAAAAAGTAAAAAGCATATTGATGCTTTGTTTGCAAAAGGCAAGTCTGTAAGTGCTTATCCTTTACGATTAGTGTATATGGCAACCACTTTTGATGATGATGTTCTTTTTAAAACAGGTATTTCAGTTAGTAAAAGACATTTTAAGCGTGCTATTGACAGAAACCGTGTAAAACGCCTTATGCGAGAAGCCTTTAGGTTGCATAAGGTAGAATATTCGAACAACATTTCAACACCTCATGCGTTTATGATTTTGTATATTGGTACTGAAAAACCAAGTCTGACATTGATTGAAACTAAAATGAAACGCTTGTTTGAAAAATTTGAAAAAAATGAAGCAAATTCTTAAAAAAAAGATTGTTATCCCGGTACTTGCCCTTATCCTTTTTGTAACTGGAACGGCATTTCAAAATGACTTTTTTGAAATTGCCAAACAAATAGAAATTTTTACCACCTTGTTTAAAGAGGTAAACATGAATTATGTTGATGATACCAATCCTGGAGACTTAATGGATACCGCCATTAAGAGCATGCTTAAAGATTTAGATCCGTACACTAATTTTATGAACGAGCAAGATGTAGAAGCTGCTAGAATAAATAACACGGGTGATTATATTGGTATAGGCGCTAAAGTAAGAACCCTTAAAGACAAATTAGTTATTGTAGAGCCTTATAAAGATTACCCAGCAGATAAAGCAGGTTTAAAAGCTGGTGATGAAATAATAAAAATAGGAAATATTGTAGTTGCAAATTATAAAGATGACGCTGGCGACTTATTAAAAGGCGCTCCTGGAACACCTATAGAAGTTACCTATAAAAGACAAAGCAACACTAAAACAGCAACCATAAACCATGCTGAAGTAGAAATTAATGCGGTGCCACATTTTTCTATGATAAATGATAAAACAGGTTATATAGTTTTAAGCCAATTTAGTGATAAAGCGGCTTCTCAAACCAGTTACGCTATAAGAGATTTAAAAGCTCAAGGTGCTAAACGTTTGGTTTTAGATTTAAGAGGAAATCCTGGTGGATTGGTAAATGAGGCTATAGATATTGTTAATATGTTTATACCAAAAGGGCAATTGGTGGTTACAACAAAATCAAAAGTTAAAAAATACAACCGCACTTATTATACCCAAAAAGACCCTATTGATACCGAAATTCCTTTAGTTATAATCATTGACGGTAGTAGTGCGTCTGCTAGTGAAATTGTATCAGGCTCTTTACAAGATTTAGACCGCGCAGTAATAGTAGGCTCCAGAAGCTTTGGAAAAGGTTTGGTGCAACGCCCAAAACTATTAACCTATGGTACTCAATTAAAAATCACTATTTCTCGCTATTTCACGCCTTCTGGTAGATGCATTCAAGCATTAGATTATTGGCATAGAAACGAAAAAGGTGAAGCTGTGCGTGTAAATCAAGAAAACTACAATGAATATAAAACCAAAAATGGCCGAAAAGTGTTTGATGGTGGTGGAATTTTCCCTGATGAAGAAATGAGCGGATCAAAAAATACAGCCTTAACTAATGCTATTGAAAATGATAACTTGATTTTTGACTTTGCAACCAATTATTACTATAAAAACAAGGTTGAAAATGTAAACGATTTTAAGTTAACTGATCCTGATTTTGAAAACTTTAAAACGTTTTTAAAAGCAAACTCATTTTCCTTTGAAACCAATACAGAAAAAGCACTTAAAAAAACTATAGAAGAAGCCAAAGCCGAAGGTTTAGATCTAGCCATTAAAACAGATTATAACACCTTAGTTTCTAGTTTAAATAAAGCAAAAATAGATGCTTTAGATGCTAATAAAAATTATATTATTAAGCTCTTAACTGAAGATATTGTTAAACGTTATGTTTACAGAGAAGGGTTGTACAACTATTTAAAACTTCACGACCCAGAAATAAAAAAAGCTTCAGAAATTCTAGCGAGCCCTACTGCGTATCTAGAGTATTTAAGATAGTTTGAGCGTTAAACGAATAATTAAAAATACTATATTTATAAATTATTATGCGCCTCGGGTAATGAATAAACTATTTTTATGTATCATATTAGCTTTTCAGTGCATCTATTCTCAAAATGAATTAACACATGAAGTTTATTTTGAAACAGATAAATATGAGGTTCTTACTACTGAAGAAAACCGCTTACTATTATTCATCTCAAAACTTTCGGATATGGATATTGAATCTATTTCCATTTATGGTTTTTGTGATGATATTGGAGCATCAGACTACAATTTAAAACTATCTCTAGAACGTGCCAACGCAATAAAAGCAATATTTGCTAACAATGAAATTAGTGAATCTTTAATCAGCAATGTTGATGGAAAAGGTGAGGTTTTATTAAAAATTGTTGATGAAACAGATGTTTTAAAAATTAGAGGTTTAAACCGAAAAGTTGAAATTATTGTAAAACCAAAACCTCCTAAAAAAGTTGAAGAACCTTCAACAGAAATTGTAGAGCATAAAAAAGATGCGCCAGAACAAATAAAAGGAAATCTAAAAGTTGGTGATAAAATAGTGTTTGAAAATATTTTATTCAAAACAGGTTATAGCACTATCATGCCTGAATCAAAAAAAATATTGGAAGACATTGCAAAATCATTGGTTGAAAGAACAGATATTTATTTTACTGTTCAAGGTCATGTGTGTTGTACTCAGTATAGCAGAGATGCTGTAGATAGAAAAACAAAACAAAGAAATTTATCGGTTGCCAGAGCCAAATTTGTATATGATTATTTTGTTAAAAAAGGAGTAAACCCAAAACGCATGAAATACGTTGGTTTAAGGCGTTTATTTCCTTTAGGTGGCGACCCAAAAGACGACAGACGTGTTGAGATTTTAATTACTTATGTAAAAGAACCCTAACATAAACTACATAATTTGAGAACAAAAAATGTTGTATGTGTCTATTCGTTTATAATGTTAAGCATCTGTGGCTTATCTCAAAACACGTTTGTTCCAGACGATAATTTTGAACAGGCTTTAATTGATTTAGGTTTTGATGTTGCCCCGTTAGATGATTTGGTTCCAACAGCAAATATTAATACAATAACAAACTTAGATGTTAATTCCAAAAGCATTTCAGACTTAACTGGCATTGAAGATTTTACAGCACTTGAGGTTTTAAATTGCGAAAATAATTTACTTTCTGTTTTAGATGTTACAAACAACTTAAGTCTTACTCAATTATTTTGTAGCACAAATAATATTAGCTCTATAAACATATCTCCTTTATTGGATTTACAGATTTTTTGGTGCTTAAACAACCGGCTTACTACCTTAAATACAACTCAAAATACTAAATTAATTTCTTTGGTTTGTGGTAATAACTTATTAACGAATTTAGATGTTACCAATAATCCTTTGCTTAATGTATTGGTTTTTCTAAACAATCAAATTAGTTCGATTGATATTTCTAAAAACAGCACTCTAAGTACTTTAAATTGTAGTAATAATTTTATAACCAATTTAAATATTAGTAATAATCAAAATTTAGTGAATTTATATTGCAGTAATAATCAAATAAATAATATAAATACGTCACAAAACCCACTTCTTTACATCATTGATTTAAGTTTTAATCTATTTGAAGCATTAGATTTATCACAAAACAGTCAGTTATCAGAAATTGATTGTTCAAATAATAATTTATGTACATTAAATATTAGAAACGGAAATAACAACAGTATAAATGCCTTTAATTTTTCAAACAATGCTAACTTAAACTGTGTTGTGGTTGATAATACAACTGCAAATCATTCTGCTTGGCAGCCATTTTTATTTACCAACTATGTTACCTCACAAAATGATTGTAATGTATTTGTAAATATAGATTCTTTTAATGATTATGTGGGGGTTAGTTATACATTACCAACACTCAATTATGGTGCATATTATACCGCTTCTGGCGGAACAGGAAATACTTTATTTGCTGGTGATATTATAAACACATCACAAACCATTTATATATACAATGAAACTGTTTGTAGTAGTAATGAAAGCAGCTTTAATGTGTTAATAACTACTGATGATTATTACATCCCAAAATACTTTACCCCAAATAATGATGGAAACCATGATTTGTGGTTGGTAAGAGATTTTGT
Organism: Flavobacteriaceae bacterium; assembly: GCA_021739635.1. Classification (GTDB taxonomy): domain Bacteria; phylum Bacteroidota; class Bacteroidia; order Flavobacteriales; family Flavobacteriaceae; genus Yeosuana. The sequence continues at coordinate 57,129 of JAIPBH010000003.1, read as the reverse complement.
AAATAATATCAAAACAGTTACTATTTTTGATCATTATGGAAAACTTCTAAAATCATTACCTCCAAATGTTGGTTGGAACGGAACTTTTGATGGAAAACTCATGGAAACCAATGATTATTGGTATGTAATTACGTTTTATAGTGGAGACGTTTTAAGAGGTCATTTTACCTTAAAAAGATAAATTAATTATTTTTTTATCATGGCAATATGCGGAATATCATCTTCAAGATATTCCTCTCCTATTTCATTAAATCCTAAATTATTATAAAACCCTTTTAAATAAGCTTGTGCAGAAATTTTTATTACATTTTCTTTAAAATGATTTTTTATAGCTTCAATTGAGGCTTTCATAATATCATAACCATATTGATATTGGCGTTGGCTTTTAGCTACTACTACTCTACCAATACTGGCATAATCAAAATAATCACCAGGCTTAAAAAGTCTAGTATAAGCAATAAGTTGATTATTTTTTATACCTAAAACATGAAGTGCTTTTTGGTCTTTTTTATCAATATCTTGATATACACAGTTTTGTTCTACCACAAAAACTTCACTACGCAATTGTAAAAGATCATACAATTCTTGTGTGGATAATTCAGAAAATGATTTGATTTGAATTTCTAACATATCTTTTGGTATGTATAAATATGTTTAATCCTGAACAATAATGTCTTTTGGCCCACATTTTCCAAATTCTGGCTGAATATTTACATGATTGATATGGAATTTATGATACAACAACTCTTCAATTTTAACTAAAATAGCATCAAATTGTGATAAGCTAATATCGTTTTTAAAATCAATGTGAGCTTCAAAATGTATTTCTTCTTCATTTAATTGCCAAACATGTACATGATGCACATTTTTAATGTCTTCTAATTGTTGTACTTCATTAACAATATCTGTTACAGGAATGTTTTCTGGTGCAAAAAGCATTAACACATGAAATGAGTCTTTTAATAAATCAAATCCTACCCATATTAAATATAAAGCGATAACTAGTGTTAACAAACTATCAACCCAATATATTTCGTAAAATTTCATTAACAAACCTCCAATTAAAACCGCTATACTTGCTAACATATCTGTTAATAAATGCAAATAAGCAGAACGCATATTCATGTTTTTATTAGAATCGCTTTTTAACAACAACACACTTAGTCCGTTTGCTACAATACCAAGCAATGATAACCAAATAACAATTTCAGATTCAATATTCTGAGGATTTTGAAACCTTACAATAGCTTCTTTTATTAATAAAACCGCCACAATTACCAAAGTAGCAGCATTAACAAAAGCTGCTAATATTTCAGCTCTTTTATAACCAAATGTTTTATGTAAAGAAGCTGATTTTCCTGCTAAAACAGTTGCAATATAACTTACAATAAGAGAGATAACATCTGTAAAATTATGAAGCGCATCACTTAATAAAGATAAGCTACCCGAAACCAATCCTCCTATAACTTGAGTAACGGTAATTATAATATTTAAAAAGATAGAAATAAAAAGGTTTCTTCCTTTTAATTTTGCATGTGTATGATGATGAGTATGTGAATGTGTATTACTCATTTAACAAGAAGTGGGTATTTTATCAATTCGAGCTTGATGACGACCACCTTCAAAAGGAGTTTCTAAAAATGTATCAACCATTTCAATAACTTGAGGTAAAGCTGTAAATCTTGCAGGAATGCTTAAAATGTTAGCATTATTATGTTGTCTAGCAAGTGCCACTATTTCTTTTGTCCAACATAAAGCAGAACGTACACCTTGATGTTTATTAGCTGTCATATTAGCGCCGTTTCCGCTTCCACAAATAATAATACCAAAATCAACTTTTTTATTCTCCACATCTAGAGCAACTGGATGTATAAAATCTGGATAATCAACACTTACTTCACTATCAGTTCCGTAATTATTAACATTATAACCTTTTGATTCTAAATGTTTTAATATTGAAAATTTATATTCAACACCTGCGTGGTCATTACCTATTGAAATAGTCATTTTTTTAAATTTTAAGTCATGTAAAGGTAATAAAAAGACTTATTATTTTGGTTTATAATAGTATTGATTAGTTGTTAATAACTAGTTATTAATTTTTAAAACTAAATTATTGTTTATTCATATTTTTTTTCAATCAAAAACCTTAAAACTTCTACCTAATTTTTAAATGCTTTTTTTTATAAAATTTATAAGAAGTATTTAAGTAAATACAAACACTAAAAAGTAAAAAACTTATCACAAAAAGAGATGAAATTTTAGTTGTTAACAACTGTTGATATAAAATATAATCTTGTTTAAAATGAATACTTTAACGTAAAATAATATGTTAATTAAGTATTAATAGAAAGTAAATAAATTGTAATCATAATAAAATATAAAAAAGTTATAACACTTATTAACACACTATCATAAACATCATTATTTTTTTAAATTTTTAAAAAGAAAATTATTATAGTTTATATAAAGTTGATAACATCATTTTAACTAAAAATAACATTAAAAAAATATCAATTAATTTATTAAACGTAACTTTGTAAACACTTAATAAAAATCTTCTCCAATTATTAAGTAATAAATAAACAGATTTCCAGTATCTTAGGAAATAAAAATGATTACAAAAATTACATGACAAGAAATAAAAAAAAGAAATCATCCAATAAAATTTCGAACCTTACAAATACCATTCTTAGTATTTTAAAAAAAGAAAGAAACCAAAGTTTTAACTATAAACAAATAGCTGCTAAATTAGGAGTTAATGATGCTAGTAGCAGAAACCAAATTATAAAAAAATTACATGCTTTAGCAGCTGAAAAAGAAATTGAAGAAGTTGAAAGAGGAAAGTTTAAAGCTATCATTACTACAGAATATCACACCGGAATTTTAGATTTATCTGTTAAAGGATCTGGTTATATCATTACTGATGATTTTGATGAAGATGTATTTATCGCATCTAATAACATAAACAAAGCCTTAAATGGTGATGAAGTAGAATTTTACGTATACAAACGACGTAAACGTGGCAATATAGAAGGCGAGATTACTCAAATAATTAAACGTGCTAAAAGTGACTATGTTGGCGTAATTCAATTACACGAAAAATATGCTTTTGTAGTTGCAGATAGTACAAAAATGTATAAAGATATTTTTATACCCATTAATAAAACTAATAAAGCAGAAGACGGAGATAAAGTATTAGTTTCTTTAGAAGATTGGCCAGAAAATGCAGATTCTCCTTATGGAAAAGTCATAAAAGTTCTCGGTAAACCAGGAGAACATAATACAGAAATACATGCTATTTTAGCTGAGTACGGTTTGCCTTATGAATTTCCTTATGAAGTAGAAGAGTTTGCTAATAAGTTGGACACATCAATAACTAAAGAAGAAATAGCAAAACGCAGGGATATGCGTGATGTTTTAACCTTTACTATTGATCCTAAAGATGCTAAAGATTTTGATGATGCACTATCCTTTCAAATTTTAAATAATGGTTTGTATGAAATAGGTATTCATATTGCAGATGTATCTCACTATTTACAAGAAGGAACTATTTTAGATGATGAAGCTTATGAACGCGCTACTTCAGTATATTTAGTTGATAGAGTGGTACCAATGTTACCAGAAGTATTGTCAAACAATGCGTGTTCATTAAGACCACATGAAGAAAAATATACATTTTCAGCTGTTTTTCAAATTAACGAAAAAGCAGAAGTAAAAAATCAATGGTTTGGAAGAACAGTAACCTATAGTGATGCACGTTTTTCTTATGAAGAAGCTCAAGCTATTATAGAATCAAAATCTAATAATATTACTGAAGATGTGTCTTTAACCGGAAAAGCGTATCAAACAAAAGAAGAAATAGCTCAAGCGGTTTTAAAATTAGATGAGTTAGCTAAAATTATGCGAAAAAAACGCATGAAAGATGGCGCTATTTCATTTGATAAAGTAGAAGTAAAGTTTAATTTAGACGAACAATCAAATCCTATTGGTGTTTACTTTAAAATAAGTAAAGATGCTAATCATTTAATTGAAGAATTTATGTTATTAGCAAATAAAAAAGTAGCTGAATTTATAGGGAAGAAATCTCCTAAAAAAACATTTGTTTATCGTGTTCATGATGAACCAGATGTTAGTAAACTTACTGCTTTACAAGGAATTGTGTCAAAATTTGGTTATAAATTAAATTTTAAAGACAAGAAAACAACCACAGCATCTCTTAATAATTTATTACAAAGTGTAGTAGGAAAAAAAGAACAAAACTTAGTTGATACTTTAACTATTCGTAGCATGAGTAAAGCAGAATATACAACTCATAATATTGGTCATTACGGTTTAGCATTCGATTATTATAGCCATTTTACATCACCTATTCGTCGTTATCCAGATGTGATGGCACATCGTTTATTGCAATTATATCTTGATGGAGGAAAATCGGTTAATGAAGATTTATATGAAGATAAGTGTAATCATTCCAGTAATATGGAAAATTTAGCAACAAAAGCAGAACGAGATTCTATAAAATACATGCAAATACGTTTTATGGAAGATCATAAAGATGAAGAATTTTTAGGTGTTATCTCTGGAGTAACCGATTGGGGTATTTATGTAGAAATTATTTCTAATAAATGTGAAGGCATGGTAAGTGTTAGAGATATGAAAGATGATCATTATGCTTTTGATGAAACACAATATGCTTTGGTAGGAAGAAATACAAAAAATATGTTTCAATTAGGAGAGGAAGTTATTGTGAAAGTTAAAAATACCGATTTAGTTAAAAAACATTTAGATTTTAATTTAATAGGTAAAAGTGAAGGTTAAGGTGTAACATCTAAATTAATTTTTATACTTATTAAAAAAATAAAACTATGATTTTAACAACAACAAATAGTATTGAAGGTTTTAAGGTTATTGAATATAAAGGGATTGTTTCTGGAATTGGTGTTTTAATGCAAAAACTAAAACTAACCTTTAATATTGAAAAATACAACGCAAGTGTTGCAGACGGTATTGTTAAAGCTAAAGAATTAGCATTAAAACATTTAGAAGAAAATGCTAAACAATTAAATGTAAATGCTATTATTGGTATAAAAGTTGATATTGAGCTAACGGCTTCTAATTATGTAACAGTTTCAGCAACAGGAACAGCAGTTAATATTGCTAAATAATATAAATTAGTTAGCTAGTTGTAACAAAATAAAAAGACTTGTATCTATAATAATTATCAACTTTTTATGTTTTATTAATTTGTAATTAAATCCATTATTATGAAATCTATTTTATCTGGAATATTTTTATTTGTTTCTTTATTAATGCATTCTCAAAGCCCAATAGAAAAAACTATTGGAGAATTTACCGAACTTAAAGTGTATGATTTAATTGAAGTAGAATTGATTAAATCAAATGAAAATAAAGTAATTATTTCTGGTAAAAATAATTCTGATGTTCTTGTAAACAACAAAAACGGAAAGCTTAAAATTAAAATGAATTTAGAAAAAATATTCAATGGAAATGACACAAAAGTGACCTTGTATTATACATCGTTAGATGTTTTAGACGCTAATGAAGGTGCAAAAATTTATTCAAAAGATGTTATTAAACAATTTGAAGTAGATTTAAGAGCGCAAGAAGGAGGTATGGTAAATGTGGTTTGTGATGTGTCTTATTTAAATGTTAAAGCTGTTACAGGCGGAGTTATTGAAGCTTCAGGAACATCAAAAAAACAAAATGTTTCATTACTAACTGGAGGTGTTTTTAAAGGAGAAAACAATGAAACGGAAAACACAGATGTTTCAATAAACGCAGCTGGAGAAGCTTATATAAACGCAACAAAAGTAGTAGATATAAAAATTAGAGCAGGTGGAGATGTGTTTATTTATGGAAATCCAGAAACCGTTAATGAAAGTAGAGTTTTAGGTGGAAGAGTAAAACGCATGAACTAATTACTTTAATATTTTTAAAATTTAAGCTCGTTATTTTTAACGAGCTTTTTTATTTATACACAATTACCAACAGAAAGGTTTAAGAATGTTTTAAATATTTCTTTACTTTGTGTAAATCAGTAAAAACTTATGATAGAAGACATTTTAAGAGCAATTCCTTTTGGTGTAATTTTAGCTTTTACCATAGGTCCTGTTTTTTTTGTTCTTCTTGAAACAAGCGTGACTAAAGGTTTTAAAAGCGCCTTAATATTTGATTTAGGCGTTATGCTGGCTGATATTTTATTTATTATTGTTGCCTTTTTTAGCACCAATAAACTGTTAGATAAAATTAAAGACGACCCCAATTTTTTAATTTTTGGAGGTGTTTTGCTAGTTGTTTATGGTTTTATTTCTTTCATAAAAACTTCAAAATCTTTTAGAGATATAGTCAAAGAATATCACAGAATTAATATTCAAAAAAAATACGGAAAACTATTCTTAAAAGGGTTTTTACTTAATTTTATAAATATAGGCGTATTAGTTGGTTGGGTTGGATTTATAGTGATTGCTAATTCTTTAACAAGTACCAAAGAAGGTGTTATTGTGTTTTTATCCACTATTTTAATTGTATATTTTTTAGTTGATTTGGTAAAAATTGTAGTCTCAAAAAAATTAAAAAACAGATTAACACCTAGACGTATTTTTAAAACCAAAAAAATTATTGCACTTGTAATTCTAGGATTTGGAATTTTACTTCTTGTTCAAGGTTTTTTTCCTAATGAAAAGAAACTAATTAAAGAAAAGTTTGAACAAATAAATCTTAAAAAAGAAAAACCTTCAGCATAAACTAAAGGTTTTTTTTGAGGCGTCGAGCGGATTCGAACCGCTGTAGAAGGTTTTGCAGACCTCTGCCTAGCCACTCGGCCACAACGCCATTATTAGAGTGCAAATGTAAAAAAAAATTAGAGTTTTTCTTACTATAATTTATTTTTTCGCTTATCAGTCATTTTAATCGTTACTTTTTCAACATCACCACCAATTGGAGGATTTAATTTACTAACCCAAATGGTTGCTTTGTTAATAAGCTTATCTTCATTAAAAATCCGGTCTAAAATACGCTTTCCTACGGTTTCTAATAAATAGGAAGGAATAGTCATTTCTTCTCTTACAATTCTATTTAAAAAAACATAATCAACTGTATCAGAGAGTTTATCAGATTTTGCCGAGGTTTGTAAATTAGCCTCAACTTTTAAATCTACCCGATAATCACTTCCTATTTTAGTTTCTTCTTTTAAACAACCATGATGCGCAAAAACGCGAATATTTTCAACTTTTATAATTCCCATGTTATGGTATTTTAAGTCATCAAAATTACCTAATTTTGCACAATATTTTTTTATTAATAGCATTGTTTTAAAACCATAAAAGGCACATAGCCGTTTTTTTATGTCTGAAGAAAAAAAATCGCTCAATTTTATCGAGCAAATTATTGAAGAAGATTTAGCCAATGGAATGAGTAAAAACGACTTGCGTTTTCGTTTTCCTCCAGAACCTAATGGATACTTGCATATTGGACACACCAAAGCTATTGGTATAAGTTTTGGTTTGGGTGAAAAATATAATGCACCAGTTAACTTACGTTTTGATGATACCAATCCAGCCAAAGAAGAACAAGAGTATGTAGATGCTATTAAAAGAGACATCGCTTGGTTAGGGTATAAGTGGGATAAAGAATTATATTCTTCGGATTATTTTCAACAATTATACGATTGGGCTATTCAATTTATAAAAGAAGGAAAAGCTTATGTAGATTCTCAATCTTCAGAAGCCATGGCTGAACAAAAAGGAACACCAACACAAGCAGGTGTTGATAGCCCTTTTAGAAACAGAAGCGTTGAAGAAAACCTAGACTTATTCAACCGAATGAAAAACGGTGAGTTTGATGAAGGAGCGCATATTCTTCGTGCTAAAATTGATATGAAGCATCCCAATATGTTGATGCGAGACCCTATTATGTATCGTATTTTAAAAAAGCATCATCATAGAACCGGAGACACTTGGTGTATTTACCCCATGTATGATTGGACACACGGAGAAAGTGATTATGTAGAATCTATTTCACATTCGCTATGTTCGCTAGAATTTAAACCCCACAGAGAACTTTATGACTGGTTTTTAGACCAAGTTGTAGTAGAAGGCACTATTAGGCCAAAGCAACGTGAATTTGCACGCTTAAACCTAAGCTATACTATTATGAGTAAACGCAAGTTGCTTCAATTGGTAGAAGACCATATTGTAACAGGTTGGGATGACCCACGAATGCCAACTATTTCTGGGTTACGCAGAAGAGGTTATACACCATCTGCTATTAAAAAGTTTGTAGAAACAGTAGGCGTTGCAAAACGGGATAATGTTATTGATGTATCTCTTTTAGAGTTTTGTATTCGCGAAGATTTGAATAAAATAGCTCCACGAGTTATGGCAGTTTTAGATCCGGTTAAACTAGTAATTACTAATTATCCTGAAGGAAAAGAAGAGTGGCTAGAAGCTGAAAATAATCAGGAAGATGACAATGCAGGATTTAGAAAAATCCCTTTTTCAAAAGAACTTTATATTGAAAGAGACGATTTTAAAGAAGAAGCCAACAGCAAGTATTTTAGGTTGTCTTTAGGAAAAGAAGTGCGTCTTAAAAATGCATATATCATTAAAGGTGAAAGTGTTTTAAAAGATGCCAGAGGAAATATATCAGAAATTCATTGTACCTATGATGCAGATAGTTTAAGTGGTACAGGAACTGATGCAAGTTTACGAAAAGTAAAAGGCACACTACATTGGGTATCTATAAAACACGCCATAAAAGCCGAGGTTAGAGAGTATGACCGCCTGTTTATGGATGAAGCACCAGATAGTTATCAGGATAAAAATTTTATGGAATTTATTAACCCAAATTCTTTAAAAATTATCGACGCTTTTTTAGAACCTAGTTTATTAGAAGCTAAAGTAGGAGACAGGTTTCAGTTTCAAAGATTAGGATATTTTAGTATTGATGAAGATAGTACTTCAAAGCATTTAGTATTTAATAAAATTGTTGGTCTTCGTGATACTTGGGCAAAACAAGAAGCTGTTCAAGAAACAAATAAACCTTCAGAGAAGGTGAGTCAAAGCCAACAAAATCAACCACAAAGAAACGCAATTGATGTTATTCAACAATTAGGAAAAAAATACACCAATTTACCAGAGGCCAAACAATTAAAAGCAAAAGCAGACATTCAAGAATTAGCAGAAAATGTGAGTTATGAAGAGCTAAGTCCTTTGTTTGCAACAGCATCTAAAAAGGTCGGAACTCGTATTGCGGCCATGATAACATTGGGTGTTTTGTTAAATAAAGGCTTATCAAAAAATGCTGAAATTAATGACTTTATACAAAAAGCATTACAAGACTCAGATTCACTTTTAATTTCTGAAGCAGAAGCTGTTAGTTAGCTTTCTGTTAGTTTTTTTCCAAACTGAAAAAACCTTGATGTTCTTTTTTTGGTTATATTTAATCTCAAACTAAAACTATAACATTATGGAAATGAATTTTTTAGCAATTTTAGCGGCGGCTATTTCTGCGCTTATTGTTGGGTTTATTTGGTATAACCCTAAAGTATTTGGAAATGCTTGGATGCAAGCTGCAGGCATAACAGAAGATCAAATTAAAGGCGGTAATATGCTTAAAATTTTTAGCTTAGCTTTATTATTTTCTTTTATGCTGGCTTTTTTAATGACTACTATTGTCATTCATCAAATGGGAGCCATAGGTTTAGTTGGAGGAGATCCTTCAAAGGCTTTACCATCTTATGCTGCTTTTATGGCAGATTATGGAGATGCTTTTAGAACATTTAAACACGGAGCTTTGCACGGTTTTATTTCAGGAATCTTTTTAGCGCTACCAATTATAGGAATTAATGCATTGTTTGAAAGAAAAAGCGCAAAATATATTTTTATAAATAGTGGTTATTGGATTGTAACTTTAACCATTATGGGAGCTATTATTTGCGGTTGGAGATAATTTTTGTAAACTTTTAATATGATTAAAGACTGATAGCTCATGTTTTCAGTCTTTATTTTTTTGCCTTGATCGAATTTAAACTTTATAACACAGTTAACAATCTTCCAAAAAAGCAATGGAATGATTTAACTAGTCACGACTTGTTTTTACAAACCAATTATTTAGAAGCTTTTGAAAATGCTTGCCCTAATACCATTTGTGTCTATTATGTTGGAGTTTTTAAACATAATGAATTAATAGGACTTGCTATTGTTCAAAGAGTGCAATTGTATTTAAATGATATGTTTAGACACGAAAGCGCTTCGTGTTTTAAAGAGTTTATAAAAAACGGTTTATCAAAGGTTTTAAAAGGAAATATTCTGGTGGTTGGTAATTTAACTCACACAGGTCAGCACGGGCTTTTTTTTAAACAATCTGAGATTAAACAATCTGATTTTTTGAATGCTATTTTTGATGCGTGTAACGTTTTAAGTAAACAGATAAAAAAAGAAAAGAAAAGAACTATTCGTTTAATACTTTTTAAAGATTATTTTGAAAATGACTCTATTCATTTAGAAAATATTCTTTTCAATACAAGGAAGTTTTATAAAATGAAAGTACAACCAAACATGATTATGCAAACTAGAAAAAACTGGCTTAATGAGAAAGACTATGTTGCAGACATGACAACCAAATATAGGACACGTTATAATAGAGCGAGACAAAAAATAAAGAATATTGTAGTTAAAGAATTAGATTTAGAAACCCTAAAAAAGGAATCAGAAACCATTTATAAATTATATATAAATGTTTCAAAAAACGCCGCTTTTAACACCTTTATTTTACCCAAAAATCATTTTTCAACTTTAAAAGAATATTTACCAGAAAACTTTAGAGTTTTTGGGTATTATTTAAACAATCAGTTAATAGGTTTTTACTCTTTAATTCTTAATAATAAGTCTTTAGAAACTTATTTTTTAGGCTATGATTCTGAACACCAACACGCCAACCAGCTATATTTAAACATGCTTTATGATATGGCTTTGTTTGGTATAGAAAATACATTTCAAACTATTGTTTATGCAAGAACGGCTATGGAAATTAAAAGCTCTGTTGGTGCAAAACCAGAAACCATGTCTATGTATTTAAAGCTTACAAATGGTTTTGCAAATGCATTATTACAACAAGTATTTAGTTTTATGAATCCGTCGCAAGAATGGGAGGAAAGGCATCCTTTTAAGGCATAAAAAAAACCACTTAATTTATTTAAGTGGTTTTTTTATTGATGTAATATTAATTAATCTTTCTTTTTGTTTTTAGCATCTTTCATGGCTTCACCAATTTGATTGCTTGCGGTAAAACTAGCAAGCATATCATTTAACATGCTGTTTGCAGCTTGTGGCGAATTGGGCAATAAAATAAGGTTACTATTAGTATGTTGGCCAATAGATTGTAAAGTATCATAATGTTGTGTTACCACTATTAAGGCTGAAGCTTCTTGCGAGTTAATCCCCACTTTGTTTAAAACCATAACAGATTCTTCTAAACCACGAGCAATTTCACGACGTTGGTCGGCAATTCCTTGTCCTTGTAAACGTTTGCTTTCTGCTTCTGCTTTTGCTTTTTCAACAATTAATATACGTTGCGCATCACCTTCATATTGAGCCGCTGTTTTTTCTCTGTCGGCGGCGTTAATACGGTTCATGGCTTCTTTAACTTGGGCATCTGGGTCAATATCTGTCACCAAAGTTTTAATGATATCATATCCGTAATCAAGCATAGCTTCGTTTAATTCAGATTTTACAGCAATAGCGATATCATCTTTTTTTAAGAACACATCATCTAAAATCATTTTTGGAACTTCGGCACGTACCACATCAAACACATAACTTGTAATTTGGTCATGTGGATAATCTAATTTATAAAAAGCATCTTCAACTTTGTCTCTAATCACTTTATATTGAACAGATACTTTTAATCGTACAAACACATCATCTTTGGTTTTTGTTTCAACAATAACATCAAGTTGTGTAATTTTTAAACTCAATCTGCCAGCAATTCTATCTACCAAAGGAATTTTTAACTGTAAGCCAGAATGACGAATACTTTGGAATTTTCCAAAACGCTCAATAATAGCTGCGGTTTGTTGCTTTACAGTAAAAAAGGATGAAATTAAGATAACTGCACTTAAGAACAGAATGATGGGAAAAAATAGTTGACTCATGATTTAGATATTAGATTTTAAGAAAGGTTAAGATACAAAATTTATGTTATATTTGATTGCTTATAGCAACACTTATGCAACATAAAAATCTTTTACTATTAGTAGCTCTGTGCCTAGTATTTGTTACAAAAAGTTTTAGCCAAAAAGGAAATTACCACATTACTAACGGTATTAGCATTAATGGGGCTATTACTAAATTTAATATTACTACAGATAATTTCACAACCGAGCAAGTTACAGGATATTTAGGAGGCTTTTTAGCAACCGTAGATATTCCTTTTAGATGGTATAATATAAGCTTTGGCATGCAACTTTCAGAAAATCATATTAATATTTTAGGAAGACCAACCATCATAAGCTCTGAAAATGATTTTATAGAATATAAATTATTTACAGCTCAAGTGGCTTTATTAGGACACATTAAAGTTGTTAAAAACTACGTTACTATAGATCTTGGACCGATGCTTCAATATAATGGAAGCTTAGAATTAAACGATACATCACAAGAAGCTTATTACATCAACAACTATACTAATTTATCTGCTACAGATATTACAGATATTACAAAATTTAATATCAATGGTGCCATAGGTGCTTCTGCTGGTTTAGATTTTATTAAACTAAAAGTTCAATATATTTATGGTTTTACCAACATATTGAATAAGCTTAATACAGAAAACTTGGATACCTCTGGAGGCAATAAAAGCTTTATAGGAAACCAATCTATGTTAGTTTTAGGTGCCGTAATTTCTTTTTAAAATCAATTACAAAGTAGCCAAAACATTTTCAAGGCGTTTGGTGGTTTCTTGTTTTCCAATCAAAAACATAATATCAAACACATCTGGTCCTTGTAATTCGCCAACCAAAGCCAACCGCAAAGGCATCATTATTTGACCAAAACCAATTTGGTTTGAAGTTATCCAGCCTTTTATTTCATTTTGAAGGGTTTCTACTGAAAAGTCTTCTATGGATTTTATAATTGTAACTAATTGAAGTAAAAGCTCTTTGGTTCCTTCTTTAAACGCTTTTTTTGTTGCTTTTTCATCATATGATTGTGGCGCTACAAAAAAGTAATGAGATAAATTCCAAAAATCACTTATAAAGGTAGCACGTTCTTTAATTAATCCAATAACTAAAGCAATGTATTCAATGTCGTAACCACTTAATGTTTCATGTTGCAATTTGAAAGCTTCTGCTAATTGAACATTGCTTTGTTCTTGCATATAATGATGGTTAAACCATTTTATTTTTTCAGGATCAAAACGAGCGCCAGCTTTATGTACGCGTTCTAAATCAAAAGCATCTATTAATTCATTTAAAGAAAATAATTCTTGTTCTGTGCCTGGATTCCATCCTAAAAACGCTAAGAAATTTATCATGGCTTCAGGAAAATAGCCATCTTCTTTATAACCTCTGGATAATTCTCCCGATTTTGGATCGTTCCATTGTAAAGGAAATACAGGAAAGCCTAATTTATCACCATCTCTTTTACTTAATTTTCCTGTTCCTGTGGGTTTTAAAATAAGGGGTAAATGTGCAAATTGTGGAGCTTCCCAACTAAATGCTTGATATAATTGATAATGAAGCGCTAATGAAGGCAACCATTCTTCACCACGAATCACATGGGTTATTTTCATTAAATGGTCATCAACAATATTAGCTAAATGATACGTTGGCATGCCATCACTTTTAAACAAAACCTTATCGTCTAATATGTTTGTATCAATTTTGATATCTCCACGAATCATGTCTGTTAAATACAGCGTTTCATCTTTTGGAGATTTAAAACGAATCACATACTCATCGCCATTAGCAAGTCTTTTTTCAACATCTTCTTTTGAAAGGGAAATAGAATTACTTAATTTTTCTCTGTTGTGCCAGTTATAGATAAAAGTTTTACCTTTTTCTTCGTGGTCTTTTCTGTGAAAATCTAAAGTTTCAGCAGTATCAAAGGCGTAATAAGCATCTCCAGAGGCAATTAATTGATCTGCATATTGCTTATATATTGCTTTACGTTCACTTTGTCTGTAAGGTCCAAATCCACCTTCTTTTCCCGGACCTTCATCATAAGGAATATTGCACCAGTTTAATGCATCAATAATATACTGTTCTGCACCTTCAACGTATCTGTTTTGGTCAGTATCTTCAATTCTTAAGATAAATGTACCGTTATGTTTTTTTGCAAATAAATAGTTGAATAAGGCTGTACGAACTCCACCAATATGTAATGGACCTGTTGGACTTGGTGCAAAACGCACACGAACATTGTTACTCATGCTTTGTAATTTTTGTGCAAAGATAAAAGTATATTTATGAAATCGCCATGTTTTTACAAACGCAAATACCAATGAAGATTAAGGCGATTGCTTATGACCATTGAAAAACAAATAAATATCTACATATGAATACTTATACACCTATCATTTCACGTGGAACTCGTTTATTCATTATTCGAAACCAAATAGGAGGAATCATTGCCAACACCATAGAAGTTGGATAACCAAATGGCATTTGCGGACTTTCTTCATGGCAATCAAGCACTTGATATTTTTTGGAGGTTTTATAATGATGATCGCTGTGTCTGGTTAATTCATACAACACAATTCTTCCAATAACGTGATTGGAGTTCCAAGAATGAACTTCTTTAACGCGCTCATAACGACCAGAAGCAGTTTTTAAGCGCAACAAACCATAATGTTCAATATAGTTCACCGTTTCTAATAAAACAAAACCTGTTATAGCTGAAAATAAAGCAAATACAAAACCTAAATAATTACATGTGCTATAAATTATAAGCAGATACGCTATTTGTATTATAGTAAACCAAAGCATATCGTTTTTTACCGAGAAGAAATGAAGTTCATTATTTTTTAAAAGTTTTTTTTGAATGTTCCAAGCGCTAATATATTGTCTAAAAACAGATGTAAACCAAAATGAATAAACCGTCTGGTTATATTTTGCAGTTGCCGGATCTTCCTTAGTGGCAGCGTGTAAGTGATGGCCAAAATTATGTTCAATATAAAAATGCATGTATAATGCTGGTATTAATAAGGCTTTTCCAATAAAACGTTCATTAGTTGCTTGTCTGTGTCCTAGTTCATGAGCTACATTAATACCATTAACCCCTAAAACAATTCCTGTAGAAATAATTAAACCTATAAACTCATAAGTTTCTAATAAAACAGAATTTACGGTTATTAAAGCATAAATTATTAAACCATAAACAATAGGAAGGTTTAAGTATAACATCAAGTCAAAAAGGTTGTTTTTTAACTTGTTTTTTGATTCTTCTTCAGTAATATTATAAGCATCAACAGGAAAAATTAATTCAAAAATCGGGAGCATTACAAACGCATAAACCGGTGTTAAATAGGAATAAACGCCTCTAAAATAAAAACCAAGAAAAGCTACTAAAGGAATGGAAAATGCCGCTAAATATTTTAAATCTTTCATTTATTTTAGTGTTGTTTGATTAGTAGTTTAATAGAAGCACACCTAATTATATCAAATTTAGTCAATTATAGCTTAAAATAAAATTGTAATTTCGTGTGTTATAGAACAAGCTATAAATAGATAATTTAATTGGAGGGATTTAAAAACATACAACATAAACTTGAAGAATTCATTAGTAAGTATTACATCAATGAATTAATTAAAGGCATCATTTTATTTTTTGCTTTAGGCTTATTGTATTTTTTAATGACTCTTTTAATAGAACATTTTTTATGGTTAAGCACGACATCAAGAACCATTCTATTTTGGTTGTTTGTTGGAGTAGAAATTGCTCTAGTTATTAAATTCGTTGTTTTACCCATTGCAAAACTATTTAAGCTTCAAAAAGGAATAAATTATGAATACGCTTCTAAACTTATTGGTAAACATTTTCCTCAAGTAAATGATAAGTTGCTTAATGTGCTACAACTTCAAAAAGACAGCACAAAAACAGAGTTGCTTTTAGCGAGTATTAATCAAAAATCTACAGAATTAAGCCCAATTCCTTTTAAGTTGGCTATTAACTTTAAAACTAATTTTAAATATTTAAAGTATGCTGCTATTCCATTGATTATCATATTTATAGCAACATTAACAGGTAACTTAAATTTGTTTAGTGATAGTTTTCATAGGGTTGTGCATTACAAAACAGCTTATGAACCACCAGCACCATTTCAATTTTATGTGGTAAATAATGATTTATATGCCATAGAGAATACAGATTTTGTACTACATGTAGCAGTTTCTGGAAGCGTGGTTCCTGAAAATGTTAAAATTAATTATAACAATGAATCTTATTTTTTGCAGCAAAAAAGTGTAGGCGAGTTTGAATATGTGTTTTCTCAACCAAAAGAAAACATTCGGTTTCAGTTAACTGCAAACGCAGTGACTTCAAAGCCTTATGAACTGCAGATTATTCAAGCGCCATCGTTATTAAGTTTTGAAATGTTTTTAAAATATCCTTCATATATAAACAAACAACCAGAAGTTTTAAAAAGTACGGGCAATGCTATAGTTCCAGAAGGAACAACAATTACTTGGAAACTTAACACAAAAGCGACAGAACACGTGAAACTTTTTGCTCTAGATACGCTTTTGTTTTCTAATACGAATGATAACACCTTTGAGCTTTCTAAAAGTATCTACAATGATTTTGATTATAGTTTAAGTACTAGCAACGCTAATCTTCAAGATTATGAAAAACTTGCTTTTAGCATTGATGTAATTAAAGATGAATATCCAGAGATAAATTTAAAGGTAGAAAAAGACAGTATTGATTTGCAAACGCTATATGTCTATGGAAAGGTAAGTGATGATTATGGCTTCAATAAACTGCAATTAGTTTATTATCCTTTTGAAGAAGAAGACAAGAAAGAATATCAAACTATTCCGCTATCAGCATCAAATATATCAGAGTTTATAACGGCATTTCCCAATAATTTAAATATTAAAGAAGGCATTAGTTATAACTTATATTTTCAAGTGTTTGACAATGATGCCATTCATAAGTTTAAAAGTACAAAAAGCAATGTGTTTACATACAGAAAACGCACTAAAGAAGAAGAAGAAGAGCGTAATCTAAACATGCAAAATGAAACTATTAAAGATTTAAATAAGTCTTTAAAAAAGTTTGATGAACAAGAAAAACAATTGGAAGAATTATCAAAAACTCAAAAGGAAAAATCAGAGTTGAATTTTAATGATAAGAAGAAATTAGAATCATTTTTAAAGCGTCAGAAACAGCAAGATGACATGATGAAAAACTTCAACAAACAATTAAAAGATAATTTAGAAGAATTTCAAAAAGATAATTCAAAAGAAGATATTTTTAAAGAAGATTTAAAAGAGCGTCTTAACCAAAATGAGCAACAGTTAAAACAAGACGAAAAATTGTTAGAAGAATTTGAAAAGCTTCAAGAAAAAATTAATAAAGAAGAATTCTCTCAAAAACTAGATGAACTAGCTAAGCAAAATAAAAACAAAAAAAGAAGTCTTGAGCAATTACTTGAATTGACCAAACGCTTTTATATTCAAAATAAATTGGATAAACTTCAAGAACAATTATCCAAACAAGCTATAGATCAAGAGACATTGTCAAATGCATTAAAACAAGAAAACACTAAGGACAAGCAAGACAAATTAAACAATGAATTTGAACAGTTTAAAAGGGAACTAGAACAACTTGAAAAGGACAGCAAAGACTTAAAAAAACCTATTGAAATTCCTCGTGATAAGTTAGACGAAAATGAGGTTCAAACAGAACAACAAAATGCTTCTGATGAATTGAATAAGCAAGAAGATAAGCAAGCTACAGAGGAGAATAAAACAAACCCTAAAAGCGACGAGAATTTAAAAAATGCACAAAAAAGTCAAAAAAAGGCCGCTAAAAAAATGATGACAATGAGTCAGAAAATGAATCAATCTATGCAAATGGGCGGCGGTGAACAGATGCAAGAAGATGTCGATATGTTGCGTCAAGTTTTAGACAACTTATTACTTTTTTCTTTTGAGCAAGAATCTTTAATGAATCAATTTAAAAACATTGAAATTAACCACAATAAATACGCGTCTTTTTTAAGAAAGCAAAGTAGTTTGAGAGAAAACTTTAAGCATGTCGATGATAGTCTTTTCGCACTTTCTTTAAGACAACCAAAGCTTTCAGAAACTGTTAATAAAGAAATTACTGAGGTTTATTATAATATTGATAAATCGTTAAATCTGTTTGCAGAAAATCAAATTTTGCAAGGCATTTCAAATCAACAATTCACCGTAACGGCGGCAAATAATTTAGCTAACTTTTTAAGTGATGTGTTAGATAATATGGAAGAACAATTAAATCCATCACCAGGCAAAGGTAAAGGAGACATGCAATTACCAGATATTATTATGAGCCAAGAAGAACTCAATAAAATGATGGAAGAAGGATTAAAAATGAGCAAAAATGGAAAACCTAAAGACGGTAAAGGCGATAAACAAAGTGAAAATGGCGAAAAAGGAGAACCAAAAAAAGGAACTAATGGTAAAGAAAATGGCGGCGAAGGAGAAAATAATTCTTTAAACGGATTATTGTATGAAATTTATCAGCAACAACAAGAATTAAGACAAGCTCTTGAAAATAAACTCGCTAAAGAAGGCAAAGAAGGTTCTGGTACCAATCTTTTAAAAAAAATGGAAGAAGTAGAATTAGAGTTGTTAAACAAAGGGTTTACTAATGAAACACTTCAAAAAATGATGCAATTAGAACATCAGTTATTAAAATTGGAAAACGCCACATTCCAACAAGGAGAAGATAATAAAAGAGAATCTAAAACAAATTCTGATAATTTTAATAACAATACAAACAATCAAATTCCTACGGCTAAACAATATTTTAAAACAACCGAAATATTAAACAGACAAGCGTTACCTTTGCAGCACATGTATAAAATTAAGGTTCAAGATTATTTTAGAAAGTCAGATGATTAATTTCAATTACGAAACACCCTTTTTATTAGATGATGAAACCAAGATATCGTCATGGATTTCTCAAACCGTAATCTCTGAAGGGTTTAAACTAGAAGAGATAAATTATATTTTTTGTAATGATGAGTATTTGCATAAATTAAATGTTGAATTTCTTAATCACGATACTTTAACAGATATTATTAGTTTTGATTACTCGGTGGGAAAAATTATACAAGGCGATATTTTTATATCCATTGAAAGAGTAAAGGATAATGCAGAAGATTATAAGGTTACTTTTTTAGAAGAGCTTCATAGGGTTATTATTCATGGGGTTTTACATTATTGTGGCTATAAGGATAAGACAGATGGTGATGCCAAAATCATGAGAGAAAAAGAAAACTACTATCTCAATCAGCTGGTTTGATTTGTCATATATAGCATTATATTTGCAAACTTATTTTGTGGCGCACTTTTGAATTGTTCCACGTGGAACACAAGTAAATTTTAATTAAGTAAATAATTTTAGGAGACAATATATGTTTAATGATGTTTATGATGTAATTGTAGTTGGCGCAGGTCATGCTGGTAGCGAGGCTGCTGCTGCTGCTGCTAATATGGGAAGTAAAACACTTCTCGTTACCATGAATCTTCAAAATATTGCTCAAATGTCGTGTAATCCTGCAATGGGCGGCATTGCAAAAGGACAAATTGTTAGAGAAATTGATGCTTTGGGTGGATATAGTGGTATTGTAAGTGATACATCTGCCATTCAATTTAAGATGCTTAATAAGTCTAAAGGGCCAGCTATGTGGAGTCCAAGAGTTCAAAGTGACAGAATGAGGTTTGCAGAAGATTGGCGTTTGCTTCTAGAAAAAACACCGAATGTTGATTTCTATCAAGAAATGGTTTCTGGTTTATTAATAAAGAATGGTAAAGTTGCAGGAATTAAAACCTCTTTAGGTGTAGAAATAAAATCAAAAGCGGTTGTATTAACTAATGGAACTTTTTTGAATGGATTAATCCATATAGGTGACAAAAATTTTGGTGGAGGAAGAGCAGGTGAAAAAGCTGCAACAGGAATTACTGAACAATTAGTTGCTTTAGGTTTTGATTCTGGAAGAATGAAAACAGGTACACCACCAAGAGTTGATGGAAGATCATTAGATTACTCTAAAATGATAGAACAACCAGGAGATGAAAATCCTGAGAAATTTTCATTTCTTGATATTACAAAACCACTAAAAGAACAACGTTCTTGCTTTATGACTTATACAAGCCTAAAGGTTCATGATTTACTTCGCGAAGGTTTTGATAAATCACCTATGTTTAATGGTAGAATTAAAAGTCTAGGACCAAGATATTGTCCTTCTATAGAAGACAAGATTAATCGTTTTGCAGATAAAGATAGGCACCAATTATTTATTGAACCTGAAGGCTGGAATACGGTTGAGGTTTATGTAAATGGGTTTTCAACATCTCTGCCAGAAGATGTTCAGTTCAAAGCATTGCGTTCTGTCGTTGGGTTTGAAAACGTTAAGTTTTTCAGACCAGGTTATGCAATTGAGTATGATTATTTTCCGCCAACACAATTAAAACACACGTTAGAGACTAAACTTGTTGAAGGATTATATTTTGCTGGACAGATTAATGGTACTACAGGATATGAAGAAGCTGCTTCTCAAGGTTTGATGGCCGGTATAAACGCAAGTTTAAAAGTACAAGAAAGAGACGCTTTTACTTTAAAAAGGGACGAAGCTTATATTGGTGTTTTGATTGATGATTTAATTACTAAAGGTACAGAAGAGCCTTATAGAATGTTTACGTCTAGAGCTGAGTATAGAACATTATTACGTCAAGACAATGCAGATTTACGTTTAACACCTAAAGGATATGAACTCGGTTTAGCTAGTGAAAATAGGCTTAAACGCATGGAACAAAAACATAATGAAGCGGAGAAATTTGTTCAGTTTTTTGCAGACACTAGTGTGAAACCAGAAGAAGCTAATCCAGTTTTAGAATCAAAAGGGTCGGCTTTGGTTAAACAATCTGATAAGATGTTTAAAATCTTTTCAAGACCAAATATTACAATTGATGATGTTAGAAAATTTGAAGCTGTTGAAGCTTATATTCAAGAAAATAATTTGGACAACGAAATAATTGAACAAGCCGAAATTCAAGTAAAATACTCAGGATATATTTCTAAAGAAAAAAATAATGCTGATAAACTGAGTAGATTAGAATACGTTAAAATCCCAGAAAATTTTGATTATTCTCAGATTAAATCCATGAGTTATGAAGCTCGTGAAAAATTAAAAAAGATTCAACCTACAACCGTTTCTCAAGCCTCAAGAATTAGTGGTGTTTCACCAAATGATATTTCGGTATTATTAGTTTATATGGGTAGATAATTTTATAGTTCCACGTGGAACAATTGTGATTTTAAATCAAAAAATTGAAATAGCATTATACTTTTGGATACTAAAAACAAACAAACTATCTATTTATCAGTTAAAGATTTTTCTGTTTCTGGAGAAACATTTGATTTAATCTATAATGAAGAATTTGATTTTTTAGAAACCTCACCACAGCCCTTATTAGAAAAATTACCAGATTATTATAAAAGTGAAGATTATATTTCTCATACTGACTCTAAGAGAAATCTTTTTGAAAAAACATATCACAGCATTAAAAAAATCGCTCTTAAAAGAAAACTAAAACTTATTAGCCTTTATTCAAATGGAGAAAAAACGCTTTTAGATTTTGGATGTGGTACTGGAGATTTTCTTCAAGTTGCAAAAGATAATGGGTGGGATGTTTTAGGAATAGAACCAAATAATGAAGCTAGAAAAATTGCGAATTATAAAACGAATAATTCTGTTTATAATTCTGAAAGCCTAAAAATTCTTAAAGAATCAAGTTTTGATGTGATTACTCTTTGGCACGTTTTAGAACATATACCTAATTTAAAAGAACACTTTTCAATGTTTCAAAAACTTTTAAAACCAAATGGAACACTGATTATTGCTGTTCCAAATTTTAAAAGTTATGATGCTAAATTTTATAAAAACTTTTGGGCTGCTTTTGATGTTCCAAGGCATCTATGGCATTTTTCAAAAACAGCAATTAGTAAATTAGTTTCCATAGAAAATATGCAGGTTGTAAAAACGTATCCTATGGTATTTGATGCCTATTATGTAAGCCTTCTTTCTGAAAAATATAAAACAGGAAAGATGAATCCTGTTAGGGCATTTTTAATTGGAAGTCTTTCAAATTTTAAAGCTGTTTTCTCAAAAGAACATTCTTCTGTTATTTATTGTGTTAAAAACAAAACAAACTAAATTTAAAAGCTTTATTTAAGCCTAAACACTATAAAACAATCAAACACCTTGCTTTTTTTTAAAATTGCCTTAAACCGCCTCTAATCGCTTCTTTTTTGATAAGAAAAATCAATTTATTGTTTTAATCACCATAAGTTAAAGTTATACAATAAAATCTCTTAATAATCAGTGTTAAATTCTATTTTACTTTCCTACTTTTGTTCCAAATTAAAAAACAAAAAATGAAAAATATTTTATACGTAGTAATTGTTCTGCTTGCTTTTACCTCTTGTCAAAAAGAACAAAAAATTGGATACATTGATAATGGAAAAGTTATTAATGATTATCAAGGAAAAAAAGATCTTGAAACAAAATATCAAGCAAAAGATGCTGCTTTTCAAAAAAGAGCAGATAGTATTGGGCAAGCGTTTCAAATAGAAGCACAAACATTTCAAGCTACAGCCAAAAGCATGAGTCCAAAAGCTCAACAAGAAAAATATCAAGAGCTAGGACAAAAACAACAAATGCTTAAGCAACAAATGCAGTCTGAACAACAAGAAATTCAACAAGCGTTCCAAACAGAAATAGACACTTTAATTGTTAAAGTTAAAGGCTTTGTAAAAGAGTATGGAAAATCAAATGGTTACAATTATATTTTAGGAACTAGTGATGCTGCAGCAACAGTATTATATGGTACTGAAGAAAATGATTTAACCCAAACAATTTTAGATGCTTTAAATAAAGAGTATAAGAAATAAATTTATTTTAAATATCTAATAATCAGATTTTTACATAAAAACACCAAATACAGTTTGGTGTTTTTTATTTTATGAATAGAAAGAAAAAGCAAGTGGAATTATTTGCATAGAAACATTTCCTGTTCCAATTATTTCTCCATCGGCTTGAATAAAAGGTTTTGTATCTTGATTAATTAATATTTCTAAATAATTTGATTTAATGGTTTCTACTTTTTTATGATTGGTTATTTTTCCATTAAATAAGTTCCCTAAGTTTTTTATAATTTCAAGTTTACTTAAGTTTTTTGCAATACTTACATCAAACAAGCCATCAAATGGATTTGGGTTTTTAGTAAGTTGCATACCGCCACCAGAATATGTACCCAAGCCAACTAAAACCATTAGTGTTTTTCCTGAATATGTTTTTGAATTAATAGTGGTAGCAGAGCTAAAGTTTTTAAATGAAAACAACCCTATTACGGCACCAAATAAATATGATAAAGTGCTTAAAGACTTGTATTTATGAACTTTATTTGCCACATAACCATCAAAACCAACTCCTGCTAAATTATTAAAATATACAGGATCTAAATCTTGTTCTGTAAATACTATTTTTCCAATGTCTTGACATAAAATGCGACCGTTTTTAATGGTTTGAATGGCGCCTTTAATACTCTTTGGAATTTCGTGTGTTTTTACCCAATCGTTTCCTGTTCCAATAGGAATGATACCAACATGAATATCTTTAGAAGGTATTATTTTTTGAGTCATAATACCATTTAATATATCATGAATACTTCCGTCTCCACCTACACAAATAATGTTTGTAAAGCCTTTTTCAATAGCCAAATGAACTAACTTGATGCTGTGTTTTGAATACTCAGTAAAAGCAAATTCATAATTAAAACCAAAACCATCTAAAAGATGTTTTATTTCTGGCCATTTCTTTAGGCTTTTACCGTTTCCAGAAGTTGGATTAATAATAACAAACCATTTTACTAAATGCATAATTATGAATCCGATTTTTTATGAAGTAATCGGGTAAGCTTGATTGATAAATCGGTTAAGATAATTTTAGAATTACCGTTTCTTTCAATGTGATAAATAGCATCTTGAAGTTCATCACTAATTTCTAATATGTTTCCATCATGAACAAAAGGAGCAAATTTTTCTAATTTAAAAGTATCTGTTTTTGGTTGAAGATATACCAATGCTGAAGCGTTGTAATTTAATAATAAGGCTTGTCTGAAAAAGTTTAAACAAAACTGCAAGAATTGTTTTTGAGTTTCTCTACCGGTTTTAGCAATATCTTCGCTCCAGTTAATCAAATCATGAATGGCGGCCTTATTTCCTTTGGCTTTAAAAGCACTTCTAATCCAAAAAATAAACCATTCTTCAAATTGTATATCTTCAGAATCTTGATAAATTAAATCACAGGCTTTGTTAAAATTACCGTTAGATTGGGTAGCTATTTTTACGGCTACAGATTCCTCTAAACCATAATTTTTAATAAGCCCATTTTTGATAACATTCTCAGGCAAAGGAGGAAAATGAAGCACTTGACAGCGCGATTTTATAGTATTTATAATCTGTTCTTCATCTTCAGCAATTAAAATAAAAACAGTTTTGCTAGGCGGTTCTTCAATGAGTTTTAATAACTTATTGGCACAAGCACTATTCATTTTTTCGGCCATCCAAATTAGCATAACTTTATAGCCGCCTTCATAAGATTTTAATGATAGTGATTTTACAATGTCAACGGCTTCATCTACACCAATTTGCCCTTGTTTATTATCTACTCCAAGTTGTTTATACCAATCAAATAAATTTCCGTAAGGTTGATTACTTAAAAGTTGTCGCCATTCAGTCATAAAATGATTAGAAACAGGATGACTCGTTATTTTATCAGTAGTAGTTACTGGAAAAGCAAAATGCAAATCAGGATGAGAAAAACTATTAAATTTTAAGTTGCATGCTTGAATGCCGGTATTATTTTCGCCATGTGTATTTTGGCACAAAATATATTGAGCATAAGCAATAGCCATGGGTAAAGTACCAGAACCTTCTGGACCAACAAACAATTGTGCATGCGGAATCCGCCCATGATCTACACTTTGCGTCAAATGTTTTTTAAGGTATTCTTGTCCTAATATATCTTCAAAAAGCATAAAACAAACCTACATAATTTTTTCCGTTTTAAATTTAAAAAACAACATGAAAAGCTATTTGTATATTACATTGAAAGCTTATTTTTAAATGTTTTTTATAATTCAATCGTTTTCGTAAAAAAACTCGTTTTACAGCTCTTTTTAATTAGTTACATTTGTGTAATAATTGGTATTCTAAAATATTGTTTTTCAGTAAAAAATGGAATCCTACTATAAATTAACGAAACAAAAAATATAATACATATAAACAAATGAAAACGCTTAACGATTTTAATTTCGCAAACAAAAAAGCCTTAATTCGTGTTGATTTTAATGTGCCTTTAAATGAAAAATTTGAAGTGACTGATGACACCAGAATTGTATCAGCAAAACCAACTATTATTAAAATTTTAGAAGATGGCGGTAGTTGTATTTTAATGTCTCATTTAGGACGTCCAAAAGGTGTTCAAGATGAATTTTCATTAAGACATATTGCTAAGAAAGTTGAAGATATTTTAGGTGTTGAAGTAATATTTGTTGATGAATGCGTAGGCCCAAAAGCAGAAGCTGCGTCAGCAAGTTTGAAACCAGGACAAATTTTGTTACTTGAAAATTTGCGTTTTCATAAAGAGGAAGAAGCTGGCGATAAAGCCTTTTCTGAACAGCTTTCTAAATTAGGAGACATTTATGTAAATGATGCCTTTGGAACCGCTCACAGAGCACATGCCTCTACAACTATTGTGGCTGAGTTTTTTCCAAAAAGTAAATGCTTTGGTTATTTATTAGCACAAGAAATTGAGAGTATTGAAAAAGTGATGAAAACAGGAGAAAAACCTGTATTAGCAGTACTTGGAGGCGCAAAAGTGTCTTCAAAAATCACCATTATTGAAAACATTTTAGATAAAGTAGACCACCTAATTATTGGTGGTGGTATGTCATTCACTTTTGTAAAAGCACAAGGCGGAACCATAGGAAACTCTATTTGTGAAGATGATAAAATGGAGCTTGCTTTAGACATTTTAAAACAAGCAAAAGCTAAAAACGTACAAGTGCATATTCCTGTTGATGTGATAGCCGCTGATAAGTTTAGTAATGATGCCAATACGCAAATAGTTGATATTGATAAAATTCCTAACGGATGGGAAGGTGTTGATGCCGGACCAAAATCTATTGCTATTTTTCATGATATAGTGATGAAAAGTAAAACCATTTTATGGAATGGTCCATTAGGTGTTTTTGAAATGGAAAGTTTTGCTAAAGGAACGATTGCTTTAGGAAATTCTATAGCTGAATCAACTAAAAATGGCGCATTTTCATTAGTTGGCGGAGGTGATTCTGTTGCTGCTGTAAAACAATTTGGCTTTGAAGATAAAGTAAGTTATGTAAGCACTGGTGGAGGCGCTATGTTAGAAAGTTTAGAAGGAATTGTATTACCAGGAATTGCTGCTATTTTAGAATAAATCAATTAAAATTTTCTATTTAAAACAAAAAATACGATTTTAGCAATACCATCGTTAATTAATAAACCCAATCACACATGGTATTGCGAATTTTTATTATAGTTTTAATAGCAAATATAGGACTTAGTTTCGGGCAAACTAAAGATTCTATTTCTTCTCAAAAAATCACATTAAATGATTCTTTGATTGATGGAAATATAGACATAAGTAAAGTTATTAAAGCTGAAATAGATAGTATTTCAGCTTTAAGCTTTTTAGATAATGACCATGCTGCAGGCTTAGATGAAAAGTGGATACAAGAGTTATATAGTAATGATTTGTATGACACTATATATAATTCTGTCACAGACCTTACTTATGAAGAAGTTGACTATCCTCAACTTTCTACAGAAACCCTTAAAGCAAGATTAAAAGAGTTAAGTTCTAAAACACCTTTTAATGTGGAATACAACCCAGGCTTAGAAAGTGTTATTAAATCATATTTAAAAAACCGAAGAGAAACACTTCAAAAACTCATTACCTTAAGCGCTTTTTATTTCCCAATGTTTGAGCGCGAATTAGATAGTCATGATCTTCCTCTTGAAATAAAATATTTAGCTATTGTAGAATCTGCACTAAAACCAAGAGTAAAATCTCGTGTTGGCGCCACAGGATTATGGCAGTTTATGTACAGCACCGGTAAAATGTATGGTTTAGATGTGAGCAGTTATGTTGACGAAAGAAGCGACCCAATTAAATCAACCGAAGCTGCGGCCAAATATTTATCAAAACTATATGAAATTTTTGGTGATTGGGATTTAGCTTTAGCAGCTTATAATTCTGGTCCTGGAAATGTAACAAAAGCCATTAGACGATCTGGAGGTTATCAAAATTATTGGAATATCAGGCATAATTTACCTCGTGAAACCGCTGGATATTTACCTGCTTTTTTAGCTACTATGTATATTTTTGAATACGCTGAAGAACACGGATTTAAAAAACCAAAACCAGAATTTGCTTATAAAGAAACCGATACGGTTATTGTAAAACAAATGATAACCTTTGATCAGATTTCTGAAGTTACTGGAGTGCCAGTTGAAGAACTTCAGTTTTTAAATCCTTCATACAAATTAGACATCATCCCATATATTAAAGATGAAAATTACACTTTACGCTTACCTAGAAATATCATTGGACCTTTTGTAAATAATGAAAAACAAATTTATGCTTATGCAAAGGCCGAGTTTGATAAAAAAGAAAAGCCATTGCCGCAATTTTTTGAAGCAGATAGTAAAACAACCTATCGGGTTAAATCAGGCGATTTTTTAGGAAAAATTGCTCGGCAATATGGTGTTAGGGTGAGTCAAATTAAACAATGGAATGGGTTAAGGTCCAATACTATAAGCGCAGGACAAAGACTGACCATTTATCCAACAAAACCTCATTTAGCAACTAGCTCTTCAGTGGCTAAAACGCCTATTCAAAAGCAAAATTCTGGAAATAGTGAGTACTATACGGTTAAACAAGGCGACTCCTTGTGGAGCATCTCACAAAAATTTTCAGGAGTTTCTGTTCAAAATATTAAAGATTGGAACGATATTAGTGGTAATCATTTAAAACCAGGAATGAAACTTAAAATTTCAAAAGGATAAGTTCCTTTTAACTTTAGTAAAATCATGAAAAAAGCCTTTTTAATTACATTACTATCAGCCATAATTTTATCATGTGGGGACGATAAATCAAAAAACAATATAATTCTTTCTAATTCCTCTGGAAACATTAATAATGTCTCCGTTGTTGTTGATAATGATATGTGGAGCGGAAGTGTAGGTGAGTCTATTAGAACCATTCTTGCCACAACGGTTGATGGCTTACCACAAGACGAACCTATGTTTAGCATGAACCAAATTCCACCTTCTGTTTTTTCGGGATTTGTAACTAAAAACAGAACGATATTAAAAATAGAAACCCATGAGAAAACGTCGTTTTCAATTTTAAATGATGTTTATGCTAAACCCCAAAGAGTCGTAGTAATTTCAGGGCCAACTAAAGAAGCAATAACAAATGAGATTAATTCAAATGCTTCAAAAATAATCAGTGCCTTTAAAAACGAAGAACTTAAAGAAAAACAGCGACGAATTAATTTATCATTACACAATGACAAAGCAATTGAAGACAAATTAGGCATTAGCATTAAGTTTCCTACAGCCTATAGAATAGCAAAAGAAGACAACAAGTTTTTTTGGATTAGAAAAGACATTAAAACGGGCTCAATGAATTTAATGTTATATGAATTGCCTTATCAAGCTGTTAAACCAAGCGATAGCGTTGTGAACACCATTATTAAAATAAGAGATTCTATTGGCAAAAAATACATTCCTGGACCACTTGAAGGGTCTTACATGATAACCGAAAATGCCTATACGCCGTTTCATTTTGAAACCACTTTAAATAATAAACCTACTTTAGAAACAAAAGGGCTTTGGGATGTAAAAAATGCCTTTATGTCTGGACCTTTTATAAATTACACGATTGATGATAAGAATAACAAAAGATGGGTAGTTATTGAAGGCTTTGTTTTTGCGCCTTCTGTAGAAAAGCGAGACTATATGTTTGAATTAGAAGCTATCATTAGATCTGTAGAAATAAAATAAGGAGCAAAATATACTGAAATAAAAAAGCCAACACAACGTGTTGGCTTTTTTATTAAAAAGAATGCATTATTCTTTTTTATCATCTTTTTTATTGTCTTCTTTGCTAGCATCCTTAAATTCTTTAATGCCGCTACCAAGTCCTCGCATTAATTCAGGTATTTTTTTACCTCCAAATAATAATAAAACAATCACAACAATTAGAATAATTTGAGGCGCTCCAATTACTAACGGTAACATATATAAACTCATAACGTATGTTTTTAAATAACAAAGTTAATAATTAAACTTTAATAAAAGCGTTTTAAGCATAACTTTAGCATAAAGCAATCAAGTCTTGTCATAATTTTATTTAATTTTGTTTTTAACATGAGTAAAAAGAAGAAGAATCCTACCAGAATAGGTCGAAAACTCCTTGACAAGTACCGGTTAGTGGTACTTAATGAGGAAACTTTTGAAGAACGCATCTCATTTAAACTTAACAGATTAAATGTTTTCGTTTTAGCATCATTATCAACTATTATTTTAATTGTCTTAACCACAGTTTTAATAGCTTTTACATCGTTAAGAGAATATATTCCAGGATATTCTTCTACAGCTTTAAAAAAGAAGGCCACAGAATTGAGTTATAAAACAGATTCTTTACAGCAAGTTATCATCATGAACGAAAAATATTTTGCTTCTATAAAAAAGGTTTTGCAAGGCGATGTAAGTTCTGTAGATTTTAATCGAGATTCCATTATTCAAGCCGTGAAATTAGAGGCAAGCGAAGTTGATTTAAACCCAACAGCTGAAGATTCAGTATTACGCCAAAAAGTAGATAAGGAAGACAAATATAACTTATTTGAATCTGCTACATCGGCCACAAACTTTATATTATTTCCACCAACAAATGGGCCAATAAGTCATCCCTATAATTTAAAAGAAAAACATTATGCGGTTGATATTGTTGTAGCAAAAGACACACCCATAAAGGCTACGGCCGATGGTGTTGTTATCTTTTCAGAATGGACAGCAACAACAGGTTATGTTATTATTTTAGAGCATAGTTATGGTTTAATTTCAGTATATAAACACAATGCGTCTTTAACCAAATCACAAGGCGATTTAGTGAAAGCAGGAGAAGTTATTGCCACAGCAGGAAATTTAGGAGAGCTTTCAACAGGACCTCATTTACATTTTGAACTTTGGAATGATGGTTACCCAATTAACCCAACAAACTTTATAGATTTTAAATAATGCTATCAATAAAATCGGCTTTGGCAAAACCCTTTGCAAAAACAATCTTTAACCGCATTCAAAAATGGGCCAATAACCCTATTGAAACCCAAGAAAAGGTGTTTCAATATTTAATTAGTAAAGCAACAGAAACAGATTTTGGCAAAGATCATGACTTTATTAGCATTAATTCTTATCGTGATTTTGTGAAAAAAGTCCCTGTAAGAGATTATGAAGAGATTAAGCCATATATTGAAAAAGTAGTTGCTGGAAAAGAAAATGTACTTTGGCCAAACAAACCCATTTATTTTGCAAAAACCTCAGGAACAACCTCTGGGTCTAAATATATTCCAATTACAAAAGAGAGTATGCCGTATCATATTGAGGCGGCAAGAAATGCCATTTTACTGTACATTCATGAAACAGGAAACAGCAAGTTCGTTGATGGTAAAATGATTTTTTTACAAGGAAGCCCAATTTTAGAAACTAAAAACGGCATTCAATTAGGTCGACTTTCAGGCATTGTAGCGCATTATGTGCCTAAATATCTTCAAAAAAACAGAATGCCTTCTTATAAAACCAATTGCATTGATGATTGGGAAACCAAAGTAGATGCTATTGTTGAAGAAACCTTACCAGAAAATATGACTGTTATTTCTGGTATTCCTTCATGGGTACAAATGTATTTTGAGAAGCTTCAACAGAAAACAGGAAAAAAAGTAGGCGATGTTTTTAAGAATTTCAATCTTTTTATTTTTGGAGGTGTAAATTATGAACCGTACAGAGCTAAGTTTGAAAATTTAATAGGCAGAAAAGTAGATAGCATTGAACTCTATCCGGCAAGTGAAGGTTTTTTTGCTTTTCAAGACAAACAACAAGAAAAGGGTATGCTGCTGCAATTAAATTCTGGAATTTTTTATGAGTTTATCAAAGCAGATGAATTTTTTAGTGAAAGCCCAAACCGAATCACCATTAAAGAGGTTAAATTAGGCGTAAACTACGTGATGATTATTTCAACAAATGCAGGACTTTGGGCATATAATATTGGTGATACGGTAGAATTTACCTCATTAAAACCTTATAGAGTGATAGTTTCTGGAAGAATAAAGCATTTTATTTCTGCCTTTGGCGAACATGTTATTGGTAAGGAAGTAGAACAGGCTATGTTACAGGCAACAGAAGGAACGTCTGTTAGAGTTACTGAATATACAGTGGCACCTCAAATAACTCCTAATAAAGGATTACCTTATCATGAATGGTTTGTAGAATTTGAAAACGAGCCGGAAGATTTATTAGAATTAGCTAAAAAAATTGATGAATCTCTTCAAAAGCAAAACACCTATTATTTTGATTTAATTAGTGGTAAAGTATTACAACCTTTAAAGATTACAAAAATTAAAAAAGATGGATTTCAACATTACATGAAGTCAATTGGGAAATTAGGTGGTCAAAATAAAATTCCCAGACTTTCAAACGACAGAAAGATTGTTGAGGTTTTCTCTCAGTTAGATTTAGTTAAATAGTAGTATCTTTGCTCTGTAAAAACTAGTATGAAATCGCCATTAACAACAAGTTTGCGCAAGCATGCACCAATAAATATAAAGGCGATACCATATGACCTTTCAAAAACAACTGTTATCTACATATGAAAGATAAAAAAAGACATGAGCGAACAAGGGCTCAAGAAAGTACAAATGCTATTGAACGAATGTATATCACTATGCGTCATTTGTTTAATAGAGGGTTTTATAAACCTATGGGAATCTCAGGAGAAACATTACGACAATCATTATTACTGTTACGTCCTGAAATTTATGGGTCTATAGGCGATGAAAAAGCAGAATTAAATGGATTACTTTATGTAATAGAAAGATTACCTCAAGGTATTGAAGAATGTACGTTTATTAATTTAACTAGTGACGAAGGCTATTCTAATTCTCATTTTATACCAATTATTCCAGAAAAAAGACGACGTAATTGTTACAGGATAGATTCTGAGCAAATGAACATTGAAATTACACGTGGCCGTTCAGAAATTTATGATATTTTAACCCATTTAACCTTTCTTTTTATTGAATCACACAAAATAAGCAAACGTGTTTTAATTGATGAGGCTGGTTCAACTACTAGAGATTGGGTAAAACTTGAAAGCGCGGTACTATCAAGAAAAAAATTAACACAACCAGAACGAGAAATAGCCATTACGCATATGGCAAATATTTTAGGCAGAACCTTTAATGAATTACAAGAAATTTATCAAGATTTTGCAACAGAATCTCAACCAGAGCGCTTATTACACATCATATATTGGTTAGGAAAACTAGCCATTGAAGAGCAAATAAATAACAATAAAAGAACCATAACATTTAGCCCAGTTTTAAGAGAACGATTGGGGCATCATATTCATGGCGAAATGTGGGCGGATGATATAAAAGAAGTGCTTTTTAAAAATGGGTTATTAGAACGCCCAATCCATATCATTAGCGCCAATATGCATAGTGTTATGAATTCATTGTTTGCTCCAATAGCATTAAAACCATTGCTTGCTAAAAAGTCAATTTTTGAAGTATATGAAGCTTTAAGCATGGGTAGTAACGGTGATTTGCGTAATAAAGTAACCAAAGAAGCGTTACAAAATGGCATGATATTTATAGCAGATAAATCGGGAACCAATATTGATGTTCAAATTTTTGACACCACCAAGATAGATGTTTCAAAAATAGATATTCAAGCCAATAAAGCACTTTTAAAGTCTGAAAAACCAGTGATCCTTGTTATGGACTATGCCTTTGGCGAACAAGCTTATGAAACCATTGATGAATTGTTAAAGCCGTATAAAGGAAAGGGCAAGAAAATTTATTTAAATGTAGAATCTGTTTCTATTATGGGTAAAGCAGGTATTTTAGAAGGAGGAAAAGGCGACATTATGATTCCGACAGCTCATATTTTTGAAGGAACAGCAGATAATTATCCGTTTAAAAATGAATTATCAAAAGCACACCTTGAAGGACAAGGCGTTGATGTGTATGAAGGCGCCATGATTACCGTTTTAGGAACCTCACTACAAAATAAAGATATTTTAAAGTTCTTTTTTAACTCAACATGGAGTGTTATTGGGCTTGAAATGGAAGGCGCACATTACCAAAAAGCTATTCAGTCAGCTTCAAAAGTAAGAGGAAGCATAAGTCCAGATGTTAAAGTAAGATATGCTTACTAC
The DNA here is from genome assembly GCA_021739635.1 of Flavobacteriaceae bacterium. GTDB lineage: Bacteria > Bacteroidota > Bacteroidia > Flavobacteriales > Flavobacteriaceae > Yeosuana. Next base: position 23,292 of record JAIPBH010000003.1, on the reverse strand, counting down.
GCCAGTGATAATCCTTTAGAAACAGGAAGCACATTAGCTTCAGGTGGTTTAGGCACTTCTGGCGTAAAACCAACCTATTTAATAACCAGAAAAATATTAGAACAACTTTTTAATTAACACAAATTACAATTATGAGTAAAGAATTGCCACAACCACAACCATCAGAAGAAGTCGATTTAGGACAATTATTCAAACTTATAGGAAATGCTTTTGACCGGTTTTTTAAGTTTATAGCTAGTATTTTTATAGGTATTTATAAAGTTATTTTATTACTGTTAATCCACTTTTATAAACGCATGTTTTGGTATGTTGGAGCTGTTGCCATAGGTGTTATTATAGGGTTTATAATTGATAAAAATTCTGACAAATTATATGGGGCCAATATGTATATTGAAACCAATTTTAATTCAGCTAGACAAGTTTATGAAAACCTCAAACAATTTCATCAACTCGCTAATATTGATAAAGATTCTTTACAATTAGCGTCACGTTTAAATATTTCGGTTTCTGAAGCGGCTAAATTAAAAGGGTTTTATATTGAACCTGATCTTGATGAAAACACCATAGCTGAAATGTATTCAGCATTTTATACCAAGTTAGATTCGGTTTCAAGACTTGAAATGACTTATGACAGATATAAAGAATCATTAACACCATACAACTTTGATATTCATCAAATTGGGGTAGCTTCAACAGACAAAAGGATTTATAAAAAAATAGAGAAAGCCTTTGTTCTGGAGATTTCAGAGAACACTTATCTTAAGGAGTTGGTTGAGGTCAATAAGATAAATTTAGACAAGAAAGATGAGGCCTTATTGAAACAAGTACAAAAAACAGATTCTTTAGTTGGGGAATATTTAAAAATCAGGATTAATGAATCTAATAAAGAGTTGGTGCCAGGCTCAGGGACGAATCTTTACATGGGAGATGCTGAGTCAAGTAATTTAATTGTGGACGAATCCAAGATTGTTGAAAAGCGTTTGGAATTAGAAGCTCAAAGAAGACAAGTAAACCAAGATAAAGTTGAACAGCAGTCGGTGGTTAATGTATTAGCAGGTTTCCCCCAATCAGGATATGATATTAGAAAGTGGACTGATAAAATGAAATTTTTAATCCCTGTAATTTTATTTTCAATAACGTTGTTGGTTTTCGCCTTTTTAGGCCTTGGCAAATACTTAAGCAAGCAAAGCAAATTATAAAAACTAATACATGAATATTCTAATTACAGGTGGCGCAGGTTTTATAGGGTCTCATGTAGTAAGACTATTTGTGGAAAAATACCCAAATTACCATATTTTTAATTTAGACGCGCTTACCTATGCGGGTAATCTAGAGAACCTAAAAGACATTGAATCTAAATCCAATTACACGTTTTTAAAGGGTGATATAACGGATGAGTTTTTTGTTAACAAGGTATTTGAAAAATATAAATTTGAAGGCGTTATTCATTTAGCAGCAGAGTCGCATGTGGACAGATCGATTAAAGACCCATTATGCTTTGTTAAAACCAATGTCATAGGCAGCATGATTCTTTTAAATGCGTTTAAAAATACTTGGAAAGACCATTTTGAAAACAAATTGTTTTATCATGTGAGTACGGATGAGGTTTATGGCACTTTAGGGCAAATAGGATTGTTTACAGAAACTACGTCCTATGATCCTAATTCACCGTATTCTGCATCAAAAGCAAGCTCCGATCATTTTGTAAGAGCCTATGGAGAAACGTATAACATGCCTTATGTGATCACCAATTGTTCCAACAATTATGGTCAGAATCAGTTTCCAGAAAAACTAATCCCATTATTTATAAATAACATCATTAACAATAAGCCATTACCGGTGTATGGTGACGGAAATTATACTAGAGATTGGCTATATGTAAAAGATCATGCCATAGCCATTGATTTAGTGTTTCATCAAGGAAAATCAGGAGAAACCTATAATATAGGAGGCTTTAACGAATGGAAGAATATTGATTTGGTGAAATTACTATGCCAACAAATGGATGCTAAATTAAATAGAGCAGAAGGAACATCAGAAAAACTGATAACCTATGTAAAAGACCGCCCAGGCCATGATTTACGTTATGCTATTGACGCATCAAAAATTAATAAGGAATTAGGATGGAAACCATCAGTAACCTTTGAAGAAGGCTTAAAGAAAACCATAGATTGGTATTTAAACAATGAAGAATGGTTAAATAGTGTTACCAGTGGAGATTATCAATTATATTACGAAAAACAATACAAGAATGGCTAAATTTTAATAGTTAGAAGGTTATATAGTTAAAAGGTTATACAGTAAAAAAGTTAAGAAGGTTAATTTGGAAAAAACAGCATCTCATAAAGATTTAAAAGTTTGGCAGGAATCTATGGATTTAGTTACTCAAATTTATAAGATTTCTGAAGATTTCCCTAAGCATGAGGTTTATGGACTTTCTTCTCAAATTCGAAGAGCTGCTGTTTCAATTCCATCAAATATATCCGAAGGTGCAGGAAGAAAAGGAGAGAATGAGTTTACAAGATTTTTATATATAGCTTTGGGATCACTTTCAGAAGTAGAGACGCAATTAGAAATATCCTTTAGGCTAGGATATATTAAAGAGATTGAAGAAACAAACAAATGTATTTATTTTATTAGGGACATGCTTTCAAACCTAATAAAAAGTTTAAATTAAGCATATAACTTTATAACCCCATAACCTTGTAACAATCAAAAAATGAAAGGAATCATATTAGCAGGAGGTTCAGGAACTCGACTACATCCTTTAACATTATCAGTAAGTAAGCAACTCATGCCTATTTATGATAAACCCATGATTTATTATCCGCTTTCTACATTGATGTATGCAGGAATAAATGAGGTGCTAATCATTTCCACACCAAAGGATTTACCCTTATTTCAAGCGTTGTTGGGTGATGGCAAAAAGTATGGCTGTCGGTTTGAGTATGCCATCCAGGAACACCCAAATGGATTGGCAGAAGCTTTTATCATTGGGGCAGATTTTATTGGAGCAGATAAGGTGGCGCTAATTTTAGGAGATAATATTTTTTATGGTACAGGTTTAGCAAAGCTATTACAAGCCAATAATAATCCAGATGGAGGTATTATTTATGCCTATCGAGTTCACGACCCAGAACGCTATGGTGTGGTAGAATTTAATAATGAAGGGCAAGCCATTTCTATTGAAGAAAAGCCCGAACATCCTAAATCAAATTATGCCGTTCCGGGTATTTACTTTTATGACAATTCTGTAGTAGAGATAGCAAAAAACATTAAACCAAGCCATAGAGGGGAACTCGAAATTACCGATGTCAATAGAGAGTATCTTAAACAAGGGAAATTAAACGTTAGCATATTAGATAGAGGAACCGCCTGGTTAGATACTGGCACATTTCAATCGCTCATGCAGGCCTCTCAATTTGTCGAAGTGATTGAAGAGCGTCAAGGCCTAAAAATAGGCGCTATTGAAGCGGCCGCCTTTGAAATGGGGTATATTAACGAAGAACAATTTAAAACCTTAGCAGAGCCATTGCTTAAAAGCGGATATGGTAAGAATTTGTTAGGCTTATTGAATAAAAATAATGATTACAAGTAATAAATTGTAAACGAATTTGTCAACCTGAACTTGTTTCAGGTTCTCATAATGAAGTGTGAAGCTTACTATTTTATGGGTATTTAAAATGATGTTAAAAAACAATTGAGATAGAAAAGGAATGTTTTTAAAAGAAACCAAATTAAAAGGATGTTTTATATTGCAACCAAAGATTTTTGAAGATAGTAGAGGCTATTTTTTCGAAAGTTTTAATCAGCAAAAATTTAATGAATCCATTGGGCTGAATATTAATTTTATTCAAGACAACGAATCCTTTTCTGTAAAAGGAACCTTAAGAGGCCTTCATTATCAAAAAGGGGAATTTGCTCAAGCAAAATTAGTACGGGTTATAAAAGGGAAGGTTTTAGATATTGCAGTCGATATTAGAAAAAACTCACCTACATTTGGAGAACACATCTCTTTAGAATTATCTGAAGATAATAAGCAACAATTATTCATCCCTCGGGGATTTGCGCATGGGTTTGTGGTTTTAAGCAACACAGCCATTTTTTCATATAAATGCGATAATTTCTATAACAAAGAGTCTGAAGGAGGTATCATTTATAATGATAAAAGTTTAAATATAGATTGGAAATTAGAGGAATCAGAATTGATTTTTTCAGAAAAAGACTTAGAATTACCATGTTTTAAAGAGGCTCGTTTTTAAGGATTTTTGTCATTCAGATTGAAGCTAAGAATCTGGATAGATTATGAGGTTGTTGGGTGTAATTTGAAAATCGAGACAATTTTGGATTTTTTACCAAAAATTGGTAAATTTGAGTAAATTTTTAAAATATGAAAAACACATCAATATCACTCGGAAATTATTTTGACCAATTTGTAAGTTCGCAAGTATCTGTTGGAAGATATAAAAATGTGAGCGAAGTAATTCGCGCTGGACTTCGACTTTTGGAAAATGAAGAAAGTAAAGTAATTGCTTTAAGAAATGCCATCCAAGAAGGACTTAATAGCCCAATAGTAGAAGATTTCGACTTTGACGAAAATCTACAAAGATTAAAAGCTGAAAAAAGAAAGAATGGCTAAAGTTGTTCTGAGACAAGAAGCTATAGATGACTTAAATGACATTTGGGATTATACTTACGAAAAATGGTCAGAGAAACAAGCTGACAAATATTACGCAACAATCAAACTTGCTTGCAAAGGAATTGGGGAAAATCCTGATGTCGGAAAAGAGTATTTTGGAGTAAACAAAAACTTACTCGGACTGAATTCTGGTAAACATATAATATTTTATCATTTGGTTTCAGATGATAAAATTGAAATTATTAGAATATTGCACGAAAGAATGGATTTAAAAAATAGGTTAACCGAATAAACAAACTACATCCAACAAAGATGGCTATAAGTAATTGCTTGTTCTCGCCTACTTCTGAAAATCCGCGAGGATTTTCAGTTTGGTGTGTACTTGTAAAGTTAAGTGCTAACCCACGCAACTACTCATAGCCGAGAACGATATTTTTAACATATGTTTGTCATCCTGAACTTGTTTCAGAATCTAGTTTGTCATTCCGACTTAAGGAGGAATCACATAAGACTTAACAATTGCCACAGATAAAAGGAAGAGATTCCTCGCAGGACTCTCAAGGCCCTGGCATTAAAAGCAATTTGTTCACTCATAGCGAAGCTAAGAATCTGGATAGATTATGAGATTGATATTTTTAGCATATGTTTGTCATCCTGAACTTGTTTCAGGATCTAGTTTGTCATTCAGAGCGAAGCGAAGAATCTCAAAGCACGAAGAATTAAATATTTTTTAAAAAGATTACCTTGTTTTATGAACAAAGAAAAACTCCTAACACCTAATACCCAACACCCAGCACCCATTTTAGTAACTGGAGCGAATGGGCAATTAGGACTTACCATACAAGAATTATATGCAGGAAATAGTGCTTTTAACTTCATGTTTACTTCTAAATCTGAATTAGATATTACGAGCAAAATAGACGTTGAGGCTTTTTTTGAAAAACACAAATTTGATTACTGTATAAACTGTGCTGCCTATACCAATGTAGAACAAGCTGAAAAAACACCTGAGTTAGCTAATAAAATTAATGCAGAAGCCGTTAAAAATCTAGCAGAGGCCTGCAAAGAATCAAACACAACATTAATTCATATTTCAACAGATTATGTGTTTGATGGCGAAAAAAAGGAACCCTATACCATTGAAGATATGCCAAACCCAATTAACGAATACGGCAAATCTAAACTATTAGGTGAACAATATATTGAAGAAATTTTAAGCAACCATTTTATAATTCGAACATCTTGGTTATATAGCAAAAAATACGGAAAAAATTTTTACAGAACCATTTTGGAATTAGCAAAAACTAAACGAGAATTAACGATAACAACAGACCAAATAGGTTGTCCAACAAACACAGAGAGTTTAGTCAATTATCTTATTAAATTAATTATAAATAGCAACAGAGCTTTTGGGATTTATCATTTCTGTGATGACAAGATTATGACTTGGCATGATTTTGCAGAACATATTTTGTCAGAAAATAAGTTAATTAATACAACTAGACTTGTAAAAGGAAGTAAATATGTTACTTTTGCAAAGAGACCAAAATTCTCAGTTTTGTCAAACAAATAAAAAAAATGAAAAAGAAAGTAGCATTAATTACAGGAGTCACAGGACAAGACGGTGCCTATTTAAGTGAGTTTTTACTGAAAAAAGGATATGAAGTCCACGGAGTAAAAAGAAGATCATCTATGTTTAATACCGATAGAATCGATCATTTATACCAAGATCCACACGTAGAAAATCAAAACTTTTTCCTGCATTACGGAGATTTAACAGACAGCACTAACCTAACTAGAATTATACAAGAGGTTCAGCCAGACGAAATCTATAATTTGGCAGCCATGAGTCATGTACATGTATCTTTTGAAATGCCAGAATATACAGCCAATGCAGACGGAATAGGTACTTTAAGACTTTTAGAAGCTATTCGTTTGTTAGGTTTGGAAAAGAAAACCAGAATTTATCAGGCCTCAACTTCAGAACTTTATGGAAAAGTACAAGAAGTTCCTCAAACCGAAACTACACCTTTTTATCCTAGAAGCCCATATGCTGTTGCTAAAATGTATGCATATTGGATAACCGTAAATTATCGCGAGGCTTATGGTATGTATGCTTGTAATGGCATTTTATTTAATCATGAGTCTCCAATACGCGGAGAAACTTTTGTGACTAGAAAAATAACCAGAGCCACCTCAAAAATAGCCCTAGGACTGCAAGACAAAATATATTTAGGAAACCTTGACGCCCAACGCGATTGGGGTCATGCCAAAGATTATATTCGTATGATGTGGATGATACTTCAAGCAGAAGAACCAGAAGATTGGGTAATAGCCACAGGAAAAACAACACCAGTTAGAGATTTTGTAAAAATGTGTTTTGCACATGTAGGAATTGAACTTGATTTTAAAGGTGAAGGCGTCAACGAAAAAGGCTATATTAAAGCCTGTAAAAACAGTAAATATCAATTACAAATAGGCAAAGAAGTTGTGGTGGTTGATGAAAAATATTTCAGACCAACCGAAGTAGATTTGTTGATTGGAGATGCTACAAAAGCCAAAGAAAAATTAGGTTGGATACCTAAGTACGATTTACCCGCATTAGTTGAAGACATGATGACAAGTGATATTTCGCTGATGGAAAAACAACAATATCTAAAAGACGCCGGTTATAAAATTAAAAACTATTTCGAATAGTAAAAATTAAGGTATAACTAATATGTCAGTCTGAGCATGTCGAAGACCAAAAAAAATCAAAGCAAAATTTAATTAGTAATTCACTTAATAGATTTTGAACATTATTTATGAACAAGAACTCAAAAATATATCTAGCTGGACACAGAGGATTAGTAGGAAGTGCCATTTTTAAAAATCTCCAAAGCAAAGGATATACTAACATTGTTACGCGTACCCACAAAGAATTAGATTTAACAAATCAAATTGCTGTTGAAGATTTTTTTAATCAAGAAAAGCCTGATTATGTGTTTTTAGCCGCTGCTAAAGTTGGAGGTATCATAGCAAATAACACGTATCGAGCCGATTTTATTTATGAAAACTTGATGATTCAAAATAACGTAATTCATCAAAGTTATCTTCATAAAGTTAAAAAATTACTATTTTTAGGAAGCACATGCATTTATCCTAAAAATGCACCTCAACCCATGAAAGAGGAGTGTTTATTAACAGACACTTTAGAATATACCAATGAACCTTATGCCATTGCTAAAATTGCAGGGATAAAATTGTGTGAAAGCTACAATCTGCAATATGGGACCAACTTTATATCGGTTATGCCTACTAATTTATACGGCCCTAACGATAATTTCGATTTAGAAAAATCACACGTGTTGCCAGCATTAATAAGAAAAATACATTTGGCTAAACTACTATCTGAATCAAGATACGATGAGGTTGTTAAAGATTTAGGAGTTGACACCATTGACGACGCTAAAAACTATTTAAGTAAATTTGGAGTTTCTAAGGATAGCGTAGAAATATGGGGTTCTGGAAACCCTAAACGCGAATTTCTTTGGAGTGAAGACATGGCAGACGCTTGTGTGTTTATTATGGAAAACCGAGATTTTAAAGATATCGTCATTGCGAACCACGAGGCACGAAGTGGGAAGCAATCTAATGAAAAAAAACAAAATCACAACTTGATCAATACGGAAAGTAGTAAGTTAGAAATTAGAAACACCCACATCAATATTGGCACAGGAACAGATATTTCTATTAAAGAATTGGCCGAGATGATTAAAAATATTATAGGTTTTAAAGGACAGTTTTATTACAACATGACGAAGCCAGATGGAACCATGAAAAAGCTAACAGATGTTAGTAAACTTCACAAATTAGGGTGGCAACACAATATAGGCTTGCAGGAAGGAATTGAAAAAATATATAAATGGTATAAAATTACGGATGGGCTGTAATCAATCATAAATTACTGTCACCTCGAGCGCAGTCGAGAGGTTATTATCAGTAATAAATTAACAATAAGGTCTCAACTGCACACGACCTAACATGAAAAACGTTATTATGACAGATTACTTATATTCAAAAAAATGAAAACAAACAGCTATAACCTTTAACCAAGGTGTAGTATTACACAATAAAATCCAAAAAAACATATAAATTTAAATAATGACTTACCCTTTAAATACATTTTATGTAGTTGTTACAGAATACATTTTAAAATTCATGAAACGGTTATAAAATGAAAACAGCATTAATTACAGGAATTACAGGTCAAGACGGCTCGTATTTAGCTAAATTGCTACTTCAAAAAGACTATAGAGTTATAGGGACTGTTAGAAGTTACAGGCATGCTAACACGCGTAATTTTGACTATCTTGGAATTAAAGGCGATGTTATTATTGAAGAATTGGACCTATTAGATATGGCTAATATTATTTTGTTGTTACATAAACATAAGCCAGACGAAATATACAATTTAGCCGCACAGAGCTCAGTAAGCTTGTCTTATGATCAACCTTTAGGCACATTTTCATTTAACACTATTTCTGTAAATAATTTATTAGAGAGCATACGATTATTCAGCCCAATCACAAAAATCTATCAAGCCTCAAGCAGTGAAATGTATGGATTAGTTGAAAAAATGCCAATAAGAATTGAAACACCTATGCATCCAGTAAGCCCCTATGGAGTTTCAAAAATGGCTTCTCACTTTATGGTAACCATTTATAGGGAATCTTATAATATTTTTGCATCAAATGGAATACTGTTTAATCACGAGTCTTTTTTAAGAAGCAATAATTTTTTTGTAAAAAAAATAATAAAAAGTGCCATTGCAATTAAAAACAAACAACAACTTAGTTTAAAAGTTGGCAATATAAATGTTAAAAGAGATTTTGGTTATGCGCCAATGTATGTAGATGCCATGTGGAAAATATTGCAACAAGACAAACCCAATGATTTCATGATATGTTCGGGCAAATCTATGGTACTTAGAGATATTATAGAATATGTGTTTGACAAAATGAGTTTAAATAAACATTTAATTATTGAAGATGAATCCTTATTTAGACCCAATGAAATTCAAGATATTTATGGAGATAATACCAAAGCAAAAGAGATTTTAAATTGGGAGTATAACCTATCTTTTTTTGAAGTATTAGACATGTTAATTGAAGAAGAAATTAGGAATGATTTTTAAAAATAGTATATTAGAAGCACTTTTTAATAGCGAAGAAACCATTAAAGGGATTGTTGGGTTCAAAGAAGATCTAGTTTTCAATACAGATAAGCAGATGGCCCTATGCGTAAGTTATAGATGTTTTAAAACTAAATAGCTTTGGGTGGAAGCATTGTGTTGAAGTAGAAGAAGGAATTAAAAAAATGTCTGATTGATATATTACAAAATGAATAAAATAAAAAATCTAATAATTTTTGGAACTCGTCCAGAAGCAATTAAAATGGCCCCTTTAGTAAAAGCTTTTATAAAAGAAAGCAAAATATTTGATACTAAAGTTTGTATTACTGCTCAACATAGAGAAATGTTAGATCAAGTACTTTATTTTTTTGGGATTACTCCCGATTACGATTTAGATTTAATGAAACCAGATCAAAATTTATATTCTTTAACAGCTGATATAATCGTTTCCTTAAAACCCGTTTTAGAAGACTATAAGCCAGATTTTGTTTTTGTACATGGAGACACAACCACCACAATGGCAGCTAGTTTAGCTGCTTTTTATTTTGGAGCCAAAGTGTGTCATATTGAAGCAGGTTTACGAACTTTTAACAAATTATCGCCATTTCCTGAAGAAATAAATAGAAGTATTGCAGGAAGAATTTGTGATTATCATTTCTCCCCAACTGAAGTTTCAAAGCAAAATTTGAGAGATGAAAATATAAATGAAAACTCTATTTTGGTTACTGGAAACACAGTTATTGATGCTTTAAAGTTTAGCGCTAATAAAGTCACCTCAAATGACTTTAAAGATCAAGAAATAGAAGAGCTCAAAAATACTATAAATGACTCAAAAAAATTAATATTAGTAACAGGTCATAGAAGAGAAAATCATGGGCTAGGATTTCAAAACATTTGTGAAGCCTTAAGGATAATTGCTCAAGATAATGATGATGTCCAAATAATTTATCCAGTACATTTAAATCCAAATGTTCAAAAGCCAGTATATAAGTTGCTAAAAAACATCAATAATATAAAACTAATAACTCCCTTATCATACCCTGCTTTTGTGTGGTTAATGAATAAATCATACTTAATAATAACAGATAGTGGTGGGGTGCAAGAAGAAGCACCAAGTCTAGGAAAGCCAGTTTTAGTTATGCGCGAAACCACTGAACGTCCTGAAGCTGTAGCTGCAGGAACTGTATTGTTAGTAGGGACAGATACAAATAAAATAATTGATGAAACATTGAAGTTGTTAAAAAACAATGATTTTTATGAATCAATGAGTAGGCTTCATAATCCTTATGGAGATGGAACAGCATGTGAAAAAATCGTACAATTTATTATTAATCTAAGTAATTGTTAATTTGATAAGTAATTTAGTAAAGTTAATAATAGGTTCTGGATTACAAGCTAAAATTGCTAAAGGAGTATTTTGGTCTTTTTTAGGAGTATTGATTTCAAGGGGATTTCTTTTTATTTCATATATATTAATTTCAAAAGTTACAACATTAGAACAATATGGAGAAATTGGGATTTTAAAATCTTCAATAACAACGTTTAGCCTTTTTAGTTTGGCTAGTTTTGGAATAACTGCTACAAGATATATCTCATTATTTGTTGAAAAAGATATACAAAAAACACAGAGAATATTATCTCTAACCTATTTTATGACAATAATTATCAGTTTTTCTGTCTTTTTAATAATGAATATTTTTAAAAAACAATTTGCTGTAAATATTTTAGGAGCTGAAAGCTTTGAGCCTAGTGTAATTATTATTGCTTTTGCAGTATTTTTTACGGCTGTTAATGGATTTCAGAATGGAGCTTTAGCAGGGTTTGAACGTTTTAAGAGCATAGCATTGGTTAATATATTCTTTGGAATTTTATCTATTCCTGTTTTGTGTTTTTGCACTAAGTTTTATGGAGTTATAGGATTTTGTTATGGAATGTTAATTATATATTTCATATTGTTTTTTATATCGGCAATATTGTTAGATAAGGCAATGAGAAGTAACAATATAAATTTCTCTTTAAGAGGCATTAAAAAAGAATTTTCTATAATTTCAGAGTTTAGTATTCCGTCCTTTTTAGGAGGAATTATTGTTAGTCCAACAATATTAATTTGTAATTCAATTTTAGTTAAATCTCAAAATGGATTTGTCCAGATGGGAATATATGATGCTGCATTTAATTTTTCAATAATTGCTATGACTTTAAATGGAGTTGTGGGTCAAGTTTTGTACCCATATGCAATGAAGGCAAATATCAAAAACAACAGTAAATTTGATTTTATTAACATGAATGCTCCTTGGCTAATTGGAGTCTTTTTTGGAGTTTTTCTCATATACATACCAGATATATTTTCTTTAATTTTTGATAGTGATTTTCATAATGATGATATGTATTTAACTTTATCTACAATTGCCCTTTTTATTATATTTATCAGCCATAGACAGGGTATATCAAGAAATTTAGCGGCATTGAACAGAATGTGGTATGGCTTTACTGATAATTTAATTTGGGCTATTATAGCAGTAGTTGCAACTTACTTTTTGGTAGATATAGGGGCTTTTGGAAGAGCTTTGGCGTTTGTAGTAGCATATTTTATAAACTCTATAATAGTTTTACCATTCTATCTTAATTTAAACGTTTACAAGAAATCTTATGTTATTTCATATCAAAGTGCATTAATTTGGATAATTATAGCATTAAGTTATTGTTCAAGTTTTTACAACTTAGATATTTCTATTAGAATTATCTTATTGTGCATTTCAATATTGTTTTTATTAATTATATCATTTATTTGGTATAGAAATTTGACCAAAACAATTTGACTTTAAAAATTTAATTTCTTAATTCTATGGAAAAAAAATCAAGCAAAAACACTAAAGCTTCAATCTACATCATATATTCAAATTTTTTAGATGATGAAGGGCAAAAACATGTGATAGGAGGAATTCAACAGTATATTTTTGGGCTGATATCTGTATTTAAAGATGACTTTGATATTGTGATTGTTCAAAAAGCTAAATCCAATTTTTATAAAAAGATTGATGGATATTCTGTTTTTGGTTATAAGGTAAATTATAAATATTTAGGAAAAGAACTCTTAAAAAAAATTGAAAATTTAATTAAGCCTCCAGATTATATTATATGGGCCACGGATAGGTTGTCGACTAAAACTAAACATAAAAATACCATTTCTATTCAACATGGAATTACTTTTGATTTTATTGATTATAAAAACTTAAAGCTCCAAAATTGGTTGAAAAAGAGTTTGTGCTTATCAGTTTTATATAGATTATTTCAGCAGTACAATGCTGTAAAATATTTTTTAACAACTTCAAAAGTAGTTTGTGTAGATTATAATTTTTTGAATTGGGTTAGAACCGTTTTGCCAAGAAGCCTTACAGATAGAGCGATAGTTATTCCAAATTTTTCTAAATTACCTGAAAAACCAAGAAATTTAAAACCAAGAAATATTAAAATTTTATTTGCAAGACGTTTTGTAGAATATAGGGGGGTTTATGTTCTGTCTGAAATTATTGATTATGTTTTATTAAAGTACTCTCATATTGAGTTTGGAATATACGGAGAGGGACCATTAGAAAATTATTTACAAGAAAAGTTTGGAAAGATAAAAAATGTAAAAATATCAAGTTATTCGGCAAATCAAGCCCATGACATTCAGCTTAATTATGATATTTCGTTAGTTCCTACTTATGGGAGTGAAGGTACATCTTTAAGTTTATTAGAATCTATGGCTTGTGGATGTATTCCAATTGCATCAAACGTAGGTGGCATGACGAATATAGTTATTGATGGTTTTAACGGGTTCTTGGTTAACCCTAATTCCAAAGATTTTATTGATAAAATAGAGTATTTAATTAATAATCCTGCAATAATTTCTAAGATAAGAGAAAACGCAAGAAAGACTATTGAAGAAGGTTTTTCTTTTAGTGTTTGGGAAGAAAAATGGAAAAAGGTAATTAATAAATAATAAAAATTGAATGGAGCACTATCTAATATATTGTGTTTTTTTTACAATATTGTTTATAACAATTAAGAAACCAGAAATTTCTTTGGCTATATTATTGAACATAAATTTATTTAGAGCAATACCCTATGTAAATTACCAAGCGCCTAAATATGGGTATTATAATGAAAGTGATGTTTTATTAGGAGCTGTTTTACCTATATTGTGTTTTGTAATCATTACTCTTAAGGTTTTGATTAACAAGAAAAAAATAAATTATAAATCTGATATATTTGACGTATTTATTGTTTTATTAACTGTTATTATGGTGTTTTCTATTCTTGTTTCACCAAGTATAATGGAGTCTATTAAATATACTAGTGTTTTTTTGTTTTTAGGAGCTCCATTTTATTTTATTACGAAGCTTTATTTTTTCAATACTGAGAATAAAACAAAAAGTTTAGCCTGGTTTATTGGTGCAATTGTTTTTTTTGCTATTCTATTTTCAATAGAAAGTCTTTATTTACACAGTATAGCTCAATATCCTTATGAAAGAATGACTTTTCCAGGAGTTTACCCTATTCCGTTTTGTTTATTTCTTTGTTCTGCTATTTTAATAATTGTTATATACTACATGATGCCTACAATGAAAATGGAGTTTTCAAAGAAGGCAAAATCACTATTTTCACTACCAATCTTGGCAATTATTGCTTTTGCCATAATTAAAACAAATACCAGAGGACCTGTTTTTGCATTGATTTTAGCTTTCTTTTTGGTTTTTTGGATGTTTTTTAGAATAAAATTCAATCCAAAAATCATTTTAGGGTCTATATTAATATTAACAATAGGTTTTATAGTTTTAATAACGGTATTCGATATAAATAAAATAGCTTCTAGGTTTATTACATTAACCTCAAAAAACTCTGATTCATTTTCACCAAGATTAATAAGTTATTTGGACGCTATAAATGTGCTTATTACAAAACCGTGGGGTATAAGCGTTAGTACTTTTGGGGAGTATTCTTCTAAAGATATAAATAGTGACCAAATAGCAATGTATCCGCATAATTTATTTATGGAATTTATTTCAAGTTTTGGTATTGTGGGCTTAATTTTGTGTGTTATATTAATTATATTTTGCTTCAATGAATATAATTTTATTGTGAGAAATCAAAAGAAAATATTTTCGCAATCGATATTCTTTTTAACACTAGTAATGTTATTGTTTTACTTTATAGAAACACAATTTAGTTTTACGCTCAACACCCATAAAGGCTGGTATCTGTCAATGGCTTTATATTCTGTCTTTAAATGGGATTTCATTAAAAACAATCTTAGTGATGAAAAATAGCTTTAATGTTCTTAAAGAGGGACTTCTATTAAAGATTGCTTTTTTTTCTTTTGGATTAATTCCTCTTACTTCAGAGCGATTAGAAGTGTTTGTTTCGATTTTATTTTGCGGATTGGTACTGGTTAGTTCTTTGCTAAACATAAAATCAAATAAACCAACAAAGTCCAATAGTTTTTTTGTTATCAATAGTTTATTATTTTTTGTGCTTTTAACCACTTTTTTTGACGGCATAGATGCATTCGCAACTAAGAAGTTAGAACAAATGGTATCGCTTCTTCTATTTCCTATAATTCTTTTTTTTGTATCTATTCAAAATAAAGTTAAAGTAAAAGAATTATTTGAAATATGGAAAAAAGTTTTTTTTATCTCTACCGTATCATTTACATTAATTTCATTTTATATAATAAGTCAATATTCCAACCCAAGATACCCGAATTTAGATTCAAACTTTTTTCAAAACGCTATTTTAGATGCACCTTATTTTGCAAGACATCCAGGATATATTTCTATTTTCTTAAATATTGCTATACTTATTGGTTTAAGCTGGATTTTAAAACGGCGAAAAGGAATAGTTTTAATTAGTTGCTCTATACTGGTTTTATTGTTATTATTATTGATGCTATCAGTAAAAATAGCTGTCATATCACTTATTGTCTCTACCACAATATATTTATTTCTTACTTTAAGTAAAAAGCAATTATATATCAGTACTTTAGTTTTGTTTACAGGGGTTGTTTTTATATGTATTGTAGCTCCAAACAAATACAATAGATTCTCTAAATTATTAGACAAGGATGTTTTAAATGAAAACACCCAATATAATTCAGTTTTAGTTCATAAACTTACAATCCTATGTGCAGCAGATTTGTTTAAAGAAAATTTTTTAACTGGTGTTGGTGTTGAAAATGCTAAAACTAATGTTGATACATGCGTTAGGCAATATTATACTTATAATCCAGAGGTTATTTATAATTCTCATAATCAATATTTAGGGTATACATTATATTCTGGGGTGTTTGGGTTGGGAACTTTAGTAGGAGTACTACTAATATCGCTTTATAAAAGTTATAGAGGTGAAAAATTACTTTTTATAATACTGCTATTATATTGTATTACTTTTTTAACAGAAAATGTTTTAGAGAGACAGTCTGGTATAGTGTTGTTTGCTTTTTTACTTAATATGATTCCTCTGTTACATATAAACTCAAATAATATTGGTAATAGAATCGAGTCTAAATAACTTATTGAAAAATGAATTTAATAATACAAACCTGTATTCCAGATTATAGAGTTAAAGTATATAATTATATATTGGAAAATAACAAAACGGTTAGTATTCTTTCTGGGAAAGAATACTATACTCCTTCTATAAAATCGGTTGATAGTGTAGCTTCGGTATCATGGGTAAATAATCATTTCTTTTTTAAAAGAAGATTTTTATTTCAATGTTTACCAATGTATAAGATTTTTAAAGCTAAAAATGTAGTCATTGAGTTCAACCTTAGAAATATTAGTTTTTATCCGATAGTAATTATCCGATTTTTATTGCGTAAAAAGATTTATTTATGGGGACATGCATGGTCAAGGTCTGGGAAGAATTCAAAAACAGAATTTATTAGGTTGCTTTTTAAACGAATAGCTAATGGTTATATAACATACACCGAAGAACAAAAAGAGGAGTTGCAAGCTCAGTTAAAAAATAAAAATATTTACGCAGCATGTAATGCTGTATACTTTGAGGATGAGATGAAGCCTTTATCTCAGCCTTTAGATAAGATTGTCAATTTTATTTACGTAGGTAGGTTAGTAAAGGAAAAGAGACCCTTATTATTGCTTCAAGCGTTTTATAATGTCTTAAATAGATTACCTAAAGAGTCAAAATTGTTGATAGTAGGTAATGGTCCTGAATTTGATATTTTAAATGCATTTATAGATAAACATAATATTGAGCATCGAGTTGTTCTTTATGGACATATATCAGATTATAAGATAATTAGAGAATTATATTCAACATCTATAGCAAGTGTATCTCCCGGCTATGTTGGGTTATCTATAACACAAAGTTTAGGTTTTGGAGTGCCTATGATTATATCTAAAGATGAACCTCACTCACCAGAATTAGAAGCGGCTATTTTAGGAGAAAATTCAGAGTATTTTAAAACAGAAAGCATAGATAATTTATCTGATAAGATTTCCTCTTTTTATTTATATAAAGATAAATGGTATTCAAAGAGAAATGAAATATCAGAAATCTGCAGAAATATGTACTCGGTGGAAAAAATGGCTGAACCGTTTCTTAAAATATTTAAAGATTGAGAACAAAAATACTATTAATAGGTCCATTCCCCTCTCCAATTTCAGGAGTAAGTTTAGCAAATGAAGTGTTAAAGTGTGGTTTAGAGAACAAAGGAAAACAAATAGGAATTATTAACACCCAAGTTCAAACGGATATTAAAGGAAATACAGGAAAATTTAGTATAAATAAAATATTGTTTTTTTTTAAGGTCTATTTAAGCTTATATAAAATCCTTTTTTTTGATATAGTTAATATTACTATAGGGCAAACTTTTTTTGGAGTATTAAAGTACTTACCTTTTTTATTAGCAGCAAAAGTTTTTAAATCTAAAACAGTTATTCATTTGCATGGAGGTTTTTTAAAGAATGAATATGAAAACCAAAAAGGGTTAAAAAAGAAGCTGATGTTATTTACTTTAAGACAATTTGATTATGGTATTGTTCTTTCAAAATCATTAAAAGAGCATCTTTCATTTTTTTTAAACGGAGAAAGGATATTTATATGTAAAAATTTTTTTGAAAGTAGTTTGAAGTTAATGGATAAAGAGGAAAAAAATTATGAAGATCTTAGACTTATTTTTTTAAGTAATTTAATTGAAGGTAAAGGCATTAATTTATTATTGGAAGCATTGGAAGGTATTGATCCAAACATAATCAAGGTAAAAGTTGCTGGTAATATCACTCCAGAAAACAAAATTGTTATTTCAAAAATGGAAAGGTTTTCTAATTTAGAATATTTGGGAGTTGTATCAGGAAAAGCTAAAGCAGAAATGCTATCGTGGGGTAATGTATTTTGTTTACCTACGTTTTATAGTCGAGGAGAAGGACAACCCATTTCAATTATAGAAGCTATGGCTTTTGGTAATTTAATTTTAACAACAAAACACGGGGGGATTCCAGATATTTGTACGGATAATAATGCTATTTTTGTTGAGAAGAATAATGTTAAGGATTTAAAATCAAAAATTTTATCTTTAGTATCAAATAGAACAGTGTTGAAGAAAAAGGGGGAGTTAAATAAAGTTTATGCAGAAAAGGAATTTACAGAAGATGTTTTTGTTGAGAATATGATTAAAATTTTCGATAGATGTTTAAGTTAAGTAAATTTCAACTTCCTTCAAATTTCAGAGGCAAATCAAAAATTGCTGTACAACTTTGGTGGATCGTTTATGCTTTATTATTTAAACCATCACCTCAGATTTTTTATGGTTGGAGACGGTTTTTGCTAAGAAGTTTTGGAGCTAAAATTGGAAAGAATGTCATTATAAGGCCAACAGCACAAATAACTTATCCATGGAAAGTAACAATTGGTGATTATAGTTGGGTTGGTGATGAGGTTGTGCTTTATTCTTTGGGAGATATTGAGATAGGCAATAACACTGTTATATCACAAAGAAGTTATATTTGTACTGGCTCGCATGATTATACAAAAAATGATTTTCCAATTTATTCTAAAAAAATAGTCATTGAAGACTCATGTTGGTTGGCAACCGATGTTTTCGTGGCACCAGGTATAATTATCAAACAAGGGACAGTTGTTGGAGCTAGAAGTTCTGTATTTAACGATTTAGAGGCTTTTTCTGTGTATGCTGGTTCACCAGCAAAACTTATAAAGAAACGAGACGTTGAGTAAAAAAATAACAATCATAGGCATAAATTATTACCCAGAAGATAGCGCCATTGGACTTTACACAACCCAAAAAGCTGAGTATTTAGTTAAAAACGGTTTTCAGGTAACGGTTATAACGGGCTTTCCGTATTACCCACAATGGGAAATACGAGATGATTACAAAACAAAACCCTATTTATTAAAAGAGACTATTAATGGTGTAACCGTTTTAAGAAGTAAACAATTTGTACCCAAAACTCCAACATTTTCAAAAAGAATTCTTCATTTAATCAGTTTTACTTTTGGAAATTTTATTAACCTATTTAGGATCTCAAAACCAGATATAGTTATTTCAATCATTCCGTTTACAACATCGGCATTGCTTGGATGGTTTTTAAAATTAAGATACAACTCAAAACTATGGGTGCATATCCAAGATTTTGAGTTTGATGCCGCAATAGACTCTGGATTACTTAGTGGAAAAGCAAAAACAGTTTTTAAAGGGTTATTGTGGATTGAGAAGAAATTATTATCCAAGGCAGATGTTGTTTCAACAATAAGTCATGGAATGATAAACAAGCTACAAGAAAAAACAAAGGCAAACACGTATTATTTAACTAATTGGATAGACGTTTCATTATTTGATAAAATGGAGAATAAAATTCATCCATATTTAAAATCAGATAATTTTAAAATACTATATTCAGGGAACATTGGTGCTAAACAAGATTGGGAGCTGTTTTTTAGTTTTATTACTGAATTAAGAAATATAAAGAACATCGAGGTTGTTGTAGTCGGAGAAGGCGCAGAAAAGGAAATGGTAATGAATAAATTAAAACAGTTTAGTTTTGTTAAACATTACAACTTAGTCCCTTTTGAAGAGCTACCACTATTATTATCTAGTGCGGATTTACATATTTTGTTTCAAAAGACAGATGTGATTGATACGGTTATGCCTTCTAAATTATTAGGTATGATGGCCAGTGGTAAACCATCTATTGTAACAGGTAATTTAAAAAGTGAAGTGGCAACCGTTTTACAAGATTCAAATGGAGGATATTATTTAGATGGAAGTTCAGTAAAAGAGATTGTAGATTACATGAACACATTAATAAATGATAATAAACTCAGAGAGGAATTAGGGTTTAATGCAAAACAATTTGTCAAAAATAAATTTTCTCAAGATGAAGTTCTAGATAAGTTCAAAGATGAATTGCTAAAAATCTAGTTCCCAAATGGCAAAACAAAAAGGCACTATAAAAATCAAAGGAACGCTTAATGGCCTATGCTACTACAAACTAAATGGGGTCGACATGGTTCGAAGAGCAATAGGGCCTTCTAAAGAGCGCATCCAAAACGATCTAGGCAATTTCACAAATGACCATTGTTGATATCAATGCATCGAGAATCGCAGCCTGAAACATCAGAAATTCTATTTTTGATTGGCACGTAATTAAGGGATTTTTACAAGCCCTTTATTGTGCGTCGTTATTTTTCATTCAAAGATTTTAAAAATTCGTCCGCCGTCATTACTGGCAGTAACGATTTTTTAAAATCCTTTCCATTTCTTGTTATTATAATCTTACAGTCCGATTCGGTCGCACTAAAATATTGCAAAGCATCTTCAAAATCTTTTATTGAAGAATTAAGTGCTTTTTCAACCGTATGTCCGTCTATAGAGCATATCTCACTAATTATTTTGAACTTGCGCAGTTTTTCTCTTGCAATTTTTGGGTTCTCAAATTTTGTAAGGAAATAATTTACGGTTGCAAATGAAATTGGGGAAACAACCATTGTTAATTTCTGCTTTTCTGCCAAAGTTGCAATTTTTGCAATGGGTTCATAGAACGGTTTCCGTTCTCCTAAAAAATCCAATATAATGTTGGTGTCTATAAAAAGCCGCTTAGTCATTTGTATTTTTCCATTAATTGATCAGCATATTCTTTTTTATAGTCCAAATCAGATGGGATTTCGGTTCCGGTGGCAATACTTTTTACGAAAGGTGAAATCTCAAATTCAGTAAGATCATGTTCTGAAGGCAGAGATTGTAAATAGGCTTCCACAATTCGGGAAAGGCTTATTTTTTTATCGGAAGCATATGCTTTAGCTTTCTCGATAATCCTTTGATTAAGCTTTAAAGTCAATTTTGTGTCCATAACATTTATATTATACGTACAAAAATAATATAATAATCCGTATAATAAGCTTTGCGATGATTTTTTATTCTGTTTTTTTAAGCCTAGTAAATTTTTTTTGAAACATCTATTAATATTTAAGGAGATTCCTTCTAATCTCGATTGCGTTTGTAGAAATATAGGTGTGACAGAACGGTTGATTTTTTCCCTTTAATGCTGATTGGGGACATTCATAAATATAAACCAAGAATTAATTAAAGCTTTTTATGGACAGTATTTAATTAAGACTTATTGGCGTTGTGTTTTTAAATTATATTATAAAATGAAAATAAAAACCATCTGCTGCATAGGCGCAGGCTACGTAGGGTTCCACCATGGCAGTGCTGGCATAAAAGTGCACCTGTTAGTGCTCGTTCAATGTCATTAAGTTAAGCGTGTTCATTGTTTCAGTCCGTTAGTTGAAACTATACACTTTCAGTGCAAGACTTTCAGTTTCTACAAAATTTCATTCTTGACGGCATTGCGAGGAACGAAGCAATCTCTCTCTAATATAAAGATTGCTTCAGTCGTGCCTCCTTTGCAATGACGTACTATTGTTTTTACGTTTTTAAGAATTTCATTCTTTTATTTAAACCACTATGGACTGCAAGTCCATAGTGGTTTAGTCTAAATTGTCACATTGAGCGCAGTCGAAATACTTAACAAAAAAGTGCTTGATAAAAGTTTCGAATGCGCCCCTGTTAGCCCTCGTTTGTAACGAGTGCTTTCTACTACAAAAATAACAAATAGCCACACAAAAAAGGTTGACTTTTTATAGTTTAGTTGTGTAAGCTTTCCTTTCAAGAAATACATAGAAGAATTAGCTTATTTTTAATAATAATTTGGTATAAACCCCTAAATGCCATTTATTTGAATTTAAAAAAATCCGTAATTTCCCAAATGGCAAAACAAAAAGGCATTATAAAAATCAAAGGAACGCTTAATGGTCTATGCTACTACAAACTAAATGGGGTCGACATCGTTCGAAAAGCAACAGGGCCTTCCAAAGAGCGCATCCAAAACGATCCAGCGTTTGTAAAAGTAAAAGGCAATACCCAAGAGTTTGCCGCTGCCGTATATCTTGCTAAATCTATCATTATGGGTTTAGGGCCTCTAGCCAAAGCGTTTAAAGATTCTTATATGCAAAGTAGGTTAACAGGAGTTTGCCGTAAAATCATTCAAAAAGGAGCAGGAATACAAGGTCAAAGAGACGCCAATCTTTTAAACAATGCAGAAAGTCTCATAGGGTTTCAACTACATAAAGAAAAACCATTAAACAAAAGAATAACCGCAACACCACAAATAACAACCAATGCAGAACGCAATATAGTTACCATTACTATTCAAAAAGAAGCCTATCAAAAGATGAAGAACCTAACCAAAAAAGGGCGGCAATTGAAGTTTAGAGCAGCAGTGTGTTGGGTATCGCCCTATCAATGGAATAATACTTTAGAAAGGTATCAGCCATTACATCCAGAGCAAAATGGCTTAGGGTTTAAAATAGAATCAACAATAGAACCTATAAATGTCAAATCCCAAGACATTCAACTTCAAATAAACACAAAGAGCACGCCCGCCAGTAATATGGCGCTAACGGTTTGGTTGGGCTTGAGTTTGGTTGAAAAAACACAAAGCAAACAGAAAACAGCACAATTATCTTATGGCATGCAATGCATAGCCGTGATATAAATGGCTTAAGATTGAATTAAATTGAATTCTATAAGACCTTGCCTTGTTGGGCCCAATAGAATTTTATCGACTAATTTCAATCCCTAATTTTTGTTTTCAAACACACAGAGATAAGGATGACTAATTTTAACTTTTAACTTCATACTTTCAAACTTTCCAACTCTCGTTCACACAACGTTGTCACCCTGAGCTTGTCGAAGGGCTTTAAACGTCCATCATTAGAGTTGACGCGTTTTTAAAAATTAAAAATCAAAAATCACACATCGTTAATCGTTGAATCGTTAATTATATTGTCACCCTGAGCGCAGTCGAAGGGCATTGTTAATTGTAAATCGTTAATCATTAATTGTACTGAACTTCCCTGATTAGAGTTGACCGTTTTTAAACATTAATTTCATTGT